>NZ_JBHXWK010000014.1:0-209377 GCF_042671685.1 Streptomyces sp. NPDC127595 | reverse complement strand
GGCGCCCGGTGCTCAATGGCACCGGGCGCCCCCGTCGTCGTAGAAGGAGAACCGGGGACATCCGGGGACATCCGAGGAGATCCGCTTACGCGATGTGCTCCTCCTGGAGATCCGCCGTGTGGCGGTTGGTGAAGCGGTTGACCAGTCGGTCGGCCTCGCGGTGCGGGAGCGTGATGCCGTACGTGGCCTCCACGTCGCCCCTGAACTGGCCCGAGGTCGGGTAACTGCCGTCTATCGACTTCTTGAAGACCGCGTAGTAGTCGTCCTCGGTCGGCTCCGAGCCGCCGCCCGCACCCATCTCACGGGTACGGCCCGGGCCCGCCGGTATCGGGAAGGTACCGGTGTCCTCCGGAGAGGGCTCCGGGACGGGCGGCTCCTCGTACTGCTGCGGGAACGGCTGCTGCTGCTCGAACGGCTGCTGTTCGAACTGCTGCTGCTGCTCGAACTGCTGCCGGGCCTGGAACCGCTGCTGTTCCTCGAACTGCTCCGCCTGCTGCTGCTCCGCGAACCACTGACCGTACGCGGCATCCGCGTCGTACGCCGGGTCGTACGTGGGGTCGTAGCCGCCCTGATAGGCGACGGACTGAGGGTCCCGCGCCTGAAGCCACGGGCTCTGCGGCTCGGCGTAGCCCTCCGGCTCCTCGGGGGGCTCGTTCGCCTCGGGGGCGGGCAGCTGCTCCCGGGCGGGTGCCACGTCGCCCTGGAGGACGGGGGCGGCGGGCTCCGGCTCGCGGGCCGGCTCCAACTGCGGCGCGGGGGGCAGCAGTACGGGTTCGATACCCGCCGCCGCGAGACCCGAGGGGGCCGTCTGCGCCAGCGGAACGCCGTACCTCGCGAGCCGCAGCGGCATCAGGGACTCCACCGGGGCCTTGCGGCGCCACGCGCGCCCGAAACGGGACTGGAGCCGCGCCTGGTAGACGAGGCGGTCCTGCTCCAGCTTGATGACCTGCTCGTAGGAGCGCAGCTCCCACAGCTTCATCCGGCGCCAGAGGAGGAACGTCGGGATGGGGGAGAGCAGCCATCGCGTGATGCGGACGCCCTCCATGTGCTTGTCCGCCGTGATGTCCGCGATACGGCCGATCGCGTGCCGGGCCGCCTCGACCGAGACCACGAAGAGAATCGGGATCACGGCGTGCATGCCCACGCCCAGCGGGTCCGGCCAGGCCGCCGCGCCGTTGAACGCGATCGTCGCCATGGTCAGCAGCCACGCCGTCTGGCGCAGCAGCGGGAAAGGGATCCTGATCCACGTCAGGAGCAGGTCAAGGGCGAGCAGGACGCAGATGCCCGCGTCGATGCCTATCGGGAACACATAGCTGAAGTTCCCGAAACCCTTCTCGATCGCGAGCTCGCGGACGGCCGCGTACGAACCGGCGAAGCCGATGCCCGCGATGACAACCGCACCGGCGACGACCACGCCGATGAGGATGCGGTGCGTGCGTGTGAGCTGAATCGGCGCGGACACCCGTACTCCCCTCCCCTTACTTGTCGTTGCGCGCAACAGGGTGGCACATGTGTGCGGTGCCCGGGCGCACGGTACGGCACGAGCCCGGTCCCTGTAGGGGCCGGGCTCCTGCAAATGGCCTGGTGGGACTACGAGTTACGCCGCGGAAGCAGCTCTGTCACTTGTCCGGGTCAGCTTTCCTTGGCCGCCGACTTCGACGGGGACGCCGACGCGGATGGCGACGCGCTCTTCGAGGCCGACTGGGAGGGGGAGGCGCTCGACTCGGCGCCGCCTTCCTTGTTCGCCGCGGTCACCGCCGCCACCGCCTCCTTCGCGGCCTTCTCCGCCGCCTTCAGCAGAGTCGCGGCGGACGGGGCCTTCTCGCCCGCCAGACCGGCACCGTTGTAGTCGAGCGTGACCACGACGTTCTCGACGCGCGCCACGACCGTCTGCTGCTTGAAGGCGCCTTCCTTCTTCTTCAGGTCATAACTCACTGCCGTCGCCTCGTCGCCCGTACCGGACACCGACGCCGACTTCGTGTTCTTCGCGCCCGACACCGTCTTCGCACCCGAGACCTGCTTCTCGAAGTACGTGTGCGCCTGCTCGGCGCCCGTGCCACGCGCGTCCGACTCGAAACGCAGCAGGGACACGTTCAGCCAGCGGTACTGCGAGCCCTTCACACCATTGCTGTCGAGGCTCGTCCAGTAGCAGTTGCCGCGCGCGGACACCTCATCCGTCGCGCCCGCCTTGCCCTTCTTGCCCGCCTTCGGGACCAGTGAGCCCAGCGTCTTGTCCGTCAACACCGAGCAGGACTCGGGCAACGTCGCGTACGCGGCCACCTGCACGGCGTTCGCCGAGGGACTCACGGACACCTCCGTACCCGGGCTCGTATCGGAGCCGTTGTTCGCGTCACTCGCTGCGGAGCCGGCGTCGGAGCCGGAGTCCGAGGAACAGCCTGCGGCGACAAGCATCACCGGGACGGCGGCTGCGCTGACAAGGATGCGGGTGAGTCGCGGTACTCGGCCTACTCGCTGTACTGGTCGGTGCATGGTTCCTTCACTCGTGGCTCGTGGTACGGCCGCACATGGAACGTACGACCGGGTCGGGTCCGAGGGGCCACGGTACGCGGTGAGACAGGCGAGCGGTCCTGCTTCGGGGGCTTTGCACCACGGTGCCCAGCCCCCTCCGGACCCCCTAACCGTTGAGCGTGTCAGCCAGCCTCGCGGCCAGATTCCGGGCCCTGTCCTGCATTTCCTCGCTGTCCGGCACCTCGCCCGTGACCGCCGGCTGCTCGTCGTACTCGATCGTCACGATCACATTCGACGTGCGGAACACCACAGTCACCGTCCGCTGCTGCGCCGTCGAGCCGGCCGAACTGAGCGTGTCGTTCAGGTACGCCTCGTCGCCGAGACCGTCGAGGGTGCGGGGCTGGAGGGAGGTGGGGGTGGCGTCTGCGGAGGGGGAGGCGGACGAGGAGGCGGACGAGGAGGCCGAGGAGGCGTCGGAGGGGGAGTCCGACGGGGACGCGGAGCTCCCGGCGTCCGGACTCTCCGAACTCGCGGAACTGGTCGAGCCGGCCGAACTGGTGGGCTCGGGCAGGTCCGCCGCCGTCTCCTTGCCCGTGTAGAGCTCCGAGGCCTTGTTGTCGTCGCTCACCGCGTTCTCGTACGAGACCACCCGCTCGAAATCGACGAACAGGTGGTCGGTGGCGTTCTCCGACTCCACCTTCCAACGGCAGCCGACCCGCCGGTCGGTGTCGTAGGTCAGGGTCGGCGTGCCCTCGTACGCCGTGCTGCGCTGCTCCTCGTCGGCGATCTGCTTGATGCCGGGCAGCAGCGAGTCGAGGCTGCCGTGGCCGACGGCGGCGCAGGCCTCGGGCAGCGTGCGGTACCTGCCGGGCTGCGCCGCGGGTGCCGTCGTACCGGAGTCGCCCGGCTTCGCGTCGTCCGGCGTGCCGTCGTCGCCCGAACCGCCCGTGCAGCCGGCCAGCAGTGCCGCGAGGAGCACGGCGACGCCGGATACATACGCCTTCCGCTGCACGGTCAGGCTCCTCTCGGCCCTTCCCGAAGGCCTGAGGCCCGGGATGTCCTGTGGTTATTCGGTTGCCGCGTGGGGGCGGCCCCTGGAGACAATGTCTATCGCACGCAGAGCCGCGAACGCCGGTCCGTTGTCCCATACGTCGACCTTGGCGCCGGTTTTGCGTTTTAAGTCTTCTGTTTACATCCGGGGGAAAGAGAACGATATGTCGTACGTAGAGGTACCGGGCGCCAAGGTCCCCATCCGCATGTGGACCGACCCCGCGTCGGTCGAGGACGTGGCGATGAGGCAGCTCCAGAACGTGGCGACTCTGCCATGGATCAAGGGGCTGGCCGTCATGCCCGACGTCCACTACGGGAAGGGCGCGACGGTCGGCTCCGTCATCGCCATGCGCGACGCCGTGTGTCCGGCGGCGGTGGGGGTGGACATCGGGTGCGGGATGTCCGCCGTCAAGACGTCGCTGACCGCCAATGACCTGCCGGGGGATCTTTCGCGACTTCGGTCGAAGGTTGAGCAGGCCATTCCGGTGGGGCGGGGGATGCATGAGTCGGCGGTGGAGCCCGGGCGGTTCCATGGGCTGGCTACTGGGGGGTGGGATGCGTTTTGGGGGCGGTTTGATGGGGTTGCTGAGGCGGTCAAGTTCCGGCGGGGGCGGGCCGTTTTGCAGATGGGGACACTCGGAGCCGGGAATCACCATTGTGAGGTATCGGTTGATTCGGATAATTCGATCTGGTTGACGCTCCACTCCGGGTCCCGAAACATCGGCAAGGAACTCGCCGAGTACCACATTGGGGTAGCTCAGAAACTCCCGCATAATCAGGGCCTGGTTGACCGTGACCTCGCGGTCTTCGTCTCGAACACTCCGCAGATGGCCGCGTACAGGAACGACCTCTACTGGGCGCAGGAGTACGCGAAGTACAACCGCTCCATCATGATGGCGCTTCTGAAGGACGTCATTCGTAAGGAGTTCAAGAAGGCGAAGCCGACATTTGAGATGGAGGTCAGCTGTCACCACAATTACGTCTCCGAGGAGCGCTACGACGGAATGGACCTGCTCGTGACGCGCAAGGGTGCAATTCGGGCGGGTGCGGGCGACCTCGGGATCATTCCGGGCTCCATGGGTACGGCGACGTACATAGTGAAGGGTCTCGGAAACGAGAAGGCGTTCAACTCGGCCTCCCACGGGGCGGGTCGGCGTATGAGCCGTAACGCGGCCAAGCGTCGCTTCTCGACAAAGGACCTGGAAGAGCAGACGCGGGGTGTGGAGTGCCGTAAGGACTCTGGCGTCGTGGATGAGATTCCGGGCGCCTACAAGCCGATCGAGCAGGTTATGGAGCAGCAGAGCGACCTCGTGGAGGTCGTGGCGAAGCTTAAGCAAGTTGTTTGTGTGAAGGGCTGACGTGCGAGGTCCCCGGTCAGAGGCCGGGGACCTCGCACATTGGGTTATAGATCGCTTGGCCTGTTTACCTGGCCGGTGCGCAGGCGCCAGAGGCGGAGATGGCAGCTCTGGGTAGTCCGGCCGAGTGCTTCTGCCGCGGCCTTCGGGCTGTTGAGTTCCAGTAGAATGCGGTCCTCCCGTTCATTCCAGGTTCGCTTCGTGTAGGCGGCCCGCATGTTGGCAGGGCGCGCCCAGGTCGTCAGTGAGTCGGCCGCCGTGCGCTTACGCTGCAGGGACAGGCAGCCGGGGTAGTAGAGATGGGCTGCCAGGCTCTGGGCCACCTCCATCGTGTAGAGAATGTTGTAGATGTCATCTCGGGTATTTCGCTTGATGATCCGCTCGGCACCGGTGACTTCCTTCGTGTAGCGGCAGAGGTAGGCGCCGATGGCCGTGCTCGCCGTGGTGAGGGAGATGAAGGGGAAGCCCTTCGCGGTGTAGCCCACCGAACCGTCGGCGTCGATGACGCCCCGGAGGTAGTCGCGCCGCGAGAACTCACCTTGAGGCGGCGTGATCGTCTTCGATTTGCGGCCGTAGGGCAGGCCGAGTTGGTTCAGCTTGGTCCTGGCTTCAAGGGAGCACAGGGTCCAGGTCGCAGAGTGGTGAGCCTCGGCGAAGTTCGTGGATCTGACGCGCTCGGTGATGCTGCTGTTGTACGGCGTCAGCCGCTGGAACTCGCGCAGGATCCCGATGTCCCGCACGTTGATCTCGGCGGTCAGGCGCCCTTTCTGGCCCGTGCCCTTCGCAAGATGCCCGTCGGCCTGCAAGAAGCCGAACATGTAGGCGTAGTTGGGGTCTTCGAGGTCCATGAAACCCGTCGTGTCGACGCCGAGGGCGTCGTCCAGCGTGAACTGGTGGGCGTTAGGCTCGCGTTCAGCCATGAGGAAGTTAGGCCTTCCTGTGTGGTCAGGCCCTCGGTCGGGATGGCAGTCCCGGCCGAGGGCCGTCGCTTTTTGATGTTGTGGCGCGAGCCTAGATCGTGAGTTCGGTCCTCGTATGGGCGATCTGTTCGGTTCACCCTTGTGAGTTAGTGGAGTTGCTTTTCGAAGAGGGTGACTGTGTAGGGGGTGCCCGGGCCTGCTGTGACGTGGCGTTCGCCTACGGGGGTGTAGCCGGCGGACCTGTAGTACGTGTGCAGGCGGGGGTTGGTGGTGAGGCAGTCCAGGCGGGCGAGGGGGCGGCCTGTGGTGGCGATGCGGGTTTCCGCTGCTGTGAGGAGGTGGCGGCCTGTGCCGGGTGGGGCTGTGGTGCGGGCGGTCATCAGGCGGTGGATGTAGGCGGCGGTGGGGGGTTGGGGGCCCCAGGTGGCTTCGTCGTTCCACCAGAGCTCCCAGGTGCCTACGGGGTGGGGGCCCTGGTGGGCCAGCCAGACCTCCGCCTGTTGGAGGTGGGTGCGGAAGTGGGTCTCCGTCATCTCGCCCGAGGTCCACTTGTCGATTCCGCGGGACACCTGCCAGTTGGCCGCCGTGTCGCGGAGGCGGACCAGGGTGGGGAGGTCGGCCTCGGTCGCCTGGCGGAAGGTCAGGGGTGGGGGGTCGGGCGGCAGGGGGTTCTGCTGTCCGGGGCCGCGGAGGGTGTGTTTCTCTTCACAACTCGCCAGCGTAGGGAGGGAGTTCGCTCCCTGGCGTGCGGCCGGGTAGAGGGAGTTCCCTACTTCGCGTGCATGACCGCGTAGATCATGACGAACGCCACGATGTGGATGCCGAAGAGGAAGTACGCGAGGTACCACCACACGTAGCGTTCGTCCTTTGTCTCCTGTGCCAGGCGGAGTTGCTCCTGTTCTTGCCTCTGTTGCCGCTCCGTCTCCGTCTCGGTGGAGGGCTCTTCCGGTGTCACAGTTCCCGGTGGATCTTCGCGTTCGATGCCTGGGCGCGGGGGCGGACCACGAGCAGGTCGATGTTGACGTGGCTGGGGCGGGTGATCGCCCAGGTGATCGTGTCGGCCACGTCCTCGGCGGTGAGGGGCTCGGCGACGCCCGCGTACACCTTGGCGGCCTTCTCCTCGTCGCCGCCGAAGCGGGTCAGTGCGAACTCGTCCGTCTTGACCATGCCGGGCGCGACCTCGATGACGCGGACCGGGGTGCCGACGATCTCCAGGCGGAGGGTCTCGGCGAGGACGTGTTCGCCGTGCTTGGCGGCGACATAGCCACCGCCGCCCTCGTACGTGCTGAACCCGGCCGTGGAGGAGATGACGACCACCGTTCCGTCGCCGCTCGCGGTGAGGGCGGGGAGCAGGGCCTGCGTGATGTTCAGGGTGCCGATGACGTTCGTCTCGTACATCTGGCGCCAGTCCGCCGGGTCGCCCGTCGCGACGGGGTCGGCGCCCAGTGCGCCGCCGGCGTTGTTGACCAGGACGCCGATCGTCTTGAAGGCGCGGGCGAACTCGTCGACCGCCGCGCGGTCGGTGACGTCGAGGGCGTATGCCGTCGCCTGGTGGCCCGTCGCGGTCAGCTCCTCCGCGAGTGCCTCGATGCGGTCCTTGCGGCGGGCGGTCAGGACGACGCGGTAGCCCGCGGCCGCCAGCTGCCGGGCCGTCGCGGCGCCGATGCCGCTGCTGGCGCCGGTGACGACGGCGATACGGGACGCGGCGGCGGGGCTCATGCGGTTTCTCCTCGGGCGGGGTCTGGCGGGCGGGACTTGGCAGACGCGACTTGGCGGGCGGGGGTGTTCGTGCTGGCCTGCCCTGCCCTGGCAAGGATAGGCGGAGTGGGTGTGAGGGGGGTTGCCGGACTGGTCCGGGGGTGGCCGGGAGGGCCGTGCGTGGGAAAATGGGGTGGGTGATCCCCTGTGCAGGAGGTGGATCATGGGACAGGCACGTGAGGTCATGGACCGGCTCACCGAGGCGCTCACCTCGACCCCGGATCTGAAGGCCGTCGCCGAGCTGTACGCGGCGGACGCGGTCGCTGTCACGCCCGATGCCGGAGAGGTCCACGGGCGCGACAACATCGTCGACTACTGGCGTCAGATGACGGACGCGGTCACGGACGCCTCGTACGAGACCGTGTACGCGGCCGAGGTCGGCGACACCGCCATCGACGAGGGTTTCTACAGCGGGACGAACACGGGGCCGCTGCCGTTGCCGTCCGGGGAGTCGCTGCCCGCGACCGGGAAGAGGGTCAGGATTCGTGGCTGCGACTTCGCGACCGTCGTGGACGGGCGGATCGTCAGCTATCGGCTCTACTTCGACCAGATGGATTTCCTGGGGCAGCTTGGGCTGCTGCCTGAGGAGACGCCCTGAAGGGACGCTCTGAGGTTGCCCTGGGCGTGCCTGAGGGGCGCCCAGGCCTCAGTTTCCTCGTGGGGCGTACATGATTACCGCCATGCCCGCGAGGCAGATCAGCGCGCCCGTGATGTCCCAGCGGTCCGGGCGGTAGCCGTCCGCGACCACTCCCCAGGCGAGGGAGCCCGCGACGAATACTCCGCCGTACGCGGCGAGGATCCGGCCGAACTCGGCGTCCGGCTGGAGCGTGGCCACGAAGCCGTAGATGCCGAGGGCCATCACGCCCGCGCCGACCCACAGCCAGCCGCGGTGCTCCCGTACGCCCTGCCAGACCAGCCAGGCGCCGCCGATCTCGAAGAGGGCGGCGAGGACGAAGAGGGCGGCGGAGCGGGCGATCAGCATGCGGTCACTTTTGCATGGGGGGCGTGGTGGCTGGCGCGTGTTCGTTCCGCTGTGATCTGTCACCTGATGGAGGGCGCCTTGCGGCGGCCCAGGGTGGGATACATCTCCTGACGGTGGCCCGATGACCGGGTGGCTGGATGACCTGCCGGTCTAGCGAAGGAAATGACCTCATGGGGATGCGGACGCTGATGCGGGTGTGGTGTGCGGTGGTTGTCGGTGCGGGGCTGGTGGTGGGGGCGGGGTCGCCTGCCGGTGCCGGCGGCTTCCCTCTCGTTCCCGAGGCCGATCTCGCCTATCACGGGTACGTGTCCATGGCCGACGGCCGTGTCGACGTACGGCTGACCCCGCGGAACCACGGTCCGAGCGCCGTCACGGACGCGACCGTCCGGCTGCGTTGGTCGGTCGCGTTGGCGGACCGGCAGAGTCTGCCGGGCGGGTGTGCGCGGGCGGACTCACGGGCGGTGGTGTGCCGGACGGGGGCGCTGGCGGCGGACGGGCTGGGGGAGGAGATCGCGCTGGCGGTACGGCTGCGGGGGGCGCCGGCTGAGGTGATGCTGGAGTTCGAGACGGTGTGGGGTGGTGGGGCGGTGGATGGCAACCGGGCGAATGATCGGCAGCGGGTGTTGGTGCTGGATACCGGGGACTCGTACGTGTTCTAGCGGGGCGCTGTTTGCGGGGGGCGGTCCGGGCCCGGTCGGGGGCCGGAGTCCGGGCCGGTGGGGGCCGTGGACCGGTCCGTGGGGGCCGCGGACCGGGCCGGTGGGGGCCGTGGACCGGGCCATTGGGGCCCGTGGACCGGTCTGTGGGGGGTCGGGGCCGGGGGTCGGTACATCCGCCCGTCGCCGACGGGCACTTTTGTTTGTTGTTGGGCTGGGGCTCGGTGTGACCACGTTGGCGACGGGCATTTGATGTACCGGCCCCCGGCCCCTTCCGTGGTCATTCCGGGTGCGGGGCCGGTGCGTCCGACGGTCAGGACGGCAGGGAGTCGTAGTGGGCCCTTGCCTTGTTGACCTGCTCGATGTGTAGCTCCGCCCAGTCTTTCACCGCTGCCAGGAGGCAGCTGAGGTTGGCGCCCAGGGGGGTCAGTTCGTAGTCGACGCGGACCGGTACGGCGGGGGTGACCGTGCGGGAGACGATCCCGTCGCGTTCGAGGGAGCGGAGTGTCTGAGTCAGCATTTTGGGGCTGACGCCCGCGATTTTTCGGGCGAGGTCGCTGTAGCGCATCGAGCCGGTGGTGAGTGCGCAGACGACGAGGCTGACCCATTTGTCGCTGATGCGGTCGAGGAGCTGGTTGGTCGGGCAGCTCTTGATGAACGCGTCGTACTCGACGCGTGCCTGCTCGCGCCGCTGGGCCGCGGTCGTGGTCGCCATGGCTCACCTCCGGGTGACGTACGCACCTTCAAGTGCCTGCTTACCGAAAGAGAGTAACTCTTCCTAGGGTTGTTGCTGCCGGGGAGATTGCCGGGTCGTCTGTAGGGAGAGTTGTTGTGCGTGCAGCGGTTGTCACGGAGTTCGGTGGGCCTGAGGTCGTGGAGGTCGTGGAGGTCGGGGTGCCTGAGCCGGGGGACCGGCAGATACGGATCAAGGTGGCGGCCGCCGCGTTGAATCCGGTCGACGCGGGGGTGCGTGCGGGCGTTTTCGGGGGTGCGGGTGAGCGGATCGGGTTCGGCTGGGACGTGGCCGGGACCGTCGACGCGGTGGGTGGCGCGGCGGGGTGGACGGTCGGTGATCAGGTGGTGGCGTTGCAGTACGGGCCCGTCAAGCCCCTTGGTACGCACGCCGATTACGTCGTCGTCGACGCGGACGCGGTGGCCGTCGCGCCTGCCTCCGTCGACGCGGCGCACGCGGCGACCGTGCCGTTGAACGCCCTCACCGCCGCGCAGGCGCTCGATCTGCTGGCGCTGGAGGCGGGGCAGAGTCTGCTGGTCACGGGCGCGGCGGGGGCGGTTGGTGGGTACGCCGTCCAGCTCGCCGTCCGTCAGGGGCTGTCGGTCGTGGGTCTGGCCCGGGAGGCCGATGAGGAGTTCGTACGGTCGCTGGGGGCGGGCCGGTTTGTGTCGGGCGAGGTCGAGCCCCGGAGTGTGGACGGGGTCCTGGACGCGGCGATCGTCGGGGACTCGGCACTGGAGTGGGTCCGGGACGGGGGTGCTTTCGTCGCGGCCATCCCGCATACGGAGCCGGCGTCCGTGCGGGGTGTGCGGACCGCCGCCGTCGAGGTGAGCGCCGACGGGGCTCGGCTCGCGGAGCTGGTGGCCCTGGTGGATGAGGGGGTGCTGACCGCTCGGGTGGCCCAGACGTATGCGCTGGCTGATGTGGTGAAGGCGCATGCGCGGCTGGCTGAGGGTGGGGTGCGGGGGCGGCTGGTGCTTGTGCCCTAGGACGGCAAACGTCGGGCAGGGTCTAGTGGACTGCCTGTGCGTATGCCGTCGGTGGTACTCCCACCGTTGCCGTGAAGTCCCGGACCAGGTGGGCCTGGTCGGCGTAGCCGAGGTCGGCGGCCAGGGCTGCCCAGTCCGGGGGGTGGGGGGCTTCCGCGTGCTCCAGGGCTTCGTGGACGCGGTACCGCAGGATGATCCACTTCGGGCCCACGCCGACGTATGCGGCGAAGAGGCGTTGCAGGCTGCGTACGGTCATGCCCTGGGCGTGGGCGAAGTCGCCGACGTGGCGGATCGTGCGGTCGGAGCGGATGCGGTCGATGAGGGTCATGGCGAGGTCGGACTGGGGGTCCGGCCGGGGGGTCAGGTTCAGGAGGAAGGTGTCCAGGGCGGTGACGCGGGTGTCCTCGTCGTCCGGGGCGAGGATCGGCGTGGGGTCGGTGGCGGGGAAGGCCTCGGTGAGCGGGACGCGGCGGCCGGTCCAGTCGCTCACCGGGTGGGCCGGGGCGAAGGGGCGGAAGCCGCCGGGGCGGAACTGGATGCCGCAGACCCGGCCTCTTCCGGTCAGCTTCTGGGTGAAGAGGCCGAGTCCGATGCCGGCGACCTCGCCGAAGGGGTCCTGTCCCTCGTACTGCTGGAAGACGACGTTCACGGACGGGTGGGGGACGACGTGGGAGGCGTACGGCTGGGGCAGGTCCCAGTCGATCAGCCAGTAGTGCTCCAGGTAGGGGCGCAGGGGTGGGGCGGGTTCGCGGCGGCGGAAGCGGACCCGGGAGAAGAGTTCCGTGGCGTCGACGATGCCTCGGGTGTCACGGCGTGGGGCGGCCATGTCCGGATCGTAGGGCGGGGCACTGACAGTCGGGGTGTGGGGGAATAGGGAGGGCGGCGGTCTCGTTTGCGGGTATAGTTGAATCGTAAACAACCTGCGGAGGATGAGCGACCATGCAGTTCGGGATCTTCAGCGTCGGCGATGTGACACCGGACCCGACGACGGGACGGGCGCCGAGCGAGCACGAGCGCATCAAGGCCATGGTCGCCATCGCGCAGAAGGCCGAAGAGGTCGGACTCGATGTGTTCGCGACCGGTGAGCACCACAATCCGCCGTTCGTGCCGTCGTCCCCGACCACGATGCTCGGCTATGTCGCGGCGAGGACCGAGAAGCTGATCCTCTCCACCTCGACCACCCTCATCACCACCAACGACCCGGTGAAGATCGCCGAGGACTTCGCGATGCTCCAGCACCTCGCGGACGGCCGGGTCGACCTGATGATGGGCCGCGGCAACACCGGCCCTGTCTACCCCTGGTTCGGGCAGGACATCCGCCAGGGCATCAACCTCGCCATCGAGAACTACGCGCTGCTGCACAGGCTCTGGCGCGAGGACGTGGTGACCTGGGAGGGCAAGTTCCGTACGCCGTTGCAGTCGTTCACGTCGACGCCCCGGCCGCTGGACGGCGTGCCGCCGTTCGTCTGGCACGGGTCCATCCGGTCGCCGGAGATCGCCGAGCAGGCCGCGTACTACGGCGACGGCTTCTTCCACAACAACATCTTCTGGCCGGCCGACCACACGAAGAAGATGGTCGAGCTGTACCGGGAGCGGTACGCGCACTACGGGCACGGGACGGCCGAGCAGGCCATTGTCGGGCTGGGTGGGCAGGTTTTCATGCGGCACAACTCGCAGGACGCGGTACGGGAGTTCCGGCCGTACTTCGACAACGCTCCGGTCTACGGGCACGGGCCCTCTCTCGAGGACTTCACCGATCAGACGCCGCTGACCGTCGGTTCGCCGCAGCAGGTGATCGAGAAGACGCTGGCCTTCCGCGAGTACGCCGGTGACTATCAGCGGCAGTTGTTCCTGGTGGACCACGCGGGGCTGCCGCTGAAGTCCGTCCTTGAGCAGCTCGACATGCTGGGCGAGGAGGTCGTGCCCGTGCTGCGCGAGGAGTTCGCCAAGGGGCGCCCGGCCGATGTGCCGGACGCACCGACTCACCAGTCGCTGCTGACCGCCGCCCAGGAGGTGACCGTCGTATGAAGCTCGTGGTCATTTCTGCCGGGCTGAGTGTTCCGTCGTCCACGCGGTTGCTCGCCGATCGGCTGGCTGCCGCCGTGGTCCGGGAGGCCTCCGCCGATGTCCAGGTCGTCGAACTGCGCGACCTGGCCGTCGAGATCGCCCACAACTTCACCAACGGGTTCCCCGGGCGGGCGCTGGCCTCCGCGTTCGACGCGGTGTCGGCTGCGGACGGACTCATCGTCGTCACGCCGGTCTTCTCCGCCTCCTACAGCGGGCTGTTCAAGTCCTTCTTCGACGTGCTGAGCGTCAGCGACAAGGACGCGCTCGCCGGGAAGCCGGTGCTGATCGCGGCGACCGGGGGTTCGGCGCGGCACTCGCTCGTACTGGAGCACGCGCTTCGTCCGCTCTTCGCCTATCTGCGGGCCGTCGTCGTGCCGACCGGTGTGTACGCCGCTTCGGAGGACTGGGGAGCCGAGGGGCTCGCCTCGCGCATCGACAGGGCCGCCGGGGAGCTGGCGGGGCTGATGGCCGGTGTCGCCGCGTATGGGCGGAGGGGGAAGGTGGCGGCGGTGGGTGAGTCCGGGGCCTCCTCCGGTGCGGGCGGTGGGTTCGAAGTGGTTCCCTTTGAGCAGCAACTGGCCGCGTTGCGTGCCTAGTTGATCGGCTTCAGGGGCGTTTCCCCGGGTGGGTTCCCGGGGTCGGCTTCCCCGTGGTGGGTCAGGTTCCCGGGTCAGGTGAGTGGCGCGGGGACGCGGTGGTCGGGGTGGCCGTCCTTGGCGAGGATCCAGTGCGAGTCGGCGGTGGCCCGGTAGAGCCGCAGGCCCGCGCCGGGGCGGATGTCCTCGTTCGTCCATTCCCGGCCGCCGTGGGCCACCGAACGGCGGGAGAACGCCTCGATCCCCCGGGCGGTCTCATCGCCCTCCAGCAGTCTGGCGACGGCGGGCATGTACACGCCCTGCCCGGTGCCTATCGCCACCTGCGAGTCGAAGACCACGATGCCCGCCTCCGGTCGTACCGCGATGTTGCGGGAGTGGGTGACGTCCGGCGAGGAGACCCAGAAGAACTCCGTGAAGTCGATGTGCGCGAAGTAGACGGGGGAACCCCAGGGTCGTCCCGCCGCGTCGGCGGTGGACAGGACGAGGTAGTGACTGGCCTCGATGATCTGCCGCACGGTCCGGGCGGCGGGGTCGTCGGCGTTCATGTCAGCCCGCCCTGCGGTAGGTGAGGGCGAAGTCGTGCGCCCAGGTGGCGCCGTCGTGGCAGATCTCCCAGGCGCCGTCGATGGTGTTCGTGTCCTCGCTGAACTTGCCGGTGAAACGCTGGCGGAAGGTCAGCGGGGTGAAGTCGGGCGACTCCCGGGTGAGTGTCCACAGCCCGTCGGTGAGGGTCATCGCGTACAGACGGACCACGCCGCGGGTGTCGTAGTAGTGCTGTGTGTACGCGCCGGTCTCCAGGTCCGTGCTGATGATCGTCAGGCTGTCGGGTGCCCCGGGGACCGGAATCTCGGTGTGCTGGAGGAGGAACTGGCGGTCCAGGGCCCATTCGAAGCGGCTGCGCACGGGCGGGCCGTCCTCGGTGGCGGGAGGCGGTGTCGCACGGTCGCCGGGGAAGCGGGCTTCCACGGTCCACTCACCGACGAGGACGTGCAGGCGCGCCAGCACCTCTGCTCTGTTCGCGGTCACGACGATCACTCCCCATCTCCGGCGAGGCCTTTGTCCCCTCGGAGGTACAGACCGGGGCGGGCCGGCGAACTCATCGCCGGCCCGCCCCGGCTCGCGGTGAGAGCCGGGTAAGAAGGGGGGCCGGACCCTCGTTCATCAGGTGCTACGTGGCGGGGGCCAGGCAGACTGGTGGGGTGCCCCAGAATGTGCTGCTTGCCGAGGACGACCGTGCCATTCGTCATGCGCTGGAGAGGGCGCTGTCGCTGGAGGGCTATGAGGTGACGGCCGTCGCCGACGGCGTGGCGGCGCTGGCCCAGGCCCATCGGACGCCGCCCGATGTGCTGGTCCTTGATGTGATGATGCCCGGCATCGACGGCCTCCAGGTGTGCCGGGTGCTGCGTGCGGAGGGGAACCGGACGCCGATTCTGATGCTCACCGCGCTGGTGGAGACCGCCGACCGGATCGCGGGTCTTGACGCGGGGGCCGACGACTACGTGGTCAAGCCGTTCGACGTGGAGGAGGTCTTCGCCCGGCTGCGGGCGCTGCTCCGGCGCACGGGTGGCGGAGACGGCGCCCCCGATGACGTAGCCGGTGCGGTCGGGGTGAAGGCCCGGGAGCTGCCCGTTGCGGCGGGGCAGGTCGCGGCGGCCGGGGTGCGGATGGACACCCAGGCTCGGCGGGTCTGGCGTGGGGAGCGGGAGGTGGACCTGACGCGGACCGAGTTCGAGCTGCTCGAGCTGCTCGTCCGTAACGCGGGCATCGTCCTTGACCACTCCACGATCTACGACCGGATCTGGGGGTACGACTTCGGCCCCGGGTCGAAGAATCTCGCCGTGTACGTGGGGTATCTGCGGCGCAAGCTCGACGAGCCGGGGGCCTCGGGGCTGATCCATACGGTGCGGGGTGTGGGGTACGTCCTGAGGGAGGACTGAGGTGCCTCCGAGACTCCCCCAGCGACCCGAAGGGCTGCCCCGAGTCCCCGGGCGAATCATCAAGCGGTTCCTCGGGCGGCTGTCCCGGGTCCGGTTCCGGCGGGTCACCTCGCTGCGGGCCACCTTCACGGTGTCCTTCGCGGCCGTGGCCGCCGTCGTCACCGTTCTGGTCGGGTTTCTGAGCTACGACGCCGCCGCCCGGCTCGTCCGTGTGGACCAGCAGACCGTCTTCGCCGGGGTCGTGGAGGATCTGCGGGCCGAGGTGCGGCAGCAGGAGCTGGGTCCTGCGGACTTCACCTCGTCCGACAACGACCATGGCGGGGCGCTCGACAAGATCGTGCGGCCCAGTCGTACGGACGTACAGGTGCTCGGGCCCGCCGGTGCTGTTGTCGGCCCCGGGCACCCGCCGCTGCCCGTCGTCGCCGCCGACCGGCAGGCCGCGGACGCCTCAGCGGCGGGCAGGCTGGCGGAGCACAAGGAGGTACAGGTCGGCGACAGCCGGTTCCGGGTGGCGACCGTCGCGCTCGGCGGCGGGCGGGGGGCGGTGCAGGTCGCGCAGGAGTTCAGCGACACGGAGGATCTGCTGAACGAGCTCCAGCAGCGGACCGTGCTGCTCGTCGCGGCCGTCGTCATCGCCTCGGGACTGTTCGGCTGGTGGCTGGCCCGGCGGATCACCCGGCGGCTTGTGCGGCTCGCGGGGGCCGCGGAGGACGTGGCGCGGACCGGGCGGCTCGGGATCCAGGTGCCGGTCGCCGGGTACGACGAGGTGGCCCGGCTCGGGCGGTCCTTCGACCGGATGCTCGGCCGGCTCGCGCAGTCCGAGGAGGACCAGCGGCGGCTGGTCCAGGACGCGGGGCACGAGCTGCGTACGCCGCTGACCTCGCTGCGTACGAACATCTCCATGCTCCGGCGCATCGACGAGCTGCCGCCCGCCGTACGTGAGGAACTCGTCGCCGATCTGGCGCTGGAGTCCCGTGAACTGACCGACCTGGTCAATGAGTTGGTGGCACTCGCGGCGGGGCGGTCCGATACCGAGCCGGTGCGGCGCGTCGATCTGGGAGAGCTTGCCGAGGATGTCGCCATCGTCGCCCGGCGGCGCAGCGGGCGCGACATCGTCGTGCGGGTGAGTGGGGACACCGGGGTCGACGGGCGGCCCACCGCGCTGCAGCGTGCGGTGTCCAACCTGGTGGAGAACGCGGTCAAGTTCGACCGGGCAGGCAAGGCGGCGGTCGAGGTCGTCGTGACCGGGGCCGTGCCGGGTGGTCGTCCCGGAAGTGTGCGCGTCGAGGTGCTCGACCGGGGGCCCGGGATCGCCGACGGGGATCTGGAGCGGGCCTTCGACCGTTTCTACCGGGCTGCCGACGCGCGCAGTCTGCCCGGGTCGGGGCTCGGCCTGTCCATCGTGCGGGAGGTGGCGGTGGGGCACGGGGGCGCACCGTTCGCCCACCGGCGGGACGGGGGCGGCGTGGTGATCGGGTTCACGGTGGGCGACGAGGAGGGGGCGGGGGAGGAGGACGGGCGTTAGCGCCTGGCCGTGGAGGAATGGTGGCGGTGAGGCGGTCCCGTCACTCCGCCTTGTTGGTGGCGGTGAGGTGCTGTCACCGCTCCGCTTTGCTGGTGGCGGCGAGGCGGTGCCGTCACTCCGCCTTGCTGGTGGCGGTGAGGTGCTGCCGTCACTCCGCTTTGCTGGTGGCGGCGAGGCGGTCCCGTCACTCCGCCTTGCTGGTGGCGGCGAGGTGCTGTCACCACTCCGCCTCGCTGGTGGCGGTGAGGCGCTGTCGACACTCCGCCTCGCTCCTGGTTTGCGCTTCTTCTGCGCCTCGCGCCCGCCCGCGCCCCTCTGGCCTGCATGGATTCTCGGCGGCCGGGCGGGGAGCCGTCCTCTGTCTCCTCGGGCCCTGACGGCGTCGTTCGCATGCCTCGTCGGCCCGGCCGAGGTGACGCCAACCCCCCCTGTGCTGTGCGGGGATCGCGCCCAGACCCCGTCCGGTTGACCCGGTTGACCTGCTCCTTTGACAGAGCTGTGTTCTGCCTTCATCATCATTCCACTAATCAAGTAGTGAAAGGGTGGAGGAGGGAGTGGAATTTCGCATCGACCGGCGGAGCGGGGTGGCCGCGTACCAGCAGATCGTGTTGCAGACGAAGCAGGCTCTGCGGCTGGGTGTGCTGGTGCCGGGGGACCGGCTGCCGACGGCCAAGGAGGTCGCGGCGAGCTGCGCGGTCAACCCGAACACGACGCTGAAGGCGTACCGCGAGCTGGAGCGGGAGGGGCTTGTCGAGCCGCGCCCGGGTCAGGGCACCTTCGTACGCCGGTCGCTGGCCAGCCCTCAGGCGGGCGCGGACTCACCGCTGCGCGGGGCGCTGGAGGAGTGGATGGACCAGGCGCGCGAGGCGGGTCTGGAGCGGGAGGACGTGGCGGCGCTGGTCGCCTCGGTGCTGGAGGACCGGTATCCGCAGAGTGCGGCTGCCGCGGGGAATTCGGAAGTCTCAGGGAACGGGGAGTACAGGTGAGCAGCGCGATGACACACGCGGTGAGCGCGATGGAGGCGTACGGCGTGGGGAAGAAGTACCGGCGGGGCTGGGCCCTTCGGGACTGTTCGTTCCGGTTGCCGGCCGGCCGGATCTGCGGGCTTGTGGGTCCCAACGGGGCGGGCAAGACCACGCTGTTGGGGATCGCGGCGAATCTGCTGGCGCCGACGAGCGGCACACTGCGGGTGTTCGGCGAGGTTCCGGAGTCGCTGGAGGCCGGCCGGCGTACCGCGTTCCTGGCCCAGGAGAAGCCGCTGTTCCGCCGCTTCACCGTCGCCGACACTCTGCGGCTCGGCCGTGAGCTGAACCCCGGCTGGGACCAGAAGGCCGCCGAGGACATCGTCCGCGCGGGCAACGTCCCCTTCGAGGCGAAGATCGGCACGCTGTCCGGCGGGCAGCGCACCCGGGTGGCCTTCGCGCTCGCCTTCGGCAAGCGGCCCGGTCTGCTGCTCCTGGACGAGCCGATGTCGGACCTGGACCCGCTGGTGCGCCACGAGATGATGGGCACTTTGCTGGCCGAGGCCGCCGAGCACGGCACCACCGTGCTGATGTCCACCCACATGATCACCGAGCTGGAGAACGTCTGCGACTTCCTGGTGGTCATAGCCGAGGGCGGACTGCGGCTGGCCGGTGACGTGGACGAACTCCTCGCCGCCCACACCCTGCTCACCGGGGTTCATGACGGCCCGGGTCTCCCCGAGGCCCTGGCACAGCACACGGTCGTCGAGTCGCGCAGCAGCGGACGGCAGGTGAGGGCGTTGGTGCGCCCGGAGGGACCGGTCGGCGGCGCCTGGCAGGCCGACGCCCCGAACCTGGAGGAGCTTCTCCTCGGCTATCTGCGCTCCCCGCAGGCCCCGCCCCTGATCACCCCGGCCGCGCGGGTAGGCGACCGCGCCGTCGCGAAGGCGGTGGCGGCATGAGTACGTTGACCACCACGAGCACTCCGGCCGGCACCGAGCCGGTACGCCGCGGGCCTCGCCTCAGTGGGCTGAACTGGCTGGTCTGGCACCAGCACCGGGCCGCCTTCTGGACCCTGATCGCCTTCACCGTCGTCGCCGTCGGCTGGATGGCCTACCAGCGTGGGCAGTTGACGGACCAGCTGAACGCCGTTCCCGGGTGGCCCCACCCGACGGATGACAACTGGTTCATGAAGGTCGACAGCGCCGCGCTGACCTGGACCGGTACCGGCCTCGGGTTCATCCCCGTCGTGATCGGCGTCTTCCTCGGCGCGCCGCTGCTCGCGGGGGACCTGGAGAACGGCACCGCCAAACTGGTCACCTCCCAGTCGGTGAGCCGGGTCCGCTGGATCGCCGCGAAGCTGGGGATCACCGCTCTCGTGGTCGTACCGCTGACCCTCGTGCTGTCCGTGGTGTTCGGCTGGTGGTGGGGGCCGGTCAAGAGCAAGCCGACCGTCCTCGACTGGACCTCCGGCCTGCTGTTCGACAACACCGGGCCCGTGCCGATGGCGCTCACCCTGTTCACCCTGGTCGGCGGCGTCGCGATCGGCATGCTGCTGCGCCGGACCCTGCTGTCGATGGTCGTCACGCTCGGCTTCGCCGTCGCCGTGCAGCTGGTCTGGTCGTACTTCCGGCTGGATCTCGCCGACGTGGTCACGGTGACCACCAGCAACGGGGTCGGCGAGAACGCCTACCCGGCCGTGCCCGACACCGCCTACTCGCTCGACCAGTCCTATCTCACCGCCAACGGCGATCTCATCGGCTGGGGCAACTGCAACGAGGCCACGGAGAAGGCGGCCAACGCCTGCCTGGAGCAGAAGCAGGTCATCGGCTGGTCGGTCGACTACATCCCCTTCTCGCAGATGTCGTCCATGCAGTGGTTCGGCGCCTCCGTCCTGCTGGCCCTGACCGCTGCCGTCACGGTGTTCATCCTCGTCTGGGGCCGTAAGCGTCTCGTCTGACCTTCGCTCCGCCCTTTCACGAATCTCGCTGTTCACGATCCCGCCCTGGAGGCGCCGCCTCCGGGGCGCGGTTCGTCATGCCCTCGATCAACCCGAACTGCCCTCGATCAACACCGAACCGCCCTCGATCAACTCCGAACTGAAAGGCACGTGTTGAGCAAGCACAGGAAACGAGCGGTCGTGGTCGCCCCGCTGGCGGCCGTCGTTCTCGCCGCCGGACTGCTGACCGGTACGGCCGGCGGAGCGCAGGCGCTGCCTGAAGCCGCCGGTCCGGGCCATGACTCGCCGGCCGTCGATGGCGGTGCGAAGACGGTCACGCTCGTCACCGGCGACCGGGTCACCCTGGACGCCACCGGAAAGGTCACCCGCGTCACGGCCGCCGAAGGCCGCGAGGGGACGGCTTTCCGTGTCGAGCAGGCCGGCGGCCACGCCTACGTCGTGCCGCGCGACGCCGACGCGCTGATCGCGAACGGCACGGCGGACCGCCGGCTGTTCGACGTGACGGAACTGGTGGCGTCGCGCTACGACGACGCGGCCCGCGCGGACCTGCCGCTGATCGTCACGTACGACAAGGGCAAGTCCCTCACGGCGAGCACCTTTTCCGCGTCCGGGGCCACCGTCCGCCGGGACCTGCCCAGCGTCAACGGCGACGCCCTGCGGGCCCGCAAGTCCCGGGGCGCCGCACTCTGGCAGACCCTCACCGGCAGCGGCGCGGCGCGGGGTTCGGCCGCCGCCGCCAGTTCGGCGAAGGTCGCGTCGATCCGGCTCGACGGCCGGGTCGAGGCCGCCCTGGACAGGAGCGTGGCGCAGATCGGCGCCCCCGAGGCCTGGCAGGCCGGGTACGACGGCAAGGGCGTCAAGGTCGCCGTCCTTGACACCGGAGTGGACGCGACGCACCCGGACCTGACGGACCGTATCGACGCGCAGAAGAACTTCTCCGACGCCACGGACACCGTGGACCGCGTGGGCCACGGCACGCATGTGGCCTCGACGATCGCGGGCTCCGGTGCCAAGTCGGGCGGCACGTACAAGGGTGTCGCGCCCGGTGCCCGGCTGCTCGTCGGCAAGGTGCTCGACGACTCCGGCTCGGGCTACGAGTCCGGCATCGTCGCCGGTATGCAGTGGGCCGTCGCCGAGGGCGCCAAGGTGGTGAACCTCAGCCTGGGCGGCCCGGACACCGCCGGCATCGACACCCTCGAACAGGCCGTGAACGACCTGTCGGCCGGCTCCGGCACCCTCTTCGTCATAGCCGCCGGCAACGACGGCCCCGACGAGGGCACGATCGGCTCGCCCGGCAGCGCCGCCGCCGCGCTCACCGTCGGCGCGGTGGACCGGGAGGACGCCACAGCCGACTTCTCCAGCCGCGGCCCCACCGCCGACGGCTCCCTCAAGCCCGACATCACCGCCCCCGGCGTGGACATCGTCGCCGCGCACGCGGCGCAGGGCACGGACGGGGATCCGGCCGCCGACGGCTATGTGTCGATGAGTGGTACGTCGATGGCGACCCCGCACGTCAGCGGCGCCGCCGCGATCCTCGCGCAGGAGCACCCCGACTGGACCGGCGAGCAGATCAAGGCCGCCCTCACCGCCTCCGCGAAGCCCCTCGCCGGAGTCTCCGCGTATACGCAGGGCACCGGCCGCACAGATGTCGCCAAGGCGATCACCCAGCAGCTCACCAGCAGTCCCACCTCGCTCGGCTTCGGTACCCAGCAGTACCCGCACACCGACGACCGGCCGGTGAGCAAGGAGGTCAGCTACCGCAACGTGAGCGACCGGCCGCTCACCCTGGACCTGGCCACCGAGGCCTACGGCGTGGACGGCAAGCCCGCCGCCGACGGCACGTTCGAGGTCTCGCCTAAGCGGCTCACCGTCCCCGCGGGCGGCAAGGCGTCCGCCACCGTCACCGCCGACAGCAGCGCGGGCACGATCGACGGCACCTTCGCCGGCGCGGTCACCGCGACCTCCGTCTCCCCTGCCGACGGCACCACCACCGCCGACGGAAAGGCCAACGCCGAGGGGGCGCCCACCACCGCGCGGACCGCCATCGGCATCAACCGTGAGGTCGAGTCGTACAACCTGACGATCAAGCATCTCGACCTGAAGGGGAAGGCGACCGGCGACTCGGAGACCGGGATCTACGGCCTGGACAACACCGTCTGGCAGGACGTCTCCGACCGGACCGACGGTCAGGTCACCGTGCGGCTGCCCAAGGGGCGTTACAGCCTGGACGGCCGGATCGTCACCGGCGGTGACGGGTACGCCGTCCTGCTGAACCCGAAGTTCACGCTGGCCAAGGACACCACCCTGGTCATGGACGCCCGCAAGGCCAAGCCCGTACGGATCACCGTGCCGGACGCCGCGGCGAAGAACACCGACGCCATGGTCACCTTCCACAACAGCGTCAACGCCGACAACTCCTACGCCACCACCTACCTCGCCGACAGCTTCAAGGACCTGCGCTTCGGCCAGTTCGGCGCGCGCGTGCCCGCCGGGGAGGCGCTCGCGCAGTACACCGGGACCTGGAAGCACGGGAGCGTGAACTACCGGCCGGCCTGGAACCGTACCGGCGACCTGGCGGGCTTCACCCAGAACATCCGGCGCTCACAGCTCGCCAAGGTCAATGTCGTCATCGGCGCGCCCGCCAATGGGAAGACCGCGAGTGTCGTCGCCGCGCCTCTGCTGCCCACCGGCTCCTGGTTCGACCTGAGCCCGGGCGAAGGCGGCCGTCTGCCGCTGACCGGCACCGAATACGTACTCCCCAACGGCGTCAAGTGGCATTACTCGGTTTCCCAGTCGGGCGCCCCGGGCGCGGACGGCGAACCGGTGTACGAGAGCAGCCAGTCCGCCTCGCCCAAGGCGTACGCGGCGGGCAGGGAGTACACCGAGCGGTTCAATATCGGCGTCTTCGGCCCGTCCCTCCCCGCCGGCACCCTCACCCCCGGATACGAAAGCCCCGGCGCACTCCGCAGCGGCGACGAGTTCGCGGCGTACCTGCCGCTGTTCTCCGACGGCGCGGGCCATCTGGGCGAGTCCGCGTACACCAAGGCTACGAGCGGGCTCTACGCCGACGGCACGAAGGTCTTCGCCGAGAGCTCGCCGCTGAACGGCGACGTCCACACGCTCCCCGCCGGGAAGCACACCTACCGGCTCACCACCGACGTCTCCCGGGCGACGGCCCAGAGCGCGGTCAGCAGCCGGGTCACCGCCGCGTGGACCTTCGCCTCCTCGCACGTCGCCGGGGACACCGCCGTGCGGCTGCCGCTGTCGGTGGTCCGCTTCACGCCGAAGCTGTCGACTGCCAGTACGGCCAAGGCCGGCGCGAGCTTCGCCGTACCGTTCAGGATCGAAGGCGCGGCCAAGGCCTCCACCGTCCGCAAGCTCGCCTTCAAGGTGTCCTACGACAACGGCAGGACCTGGAAGACCGCCAAGGCCGTGGACGGCAAGCTGCTGAAACTGCGCCACCCCGCCAAGGCCGGCACGGTCTCGCTCCGCGCCACCCTCACCGACGCCGACGGCAACACCCTGGAACAGACGGTGTACCGGGCCTATCGCACGACCAAGTAGCAGCCCCCTGTTGGGTGCACGTCGGCGTTAACCGACGTGCACCCGGGGGCGGCGTGCCCGGTCGGGTTCCGCCTCGCGGAGCACCTCGCGGGTCACCGGGGCCACCTCGCCCTGACCGAAGAGGAAGAAGCGGAGGAAATTGGTGAAGGGGTTGCCCTCGGTCCACTCGAAGTAGATGTGCGGGGTCTGGCCGGTGGAGTCGCGGACGTACAGGAGGAGGGCCGCGAGGGCGTTGGGGATGGAGGAGGACTCCAGGGTCAGGACGCGGTAGCGGCCGTGCATGACCTCGCCGCGTACGGTCAGACCCGTCTCGAACTCCGAGGCGTCCAGGACGGTGACCTCGACGAAGACGAAGTCCTCCTGGCTGGGTACGTCGTTGTCGGCGCGGATCTGCTCGATCTTCTCGCGGTACTCGGTGATGTCGCGGTTGTCGGGCTCGTTGGCGATGAAGCGGGCCCGGCGGCTCGCGATGTCCCTGACGAAACGATCCGCCATGGGGTCCATGGTCAGGCTGGTGACGCGCAGTTCGAAGGCGCGGGCGAGCCGGGACAGGAGCGAGACGAGGATGATCGCGGCGATGAAGCAGGCGCCGATCTTGACGCCGTCGGGACGCTCGATGACGTTCACGACGGTCGTGTAGAGGAAGACCGCCGAGATGACACCGAAGGCGATGGTCCAGTTGCGCTGGCCCGCCTTGCGCGCGGCGATGGTGACTGCGACGGCGGCGGAGCTGATGAGGACGAGGACACCGGTGGCGTACGCGCCGCCCTGCGCGTCGACGTCGGCGTCGAAGATCCAGGTCACCAGGAACGCGACCAGGGTGAAGACGATCACCATGGGGCGGACCGCGCGCGCCCAGTGCGGGGCCATGCCATAGCGGGGGAGGTAGCGCGGCATGAGGTTGAGCAGGCCGGCCATGGCGGAGGCGCCGGCGAACCACAGGATGGCGATCGTGGAGACGTCGTAGACCGTGCCGAAGGCGTTGCCGAGGTACTCGTGCGCCAGATAGGCGAGCGCGCGGCCGTTGGCGTCGCCGCCCGACTCGAACTCCTTCTCCGGGATGAGCAGCGTGGTGATGAAGCTGGTCGCGATCAGGAACACACTCATGATCACGGCGGCGACCGTGAGCAGCTTCTTCGTGCCCCGGATGCGGCCTGCCGGCTTCTCCTCGGTGTCGCCCTCCTTGCCCTCGACGTGCGGCATGACCGCCACGCCCGTCTCGAAGCCGGAGAGGCCGAGGGCCAGCTTGGGGAAGACCAGCAGGGCCACGCCGATCATCGCGAAGACGTTGCCGTGTTCGGCGGTCAGGGCGGTGGACCAGTCGGTGATGACATGGCCCTTGGTGATCACATGCCAGAGGCCCACGATCGTGACCACGACGTTGAGCCCCAGATAGATGCCCACCAGGACGACCGCGACGCCGATCGCCTCCAGGAAGCCCTTGAGGAACACCGCGCCGAGGAGGGCGACCAGGATGAGGGTGATGATCAGCTGCTTGTCGTGCAGGGTCTCGGTGAGGTGCGGGTTCTCCACCAGGTGGGTGGAGGCGTCCGCCGCCGACAGGGTGATGGTGATCAGGAAGTCGGTGGCGGCGAAACCGAGCAGGGTGAGGACGAACAGCTTGCCCTTCCAGAACGTCAGCAGGCGCTCCAGCATCGCGATCGACCCCTGGCCGTGCGGGCTCTCCTCGGCCACCCGGCGGTAGACGGGGAGTGCGCCCGCGAGGGTGACGATCACCAGCACGATGGTGGCCACCGGGGAGAGCAGACCGGCCGCCAGCGCCGCGATGCCCGGCTGGTAGCCCAGCGTGGAGAAGTAGTCGACGCCGGTCAGACACATCACCCGCCACCAGCGCTGACCCTCGTGCGCGGGGGTGCTGGGCGGGGTGTGCGGGCCCGGCTGCGGGGTCTTGGCCATCTCGGAGAGGCCCTGGAGCATCCACGTCCGCAGACGGCTCGCACGGGCGTCCTTGTCGGTGGTGGCCATCGGTGTGCTCCTGACGTGCTGCCCAGTGGGGTTTCCGGCCATGACACGGACGGCCGGGCCAGCGTATGCAACCAGTGATCCACAGGCCCAGGGGCTCCCGCATGTTGAGAGGAACGTCTCCCGGCCGTCACCGCCTGTTGGCGCCGGCCCGGGTCTGCCCGTGCCGGACCGCCGCTCGTCAAGGCGGTGTCAACTTCCTCGTGAGCGGCGCAAGGGAGGCGTCAAGATCGCTACACGGCGGGTGGCCGCGCGCTTGGCTTGCAGGGGTGAATGACGTATGGCGTACCGCGGGCGAAGGACGTACGGCGGATGGGTGACGTATGGCGTACTGCGGACGAAGGACGTACGGCGGATGGAGACGTACGGCCGGGTCGGCTGAAGGTCTACCTCGGGGCCGCCCCGGGAGTGGGCAAGACCTACCGCATGCTCGACGAGGGGCGGCGCAGGGCCGCACGCGGAGCCGATGTGGTGGTGGGGTTCGCGGAGTGCCACGGGCGTCCGCGGACCGAGGCCATGCTCGACGGGCTCGAAGTGCTGGCGGCCGTCCGCTGCGACTACCGGGGCGCCGCGTTCACGGAGATGGACCTCGCCGGGGTCCTCGCGCGGCGGCCGCAGGTCGCGATCGTGGACGAGTTCGCGCACAGCAACGTTCCCGGCGACGGACGCAACGCCAAGCGCTGGCAGGACATCGAGGAACTGCTCGCCGCCAGGATCGACGTCGTCACGGCGCTCAACATCCAGCACCTGGAGTCCCTCAACGACGTGGTCGAGAAGATTACGCGGGTGCCGCAGCGCGAGACGGTGCCCGACGAGGTCGTCCGGCGGGCGCAGCAGATCGAGCTGGTGGACATCCCGCCCGAGGGGCTGCGCCGCCGGATGGCGCACGGAAACATCTACGCCCCCGAGAAGGTCGACGCGGCCCTCGCCAACTACTTCCGGCCCGGCAATCTGACCGCCCTGCGCCAGCTCGCCCTGCTGTGGGTGGCCGACCGGGTCGACGAGGCACTGCAGTCCTACCGCTCCGAGCACGGGATCGGCCGGGTCTGGGAGACGCGGGAGCGCGTGGTGGTCGCGCTGACCGGCGGGCCCGAGGGTGACACCCTGATCCGGCGGGCCGCCCGCATCGCCGACCGGTCCGCGGGCGGTGATCTGCTCGCCGTGCATGTGAACCGCAGCGACGGGCTCGCCGCCGGGACCTCGCACGCCGCGCTCGCCCGGCAGCGGCGGCTCGTCGAGGGCCTCGGCGGCAGCTACCACTCGGTGGTCGGCGACGACGTCGCCACCGCGCTCGTCGACTTCGCGCGCGCCGAGAACGCCACCCAGCTCGTCCTCGGCACCAGCCGCCGCGGGCGTCTCGAACGTTTCGTCAACGGGCGCGGCACCGGCGAGACGGTGGTGGAGCTGTCCCGCGACATCGACATCCACATGGTCACGCACGAGCGCGCCGGGCGCGGCACGCTGCTGCCGTCGCGCCGCCGTACGCTGCCGACGGCGCGGCTCGTCGCCGGGCCGGTGGCCGGTCTTGTGCTGCCGGTGCTGCTCACCCTCGTCCTCGCCCAGGTGCGCGGCACGGTCAACCTGACCAGCGAGGCGCTGCTGTTCCTGCTCACCGTGGTGGGCGTGGCCTGCATAGGCGGTGTCACCTCGGCGGTGATCGCCTCCATCACGGCGTCGTTGCTGCTCAACTACTGGTTCATCCCGCCCATAGGGCAGTTCACCACCCTGAGCGATCCGAACGCCATGCTCGCGTTGGCGGTCTTCGCGATCGTCGCCGCCACGGTGGCCGCAGTCGTTGACCGGTCGCTACGGCTGTCCAGACGCAGCGCCCGCGCCACCGCCGAGGCGGAGACCATGTCGTCCCTCGCCGGCACGATCGTGCGGGGCGGGGCGACGATTCCGGCGCTGCTTGAACGTACGAGGGAGACCTTCGGCATGGACTCGGCGGAACTGGTCGAGGAACCGCCCGACTCCGACTCCGACGCTCACTCGGGTTCCGGCTCCGGTGTGACCTCCGTGCCCATCGGCCCCGGGACCTGGCTCGTCCTGTACGGCCGTACGCTGCCCTCCTCCGAGCGGCGGGTCCTCGCCGCGTTCGCCGCGCACGTCGGCTCCGCCGTCGACCGGGCCCGTCTCGCGGAGGCCGCCGCCGAGGTCGAACCGGTCAGAGCGGCCGACCGGATGCGTACGGCGCTGCTGCGGGCGGTCGGTCACGACCTGCGCACCCCGCTCGCCGCCGGGTGGGCCGCCGTCGCCTCGCTGCGCAGCCGTGACGTGGAGTTCTCCACCGAGGACCGGGACGAACTGCTCGCCACTGCGGATGAGTCGATGGCCAAACTGAACCGGCTGGTGGAGAACCTTCTCGACCTCAGCCGCCTCCAGGCCGGCGTCCTCACCCTCAACCTGCGCGCGACCGCGCTGGAGGAGGTCCTGCCCGCCGCCCTCTCCGACGCCCCCGGAGCCGTCGAGATACAGGACCTGGAGGAGATCCCGGCGGTACTGGCCGACCCGCCGCTCCTGGAGCGCGTGATCGCCAACCTGGTCGGCAACGCCGCCCGGCACAGCCCGGCCGGCCGCAAGGTCCTCCTCACCGCCAGCGCCCACGCGGGCCGCGTCGAGGTCAGGGTGATCGACCGTGGGCCGGGTCTGCCGCCCACCGGCCGCGACCGCCTCTTCGAGCCCTTCCAGCGGCTGGGCGACACGGACAACACGACCGGGCTCGGGCTGGGTCTCGCCCTGTCCCGGGGGCTGGCGGAGGCGATGGACGGCACCCTGGTCCCGGAGGACACCCCGGGCGGGGGGCTGACGATGGTGCTTTCGCTGCCGTTCGCGGAGCGGGGGCAGGTGGTGGGGTGGGAGGTGGCGCACCGGGAGCACCGGGCGCTGGGGTGATACCGGCACCCGGCTCGGCCCCGATATCGGTGGGCGCGATCGAACCGTTCCCCCGTGGGATGCCAGTGACCTGCCGTAGCCTCTAAGTAACCGTTGATGCACACAGCGTGGTGTGCGCAGGTGGGGGTGGGGTCCTTGAGCGAGCAGCCGCCGATCGCGTGGAGGTACTGCGGCCATCAGTTCAAGATGTGGCGGCAGGAGGCGGGAGTCAGTCGTGAGGAGGCCGGAGCGGCGACCAACTACGCGCCGGACACCATCGGTTCGTTCGAGCTGGGGGCGCGCAGGCCGACGACCCGGCTGCTGGCGATCGGGGACGAACTCTTCGGCGCACGGGGGAAGTTGAAGGCGGCGGCGCAGTACTTGGAGCCGGAGAAGTTCCCGCCGCGTACGCAGGACTTCATGGACTGTGAGGCGAGCGCGATCGCCTTGCAGTGGTACGAGACGTTGCTGGTCCCCGGGCTGTTGCCGACCGAGGCGTATGTGCGGTCGCTGCTCAGTGCCCACTTTCCGCCGCTGGACGACGAGACGATCGAGAGCCGGGTGGCCGCCAGGCTGGAGCGGCAGCACCTGCTGATTCGCAGGCCGACGGCGTACTTCGGCTTCGTCTTCGAGGAGATCGCGTTGCGGCGCCCCGTGGGAGGAGCGGCGACGATGCGGGAGCAGTGTCAACGGTTGCTGGAAGCAGGGCGGTTGCGCAATGTCTCCGTTCAGGTGCTGCCGACCGACCGGGGCGCCCATGCCGGACTCAACGGTCCCATGGTGTTGATCGAGACGCCCGACCGCGAGCACTACGCGTACGAGGAAGGGCAGGCGGTCAGTGTGCTGCACGCCGGTTCGGCGGATCTCAGCAATCTGACCCAGCGCTTTGGCATGATCCGGACGCAAGCCCTCAGCACGGAGGAGTCGGCACGGTTCATCGGAAAGGTGGCTGACGAGTGGTGAACACCGAACTCGCCTGGTTCAAGTCGAGCTACAGCGGCACCGAGGGCGGCAACTGCGTCGAGGTCGCCTGGTTCAAGTCGAGTTACAGCGGTACTGAGGGCGGTGCCTGCGTCGAGGTCGCCCTCCGTCCCGGCGCCGTCCACATCCGGGACTCGAAGCTCAACCCGATCGGCGACGGCCCCGAGTTGACCGTCCCCGCCTCCGCGTGGGCGGAGTTCGTCGCGCACGTCGGGACTTGAGCTTCGGGAGTCGGGATTCGAGACCCTTTTGCAAGGAATGGGTGGGTTGCTCAACCCGCCCACCCTCCCCTTGCGCCCCTTCGTGGCGGGCCCAAGTGGCGCCCGGGCCAGGGGAGATGACTTTTCGTGATCGGGTCGCGGCGGAGCGTGGCGAGCGTGTAGCGTGCGCCGAAAGAAATGACCCCCGTGGGTGTTAGCGCACCACGCGGGGGTCTGACCAACTAGATCGAGGACAAGTCGATCCATGGCTACCGCCCAGCTTAATGCCGCCCCGCGCCCGCACGCCCACCCGATGGCCAATCCGGGGTACGGAAAGAGGTCGGCGCCCGACCAAGAGCCCCGTACCGGCCGGGACTTCGCACATCTGCCCGTGCGTGAGGCGTCCATCGCCACCTACCTGGACCGGCTGGACGACGAGTCGGACCTCTCCATCAAGACCCTGGCCAAGCACCTGCCGTACGGCCAGTGCGCCATCGGCACCGCCCTCAACAACCTCTCCGCGGCGGGGCATCTGCGTCGCGTACGCCGTCCCGTCACCGTCGATGGCTGCCCCCGCTGGGTATGGCACACCTTCTTCTCGCGGACCGCGCGAGACGACACATGGTGGAACGCCCTCCTCGCCGGGGAGGCGCCGGTCACGCAGCCGCCGTCGTCGGAGGCGGCCCGCTCGGCTGCGTACGGCGTACTGGCCCGGCTCAGCCGCATCGATCCCCGGCTCACGCTCTCGGCGGGGGAGTGCGGCGCGCTGGAGGAGCAGGCGGCCGAATGGTTCGCGCGGGGCGCTGGTGAGGCCCAGCTCGTGCAGGCGGTGACGGCGGGGCTCCCGGAGCGGGTGGCGCACGCCTACGGCTTTGTACGGGCCCGGCTCCTCGCCAAGCTGCCGCCGCCCGAGCCGCAGCCGCGGACGGTCCGTTACGAGGTCGTCTGCACAGCGTGCGGTGAGCCGGGCGGGGACGGTGGGATGCCGGGCGGGTTGTGCGGGGGCTGCTGGGGAGGACGGCCCGCCCTCCCGGCGGACCGGGTTCACGCCCATGTGGGGCGGCTGCGGGCTGCCCTGCGCGACGGGGCACGTACGGAGAAGGGAGCAGGCGCATGACGACCTTGCAGCACGGTCCGCCCGTAACCGGGGCAGGATGGAGGGGAGGAGGCGACGCCATGACCCCCATGACATCCGACCGGCCCCAGATGCTCGTCGAGGAGTTCGAGGAGCTCGCCCGTCACGCGCCGGAGTCGGCGCGGCTGGAGTTCCTGAACGGAAAGATCGGGGTCAAGCCCATGCCGGACGGCAATCACGGATCGATCGTGATGTGGCTGCTCAAGCGCTGTATGCAGCTGCGGCCAGAGCTGGAGCTCTATCCGGAGCAAGGGTTGAAGGTCGAGGGGTACCGCAAAGGGCGAGCCAGGCCGGATGGGGCTTTGGTGCCTGAGGGGTACTTCGTGGGGAAAGGCGAATGGGCCGAGCCCAATGGCGTCCTGATGGTTGTCGAGGTCACCTCCCACGACCGGGACGCGGACCAGCGTGACCGGATCGAGAAGCCAGAGGGCTACTCGGCCGCGGGCATCCCGGTCTATCTCCTCGTCGACCGGGACACGGACAGCGTGACCGTGCACGCCGACCCCGAAGGTGGCACCTACCGCTCGCTCACCACCCGGGCGTTCGGATCGGTGATCGAGTTGCCGGATCCGGTTGGGATCACGCTGGAGACGGACAAGCTCAAGGACTTCGCCGACTGAACCGCCAGAGCAGGGCGGCGCCGGTGCACCTCGGCCCGCTACCTCATCCCTCCTCCCGGGCACGAACGCCTGGACCGGTTCGAACCGCCGGGACTCTCCCAGCTGCCCGGCCGGCGGTGGAACAGGACGTACCACCGGCCCCATGGCCCGTACCGGTCCGGCGAGCCCCGCCTTCAGTCAGAAGGCGGGGCCTCGCCGTTTCCTCCGCCTGCCGGAGTCGGATGACGGTGACAACGCAGTAGCCGGTCAGCGCCGATCAGGACAGCAGGTGCTAGAGAACCCCGCTGCTCTCGATGACGACGCTGGTGCTCGGCGTGCCGCTGCGGCTGCCGAGGCCCTCGATCTTCTTCACGAGGTCGAGGCCCTCGGTGACCTCGCCGAAGACCACGTGCTTGCCGTCCAGCCAGTCCGTCACGATCGTGGTGATGAAGAACTGCGAGCCGTTGGTGTTCGGTCCCGCGTTGGCCATCGATAGCAGGCCGGGCTTGGTGTGCTTGAGCTGGAAGTTCTCGTCGGCGAACTTCTCGCCGTAGATGCTCTTGCCGCCGGTGCCGTCACCCCGGGTGAAGTCACCGCCCTGGAGCATGAACTGGGGGATGATCCGGTGGAACTTGGAACCGGCGTAGCCGTAGCCCTTCTCGCCGGTGGCCAGGGCGCGGAAGTTCTCCGCGGTCTTGGGGACAACGTCGTCGTACAGATCGAAGACGATCCGCCCCGCAGGCTCGTTGCCGATGGTGATGTCGAAGTAAACCTTGGTAGTCATGCCTTCAGTCTGGCATTTCCCATGTGTGCTGATTACCTACGGCCCCGGGAAAGCCCTCTGGTCCAGCCCTGAGATCTTGAACACGGTCAGCGCCGTCTCCCGGTCGATCCGCTCCGACACGCGGCGCAGTGCCGTCGCCCCGCAGGTGAGGGAGCCGCGCAGGGCGGAGAGGCGGGCGTCCTCGTCGAGGCGGTGCCAGAGCGGGGGGTTGGTTACCAGGACGCGGGGGTCGATCTCGACCGAGGCGCCGGAGGTGTCGCGCAGGGTGAGGCGTTGGGCGACGCCGTCCAGGCAGCGCACCGACACCAGGGGGTCCGTTCGTACCCGCCGGGTGACCAGTAGTCCGCGGGTGGAGAGCCAGCCCTCTCCGGCCGCGACCCGGCTCGGGCAGAGGACGAGGAACAGCAGTACGCCGAGCGCGGCCCAGAGCGCCGCCCGCGGCGGTGACAGGCAGCCGGATAAGGACGCGACAAGGTCCGGGGGCCGCGCGTGAAGAACGCGCTAGCGGTGTCCGTACGGGACCGGACATGGGCCGAACCTGATCGAGCCGCGCACCGCCTCCCCGCGTGCGCGGCGCCTTTTCGTGCCATCAGCCCGTGCCGTGAACGAACGTGCCATCAGCCCGTGCCGTGAATGAAGGAGTACGTGCCCCTCGGCGACGAGGTGCGCGCCGTCACCGTCTGCCACCCCGATCCCGAGGACCGTGCCCAGGTCGCGGCCCTGGAGCGCGCCTGGGAGGAGTGGAGCCCGGGGTCCCACTCGTTCGGCTCGCCTCCGAGCGCCGGGCCCTGGGCCGCCCCATAGCGTCGTACGTGTCCCGTATCGCCGCCGACGAGCCCGGCACCAGGGTCACCGTGCTGATCCCGGAGGTCGAGCCCGACCGGCTGTGGCAGCGGCTGCTGCAGAACCAGCGGGGCGCTGTCGTCGCCCACGCCGTGCGGAAGGAGACGGACGCGGTGATCTGCCGACTGCGGTTCCGGATCACCTGAAAGCTGCACCGATCCCCTGGGAGCCGTCCCGCGTCACCTGACAGCCGCACCGATCCCCTGGGAGCTGTCTCGCGTCACCTGAGAGCTGCACCGGCCCCGCGTCCGGAAACCCCACCGGAAACCCCCCCGTAAGGGATGCGTCAAAGCCGTAGCGCCCCCCGTATGGGACCCGTCAACGGTGGCCGAATCCGGTCAGAGAGGCGCTTTCCTCTACTAGTCCGTTCAACCCCGAACCTCATCTAGGAGCTCACGATGGCCGACGTGGTCTTCGTCGTCACCACGATCGCGGTGTTCGCGCTGGTGGCCCTCGTCGCCAAGGGGGTGACGAAGCTGTGACCGCCGAGGCTGTATTCATCGGCGGCGTCGGCTTCGTGGTGCCCGCCGCCCTGCTGGGCCATCTCCTCCTTGCCACCGGGCGCCAGGGGGTGTCGCTGTGACCGCCGAGAACATTGTCGGCCTGATCGTGGCCGTCGCCCTGCTGGGCTATCTGATCCTTGCCCTCGTCTTCCCGGAGAGGTTCTGAGCACTGTTATGGGACCCGTCCTCGCCGGCGTGCTTCAGATGGTCGCGCTCATAGCGGCCCTGGCACTCGCCTACCGTCCCCTCGGCGACTACATGGCCAAGGTCTACTCCTCCGACAAGCACTGGCGCGTCGAGAAGTGGATCTACAAGGGCATCGGCGCCAACCCGAACACCGAGATGCGCTGGCCCGCGTACCTGCGCAGCGTCCTCGCCTTCTCGGCCGTCGGCGTCCTCTTTCTCTACCTGCTTCAGCGCATCCAGGGCATCCTGCCCGGCTCGCTCGGCTTCTCCTCCATCGATCCGGACCAGGCGTTCAACACCGCCGCGTCCTTCGTGTCGAACACCAACTGGCAGTCGTACTACGGCGAGCAGGCCATGGGCCATGTCCTGCAGACCGGTGGCCTCGCGGTGCAGAACTTCGTCTCCGCGGCGGTCGGCATCGCCGTCGCCGTGGCGCTCGTACGGGGCTTCGCGCGCTCGCGTACCGGTGAACTCGGCAACTTCTGGGCCGACATGGTGCGCGGAGTCATCCGCATCCTGCTGCCCATCTCTGTGGTCGCCGCGATCGTCCTGGTCGCGTGCGGAGCCATCCAGAACTTCGCCGGCATCCACGAGGTCGGCCAGTTCATGGGCGGCTCGCAGCAGTGGAACGGCGGCGCGGTCGCCTCCCAGGAGGCCATCAAGGAGCTGGGCACCAACGGCGGCGGTTACTTCAACGCCAACTCGGCCCACCCCTTCGAGAACCCCTCCCCGTTCTCCGACCTCTTCGAGATCTTCCTGCTCCTGGTGATCCCGTTCGCGCTCACCCGGACCTTCGGCCGGATGGTCGGCTCGCTGCGCCAGGGTTACGCGATCCTCGCCACGATGGTCACCATCTGGGTCGGCTTCACGGCCCTGATGTTCTGGACCGAGTTCGCCCACCACGGCCCGGCGTTCCAGATCGCAGGCGGGGCGATGGAGGGCAAGGAGACCCGCTTCGGCGTCGCCGGTTCCTCGATCTTCGCGGTGGCGACCACGCTGACCTCGACGGGTGCGGTCAACTCCTTCCACTCCTCCTTCACCGGCCTCGGCGGCGGCATCACCATGCTGGGCATGCAGCTCGGCGAGATCGCACCCGGTGGTACCGGCTCCGGCCTCTACGGCATGCTGATCATGGCGATCATCGCGGTGTTCATCGCCGGTCTGATGGTCGGCCGTACGCCCGAGTACCTGGGCAAGAAGATCGGCACCCGCGAGATCAAGCTCGCCGCCTGCTACATCCTCATCACCCCGGCCCTGGTGCTCGTCTTCGCCGCCGCGGCGATGGCCCTGCCCACCCCGGGCAACTCGATGACGAACTCCGGCGCGCACGGCTTCTCCGAGATCCTGTACGCCTACACCTCGGCCGCCAACAACAACGGCTCGGCCTTCGCCGGCCTGAACGCGGACACGCAGTGGTTCAACAGCACCCTCGGACTCTGCATGCTCCTGGGCCGCTTCCTGCCGATGGTGTTCGTGCTGGCCCTGGCCGGTTCGCTCGCCGAGCAGAAGCCGGTCCCGGCGACCGCGGGCACGCTGCGCACCGAGAAGCCGCTGTTCACCGGTCTCCTGGTGGGCGCGATCCTCATCATCACCGGTCTGACCTACTTCCCGGCCCTCGCGCTGGGTCCGCTGGCCGAGGGGCTGGCGTCATGAGCACCCGTACAGCGAAGTCGCGTAAAGAACGTAAAGAACGTAAAGAAGAGGACTCCATGTCCACAGCCACTCCGACCCGGGCGCCGCACAGCGATGTGCCGACCGGCCACAAGGACGAAAGTCGCGTCGGTGCGGGGGTGTTCGACCCGAAGCAGCTCCTCAGGTCACTGCCCGACGCCTGCCGCAAGCTGGACCCGCGGGTGATGATCAAGTCGCCCGTCATGTTCGTGGTGCTCGTCGGCTCGGTGCTGACGACCGTCTTCTCCTTCACGGACCCGAGCGACTGGTTCGGCTGGGCGATCAGCGCCTGGCTCTGGCTGACCGTGATCTTCGCCAACCTGGCGGAGGCGGTGGCCGAGGGCCGCGGCAAGGCGCAGGCGGACACCCTGCGCAAGGCCAAGACCGACACCGTCGCCCGGCGCCTGAACGGCTCGGTGGAGGAGCAGGTCCCCGGCACCGAACTGCGCGTCGGCGACCTGGTGGTCTGTGAGGCGGGCGACATCATCCCCGGCGACGGTGACGTCGTCGAGGGTGTCGCCTCCGTCGACGAGTCGGCCATCACCGGTGAGTCGGCGCCCGTCATCCGCGAGTCCGGCGGCGACCGCAGCGCCGTCACCGGCGGTACGAAGGTTCTCTCCGACCGGATCGTCATCAAGATCACGACGAAGCCGGGCGAGACCTTCATCGACCGCATGATCGCCCTGGTCGAGGGCGCCGCACGGCAGAAGACGCCCAACGAGATCGCGCTGAACATCCTGCTCGCCTCGCTGACGATCGTCTTCCTGCTCGCCGTCGCCACCCTGCCGCCGTTCGCGGACTACGCGGGTACGCATCTGACGATGGTCGTGCTGGTGGCCCTGCTCGTCTGTCTGATCCCGACCACCATCGGTGCGCTGCTCTCCGCGATCGGTATCGCGGGCATGGACCGGCTGGTGCAGCGGAACGTACTGGCCATGTCCGGCAGGGCGGTTGAGGCCGCGGGCGACGTATCGACCCTGCTCCTCGACAAGACCGGCACCATCACCCTCGGCAACCGCCAGGCCTCCGAGTTCGTGCCGGTGACCGGCACCACCGACGCCGAGGTTGCCGACGCCGCCCAGCTCTCCTCGCTGGCCGACGAGACGCCCGAGGGCCGCTCCATCGTCGTACTGGCGAAGGAGAAGTACGGGCTGCGCGAGCGTCACCAGGGTGAGCTGGCCGGGGCCGAGTGGATCGCCTTCACCGCCCAGACCCGGATGTCGGGTGTGGACGTCGACGGGCGCAGGATCCGCAAGGGCGCGGCCGGTTCGGTCATCGCCTGGGTGCGGGAGCGGGACGGCGAGATCTCCGCGGACGCGGACACGCTGGCCAACGCGATCTCCGAGGCGGGCGGCACCCCGCTGCTCGTCGCGGTCGAGGACGGCCGGGGAGCCCGGATCCTGGGCGTCATCCACCTCAAGGACGTCGTCAAGGAGGGCATGCGCGAGCGGTTCGACGAGCTGCGCCGCATGGGCATCAAGACCGTCATGATCACGGGCGACAACCCGCTGACGGCCAAGGCGATCGCGGACGAGGCGGGCGTCGACGACTTCCTCGCGGAGGCGACTCCCGAGGACAAGATGGCGCTCATCAAGCGGGAGCAGGCCGGCGGCAAGCTCGTCGCGATGACCGGTGACGGTACGAACGACGCTCCGGCGCTGGCGCAGGCCGACGTGGGCGTGGCCATGAACACCGGTACCTCGGCCGCCAAGGAGGCCGGGAACATGGTGGACCTGGACTCCAACCCGACCAAGCTCATCGAGATCGTCGAGATCGGCAAGCAACTCCTGATCACCCGGGGCGCGTTGACGACGTTCTCCATCGCCAACGACGTCGCGAAGTACTTCGCGATCATCCCGGCGCTGTTCGCCGCGGTCTACCCGGGCCTGGACAAGCTCAACATCATGCACCTGCACTCGCCCGACTCGGCGATCCTGTCCGCGGTCATCTTCAACGCGCTGATCATCATCGCGCTGGTGCCGCTCGCCCTGCGAGGCGTGCAGTACCGGCCGGTGAGCGCCGACCGGATGCTCCGCCGCAACCTCGGGATCTACGGACTCGGCGGGCTCGTCGCGCCCTTCATCGGCATCAAGATCATCGACCTGATCATCTCCCTCATCCCCGGAATCGGTTGAGCACGTCATGAACAACTCGGTTACGAACACTGCCCGGTTGCTCTGGGCCGGCCTGCGAGCCCTGCTCGTCCTGACGCTGGTGACGGGCGTCATCTACCCGCTCGTCATCACCGGCGTCGCCCAGGGCCTGTTCAACAACAAGGCGAACGGCTCGGAGATCAAGGAGAACGGCCAGGTCGTCGGCTCCTCGCTGATCGGCCAGGCCTACAACCTGCCGCTGAAGAAGGGCCAGACGACGCCGGAGCCCGACCTCAAGTGGTTCCAGGGCCGTCCGCAGAACGGTCTGGGGACGAACTCGGTCAACACGCAGTACAAGCTGATCCTGTCCGGTGCCACCAACCGCTCCGGTGACAACGGTGCGGTGAACGGCGTCTGCCCGCCGCTGGGCAAGGTGGAGGAGAACACCCTCTGCTACTGGGTCGAGTCGGCGAAGGCCGCGGTCATCAAGGACAACTCGGTGCCCGGTTACACGGTCAAGGCCTCCGACGTACCCGCCGACGCGGTGACGTCCTCCGGCTCCGGCCTCGACCCGGACATCTCCCCGCAGTACGCCGACATCCAGGTGCACCGCGTCGCGGAGAAGAACAACCTCCCCGTCGCCGAGGTGCAGAAGCTCGTGGACGAACACACCGACGGCCGCACGCTCGGCTTCATCGGCGAACCCACCGTGAACGTCCTCGAACTGAACATCGCCCTCAAGGAACTTGTGGCCAAGGGCTGATGGACGTGACGGCGTTACGCGGGAGCTGGCGCCCGGGGAGTCCTCCCGGACCCGCCAACTCCCGCACCACTTACGGCAGTCATGACCCGGCGTACGACGTGAGAGGCACCCACCGATGACCCGCGTGCTGGTCGTGGAGGACGACCCACAGCTCGTACGGGCGCTCGTGATCAACATGCAGGCGCGCGCGTACGGGGTCGACGCGGCCCCGGACGGCACGACCGCGCTCCGGCTCGCCGCCGCCGGCCCGACGTGGTCGTACTGGACCTGGGGCTGCCCGACATGGACGGCACGGACGTCATCAAGGCGCTGCGCGGCTGGAGCCGGGTGCCGATCCTGGTGCTGTCCGCACGCCGCTCCTCCGACGAGAAGGTCGCCGCGCTGGACGCGGGCGCCGACGACTACATCACCAAACCGTTCAGCATGAACGAACTCCTGGCCCGGCTGCGCGCCGCCGTCCGCCGCACCGACTCCGTGCCGCTCGCCCCCGAGACGGTCCTCGTCACCACGGACGAGTTCACCGTCGACCTGCTCGCCAAGAGGGCCAGCCGCGCGGGCCACGACGTCCGCCTCACCCCGACCGAGTGGCACCTGCTGGAGATCCTGGTCTCCAACCCGGGCCGGCTCATCACCCAGCGCCGGCTCCTCCAGGAGGTCTGGGGCGCCTCGCACAGCAACAAGACCAACTACCTGCGCGTCTACATGGCCCAACTACGCCGAAAACTCGAACCGGACCCGTCCCACCCCCGCTATCTGATCACCGAGCCGGGGATGGGGTATCGGTTCGAGGGCTGAGTGGGGCCGCGTTGCGTGAAGCCCGGCGCGGCGACGGGCTCTCACTCGGCCCGCGTTGATGTGCCGGCCAGCGCCCGCTGGATCTCCGCTGCGGGGAACGGGGTGTGTTTGCTCTGGGTGAGCAGACGGTGGTGGAAGTCGTCGAGCAGGATTGCGTGGGGGGCGTGACGGTCGATGATCGCGCCGATGTCGGGTGGGACGCCGTCGGGGCGGTGGCCCTCTGTCCATTGGCGCAGGAAGGCTGTGGGTTCGGTGGTGCCTCGCATGCCGTCGGGCAGGTGGTGGCGGAGCAGGTGGGTCGGGGCGTAGCTGCGGTCGTAGAGGAGATGGTCGGTGAGAAACGCGCCCTCCTCCGAGGAGAGTTCGAAGTCGCGGCTCGACGCGAGGCCGAGGTCCGCGAAGTACACCTGCCGGCCGTCGGTGAGCAGGTTTCCGAAGTGCGCGTCGAAGTGGACCAGTCCGCGTGCGCTCATGAACTCCGTCCCCCGCAGCAGCTCGTCCTCGACCCACCGGTAGGGCGACCCGGCTCCCGGCTCCCGGCCGGTGGCATCGCGGGCGTCGGCACCGCGGACTGCGGCATCGCGGGTGTCGGCATCGCGGGTGTCGGCGTCGCGAGGGTCAGCATCGTGGGTGTCAGCATCGCGGCCTGCGGGATCGCGGTCTGCGGCACCGCGGTCTGCGGCACCGCGGGTGTCGGCATCGCGGTTGTCTGCGAGCCATGTGGCGAGCGTCTGGGGCACGTGCTCCAGGAAGAGAACCAGGCTGAAGGAGGACTTTCCGATGGCCTCCAGCCGGCGGCGCACGGCCGGTGAGCCGTCCCAGTGGGCGACGGCCCCCTCGACGCCCCCGAGGAAGTCGGCGAAGGCGGCGGGAGGAGTGTCGGGCAGGATCCGCCAGTGGTAGAGGAGCGGGAAACCCGCGTACGCGTCCTGCAACACCCAGCCCGTGGTCAGGATGTGTGCGGCCAGCTCACGCCAGGCACCGAACCCGGCCGAACCCACCCCGTACTGGTAGAAGAGGGGAAGCTCGAACAGGTTGGCCGTCGAGCGGACGTGCTCCGGCCGCAGTTCGAGGTCCGTCAGCGGAACTCGCTTGACGAAGACGCGAGTTCCCTCGACTTCCAGCTCCGCCGACCTGCCGCCGATACCGTAACCGAGGCTCGGTGCGGCGGACACCGTATCCCCGAGCCGACGATCGCTGAGCAGGGACAGCCGTGCTCCCACCGCCGCGTAGGCGGACACTCGCCGGGCATGCGCTGAATCGGTCGCATGCATCGGCGGCTCCAGCCTGTCGTCGGGACGAACTGCCGTTGATCATCTCAGGAGTTACCCGGTGGGAGAGGCCACAGAGCTCGGCTGCGCGGTGGCGGCGGCAGGCTGCTTCCGGCCGCGGCGCATGAAGGGGCGTTCGACGGCGTAGTACGAGAGCAGGGCCATCAGGACGGTGAGGACGGCGGTGGCGGGGAGCTGCCAGGTGTCCACGCCCAGCAGGCCCAGGACGCGGGCGATGGGGTAGTGCCAGAGATACATGCCGTAGCTGAGGTTGCGGCCCGTCCAGGCGAGTGGGGGCAGGGACAGGAGTCTGGACAGCGTTCCGCGGGGGCGCAGTTCGAGGCCCGCGACCAGGGTGGCCGACGCCACCGCCACCGCGAGGAAACCGACGGTGTACCAGGCCGGCGTCCACCAGCCCGTGCCGCCGGTGATCGGCACCTGCCAGGCGGTCAGGGCCAAGGCTGCCAGGGCGGGCCAGGCCAGCCGTCCCGCCCAGACGCGCAGGCGCTCCAGCCGGGGGTCGCCGGCGGGCAGCCGGGCCAGCACCACGGCCACCAGGGCTCCGGCGAGCAGCTGGTCGGCGCGGGTGTCGGTGCTGTTGTAGATACGGTGCGCCGCGTCCGGGGCCCACAGGGAGAGCCGCCAGACCACCGGCAGGGTGCAGAGCACCGCCGTGATGATCAGCACCGTCCGCGCCCGCAGCCGCTTCAGCAGCAGGATCATCACGGGCGGCCAGACCAGGTAGAACTGTTCCTCCACCCCCAGCGACCAGGTGTGCGCCAGCGGCCCCGTCACGTCGGAGTACACGCCGGGCTGCACGGCCCGCACGATGTTCATCAGGAACGTCGCCGCCAGCAGGACGGCGAGCAGGTGGCCGTCGAAGCTCCGCAGCGACGTGGTGAGCGCCAGCACCGCGCACACCGCGCACAGGGCGAACAGCGCCGGCACCAGCCGCCGCCAGCGCCGCCGGTAGAACGCGGACATGCCGACGGTCCCGGTACGGGCGTACTCGGCGAGCAGCAGGCGGGTGATCACGAAGCCGCTGATGGTGAAGAAGACGTCGACCCCGACCGAGCCGCCCGGCAGTATGTCGGGCCGCACGTGGTAGACGAGCACCGTCGCCACGGCGAGGGTGCGCAGCCCGTCAAGACCGTTCACCCGCCCGACGCGCTGCACCGCGGAGGGGAAGCCCCGGCCCGCGGTGGTCCCGCCGCTCGCCGGAGCCGTCGCACTCGCTGCGCTCGTCGGCGTACTCGTCGGGGTGCTCGTCGTGGCACTCGTCATGAAAAGAATCGCTCTTCACCTGCCGCGGGGTCTCGGAATCACTGCGTCTGCCCTGCAATCACGTCGGAAAACCCTCAAGCGCGACCCGGCCCCGGTAGCACCAGCCGGAACGTGCAGCCCTCGCCGGGCGCGGTGTCCAGCTCAAGACGGCCCCCGTGCCCCTGCGCGATGGCCGCGGCGATGGCGAGCCCGAGCCCGCTTCCGCGCTGGTCGTGGGTGCGCGAGCGGGACCGGGAGCGGTCCACGCGGTAGAAGCGCTCGAAGACGCGCTGGGCCTCTTCGGGGGCCAGTCCCGGACCGGCGTCGGCGATCTCCAGGACGCCGATCGCGGTGCCGTGGGCGAGGGCCGGGGAGGCGCTGGTGCGCCCCGGCCGGTCCGCTCCGCCGGTGTCCGGGGCGACCAGGGCGGTGCCGACGCGTACGTGGATGGGGGTGCCCGGGGGAGTGTGGGTGCGCGCGTTGGACAGCAGGTTCTCGACGACCTGCCGTAGCCGGTGCGGGTCGCCGATGGCCTCCACCAGCTCCAGCTCCTCCGCGTCCTCGTCCCTCTCGGCTTCCTTCTGTGTACGCAGCGGTTCCAGGTCGATCCGGCGGCCGGAGTCGCCGAGCGCGGCCGCGCTCACCGCGTCGGCGGCCAGGGACAGCAGGTCGACGGGTTCACAGCCGTACGACGGCTCGTGGTCGAGTTTGGCGAGGAGCTGGAGGTCGTCGACGAGCAGGCCCATGCGCTCGGCGTTCTGGGCGATGAGCCGGTTCGCCTCGCGGCGGCCCGCGGCGGACTGCTGCTCGTGGCGGAGCGCCAGCTCGGCGAAGCCCTGGATCGCGGTGAGCGGCGTACGCAGCTCGTGCCCGGCGTCGGCGACGAAGCGGCGCAGCCTGGCCTCGGAGGTCTCGCGCTCGCGCAGGGCGCCCTGGAGCCGTTCGAGCATGGTGTTGAGGACCCGGCCGAGCCGCCCGGTCTCGGTGCGTGCGTCGGTGTCCGGCAGCCGCAGGTCGAGATCGCCGTCGGTGATGCCCTGGGCGGTGCGTTCCATGCGGGTGAGAGGGAGCAGCCCGAGGCGTACGACCCAGCGGCCGAAGAGCACGACGCCGGTGACCGTGAAGGCGAGCACCGTGCCGTCCAGGTAGAGGATCTTGGAGGTGGCACCGTCGATGGTGGCGAGGGGCAGCGCGATGACCGTCTTCATGCCGTCGTGGCCCTCGCGCAGGATGATCCGCCAGCGGGTGTCGCCCGAGGTGGCGGGCACAGTGGCGGGACGGCCCACGGTCAGCCCGAGGGCGTCGACGGTGGACGCCAGTTGGGGCCTGGTGGCCTGGTTGTCGTCGCCGAGTGAAGCGCTCAGGAGGTGGCCGTCGGAGTCGTAGAAGTAGACCCGGAAGTCGGAGGGCAGCGCCCCGGGGGTGGTGAACCTGCGCGGGAACCCCTCCTCGCTCACCGCGTCCTGGTACGCCTTCCTGGGCGTACTGAAGTGCGCGAGCTGCTCGTCGAGTCCGTCCATCAGCCAGGCCCGCAGTACGACGAAGCCGGCGACCTCGGCGGCCAGTACCGCGGTGGTGGCGACGACGGCGAGACCGAGGACGAGCCGGCCCCGCAGGGACACGGGCCGTTTCACCGTTCGGCGGCCTCGGCGCGCTCGCCGGCCGGCGGGGCGGCCTGCCCGACGGCCTGGTCGCGCTCATGGTCGCGCGGCAGCCGCAGCGAGTAGCCGATCCCGCGCACCGTGTGGATCAGCGGCGGCTCGACGCAGTCGATCTTCTTGCGCAGGTACTTCACGTACGTCTCGACGATGCGGACGTCACCGGCGAAGTCGTACCCCCAGACGCGCTGCACGATCTGCGCCCTGGTCAGCACCCGGTTGGCGTTCTCCATCAGGTAGCGGAGCAGATGGAACTCGGTGGGCGACAGCGGCACGTACCGCTCCGCGCGGTGCACCTCGTACGCCCGCTCGTCGAGCCGCAGGTCGGCGAAGAGCAGGATGCTCTCGTCGTCCTCGTCCGCCTCGTCGGAGGGCGCTTCCTCGGCGCCGGTGCGGCGCAGGATCGCCTGGATCCGCAGCAGCACCTCTTCGAGGCTGAAGGGCTTGGTGACGTAGTCGTCGCCGCCGGCCCGCAGCCCGTCGATCCGGTCGGACAGGTCGGTGCGCGCGGTCAGGAAGAGCACGGGGGTCTTCTTGCCGCCCGCCCGCATCGCGCGGGTCACCTCGAAACCGTCCAGGTCCGGCAGCATCACGTCGAGCAGCACCAGATCGGGGCCGAACCTCTCGATCTCCAGCAGCGCGGCACCGCCGGACTCCGCACTGCTCACCGCGTAGCCGCTGAGCCGCAGCGTGGACTCCAGCAGGGCTCGGATGCTCGGCTCGTCCTCGACGACGAGGAGCCTGTGGGGGGCGTGGGGCTCGGGGTGCTCGGACATGGCGTCGACTCTCCCCCCTCTTCATGAGCGCCGGCTTGGGGAAAGCTGGGGGTTGGCTGAGAGGCGCCCATGATGAGGGCCGCCTGGGGTGAAGGCCCGCCCGTGGTGAAGGCCGCCCGTGGTGAAGGCCCGCCCGTCGTGAGGCCGCCCGTGGTGAAGACCGCCCGTAATGAAAGACCCGTCCACGATGAAAGACCCCGGACTCCTCCACTGAGGGAGTCCGAGGCCACCTCGTGTCTGACTGAGACCCCGCTCAGAGATGAGACGTGGCTCCACGCGGTCCCTCGTACGTTAGGCAAGCCGTGTGGGAGACCCCGGGACGACTGCTGAGAGGTCCATGTGGACGGGCGGGCGGGTGTGGTACGAGGAAAACTCTTCGCCTGTCAGCCGCGTTGCGTGAAGACTGAACCGTATGACGACTGCTGATCCGACCGCTGATCCGGGGATTCTGAAGGAACCACCGAGCCTCGTCCCGCCGACCGTGAAGGTGCGGGACTCCTATCTGGCCGGTGAGCGCGCCGACTGCGTGGCGGAAGGACGGAGCACGGAGTGGCTCGGCCCGGCGGGCGACGACTTCGACGCCTTCGTCGCGCAGCGCCGCGGGGTGCAGGCCCGTTGGGGGGTGCCTTCCACCCTCTTCTGGTACGTCTCCGGGGAGCACTACCTCGGTTCGCTTGTCGTCCGGCACAGCCTGACCCCCGAACTGGCGGAAGTCGGCGGCCATGTCGGCTACCACGTCGTCAGACCCTGGCGCCGACAGGGCCACGCCACGCGGATGCTCGCCGCGGGGCTTGCCGAGTGCCGACGTCTGGGCCTCAGCCGCGTCCTGCTGACCTGCGGCGTCGACAACGCTCCGTCACGCCGGGTCATCCGGGCCAACGGCGGTGTCCCCGACGGTCAGGCAGCCGACGAGGACCGCTTCTGGATCACCGTCGGTGCCTGAGCCTGAGCCTGAGACCGAGGCGTAGGAGTAGTCAGACCATTTGTTCTGCAGGTGCCGCGTCGATGCGAGGTGCGGCGGTCGCGGCACTGCCCGCCCCGCGGCCGGCCAGTCGGCAGCCGAGGCAGTCGGGGTGGCCACGCCGGGCGGCGGTGTCGCGGGTGCGCCAGGTGTGGCCGGCGGGGCGTGGTCCGCCGGCCTTGCCCCAGCCCGCGAGGTGCAGCAGCCAGGTGGTGAGCGCGGCGAGAATGAGGACGGCTCCGCCCGACCACAGTCCGGCCGGTGAACCGGCGGCCAACGCCACGCCCAGGACCGTGCTTCCTGTGGTGGCCAGGGCGGTGCCGGCCCAGCCGGCGACGGTGTGGCCCATGTCATGGTCGCCATGTGCACTCATGTCGGCCCCTCGGGGGTGCGATGGTTCATCGGTCGGTGTGTGCCGCGGAGCAGATATCTTACTAGCTAAGTTACTTAGATGCTAAGGGGACTTTCGGGTGGAAGGCAAGGTGCGCCCCGAGGCGACGGCCGATCAGGCGCTGTACGCGATGGACCGGATGATCGCGCTCGCCCATTTCGGGCAGCAGGACATCGCTGGCCGGCTCGGCGTGAACGCCACCGACCTCACCTGCCTCGGCTTTGTCATCGAGGCCGCCCTGGCCGGTGAACCGCTCGCCGCGGGTGACCTCGCCGACCGGGCCCGCCTCACCACCGGGGCGGTGACCGGCGTACTCAACCGGTTGGAGAAGGCCGGCTACGCACATCGGCAGTCCGACCCCGGCGACCGGCGCCGGGTGCGCGTGGTGATGGGGGAGTCCGCCCAGGCACGCATCCTCGAGGTCTACGGCCCGTTCTACGAGCGCATCGGCGCCCTGTTCGCCGACTACACCCCGGACGAGATCGCCGTCCTGACGGACTGGTTCTCCCGCGCGACGGCCGCGATGCGGGACTCGCTGGAGGAGATCCGCGAGGGCGGGGCGCAGGCCGAAGCCTGAGGACTCGGGCGCCGGTCAGCTGAGCGTGACCAGCCCGGCGCCGGTCGGCCGAGGTACGACCACTCAGGTGCCGGTCGGCCGAGGTATGACCACTCAGGTGCCGGTCAGCCGAGGCGTGACCCCTCGCGCGCCGGTGCGTCCTCGTCCACCTCGCCGCCCACTCTTTGCCCAAGCCCGCCCCGCCTTGGCGCGTCCTTGACCGCTCCCGGTACCACGCGCCGGTCACACTGACCTCGCCCCCGCCCCCTGCCCCGCGAGGTCCCCATGGCGTACGGACTGGCCCGCCGCGAACTGAAGCCGAAGGTTCCGTTGCGTCACGGGGAGGGGGACAAGCACCATCTGACCAGCCTCGAAGGGCTTGCCGCGCTGTCGCTGGACGCGTTGAGCTCGGTGGCGTACGGCCCCGAGGCGATCGTGCTGGTGCTGATCGTCGCCGGCACCGGGGCACTGACCGCGACGCTCCCGGTGACGCTGGTCATCGCCGCGCTGCTCGCGGTGCTCGTGGTGTCGTACGGGCAGGTCATCGCCGTACATCCGGACGGCGGGGGTGCGTACGCCGTGGCCAAGAAGGATCTCGGGCCCCGGGTCAGTCTGCTCGCGGCGGCCAGTCTCGTCGTGGACTACGTGCTGACCGTGGCGGTCAGTCTGGCGGCGGGCGCGGCCAGTCTCGCGTCCGCGTTCCCCTCCCTCAACTCGTATCTGCTGGAGATCTGCCTCCTCGGACTGGCACTTCTCACGGTTGTGAACCTGCGGGGCGTCGCCGAGAGCGCGCGGGTGCTGATGCTGCCCACGCTGCTGTTCATCGTGAGCATCTTCGGCATCATCGTGTTCGGGCTGCTGCGCGACCACCCCGTCGCGGTCGTCGGGACCGCCCAACCCGTCCACGCCACCGAGGCGTTGGGAGTGGTGCTGCTCCTGAAGGCCTTCTCCTCCGGCTGCTCCGCGCTGACCGGCGTGGAGGCCATCGCCAACGGAGTCCCCGCCTTCCGTGAGCCGCGCGTAAAACGCGCCCAGCGCACCGAGTTGATGCTCGGCGGACTGCTCGGGCTGATGCTGATCGGTCTCGCCGTGCTGATCCAGCGCGACGATGTGGCCCCGCGCGGCGGAGTGACCGTGCTCGCGCAGCTCACCGCGGGCTCGTACGGGACGGGATGGGCGTACTACGCGACCAACCTCATTGTCACGACGGTCCTGCTCTTCGCCGCCAACACCAGTTTCGGCGGCCTGCCGGTGCTGATGAGCCTGCTCGCCAAGGACCACCGGCTGCCGCACCTGTTCGCGCTGCGCACCGAACGCCCGGTGTACCGCTGGGGAGTTGTGGCCCTCGCCCTGCTCGCCGCGCTGCTGCTGGCCGCCGTGGACGCCGACACCCACCGCCTGCTCCCGCTGTTCGCGATCGGTGTCTTCATCGGGTTCACCATCAGCCAGACCGGGCTCGTCCGGCACTGGGCGAAGGAACGGCCGCACGGCTGGCTGCGGCGCGCGGTGCTCAACGGGTTCGGCGCGGTGCTGACGAGCGTGGCCTGCGTGGTGCTGCTGGCCAGCAAGTTCGTCGAGGGCGCCTGGGTGGTCGTCGTCGCGGTTCCGCTGCTGATGCTGCTCTTCGCCCGCATCCAGCGCTACTACGCCGAAGTGGGCCGGGAGTTGGGCCTCGGCGAGATCCCGCCGCCGGTGCGCGCCGGCGCCGGCTCCCTCGTCATCGTGCCGGTCGGCGAGGTCAGCAGACTCGCCCAGCACGCGCTGACGGCCGCCCGCGCCCTCGGCTCGGCCGAGATCGTCGCCGTCGCCGTACACGGAAACCAGGAAAGGGCCCTGGCCCTGAAGGAGAGTTGGGACCGCTGGGATCCCGGCGTACGGCTCGACATCGTCGACAGCCCGAAGCGCTCCCTGGTCGAACCGATCGTCGAGTACGTCCAGCGGGCGGCGGAGGGAGGACGGCAGATCGTCGTCCTCATCCCCGAGGTGGAGCCCCGTCACCGCCGCTACCAGATCCTCCAGAACCAGCGCGGGCTGCTGCTCGCGGCCGCGCTGAGGGCTCGTACCGATGTCGTGGTGTGCGTGGTGCCGTACCGGCTGAACATCTAGCCGAACGGCGTTGCTAGAGCCCGACGTCCCGGCGGCTAGTGGTGCCGTACCGGCTGAACATCTAGCCGAACGGCGTTGCTAGAGCCCGACGTCCCGGCGGCTCATGTCGTCCAGCGACTCGCGGCGTACGAGGACGCGCGCGATGCCGTCGTACGCCGCGACGACCGGGGGCCGGCCGACGAGGTTGTAACCGGAGGCCATGGACAGGTGATAGGCGCCGGCCGCCGGGACGGCGAGCAGGTCGCCGGGGTGTACGTCGCCCGGGAGCGCCACCTCGTCGGCGAGGATGTCGCCCGCCTCGCAGTGCCGGCCGACGACGGTGACGAGGCGCGGCGCCGCGGTGGACGCGCGGCCGATGAGCCGGGGCGCGTACCGGACGCCGTACAGCGCGGGTCTCGGGTTGTCGCTCATGCCGCCGTCGACGGCGACGAAGGTGTGCTCCCCGGTGCGCTTGACCGACAGGGCCCGGTAGACGGCGACCCCCGCGGGGCCGACGAGCGCCCGGCCGGGCTCCAAGGTGAGCCGGGGGACGGGCAGTTGGGCGCGGGCGCAGCCGTCCTTCAGCTCGGCGTGGACGCGGGTGGCCAGGGCGGACACGTCGAGGCTGTCCTCGCCGGGCCGGTACGCGATGGCGTGTCCGCCGCCGATGTTGAGCTGCGGCAGCGTGACGCCGTGCTGGTCACGGATCCGGGCCAGCAGCCCGATCATGCGGCGCACGGCGGCGACGTACGGCTTCACGGTGGCGATCTGCGAGCCGATGTGGCAGTGCAGGCCGACGAGTTCGAGGTGCGGCTGGTCGAGTATCCGGGCGACGGCGTGCCGCGCGGAGCCGTCCGTGATCGACAGGCCGAACTTCTGGTCCTCCGTACCGGTACGGATCTTGGTGTGCCCGCCGGCCGCGATACCGGGCACCACCCGCACCATGACCTTCTGCCGGGTGCCCTCGGGTGTGAGCGCGGCGAGCCGGGCGATCTCCGAGGTGCTGTCCACGACGATGCGCCCGACGCCGAGGCGGAGCGCGGTGCGCAGGTCCTCGGGGCTCTTGGCGTTGCCGTGCAGCACGATCTTCTCCGGCGGGAACCCGGTGGTGACGGCGAGCGCCAGCTCACCGGCGGAGCACACATCCAGGCCGAGGCCCTCCTCCGCCACCCAGTGCGCCATCGCACGGCACAGGAAGGCCTTGGCCGCGTACACGATGTCGGCCTCGGGGAACGCCTTGCGGTACGTACGGCAGCGGTCGCGGACCTCCTGCTCGTCCAGCACGTACACGGGGGTGCCGAAGCGGTCGGCCGCCTCGGCGAGGGAGACGCCGCCGACGGAGACGTCCCCGTCGGGCTCGGGGCGGGCGGAACGGGGCCAGACGGACAGGCCGTCGTCGGCGCCGCGTGCGTCCCGGGGTTCCTGGACTTCCTGGAGGTCCTGGAGGTCCTGGAGAGTGGTTACGGACATGACTTCTCCTCAGCCGATTTGGCGGATCAACCGATCAGCAGGTTCAGGTACGCGATGACGGCGGCGGCGCCGGTCGCCCGCAGGGCGCCGATGTGCTGGGGGTGCCAGTCGCGCCAGGTGCGCTCGCGGTCACAGTCATGGTCACGGTCATGGGTCTCGGTGGCGGCCGGAGCGGAGAGCTGTGGGTCGACGGTGAGGGCGGTGACGCCCAGGGGCGCGGCGAGCGCGCGCAGCGCGGGTTCGGAGAGCCTGATGCAGGCCTGTTCCGTGCCGAGGGTGGCGGTGAGCTTCGCCGCCGAGGTGAAGCCGACGGCCGTACGGCCGCCCAGCGGAGTGCGGAAGAACCGGGCCGTACAGCCCGCGGGCCCCGACCGGACAGGTACGTGGAGGAGTCCGGCCGGGATGCGTTCACAAGGCTCGGGGTCCGGGTCCTCTGGACGGTCCAGTGAAGACATCGTGCAGCTCCTTGACGAAGGTGACGTGCGCGCCGCTCTGCCGGTCCTGGTGCGGATGTTCCGCCCCGTGCCGGCCGGACGCTTCCGTGACGCTATGCCCGGGTGCGGGGGTACGGAGCGGTCCACTGACGCATGCTTGACGGCTGGGGCGGCAGCCGTAACGCGATGCATACGGGGATGCCGCGCAGAGGCCTTCGGCCGGGCGCAAGCCTGGCGTCACCGTCCCGGAGGCCGGACACTGGTGCGGCCATATGCGACATGCCAGACGCCACGGGGGAGGCGGCGTGACGGAGCCGGAGCGTGTACCGGGCCCGGGGGAGCGGGTGGAGCCTGCGGGGCTGGTGGTGGGAGAGCGGGTGGAGCCCGCGTTGGGCGTGCCAGGGCAGCGAGCGGAAGTCGCGGACGCGGAAGTCGCGGGCGTTGCGGGCGCCGTGTCGGACGTGCGCGCGGAGCATGTGGACGCCGTTCCGGGAGCGCGCGTGGAGCCCGCGGGCGCTGCGTCGGGTACGGGCATGGAGCCCGCGGGGGCGGCATCGCGTACGGGCATGGAGCCCACGGGCGCCGCGTCGCGAACCGGCCCGGAGCCCGCGAGCGCGGCATCGGGGACGGGCATGGAGCCCGCGAGCGCCGTGTCGGGTACGGGCATGGAGCCTGCGGGCGCCGCGTCGGGAACAGGCCCCGAGCCCGCGAGCGCCCCCTCTGCCCGGCGCACCGAGCTGGATGCGATCCGCACCCTCGTCGTCATCGGGCTGGTCTTCTTCCACTCGGCGCTGGTGTTCGCCACGGACACCGACTTCTACGTCAGGAACCGGGACACCACCGACGCGATCCTGGTCGTCGCCGGGTTCGGTGTGGTGTGGGCGATGCCGATGCTGTTCTTCGTCGCGGGCCTCGGCTCCTGGCACTCGCTGCGCCGCCGTGGCCCCGGCGGCTTCGCCACGGAACGGCTGCTGCGGCTCGGCGTACCGCTGCTCTTCGCGACGGCCACCCTGCTGCCGCTGCCGCAGTGGCTGCGCGAACGGGCCGCCGACCCCGGCTACGACGAGTCCTACCTCCGTTTCCTGCCCCGCTTCTTCGACGTACACCTGGACCTCTCCGCGTTCCCGTTCGTCGTACAGGGCAAGTACTTCGAGACGGGCCACCTGTGGTTCGTGGTGCTGCTGCTCACGTTCTCGCTGTTCCTGGTGCCGCTTACCCGGTGGCTGCCCGCGGCGCGCGCCCAGCGGCTCCGCGACGCCGTCGCCAGGGCGTGCGAACGGCGTGGTGTGGTGCTGCTCCCCGCCCTCCCGCTCGCCGTGATGAGCGCGCTGATCGGCCTGGAGGAGGACTACGGAGGCTGGGGCCGGTGGGCGTACCTCCTCTTCTTCGTCTACGGCTTCGTCGTGGCCACCGACGACCGCCTCCGCGCGGCGATGCGCCGGGACGCGGCGCTGGCGGCAGTCCTGGGTCCCCTCCTCTTCGCCGCGAGCGCGCCCGGCTTCATGACGGCGGACGACGCCTTCACGGACCCGACCGCCCTCGCGACGGTCACGCGCGCGCTGTACGGTGCAGCCGGCTGGTGCTGGATCGTGGGCATCGTGGGCCTGCTGGACCGCCGCGACCGCCGCGACCGCCACGACCGCCACGACCGCCACGACCGCCGCGACCGGCCTCCGGCTGCGGTATCGCTCAGTGGACGCCGTCGCCTGTTCGGCTATCTGGCCGTCGGCGCACTGCCGTTGTACGTCCTGCACCAGCCGATCGTCGTGGCGGTCGCGTACGCGGTGGTCGGCCTGGACGCCCCGATCCCGGTCAAGTACGTCCTGATCGTGGCGGCTTCGCTGTTCCTGACCTTGGCCGCGTACGAACTCCTCGTACGGCGGACCAGGTTGACGCGTTTCCTGTTCGGGATGCGCCCGAGCCGGGTCCGGGAACCGTCCTAGTTCTGGACGCCGTCGGTCAACTCCGCGCGTCCAGGGGCAGTCGCAGGCTGATACGTCGATGGACCGAGGCGAGTTCGCTCTCCAGGGGTGAGGGCGGGACGGCCAGGACCGGGCAGGTGGCGTGGGCCAGGCAGTACCGGGCGGTGGAGGGTGAGAAGGCCCGGTGAACCCAGCTGCGGCAGCCCGCGCCGACCACCAGCAGGTCACCGTCCCGGTCGGCGCACTCCACCAGCGCGCGTCCCGGCGTACCCCGTACGACCAGACCCCGGGACGGAACCTCGGGCCCGGCCTCGCCGAACGCCGTACGCAGCGCCCCGAGCAGCCGCATCCCCGCCGCCTCCCGGAGGTCGGCCGTCGGCGAGGGGAACACCGCACGCCCGTGGGCGAGTTCACCGCCGGGCAGCTCCCAGGCCAGCACGGCCACCAGCTCGGCATCCGCGCGCCGCGCCTCGGCCACGGCCCGGTGCAGGGCCACCAGACTCCCCAGCGAACCGCTCACCCCGACCCCGATGCGCCGCCGCCCGTCGAACTCGCCCATCGCCCGTTCACTCCTCGGCGTACGTCCCTCTGCCTGCATCTCGGCGTCCCATGGAAGTGCCGAGGGGCGTGGGTGGACGGCTCCGTTGGCGATTGCCTGACGCCGGGGCGCCGGTTCATGACGCCTCTCTTACGCCGGACAGGCCGTAGAGGAGGTGGGCTTCGATAGAGGCCCTCGATCGGGCGATAGGGAGGCGGTCTTGGACGGGTGCCGCCCGGCAAGGTCACGATGCCTGGGTGATCCCCGTCTTCACGGACGACGAGCCGCCGTGGGCCGGAAGCGGGGACCCGCCGAGGAGTTCCCGTGCTGCTTCCGTGCGCCCCGAAGGTGTGCGACCTGCCCGAGGTGGGCCGCTCTCCCGCTCTCAACCGCACCTCCCGAGCTGAATCCCGCCTTCATGGCGTCTGACGCGCCTGAGCAACCGGCGACCGCGGACGTCCGGGCGAAACGGTCCGCGAACCGCTGGTGGAAACCCGACGAGCCACGGCCTCCCCGCCGCCCCGTCGCCTCGGCGGCCGTCACCACGACGGTCGGCCTCTCCGTGCTGGCGGCCGTGGGGACGCTCACCCACCAGACGGCGCTCGTACCGCCGCTCGCCGCCACGATGGCCATCGTCACCGCGACCCCCCACTCACCTCTCGCACAGCCCCGCCATGTCATCGGCGGCCACCTGCTGTCCTGCCTGGTCGCCTTCGGGGTGCTCGCCCTCGGCTGGCACGGTCCCTGGGCCGCCGCCGTGGCCGCCGGCATCGCCTGCGGACTCGTACTCCTCCTCAAAGCAGCCCACCCACCGGCCATGGCCACAGCCGTCATGATCATGCTCACCCGTCCCTCGGCCGCCCACTTCATACCCCTCCTCGCCCTCGGCGCGGCACTGCTCATCGCGGTACAGATGGTCTCGGCCCGCCTTCAGCGGCAGGTGTATCCCACGTCCTGGTGGTGAGCGGCCGTTGAAGGCCGAGGGCCGCGCGGACGCTTTGACGAAACTCGCGAGTCCTTGCACGTTCCTCTCGGTTCTGAAGATCACCACGGGTCCTGTGCTGCAATCGAGACATGTCTCTGGTTGAACTTCGCGACCTGCTGGAACGGCATGTGCGTCCTGATTTGACCACCGCCATCGAGGACGTCCGGATCTGCAAGGCCGACCATGCCGTGCCGCCGGAGTCCGCGATGTCCGGCACGGTCCTGGCGGTCATCGCTCAGGGCCGCAAGCGTCTGGCACTGGGAGACCGCGTCTACGAGTACGGCGCCGGTCAGTACCTCGTCACCTCGGTCGACCTCCCGGTGACGGGGCATTTCATCGAAGCCGCCCCGGGCCACCCCACGCTCGGTTTCGGGATGACGCTGGACCCTGCCGCCATCGCGGAGCTGCTGTTGCAGTTCGGGCCGGGGGATCCGCCGAGGACGCCCGGCACCGTACTCCCGGGAATCGCGGTCAGTGATGCCCCGGACGAGTTGCTCGACGCCGTCGTGCGGCTGCTGCGCCTGCTCGACCGGCCACGGGACCGGAAGGCGCTGGTCCCGCTGGTCAAGCGCGAGATCCTCTGGTGGCTGATAACCGGGGAACAGGGTGACGCCGTGCGTCAGCTCGGCCTGGCCGACAGCAGCCTGAGCCACATCAGACGTGCGGTGGAGTGGATCCGGGAGAACTACACCCAGCCGTTCCGGGTCGAGGAAGTGGCACAGATTTCGGGGATGAGCGTCTCCGCTTTCCATCGGAACTTCCAGGCGGTTACGGCGATGACCCCGATCCAGTTCCAGAAGCACATCCGGCTGCAGGCGGCGAGATTGATGCTGGCGAACCATCCGAACGACATCACCGGCGTCGGGCACCGTGTCGGATACGACAGTCCGGCCCAGTTCAGCCGGGAATACCGGCGCCAGTTCGGTGCCCCGCCCAGCGTTGACGCGGTGCGCCTTCGGGGCGGATCCGGTCCGCCTGCCGCGGTGCTCCCATAAGCGCCGATTCGGCGAAAGAGGATTGTGCAACCAAGCGAGAGGATCTTGCTGGCTCGGCGACCGCAGCGTTGTTTCCATGGAGGTACCGGAACGTGCCATGAATTTCCGGACGTAGCAGGAGGCGGGTAATGAAGGTCGCCGACCACTTACCGAATGCCCTCCGGTTATCTCCGGTTATCTCCGATTACCTCCGAGGGAGTCAACCATGAAATGCCGCACGCTGGGCAGGTCCCGAATCGAGGACTGCGTCGCGCCTCTCGACGAGGATCGGCAGACCGGGCTGTGACTGCCGACGACGCCGTCGCCCGCGCCCTCGCCATCGGGCCGGACTCCCTGGCGGCCGAGCGCACGATCGACATCACGACGCTGGGTGCGCGCAGCGGTATGCCGCGGCGCATCGAGATCTGGTTCCACCGCGTCGACGGCCGCTGGTACCTGACCGGAATGCCCGGACCTCGTAACTGGTACGCGAACCTGCGGGCTAATCCGCGGTTCACCGTGCATCTCAAACACGGGGTGACGGCCGACCTGCCCGCGACCGCGGTACCGGTCGACGAGCCGACCCGCCGGCGGGTGATCACCGAGGTCCTCGACCTGCAGAACCGGCCTGAGATCGCGGCGCGGGTCAGTCGACGCCAGAACTTCGACACGTGGTTCGCCCACAGCCCGCTGGTCGAGATCGTCTTCGACGACGAGCAGTTGCGGACAGCCTCCTCGGCGTCGGCCGGATAGCTCGAACCGTCAGTGATCAGACAACCGCCGCCCCTCTCTGTGGGTTTCGGCGGCGAACAAGTCCAGGAGACCACCATGCAAGAGAACGTGATCGACAAGATCTACATAGACGGTGAGTTCGTCACCCCGCACGGTACGGAACTCGCCGACCTTTTCAATCCCACCACCGGGAAAGTGATCGGGCAGGTCCAGCTCGCTGACGAAGTGGATACGGCGGCGGCCGTCGCGGCGGCGAAGCGTGCGCTGCCGGCCTGGTCCGCGACATCGAAGGAAGAGCGGCTCGACGCGCTGCGCCGGCTTCAGGCCGCGGTCGCAGCGCGAAGGAACGAAATCGCCGACGCCGTCCTCATGGAGTACGGCGCGCCGGTACGCAATGCGTGGATGGTCGATTCGGCCCCCGGCGCGATCGCCGACATGATCACGACGTTGGAGGGATTCGACTTCGCACGGCACGTCGGCAATGCGACGGTGGAGATGGCACCGATCGGCGTCGCCGGCCTGATCACGCCGTGGAATTCCGATCCGTTCATCATCTGCGACAAGCTCGCGACCGCTCTGGCGGCCGGCTGCACTGTCGTCATCAAGCCGAGCGAGATGAGCGCGACGCAGACCCATGTCGTGACCCAGGCACTCCACGAGGCGGGACTGCCCCGAGGTGTCTTCAACATCGTGACGGGGCGCGGCGATGTCGTCGGGTCCGCGATCACCCGTCACCCTGACGTCGCCAAGATCTCGTTCACCGGCTCGACCGCGGTCGGCAAGGTCATCTTCCGCGAGGCGGCCGAGACGATGAAGAGCCTGACGCTCGAACTCGGCGGCAAGTCTCCGTCGATCATCCTCGACGACGCCGATCTGGAGGAAGTCGTTACGGGTGCGCTCATGGCCGGGTTCGCCAACAGCGGCCAGGCGTGCGTCGCCGGCACCCGCATCCTTGTCCCGGAGGACCGGCTGGACGAGATGCTCGCTGTCGCCACGGCCAAGATGGCCGACTTCCCCGTCGGTGACCCGGGCGACCAGGCGACCGCCGTCGGTCCGATGGTGAGCGAACGGCAGTGGGAGCGGGTCCAGAGCTACATCCGTCGCGGTGTCGAGGAAGGCGCCCGGATCGTCGTCGGCGGACCCGGCCGCCCGGAGAGCCTCGCGGACGGATACTTCGTGCGACCGACCCTGTTCGCGGACGTCACCAACGACATGACGATCGCGCGCGAGGAGATCTTCGGGCCGGTGCTGTCGATCATCACCTACCGTGACGAGGACCACGCCGTCGAGATCGCCAACGACACGGACTACGGCCTGCACGCCTACGTGTTCTCATCAGATCCCGCGCGAGCCCATCGCATCGCGTCGCGCCTTGCGGCGGGTCGAGTGTCGATCAACGGCGGCTTTGAGCCGCTGTCCCCGTTCGGGGGGTTCAAGCAGTCGGGCATCGGACGGGAATACGGCACCTTCGGCCTTGAGAGCTTCCTCGAACCGCGGTCTGTGATGGCCTGACGGGCGCGCCCGGGGCTGGTGACTGATTCACGACCCCGCGCATCAGCAGGCCGTCCAAAAGGAACTCACCGGGCTCTCGCGGACGAGGGCCCGGTGGATCGGGAAATCCGTCCGGTGCCGGTGCCTGGCCGGCTCGGATTCGGTCGGCTCAGATGCGGTGACGGGTCTTCAACTCGCCTATGAACAGGGCCCAGGAGGCGGCGGCGAAGGCCAACGCCGGGCCGTCGGGGGCTTTGCTGTCACGGACGGGGACGAGGCCTGGGAGTCCGGCCGCCACCTCCACGCAGTTGCCGCCCTCCTGATTGCTGTAGCTGCTCTTGCGCCAGGAGATGCCGTTCAATTCGCCTGTGAACGCGGCCCAGGTCTCCGCCGCGAAGGCGAGCGCCGGGCCGTCGGGGGCCTTGCTGTCACGGACCGGCACGATGCCGGGGATTCCGTCTGCTATTTCCACGCAGTCGCCCCCTGCCTGATTGCTGTAGCTGCTTCTGCGCCAGGCGAGTGCGGTCAGTTCGATTCGGGACGTCTGTGTCACGGTAGGTGCCCTCCATCGCTGATCGGATCATGTCGAGCGACATGAGCGGGGGCAGGGCTAATGCCCGCAGGTGATCGTAAATCACGGCGTAGCGCGTCACCCCGTCCGGTTCTTCGACGAGTTGGCCGTGGTCGGCACCCTCTGTGTAGGCGACTTCGGTTCCGTCCGGCAAGGTCAGCAGAGTCAGCGAACCGCCCATTGCCTCATGCCCACCTTGGGCGAACGGGGCTACCTGCACGGTGATATGGCGCTCGGCGGCGGCCTCCAGCAGGCGGGCGAGCTGCTTCCGCATGGTGGTCACGCCACCGATCGGACGCCTCAGTACGGCCTCGTCCAGTACGACCCAGAGCTGCGGACGATCAGGCGAGTCAAGCCGTACCTGCCGTCCGAGTCGCGCGCTGACCCGCTCGTTCAACTGCTCCTCACCGGTGAGTGATGAGTCGAGGCTCAAGACGGCTCGCGCGTACGCCTCGGTCTGCAAGAGGCCCGGCACGACGTGAGCCGCGTACTGCCGGATGGCGACCGCCCTCTCCGAGAGCGCCATGAACGCCCGTGACCAGTCCGGAAACGCCTCGCGGTAGACGTAGGGCCACAGGTCGACCAACAGCCCGTCCGCGCCCAGGACTTCATCAAGGGCTCGGGCCAGCTCCAGAGTCGGCTTCGCCCCCGACGCACGCTCGACCTGGGTGATCCGCGTGGCGACCACGTGGGTCCGCTCGCCCAGTTCCGCCTGGGTCAGCCCCGCCGCCGTACGGAGTCTGCGAACGCGTGATCCGAAGAGGGCCGCCATCGATGATTCCGGGTCGATTTCCTTGGCCAAGGCACTACTTCCATTCCTTACGGTCCGAACGGTAAGGCCCGATCACCTTTTGAGCGTAGGCCCGTATGACGACCCTTGTGTACGGAACGTCACGACTCGCACACACAGTGCGGGACGGGATTGCGACTACGAGAGGGATGCGATGGACGGCACTGTGTCGAAGGAACCCGCGGAGGTGACCGGGAGTCTCCTGTTCGCCATGCGGTTCACGTCGTCTCCCTGCGGAGCCCGGCTCGCCCGGCATCTGACGGTGCGCCGCATGGCCGAGTGGGGCTATCCGTCGACGTCGGACACGTCCGCGACGGTCTCGCTACTCGTCGCCGAACTGGCCACCAACGCCGTACAGCACGGCCGGGTGCCCGGACGGGACTTCCACCTCCGGCTCACCATGGACGTACGAACTCGCCTGATCCGTATCGAGGTTGAGGACGCGTCCACGCGCCAGCCTCGGTTCGGCTCGGAAACCGTCGCCGGGCCGGCGGACGAGTCCGGTCGCGGCCTGCTCCTCGTGGCGGTGCTCGCCGCGCGCTGGGGGACGGCACCTCGTACGCCCGTCGGGAAGACGGTGTGGGCGGAGGTTGTGGCGGACCCGCCGGACAGGGCTTAGGGCCAGCCGTGCAGCGAGACTTCGGGCGCGTCGCCGTCGAGGTACCGGCGGAGGGCCACGGCGCCGGATTTCACGAAGGGATCGGGGAGGGCGCCGACGTCGGTCCAGCGGACCTGGGCGTGCTTGAGCGGCTCGCGGTTCTCGGGTTCGCCGCTCCACTCGTGGGTGGCGAAGACGACGGTGAGGTAGCCGTTGGGGGCTCCGACACCCCATGCGGCGTGGACGATGTGGGCGACCTTCAACGCCTCTGCTCTCACCGTGAGGCCCGTCTCCTCGTACAGCTCGCGCACGGCGGTCACGGTGATCGGCTCGCCGGGTTCGCTCTTTCCGATGGGGAGGTCCCACATACCCTGGCCGAACTTGGCGTTCTCACCGCGCTGGAGGAGGACGACACGGTTGTTGGCCCGGTCGTGGACGATGACCGCGGCGACCAGCGCGGTCATGGATGCGAGGACGGGCTCGAGGAGTTGGGGCTGGTCGTCGGCCTTCGGCTGAGCCACGGTGATCCCTTCGGCGGGTAGGGCGGGTGATATCACGGTCAGGTACGGTCGGGGCCGCTCGTCCCGTCGTACGGCGTGGGCGGTGCGTCAGGGAACCAGCGGACCGTCCAACACCCGTTGCCCCGCCTGCTGATCGCCCTCCCATGTCAGGGCGCCATCGATACGCGGCAGCCGCCGCCCCCACAGCGTCAGCAGCAGGTTCTCCGCGGTGCCGGAGAGCACGGCCACCGGGTCTCCCGGACCGTACGTCCAGGTCGACCCGGTGTCCGTGGCGTCGAGTTGGAGCGCGACCGCGGGCGGGACCGCCCGGCCGCTCGCGATCATCCGCAGGGCCATGGTGTCGAAGACCTCGGACACCCCGTCGTCGACGAGCTCCGCGTTGAGCGGCCCGGGTACGCCGAGGGCGTTCTCGGCGTCCCACCGGTGCACGAGCGTTTCCATGCAACGCCGTCGTTGCCAGAACCCGACGGTGTGCGGCGGATGGAACGTCCAGGCAGCGGTGGACGGATCGGCGTCCAGGGCCGCGAGCAGGGTCTCGGACGTGTGGTCGAACCACCGCCCCAGCGCTGCCGGTTCCCTAGGCGCCGCCGCCGCTCTGAGGTCGCCGTGCCCCTCGGTGACACCGGCGGCTGCCCAGAGGTTCCCCCTGCCCAGATGGTTCGCCAGGTCGTACAGCGTCCAGTCCCCGCAGTGCTCGACCCGCGCGGTCGGATCGCCGTCCAGGCAGGCCCGGAAACCGTCCAACTCGCGGCGCAGATGGAGGAGTAGAGACGCGGATTCCATGCGGCGAACCTATCCCGATCGATCGGGCTCATCGGGCTCATTGTGCTGATGGGGTTGATGGGGCTGATCGGGGGCTCCGCCCATCATCCGCATCATCGCCGGGCCGCCGGTGCGCCAGAACCGTACGAGCAGGGACGCCGCCAGCAGCAGGAAGACGATGTTGAGCCAGGTCGTGTAGTTCCAGGTGATGCCTTCCTCCGGGATCGTGGCGTCGGCCTGGTCCGGAATCAGTCCCAGGCCGCCGAAGGCGAACTCGACGACGTACCCGGCGACGGCCATCGCGGCGAAGAACGTGACCAGCAGGAAGGCGGCCATCCGGGCGCCGTAGTACTTCCGGTAGATGTTCAGGATCGGGAGGATCAGCAGGTCGGCGTAGATGAAGGCGATGACCCCGCCGAAGCTGATCCCGCCCTTCCAGAGCACGACCGCGAGCGGCACGTTGCCGATGGAGCAGACGAACGTCGCGATCGCCACCAGCGGCCCGATGAGCGGCCCGATCAGTTTGGCGGCCAGCGGATGGTCGGTCAGGAAGAAGGCCTGCCAGAAGTCGTCCGGCACCCAGGCGGCGATCGCACCGGCGATCAGCAGTCCGGCCACCAGGTCGCGCAGGATGGCCGCCCACTCCATGACGAAGATGTGCGACACGGACGTAAAACCGGCCCGCGAGAACAGCCGTCGCGCGAAGCCGCCCTCACCACCCACGGACATGTCCATCGCCGCGTGGCCCTCCATGGACCCGGCCAGCCCGCGCTCGGCCTGCTCCCGGGCCTGGCGCAGGAGCCGCTCGCGCAGGAACACCCGGAACAGCACGGCGAGTACGACGATCATGATCGGGCCGCCGACGAACTCCGCCGCCGTGAACTGCCAGCCCATCAACAGGGCCAGGATCACGCCGAGTTCGATCACCAGGTTGGTGGAGGCGATCTCGAACGCCATCGCCGCCGTGAAGTCCGCGCCCTTGCGGAAGAGCGAGCGGGCGAGGGCCACGGCGGCGTACGAGCAGGAGGACGAGGCCGCGCCCAGCCCGGCGGCCACGGCGAGCGTGCGCGGCCGGTCGTCCCCGAGGAGCCGTACGACGGTGGAGCGGCGCACCACGGCCTGCACGACGGCGGACAGCGTAAAGCCGAGAATCAGCGCCCAGGTGACCTCCCAGGTCATCGACCCGGCGATGGACAAGGCGTGCCCGATGGCATCCACGGAGATGCACCCTTCCGGAGGTGGCGGTTGCCTCCGGCGAGTATCCCCCTAGGGGGTATATCCGGGCGGGAGGCGCAGGGTTCAAAGGCCTTCGGTCCCATCGCTTGGCCGCTTCGAGCGTGGATGCTGTCCAGCCGAAGGGGTGACCGCCAGAGAAGATCTCAAGTCGCCTTGCCGAGTCGTATCTTGGCGCCATGAGCGATGAGGACAACCCGGTCCTGTTCGGAAATCGGTGGGCTGGCGCGGTGGGGCCGGGATGGCATCAGGCGGTCGCGACAGGGGCGCCTGCTTCGACCAGTACCGCGTGCGCGGTGAAACTCGTGTGAGCTTTTATCCGGATCGCCAGGACGCCATGGCACCGGGCTAGCTGCATCTCCTGCACCTGATTGAAGGGGCGGTTGCCGACGGCAGAGAGATGTTCAAGCCGCTGGTGGAGCTCAGCCCTCAGGAGCGGCGGCAGATCGTCACGCTGCCACCGACCATCGCCAAGCTGACGGCGGTCAGACACCTCGTCCTGTACGGCGGCAACCTGGTCCGTATCCCGCCGCAGACCGGGGCAATGACAAGCCTGAAGGAGTTCAGCCCGTACACGTCGCACCGGCTGCACGGGTTCCCGTACGAGATCACCCGGTTCTCCAACCTGCGGCAGAGCACGGTGAGTACGCGGTCCCTCTATGGCAACTTCAAGCTGCGGCCGCCCTTCCCTCGCCTTCCCTCGCCTTCGCTCGGCCGGGTGAGGGGCTACCGGCTGTCGCGTCCGAGCAAAGGCCGGCTCTCAGCACCGGCGGACCTGCCGCGCCGCAGGCACAGCCGTCGCATCGACGACTGGCACCGACATGGCCGGGGACAACGCGCTCCCGGTGCCTGCACCTGGCGGGGACAGGCACCCAACGTCTGCAACCGTCATGCTGGCATGCATGGACCAGCGACAACACGGCATGGACCAGCGATCCGAACTCGGTACGTTCCTCCGCGCCAGGCGGGGCCGGCGCCAGCCGGAGGATGTCGGACTCATCGGCTACGGCGGCCGCCGCCGGGTAACCGGATTGCGCCGCGAGGAACTCGCGCAGCTGGCCGGAGTCAGCGTGGGCTACTACACGAGGCTTGAGCAGGGACAGAGTCCGAATGCCTCGGACGCCGTGCTGGACGCGATCGCCCGGGTGCTGCGGCTCAGTGAGGCCGAGCGTGCCCACCTGCACAGCCTGGCTCGTAACAAACCGCGTGCTCGGCGCCGTTCCCGGCCCGAACAGGTCCGCCCCGGTATCCGGTTGATGATCGAGTCCATGGGAGACATGCCCGCGCTGGTCCTGGGCCGCAGTGGTGACGTGCTGTGCTGGAATCGCATGGCGCATGCCCTGCTCGCAGCGCACATCGACTTCGACGCGCCGGCCCAGGCAGGCAGCCGCCCCAGCGTGGCCCGCCTCGTGTTTCTCGACCCTCACACGCGTGAGCTGTATACCGACTGGCGCGAGAAGGCCCGGGACACCGTGGCCGACCTGCGGATGACGGCAGCCCGCTACCCCGACGATCCCCGCTTCACCGGACTCATCGGGGAACTCACCCTGCACAGCCCCGAGTTCGCCTCTCTGTGGGCCGCGCACACAGTGCGCCCCTGCGTTCGGTTCACCCGGAACTTCCAACATCCTCTGGTTGGCGCACTGACCTTGACCAACGAGCTGCTCGACCTGCCCCATGACGAAGGACAACGCGTCGCGGTCTTCAACGCCGAGCCCGGCTCACCCTCACACGCGGCGCTCCAACTGCTGTCCGACCTGAACTCGGCGCCCTCGGTCGCCCAGCAGGAAACCGCCGTAGCCGACTGATCACCGGCTCATCCCGCACCGATCGCGGCAACTCCGTGGTGTGCGCCGGTCTTTGCTGCCTGACGTTGGTACAAGGAGCACCCCGAGACGTCACTGAGGATCGATGGTCCGACGCACGGCCGGAGCCTGCACCTGTCGGGGGTAGACACCGCAGGCCTATCCACCGCAGAGGGCTGGGTAGCGCATCCCCCGGACCACAGGGTTGTTCTCACCAACCCAAAGTTCATTTGTGAGAGGCATCCCTCCATCGTGGTAACCAACACCCCCCGTCCTGCTTCCGAAACACCCGACAAACTGAGCGTGCGAGGCTGGCTCACCCTGATCACGCTGTGCAGTGCAACCTTCCTGATCGCGCTGGACTTCTCGATCGTCACGGTGGCGCTGCCCGAGATCGGTCGCGATCTGAACTTCGCCACCGCCGGCGACCTGCAGTGGGTGGCCACCGCCTGCCTGCTGCCCACAGCGAGCCTCCTCCTGCTCTTCGGCCGCGTCTCGGACCTCGTCGGTCGGCGCCGCCTGTTCATCCTGGGCATCATCCTGTTCACCGGGCTGTCTCTCGTGGGCGGACTCGCACCCAACCCCGCCGTCCTCATCGCGGCCCGCGTCGGCCAGGGCATTGCCGCCGCAATGATCGGCCCCACCGCCATTGCCCTGATGACCGCTTCCTTCCGCGAAGGACCGCAGCGCACCAAGGCCCTCGCGGTCAACGGGGCCCTGCTCTCCCTCGGCTTCGTCATCGGCACCATCGGCGGCGGCCTCATCACCAGCGGCCTCAACTGGCGCTGGACCATGCTGATCATGGTGTTTCTCGGTGCGTTCGTCCTGCTCGGCGCGGCTGTCCTGCTGCCCAAGGACGGCGCCCGTATCGCCGCCCGGCTCGATGTACCCGGCGCAATCCTCGCCAGCGGCGGTCTGTTCGCTCTGGTCTACGGCATCTCCACGGGTGCCGACGCGGGCTGGACCAGCGGCTCCACGCTCGGCTCCCTCATCGCCGCCGCGCTGCTCATCGCCGCCTTCCTGCTCGTCGAAGCCCGCCACCCGGCCCCCCTCGTGTCGCTGGAACTGCTCAAGCGGCCCACGGTCAAATGGAGTTTCGTCGTCGGCTTCGTCACCTTCGGAATGTGCGGCGGTACCACCGTGCTGCTCAGCCTCTACATGCAGGACGTCCTGGGCTACTCGGCACTCGCGACCGGCTTCGGCTTCCTCGCCGAGGGCGTCGCCGCGCTCCTCGCCGGCACCATCGCATCGAAGTTGATCCGCTCACTGGGCACACGCCAGACCATGGCTCTCGGGCTCCTGGTGCAGGCCGTCGGCACCGGATTCATGGTCTTCCTGCCCGCGGACAGCAACATCCCGCTGCTGGTGGTCACCTCAGGCGCGATGGGCTTCGGCCACGTCCTGGCCGTCGTTGCCTTCATCACCACCCTCACCTCCGGCCTGCGCACCGACGAACAGGGTGTGGCCGGCGCGCTCTCCCAGATGCCGCAGTTCGTCGGAGCCATCGGCGTGGCCGGGCTGGCCGCCATCGTCACCGCCCGCTCCGCCTCACTCGCCTCCACCACCACGGACAAGCTCGCGACCCTCGGCGGCCTGCACGCCGCGACGCTCGCCGCAGGATTCGTCTGCATCGCCGGCCTTCTCGTCGCGCTCACCCTGCTGCGTCGCGCGGCCCCTGCTCCGGAGCCCGCAACCGCAGCCTGAACCCGCTCGGTGGCACAGCCCGGGTGAGCTGCCAAGCTCCCTCCTCGCCGCGATGAGGATCGTTCATTAAAACGAACGTGAGGTTCACTGTCTTGGCATTGTTCGGTATGATAGACACATGGTTCATTCAATCGAGGGTTCTCGGGTGGGTGCGCAGGTCGGTGTCTACCTCGATGACACCTACCTGGAGCAGGTCGATACGCGGGTGATCGCGGTCGGCGAGACGGGCGGGGCGCCATGGGCGGCCGTCGAGCACTGTCTGTTCCATCCGCAGGGCGGGGGTCAGCCCGCCGACCGGGGGTGGCTGGAGGACACGGAGGTCGTCCCGGTCCGGGACCGGGAGTCGGGACTGGTCGTGGCGGTGGCGCCCGAGGGCGGCAGCCTTCCGCCTCTCGCCGCGGGACAGAAGGTGCGAGCCCGTATCGACCTTCCGACCCGGACAGCTCACGCCGCGCTGCATACGGCCGGTCACCTCGTCGAGGCGGTCGGGCGGATGCAGAGGTGGGAGATGGTCGGCAGTAACCATTTCCCCGGTCAGGCGCGCATCGAGTTCCAGGCGACCCCGGCGGACACGCGGCTGGCCTCCCCGGAAGGGCGGGAGGAGGTGACTGCCCTGCTGCGCGCCGCGATGACGGCCGCGGTCGCCGACGATCTGCCGCTCTCTGTCAGGTGCCTCGCCGAGGGGCGACGCGTGGTGCACTTGGACGCGCTGCACGCCGCGCCCTGTGGGGGCACACACGTGCGCAGTCTCGGTGACCTCGCCGACGTGGTGCTGTCGGCGCTGAAGGTCAAGAAGGGCCGTGTCCGCGTGTCGTATGCCACAACTCACGTGCCGTATGCCGCGAGTCAAGTGCCGTACGCCGCAACTCGCTTGTCGCGCGCGGCAACTGGCGTGCCGTACGCGGCAACTGGCGTGCCGCACGCCGAAACTCACTTGGCGCACGCCGCAACTCCCCTGTCCGGCAACGCGATCCACGCGCCGGACACCGCAACGCACAGGAGCCGTTGATGACACCCCCGCCCTCCGGCCGCCAGCCGGTGAGCAGTACCGCGGCCGCGGTCGGTGCGAAGATCCGGCTGCGTCGGCAGCAGCGCGGTATGAGCGCCGCGGAGATGGCCCGGCGCGCCGGGCTGAGCAAGGCCACGCTGTCGCAGCTGGAGGCCGGCAACGGCAATCCGACGATCGACACCCTGGACGCCATCGCGATCGCCCTGCGCATCCCGATCGCCGACCTGCTGGCGCGTGACGCCGACACCGGGCCGGTCTTCCGGCCGGGCACGGACGTCGAGCCCGGCGAGGTCTCGCGCGAACTGCTGCGCCGTATCAGCAGCGGCAACAGCCTGGAGATCTGGCGGCTGCGCATCCCGCCCGAGACGGAGCTGCCCGGCGTCCCGCACGCCACCGGCACGATCGAGCATCTGATCGTCGCCGCCGGGCACTTCACCGCAGGCCCCGTCGACGCTCCCCAGGAGCTGGGCCCCGGCGACATGCTCGCCTTCGCCGGAGACGCCCCGCACTTCTATCGCACCGGCGCCGAGGAAGTGGACGTCACCGTCGTCTTCGCTTCCCCCATCAGCACCTGAAGCCGACGTCAGCGATTGAGACCCAGCCCCTGAGACCGAGGAAGCCCCCTCATGAGCATCGCCACCATCACCACCACCCCCTCCAGCCGCGCCTTCATCAGCGACAACATGGCCGGCGCGTCCCCGCAGATAGCCCAGGCCGTCGCGGACGCCGCCGTAGGGCAGGTCCTGCCCTACGGCAACGACCCCTTCACCGGCAGCGCCAGCCGCAGGCTCGGCGAGATCTTCGAGCGGGATGTCGATGTGTTCCCGGTGTCGACCGGGTCCGCTGCCAACGGCCTGAGCCTGGCCGCCCTCACCCCGCCGTGGGGCAGCGTGCTCTCGCACCCCGGCAGCCACATCAACACCGACGAATGCGGCGCTCCGGAGTTCTTCACGGGTGGCGCCAAGCTCGTCGGCGTACCGGGACCGGACAGCAAGATCGACCCCGAGGCGCTGGGGGCGGCGGTGCGTCGCCGGGCCGGTGACGTGCACAGCGTGCAGCCGTCCGTGGTGAGCATCAGCCAGGCCACCGAGAGCGGCAGCGTCTACACGCTGGACGAGATCCGCCGCCTGTCCTCCATCGCCAAGGACGCGGGGCTGCGCGTCCACATGGACGGCGCGCGCTTCGCCAACGCCCTGGTCCATCTCGGCGTCACCGCGGCCGAGATGACCTGGAGGGCCGGCATCGACGTCCTGTCGTTCGGCGCCACCAAGAACGGCGCGATGACCGCCGACGCCATCGTCTCCTTCGACCCGGCGCTCGCCACCGAGCTCGCCTTCCGCGCCAAGCGCGCCGGCCAGCTCGCCTCCAAGATGCGCTTCCACACGGCGCAGATCGACGCGTACCTCACCGACGGCCTGTGGCTGCGCAACGCCCGCCACGCCAACGCGATGGCCACCCGGCTCGGCGACGGCCTCAAGGCCATCCCCGGCACCGGCCTGCTGGCCACCCCGCAGGCCAACATCCTCTTCTGCCGCCTGCCCCAGCAGACCACCGAAGGACTCCTCGCCGACGGCTACGCCTTCTACCACGACCGCTGGGAACCGGGAATCGTCCGCTTCGTCACCGCCTTCTCCCACAGCACCGACGACATCGACCAACTCCTCGACGCGGTACGCCGCCACACGCACTGACCTCGGGCCGCCGAGCCGCCGAGCTGTACTGCTGTCGTGGTGCCGGAAGGCGTACGACCGGAGCTGCGCGCTCCGGAGCCACGCGACGTTCCTCGTGCGGTCCGCGTACCGTCCCTCGCGCCGCCACTGCCGGCCTCCCTCCCGCCGTGAAGCCCCACCGGTGCCGACCGCACAGCCGTTGCGCAACATAAGGTTGCGGATCGGCGGAGGGGCTACTAGAGTTATACGCAACCGATGGTTGCTCAAGGGAGGTCCGTGATGGAGTTCGGAAAGCTGGAGCGCGAGATCCGCATCGATGCGGCACCGGAGATCGTGTTCGATGTGGTGAGTCGTCCCGAGCACATCAAGCTGTGGTGGTCCGACGACGCCTCGTTCGAGCCCGAGCCGGGCGCGGTCGGCGAACTGGTGTGGGGTGACCGCGCCGCGGTGGAAACGATCACGGTGGTCGACGTGGATCCGCCTCACAGGTTCACGTTCCGCTGGGTCGCTCCTGAAGGTCAGCTGCCCGATGCGGACAACTCTCTGCTGGTCACCTTTGAGCTTGAGCCATCCGGGGACGGCACGATTCTGCGCCTGACGGAGAGTGGCTGGCGGGAGAAGGGCTGGGAAGCCGCGGTGCTCGAGGAGGCCTTCCACGACCACGAGCGCGGCTGGGGCGTCTTCCTGCCCCGGCTGCAGAGCTACGCCCCCACCGTGGTGGCGAAATGACCGTCGCCGTCGACGACGAACTCTGGTCGGCGATCGGCGACCCGACCAGGCGCCGCCTGCTCGACCTGCTGCTCGCGGAGGGAGTCGGTACGCCGACCAGCCTGAGCGATCGTCTCCCGATCTCGCGCCAGGCGGTCACCAAACACCTTGGCGTCCTCGATCGCGCTGGCCTCGTGCATGCGACACCGATGGGCCGCGAGCGGCGCTACGAAGTCGACGAGGCGCAGCTCGCCCGCGCAGTCCGTCAGCTGAACGAGGTCGGCAGGAGCTGGGATGCGCGGCTGAACCGCATCAAGCGCATCGCAGAACAGATCCAGCGTCAGAAACGCGAGTGACCAACAGACCGCCGGAAGAGCCGGTGGAAGGCCGGCATGGCGACAGGTACCTCATTCGGAAGAATCAATCACTTTTGGAGGACACCATGAGCGGATTGCTGCTCGGCGAAAAGACCGCTGTGATCTACGGAGGCGGCGGCGCGATCGGCGGCGCGGTCGCACGGGTATTCGCCCGGGAAGGCGCGCGGGTCTTCATCGCGGGGCGGACGCAGGAGAAGCTGGACGCCGTGGCGCGTGATGTCGCGGCCGCGGGTGGCAAAATCGAGACCGCGCAGGTCGACGTTCTCGATCAGCAGGCGGTCGAAAGGCACGCCGACGCGATCGCGGAGACGTCCGGCGGCATCGACATCGCCCTCAACGCCGTGAGCGTCATGCACGACCAGGGGACTCTGCTGGCGGACCTCTCGCTGGAGGAGTTCATGCGGCCGGTCGACGGATTTCTGCGGACGCTGTTCATCACGAGCAAGGCTGTGGCACGGCACATGGGCGGCGAGCGTCCTGGTGTCATCCTGACCTTGTCGGAGCCGGGTTCCAAACTGGCGGTGGGCGGCATCTTGGGGCACAGCGTGAGCGCGGCCGGGAAGGAGGCCTTCTCGCGGGTTCTGGCCGCGGAGCTGGCACCCGGCAACATCCGGGTGATCTGCATCCGACCACACGCTGTCGTCGATGCGCCCGCAGCGGGTTCGTACACCAAGGACCTCTTCAAGCAGACCGCGGCTGCGGGCGGGCAGTCCGTCCAGGAAATGCTCGAGGGTGGGGGGATGGTGCAGGGGACCCTTCTGAAGAGGCTGCCCACGCTCTCCGAAATCGCGGAGACGGCCGCGTTCCTGGCTTCGGATCGAGCTGGAGCCATGACCGGAACGGTTGCCAATCTGTCCGCCGGCGCACTTGTCGACTGAGGCTGAGGCCGCCATGTCCGATCAGACCGATCAGACCGATCAGAGCAATCAAACCGATCAGACCAATCGGGCCAACAAGGCCGAGCTGCTTCGTTCCCTGCACATCCCGGGCGCTCCGCTGGTGCTGCCGAACGCCTGGGACGTGGGCAGCGCCCGCGCCGTCGTCGACGCGGGCTTCCCGGTGGTCGCGACCGCGAGCAACGCGATCGCCGCTGCTCTTGGCTACGACGACGGAGAGGGCGCCCCCAGCGAGGAGATGATGTTGGTCGCCCGGCGCATCGCGGCCTCTGTCGACGTGCCGGTCACCGTCGACGCCGAGGCCGGCTACGGGATGGCGCCGGAGGCGCTGGTCGAACTGCTGAGCGGGATCGGAGTCGTCGGCTGCAACATCGAGGACAGTGATCACGCCCATGGCGGCCTGATCGACGTCGATGTCCGCGCCGCCTACATCGCGCGGATACGCGAAGCCGCCGACCGTATCGGGGTGCCGCTGGTCATCAACGCCCGGATCGACTCCTTCTTCTCCACCTCGCCCCTGGCCGAGAACCAGAGGCGTGCCGATGCGATCAGCAGGGCCGCGGCGTACTGGTCGGCCGGCGCTGATTGCGTGTTCCCCATCGGAGCCGGTCCGGACGACCTCCGGGCCTTCGTCGTCGAGGTCCGCGCGCCGGTGAACGCCGGTCTTCCGCTGAATCGCGGGTCGCTGGACGAGCTCCGCGCACTCGGTGTGGCCCGGGTCTCCATGGGGCCCCAGCTGTACCGCAGCGCACTCGACCACCTGCGCACCGAGCTCCAGCCCCTCTTCGAGGCACGGAAGTGACTGACCGGCCGGCGCACACGAAAAAGGCGGGGTCCGAAAACCCCGCCCGCTATCAGTGAAATCCCGCCTGCTACCCGAGAAATCCCGCCTGCTACCCGAGAAATCCCGCCTGCTACCCGTGAAATCCCGGCTCACGGCCAAACAAGACAATAAGGCTGATGCCCCGCCTCATGCAGCCGGTGGCTGAAGTCCTGCCACTCATGCAGCAGTTGGTACACATTGAACGCATCCCGCGGCCCGCCCCGGTCCGGGACCGTCGACCAGATGAAGGCGGCCGCGCCGACCTGCTCCTCGCCTATGCCGCGGAGGGGGTCGACGACGGTCATGGGGAGTTTGACGACGGCGTAGTCCGGGTGGAGGACGACGAGTTCGAGCGGGGGGACCTTGTGGAGGGGGACGCCTTCTATACCGGTGAGGACCATGGCTGCCATGGTTTCCGGCTTGATCTTGGTGAACATGCCGTTCATCCCGAGCTCGTCGCCGCCGAGTTCCTCGGGGCGCATCGAGATCGGGACCCGGGCTGCCGTCGCACCGTCGGGCGCGCCGAAGTATTTGTACGTCACCCCCACCCGGCCACCATTCCCGCTCCCTGCCGCCAGCCGCTCGATCCTGCGGTCGGCACGCTCGGGGTCCTGTCCGGCTCTGGCCCCGGCCGCTTCCTCCGCCTCGCGTCGGTGCTTTCCCCCGCGGGCACGCCGAGGACCGAGGTCATCGGTCCCCTCGCCCAGTCCGCCACCGCGATGCATATTCTCCACCCGACTGCTTTTCTAAGGCGCGCGACCCCCGCCACGCAACCCGATCATCGTGACAGTGACCTCCCCCACGGCCGCACGCCGAAACGTGCGCTGAAACACCTGTCCGCAGGATCTTCGCGGCCTCTGAACACCATCGTTCATGTGAGCTGTCCGTACCAGGTCCCAGTTTCGCAGATGGCCGGGGGTCGCAGCCCGTTTGTCGTACCGAGCATGGACCCGCCGGCTGTGCGATGGCTGGGATCTTCCGTACGTGGCACGGGGCGCCCGCGTTCACGACACCTCCACCCAGGTGTCCACCGGGTGCCCGCGGTGGCGCGCTCTCGTGCCCGCGGCGGCCGGAAGCCGCTGGCCTACCCTGAGTAGGTCACTAGCCCCCCGGAGTCGGAGACGTCGCAGGTCATGACCGAACTGCCTTATCCCTATGAAGCCCCAGCCTCGCAGTCTCTTTTCGACCGTGCGGCCATTGTCACGCCAGGTGGCGTGAACTCTCCTGTGCGCGCGTTCCGTGCCGTGGGCGGTACGCCCCGGTTCATGGTGTCCGGTAACGGTCCCTACCTCACCGACGCCGACGGAAGGGAGTATGTCGACCTCGTCTGTTCCTGGGGGCCGATGATTCTCGGGCATTCTCAGCCCGAAGTCATCGCCGCGATCCAGGACGCCGTCTCGCGCGGTACGTCCTTCGGTACGCCCGGCGAGGGTGAGGTCGCCCTCGCCGAGGAGATCGTCGCCCGGGTCGAGCCCGTCGAGCAGGTCCGGCTGGTCTCCAGCGGGACCGAGGCGACCATGTCGGCCATCCGTCTCGCGCGCGGGTTCACCCGGCGGGCGAAGGTGATCAAGTTCGCCGGGTGTTATCACGGTCACGTCGACTCGCTGCTCGCGGCGGCCGGGAGCGGGGTGGCGACGTTCGCGCTGCCCGACACCCCCGGCGTCACCGGGGCCCAGGCCGCCGACACCATCGTTCTCCCCTACAACGACCTCGAAGCCGTGCACGCCGCCTTCCACGCGCACCCCGGTGAGATCGCCTGTGTGATCACCGAGGCCTCGCCCGGGAACATGGGCGTCGTGCCGCCACGGCCCGGGTTCAACCAGGGACTGAAGGATGCCTGCGCGAAGAACGGCGCGCTCTTCGTCTCCGACGAGGTGATGACCGGGTTCCGCACCAGCAAGGCCGGCTGGTACGGCATCGACGGGGTCAGGCCCGACCTCATGACCTTCGGCAAGGTCATGGGCGGGGGCTTCCCGGCCGCCGCCTTCGGCGGACGGGCCGATGTCATGGGCCACCTGGCACCCGCCGGGCCGGTGTACCAGGCGGGCACGCTGTCCGGGAACCCCGTCGCGACCGCCGCGGGGCTCGCGCAGCTACGACTGCTCGACGACGCGGCGTACGAGAAGATCGACGCGGTGAGCGAGCAGCTCCGCACCCTCGTCACGGAGGCGCTCGGCAAGGAGGGCGTGACCCACCGGGTGCAGAACGCCTCCAACATGTTCTCCGTCTTCTTCACCGGGCGTGAGGTGCGCGACTACGAGGACGCGAAGGCGCAGGAGTCCTTCCGGTTCACCGCGTTCTTCCAGTCGATGCTGGCGCAGGGCGTGTATCTGCCGCCCTCGTCGTTCGAGTCCTGGTTCGTCTCCACCGCCCACGACGACCGGGCGATTCAGCGGATCGCCGACGCCCTTCCGGCGGCGGCACGGGCAGCAGCGGAGGCCACGGCGGCATGAGCCACGACAACAGCAATGGCAGCACCCTCGGCGGCGGCGCCTCCGAAAGGGCCGACGACATCACCGTCGTACACCTGATGCGGCACGGTGAGGTGGCCAACCCGGACGGAGTTCTTTACGGGCGGCTGGCCGGGTACCACCTCTCCGAGCTCGGGCGGCAGATGGCCGACCGGGTCGCCGAGCACCTCTCCTCGCGGGACGTCACGCATGTCGTCGCCTCACCGCTGGAGCGGGCGCAGGAGACCGCGACGCCCATCGCCAAGGCGCACGGGCTCGACCTGTCGACCGACGGGCGCCTCATCGAGGCGGAGAACATCTTCCAGGGCAAGACCTTCGGCGTCGGGGACGGCGCCCTGCGGCGGCCGGAGAACTGGAAGTACCTCGTCAACCCCTTCAAGCCGTCCTGGGGTGAGCCGTATGTGGATCAGGTCGTACGGATGATGGGGGCGCTGGACGCCGCCAAGGACGCGGCCCGTGGGCATGAAGCGGTGTGTGTCTCGCACCAGTTGCCCATCTGGATCGTGCGCTCCTATGTGGAGCGGCGGCGGCTGTGGCACGACCCGCGCAGGCGGCAGTGCACGCTGGCGTCCCTGACGACCTTCACCTACCGCGGCGACAAGATCGTGTCCGTGGGCTACACCGAGCCCGCGCGCGATCTCGTCCCCGCCCACCTTCTCGCCGGCGCCAAGCCGGTGAAGGGGAAGGACAAGGCGTTCGGCGCGTGAGTGGCCGTACGGGGAGTGGCCGTACAGGGAGTGCCCCCACAGGGGGGTGTCCGTCTCTCCCCGTATGGCGTACGCCCCGTCACATAGCGTAGGGATTCCTGCCATCTGAGCGTATTTTCGTAAAAACAGCTGAATGTGCGCGAGTGTGGCGGAACCCCCGTCTTCCTCACGCCCTCTCATGGGATGTCGGCCGGAGCCGGCCAAGAGGGCGCGAGGAAGACGGGGACGGAATGAGGGACATCAGTCGCAGGGGAATGATCGGCCTGGGCGCCGGTGTCACGGCCGCGCTGGGACTCGCGGCCTGCGGTACCGCACCGCAAGAGGGCGCGGGGCACGGTGGCGGTTCCGGGAATGGGCAGCCGGGGGCTCCGAAGAACCCCGTGCGTCCCCTCGGTGACGGTTCCACCGCCTTCACGGGGAAGCAGCCGGGGCGGCCCGCGCAGCCGGTGCCGCTCGAACCCGGCGAGACCCCGCCGCAGTTCGTCATCTTCTCCTGGGACGGCGCGGGAGAGGTCGGGACGGGACTCTTCTCCCGCTTCCTCGAACTCGCCGAGGACCACGACGCCCACATGACGTTCTTCCTCTCCGGGCTGTATCTGCTCCCCGAGTCGAAGAAGCGCATGTACGCGCCGCCCAACAATCCCAAGGGCGCCTCCGAGATCGGCTATCTCACCGACGACCACATCAGGACGACGCTGAAACTCGTCCGGCAGGCCTGGCTCGAAGGCCATGAGATCGGCACCCACTTCAACGGCCACTTCTGCGCCGGCACCGGATCCGTCGCCAACTGGACGTCCGCGCAGTGGCGCAGCGAGATCGACCAGGCGAAGTCCTTCGTCAAGGAGTGGCGGACCAACAGCGGCTGGACCGATCTGCCCCCGCTGCCCTTCGACTACGAGACGGAACTCATCGGCGGCCGCACCCCGTGCCTGCTCGGCCAGAGCAAGCTGTTGCCCACCGCCAGGGAACTCGGCTGGCGCTACGACGCCTCCTCGCCCGGCGGCGTCCAGCGCTGGCCGCGGAAGAACCAGGGCCTGTGGGATCTGCCACTCCAGGCGATGCCCTTCCCGGGGCACAGCTTCGAGGTGCTCTCGATGGACTACAACATCCTCGCCAACCAGTCCGTCAACACGACCAGGGCGCCCGCCTACAACTACCCGGCCTGGCGCACCCAGGCGACCCGGTCCTACATCGCCGGATTCAAGCGGGCGTACGAGACCAACCGCGCCCCCTTCTTCATCGGCAACCACTTCGAGGAGTGGAACGGCGGCATCTATATGGACGCCGTCGAGAAGGCCTTCAAGTACATCGCGCGGGAGAAGGAGAAGGGCGAGGACGTACGCCTCGTCTCCTTCCGGGAGTTCGTGGACTGGCTGGACGTGCAGCGGCCCGAGGTGCTGGCCGGGCTCCAGACGCTGGACGTGGGGCAGAAGCCGGCCGGCGGCTGGAAGGCACTCCTCGCAGATGTCGGAACGCGGGCCGGTACGCAGGCTGGGACACAGGACGGGACACAGGACGGGACACAGTCCTCCAAGGGGTCCGAAAAGGCCGCCTGAAATGCGGGTTTCCGCCCGCAAGGGGGGCGCGCAAGATCCCCGGAACGGACATGCGAAACTTTTCACATGAGTGCTGCCTGCCGCGCCGACCAGCGTTCGAACCGCACCCGCAGTCGTGCCGCCCTGCTGACCGCGGGGGCCGCTGCCGCGGCTCTCGCGCTGTCCGCGTGCGGTTCCGGGGGTACTTCGGGCGGCTCGGGCAACACCAACTTCGTCGCAGGCGAGGACGGCATCTCCACCGTCGCCAAGGGCGAGCGGAGCGCCGCGCCCGACCTCTCCGGCGAGACCGTCGACGGCAAGCAGCTCGACGTCGCCGACTACAAGGGCAAGGTCGTCGTCCTCAACGTGTGGGGCTCCTGGTGCCCGCCGTGCCGCGCCGAGGCCCCGAACTTCGTCAAGGTCGCCAAGGACACCGCGGCCCAGGGCGTGCAGTTCGTCGGCATCAACACCCGTGACCCCAGCACCGGTCCGGCCAAGGCCTTCGAGGAGGAGCAGGGGATCACGTACCCCAGTCTGTACGACCCCACGGGCAAGCTGATGCTCCGCTTCAAGAAGGGCACGCTGAACCCGCAGGCGATCCCCTCCACGCTCATCATCGACCGGGACGGGAAGATCGCCGCCCGCACGCTGCAGGCCCTCAGCGAGGACAAGCTGCGCGAGATGCTCGCCCCCGTCCTCGCGGAGAAGTGACCTGACGTGTCCCTTCTCGCCGCGTCCACGGATCTCGCGACGTCCGCGCACCTCGCCGCTTCCATGGACCTCGCCGCACCCATCGGCACGAACGAGACCGTCTACGACGGAGCACTGCTGCTCGCCCTGCCGATCGCCGTGCTCGGCGGACTGATCTCCTTCTTCTCGCCGTGCGTGCTGCCGCTGGTGCCCGGCTACCTGTCGTACGTCACCGGGGTCAGCGGCACCGATCTGGCGGAGGCCAGAAGGGGGCGGATGGTCGTCGGCGCGAGCCTGTTCGTACTCGGCTTCACCGCCGTGTTCGTGTCGGGCGGGGCGCTGTTCGGCTACTTCGGCTCGACGCTGTACGAGCACCAGGACACGCTGTCCAAGGTGCTGGGCGTCCTCATGGTCCTCATGGGTGTCTTCTTCATGGGGATGATGCCCTGGCTCACCCAGCGCGAGTTCCGTTTCCACAAGCGGCCGGTGACCGGACTGGTGGGCGCCCCGCTCCTCGGTGCGCTCTTCGGGATCGGCTGGACCCCGTGCATCGGCCCGACGCTCTCCTCCGTACAGGCTCTGTCGATGGAGCAGGCGAGCGCCGGCCGAGGGGCCATACTGACCGTCGCGTACTGCGCCGGGCTCGGAGTGCCCTTCGTCCTCGCCGCGGTCGCCTTCCGCAGGGCGCTCGGCGCCTTCGGCTGGGTCAAGGCCCACTACGCGTGGGTGATGCGCATCGGCGGCGGCATGATGATCGTGACCGGCCTCCTTCTGCTGACGGGCGCGTGGGACAGCCTCGTTCAGCAGATGCAGGTCTGGTCGAACGGCTTCACGGTAGGGATCTGATCCATGAGCACCACTGACACCGGCAAGACGACGACCGGCGCGGGTCAGACGACGGACGGCACGGGCCGGACGACGGACGGCACGGGCCGGACGACGGACGACACGGGCCGGACGACGGACGACCCGGGCCGGACGACGGACGACACCGGTGAGGCGACGGAGCCGGTGCCCGCGAGCCGGCACGTCGGTGTGAGCGCCGACGGGGAGCTCGGTGCCGCCGGGTCCCAGCTCTCCACCGCCCCGATCGACACCGTCGTCCCCGGATCCTTCGGCGGCGTACGCAAGGCCGGTGCCGTCGGATGGCTGGCGTGGACCGGGCGCGAGATCTTCGGCTGGGCCCGTTGGTTCTGGCGGCAGTTGACCTCCATGCGGATCGCGCTGCTCCTGCTGTTCATGCTGTCGCTGGGGGCGATCCCCGGCTCGCTGATCCCGCAGTCCGGCACCGACGCGGTGAAGGTGCAGGACTTCAAGGACGCGCACAGTCTGCTCGGGTCCGTCTACGACAAGCTCGGGCTGTTCCACGTCTACAGCTCGGTGTGGTTCTCCGCGATCTACATCCTTCTCTTCGTCTCGCTCATCGGCTGCATCGTGCCGCGCACCTGGCAGTTCGTCGGGCAGCTGCGCGGCCGTCCGCCGGGCGCGCCCAGGCGGCTGAACCGGCTGCCCGCGTACGCCACCTGGCGCACCGACGCCGAGCCGGAGCAGGTCCGCGAGGCCGCCCTGAAGGTGCTGAAGAAGCGGCGCTTCCGGGCGCACCTCGCCGGGGACGCCGTCGCCGCCGAGAAGGGCTACCTGCGCGAGACCGGAAACCTGCTCTTCCACATCGCGCTCGTCGTGATGCTCGTAGCCTTCGCCTGGGGCCAGCTCTTCAAGTCCGAGGGCAACAAACTGATCGTCGAGGGCGACGGCTTCTCCAACACGCTCCTGTCGTACGACGACTTCAAGTCCGGCAACCTCTTCTCCACCGACGACCTCACGCCGTTCAGCTTCGAACTGAGGAAGTTCACCGGCACGTACGAGGAGACCGGCCCCAACAAGGGCACCCCTCGCACCTACCAGGCGGACATCACCTACAGCGTGGGCGCCGAGGGCAAGGAGCAGAAGACCACGGTCAAGGTCAACGAGCCGCTGGAGATCGGCGACTCGAAGGTCTACCTCGTCAGCCACGGCTACGCGCCCGTCGTCACCGTCCGGGACGGCAAGGGCAACGTCGTCTACTCCGAGCCCGTGCCGATGCTGCCGCTCGACTCGAACGTCACCTCGCAGGGCGCGATCAAGGTCATGGACGGCTACCGGAACGCGAAGGGCGTGAAGGAGCAGCTCGGCTTCGCCGCGTTCTTCGTGCCGACCTTCGCGGGCGCGGGCAAGGGCGACATGTTCTCCCAATTCCCCGCGCTCAACGATCCCGTGCTCGCGCTGACCGGCTACCACGGCAGCCTGGGGGTCGACTCGGGCCTTCCGCAGAACGTGTACCAACTGGACACCTCCCAGATGAAGCAGTTCAAGGACGCGAAGGGCGAGATCCTCAAGTCGAGGCTGGCGCCCGGCGAGACCATGACGCTGCCGAACGGCGCCGGCTCGATCACCTTCGAGAAGGACATCAAGGAGTGGGCCGGCTTCCAGGTCACCCAGCAGCCCGGCAGTGACTGGGCGCTGGCCGGAGCCTTCACCGCGATCTTCGGTCTCGCCGGGTCGCTCTTCATCCAGCGCCGTCGCGTCTGGGTGCGGGCCGTCACGGGCGCCGACGGTGTCACCGTCGTCGAGATGGCGGGCCTGGGCCGAAGCGAGTCCACAAAGCTCCCCGAGGAACTCGGAGACCTGGCCGCGCTCGTGCACGACCAGGCGCCCACCAAGCCCGACGCAGACGCAGACGACCTCGATCCCGATCCCCATCCCGACGCCGAACCCCCCGTACCTGCCGCCGGAAAGGCCGAGAAGCAATGACTCTCGCCACCGCAACCACTCTGGCCACGGCCACCAACGAACACCTCGCCAACATCAGCAACACGCTGATCTACTCCGCGATGGCCGTCTACACGCTGGCCTTCTTCACCTACATCGCCGAGTGGATCTTCGGCAGCCGCAGCAAGGTCGGCCGCACGGCCGCCGCGCTGACCTCCCCGCACAAGGCAGCGGCTCCCGCGGTCACGGTGAAGAACGCGGGCGGCACCGCCGTCCTGGAGCGACCTCAGGTCGTCACCCGGTCCGCGGCCGGCGCCCGTGACGTGCCCGACGGTCCCGGCGCGCACGGCGGGGACGCACAGGGCGACCTCTACGGACGTATCGCGGTGTCTCTCACCGTGGTCGCCTGGGCCGTCGAGACGGCCGGCGTCGTCGCCCGCGCTCTGTCGGTGCAGCGGGCGCCGTGGGGCAACATGTACGAGTTCAACATCACCTTCTCCACCGTCGCCGTCACGGTGTACCTGGTGATGCTCGCGCTGAAGAAGAACGTCCGCTGGCTGGGCCTCCCGCTGGTCACCACGGTCCTCCTCGATCTCGGTCTCGCCGTCACTGTCTTGTACACCGCCAGTGACCAATTGGTTCCCGCGCTCCACTCGTACTGGCTGTACATCCACGTCTCGACCGCGATCTTCTGCGGCGCCGTCTTCTACGTGGGCGCGGTCGGCACCCTGCTGTACCTCTTCAAGGACAGCTACGAGAACAAGCTGGCCACCGGCGGCAAGCCGGGGCTCTTCGCAACCTCCGTCATGGAGCGGCTGCCCGCAGCGGCCTCGCTCGACAAGTTCTCCTACCGCGTGAACGCCGCCGTCTTCCCGCTGTGGACCTTCACGATCATCGCGGGCGCGATCTGGGCGGGCGACGCCTGGGGCCGCTACTGGGGCTGGGACCCCAAGGAGACCTGGGCGTTCATCACCTGGGTCGCCTACGCCTGCTACCTGCACGCCCGCGCCACGGCCGGCTGGAAGGGCCGCAAGGCCGCGTACATCGCGCTGATCGCCTTCGCCTGCTTCCTCTTCAACTACTACGGCGTCAACATCTTCGTCACCGGCAAGCACTCGTACGCTGGCGTGTAAGTCCCTCGCGGGCGTCTAAGTCCCTCGCGGCGAAGGCCGGTTCCAGTGACACGGGTCACGGGAACCGGCCTTCGCCGTACGGAGTGCCGGGCGGGACCTCGTGCTCGGCCGCCAGGGCAGGGCGCCGCGCCCCCGTCCACGGCGGCTAGGCAGGCGGCAAGCACTCCTTGGCCGGTGGGTGACCCTCCGGCCAGGCGATCTCCACGAAGCGGGCCTTGCCTTCGGGGGTGAGTTCCACGATCGGGACGGCCTTGTCGTACGGGTTGCCGTGGATGTCCAGGCAGATCCAGCCGCTCGCGCCGCTCACCCGCTGGGAGCCCTTCGTCAGGGTCCACTGGTTGGCGACGTCGGTGATGGGCGGGACCGTCTGTCCGTCGGCGGTGGCCTCGCGGATGCCCTGGACGGCGAGGGTCATGGCGTCGTACGCGATGATCGTCTGCCCGTCATCGAGGGAGACGTCGCCGATGGGACCGACCGGCTTCCGCGCGCTCTCGGCGAGCAGTTCGTCGAGCACCTTCGCGTCGGCGGCGCTTCCCCCGCTTCTCGGGGCGTCCTTCGCGATCCAGGCGTCCGGGTGGGCGAGTGCCGTGTAGCGCACGGAGATGCGGTGCGTGAGGGCGGTGTGGTCGAGGTCCTTGTCGCCGGTGAGGTAGGAGCCTTCGTCGCCGGTGAGGAGGGTGAAGCTGCGGTCCTGGCAGCCGCGGTCGCCCAACGCGTTGATGAATTGGCGCAGTTGGGTGTGCCGGCCCGCGAACAGGATGGTGTCGGTGGCGGGCGCCGTGTCGCAGACCAGGTGGGTGATCTGCCGGAAGGTGTTGGCGGTGGTGCCTTCCTGACTGCGGTCGGCGGGCGGGGTGAACGGCTGCGGCTGGTAGGGCGAGCCCTCAAGGAGCCTCTCGAAGGACTGCTGGAGCGTGCGCGAGTACGGGTCACCCGGCTTGTCGTAGACCAGGAGCGCCTTGCCGGGCGAGACGTCGGCGAAGGAGGCGAGGGCGCGGGCCTCGTCGGTGTTGGTCGGGGAGACGCGGGCGAGCCCGGGGTAAGGGTCCTTGCCGTCCTGCCCGTTGGCGAGGTCGTCGGCCGTGATCGAGGAGCCGATCACCGGAATGCCGAGCCGGGTGAGCTCCTTGACGGCCTTCTTGTTGTTCTCGGTGCTCAGGCCGACACCGGTCACCGCGCGCAGCCGGTCGGGCCCGGTGGTCATCCCGGCCAGCTGGTCGACCGTGTGCTGCCACTGCTCGCCGGTGGCACCGGGGTTGGCAAGCACGAGCCGGATCTTCGGGGTCTGGTCGTTGGAGTCGTGGTTGGCGCGGTACTGGGCCAGATAGGCGCCCTGGAGTTCGTGCAGGGCGTCGCCGAGGTTGTCCGCGTCTGTCGCCGTGAAGGGTTCGAGCAGGGCGACGGTCACCCAACTGCCGGGCTTGAGGCTCTTGTTCTCGGCGTCGATCGCCCGTACGGCCTCGGTGAACTGGGAGCGGCCCCAGTTGTACGAGCTCGCCGAGACGCCCACGCACTCGTCGCTGCCCTCGGGACGCTCGACGCCGGGGGCACACGAACGGTCCTCCTGCGCGAGCGTCGTACCGCCCCAGACGCCGAAGGCGACGAGGACGGCCGCCAGCAGCAGGGCGATGTACCGCCGGAAGCGGATCTCCCAGACGTCCTCGCGCAACCACACCCACAAGCGCGCCATTTACCGGCCCCCGTCCTGAGTCATGAGTTGGCTCCGCGCTCAGTCATGCGTCGGCTTCGCCCGCTGTCATGAGTTGGCCTCGTCCTCGTCGTCCTCGTCACCCGGGACACGGAAGGGGCGGCCGGTCAGCGCGTCCGCCGGCCAGTCCCTGGAGGCCCGCCACAGCAGGGCGTTGCCCGCGGGCCGCAGATTCGACAGCTGCTCCAGCTCGAACCGCAGCCGCTCGGTCACCTTCGGGTCCGGCAGTACCAGCGGGTCGGTCAACTGCCATACGGCGTGCAGGAGTCGGCGTACGCGCAGATGCAGTACGGCGTCCACGCTGTCCGGCGGGGTCTGCGCGGCGTCCGTGCGGCCGAGCGCCACGGCTGCCCGGTGGTCGTGGCCGTCGAAGTCGTGGCCGTCCGGATCGTGTGCGTGGTAGTAGGGCGCGGAGGCGATGAAGACCAGCGCCGACAGCCAGGCGCGTGTGTCGGCGCGGTGGAAGGTGTCGCGGAGGTAGGCGACCGCGAAGTCCGCCTTGCCCAGGGCGAGTTCGTGGTGCAGCCGGTACTGGGCGCGGCCCGGGTTGTCGTCGCTTCCGGGTACGTCGGCGTAGTGGTCGATGAGGGTGCGGTGCGCGGCCCGCCACTGCTCGTGGCCGGGGTCGCGGTGGTGCAGGCGCAACAGCAGCAGGGCGCGCAGGAACGGGTCGCCGACGAACTGGTCCGCCGCCACCGGCCAGCCCTCCTCGGCGAGCCGCGCCTCCAGGCCCAGTACGCCCGACGCGCCGAAGTCGTCCGGGAGTTGGGCCCGCGCCAGTGCGCGCGCCGAGTCGGGATCGTGGGCGGCGGCGAGGACGGTCAGCTCGTCCAGGCTGTCGCCGGGCACCAGCCTGTCCAGGAGCTCCTGGTAGGCGGCGCGTCCGTCGTGGTCGTCCAGCAGGGCCACGTCGGTGGTGAGCAGCGCGCCCAGGGTGGCGGCCTCGGGGAGGTTCTGGTGGGCGGACTCGGCGAGCAGGGTGATGCCCAGTGGGTTTCCGCCGGTCAACCGGTGTGTGGCGTGCGGGAGTTGGGGTGGGACCGGGACGTCGAGGCAGGTGGCGCCCACGATGTGCAGGGTGTCGTCCGGGGTCAGCGGCGGCAGCGACACGAGCAGCGCGCGCGAGGAGGGCGAGGTGTCCGGCGTCCAGTCGCTGCGCCGGGCGACGTCGGGCAGGGTGCGGCGGACGGCGTTGCGGAGCGCCGGATGGCCGTATCCCCGTAGCGAGGTGAAGAAGACGACCTGGTCCGCGATGCCGTCGGCGCGGTCCCGCAGCACCGACTCCATGAGGCCCCGGCCCGCGGGCGCCTGCACGTTGTCGACGAGGACGACGGGACGGCCGAGCCGGTGCGAGCGCTGCAACGCCCCCGTGTACGCGTCGTCGAGGTCCGCCAGCAGGGCTCGTACGAGATAACGCTCCGCGTGCGTACGGGAGTTGCCGCCCGCCCGGAAATGCCGGGAGAGGAGGATCAGTCCCAGCTTCGGGTTGCCGCCCGCGTTGGGGTAGTCGCGGTACCAGGCCGCCGCCCTGCGCAGCCGGTGGTGGGTGGGGGAGACGCCCTCCGAGAAGGCCTCCAGGGTCGCCTCGATGATCGGCTCAAGTACCGGTCCCGTACCGGACATGGAGGCGATCAGCTTGGCGACGACCTTGTTCACCCAGCGGTTCGCGAAGCCGGAGAGCCAGGAACCGGACTCGTTCAGGAGCAGGATCCGCTCCGCCTCCTGCCGGATGCGCGGCAGGTCGCGGTCGCTCCAGCCGCTCGCCGCGACGGCCAGCAGCCCGGCCGCGAGCCGCGGGAAACTGATCCGCTTGGCCCCCGTCACCGGCTCCGCGAGCTGCTCGGCGATCGTGGTGAGCGCCTGCGCGAGGGGCGACCAGGACTCGGCGGGACGCTCCTGCGGCGGCCCGGCGAACTGCGCCTCCTCGCCGTCCACCAGCGCGACCGGCGTATGCCCCTTGCACGCCCTCCGCAACTCGGCGAGCAGCGCGGTCTTCCCCAGTCCCCGACCGCCCGCGAACACCACGAAGGGCAGTTCCTTCGGGTGTTCGTACGGCGTCGAGCGGTGCTGGTACGGACGCAGGCCGATGAGCCGTGGAGCGAGACCGGGCGGATCGCTGTCGAACAGCGCCCCCCGGCCGTGCAGCCCTCTGTGCACCGCAACTCCCCCCGGGGCGGTCCGGTCCGATGTGCTGCTGTGAGGTGTATCAACACCAGTGTAAAAAGGGGGACTTGGTTCGGGATAGGGCGCCTGGTGACCGTTGGGTTACGAAAGTTTGCTGTCTGTCAGTGGACTGTGATCGAGTCGAGCTTCTCTCGCAGGTAGACATGAGAGTCCACGGGCGGGTACGCGACCCGGCCCACCGGCGCCGGCACGGACTCGACGAGCGTCCCCGGGGTGCACTCGCCGAAGTACACCAGCGACATCAGCTCCTCGGCGGGCGCGTCCGCCGGCGGCGGCAGCACCCGGTGCCGGCCCGAGCGCCACCTGTCGCCCGTCCAACGTGCCATCAGATCCCCGATGTTGATGGTGAACGCTGCCGGGTCGAACGGTGCGTCCTCCCAGCCGCCCTCGTCCGTGAAGACCTGCAGCCCGCCCTTGCCGGCCTGCCGGTCGAGGATCGTGACCGTCCCGAAGTCGGTGTGCGGGCCGATGCGGAACTGGTTCTCCTGCGGCTCCCCGATGATCTCCGTACCCGGGTACCAGTTGATGTTGAAGCCGTATGTCGGGTGGTCCATGTGCTTGGTGAAGAAGTCCGGCTCCACGCCGAGAGCCTCGCTGAGGAGGGCGAGGAGATGGTTCTCCAGCTCGCCCATCCGCGTCAGGTACTCCTCGCAGAGCTTCTGCAGCTCCGGCGCCTCCGTGGGCCAGACGTTCGGCGCGTACCACTCCGCGTTGGTCTCCGGGTCCTCGAACGGCTCGTGCGTCGCGAACGACAGGGACTCCTTGAGGTCCGGCGGGGTCTCCGTACCCTCCGAGTAGCCGTTCGCCTCGGCACCCGGGCCGAGCCAGCCCCGGCCGCCGACCTTGACGGCGTACGGCTGCTTCGCCGCGGCGGGCAGGGCGAAGAAGCGGCGGGCCGCCTCACGGATGTCGCTGCGCAGCGACGGCGCCACGCCGTGTCCGGTGACGAGCAGGAAACCGGCGGTCTGGAGGGCCTGGTCGACGGTGCGGGCGATGTCGGCGCGGGCGTCCCGGTCGCCGGAGAGCCAGGGGCGCAGGTCGATGGTGGGGATGCGGGGTGTGGGGGTGGTGCCGGCGTGGGCCTCTGGCTTGGGGGCTTCAGTCACCGATGTCCTCGTTCCAAAGGGCGGGGTGGTCCTTGATGAAGTCGCGCATCAGGGCGGTGCACTCGGGGTCGCCGAGGACCACGATCTCAACGCCGTGTTCCGCGAGCCAGTCGTGTCCACCGTGGAATGTGGCGGCCTCGCCGACCACGACCCGCGAGATGCCGAACTGCCTGACCAGACCGCTGCAGTACCAGCAGGGGGAGAGGGTGGTCACCATCGTCGTACCGCGGTACGAGCGCTGCCGTCCCGCATTGCGGAAGGCCGCCGTCTCCGCGTGCATCGACGGGTCGCCGTCCTGGACGCGGCGGTTGTGGCCGCGGCCGAGGAGGGTGCCGTCCGCGCCGTACAGCGCGGCCCCGATGGGGATACCGCCCTCGGCGAGCCCGGCGCGGGCCTCGGCGAGGGCGGTGGTCAGCCAGGCGCGGGCCTGGGCCTGGTCCATGGGCTGATCGGGGTCCATGGGTGGATGCATGCCTCCACTGTCCGGTGGCGCAAACACCGGGGCGACGGGCGCGTTCCCACATTTTCGTGGGACAGCGCAAAGGAGTCACACGGTCGCGTACCGTGAATTCACATGGCCAGCCGTCAGGGGGGAGGGGCGGTCATGCGGGGTATCGCTCGGCAGGCTTTCCGCTCCGCGCCGGCCGCCGCCCACCGGGCACGGCTGCCGGTCGTCAAGTTACCGAGGCTGTCCCCCCGGGGCACTGCCGTCGTCCTGGCCGCGTTCGGCGCGGCGTTCGGCGTGTTCGTGCTGGTACTCACCGCGCCCGACCGGTACGCCGACTCGACGTCAACACTGTTCTCCGGCACGGTCGGAGGCCTGTACCTCGGAGCCGGGCTGCTGGCGCGGCTGCGCCGGCCGCGCAACGCGGTCGGGCTGCTGATGCTGCTCGTGGGCATCGGCTGGTTCGCCGAGGATCTGCAGATCTCCACGGACCCGGTGGTCCATACGGCGGGGCTGTTCCTGCGCTCAGCGTCCAGCGGGTTCCTGATCCCGCTGCTCCTGGTGTTCCCCGACGGCCGGCTCCGCTCCCGTCGTGACGATGCGACGAGACCGCCCGCGGTCGACCGCCGCGAGCACGGGACCGCCGCGGCCGTGGTGGACCGGACGCTGGTGGCCGTGGGCTGCGCGCTGGCCTTCGTCCTGATGCCGGTGGGCGTGTTGTTCCATGCGAGTGTGGTGCCGAATCTGCTGCTCGTGCGTCCCATGGGGGAACTGCACCAGGTCCTCGACGCCGTGCAGTTCGTGATGAGCGGTGCGGTGGCCGCCGTACTCGTCTGGCGATACGCGTCCGCAACACCGCCGGCCCGCCGGGTGCTCGCCCCGCTCCTCGGCGTGGGCCTGGTGGGCGGCCTGGCCTCCGGGCTCGACGCGGCGCTCGGTACGCGGCGCGAGTGGTTGCACACCCCGCTCCTCACCGTCGTACACCTGACGGTCCTGCTGCTGCCGCTGGCCTTCCTCGCCGGAGTGTGGCGGGTACGACTGGGTCGTACGGCCGTTGCCGAACTGCTCCGGAAGATGCCGCTCGGCTCGCGGGCGGATCTGCGGGAGGCACTCGCCAGGACGCTCGGTGACCGCCCGCTCCAAGTGGGTTTCCCCACGCCGGGCGGCACCGGTTACCTGGACGCCGAAGGCAGACCGCTGTCCGTACCGCCGGGACGGCAGATCACCGATCTGGAGCGCGACGGCCGACGGGTGGGCGTACTCGTCCACGACCCCGCTCTGCGGGAGGACCGGTACGTGCTGGAGGCGGTCGTCTCCGCCGCGGCACTGGAACTCGACAACCAGGCCCTGGTCGCCGAGTTGCGCGCATCCCGTCGGCGCGTCATCGAGGCCGGTGACGAGCAACGCAGGGAAGTGGAGCGGGCGTTGCACGACGGGGCGCAGCAGAAGTTCATCAACCTGGGCCTGCAACTGAGGCTCGCGCGCCGGCGCCTGGACCGCCACTCCGCGCGTGATCCTGATCCGGAACTGGCCAGGTTGCTGGACGACGCGCTCGTCACGCTGGAGAAGGGGCACGCCGAGCTGCGCGTGGCGGCCCGGGGTATCCACCCGGTGGTCCTCAGCGAGGCAGGTCTGGTGCCCGCGCTGCGGTCACTGGCCGCCGACCTGCCCCTGACGGTCGACATCCACGCCGCCGAGCTGCCCCAGCTGCCCGAACCGGTCGAACTCACCGCGTACTACGTCGTGAAAGAGGCGATCAGCAACGTGCTCAAGCACGCGGACGCCGAGACGGTCCGCCTCGACCTCGACCTCGACCCAGACCCCGATCGCGGCCCCGATCTCGACGACCACGACCACGACCACGACTCCGACCACGGCGGAGTGCTGCGACTGAGCGTCACCGACGACGGCGTCGGCGGAGCGGACCCGGCCGGCGGCGGTACGGGTCTGCTCGGACTACGTCACCGGGTGTCCGCGTACGACGGCGAACTGACCGTACGCAGCCGCCCCGGCGAGGGCACTGTCGTCTCGGTGACGCTGCCCACGACCGAACCGGCGAGGTACGGGAGAGACAGGACGGGCGGGACGAGCGGGACGAGCGGGACGGGAGACAGAGGCGCGAGAAGTGAGAGAGGCGCGAGAAGTGACAGAGGCGGCGGGCAGGGATGACCGAGGACCGGATGTCCCGGGTGCCCGGGCGGGCGCTGCGCGTCGTGCTGGCCGACGACGACCCGGTGTACCTACAGGGACTGGCAAGCATTCTGGAGGGCGAGGGCCACGAGATCGTCGCGCGTGCCGGAGAGGCGCGGGGGCTGCGGGCCGCGGTCTCCAGAACTCTGCCCGATCTCGCTGTGATCGATATCAGGATGCCGCCCACGCAGCGCCTGGAGGGGCTCGAGGCGGCGGTGGAGATCCGGCGCGCCCATCCCCGAGTGGGCATCCTGCTGCTCTCCAAAGACGTCGAGCTGATCCATCTGCGGCAACTGCTGGAGGCCGGGTCCGGGGCCGACGCCGGTGGGATCGGCTACCAGCTGAAGTGGCGGGTGACCGGGCCTGACTTCGTCACCGACGTCGTGCACGAGGTCGCGGCCGGGCACTACGCCATCGACGGGGAGATACATCGCGCCCTCTACAGCAGCCCCCTCAAGCGTGAGCGTCTCGCCGGCCTGACGGAGCAGCAGCTGAAGGTGCTGAAACTCATGGCGGAGGGGCTGGCCAACCCGGCCGTCGCCGCCAAACTGACCATCAGCAAACGCACGGTGGAGGACCACGTCAACATCATCTTCGACAAGCTCGGACTGCCGCCGGAGGCGCGAGAGGCGTACGACCGCAGGGTGCGCGCGGTGCTCATGTACCTGGAGTCCGACGGCTGAGGAGGAGCCGGGTCAGCTCGGCGGCCGAAAGCTCCTCCTTCGCGAGGAAAGCCAGCGCCGGCGACCGGGCGATCCGGTCCCCGAACTGTTCCGCCTCGCGCGCCGAACACAGGACGACCGCCGTGGCGGGAGCCAGGGTCTGCAGTGCCCGGCAGACGGCGAACCCGTCCGCCAGGTTGTCCGGGCCCGGTAGCCCGATGTCCAGCAGCACCGCATCGGGCCGCTCCCGGGCCACGGCGGCGAGCGCCTCGGCTCCCGAACCCGCCTCGGTCGCGTGGAAATCACCGTCCGCCTCCAGCAACTCGCGTGCGGCGGACCGGAATCCGGGGTCGTCGTCGACGATCAGCAGCGTGCGGGCCATGGGCCCATGCTCACCGCGGCACGGCACCGCGGGCATCCGTGCCGGCACGGGGATTCCCCGGCGTCAGAGCCCGTGCCGACGCTGATGTCCAAGCCTGCGCGAGCCCCCAGACTGGCGTGACCGCTCCCGCCGGCCGGCACGCGCCGAGCGACCTTCGAGCGGCTCGCGCCGAGCGACGTTCGAGCGGCACATGCCGGTCGGCACGACTTGAGCGGCACGTCGTCGAGCGGCACGTCGTCGAGCGGCACGCGCCGGTCGGCACGCACATCGCGGGAACCACGCATCCGGCGGGGAATCACGCATCCCGCGGGAATCGCAAAACCGGCATCCGGCGGGAACCACACATCCGGCATCCGGCGGGAATCACACATCCGGAAGGAGTCCAGCACACGATCATGAAACGCACACGGGGGATCGGCCGCGGCGCCATCGCGCTCGCGGCGATACTGACCACCCTGGGGCTGATGGCCACGGCCACGGCCTGCGGGTACGTCGCCAAGGTCGGCGTACGGGCCGTCGCCCGCGGCGCACCGGCCGCGGCACCCTTCTTCGCGCGGGCCATCGGCCTGGGCCTGGACATCGCCGTCGGCGAGGCGCTCTCCCGCACCACCGGGGAGAGGAAGGGCAACGAGGCCGGCTTGTACGGGGGGACCCGCGACACCGGGCGCTGCAACAAGGCCAAGCTCGTCGAGTTTCTCCTGAAACCGGAGAACAGCGGCAAGGCGAAGGAATGGGCGAGGGTGCAGGGCCTCGACGGGGTCGACGAGATCCCCGGCTTCGTGAGGAAACTGACGCCGGTGGTACTGCGCGGCGACACCCTCGTCAAGAATCACGACTTCGAGAAGGGGAAGGCGGTGGCCTTCGAGGCCCTGCTCGAAGCGGGGATCGCCATCCTGGTCGACCAACTCGGGAAACCTGCCGTGCAGTGCAGTTGCGGCAACCCGCTGAGCACGTTCGACCATGACATCGGCAAGACCGACGTGAAGTTCGACGACGACAACAAGAAATGGCCGTCGTACGACTCGAAGAAGCTGACCAAGGTCGAGCCCGCGCCGGAGGACGACCCGGTCGAGGTCTACGAGCTCGTCGACATCGAGAAGCCGAACGCCGGGCTCGAACGGTCGCCCGGCTCGGACGGCACCGGTGACAAGGTTCTGCCGACGGCGCCGGGCGACGACTCCTCGCCCGCGGTGACGGTCGAGGTCCCCGACGTCACGGGCAAGCCCGTGGAAGAGGCAGTCCAGATCCTGGAGAGCGCGGGCTTCGAGGCCGAGACCATCGACGAGGCCTCCGACGCAGCCACACCCGGAACGGTCCTCGGCCAGCTTCCGGCAGGCGGCGAGCAGGCTTCCACCGACGTCGTGGTGCAACTGACCTTGGCGGCGGGCACGGACCCGACGACCAGTCCGTCCCAGACGGGGGAACCCACGGGGGGCTCCGGACTCGTCGGCGGCACGGGGGATCCCAACGGGACGGGAGAACCGGGCGAGTCGGGGGCGTCGGGCCAGACCGGGGAGGACGGAGGTCCCGGGGCCGACGGCGGGACGTCCGACTCCGGCGCGTTCTTCGGCGGCGCGACCGGAAGCACCTGAACCCGGCCGCCGTTCCCGGGCCGACGAGGGAACGGCCCGGTCGCGGCGGCCGTCCACCAAGCCGTCCGGACCCCGCGTCTTCGCGACGCGGGGTTCACGGCGTCGGTACCCGCGTCACGCGTGCTCGTGACACGCGTACTCGCGCGGCCCGTGCCGGTTCGAGCTCCGGCCGGGGAGCCTCCGTACGGCGGCCCGAGGGTCAGCAGCCCCCGGCAGCCCGTCCGTACTGCCGGGCCAGCGCGCGGAAGGACTCCTTCGGCTCCCAGTGCCAGCCGGATGCCGGATCATCGGGCCGGTCCTTGATCGGCTTCACGATGCCGTAGCTCGCCATGTCGAGGTCGTGGAGCGGGTCGTGGGGGAGGTGCGGGGCGTCCGGGGTGACGAAGGTGAAGGCCATCGCCGAGTACAGGCCCATCGACTCGAACACCGACTGCACGTCCGTCAGGTACGCGGCCTGAGTGCGCTCACTGCGCACGAGACCGAGTTCGCCCTTGATCTCGGGCGGTTCCTTCGTGTAGTCGACGACGTCCCAGCCCATGCCGCCCGCCTCCGGCGCCCCTTCGAAGGTGCAGCAGCCGAACTCCATGATGGCGACCGGCTTCCCGAAGCGCCGGAACCGGTTGAGGTCGCGGACGTACTCGGCGCGGCTGCGGAAGTAGGAGTAATAGTCGATGCCGACGAGGTCGAAGAGGTCCCAGTCGACGTCGTCGTCCTGGGCGGCCGCGTAGGTCAGCTTGCCGCGGAAGACGGACCGGCCGACAGCCGCCGCCTTCGCGGTGAAGCGGGCCAGGCGGCGGGCCATCAGCACCGGGTCGAAGTTGCCCTTCAGCAGGTTCTCGATCCGCTCCACGGCGTTGTCGCCGGGCACGATTCCGGGCACGAAGAGCCAGAACTCGCAGCCGACGCTGAGGTGCACCCCGGCGCCCTGCCGCCGCAGCCGCTCGGCGAACCGCCCTGTCTCCGCGAGATGTTCGAGGATCTCCTTCTCCGGCACGTCGCCCAGCGTGGGCTCCAGCCAGACGTTCAGCCCCCGCTCCGCCGCCTCGCCCGCCGTCGCCGTGAGCCGCTCGACACCGGCGCCGGTGACCTTCACGGAGTTGGCGTGCAGCTCGCGGTCGATCGCCCGCATGTCGGCGCGCATCCGCCGGCCACTCCACGCGGTCCCGGGCGTCTCCCCCTCGGCGACCTCGTAGACGACACCGCGGTACGTCAGCCGGCGCGCACCCCCACCGCCCTCGCTCGCCGAGGCCGGCCCCGCGGTCATCGGCAGCACCGCCGCACCCCCGACCGCCGCGGCCATCCCCAGAAAACGTGCCCGGGTGATCCCCTGCATCGCGCCTCCTCAAGTCGTCGTCCCGACCCAGTCTGGGAAGCGACCCCGGTCCCCGCCGTCCGCCGATGGTCTAGGCAGGGACGCCGAAGGGATGAAGGTCGGAGTCGGCGGTCAGGCGGTGTGGCGCGGTGATGGAAGGAGAGGGCTGGTCATAGCCGTGTGGCTGTGCGGATCAGCCCGGCGAGAGCGAGGGAGCGGCTGTGCGCGGGCCAGGCGATGTGGGTGACGACGGGGGGTGCGTCGGTCAGGGGGACGGCGGTGTGTTCGGCCCAGAGCCAGGAGCGGGCGGAGTCGGGGAAGACGGCGGCGGTGCGTCCGAGGGCGATCAGCTGCGCCAGCTGCGTCTGATCCCGGATCTCGGGGCCCGGGCCGGGTGGGTAGGTGCCGTGGTGGGGCCAACGGGCGAGCGGAAGACCGGGGACGTCGCTGACGTCGGCCGACGACAACGTCCTCCGCGCGGCGAGGGGGTGCCCTGCGGGCAGGACAGCGATCTGGCCCTCGGTCATCAGTGCTTCGCTGTCGAACCCGGCGAGGGAGTTGAACGGGGCGTGCGGGACTCTCGCTCTCCGACGAGGAGCTCGCCGAGTTGGACAAGATCGGCCACTGGGACCTGTCCTAATCGGCCACTAGGACCTGTCCTAAGGGGGCCCATGGGTCTCAGCCCTCGGCGGCGGCTGTCCCCGCCCGCAACAACAGCTTCCCCGTACTGGTCCGCGCTCCCATCAGCCGATGAGCCTCCCGGGCCTCCGCAAGGCCGAACTCCGCGGTCACCGGCAGGACCACCGACCCCTCGGCCACCGTCCGGAACGCCCGCCCGGCGATCTCGCGCAGCTCGCCGGGCGCTGTTGCGGCCAGGCTGAGGATGGAGAACCCGGCGACGGAGAGACCGGTGGGGTACAGCTCCGGCTGGCCCACCCGCCAGGGCTCGGCCGAGCTCGCGTTGCCGAAGGAGACCAGGCGTCCGAAGGGGGCCAGAGAGGCGAGACTGCCGCGCAGGGTCTCGCCGCCGACCGGGTCCAGGGCCAGGTCGACCCCGCGGCCGTCCGTCGCGCCGCGCACCTCCTCCGTGAAGGTCCCGACGAAGACCTCGTCGTAGCCGTGGTCGAGGGCGTACTTCGCCTTGGCGGCGCCCGACACGACCCCGTACACGGCCCCGGCGCCGCCGGCCTTCGCCAACTGCCCGACCACCGTGCCGATTCCACCGGCCGCCCCCTGCACGAGGACCGTCTCACCGGGCTGGAGCCGTCCCACGGTGTGGATCAGTGCGTACGCCGTCGGCACCACCGTCGGGAGTGTGGCGCCCGTGCGCAGATCGATGCCGTCCGGGAGCGGGAACACGGTCAACGCTTCGGCCACGGCCACCTCGGCGTACGCGCCTCCCGCGGTCAGAGCGGCGACCTCCTGGCCGGGGCGCAGTCCCTCGACGCCGGCGCCGATCGCCCGTACCCGGCCCGAGACCTCAAGTCCCGGACGGAAAGGGAGACTTGGGACCCGGTAACCGTCCGAGCGTGCCTTCAGGTCCGCGAAGTTCACACCGGCGTAGGCGACGTCGATGCTCACCTGGCCCGGACCCGGTTCCGGTACCTCCGCCTCGACGACCTCCAGCACCTCGGGACCGCCGTACCCCTTGAGTTCGACCGCACGCATGGCACACCCCTCGTAAGCACTCGACAGAAATCGACTGTTCAACGAAAATCGAACACTCCGGAGTGTATGGTTTTCATCGAACACTCGGCAAGGTGGCATGGGCGGCGGGCCGAGAAGAGGAGGCGGACATGGCGGAGCGCATCGGTCACCCTGCGACTACCGGTCAGCGGGCGGCCACCAGCCATCGAGCCGCCCCCGAGCACACCCACCCCGACGAGGTCCCGGTGCAGACCGCCCTCGCCGCCCTCGCGGATCCGATACGCATCACGCTCGTACGGGAACTGGCCGGATCCCCCGTCTGGACCCGCAGTTGCGGCAGCTTCGACGTGCCCATCGGCAAGGCGGCCCTCAGCCACCACTTCACGGTCCTGCGTGGCGCGGGCCTCGTCGAGCAGCGTGACGAGGGCCCCAAGCGCGTCAACCGCCTCCGCCGCGAGGAGTTCGACACCCGCTTCCCGGGACTCCTCGCGCTCGTGCTGCGCGAGACGTAGGCCGCTCGTCCTGCGCGAGATCCGGGCGCTCAACAGCCGTCCGCCGGCTCCATGACCGCGTAGTCCGCGAAGTTGCGGCGGTACCTGGAGTGCCGGGTTTGCTGGGTGTGTCTGCGCTGCCACTCCTCGACCTCCGCCGGGCCCTGGCAGGGGCCGGACGCGGCGCCGCAGTCGGCCTGGTCGCCCGAGACGCACCGTGCCTCGTACTCGGGTTCCGCCGTCGCGTCCTGAACGATCGAGTAGGGCACGTAGCGGAAGATCCGACGGCGGCTGCTGCCCGGCATGTTGTGGCCTGTCCGTAGATGCCGGCGCAGCAGCACGTTGGCGTCGGTCTCCTCGGTTCCGTCGCACCGGGCGCGGGCTTCGTCACGCCGTACGGCCAGGTCCTCGCACGTGGCGCAACCGGAGACGGGCTCGGGAGGGCGGCTCACGTCGTCGCCCTGGAGCGCCGCCACCCCACCCGCCTGCCCGGAACGGTTGTTGGCGGCCCGCACTCCCGTGCTGAGCCGTTCCTCCGCCGTGGCCGGGCGGATCAGCGCCGGGTCGGCCTGCCACTCCCGGCCGCCGCCGACGGGGCGCAGCATCGCGTACGGGCCTGCCGCGTCCCGGTACTCGCCGACCTTGTCCGTCCGCGGGTCGTAGACCAACGTCCCCTTCTCCCACTGCTCCGCCATGCTCACTCCGTACGTTCGCCATCACTCTGGGTGTATCGAGCGTGGCTCAGGGGAACGGTCGGTATCAATGGCGGACGCGTGACAGTGGCCCACTGTCACGGAGGAGGTGCGGTGAGCCGACGTAATGCCGACGGGGGAGCGGCCGTTACGACTGCCGCCGTGTTCGGGGAGGTGCTGAAGCACTACCGCGAGGCGCATGTCCTGACGCAGGAGGATCTCGCGCGCCGGATCCCCTGCGACCGCTCTCAGGTGGCCCGCGTGGAGGCGGGCGCGCGGGTACCGCAGGACACCTTCGCGAAGACCTGCGACGAACTGCTCGATACCGGTGGGGTGTTGCTGCGGCTGTGGAGCCGGATCGACTGGTATCCGCAGGTGGAGCATCCGGACTGGTTCCGGCGGCGGGCTGAGATGGATGCGGTGGCGGTGGCTCTGCGGGAGTATCAAGAGCGCGTTGTCCCAGGGCTGTTGCAGACCGAGGACTACGTGCGGGCGTTGTTCAGTCGTCGTCTCACGAACTCCGAAGAGGTCGAGGAGCGGGTCCGGGCCCGACTGAGTCGGCAACAGCGCTTCCTTGACGCCGACGGCCCGTTCTTCGCCGTTGTGCTGGACGAGAGCTGTCTGCGTAACGTGGTGGGGAGCCCGGCCATCATGCGTGAGCAGTGTGCGCACCTGCTGCGGGTCGGTCGGCACCCGAACATCCACATTCAGGTCGCCCCGGCCGACCTCCCCGATGTCGTCCGTCCGAATGCCTCCATGTCGTTGATCAGGCTGCCCGACGGGCACGAGTGGGTCTACTCGGAGTCCCTGGACCGGGGCTATTTCAACGACGATCCGGCCGTCTACGGGCGCCACAGCCAGACCTATGATGTGCTCAGGGCGGACGCTCCGTCAGCCCGCGAATCCGCCGCTCTGATCAGCGACGTGATGGAGGGGTACGGGCATCATGGACAGGCTCGAGCTGACCGCGGCGACCTGGATCAAGAGCAGTTACAGCGGCGACAACGGCGGCAACTGCATCGAAGTGGCCCCCGATTTCCCCGCCGTCGTCCCCGTCCGTGACAGCAAGGACCCGCACGGCCCGGTGCTGGTCATCGACCGCGGGGCCTGGGCGGCGTTCGTGTCGGCCGTACGGCAGTAGTCAGCCTGCCTCCGGCTTCCGGGCCAGGACGAACGCCTGAGCCGTCTTCTCCGGCGCCTCAGCCTCGCGCACCAGCCGCGCCACCTCTACGAACCCCGCCGCGCGCAGCAGTTCGGCGACCCGCTCGGGTGGGAAGCGGTGGACGTCGAGGTCGACGCCATGGCCGTACGCGTGCGCCAGATGCACGTGCTCGTCGCCCACCTTGAAGGCGAGGAGGAGATGACCGCCGGGGGCGAGGACGCGGTGGAACTCACCGAAGAACAGCGGTAGTTCGTCCACCGGTGTGTGAACCGTGGAGTACCAGGCGAGGGCTCCGGCCAGGGTGTCGTCCTCCAGGCCCTTCCCCGTCACCGTCTACCTCTCCACCCTCACCGTGCACACCGTCCCCGGACAGGACGCGGCCCGCGTCGAGTGGTCCGGCACCTTCACCCCGAACGGCGTGAGCGACGAAGAGGCCATCGCCCTGTTCCACGGCATCTACAGCGACGGCCTGGCCGCACTGCGAAGGGCACTCACGCCGGAAGCCGCCTGACGGGCCCGCGCGCGCGAGATCAAAGGACTCGCATTGGTCGGTCGTCGCCCGTCAGGATGACGGCCATGCAGCGCGTCGAGTTTCTGAACTACCCCGCCAGTGAACAACCGGCGCACCTCCTGTGGGGCATCCGCATCGACGGCACTGACCTGCGTGTGCACACCGCCGATGCCACCCGCGAACTCTGGCGCCCAGAGCTTGAGGACGAGACCGAGGCGGAGCAGGCGCACTTCCTGCTCCGCCAGCACGATGGCCTGTACGTCTCCGAGGTCAGTGACCCCGTACGCCATTTCCTCGGGGCACCCGCCGCGGAATTCGTGGGCTTCGGCGCCGAAACCACCCCAGTCCTGGGCTGCTTCTGCGGCCTCTGGGGCTGCTGGTGCCTGCTGACGGTCATCACCAGTGCGCCGGACATCGTGACCTGGTTCCCCTTCCGGCAACCCGACCGCGAGCAGTGGGGCGAACTGCCCATGGGTCCCTACGTCTTCGCCCGCCCCGCCTACGAAGCCGCGCTCGCGGCGCCGACCCGCCTCTCCGAGGACCCGCTCGGCCCCGGCCTGGCCTCACTCGAAGCCGAGATCGCTGCCGAGATCGCTTAGGCCGGCCGACGCCGCAGCGCCGCGTACAGTCCCGCGCTCACTGCGAAGCCAACGAGGCGGGTGATGTCCCCGAACGCAGGCCACTGCTCCGGCACCCACCCCACGTACTTCTCCTGGGTTCGAGAAGAACGGGACGGACGCCGCGATACCGATCAACTGGCCTTCCATACCGGGCCACTCCGGCACTCCAACACTCCGGCGCGGCCGGGGTGCCGACCCCGAACCGTCAGGGGCGGAAGGCGCGGCGTACGGCTTCGGCGAGGCTGGCGCGCCGACGTTCGTGGTCGGCGGCCGGGTCCGCGGTGGTGGCGGTGTAACTGAGGCTGTTGGGGGACCAGGTCATGGCAAGGGAGATGACCATGGAGTGCACGTCGGCCGCGGGCAGGGAACCGTCGACGCGGCCGGCGTCCTGCGCGGCGACGATGGCCTCGACCTTGGGAGCCTCGTCGGCCTCTGTGAAGAGGTGCCCCTCAGGTGTGCGTTCCAGGCGGGCCCAGGTCGCCAGACGTACGAGCTGTGGGTGCGCGAGGTAGGCGTCGTAGAGGCGTACGGCGTAGCCGGGCAGGTCGTCGGCGGTGAGCGGGACGGTGTCGAGGATCGCGTTGACCTGGTCGGCCAGTACGGCGTCGAAGAGGGCTTCCTTGCTGCCGTAGTAGGCGTACATCTGCGCCTTGCTCGTCCTGGCGTCCACGGAGATGCGGTCGACGCGCGAGCCGGCGATGCCATGGGCGGCGAACTCCACGGCGGCGGCGTCGAGAAGCCTGCGCCTGCTGGCTTGTCCCTTGTCCATAGCGCACAGCATAAACGAACTGGTTCGTTTGCCTGGTGGTCGAGAAGGGGTTACGTTGAAACAGAACGAACCAGTTCGTTTCGTTGGGGGAGGTGTGTCTCATCCACTCCCCCCGCCTCACCCACAGACCACGAGGGGCAGCTAATGAGCATGCAGAGCACGGGGCGCCTGACCGGCACGGTGGCCCTGGTCACCGGTGCCAGCAGCGGCATCGGCGAAGCCACCGCCCGCACCCTGGCCGCCGAAGGCGCCACCGTCGGACTCGTCGCCCGCCGAAAGGGCCGCCTCGACATCCTGGCCGCCGCCATCGGCGAGGCCGGCGGGAGTGCTCACGTCTTTCCCGCCGACCTGACCTCCGACGGCGCCGAGGCGACCGGCCTCGTACGCCAGGCCGTCAGCCGCATGGGGCGACTCGACACCCTCGTCAACGCCGCCGGCATCATGCTCGTCGGGCCTGCCCTCGATGCCCCCGTCGAGGAATGGCAGCACAACGTCGACCTGAACGTCTCCGCCCTGCTGCGCCTCACCCACGCGGCACTTCCCCACCTGGTCACCGCCGCCACGGCCGGCCCACGACGAGTCGCCGACCTCGTCAACATCAGCTCCGTCGCCGGTCGGCAGGCGTTCGGCGGAGCGGCTGTCTACAGCGCCACCAAGTTCGCCGTCACGGCCTTCAGTGAGGCCCTGCGCCAAGAACTCGCCGCCCAGCACGTCCGCGTCAGCACCGTCGAGCCCGGCGCCGTTGCCACGGAGCTCACTCGCCACATCCGCGACGGCGTCCGCGAAGACAACGAAGCCTGGTACGCCTCGATGGAAACCCTCCGGCCCGCCGACATCGCCGACGCCGTCTCCTATGTCGTCACCCGTCCCCGTCACGCCGCCGTCAACGAGATCGTCGTACGCCCCACCGAACAGGGCTGACGGCGAGGCGGGCCTGCCTCGCGACCGGCCGGACCTCGCCTGGGCGCCGACAGGCGGGCGATCTCGGCGAGCCGCGCCGCGCGCAGCAGTCCGGCGACGCGCTCGGCTGGGAATCGGTGCGGTTGGTCGCGCCGGGCCACCGTCACCATCCCCGGGGGCAGGTCGATGCCGAACGCGTCGAGGCCGAGCGCCTCCAGCCCTGAGGACTCGGCGTAGTTGGCGGCGGCAGTGTCGGGCGGCGCCCGGGTGGCGTCCAGTTGAGAAGTGGTGCCCGGAAGGCCAGAGCCAGGATCTGAGAGCACCGTCGCAGTTCTGGCAGCCCCGTCGCAGTTCTGGCAGCACCATCGAAGTTCCGACAGGCCGTCGCCATATTGGATCCTGTATGCCATTCTGTGGCGATGACCTATGGCGACGACGCGACAATCGACGACATCCTCACCGGCGCCGGAGACATCTGGGCCGTGGTCGGGCTGTCCAGCAACCCTGAACGGGCCGCCTACCGGGTGGCCGAGAAGCTGCAGCGCATCGGCAAGAAAGTGGTGCCCGTGCACCCCAAGGCCGAGACGGTGCACGGCGAGCAGGGGTACGCCTCGCTCGCGGAGATCCCCTTCCCGGTGGACGTGGTGAACGTCTTCGTCAACTCCGCCCTGGCCGGCGACATCGCGGACCAGGCCGTGGCGCTCGGTGCGAAGGCGGTCTGGTTCCAGATCGATGTCATAGACGTGGCCGCCTACGACCGGACCCGCGAGGCCGGCCTGCGGATGGTGATGGACCGCTCCGCGGGACGGGAGATCACCCGGCTGGGGCTACTGGCCTGAGCGATCGGCGCCGTCGGCTGAGCGATCGGCGCCGTCGGCCGATCGATCCGTGCCATCGGCTGATCGATCCGCGCGCGATCGGCTGATCGATTCACGGCATCGCGCATCGACCCGCGCCATCGCCCCCGCCGATCCCCCCATCGGCAGGACCCCCCACTGGCTCGTGGACCGGCCATGGCCCCCGCTCGTAGCTTCGGGGCCATGGCCTACGAAAGCAGCCCCGAGCACAAGGGCACCGTTCAGCTCACCGCCGCGATGGTGCTCTCCGGAACGCTGGGCATCTTCGTCGTCGAGTCCGGCGCCTCGCCGTTCAACGTCGTCTTCTTCCGCGTCCTCTTCGGCGCCGTCGCCCTCGGCGGCTACGCCCTCGCCCGCGGCTACTTCCGCGACCACGGCCTGACGCCGCGCAAGCTCGGACTGGCCGCGCTGGGCGGGGTGTTCATCGTCTTCAACTGGGTCCTGCTCTTCCAGTCGTACGAGAACACGTCGATCTCGGTCGCGACGGTCGTCTACCACACACAGCCGTTCTACGTGGTCCTGCTGGGCGCCCTGCTCTTCCGCGAGCGCCTCACCGCGGCGAAGGTCGGCTGGGTCCTCGTCGCCTTCGTCGGCCTGATCCTGGTCTCCGGGATCGGCCCCGGTGACTTCACCGGCTCGGACACCACGTACGTCCTCGGTATCGGACAAGCCCTCCTGGCGGCCGTCCTCTACGGCCTCTCCACCCTCGTGACCAAGCGCATCACCGGAGTGCGCCCCCACCTCATCGCCCTCGTCCAAGTCCTCATCGGCATACCGCTGTTGCTCCCGCTCGCCGACTTCGGCGCGATGCGCGGCACGGGAGCGGGCTGGGGCTGGCTGGTCGGACTCGGGCTCATCCACACGGGCCTGATGTACGTCCTGCTGTACTCCGCGTACGCCAAACTCCCGACCGCGAAGATCGCCGTACTGGCCTTCACCTACCCGGCGGTGGCGATGGTCGCCGACTGGGCGGTGTACGGCCACCACATCGGCCTCGTCCAGGCGCTCGGCGTCCCGCTGATCGTCCTGGCGAGCCTGCGCGTCACTCTGGCGAAGCCGGTACAGGTCACGCCCCCGACGCCCGCCCCCGCGCCCGTGGAGGTCACGACTCCGACGACTCCGACGCCTCCGAAGACTGCTCCCGCACCAGCCGCCTCGCCTGCTCCACAAACAGCCGCACATGTGCCGGAAGCCGCTTCCCGGCCCGCCACGCGAGCTGAGTCCGAAGCGTGAACGGCGCCTCCCACGGCAGCCGCAGGAGACTGCCGTCCGCCAGTTCCGCGGCGACCGTCACCTCGGGCAGCAACGCGATCCCGAGGCCGGCCGCCGCGGCCCGCTTGGTCGCCTCGATCGTCCCGAACTCCAGGAAGGCCACGGGGGAGCCTTCCTGGACAAGGGAGTTGAGCTCCCGCTCGAACAAGTCCCGGTAGGCGCAGCCCGGTTCGGTGCCGAGCAGGGACTCCCGTACGAGATCGGTCGTGAACACCGGGGCCGACGCCAGCCGATGGCCCGGCGCCGTGACGAGCGCCAGCGGCTCGACCGCGAGCACCACGGTCTCAAGACCCGCGTGCTCGGTCTCCCGCTCCATCAGGAAGCCCACGTCGTACGTGCCCTGCCGCAGCGCCTGCCGGGTCTCGTCACCGACGGTCGTCCGCAGGGAGAGCCGGACGCCCGGGTAGCGGTGGTGGAACAACTCCAGCAAGGGCAGCAGGCGGTACGCGGTCAGCGACTCCATCGTGCCGACGGTCAGCGCGCCGGCCGGCTCGGCGGCGCCGACGACCGCCGCCCGCGCCTCCTCGCTCAGCTCGATGATCTGCCGGGCGTACGGGAGGAGCCGCTCGCCCGCTTCGGTCAGCCGGATCCTGCTCCCCAGCCGGTCGAAGAGCTCGGTCCCCAGCGAGGACTCCAGGGCGCGGATCTGACCGGTCACGCTGGACTGCGCGTACTTCAGCTCGGCGGCGGCCTGCGTGAAGCTCAGCACGGTCGCGACCTTCTCGAAGGTGACGAGCAGCCGCAGTTCCATGTCGGGCTCAGATCTCTTCGTGTAGGGGTGTGTAGGGCGCGCCGGGCTCAGGCCTCGTCATCGCGCTCGCGCCGCTTCAGTTCGTCCTCGCGGCGCTGGAGGTCCGCCTCCCACTTCTTGAGAAGCGCTTCGTCGTCCTTGCCGCCGCCCTTGTCATCCTTCTTCAGAGACTTGAGGAACTCGGGGTTGTCGTCCGGCGCGACGAACCCCGTGCGCTGGTCGCGGCGCCACGCGGAGGGCGCGGCGCCGTTCCCGGGTGTCGTTCGCGGCCTGCCCGCCACCAGCCAGGCGACCGGGCCGACCAGCACCTCGCCGAAGAGCAGGATGATGATCACCCACACCACCTTCGGCAGGCCCCGTACTTCCTTCTCCGGCGTGTTCAGGCAGTCGATGAAGGCGTAGATCCACAGCGCCAGGACCAGCAGGAAGGGCAGATACCTGAGCATGGGCGGACGTTCCCCCAGAGAGCGGCGGCGGGGCGGCGAAGGGCCCCGGTGACGGGCACAGGTTATCGGGTGGCCGATACTGGGACGCATGGCTTACGACGATCTTCGCTCCCTGTTGCGGGCCCTTGAGCGCGAGGGCGACCTCAAGCGCATCAAGGCCGAGGTGGACCCGTATCTGGAAGTCGGGGAGATCGTCGACCGGGTGCAGAAGGCGCAGGGCCCGGCGCTGCTCTTCGAGAACGTCCGCGGGTCGGCGATGCCGCTCGCGATGAACGTCTTCGGAACCGACCGGAGACTGCTCAAGGCCCTCGGCCTCAAGTCGTACGGCGAGATCTCCGAGAAGATCGGCGGGCTGCTGAAGCCCGAGCTGCCGCACGGGTTCGTCGGGGTGCGCGAGGCCTTCGGGAAGCTCGGCGCGATGGCGCACGTACCGCCGAAGAAGGTCAAGGACGGGCCGGTCCAGGAGATCGTGCTCCGGGGCGAGGACGTGGACCTCGACCAGCTTCCTGCGCTGTTCACCTGGCCGCAGGACGGCGGGTCCTTCTTCAACCTGGGTCTGACCCACACCAAGGACCCCGACTCCGGCATCCGCAACCTCGGGCTCTACCGCCTCCAGCGCCACGACAAGCGCACCATCGGCATGCACTGGCAGATCCACAAGGACAGCCGCAACCACTACCAGGTGGCGGCGCGGCGCGGCGAGCGGCTGCCGGTCGCCATCGCCTTCGGGTGTCCGCCGGCCGTGACGTACGCCGCGACCGCCCCGCTGCCCGGTGACATGGACGAGTACCTCCTCGCCGGGTTCATCCAGGGCAAGCGGATCGAGTTGGTCGACTGCAAGACGGTGCCGTTGCAGGTGCCGGCGAACGCCGAGGTCGTCATCGAAGGGTGGCTGGAGCCGGGCGAGATGCTCCCGGAGGGGCCGTTCGGCGACCACACCGGGTTCTACACGCCGCAGGAGCCGTTCCCGGCGCTGACCATCGACTGCGTGACGATGCGGAAGCGGCCGCTGATCCAGTCGATCGTCGTAGGCCGCCCTCCGACGGAGGACGGACCCCTCGGCCGGGCGACGGAGCGGTTCTTCCTCCCCCTCCTCAAGATCGTCGTGCCGGACATCGTGGACTACCACCTGCCCGAAGCGGGGGGTTTCCACAACTGCGCGATCGTCGCGATCGACAAGAAATACCCCAAGCACGCCCAGAAGGTGATGCACGCTGTGTGGGGGGCCCACATGATGTCCCTCACCAAGCTGATCGTGGTCGTCGACTCCGACTGCGACGTCCACGATCTGCACGAGGTCGCGTGGCGGGCCCTGGGCAACACGGACTACGCCCGCGACCTCACCGTCGTGGAGGGCCCGGTCGACCACCTCGACCACGCCTCGTACCAGCAGTTCTGGGGCGGCAAGGCGGGCATCGACGCGACGAGGAAGTGGCCCGAGGAGGGCTACACCCGGGACGGCGGCTGGCCCGAGATGGTGCTGCCCGACCCGGAGACGGCGTCGAAGGTCGACCGCCGCTGGAAGGAGTACGGCTTGTGAAGTCGCTCAACAACGGAAAGGCGGGAGGCCGGTGAGCAGCGCTTCCGCGGCACTCCCGCAACCCGGCCGCACCAAGGCGTTCCTGCGCCTAGTCATGATCGAGCACTCGGTGTTCGCGCTGCCCTTCGCCTACATCGCCGCGCTGACAGCGATGTTCCAGTGGGACGGCAACATCCACTGGGGACGGCTGCTGCTCGTCACCGTCGCGATGGTCGGGCTGCGCACCTTCGCCATGGCCGCGAACCGGATCATCGACCGCGAGATCGACGCCCGCAATCCCCGTACGGCCCACCGCGAACTGGTCACCGGCGCGATGAGCGTGAAGCACGCCTGGACCGGCGCGCTGGTCGCCCTCGTCTTCTTCCTCGGCGCCGCGGCCCTGCTCAACCCGCTGTGCCTGGCCCTTGCGCCGATCGCGGTCATCCCGATGGTCGTGTATCCGTACGGCAAGCGGTTCACGAACTTCCCGCAGGCCATCCTGGGTCTCGCCCAGGCGATGGGCCCGATCGGCGGCTGGCTGGCGATCAGCGGCGAGTGGTCCTGGGACGCGGTGATCCTCGGGCTCGCCGTCGGCATCTGGATCGGCGGCTTCGACCTGATCTACGCCTGCCAGGACGTCGAGACGGACCGCGAGGTCGGTGTGATGTCGGTGCCGGCCCGCTTCGGCATCCCCGCCGCGATCCAGGGCGCGCGCGTCTGCCACGCCCTCACCACGGCCCTCCTGGTGTGGTACGCCCTCGCCACCGACGCCGGAACGTTCTTCTGGGCCGGCCTGGTGATCGTCGCGGGTGCCTTCCTCTACGAGCACTCCATCGTCAAGCCGCACGACCTGTCCCGCCTGAACCGCGCCTTCTTCAGCGTCAACGGGTTCATCGGCATCGCGCTGTTCGTGTGTGCGCTGCTCGACCTGCTGGTACGCGGGCTCAGCGTATAAGCGCGGGTGCGGCGGCGGCCCGGCGCCGGAACACGAACGCCGCCGCCACCCCCGACACCAGTCCGACCAGGTGGCCCTCCCAGCTGACGCCCGTCTGCGTCGGAGCCAGGCCCATCAGGATCGAACTGCCCCAGACCGCGCCGACCAGCAGGCCGACGAGGACACCCAGCGGGCGGCGCTCGATGAAGCCGCTCACCAGCAGGAAGCCGAACAGGCCGAAGATCAGCCCGGAGGCGCCCGCGGTGTTGGTGTTCGCCGGGGATATCAGCCAGACCCCCAGACCGTCTGCGACGATGATCGTCGCGCAGACCGCGGCGAACCGGCGCAGCCCGCCGAGGGCCGCGAGAAAGCCCAGGACCAGCAGCGGCACGCTGTTGGCGGCGACATGGCCGAAGCCGAAGTGGATGAAGGCCGCGGGCACGATGTCGACCAGCTCGGAGGCCCTGCGCGGGACGATCCCGAGGCCGTCGAGCGCGTGCCCGCTGACCGCGTCGACCACTTCGAGCAGCCACAGCAGGGCCACCCAGCCCACCATCACCTTGGCCGCGGTCCGCGCCCGGTCGCCGCGCGTCCACTCAAGTGCCGTACCCGACCTCGTACCAGACATGGCAACCCCCACGGTCAACTCGTCCCTTCCAGGGAACGCTCCGGCCCCCTTGGCCGGTTCCCACCCCGCGACGCCGGATAGGCTCAGCACCATGAACCCAGGACAGACGCAGCGCCGGCCTTGGATCGTGGGGGTGTCGGGGGCGTCCGGTACCCCGTACGCCGCCGCCGTGCTGCGCGCGCTTCTGGATGCGGGGGAGAGCGTGGACCTGGTGGTCTCCCGCGCCTCCCGGCTCACTCTGCTCGACGAGACGGGGCTCGCCTTCCGGGACGCCCACTGGCAGCAGGACCTGTGCGAGTGGCTGGCCAGGGGCGCCGACGGCAAGCCGGACACCTTCAGCGCCTTCAAAGGACGTATCGGCGCCGTACGGCACTGGAGCGCGCGTGACCTGGCGGCCGGGCCGTCCTCCGGCTCGTACCCCACGAAGGGCATGCTCATCGTGCCCGCCTCCACGGCCTGCGTGGCCGGAGTCGCCCTCGGCCTCTCGAAGGACCTGCTCCAGCGCGCCGCGAGCGTCACCCTCAAGGAGGGCCGCAAGCTGGTCGTCGCGGTCCGTGAGACGCCGTTGAGCGGGCAGACGCTGCGGCAGCTGGTGGCCCTGGACGACGCGGGCGCGACGGTGCTGCCGGCCTCGCCGGGGTTCTACGCGGGGGGCACGCACATCCAGGACCTGGTGGACTTCGTCGCCGGGCGGGTCCTCGACGCGGCGGGTGTCGAGCACAGCCTGTACCGGCGGTGGGAGGGCGAACTCGGCGGGGGTTCGCACGCACCTGAGCACTGAGCGGTGCCCAACAGCACTGACAAGTACGTAATTTCCGGCATTCAGCACTTTCAGGAACTTTTCAGCGGAAGGCAATCGATCGCATGGACGCGGTGGACAGGCAGCTCATCCAGGCCCTGAGAGAGAACGGCCGGGCTTCCTACGCGGAACTGGGGCGCCTCGTCGGACTGTCGGGACCCAGTGTCACCGACCGCATCAACCGGTTGGAGGCGGCCGGTGTCATCACCGGCTACCGCGCCACCGTCGACTCGGCCTCGCTGGGTCTGGGCGTGATCGCCCTGATCGGCATCTCGCTCTCCGACGCCGCCGACCACGAGGACGTGGCGCGCCGGATGCGGGACCTGGGCGAGATCGAGGACTGCTGGTTCATCGCCGGCGACGACTCCTTCATGCTCAAGGTGCGCGCCAGTGACGTGGACGGGCTGGAGAAGACCATCCGGCGGCTGTCGGGAACGAAGGGCGTCTCCAGGACCCGTACGACCATCGTGCTCTCCACGAAGTGGGAGAACCGGGTGGGAGAGCTGCCCGAAGAGGAGTAGCCGCCTGCTTCAGGAGGGTCGCACGGGTAGGCGTACGGTTGACAGGGTTCGTCAAGAGGAGAGGTACACGCATGGATGTCGGGCTCAAGCGCGAGCTGGAGGACAAGGTCCGGGCCGGTGAGCGGCTGACCCGCGAGGACGGCATCGCGCTGTACGAGTCGGACGACCTGGCCTGGCTCGGCGGTCTCGCCCACGAGGTGCGGATGCGGAAGAACGGCGACGTCGTCCACTTCAACGTCAACCGCCACCTCAACATGACGAACGTGTGCACCGCGTCCTGCGCGTACTGCTCGTTCCAGCGCAAGCCGGGCGAGAAGGACGCTTACACGATGCGCATCGAGGAGGCCGTCCGCCTCGCCAAGGCGATGGAGGGCGAGAACCTCACCGAGCTGCACATCGTCAACGGCCTGCACCCGAACCTGCCGTGGCGCTACTACCCGCGCTCGCTCAGCGAGCTGAAGAAGGCCCTCCCGGACGTCTCGCTGAAGGCCTTCACGGCCACCGAGATCCATCACTTCGAGACGATCTCCGGGCTGTCGGCCTCCGAGATCCTCGACGAGCTCATCGACGCCGGTCTGGAGTCCCTCACCGGCGGCGGCGCCGAGATCTTCGACTGGGAGGTCCGGCAGCACATCGTCGACCACCGCACCCACTGGGAAGACTGGTCGCGGATCCACCGGCTCGCGCACGAGAAGGGTCTCAAGACCCCGTGCACGATGCTTTACGGCCATATCGAGGAGCCCCGCCACCGCGTGGACCACGTGCTGCGGCTGCGCGAACTCCAGGACGAGACCGGCGGTTTCCAGGTCTTCATCCCGCTGCGCTACCAGCACGACTTCGTCGACGTGAAGGACGGCAAGGTCCGCAACCGCCTCCAGGCGCGGACGCAGATGGCGACGGGCGCCGAGGCCCTCAAGACCTTCGCGGTCTCGCGCCTCCTCTTCGACAACGTGCCGCACGTCAAGGTCTTCTGGGTCATGCACGGCGTCCAGACCGCGCAGCTCGCCCTCCAGCACGGCGCCGACGACATGGACGGCTCGGTCGTCGAGTACAAGATCACGCACGACGCCGACAACTACGGCACCCCGAACAAGCTGACCCGCGAGGACCTCCTCGACCTGATCCGCGACGCCGGCTTCCGCCCGGTCGAGCGGAACACGCGGTACGAGATCATCCGCGAGTACGACGGTCCGGACCCGGCACGCCGTGAGTCCCCCCAGCCGATGCGGGTCTGAGAGGGCGCGCACGGTGGCACTGACCTTCCAACTGGACCCCTCCGTCGGTCCGGAGCTGCGTGACGGCGTGATCGCCCTGTGGACGGACGTCTCGAACGCGGGCGGCTCGGTCGGTTTCGTACCGCCGGTGGACGTCGAGGACATCCGGCCCGAGTGGCGCAAGCACCTCACGGCGATGGCGGACGGCCGCACCCGGCTGCTCGTGGGGTACGACGAGCACGGCGCCGTCGCGGCCACCGCGTTCTTCGGCTTCAACACGCACCGGCTGATGCGGCACTGGGTGTGGCTGTACACGGTGATGGTGCACCCCGGGCACCAGGGCAAGGGGTACGGGCGGGAGCTGCTGGCCGCCGCCGAGGAAGCCGCCGCCGGGTTCGAGGGGATCGACGCGATCCGGCTCACCTGCCGGGGCGGAGAGGGCCTTGAGCGGTTCTACGGCTCCTGCGGCTACAAGGAGGTCGGCCGGGTGCCCGGTGCGATCCGGGTCGGACCCGGTGACGACCGGGACGACATCACGATGCTGTTGTCCCTCGGTTCCGACGGGCTGTTGTCCCTGGGCTCCGACGTCTGAGGCCCGCCTGCAAGATCCCTGTCCCGCCGTGCTTCACTGGACGGTGCCCTTTGGGATGTTCCAAACGGATTCGGATCGGAAGAGTGGATTGACATGGGCCGCTACACGCTGATGCGTCTTGGAGTCTTCGCGGGCTGCCTCGTGGTCGTCTGGGGCCTCGTCTCCCTCGGTCTCGCCCCGCGCGGATTCGGTGACTCCAACTACATGTGGATCGTCCTGCTCTCCCTGCTGATCTCCGCCCCGATCAGCTTCGTCGTGCTGCGCAAGGAGCGTGACCGCGCCTCCGCCCAGGTCGTCGCCCGCGTCGACCGCGTCAAGGCCAACCTGGAGCAGAACCGCAGCCAGGAGGACAGCGTGGACGACGCGGCCCGCGGCGGTGCGCAGGGCCAGCCTTCCTGAAAGCTCCCCGTGCACGGTCGGCGGCGGCCGATCGTACGCTTGCCCGCATGGGTGCTGTGAAGAGCAACATGGGTGCTGTGAAGAGCAGACGGATGCCGCGGGCGGTACGCGAACAGCAGATGCTGGACGCGGCCGTACGGACCTTCGGGCAGTTGGGGTACCGGGCCGCGTCGATGGACGAGATCGCCGAACTGGCGGGCGTCTCCAAGCCGTTGGTGTATCTGTACCTGAACTCGAAGGAAGACCTCTTCACCGCCTGCATCCGGCGCGAGGCCGAGGCGCTCACCGCCGCCGTCATGGCCGGCGTACAGCCGGAGCTGCCCGCCGACCGCCAACTCTGGGACGGACTGCGGGCGTTCTTCACGCACACCGCGGAGAACCCCGACGGCTGGTCCGTGCTGCACCTCCAGGCGCGTACGCACGGCGAGCCGTTCGCCGCCGAGGCCGGCGTGATGCGCGAGGAGCTGGTCGCGTTCGTCACGCGGTTGATCCTGGTCGCGGCCCGTGAGGCGCACCGTGACCCGTCCCTGGAGGCGGGCGAGGTCGCCGGGCTCGCCGAGGCGCTGGTCGGCGCGGCCGAGTCGCTCGCGGCCTGGGCCAACGCGACGCCGGGCGTCTCGGCGAAGCAGGCCGCGGCGACCTTGATGAACTTCGCCTGGGCGGGCCTCGGCGACCTCATGGAGGGGCGCCCCTGGTCACCGCCCGCCAGGGAACCCTCGGTCCAAGGACCCTCAGTCCACCAAGGAACCTCCGTCCAAGGACCCTCAGGCTAAGGAACCTCAGTCCAGGTAGCCCCACGCGCAGAGCGCGCGGGTGGACGATTCGGAGCCGGCGGTCAGGTCCTCGTAGCGCACGGTGTGGCCGGGCAGATGCTGTCTCGCCTCTTCCAGCGTCCGCATGTACTCGCGGTGACCTGTCCGGCCGGAGGTCTGGTGGAGCCTGGAGGCCCGGTGGGCGTGGCCTCGGTGCGGGGGAGGGGCCTGCGCGCACGGGTGACGCGCAGGCCGGTACAGCTCTCGAACGCGGACCTCGCCGTCCGCTTCAGGTCTTTGTTCCAGGCCGTTTGTGCGTTGCCGCTCCCAGGGAGGCTGCCGAGCGCTCGGACCTGCCCGGGTGGAGCCAGCCGGCGACTTCAGGGTGGACGGTGACTTCCACCCCGGTACCGGCCAGGACGAGCGGCAGGGTGTGCACGGTGGGGGACAGACTGATCAGGGTCCTGGCGACCGGGCCCTTCAACAGCTGCAGTTCCAGGGGGAGTTCGGGCTGTACGACTTCCAGCTCGGCGTAGTCGGCGATGAGCCGCAGCTTGTCCCGGTCCTCGCGGAGGTCCGCGAAGTAGCGTTCCGCGTTCACCCGGTCGGCGAGGGAGACGACCCCCCGTATGTATCGCGCGAAGTCGATCAGGCCGTTCTCGGGGAGCGGACTGCCGATCAGGTCGACGCCGGGGTGGACCTGCGGCGGTCCGAACCGCTGCCGCGCCCAGCCGTAGGTGTTGGCCGAGGTGACCGAGCCGGGCGGCAGTTCGAGACCGGCCGTCAGGCAGGAGAAGACCTCGAGGTGCCCTCCGCCTTCGGGGGCTATCCGGCGTGCGACGCGGGAGGCCGCCGCCGATCCGGGCCTCTTTCGGTGCCAGCGGACCGGAGGTCTGCCGGCGAGCAGGCTGCGGGAGAGGTCCAGGGTCGCCGTGCCGTCGTCGATGAGCACGAAGTCCCGTGTCCTGGCCAGGGGCAGCAGCCGCCGGATCAGCCTGGAGGAGGGGTCGCCGATCACCAGGCGCTCCGCCCCGGCCAGCTTTGCCACGAGCGCCGCCGGGGCGCGCGGAAAGCCGACCGGGACCCTGCGGATGTCGTACAGACCGACGCCGATGCCCTCCGCGCGGGCCAACCGGGCCATCGCGCCCAGCTGGTGGCGTGTGGCCGGGTCGCGCGGCAGCAGGACCGCCGCCTCGCACCTCTCGGGATGCGGCGCACTGTCGTGCTCGCCCAGGGCCCACTCCAGCAGGCTGAGGAGCTGACTGGAGTTCTCGACGAGCGCGAGAGTGCGGGTCATGGTCTTCCCTCAGTGTCGCCGATCACGAAGTTCTGGCGGTGGCGCGGATCACGGAGTTCCGCGGAGTGCGTGTGGCCGTGTGCGTGTGGCCTTGTTGCGCGACGCGCACTCCGCGGTGTCGTACCGCGGCGCGGGTCAGGCCCGCGCCCAGCGGCGGAGTGCCGGTGCGACCCGCTTGTGGCCCATGCGGTAGAGCCCCCTGGCGCCGCGGCGGGTGACGCCACGGACGACCGCCTTCAGGGAACCGTCGCTCGTCGCGGACTGCACGGGCAGCGGCCTGCCCTTCTCGTCGAAGCCGTTGCGTGTCAGCAGACCGCCCAGGTAGATGCCGGCCCGCTGGGGTGTGTAGTACGGCCGCAGCTGCGGAAGCGGACCCGCGGCGCGCAGCGCGGCGATACGTGCGCGTGCGCCGGCGTACGGGTCGCTCCTGCCGATGCCCTGTGCGGCCGCCCACTCCGGGTCCACGCGGGGCAACGCGCCCCCGTCGAGCTCGTCCCAGGAGGCGAGGCAGCCCGATTCCACGAAGTAGTGGTTGCCGTGCGCCTCGCGGACACCGAAGTCGGTGAGTATCGCGGTGGGTATGTTCCGGTGCATCGACTCCAGCGCGGCGGTGGAGCTGACCGTCACCAACAGGTCGGTGGTGTCGAGGACTTCACCCATGTTGCCGTACACGAGCTCGAGGTTGGACGGGGCCGGCTCGGCCAGGTTCTCGATGAGTTCCTGGTACGGGTTCGCCTCGACGTGGGTCGTCTGCTCGCCCGGCAGGCTGCGCAGCTTCATCAGGACCCGGCGCTCGGGGTACCGGCGGGCGTGGGCCGCCGCGCGCTCCAGGAGCAGGAGCCGCTCCTTCTTGCTGGGCACCGACGGCTGCACGGCGAAGGTCAGCGTGAAGGGGCGGTCGGTGGACGGCACGTACTGGGCGCCGCCGAGGAAGGGCAGCGCGCACTCGACGACGGTTTCCGGGTCTACGCCCACGTTGCTGAAGACGGTCTGGAACCGTCCCGCGTCGTAGGCGCTGTTGGCGAGGACGAGATCGGCGCCGGCGCGGGTGAGCAGGCCGTCGACCATCTTCTCGTAGACGACTCCGACGTAGCCGGTGACGGTGATGGGCCGCTCGGGGCGCGACTGCCACGCCAGACCCAGGCTGTGTACGAGCGCGAGCGCCGTACCGCCGATGACCGACAGGACCACGATGTCGGCGCTCGCGAACTCCTCGTCGTCGACCAGCTCGGCCGCGGTGACCTCACGCTGGGTGTCCGGCACGATGCCGACCTCGGCGAGCTGACGTTCCGTCGGGGTCGCCCGTGTGCGCAGGAAGTACGCGTCGAGAGCGTGGTCCGGTGCGATCTGCCGTGCGACGGAGGCGCCCCACTTCCAGCGGGTATCCGAATCGGCGAGAACGGCGATACGTCTGGGTGCGTGGGACATGTCTTGAGGAGCGCCTTCCTGGCGTGGTTCCAGCACGTGGACAGAGGCTAGAAAGGATGCCTGAGGGTGGAATGAGTACAGCATTGCAAGAACCTTGGTATGGCCATGGGTTTACTGTCAGACGCGCCGAACTCGACTGGCTGACCTGCTGGTTCACAGCAGAGTTGGGAGAAAACCGACATATCGCCGGAGTGCGATTGTCGGACAAAAATTTGCCCGTTGTTCATTTTAGGGCATGCGTGTTCCGGTGGATGAAGGGCATCGCGGAACACCGCGCCCGCCCCCGAACGCACCGCAAACCCGCACGTCGCCCGCCCGTCGGCCGCACAAACCCCACACTCGGGAGTCGTACGATCCCACCTCGTCCCGCCTGCCGTGCCACCCCGTCCCCCTGAACCCCTCGACCTCCAGGGCCGTATGAGGATTCGCCCCCTCGCCCCGCCCGGCCCTCGGCCGACAAGGAGCCACCCCGTGTCCAGTCAGTACCCCTCTGAACCTGCGCGCCTGGAGCCCGAGATCAAGCGGCTGGACGGGGTTGTGCGCGAGGTGTCCGTGCCTGCGCTGACCGGCCCGATGACGCACGGCTCCCTCGCGGACATCCCGTTCGACAACGCGAACGCGGCCCCGCAGGAGCCCGTCCTCAGCCGCAAGGGCCCCGACGGCCAATGGGTGGACGTGACCGCGGCCGAGTTCGCGGCGCAGGTGGAGGCGGTGGCGAAAGGGCTGATCGCGGAGGGTCTGGTCCCCGGCGACCGCCTCGCCATCATGGCGCGGACGACGTACGAGTGGACACTCCTCGACTTCGCCGCCTGGGCGGCGGGCCTCGTTACCGTCCCCATATATCCCACCTCATCCCCTTATCAAGTCCGCTGGATCCTCCAGGACTCGGGAGCCGTCGCGCTCGCCACCGAGTCCACCGCACAGGCCGCCGCCCTGGGCCCGGAACGTGACCGAATACCCGATCTGCGACATATGTGGGTATTCGAAAAGGGGCACGTGGAGCGGCTCGCAGAGCTGGGCGCCGACATCCAGGACCAGGAAGTCGCCGTACGGCGGGGGGTGCTGGGCCCCGACACGCTCGCCACCCTGATCTACACCTCGGGCACGACAGGCCGCCCCAAGGGCTGCGCCGTCACCCACGGCAACTTCTTCACCGAGATCGACAACGCGATCGAGCTGCTCTACCCCATCTTCAGGTCCGGCACCCGGGACCCCGCCTCCACGCTTCTCTTCCTGCCCCTCGCGCATGTCTTCGGCCGGATGGTCTCGGTGGCTTGCCTGCGCGCCCGCGTGAAACTCGGCCACGCGCCGAGCCTCAAGACCGAGTACCTCCTCGAGGACCTTGCCTCCTTTCAGCCGACCTTCCTGCTGGCCATCCCTTATGTCCTGGAAAAGGTCTTCAATACGGGCCGGGCCACGGCCGAACGGATGGGCCGCGGCTCGTCCTTCGACCGGGCGGCGCGCATCGCCCAGCGGTACGGCGAGGCGCTGGAGGCCCAGCAGCACGGCACCGGCCCGGGCCCCGGCCGGGCCCTGCGCGCCGCCCGCGCCCTCTACGACCCGCTGGTCTACCGCCGTATCCGCAACGCCCTCGGCGGCAGAGTCCGGTACGCGATCTGCGGCGGGTCCCCGCTCGGCCGCAAGCTCGCCGCGTTCTACGCGGGCGCCGGTATCGAGATCTACGAGGGGTACGGCCTGACGGAGTCGACCGCGGCCGCCACGGTCACCCCGCCGAACAAACCCCGGCTGGGGACGGTGGGCCTGCCGCTTCCCGGCACCCGGGTGCGGATAGCCGCCGACGGCGAGATCCTGCTGAGCGGCTTCCAGATCTTCCGCGGCTACTGGGATATCCACGCGGGCGGCGTGGTCGACGCGGCCCCGGACGGCTGGTTCGCGACCGGCGACATCGGCGCGCTCGACGACGGCGGCTACCTGACCATCACCGGCCGCAAGAAGGAGATCCTCATCACGGCGGGCGGCAAGAACGTGGCCCCGGCCCCCATGCAGGACTGGCTCCGCGCCCATCCCCTCATCGCCCAGTGCATGGTCCTGGGAGACCGCCGCCCCTATGTCACGGCCCTCATCACCCTCGACCCCGACGGCCTCACCCACTGGCGTCAGATGAACCACAAACACCCGGTTCCCGCCGAACTCCTCATGGACGACGAGGAGTTGCTTGCCGTCCTGCAGCGAGCCGTCGACGAGGGCAACAAACTCGTCTCCCGCCCCGAGTCCATCCGCCGCTTCGCCGTCCTCCCCGGCGCATTCACGGAGGAAGCGGGTCATCTGACCCCCACGATGAAGCTGAAGCGGGACGCGATCGCCCACGACTTCGCCCGGGAGATCGAGGACCTGTACGCGGACTATGAGAAGTAGGATGCACCGGCAACGGGTGAAACTCCGGCACCGCGAGTCCCGTCCTCGTCCTGGTCGGGTGTGGGATGCGCGGTCCGAGGCACTCGGTCAGTGAGCGGCGGCCTGCTTCGCGGGACGGGGGGACGCTCGGGGCCCGGGAGTGAATCAGGTACAACTTTCCCCGGTCTTCGGCAGTCCAACGCAGGCAGTCCAACACCCGGTGAGCTAATCCGCTGTTCACCGTGTGGTGAACCAACAGATGTGCACATGACTTCTATCGACCATTGACTCGTCCGGCACGATACAGCGCCGATCATGCTCGGCTCCCGAGAAGGTCCCCGGGCATCGCCGCCGCGCGCGTTTCGACAACTACCTAGGGGATCACTTGTCCGGCATACCGTCGCGCGACGGAATCGGCGGAGGGCATTCGCCACGCCTCGACATTCAGGGGCTGCGCGCCCTGGCCGTTACGCTGGTCGTTCTCTCCCACGCAGGAGTGACCCGGCTCAGCGGTGGTTATGTCGGCGTAGACGTGTTCTTCGTCATATCAGGCTTCCTGATCACCTCGCTGCTGCTGCGCGAGCTGTCCAACACGGGCAAGGTCTCGATCAGGAAGTTCTACGCCCGCCGTGCGCTGCGCCTGCTGCCCGCGTCAACCCTGGTGGTTGTCGCCACGCTTGTCGGATCCTGGCTCTTCCTCTCGAAGATCCGCCTGGCCGAGTACACGAGCGACGCGCTGAGCAGCGCCTTCTACGCCGTGAACTTCCGGCTCGCCATCTCCGGTACGGACTACCTGCAACAGGGCAGCCCGCCCTCACCGTTCCAGCACTTCTGGTCGCTGGCCGTGGAGGAGCAGTTCTATCTGGTGTGGCCGCTGCTCCTCGTCCTCAGCTGGAAACTGGCGCGGCAGCGACGCGCGCTGCTGGCGGTGCCCCTGGTCGTGCTCTGCCTGGGGTCGTTCTGGCTGAGCCTGACCACTACGGAAAGCTCGGCGTCCTGGGCGTACTTCGGTTCACACACCCGCGTCTGGGAGCTCGGCATCGGTGCCCTGCTGGCCATGTGGGCCACGACACCGACGCCGGCGCGCATACCCACCTGGCTCTCGGCGCCGATGACCTGGGCAGGCCTGGCCGCCATCGTGCTGGCCGCCCTCCGCTTCAACGACAACACCCCCTTCCCCGGATATCACGCGCTCGTGCCGGTTCTCGGCACCGCATTGGTCCTCGCCGGTGGCTTCTCGCCCGCCCGGTTCGACGCACGGCTGGTGCTCGCGCGGAAGCCCGTGGTGTGGCTGGGCGGGATGTCGTACGGCTGGTACCTGTGGCACTGGCCGCTGCTGATCATCGGCCCTTCGGCGCTGGGCAGGCCCGAGAGCGTCGGGCTCGCCCTGGCGCTGTCCGGGGTTGGCCTGCTCCTTGCGGTGGCGACGCTCCGGCTGGTCGAGAATCCGGTGCGGTTCCACACGGCGTTCCGTGGCCGGCCGAACAGGGCTCTCGTGCTCGGTGTGGGTCTGTCGGCCGTAGTCGTCCTGTCCTCGCAGGCCGTGGAGGCCCTTCCGTCGCAGATCAGCACCGGAGGGTCGGCACCCGCACTGGCGGGGGCCCTCACGGACGCCTCCGACCCGCAGGCCGGTCTGGCGACCCTGCTGAAAAGCTCCGGCACTCAACTGCCGAGCAACCTCGCCCCTCCCGTCACCGGTGTGAAGGACCTCAGGTCCGCGATCTACCAGGACGGCTGCCACGCCAACTACGAGGCCACGGAGGCGAAGCCGTGCATCTACGGCGACACCTCCGCGAAGCAGACGGTCGTCCTCCTCGGCGACTCCCACGCCGCCCAGTGGTTCCCCGCCCTGGACAAGCTCGCCACCGAGCGGCACTTCAAGCTGGTCTCGCTGACCAAGGCGTCCTGCAAGATGGCCGAGGTCACCATCGTCCGTGAGGGCAAGGGATACACGGCCTGCGACACCTGGCGGCACGACGCGATCAAGGTGGTCAAGGAACTCGACCCCGCGCTCGTGGTCGTCTCGTCCTCGGAGTCGGCCGAGCCGTTCAAGAAGGTGAGCGACGTCCACAAGCAGTGGGTGGACGGAGACGCGGCCACCCTTCAGGAGATCCAGGACACGGGCGCCCAGGTGGTCACCATCCTCGACACTCCCTGGCCGAAGTCCGACGCCGTCGACTGTGCGGCCGAACACGCGCTGGCTCTGGAGGAGTGCGCGAACCACCTGCCGGCCGCGATCGAGGACCCGTCCGTGCGCGACGCGCTCGAGGTCGCCGCGAAGGCGGCCGACGTTCCGGTCATCGACCCCCAGCCGTGGCTGTGCACGCCGGCCGGTGTCTGCCCGGTGGTCGTCGGGAACACCATCGTCTACCGCGACGACAGTCACATGGCCGAGACCTTCTCGGAATCCCTCGCGCCCGTTCTGGGCGAGCGGCTGACCTCGCTCTTCGGCAAGGACCTGACCGGCCGGTAGCCGACGCCCTCGTCGGCGTACGGACAAAGGCAGGAGCCCCGCGACAGGCTGTCGCGGGGCTCCTTGGGTACTGCTATCCGATCCTGTTCAAAGCACTGGGCTCATGGAGCCGCAGGCTTAGAGCGGGGTTACGTTCTCCGCCTGCGGGCCCTTCGGACCCTGCGTCACGTCGAAGGAGACCGACTGGTTCTCCTCGAGTGAACGGAAACCGTTGGCGTTGATCGCGGAGTAGTGGACGAAGACGTCCGGTCCTCCGCCTTCCTGGGCGATGAAACCAAAGCCCTTTTCGGCGTTGAACCACTTCACGGTTCCGGTAGCCATAAGCCCTCCTTGGGCCCAAAGGGTTGCCCTGCTCCAGAACCTGCAAGGTGTAAACATCTGCGTGTAAACAACTGCATTCATCTGAAAACGACGAGAGCCCGCGGTCACATGCTCCGCAGGCTCTGTACTGCAAGGGAAACCAAACTGCAACTTGCGGCGAGCTTAGCTACCCGGGCAGCCGAAAGCAATAGAGGGCAAGATCACGTCACCCGGAGGTTTGACCAGCGGCGGGTCGGGGTTGACGTCGCGGTGGACCAAGATCTGTCACAGGGGTTGACACAAGGGGTCCGGACGGTTTCGGAAGCCACTCGGGGACCCGAAGCCTGCACCGTACCCCACTGGGGCTAGCCTCGCGATGTGGACAATTCTCGCAACCGGCCGCGCGTCGGCCACATCCAGTTCCTGAACTGCCTGCCCCTCTACTGGGGGCTCGCGAGAACGGGCACGCTCCTCGACTTCGAGCTCACCAAGGACACCCCTGAGAAGCTCAGCGAGAAGCTGGTGCAGGGCGACCTCGACATCGGGCCCATCACGCTCGTCGAGTTCCTCAAGCACGCCGACGAACTGGTCGCCTTTCCCGACATCGCGGTCGGCTGCGACGGCCCGGTGATGTCCTGCGTGATCGTCTCGCAGGTCCCCCTCGACCGGCTGGACGGCGCCCGCGTCGCCCTCGGCTCGACCTCCCGTACGTCGGTCCGCCTCGCCCAGCTCCTGCTGGCCGAGCAGGTCGGCGTCGAGCCGTCGTACTACACCTGCCCGCCCGACCTCTCGCTGATGATGCAGGAGGCCGACGCCGCCGTACTCATCGGGGACGCGGCGCTGCGCGCCAACCTGACCGAGGGCCCCAAGCTCGGCCTGGAGGTGCACGACCTCGGCGCCATGTGGAAGGAGTGGACGGGCCTGCCGTTCGTCTTCGCCGTCTGGGCGGCCCGGCGCGACTACCTGGAGCGCGAACCCGCCGTCACCCGCAAGGTCCACGAGGCGTTCCTGGCGTCCAGGGACCTGTCCCTGGACGAGGTCGGCAAGGTCGCCGAGCAGGCGGCACGCTGGGAGTCCTTCGACGAGAAGATCCTGGAGCGGTACTTCAGGACGCTCGACTTCCGCTTCGGCGGCCCGCAGCTGGCGGCCGTACGGGAGTTCGCCCGGCGGGTCGGGTCCACTACCGGGTTCCCGTCGGACGTGAGCGTTCGGTTGCTGGAGGCCTAGATTCTGTTCGGGGTCTGGGGGCTCGGGGCCTCGGGGTCTGGGGGCTCGGGGTCTGGGGGTCTCGGGGTGTCGGGCCTGGGGGTTTTGGGGCCTCGGAGCCTGGGGTTCTCGGGGTCCTGGAGGCCTGGGGTCCCGGAGGCCCGGAGGCCCGGAGGCCTCGGGCTCTGGGGGTCTGGGGGCTCTGGGGGTCTTGGGGCCGTGAGGCCTCGGCTCCGGGGTCTTGGGGCCTCGGGGCCCGTCCGGCTTGATCCGCCGGACAGGCCCGGCTCTGAGGCTTCGGGGGCTGACGGCACTACTCTGCTAGCAGCAGTGCGTACGGGGGAGGGATGGCGCCATGCAGCCGCTCGGAGTCGACGAACCGACCGTCGTCGGGCCCTACCGGCTGCTCGGCCGGCTGGGGGCCGGCGGCATGGGCCGCGTGTATCTGGGCCGCAGCGCGGGCGGCCGTACGGTCGCGGTCAAGATCGTGCACCCGCACTTCGCGCTCGACGAGGAGTTCCGCGCCCGTTTCCGCCGCGAGGTCGAGGCCGCGCGGCGGGTGGGCGGCGCGTGGACGGCCCCCGTCCTGGACGCGGACCCGGAGGCGCCGGTGCCGTGGGTCGCGACGGGCTACGCGGCAGGCCCCTCGCTCGCGGCCGCCATCGCCGACAGCGGCCCGCTTCCGCTCCATTCCGTACGGGTCCTGGGCGCCGGCCTCGCCGAAGCGCTCTCGGCGGTCCACGCGCTGGGCCTCGTCCACCGTGACGTCAAGCCGTCCAACGTCCTGCTGACCCTCGATGGCCCCCTGCTCATCGACTTCGGCATCGCGCGCGCCACGGACGGCACGGCGTCACTGACCTCGACCGGCGTCTCGGTCGGTTCCCCCGGCTACATGTCTCCCGAGCAGATCCTCGGCAAGACCGTCGCGGGGGAGGCGGACGTCTTCTCGCTGGGCGCGGTGCTGGTGTACGCGGCGACCGGCGAGCCGCCGTTCCCCGGCGACTCCTCCGCGTCCCTCCTCTACAAGGTGGTCCACGAAGAACCCCGACTCGGCTCCCTGGAAGGCGAGTTGCGTGACCTGGCGGCCCAGTGCCTGGCGAAGGACCCGGCCGAGCGGCCGGCTCCGGCCGACCTGGCCCGGCGCCTCGCCCCGGAGGGGACGGCCCGCCTTGTGACCGCGGGGTGGCTGCCCGGGCCGATGGTGGAACAGGTCAGCCGCAGCGCGGTGCGGCTGCTGAACCTGGACACGGTGGAGACGGGGTGGGCTGCGCCTTCGGGGCCGGTGGAGTTCAGCAGTCCTGCGGTCGGGAGCAGTAGTCCTGCGGCTGGTTCTTCGTCGGGGGTGAGCAGCAGTCCTTCGGTGGCCGGGGAGTTCGGGCCGCCGCCGGTCATGACGCCGACCGGCCCCGCGCACGTACCGGAGCAGAGCGGGGCCTACCCATCGAGTGGCCGCGAGACCTCACCGCCGGATGGTCACCAGACCCCCGTACCGGATCAACGCGAGCCGCGTGATGCGACGCCGCCGCCCGCCGACCGTCCCGGCAAGGTCTCCGTCAGCGTGGCCGCCGTATCCGCGACCGGTGAGAACGGCCGTGGCCGCAGGCTGAGTTGCACGGTGGCCCTGGCGGTCGCGGGGGCGCTGGCGGCTGTGACGGTGGGCGCGGGGTTCCTCTTCGACCTGATGCCGGGCGCGGACAAGTCGAGTGACTCGGGCTCTTCGAGCGACACCGCGGCGAGCAACGGCCCCCAGGCGTCGACGAGCGCGTCCGATCCCTTGGACCAGACGGTCCCCGCCTCCTACCTCGGCACCTGGGAGGGCGACGGCCTCGCGCTCAGCGGCGCCCTGCCCATGGGCACCTTCCGCGTCACCGTCCACCAGGCCGCCGTGGGCGAGGAGTTGGGCACCTTCCGCCAGACCGACCAGATCGGCGGCATCTGCGACGACGTACTCATCCTGAAACAGGTCACGTCCAAGCAGCTCATCGTCACGAGCATCGCCGACGAGTCCAACCGCAACGTGTGCACCACCGGCGAGCACGAGGTACGCCTGACTCCCGTCGACGACGACCTCCAGTACGAGACGGACAACCCGGATGCGGGGGATCCGGTGGCTCGGATGTCCAAGGTCGAGTAGAGCCTCGGCGTTGTTGGGCGGACCGGTCCTTCGGCCCGTCCGCCCAACTCCCCGCGTCACATCGGGACGGTGACCGTGACCGGCTCCCCGTTGCCCAGGTGCAGGAGACCCTTGCCCGGTGTCACGGGGCCGCCGACCATGCTGCGTGTCGTACGGATGCCGATCAGTTCGCCGGCGGAGGAGTCCTGCGGGGAGAGCAGGATGCCGCGGCGGCCCTTCTTCGCCTCGACCTGCCAGCCGGAGAAGCCGCCGCACACCTCCTCCTCGTCACCGCCGATGACGAGGGCCAGGCCGCGCTCGCCGCCGCGCTGGACGAGACGCTTGAACTCGCGTTCGGCGTCGCAGTCCTCCAGGACCTCACCGTCGTCGACGATGAACACGATGGGCTCCTCGGGCGAGGCCGACTCGATCGCTTCGTTGAAGTCGTCGCTCTCGATGTCGTCCTCGGTGAAGATCTTCAACACGCCGTCCTGGCCCGCGAGTTCGCGCAGTGGCGAGGGGCGCGGGGCGGCGATGACCAGACGTACGCCCTGGAGGAGGTACGAGCGCGCCAGGTTCAGGAGGGTCGTGCTGCGTCCTGACTTCGCCGGACCCGCCACCACGAACGTCGGCACGCCCTGCGCGAGGTCGGGGCCGAAGGCCATGATGTCGTCGCCGCCGATACCGGCCAGCCCCCACAGCTTGGAGCCGGACGTCTGCGCGTCGCGCATCTCCCATGCCTCCGCGAAGGCGATGCGGCTCGGCAGCACGTCGACCCGGAACGGGCGTCGTGCGCGGGGCAGTTCAGCGTCGCGCGCGGCCGCCGTCTCGCCGATCGCCGCCAGTGCGGCGGCCTGTCCCTGACCCGTGAGGTCCTCGGAAAGCAGCGCGAACTGCGTCTCCGTCGCCGACTCGTTCTTGAAGCCACGCCCCGGAGGGATCTCCTCGGGCACCTTGCGCGCGTTGATGCCGAGCATCGTGAAGTCCGACCGGTCGGCGAGCCGCAGGCCGTACTTCTCCTCGGTCAGCGACGCCATCCGGCCCAGCAGCACCTGGCGGTCACCCGTGACGACCAGGTGGATGCCGACGCTCGCGCCTTCGCGCATCATCGTCTGCAACTCGTCGGTCAGTTCGCCGTGGTTGTACTCGCCGAGCGTCGGAAGCCAGCCCTCCCAGCGGTCGAGCAGCACGACGAGATGCGGGAGACGTTCGTCCTCGGCCGAGGCGGCTCGCTGCTCGCCGATGTCGGCGTACCCCTTGTCCGCCAGCAGGTCCTGACGCTGCGTCAACTCGCTCTTCAGGCGGGTGATCAGGCGCACCGCACGTTCCGTCTGGTTACGTGCGACCACGGCTCCGCAGTGCGGGAGTCGAGTCAGCGCGTTCAAGGCGCCGTTGCCGCAGTCGATGCCGTACAGATGCACGTCGGCGGAGGAGTGGGTCCGGGCGATCGAGCCCGCGATGGTCCGCAGGATCTGCGAGCGGCCGCTGCGGGGGGCACCGCCCACCAGCAGATGCCCGAACGAGGCGAAGTCGACGACGACCGGGCGCCTGGCCTGGTCGGCGGGCAGGTCCTCGACACCGTAGGGGGCCGGGGGCAGTTTGCCCGGGCCCAGTTGGGTGGTGGGCACCTCGACCTCGTCGAGCAGCAGTGTCTCGGAGAGCGCGGGCAGCCATGGGCTGTGCTGGGCGGGGATGCCGAGCGCCTGGTTGGCCTCCCGTACCGCGTCGACCAGGACCTTGAGGTCCGTGATCTCCTCCTCCTCGCGCGCCTCGGCCTTCGGCTTCACCAGCGCGGCCCGGCCCAGATCCGCCCAGCCGAGCGGTCCCGCCCACGGGGCGAGAAGCTGCGGATCGGCGGCGCCGGGGCGGCGACCACCGACCCGGCCCGACTGGAACGGCACGAGCGAGGCGTGCCCGAGGCGGACGTACGCGCGCCCCGGAGTGCTCTTGGAGATGTGCCCGGCCTCGGGGGAGTCGATGACGTCGCTGGACTCGCCGCCGTCCGTCACGCGCAGCGCGATGCGGAGGTTGGTGTTGGCGCGGATCTCGGGGGAGATCACACCGCTCGGCCGCTGGGTGGCCAGCAGCAGGTGGATGCCGAGCGAGCGGCCCCGCTGGGCGATGTTGACCAGACCGGCCACGAAGTCGGGCAGGTCACGCACCATAGAGGCGAACTCGTCGATGACGATGAGGAGTCGGGGAACCCGCGCGAGCGAGGGGTCGCGGCGTACGAGGTCCTGGTAGTCCTCGATGTCCTTGGCGTCCGCGGCGGCGAGGATGTGCTCGCGGCGCTTCAGCTCCGCGCCCAGGGACTCCAGCGCCCGCTCCACCAGGTGCGCGTCGAGGTCGGTGACCATGCCCACCGTGTGCGGCAGCTTCACACAGTCCTTGAAGGCTGCGCCGCCCTTGTAGTCGACGAGGACGAAGGTCATGTTCTCGGGGGTGTTGGCGACGGCGAGCGCGGCCACGATGGTCTGCAGCAGTTCGGACTTACCGGAACCGGTCGTACCGGCGATCAGGCCGTGCGGCCCGTCCCGCCGGATGTCGATGCCGAAGGGACCGTCGTACGACTCACCGACGACGGCCATCGTCGACTGCCCGCCCATGCGCCAGCGCGCGGCGATCGCGTCCCGTGTCGGCGGTTCCAGCTGGAGCACATCGAGCAGGCGGCTGGAGCCCGGCAGCGCCGAGTCCTCGGTCTCGCCGCTGATGTCACGCAGCGGGGACAGCGCCCGTGACAGGCGTGCGCACCAGGCGGGGGAGACGAAGTCCGGCCGTACGTTCTTCACGCGGGCCGTGCCCGTCTGCTCGACCCGCAGCCGCAGTTCGAGGGTCTTCTGCTCGCCGGACCGGGAGTCGTCGGCTTCGGCGGCATGCCAGGCGTGGAAGGAAGGGAAGCCGCCCGCCGGTGCCACGGGGGCCGCGGCAGCCGAAGTGCGGGTGGCGGCATGCTCCTGCGGCTTCGGCTCGGCGATCACCATCGCCTGGCACTCGCCGGGCAGGAACCGCTCCTCGGCGTCCAGGCAGATCGCGTACATGGATACGGCGGGACCCTCGCGCAGCAGTCGTACGACACCCGGCATCGACCGCAGCCTGCGCGAACCGTCCCATACGACCACGATGTCGGGGTCGCTGAACGTCGCCTGGCGGCCGGTCTCCTTGGCCGCCTTCTGGCGGGCGTCAAGGAGTTGGGTCAGCTCGCCGATGCGGGCGCCGACGGTCTCGGCGTCGGTGCCGATCAGGACGTTGGTGTCCTGGGCGCCGGAGGGCCGGGAGTGCGGCAGCCAGCGGACCCAGTCCCAGCTGTCCTCGGCGCCGTTCTCGGTGAGCACGTAGAACTGGACGTCCATGGGGCTGTGCAGCGCCGCGCACTGGGCCACCGCCCAACGCCCCAGCGCCTGCGGTGAATCGCCCGGTCCCGCGATGCCGATCACGCCCCGCTCGGCCAGCGGCAGCGCCACCGGAGCGTCCTCGATCTGCCAGGTGACCTCGCGCCTGTGATCGTCCTGCTCGGGGTCGTCGAGCACGACCTCGGAGCCCAACTGCCCGGTCCCGAAGCGCAGTAGCAGATGATCGGCGTCCGTGCGCCGCCGCTCCCACAGCCGGGTGCGGGGTCCGGTGCCCAGACCCAGCACGGTCGCCGGATCGGGCACGGCCTGCCGGCGGTCGAGCCGCTCGGCAACGAGCGCGTCCTGCGCGTCCTTCTCGATCCGCTCTTTGTGCTCCTTGTACTCCTTGACCTGCTTGGCATGGGACTTGCGCCCGTGCTTCTTGTCCATGAAGTAGTTGCCGAAGAGGATCAGCGGACTCAGCAGAGCCATGATCAGGTAGTACCAGCGCCCGAAGATCATCACAGCCACGACGGCACCGACCAGCGGGGTCACCGCCATGAGCCAGGGCAGTGGCCGTGCCTCGAAGTCGCGGGGCGGCGCGGGCAGTTTAAACCTGGTCTGGCGCTCCGGCGGGCGGAGCCGGGGCGGACGGTTGTAGTCGAGCCCCGCGCCGTCCTCGGACCATTTGAGCGCGGCGTTCGGAGGCGAGTACCGGTCGAGCTCCAGCAGGGTGTTGCCTACGGCGACCTGGCTGCCGAGGGGCCACTCGTCGCCGTCGATCTTCTCCCCGTCGAGCGTGACGCCCTCTTTGTCGCCGTGTACGACGACCTGGCAGGTGCCGTCGGTTGCGACTGACAACGTGAGGGCCCGCTGCGGAAGTTCGGGGTCGTCGATCCGCAGGGAGGAGACGGGACCGCTGCCGATGTCGTGGCGCCCGATGCCGAGCCGGTGCACGGCGCCGGCGGCGGGACCACCGGCCACCCGCAGCTCGACGAGGCCGGTGGGTTCCCCCGGCAGGCAGCCGGCCGGATCGTGCAGGCTGACGATCGCGCCCTCGCGCAGCGGCGAGGTCCCGATCGTGGCCGCCGGATCGACGGGATACCCGTCGACGTAGGTGACAGGTGCTCCGCCGCCGGAGGCGTGATGCTGCCCGATGGGGATGATCTGCGCACCGCCGCTGTACCCCACATGAGTGGCCAGCTCCTTGGCGATGTCCCCCACGGTGGACTCGGGATCCGCGTCGAGCACGACGTCGGCGTTGGCACCGCCGAGCGGATCGACAACGGTCAGAGTCAGGCGCACGATCGTCCTCCCCAGGAACCCCCGACACCGCTTCGGAACGCGGGCCACAGTGTCCCCGACGATAGCCTCTTGCCCCTTCCCGCAGGCAACGGCCTGTGTGCTGGTTCCCTGGAGGCTGTTGAGAGATCTGGGGTGTGCTCCTGCAAGCGGCCTGAGTAGGCTGCAGACTCAGCGGACGATCGCATCATCCGCAACGGGAGCCACGGGGGTTGGCCCTGCGGCAAGTCGAGCTACGGAGGACGCCACATGGCCGGCGGCAAAGACGCAGATATCACTTATGACGAGATGCACAAGGCGGCGACCAAGCTGACCGACGCCAAGGACAAGATCGACGAGAAGCTCGACGCCCTGGAGCGCTACATCCAGGGTCTCGTCAAGGACGGCTACACCACCCGCAAGGGTTCGCAGGCCTTCGAGGACTCCTTCACCGAGTTCAAGAAGGGCGCCAAGGACACGATCGACGGCCTCACGGGCATGTCCAAGTTCCTGACCAGCGCGGCCAAGGCCTACCAGGACCTGGACGACGAGCTGGCCAAGGGCGTCAAGGGCTGAGTCCGCCCTCGGCACACAGACATTCCGGTGCGGTGGGGTGCTTCGATGCTCCATCGCACCGGGCTGTGTGCGAGGGGGTGGTGGATTGGTGGATACGGCGGACCGGTGGATTCGCGCTGGGTGAAGAATTGATATCGCGCCCGCACGTCTCCCCTCCGAGTGATCTGCGCCTCGCCCGCACGGGCGGTTATCCTCTACCGACCTCGTGAGAATGGGAGAGCCCATGTCTGTTGGATCAGGGTCCGGGGCGGCCCGGGCGCAGAGTCCTGGGCGCTCGCTCGCGGGGAACGTCGCTTTCGGTGCGGGGCTGCTGCTCGTTTTGGCGACCATGACGCTCGGGGGCTATGCGGGCGTTGCCCTTGCCCTCGGCCTGGCGGACGACTCGTTCCTGTCGTCGGCGGTTCCCGGCGACGGGCGCAACGCGGTGGTCGTCGGAGGCATTGGCGCGGGCGGTCTGGCAGGGCTGTTGCTGCCGCTGATCCTGTTCGCGGCGGTCCGGGGGACTGAGGCAAGGCCCAGGCTCGGGCTCGGCGAAGCCCTGCTCAAGATGCTCGGCGTACTCGTGCTCGGCGTCTACCTCCAGATCGTCTCCCTGCTTGCCGCACAGCTCGGCTGGATCCTTCCCACGGGCCTCGTCACCCTGCTGAGCGTCTTCGTCGTCGGCTTCAGTTGGGTGCCGCTGGCGCTCATTCCGTGGGAGCGGTTCGGACTGGGGGGTATGGCAGGACTGTTCGGCACCTCTCGCGGTCCGGGCAGTTCAGACAAGTCGGACTGAAGCCGCCAGTTCGTCGGCGACCTTCCCCAGTTCCTCACCGAGACCCAGCGCTCCCCAGAGGAGCCGGCACTCCAGCGCGGTGGGATGCGCCCGGGGGAGGACATAGTGGGCCACTCCTTCCCGTACCGCGCCGCTGTGTGCATCGGGGTCCGTGGGTTCCAGGCGATGCACGCGCAGTGCGGGGCCCAGTGGAAGCTCGACTTCCGTGATGCCAGGGGGCCGGAAAAACGGTCCCTCGGCGCGCTCGGCCTCGGTGCGCAGCACATCCAGGCGCAGCGACTCAGGCCGTACGGTCAGCTCGCGTACGGAGTAGAAGGCGACGACGCCGCTGTCCTGAGGCGTGAGGAGAGCCGCGCAGAGCGCTTTCTGCCGTGCGGCGGCGACCCAGTACCAGAGCACATCCTCGGCGAACGCCTCGCGCCATTCGGCGGGTGCGTCCACCGTGAGGTGTTCGTCGGCCACTGATCGCGCCCACGTGTCCGGCTGCTGGGACGTGAGGTCGAGAACGAGCCAGTTGTGCGGGGCGGGCAGCGTGACCCGACACTGGTGCCAGTCCGCGGTCGCGTGGTCTGCGGTGTGCACGAGCGGCTACCTTCCGGCCAGCGAGGCATCGGGACCGGTCACGTCGATGTCGTCGCTGCCGAAGAGCCCGATGAAGCTCTTGGTGTCCGAGGCCGCCCCGGTACCGGTCGCCCCGAGAGCCCATGAGTTGTACTGGAAGGCCTGCTTGAAAGCGTCAGGCGTCCCGATGAAGTTCAGATCCGCCGGCTTGATGTTCTTGATACGCGACAGTTCGTCGACCATTCCGGGCCCCACGTACATGCTGCCGAGGCCGCGCACACCACCGGCATTCCATGCTCCGCGGACCGCGGAGAGATTGTCGCCGAACTTGAACAGGTCCCCCCAATTGCTCCGGATCGTGCCGAGGTCGTCGGCGAAGGCACGAGGCAGGCCCTTGAAGGCGGCGCCCAGAGTGACATTGGGCAGCGCGGCTGAGGCTGCTCCGCCCCGCGCACCGACCATTTCCACGACAAGCGCGCGTCGCGCCGCAGAGCCGAGAGCGGGATTCCAACCGCGTACGTACTGGGCCGCCGCGTTCCAGACGCGGCTGCGGCCGACTGTGGCGGCGAGCTTGGATCCGGCGGAGAAGACGCGGCCGACACCGAAGGTGGCCAGTCCCAGAACGTCCAGGGCGACGTCCCCCCAGGACCCGTCGCCGTTGATGGCGAGAAGCAGGTGGCAGACGAGCGAAATGGCGGTGGCGATCAGCGCGATGGTGCCCAGTACGCCGGCGATCGCCTGCCCGATGATCGGGATCCAGCCGACCAGAAGTGCCACGATCCCGCACACCGCCGCCACGGCGCCCGCGATGTCGGCGACGATCGTCAGGGTGTCGCGCAGTTCGTCCAGCCACGAGTCGTTGAGGTCATCGCTCTCGGTGATCTCGTGGATGCGCTTCGCGGCCGCGTCACCCGCCTTGTTGTGACGGCTCTTGAGCATGGTGAGCTGCCCGCGCAGATCGTCCAGGTCGCCCTGAAGATCTGTCACCTTGGTGTCGAGCTTCTTCTGGCCCGCTTTGTCGGTCTTCTCGGGCGGGTTGTCGGCCTGGGACTTCGCGGTGGAGAGATCGCCGCTCTTCGTTTCCGCCAGCCCCAGAAGCCGGTCCGCTTCGCCCTGAACCGTTTCGAGCTCGGTGTAGTACTCCTTGAGTGCGGAGCCGGCCTCTTCATAGCGGCCGTGCGCCTTGCTCACGGTCTTCGCGGTGTCCTCGGCCTTCTCGGCGAACTCCCGGCCCGCTTTGGAGTCCCAGCTCTTCTGGTCTCCCAGGCGGCGCAGCGCCGCGGCGGTGTCCGAGATGGTCTTTGCCGTGGCGGTGAAGCGCTTGGAGAGCGCCTGAAGGTCATACACGTCACCGGGCACGGGGTCTTCGCCCTCGCCCAGCACTTCCCAGCGCTGGTCGGCCGGGCGGGTCACTTTTTCTTGCCCTTGCCGACGAGGGCGTTGTAGAGCTGCGTGTCGATCTCGGTGTACGCCTCGCCGGCTGTCTTGGCCACCTCGCCCAGGCCCTTGATCTCCTCGATCATCTTCTCGCGGTTGTCGTTCCACCCGTCGGAGAAGTCCTGAAGCCGTTCCTGCAGCAGCTTGTGTCCGACCGTTCGCCGGTCGAAGGTGTCCATGAGCTTGTCGAGGCCTTCGAATTCCGTGGCCACGATCCGAAGGCCGGTTCCGGCCGCGTGCAGATCGTCGGTGGATACCCTGAGTCGCTCGCTCATCTCTGTTGCCCCCGTGATTCCTGAGTCGGATTCCGCCAGCGCAGGGTACCGGCGACCGCGTCGAAGAGCTCCGCCATCGCGTCCGCGATCGGTTCCAGAGGAGTGCTGAACGTCAGCATCAGCACCTCGTCCTGACCGGGTACCGGGACGAAGTACTCCACGATCGTGTCCTCGAACTCCGAACCCAGCCGCTTGGATTCCCGGGTCCGTTCGCTGCGGCGCCGACGCGCTGCCCGTCCGGCAGCAGGCAAACGCACCGGAGCCACCTCACCCTTGCCTGCCAGCGCGGCGACAGCGTCAAGGCTGTCGAATCGCTGGTGGAGGCGGGAAATCAGCAGAGAAGCGGACAGTGGGATTCCTGCTGCTTCCAGGAACGACAGATAGAGCACCACACCGCCCCCGTCGGCCCCCTTCTCGGCGGCGCCCAGGAGCTGCTCCTCTGCCTTGCGGCGGAGCACAGGCTGATCGTCCACGCCCGCGAACTGCCTTTTGATCAGAGCGTTCACGGAGGTCTCTCGGTGCTCCGGCGGCTGAAGCGGAATGCGATACCAGTCCTCGGGGGTGATCAGGCCGAAGACGTTCTCGGCTTCGGTCGTCCGCTCGGGCGGTGTGGTCTGCGGCATGCTCGTGGCTCTCGGTTGCGACGGGCCCCTGTGGGGGTGACGGCTTGCCCTCCCGTGGGACAAGCGCTGTGTCACGGGCACGGACGCTACCTGTGATGCGTCTGGTTCCGCTATGGCGGGCCTGCTGGGCGGGTTCGACTAAGTTTCCGCGGACAGCTCCTCGGCGGGATCCGTGAAGGAAACCGTCTGGAGGATGGACGACATCAGGCGGTATATCTCGGTCCAGTGGTCCATGGAGGCCGTGTGGAGTGTGAAGACCGCGGTGAACGGGCCGGTGGAAAAGGGGACATGAACCTGGATCTGCCCGGTGAGAAGCTCCACCGCGTCGCCGCCGGCCGTCACTTCGGGGTTGAGTTTGTACTCGTGGACGCTTATGCAGGACACCGCTGGACCGCACGGCAGGTCGAGCCAGATGGCGTCGTTCAACGGGTCGCCGGCGAGAGTGGCGAGGATGCCCTGGGCCACGATGTCGGCGTCGGCAGCGGCCTGATCGGTGGATTCAATGGCCACGCTGAGAGCGCATTGGGCGACGCCGTCGGAGGGCTCGTGTCTGACCACCTCCCCTTCGGAGGCCTCGGCTTCCTCCGCCGTGGAGAACAAGCCCATGGCGGCGTAGGAGACACCGGTGTCTCCCATGAGTTCGGCTATCGCCGCGTAGTACGGGGCGGCCGGCTCCCAGATGCTTTCGTCGCCTCGGGAGTACAGCTCTCGTACGAAGGAGAGGGCGCGCGCGGTGCGTTCCTCCGGGGTCGCAGCGAGAGGAAGGGCGAAAAATCCCTCTGGGGCGAGGAACCAGAGGGGTGGGAGGTTTCCGTTGGCGGGGGTGGCGTGCGGGGTGTTCGCGGGGGCAGCGGGGCTCATTTTGAAGTAGCGGGCCGTTCCGATCGAGTGCAGCGCGAGTGTCAGGTCAGGAGGTCTTCTGGGTGACGATCCGTGTACTTGAGTTCGGTGCCGTTCTCGTCCATGACCGTGTTCAGGCTGGAGTAGCCGAAGAACGCGTGAATTGTGCTCGGGGCCACGACCTCGACGCGAAGGCAGCCACAGGCGTTCCGCTTGACCAGAGGCGGTTGGGCATCCGGTGCCTGGGCGGCCGCGAAGCTCTCGGCGGTGTTTCGCTGTGCTGGTGTGAGCGAATCCAGCGGAATGAAGTCAAGGGGTTCAATCAGATACCGAGTGAATCTCTCACGGTTCACGCCAGCCAGCCTGCACCATGAGCCGTCCGTAAAGACGACCTTCGAGTCCTGCCCGATTTTGAAGTCCCGCAGTTCGACTCGTTCGATGGTGGATCGAGAGGCCTCCCATAGGAACTCGTCGTCAACCTGGCTGTAGTTCCCTTTGACATAGGGGAAGCCCACGATTACGAGTCGACGGTCGGTGATGACAGCGTGCGTGCGGTAGTGCTTTTCGGAGGAGCGTCCGGGGTCCAGCTGCCAGGGCAGAGTACGGGCGATCGTGCCCGGTGCGGCCCACATGACGGGGAAGTCGTCGATCTCGTCCGCCCGGTCGAGCGAGGTTTTCGAACCGCGCTCGGTGCCCGGAGTTCCTCCGATATTCCCTCCGTGGAAGGAGAGGAATCCCAAAACGGCAAGGCCTGCGGCGATCGCCGTGCCCTTGACGGTATTCCGAGCGACTGTGCTGCCTGTCGAACGGGCTGTGTACGTCGGTCCTTTGGGCCATCCAGCGAGTTCATCCTGAATGTCGTTGCGCTGGGTGTCGCGAAACCATCTCATTCCGCTCACGCGCATGGCCTCGCCTGTAGCAAAGGTGACAGGAGCGCGGGCAATGACTTTCTCATCCGACTCGGGCTGCCAGACGCTCATATCAGTACGAATCCTCCCTCGCGGCGGCCGTGGAGCCGACACCTTTACGCTCCACCCTGCCACACCGTCTCAAACAGTGAGCCACCCGGTGTCGATATCCCAAACTAATCACCAGTCACATGTGCGTACACCTTGGGCGCAACCTTGATGCCGGCGTCGAAGGCTCTGCCGGCGACTCCGAACGGGTCGATTTTCATTCCAAGGGCGGCGGCTCCCTTGGTGCCAATCAACTGGCCCGTGTGATAGCCCGCAAAGGCGACGCCTCCCATGCGTGACATCAAGCCGCTGCCTGCGTGCGCGACCTCGAAAACGTTCGTGGACGTGCCTCCGATCTTCACCAAGCCGGCCTTGCCCAACCCGCCTACGATGTCCGCGGATTCGTCACCCCAGGACAGCATGACCCGTGAGCTACCGGCGATCTTGGAGAAGTCGAACCCCTTGCCGAGCTTGCCCGCAGTGGCTACGGCCTTGGCCTCGCCGACCACCTTGATGCCCTTACCGAACATCCCGATACCCGGCAACAACCCCACCGCGTCGAGCCCGATCTGCATCCAGCTCACATCCGCACCGGCTGCCTTGGCAATGCCGTGGGCCGCCAGCGTGAGTCCCGCACCGATGAGTGCGGCCGTGCCGAAGATGGCCGCGAGGGGCGGGAACGGAAGGGTGACGATGGCCAGCATGCCCAGCACCGCGGTGATGTCACCGAGCACGTCGCCGATCGCTTTGATCAGGTCGGCGTGGTCCTTGAGCCACTCGCCGGTGGCATCCCAGGCATCTCCGATGCCCTTGCCCAGCTTGTCCCAGAAGCCGGGCTCGTCCGGGGCGATGTCGGCGGCCTTGTCGAGCTCCTTGCTGATCCTCCCGGCGGCTTCCTTGTACCGCTCCTCAAGGTCGTAGACCTTGCCGGTGACCTCGTCCACCGCGCCGGAGGCCTTGCCGAGTTCCTCGCTGCCTTTGCCCTCGGCCTTCTGCTCGGCCGTTTCCTTGGCTTCGAGCTTCTCTCCGGCGGACTTCTCGAGGCGGTTGGCCTCGTCCTGAAAGTCGTGCAGTTCGTTGGCCCACCGGTGCAGGGCGCGTGACGCCTTGTCGAAGGAGTCGTGGCTCTTGCTGATGAGGGGAGTGACGTCCTGGCCGATGTACTCGGTGAAGGCGAGCGCGGTCTTGCCCTTCCACGCCCCGCATTCGATCCGTTCCAGCTCCCGCAGGGCTGTCCCCAACTCGCTTGCCAGGCTGCCGAGTTTCTTGGCGAGTTCCCGGGTGTCCTCCACGTCTCCGGGGGTGGGGTCCCAACCTATGTAAGGGAAGGCGGGGCGCTTGCCGGCCACGTCACTTGCCCTTCTTCGGAGCCTTGAGGGACTCCGCGAGGTCCAGGTCGAGCTTACTGAAGGACTCACCTATCTTGTTGATCATCTTCACCGCACCGCTGGTGTGCTTGCCGAGCTGCTTGATGCCATAGCCCCACTCGTCGGCGAAGTCCTGTACGTCCTCGACGAGTTTGCTCTGACCGACGGCCGAGGCGTCTGTGCCGCGAAGGGTGCGGCGGGTTGCGTCCATGCGGTCGCTTATGGAGGAGAAGGTCTTCTTCAGATCCTCGAAGATGGTGTCTTCGAGACGCAGGTCACTCATGTGGTGTCCGGGTTCCTGACGGGTCGGCGGTGGCTGCTTGGAGCTCGGGGATGGTGGCCGCTGATCAGCGGTTGACGGACTGGATTTCCTGGACGGTGACTTCCTGGTCATTGCCGAAGGTGCCGTCGGGGAGGTCTCCGCCCGCGCCGCCGGTTCCTGTCCAGGTGATATCCCAGGTGATGGTCGCCCGGAGCTTGTACGTTCCGTCGCCGGAGGAGCGGAGGTATGTGATGCCGCAGGGTGGGGTCTCGTCGGCTTTGCCCTTGGCGTAGGGCTCGCCGATGGACTCGTCGTCGTTGATCCGGCATTCGCCGGAGTCCGGGAACGTGGTGGCGTCCGCGGTGCCGGGCTCAAGGTTGAGGGCGACGGGAGTGGCGGTGGTTGTCGCCTGAATGTTCAGCCCGGGTGTGTTGAGCGAGGCCGTGACTGAGACGGGCTGGAACTCGCCCTTCTCCAGCCACGCCCAGGTGGGGAGATTGACCTTCGTGATGCCTGCGGGCGACAGAGTCACCTCGGTGCCGGGCACCTTGATCTGCTCGTAGGCTAGGCCGGCGAGGATTTCTGGCGTGATGGCGTTCTCGACGTCAGGAGTGTCGCCGTTTTCAACCCAGAAGGGCAACTTCGAGTTGCATGCTGTCCGCTCGAGAATGGGCGCATTCGGATTCTCGACGGCTCCCCACCACATTCCCTCGTCCTGCTTGTCGAGGTTGTAGTTCTTGTACTCGCCATCCTTGTACATCTGGCGAAATTCGTACGAGGCACTCCGTGCGTGAGCCGGCTGGTTGGCGTCACCGGAGATCTCTTTGTACCCGGCCTCTGTTTCCTTGGCGAACTGCTCCGCGGTCCACTGGGGGGCGTACCAGCAGGCCGGTGGTGTCCAGTCGCTGCCGCTGACCGTCACGGAGCCGACTGAGGATCCGGAGCCGTTCTTGGAGGTGTCGTACGAGATCGCGGTCGCCTTGGCGTACAGACCATCGCCGTTGAGGCCGGTGTCGGTGCCCGTGTCTGTTGAACTCTTGTCCGTCGGACCGCCCGCGAAGGCGTTCTGCGCGGATACCAGGAGCACCGCAGCCAGCACGCCGACGACAACGACTCCTCGTCGCTTCAGGCCTTGCACTGGGTCGCCTCCTTCTGCACCTGAACGGCCTCGGCTGTCCACAGGCCCTCGGCGTCCTTGGAGGTAGTCATGACGATTTCGAAGAAGTAGTAGTCCTTGTCACTGGGTTCGGTCTTGAGGACCTTCCCGGACTTGACTTCCTTGCCATAGAACTTCGAGTCGTCATCGCAGAAGGAGACGGAAGCGCGCTCCCCTCCGCTCGCCATGTCGACCTTGCCCCGGGTGTAACTCTGGGTACCGGTGACAGTCCATCCCCCGTCGATGTACTGCTGGATCTGCTTCTTGGCGTACGCCTGTGCGGTGCCCCGCGGGTCCGAGTAGAACTTGTACGCTGCATCCTCCGCGTCCTGTTGAACGACTCCGTAATTGATTGCCCGGACGAAGTTCTCGGCGTCGTTGAGGGCGGCCGCCTCTTGGGGCTCCGTCGGCTCGGTGCGGTCGAAGGCCATGGTGAAGTCCGAAGGGAAAGTCATCTTCGGACGGTCGATGGCGTCCGACCCGGCCGGGGCACTTGGCGAGGCTGACGTCTTCGTCTCGCCGGTGTCGGCCCCCGCGATCTTGTCGTTGTCCTTCGTGCTGTCGTCCCCGCTGCCGCATGCGGTCAGCAGTAGGGCTGCGGTCGCGGCGAGCGCGGCAGCAACGGGCAAAGAGCGGCGCTTCACAGTGGACTCCCCGTGAGACAGGTGTTCAGTCAAGAGCAATGACCGTATCCGTGTGGCAATCGGTTTCGCCACAGCGAACTTCCTTGTAGGGCTGCGCAGAGAGGGAGAAATGAGGACAGCTCAGCTTGGTCTGTGGCTCGATGGTGTCCAGGTGCACAGCGGCCGGAATGCCAACGGTTCGCTCGGGGCTGCCGTAGAGACGATGTTGGCCGTCGGGTTCGTGCGTTGCTTGAGCGATGAGATGGCGTGCAGTAGCAGGCGCCGTGGAGGGACTGTTCAGGCCTCCGCGCCGGCACCGGAGGCGGTGGTCGCACTGTCCCGTGCACCTTGGCGCCGCCGACTGTAAGCAACGTACACGCAGATCAGCAGCGCGGCTGTGACGATCGTGGACGCGAGGCCGGCAGCCCACAGCCAGGGGTAATTCCTGAAGGCCCAGCTAGGGGAGGTCGAGTTGCCGCGGCCCCATTTGCCGCTGTCCTGGGAGTTGAAGACCAGTGCCACGAGCTGCACCATCGCCGTTCCGCACCCGACGGTCAGGAACATGCAGCTGATCGTGCGGGCCTTGTGTGCCTTCCAGGACTTCCTGTCCATCCGGGCCAGTGACAACCCGAAGAGCGTCACAACAATCGGCAGCAGCGCCCCCAGGAACACCGCGAACCCGTACGCGCCGCCCGGCCATGCGTCGGCAGCCCACTGCCAGGTGTTGTCGCCCCAGAACATGTCCGCCAGCACCAGGAAGACGAAAGCTGCGGCGACGGATAGGACCACGAGGCAGCCGGACAACTTGTCCCACTTGCCTGAGCGCTCGCCCTCGGGCTCGGGACGCTTCCCTGACCGCGTCTCGTGCCGCAGAGACGCAGTGGCTGCTTTCCCTCGGCGGGGCCTGGCCGACCCTCCCATGTCGCTGCTCCCTCCCGTGTGTTGCTGTCGCAGTGCGCGGAGAGTCTGCCACGGCTACCGGCTGTCGAGGTTGCGAGATCGTTCGCCGACGGTCGTCCACCGGGGCGTAACGCCTCAGTCCTGCATCGGTGCCATGTCCTGGAGTCGGTCAGTTGTGCTGCAGCGCGGCCTACTCCCCAGCCACGACGTCACTCAGCCACAGACTCCTCGCGAAGTCGTCCGCCTCATCGAGATGAGCGGCCAGCCAGCCTGGATCATCGGCCACAGTGCGCAGGGACAGATCGATCCCGAAATCCTCCGAACGCCAGGCGAAGCTGAGCGACATCATCAGCGCGCCCTCGCGGGATCCCCAGTAGCGAAGGGATCGCAGACCCTCTCCAAGCCGTTCCGTCGTGAACGTGTCCACCTCGACCGGACGCACCGGGCTCTCCTGGTCGGGCTGTACCGCCTCGCGGAGCTGTACCGTGCGGTCGCCCTCAGCAGGAACCGTCAAGGCGTAGAAGGCCAGCGGAATGCGGCGTGGATCGGGCGCGTAGAGAAAGACCTGGTGGGCCGGGACACGGCCGGGGATGCCCTCGGCCAACATGTCCAGGCGCATCGCCAGTGCGCGGATCTCGCGCCGTTTCGGGCGCTTCTCGCGCAGCCGCCAGAGAATGTCGGCGCTCTTGTACGCCCACTCCTGGCGCTCGTCGACGCTGTCCCACCTCAGCGGCATGAGCAGCCACGCCGCGGGGTCCGAATCCGTCTCCAGGAAGATCACTCGTAGCTCCATCGGAACGTGGTCATCACGGCGTCGAAGAGTTCCACCAGGACGTCGGCGAACTCGCTGCGGGGTCCCCGTCGGCGATGGTGCTGAAGCAGACGGTCGCCCACTGCGCGACTTGGCTCCCCGGAACGGGGAGAACGTAGTCGATACGGCGGGAGGCGTGTTCGACCTCCCGATCCGGGTCGGCGGCGACGACCTTGTCCACGCGGACGCCGTCGGCACCGTCGACGGTCACCGGCTCACTGCCCGCGCCGTCCGCCAGCAGTTGGGCCAGGATTTCGTCGCCGGCGGCGTTCACCCCTGGGCCGGTGAGGGCCTCCGAGACGACGATCGAGGCCGCGACGAGCGTGCCGTGGATCCGCTCCACAGGGAGATAGAGCGTCAGTCCGTCCGCTTTGCGTGCCTGCTGGACACCCTTGTTGAGGCGTTTGATCAGCTCCAGGCGGGCCTTGATGACGTCGTCCTTCGGGATCTCGGTCGACAGTTGGTCCACACTACGGTCGACGATCCGCTTGACGGCCTCGTGCGCCTGTGGGTGCCGGTCCTGTGTCTGTTGGAGGCGGAGCGCGAGCGCGCGGGGATTGTCGGCCATGTCGGTGTGCTGGTGGACGTGATGCACCTGATCGACGATGACTTCGTGATGGCCGTGACCATTGCCGAGCTGTGCCGCGACAGCGTCTCCTTCGGCGTCGGCGCCGCCGTGCACGCCGCGCGGCCGAATCAGATGCTTCCCGAGGGGGCGCTCGTCGCCACTGTCGAGCCCGAGGCTTATGAGGGTCTCGGGGTCGGGGTCATGGAACTGAACCGCTGAGGAGCCGCGCTTGAGGGAGCCGGGAGCGGTGCCGCTGTGGGCTGGTGATGGCTCCGCCCACAGGCCCCCGGGGTGGCCCTCACTCCCGCCCCAAGTGCCCCTCCATCACCCCCGCCAGCCGCTCCAACGCCCCCATGACCCACTCCCGGTCCTCCCCGAGACCTGCCAGCAGCTCCACCTCCGCGGCCAACTGCCTTGGAAACAGGCCGTCCACGGCCTTCTCGCCCGCCGGGGTGATGGTGATCAGGGCGGCGCGGCGGTCGGCGGGGTTGGGGGTGCGGTGGATGAAGCCGCGTTTTTCCAGTCTGGCGAGGGTCTTGCTGACGCCGGCGCGGGAGAGGCCCATCTGTTGGGCGAGGCGGCGGGCGATGGCCGGTTCGGTCGCGTGGCGGAGCGGGATGAGCATGTCGACTTCCGGCGCGGTGAGCGGGGCGCCTTCGTAGAGCGGCTCGACGGCGCGGTCGAGCAGCGCGGTGATGCGCTTGAGCAGGGCGATGAGTTCCATCGGGGAGGTGTCGAGGCCGGGGTTGTGCGCCGCCCACTGCCCACGGACGTCGGTGGTCGGGAGTGACATGCGTATCGCCCTTTTTACCTGGTGGAAATTGTTAACCAGTGAACCATTAGTTATCTTTAAGTCCATGGTAGCCCTGCCCTCCGGTCAAAAGTCCGCCCCCTACGACGCTCACCCCCTCACTCCCACCCAGCCGTCGAAGCGCGCGGACGCGCTCCTCGTGGTGGTCCTCGCCGCGCTCACCGCCGTCGCGCCCCTCGCCATCGACACGTACGTCCCGGGCTTCCCCTCGATGGGCGCCTCGCTGCACGCCAGCAGTTCGGCGGTGCAGCTGACCATGACGGCGTTCCTGGCCGGTCTCGTGGTCGGGCAGTTGGTGATCGGCCCGATCAGCGACGGTCTCGGGCGGCGCGGGCTCCTCGTAACGGGAACCGCGGGCTTCGCCGTCTTCTCCCTCGTCTGTGCTGTCGCGCCGAACATCACCGTCCTGACCGGCGCCCGCTTCCTCCAGGGCGTAGCTGGAGCGGCGGGCATGGTCCTGGCCCGTGCGGTGATCACCGACCGTTTCCACGGCCCGGACATTCCCCGCTACTTCGCGCTGCTCTCGCAGATCCTCGGTGTGGCACCGATCGCCGGGCCCATCCTCGGCGGCGCGATCCTCTCCGTCTCCACCTGGCGCGCGGTGTTCGTCACGCTCGCCGTCATCGGTGGCGCGATGCTGCTGGCCGTACTGCGCAAGGTGCCGGAGACCCTGCCGTCCGAGCGTCGGCAGGCCGGAGGCCTCGCGAACACCTTCCGTGCGATGGGGGAGTTGCTCGGCCGCCGGACCTTCATGGGGTACGTCCTTGTCCTCGCCCTCTGCTCGGCTGCGATGTTCGCCTACATCAGCGGATCCAGCTTCGTCTTCGAGGGCCTGCACGGAGTCTCGGCGACGACGTACTCGCTGATCTTCGCCTCCAACGCCGTCGGCATGCTCATCGCCGGCGCCCTCTTCGCCAAGCTGGCCGCGCGCGGCGTACGCCTGAACACGCTCCTCACGGCGGGCGTCAGCACGGCCGCGTTCGGCACGCTCGCCCAGGTCGTCCTGGTCGCCACCGTCGGCGAGACCCTCGGGGGTACCTGGGCCACCTTGTTCGTGACCATGACCGGCATCGGCATGGTCTACCCGTCGACGACAAGCCTCGGCCAGACCCTGGGCCGGGCCGCCACGGGCGCCGCCTCCGCCCTCCTCGGCGGCGTGCAGTTCCTGTTCGGCGCCCTCACCTCCCCGCTCGTCGGGGTCTTCGGCGAGGACAGCTCTCTGCCGATGGCGGTCATCATGCTGATCGCCGTCGCGGGGGCGGGAGTTGCGCTGGTGGGGCTGGCGCGGCCTTGGGAGGGGCGGGGGGAGATGGGCGGCGGCGCGGAGGGGGCGCGGTAGGACAGGTCCCAGGGGCGGGAAGCAGCCCCCGTTCCGGTTTTGCGCGAGCGGCGATCTCAGGCCGCGTGGTCCTCGAAGCTGAACTCGGGAGTCGTACGCGGGCCGATCCGTGCACCCGATTCAAGGGCGGCGGTACGTCGCTCGATCAACTCAGGAGTCGGATCGACACCGCTCTCCTCGATGGACTCGATGTCCTCCTCGGACATATCGGCCCGTCGAGCCAGCTCGGCCGTACTCCTGCCCAGGACGGAACGTCGGTCGTAGACCGCGGCACGGCGGTAGGACGATAGAGATCACCGACCACGGCACGCCTGTCGCGGCTGTGATCCCTATGGGGCTTCTCGACTACTTCCAGCAGCCCGAAGACGAGCGTGATCTTGCAGCCGCCGAGGAGAGGAAGGCCGGTACAACGCGCGGGGTGTCCCACGCCGACGTGGCCGCGAGCTTCGGCCTGAACCCTGACGGGACGCCTGAGCGATGACCTACGACATCGTCTGGTCTGACGGCGGCATCGAGCAGCTTGCCGCACTCAACGAGAGGCATCAGGACGCGGCGATGCTCGTCACGGGTGCCGTGTACGACCTTGCTGACAATCCGCGCCCCACCCATGCCACCCGCCTCGGCCGGCGACATCTACCGGTTACTCCTGGTTTCCACCCGCGTGATGTACGAGGTGCGGGACAAGACGGTGACCGTAGAGGTGCTGACCGTCGGCCGCAGCGATCGCCCACGTTGATTCTCTGCCGTCCCGTGCGGGGGCTGCTGCCGAAAGTCGACGTACGCGTAGTACGAGGGTGTGGCAGCCGGATGCGTCCGGCGCCCCCGCCTGGACCCGCCCCATGCACCTCGTAGGCTGACCCAAGCCGAACAGGCGAACAGGCGTGCGGCAGGCGCGCCTGTGTAGGGGCAGAGGGACGGGGGACACACACCATGGCCCGGTACATGGAGACGCTCACCATCGAGCGTGGTGGGTTTCGGATCAAGGTGCCCGAGTCGTGGTGGGAGTTCGACGTGCGGCCCGAGTCGCGTGATGACTCGATACGGCGGATGGTCGACGAGCGGGTTCGGCAGCGGCCGGAGCTGGCCAAGTACCGTGACACGTATGCCGCGTTCCTTCAGAAGGCCGCGGCCGACGCCTGGAAGTCGGGTGCGCTGTACTGCGGTTGCATGGCCGAGGCCTTCGGCGGCGACACCCCGATCACCGGCTCGGTCACTGTCTCGATCGTCGGCGGCCGTTCCGCGACTGGGGATCCACTCTCTACCGACCCCCAGACCATGGCGGGCCAACTCTCCGCGCGTGAGGCGAAGAAGGAGGGCGACGCCTGGCGCAAGGTGACGACGGTCGACATCCCTGGCGTGGGACCGGCCGCGCGCACGCACGGCATCGAGGACATCGTCGTACCCGATGACGCTCTGAACCGCACTATTCGCGCCGTGCTCATGCAAACCTTCGTGCCCGTGCCGGGGCAGGAGGGCAAGGTCGCCCTCGTCGCCGGGAGCAGCCAGGTCCTCGACCTCGCGGACTCCTTTTTCGACATCTTCGACGCGATCACGTCGACGTTCCGCTTCGCGGAGTAGGCGCCGCCGTCTTTCGGTGGCTCGGGCAAATCCAGTAACTTCGCTCATGTGTACGGATGTTGCTGACGTGCTTGCAGTCACGGGGGATGAACGTGGTGAATCGGCCGAGGGACTGGGATGTCCTGGATCTGGACAGGGACCCCACCCCCGGTGATCCGGAGCGGGTGCGCCAACTGTCCAAGAATCTGCAGGACTTCGCCGATGATGTCGGGGACGCCCTGCGTCTGATCAAGGGGATGGCGGGCGAGGAAGCGGTCCTGGAGTGGGCGGGGAAGTCCGCGAAGGCGTTCCAGGATCAGTTTTCGGGTGTGCCGAAGCAGCTGAGGAAGCTGAAGACGTCGTACGACATGGCCGGGGGTGCGCTGGCGGCGTACTGGCCGAAGCTGGAGCGTGCGCAGGCGCTGGCGGATAGGGCGTTGGCCAACGGCCGCGCCGCCCAAGCCGATCTCAGCTCAGCCAAGTCGCGTCTCTCGTCGGCCGATTCGTGGGTGACGAGGGCCGGCAAGGAGGCCGACAAGTACAAGGACGATCCGACCGGCAGCAAGAGCACCGAGAAGCCGGACGAGGCCACAGTCCGGGCAGCCACCCGGGACGCGCAGCACGCCAAGTCGGCGCAGACATCCGCTCAGTCGGACGTGTCGTCCGCGCAGAACGCACTGGACGCGGCGAAGAAGATGGCCGAGGACGCCCGCACCATGCGCGAGGACGCCGCGCGCGAGGCCAAGACCAAGATCGACGAGGCGTCGGATGCGGGGATCCGCAACCGGAAGTGGTGGGAAGAGGTCGGGGACTGGTTCTCCGACAACTGGGACACCATCGTCACGGTCTGCAAGGTGGTCGTGGCGGTCGTCGGGATCATCGCGATGATCATCGGGGGGCCGATCCTCGGTGCGATCGTGCTGATCGCGGCCCTCGTCGTCCTCGCCGACACCCTCAATAAATACGCGAAAGGCCAGGCGTCGCTATGGGACGTGGCCTTCGCGGCGCTGGACTGCATACCCGGGATGAAGGGGCTGACCACCCTCGGCGGACTCGCAAAAGGGGTCAAAGGCCTGGGCAAGGTGGGCCTCAAGGGCATGGCCATGGGGGCCAAGGGGCTGGGGAAGAGCGCTAGGGGCATGCTCGCGGACGGAGCGAAAGGCGCTTACAACCGGCTCAAAACCAAGATCTTCGGGTGCGGTGACCCGGTCGACGTCGCGACCGGCGCCATGTACCTATTGCAGACCGACGTCGAACTCCCCGGCGTCCTGCCCCTCAGCTTCACTCGCCGAGCGGCCTCGAACTATCGCACGGGTTGGTGGTTCGGCCCTTCCTGGTCGTCCACGCTCGACCAACGGCTGGAGGTCGACCAGGATGATGTCGTTTTCGTCACCGAGGACGGGATGCTGCTCAGTTACCGGCGTCCTGGGACAGCGGAAGATTCTTCCTTCCCGGAGCAAGGCCCTCGCTGGCCGCTCACTCTGACGAATGACGGTGGCTATCGGATTCACGACCCTGACTCGGGGCACTCCCGAAGATTCGCACCCCCCGCTGATGGCCTGGCTCTACTGCGGTGTGTCACCGATCGGAACGGCAACACCATCGAATTCGATTACGACCCCGACGGGACACCGCTTCGCATACGGCACTCGGGCGGATACCGCCTCACGTTCACCACCGACGAGGGCCGCATCACCGCACTGAGCCTTGCCGGCGCCGGCGCCGGCAAGGACGGGTCCGATGTCCCTCTCAAACGGTTCATTTATACCGACGGGCAGCTCACCGGGGTCATGGAATCGTCGGGAGTGCCGCTGGGTCTGGTTTATGACGACAGGTTGCGCATCACATCCTGGACCGACACCAACGGCAGTACGTATCACTACAGGTACGACGAACAAGACCGTTGTACGGCCCAGGGTGGTGAGGCAGGGCACGTCGCCTTCACCTTCGACTACGACGGCGCCGATGCCGAATGGCCTGGTCATCGGGTCACCACGGCGACCAGCGCCGCAGGGGCCGTAAGCCGCTACGTCATCAACGTCGACTGCCAGGTTGTGGCCGTGTCGGATCCGGTCGGTGGCCTGACCCGGATGGCGTACGACACCCATCATCGGCTCCTGTCCCGTACCGATTCTCTCGGACACACGACGCATGTGGTGAACGACGAGTGGGGGCGCGTTGTTGAGGTTGTGCGCCCTGACGGCGCACGTACCGAGTACGCGTACGGCGAGCTTGGTCTGCCCGTGACCGTCACTCTGCCCGATCGGACCCTCGTGCACTGCTCTTACGACGAGCGGGGCAATCGCATCGCCATCACGGAAGCCGACGGTTCCACGTTCCGCTACGCGTACAGCGATGCCGGGCATCTGCGCAGTCTCACTGACCCGCTCGGATACACAACGACGATCCGAACCGACCCCGCAGGCCTCCCGATTGAGATCACGGATCCGCTCGGAGCGGTAATCCGTCATGAGAGGGACCCATTCGGCCGCACTTTCCGATTGACGGATCAGCTGGGGGCCGTCACTCATCTCGAGTGGACCATGGAGGGCAGGCTCGCGCGTCAGACCGACGCCGACGGCTCCGAAAGCTGGGAGTACGACGGAGAGGGCAACTGCCGACGGCACGAAGACGCGGCCGGCAACGTAAGCACTTACGAATACACCCACTTCGACCTGCTCGCGGCGAGAACGGACCCCACGGGAGCGCGCACCACTTACACATACGACGCCGACCTGCGCCCAGTCCAGGTAACCGCACCCACGGGCGATGTGTGGCGGTTCGTTTACGACACAGCGGGACGCCTGGTGTCCGAGACGGACTTCGGCGGCGTCACCACCAGCTATGCCTACGACCTTGTCGGCCAACTCACCGCCCGAACCAATGCCTTGGGGCAGACCGTTCACAGTGAACACGACGCTCTCGGCCGAGTGGTCCGGAAACGGGCGGAGGGAGTGACATCAGAATTCCGCTACGACCTCTGTGGGCGGCTGGTGGAAGCGGTCGGCCCGGACGCGACGATCAGCATGACCCGGGACCGGGCCGGCCGTCTCCTGACAGAAACGACCAACGGCCGACGCCTGGCCCATAGTTACGATCAGTTGGGCCGCCGCCGAGACCGTACAACTCCCAGCGGCGCCAGGAGCAGTTGGACCTACGATGTGGCGGGAAGCGCCCTCGAGGTCGTGACCTGCGGCAACAGTATTCGCTTCGACCGTGACCACGCGGGGCAAGAACTCGCCCGGTACATCGGCGGAAGCGCGGTCCTGACCCGTACCCATGACCAGTTGGGCCGCGTCACCTCCCAGTCACTCACCAGTGAGGGACGTACAACGCCGCGCAGACGTCACTACAACTACCGGCGCGACGGGTACCTGGTCGCTGTCGAGGACCTCGACGGCGCTCTGTCCCGCTACGAGGTGGACCCGGTCGGACGCGTAACCGAGGTCCACGGACCGCAGGGAACCGAGAGCTATGACTACGACGCCCTCGGCGAACAGACTCGGGCTTCATGGCCCACCGCATTCCCGGGCCAGGAAGCTGTCGGAGAACGAAATGGCCAGACCTTGCGCCTGAAGCGGGCGGGAACAGTGCGCTACGAGCGCGACGCGCAAGGCCGCATCACTCTCCGGCAGAAGACGCGGCTGTCGCGTAAACCGGACACCTGGAGCTACGAGTGGGACGCGGAGGACCGGCTGACGGCAGTCACCACTCCGGACGGAACCCGCTGGTCATATGGCTACGACCCGCTCGGGCGCCGCATCGCCAAGCAACGGCACAGCCCAGATGGCGCGAGGATCCTCGAACGGATCGAGTTCGTCTGGGACGGAACCACTCTGTGTGAGCAGACGACCACTTCCACAGGTCTGCCTCACCCGGTGACACTCACCTGGGAACACCTGGGCCTGCACCCCATTGCGCAGACCGAGCGCGTCACGGCAACTCATGCCCCGCAGGAAGAAATCGATCAGCGTTTCTTCGGCATCGTCACCGATCTCGTCGGAACGCCCAGTGAGCTCGTCGACGAAGAAGGAGAGATTGCCTGGCGCAAGCGATCGACCTTGTGGGGCACCACGATCTGGAACCGCTCCGCGACGACTTACACCCCCTTGCGCTTCCCCGGCCAGTACTTCGACCCGGAAACCGGTCTGCACTACAACCTCTTCCGACACTACGACCCTGAAACGGCCCGATACCTGACCCGCGACCCGATGGGTCTCGCGGCCGGCCTCAACCCTGTCGCCTACGCGCACAACCCATTCACCTGGGCCGACCCGCTGGGGCTGACACCATGCGAAGAAGCGGCCAAACAGGCTGCGGCTCGCAATGAGTCCGTACTGGGTCCGAATGTACCCACTCGGGCCGAAGCCTCCGTCGGAAGCACGACAAGCCACAGCTATAAGAAAACCTTCTTCGCCGCGCATCCGGGTCTCAAGGGAAAGGTTGTCGTCCACCACGCGATTGAGCAGCAGGTGCTCAATCGCTACCCGGGCCTGTTTTCTGCGGATGAAATGCATTCTCTGGAGAATCTTCGGGGCATTCCAAAGGGAGATATCAATAGCAGGGTGCATCTCAGCCAGATTCGAGTGGAATGGAACCGTTTTTACGATAGCAATCCGAACCCCACAAGGCAGGAAGTTCTCGATCAGGTCACGCGCGTTGATGATATGCTCGGGAACTGGTTTAGTCCGCGTATTCGGTAGAGGAACCCAGAAGGGCGGGACCATATTATGTGGCGGGAGATTATCGATGGATTCGCATCGGCAGATCCGCGGTACCCGGTGGAGCCTGGCGTGCTCGACCGGATCGAGGCGGCACTCGGGCAGACGCTCCCTCAGGATCTCCGCGCCTTCCTTTTGGAAAGCAACGGCGTGGAGGATGAATACGGGACGGACGTCATTTGGTCTGCGGAGCGCATCCTGAGCGATAATCTCTCGTTCCGTGAAAATGATCGGTATCGATCTCTTTATATGCCATTCGATTCACTGGTCTTCTTTGGTGATAATGGCGGGGGGGATCAATTCGCTTTCGTGCGGACCCCGGAACGCAGTGAAGTGTTTGTGTGGGACCACGAAACGGACAGTCGAAAACTCGTTTCCTCCAGCTTGGAGAACTATCTGCGCAGTGCAATGGAAAGTGATGGGGAGGACTGGTATCGGTAGTGAGGAAAGCGTCACTTCCGATCCCCCGTTGGAGGGGAGGGGGAGGTGTAGGGCGTGACCTTTGGGTCTCGATGAACTGCTGGTGGTTGCGGCGATCTACTTGGGCAGCCGAGAGTCGACGGGGGAGTGCATGGACACCCGCGCTGTTGTGAGCCGCCTCCGTGATGTGGAGCCGCTTGCGAGGCTCGCAGGCGCTTGACACCAGACGCCGGTGCCAGGCCGCTTCGAGTTCGCCGGTGCTCTCTCGGTCGACGGTCGTCGCGAGCTGAAGTGGGAGACTTCCAGAACGAGTTGGACCAGGGGGAAGGCAGGAAGTCCCCCGTGTGGCTGAAAGATCACGCCACCCCGCCCCCGCCCGTGAGCACCTCGTGCAGGCCTGGTGTACGCCCGGTAACGAGTCCCCGGCGCAGGGCCGTCAGAAGATTCGCTGCTGCACAGCACCTTCACCTCCCGGATTCCCTTACTCAACACGGCGGCCCCCGCTCCGCATTGCAGCTGTATAACGTCGGGCCCTGTGGGGTTCGCGAGCATCAGCGCGCCTTGAGGGGCTTATGCGCGGCTGATACGGTGCCATGGCTTGAGACTCGCCTCCGCGTTGGCTGTTCGGCCAGGTCGGGCGGTACGTCCGGCAGAGGCGGACCGGGGTGGAGTGTCCTGGTTGGCGCGGTAATTGGTCGAAATCTTCTTGGGTGTACGGGGAGCGGTTGCGTGAAGATCCAAGAGCGTACGGGGGCGGGCAACAACCGTTCCGCTGCGCCGGTCCACCCGGCGATGGGCGAGCGCCTTCCTGCGCCGCCTCGCGAGCGCAAACCCGCGCTCGCCGCTCTCGCGGTGCTGCTGATCCTCGTGGGTGCGCTGGGCGCGACCATGCTGGTGCTGCGCGCCGGGGATCGTATTGAGGTCGTCCAGGTGACGGCCGACATACAGGCCGGGGACTCCGTGGGCGACAACGTGAAGTCCGTGATGGTCGCGGACGACACCGGCGTCAACTACATCAGGTGGACTCAGATCAAGGCGCTGAAGAAGCTCACGGCCAGGTCGCCGATCTACAAGGGGACCCTCGTCATCGGCGAGATGTTCGAAGATGTCCCGTCCATCCCCGAGGGCAAGGCCTCCGTGGGCCTCGCGCTCAAGGAAGGCCAGTACCCCGTGGGCATCAAGTCGGGCGACACCGTGGCCGTGTACCGCGTCAGCGAGGACAGCGGCGCGGGCAGCAGCTCGTCGAGTGCCGGAGGCGCCGACAGCACTCTGATCGTCGACCGGGCCGAGGTCAAGAACGTCAAGACGACGTCGGACAGCACGATCAGCAGTACCAGCCTCCCGGTCACCCTCACCGTGGACAGCGACGACGCGGCCGCAGTCGCGCAGGCCTCCTCGGCCGGCGAAGTCGCCCTCGTTCTCATCCCCGGCAACTAAAGGCGAGTGAGTAAAGAGTCATGGCGCTCATCGCCCTCGCCGCCGACAAGGGTTCCCCCGGCGTCACCACCGCCGCGGTAGCCCTGTCGGCCGTCTGGCCCCGCCGGGTCCTGCTCGCGGAGACGGACCCCGCCGGCGGTGACCTCGTGTACCGCAGTGCCGCCGCGCACGGTGGTCCGCTCAACCCCAACACCGGCATGCTGTCGATAGCGGCAACGGCCCGCCGCGGCCTCGTACCGGATCAACTCTGGGACCACGTGCAGCCGTTGAGCGGCGGGCTCGAAGTCCTCGTCGGGCTCGGTGTCGCTGAGCAGGCCACCGGGCTCGCCGGGTTGTGGCCCACCCTCGGCCGCGCCTTCGCGCAGCTCGCCGACTCCCCGCACGCGCCAGCCGACGTCATCGCCGACTGCGGCCGGATCAGCGGAGACACCCCGGCCGTCGAACTCTTCCCGCACGCCGCCCTCGTACTGCTGCTGTCGCGCACGGAGCCGGAGGCGATCGCCCGTGTCCGGGACCGGGCCGCCGCCCTCTCCGCCAAGCTGCACGGCGGCGGTCGCGGCGCGGCCACCCTCGCCAACCCTCTGATCGGCGTGATCCTGATCGCCGATCCGAGCGACTCCGCCAAGCTCGTCCACCAGGTCAACGACATGCTCGTAGCGGCGCAGACCGGTGCTCGGGTTGTCGGCACGCTCGCCGACGACCCCTCCGGCGCCGACCAGTTGGCCGGGCGCAAGCGCGGGCGGCTCGACAAGTCGCTGCTCATCCGCTCCGCCCGCAAGGTCACCTCGGACCTGTACCAGCAGTACGGCGCCGCCTGGGCCGTACCCGCGCACGGCCAGGTTCCCGGACCCCACGGACAGCCCGCCGCCGGGGCCGGCCGATGACCGCGGTCGACCACCAGCTGGTCAAGCGGTTCCGGCAGGACGCCGGTGACCGTATCTCCGAGCAGCGCCGCGAGGATCAGGTCCGCGGCGTCACACCGATGTCCAACGAGGACGAACGGCACTACGCGCGCGCCGTCATCGCCCAGATACTTGAGGACTACGCCCGTACCGAGATCAACCTCGGGCGGACCCCTCTCGACGCCGAGACCGAGGAGCAGTACGCGGCCGCCGTGCACGCCGCGCTCTTCGGCGTCGGCCGGCTCCAGCCGCTGCTCGACAACCCCGAGGTCGAGAACATCGACATCAACGGGTACGACCAGGTCTTCGTCGGATACGCGGACGGCCGGGAGGAGAAGGCGGATCCCGTCGCCGAGAGCGACGAGGAACTGATCGAACTCATCCAGATCCTCGGCGCCTACTCCGGGCTCTCCTCCCGCCCCTTCGACTCCGCAAACCCCCAGCTCGACCTGCGACTTCCGGACGGATCGCGACTGTCCGCCGTCATGGACGTGACGCGCCGGCCCGCCCTCTCCATTCGTCGCGCGCGCATGGGCAAGGTCTTCGTGTCCGACCTGGTCGGCAACGGGACGATCGCACCGGAGGTCGCGCACTTCCTCGCGTGCGCCGTCCGCGCGCGCAAGAACATCATGATCGCGGGCGCCACGAACGCCGGAAAGACGACGCTGCTGCGCGCCCTCGCCAACGAGATCCCGCCGCACGAGCGCCTCATCACCGTCGAACGCGCCCTGGAACTCGGCCTCGACACCTTCGCCGACCTCCACCCGAACGTCGTGGCCTTCGAGGAGCGCCTCCCCAACTCCGAGGGCCAAGGCACCATCTCCATGGCCGAGTTGGTACGACGGTCGCTCCGTATGAACCCCTCCCGCGTCATCGTCGGTGAGGTACTCGGCGACGAGATCGTCACGATGCTCAACGCGATGTCGCAGGGCAACGACGGTTCGCTGTCCACGATCCACGCGAACAGCTCCAGCGAGGTCTTCAACCGCATCTCCACGTACGCCCTCCAGGCCAAGGAAGGGCTGCCGATCGAGGCCAGCCAGATGCTCATCGCGGGCGCGGTGAACTTCGTCGTCTTCATCCAGCGGCGCAACGACTACGAGACGGGCGGCCGCCTCCAGCGCATGGTCACCTCCGTCCGCGAGGTCAACGGCGTCGACGGACGCGTCCTGTCCAGCGAGGTGTTCGCCGAGGCCCCGGACGGCCGGATCGTCCCGCACGCGCCCATATCGTGCCTCGACGACCTCGTCGCGCAGGGCTATCGGCTGCCGGGCAGCGGGAGTTGGGGATGACCATGACCCAGGACACGCACAGCACTTCCCTTGCGGCGCTCGACTCGCTCGGGTCCATGGGCGGGCTGTTCTCCACCTCCGTCCTGTACGCGCTCACGTGCGGGGTCGCCGTCGGCGGCGGACTCGCGCTGCTCGCCGTCGCCGTACGCGGACTGCCCGTCAAGCCCGAACACGAGAAGCAGAAGGCGAGCGAGCGGGCCAGCGAGCTGATCCGGTTCGCGGGGCAGCGCGGTTCGATCGCCGCCATCGCCGGGCTCGTCGTCCTCCTGCTCACCCGCTGGGCTGTCGCCGGAATCGCGACCGCGATCCTCGTCTTCTACTGGGACAAGCTGTTCGGCGGCGCCTCGGAGGAGAAGGCCGCCATGCGCCGCGTGGAGGCACTCGCCTCCTGGACCGAGTCGCTGCGCGACACCATCGCGGGCGCGGTCGGCCTGGAGCAGGCGATCCCCGCCTCCGCGCGCGCCGCCGCTCCCGTACTGCGCCCGCACCTCGACGCACTGGTGGACCGGCTGCGCTCGCGCACGCCGCTCCCCGAGGGCCTGCAGCACCTCGCCGACGAGATCAACGACGCGTCCGCCGACATCATCGTCGCGGCGCTCATCCTCAACGCGCGGCTGCGCGGACCGGGACTTCGCCAAGTCCTGGGCGCGCTCGCCAAGTCGGCGCGCGAGGAGGTCGACATGCGGCAGCGGGTGATGGCCCAGCGGTCCTCGACCCGACGCTCGGTACAGATCGTCGTCGCGGTCTCCATCGCCTTCGTCCTCGGCCTGTCCATCTTCAACCGCGACTTCGTCGAGCCGTACGGCACCGCGGTCGGGCAGGTCGTACTGGCCTGCGTCTGCGGCCTGTTCGCGCTCGGCTTCTGGTGGCTGCGCAAGTTGTCGACCATCGAGACGCCGGAACGCTTCCTGGTGCGGGACGAGTCGTCGGTGCGGTTCGTACGTCCTCGCACGCCGGTTTCTGGGGATGAGGCGGTACGCCGATGAACCTGACCATGCCGATCGTGATCGGTGCCGTCCTGGGCCTGGGCTTCTTCGCCCTCGTACGCGCCCTCATGCCGTCCAAGCGCAGCGCGGTCGCGCAGGTCGCGCGGATCGACGCGATGCGGGCGAGGGGCGCGGCGTACGAGTCCGCGCACCACGGCGCCGCAGGGAAGGACGCCGGACGGCTGGGCGACGCACGGGCCCGCGTGGGTGTCCGCGTCTCCGAGTTCTATATGCAGCAGGGCTGGGAGCTGCGGTCCCTCCGCGCCGACCTGGCCGTCCTGGACCGGAGTTGGGAGAATTTCCTCGCGACGAAGGTCCTGTTGGCCGCCGGTGGTGTCTTCTTCGGCCCGCTCCTGTTCGCGGTGGTCTGGACGATCGGCTTCAGCCGCAGTCCGATCATCCCGGTCTGGCTGGCTCTGCTCTTCGCGGTCGTCTTCTTCTTCCTCCCGGATCTGGAGGTACGCCGGGACGCGGCCGACAAGCGGCGTGACCTGCGGCGCGTGATCGGCGCGTATCTGGACCTGGTGTCGATGAGCCTGGCCGGCGGCCGGGGTCTCCCCGAGGCGCTGATGGCGGCCGCCGAGATCTCCGACGGCTGGGCGACGCAGCGCATCCGCAGCGCGCTGGCCGACGCCCGGATCACCGGCGTCAGCCAGTGGCAGGCGCTCGGCTCGCTCGGTGAGGAACTGGGCATCGAGGAGCTGAAGGATCTGTCCGCCTCGCTGGCCCTGGTCGCGGACGACGGCGCGAAGGTACGGGACTCGCTCGCCTCGCGCGCCGAGACGATGCGGCACCGTGAACTCTCCGAGATCGAGGGCAGCGCGGGCGAGAAGTCGCAGTCCATGCTCGTGGCCCAACTGCTGCTGTGCGCCGGCTTCCTGGTCTTCCTGATCTTCCCGGCCGCGATGCGCGTGTTCCAGGTCTGACGTCCATTCCCAACCCGTTACCCGATACCCGTTTGAACTAGAGAGGACAACTCACCATGAACGGACGGAACTTCAACACCGGGATCCCGGGGGTGGACTTCCTGATCACCTTCCTCCAGGGCCGGGTGCAGCGCGCCCGCTCCGGCGAACTCGACCGGGGTGCGTCCGCGGTGGAGTGGGTCATCATCTCCGCCGTGGTCGTGGCGATCGTCGGCGTGGTCGCCGCGATCATCAACACCGCACTGAGCGACGGCGCCAACAAGGTCGGGGACTGCATCGCGGGCGCCAACCAGAGCGGTACCTGCTGATTGATTCAGCGGAATCACCCGTCAACTCCCCTTCAACACCTACCTACTCCGGAAGAACGAGAACCGCTCGTGCGCGTACGTCGCTGGGTCCGCCGTCGGGTGGAGGCCGCCAAAGGTGCCGCCTCCACCCGCGGTGACTCCGGCATGACCGCGATCGAGTTCGTCTTCCTCACGCCGGTGCTCTTCTTCATGATCTTCGCGACGGTGCAGTTCGCGCTGTACTTCTTCGCGGACCACGTGGCCCAGGCGGCGGCCCAGGCGGGCGCGCGCAAGGCCCGCGCCACGGCCGACGAAAACCGCGGTGGTTGGCGGGGCGAGGCCCGTGACGTGGTCGACAGCTACATCCAGCAGCTCGGCCCGCAGCTCGTGCTGTCCCCTGACGTGACGATGCTCCAGCCGGAGCAGAACACGGTGGGGGTGGAGATCACGGCGAAGGTGCCAACGGTGTTCCCCGGCTTCGACCTGACCGTGCATGCGCAGTCCTCGGGGCCGGTGGAGAGATTCGTACCGGAGGATGGGAACTGATGGGCTTCCCCACCAGGATCCGCTGGGTCCACGCGCGGTGTGCCGCCGGACGGGACCGGGGGCTGTCCACGATCGAGGTGGTGATCCTCGCCCCGGTGATGATCCTCTTCATCCTCGTATTGGTGGCCTTCGGCCAACTGGTCGACGGGCGCGGAGCGTTGGACGGCGCGGCACGGGACGCCGCGCGTGCGGGATCGATCCAGAAGGACCACGCCACCGCCATGGCCGAAGCGCAGAAGGCCGCGGAGGCGGATCTCGCGGACGTCTGCACGGGTCCGGTGACCGTGAACCAGACCAGCGCGGGCTTCGAACCCGACACCATCTTCACCGTCGAGGTGAGCTGTGAGGTGCGAGGCCTTGCGATGCTCGGCCTCGACGTACCCACGACGCTGACGTCCACCTTCAGCTCGCCGCTCGACCCCTTCCGGAGGACGGCGTGAACTTCCCTCCGGTGGTACGGAACTGGCTCGACGCTCGGCGAGCGGTGCTGGACGACCGCGGCTCGGGCGCCGGCGCGGTCATCATCTTCGCGCTCGTCTTCCTCTCCCTCTCGGCCTTCGTCATCGACGGCGGCATGTCCATCTCCAAGCGCGAGCGTGCCGCCGACATAGCCGAACAGGCCGCGCGCTACGCCGCCCAGGACATCGACAAGGAAGCCCTGTACGACAACGCGGGCGGCCCCGCACCCATCAACTTCGCGAACTGCGGTGCCCGAGTACAGGCCTTCGCCCGCGAAATGGGGATGTCCGGAGCGGACATAGCGGCAACCCACTGCGTCGCGGCCAACGCCGACCAGGTGGAGGTCGAGGTCCAGCTCACCTACTCCCCGGTCTTCGTCGGGATGTTCTACGGCGGCGACGTGAGCGTCCGTGGGCGGGCGGTCGCGGAGAACGAGGTTGGTTAGGGCGGCCCCAGGTCGGTGCCCGAGGGCAGGAAGGGCAAGGACGGGGATCTCGGATGGCTGACCACTTGAAGGTCGACGGCACCGAACTGGACAAGTTCTACAGAGACTTGACGAAGGCGAAGGACTCTTTCCTCGCTCTCCACAAGGCCCTGAAGGACTCCGGCGTCGCCGGCCTCGGCACGGACGATCTGGACAAGGCGTGCGACCAGTTCCAGGAGGACTGGCACTACGGCGCCAAGGAGATCGCCGACCAGATCGAGGACCTCACGGACATCACGAAGAAGGCCAAGGACGACTTCCACGAGGTGGACGTGGCCTTGGAGAAGGCCCTGGAGAAGGCGGCGCAGAAGGGACGGCAGCAGTGACCGTTCCCACCGTGGACGCCGACCGGCCTCAGGGCCTGAAAGCCGACCCCGGCGTCACGAACCCCTACACCCACCTCGGTTTCAATCCCGCGCCGGGCGCCGCGGAACTCGTACGGGCCCTCCACCACAAGCTGACCAGCTGTGTGAAGGAGATGGAGAAGGCCCACTCCAAGGTGACGAAGCTGATGGACGGCAGCTACTGGGAGGGCGACGCCGCGGTCGCCTTCCGAGAGCAACTCGACGGCGGCCCGCTACCGCTCAACCTTCAGAACGGCGCCCACTCCGTCGGCAAGGCCGCCAAGCAACTGGACCTGTGGGCCGGGGAACTTGAGGAATTCCAGCGCCGCGCGAAGAAACTCGACGGCGAGGCGGAGGACGCGCGCACCGCACTGGAGCGCGCCCAGGGCCACGCGGAGAAGGCGGAGAACGATCCGGCTCTGGAGAAGGACAAGGGGCGGGCGTACGACGACGCGCACTCGGCCCTGACCACGGCGAACGGCGCGGTGACCACAGCCCAGGAGGACCTGGACGACGTACTCCGCCGTGCCCGCTCCCTCGCGACCGAGCACGAGACCACCGCGCGCAAGCGAGCCCGTCTCATCGGGGACGCCACGCACAAGCTTGCTCCCCATGAACCAGGCGCCTGGGACAAGTTCACGGACTGGCTCGGCGAGAACCTGCCTGACATCCTCAGCGCATGCGCGGCCGTACTCGGCGTGATCGCACTCCTGGGACTCACGGTGATCGCACCCTGGATGCTCTTCCTCGCAGCGGGACTGCTGAGCGGAGCGGCGTTCGCGCTGCGGGTCAGCGATCCCGAGGTGATGGCGTCATTGCAGGACGGCCTCATGAACGGCGAGCTGGATGCCGACTTCTGGGGTAACGCGTTGGGGGTCGCGGGGGATTTTCTGGGGATGGTGCCTGGGTTGGGGGCGGCGACCAAGGGCCTCATGAAGGCGCCGGAAGCGCTGGTCGCGGCGTCCAGAACGGCGGGCGAGGTCGGCGAGATGCTGACGCTCGGCCAGAAGATCGCCCAGGTCGGGACCTCGGTCAGGACGATCGGGACCTCGATCAAGACGGAGGCCGCCGCTGCCGAAGGCGCCGCGAGCATCCTGGCCCACCCCAGAGTGTTCGGCGGACGACTGGCCCCGGTCCTGGAGAGCATCGACAAACCCGCGACTCTCCTGGGAGCCGGAACGGCCGTCTACGGTGTGGCCGGAAGCCTTGTGGAGAGTCTGGACAACGACACGGCCAGCGTGGTCACCAGTGTCCTGGACGGCCCCAGAACCCTGGGAGTCGACCTTCCGGCGACTGCGGGAGCTCTGCACTTCCTGCTGGTCGGCGCGAGGGGAGCGTCATGAGCAACGCGCCCTATCTGATTGACGAGTCCGCGCGGAGTCAGGAGGCGGACATCTGGTTCGCACTGCCCGCGGGGTTCGTCGCGCTCCCGCTCCTGGAGTTGACGGAAGCGGGGAACAGTCCGGAGGAAGCAAGCCCGGGGGATCCCCTGAGTTCGCTGCTGGAGGCGTTTCCCGATCCCTCGTCCCGGCAGCAGTTCCTGACCGAGATCGCTCCGGTCCGGCGTATGGCCCAGGTGCTCCTGGAGGCCGGAACCAGCCACTGCTCGCTGGGACTGCACACAGATGATGAGGGCGACGGCGGCCTGCTGCTGTCCCTGTTCACCCTCTCCTGGCGGACCACCGACTGGATGCCACGCAAAGTCCTCGCGCTCCGCGCCGCTGCGGACACGGAGGATGCCGAGCACATCGAGACCCTCGATCTCCCCTGTGGTCCCGCATCGCTCGTACAGACGCGCCTGGCCGGACCACCGGAGGCGGGTACGGCCGCCGGGAGACAACTGCTCCAGGTCACCGGATACGTTCCTTGCCTTGACGGCGAGCGGATCGCGATCCTGAAGCTGGCCACGACGGCGGTCGAGCGCAGCCCGGACTACCGCACCCTGCTGCGGGACATCACCAGCACGGTCAGCTTCGACAACCCGCTCTCTGACGTACCCGATGAGGAATGAAATGCTCCCCACGCAGACCCCCACAGCATGGGACGACCCGCCCACGCGCCGTGCCTGGACGAAGCTCATCACTTGCGCGATCGCGGGCCAGGTCATCTGGCCGGTCGTGTGGGTGGGCCTCCTGGCGGCGTACGTGAGCATGTCGATCACTTGGACGCTGTGGCTCTTCTTCATCCCGATGCTCTACTCGTTCTACCGGACCTTTCTCCAGCCCGCCTATATCACCTGGGCCCTCCGCACCCGGCGCCTCCTGAGGGAATACGCCTGGCAGGTGTTCGAGGCCCCGGAGAGCGGTATCGGCGCGATTTCCGACACGACCGCGGGTGACGTCTGGCTGAGTTTTCCTCACCCCGAGCGATCGGATGAGATGGTGCCGGTCGTCCTGCGTGTGCACATTCGGTCCGCATGGTGGAGGCGACGCCTCGGGCGCGGTTTCAGCACAGAGAAGACCGCGCAGGCCAAGACGGTCTGGTTCGCCGGCGACCCCCGCTTCGCCGCCGTCATCGCGGTGCCGGGCCCCCGGCGCCTCTACGTGATTCACCAGCGCCCGAGCTACGGCAAAAGCATGTCGGCCGAAGCCCACGGAGCCGGCCCGCAGGCCCTCGACCGCGCCCGTCGCGCAGGGGTCCACGTTCCCGATCCGCACCCGGCGGCCTCAGGAACTCCGGGGATGTGAAGTGTTCCGGACGGCTTACGCGCCGCCGCCCTTGTCTCCCCCCTCGCCCCCTTGCTTCACGCCCTCCGAGACGTCCTTGGCCAGTTGGTCGTCGAGTTTCTTGAACTCGCGGACGACGGCGTCGGACATGTCTGCGAGGGCGTCGAGCGCCTGGGTGATGTCCTCGCGGCCGTCCTCCCAGCCGGACTCGAAGTCGTCCAGGGCGTCGTAGACGGTGTTGTCGCCGAGGTCTTCCTTGTAGGCCTCGAAGAGCTTCTTGGTGCGGTTCATCCGGGTCTTGATGGAGCGCAGCCTGCTGCCGTAGTCCTCCAGCTCACTCAGCGGGAGCGCGAGGTCACTCTTGCCGTCACCCATGTCGGGTCCCCCAAGGTCGGAACGTGTCGGTCGGCGCCGTACGAGGGTACGGGGTGTCGCCCTGACGAGTCCGGCTGTGTCACGCGAAGAACTTACGGATCTCTTGAGGCGGGTGGCCCTGCCTCCTCCACTGTGTCAGCAGATGGGCGGCCATCAGCGGGAACCCGTTGATCACGCCCGGATCCTCGATGGGGTTGCCGCTGGAGTCCGATGGGCGAACCGAGCTGGCTTCCTCGTCGAGGATGAGGAACACCTCATGCGTGCCGTCGACCTCGCCTCTGTAGAGGAAGGGGAAGACGAGGTGCCCTGAATCAGGGTCAATCGGAAGGAGTACGTCACACGTGTTTCCCCTGTGAACGCCGAACCGGGCTTCGTCGAGGGGCTGTTACGCCCAAGGCGTGGGGACCGTGCCGGTGCGTATGGCCTGGAGGAGGTGGGCCAGGGGGGTGGGGGTGGTGGTCAGGTGAGTGGTGGGGGTGTCGCTTTCGCGGAGGTGGATCGAGGCGGGGCCGGTGGCGAGTTCGAGGCAGGAGTTGCCGTCGCCGCCACCGGAGAAGGACGACTTCTGCCAGTTGTGCGGATTCGTCATGGTGCGCCTCACAGTTCTTTCGTCAGCCTGTGGATGAAGTCACGCGACCGTGCGGGTTCGAGTGACACACCCTCCACTCTACGGAAGAGCGTTCGAAAGCTGCTGAGTTGAGCCTCGGAATCGACGAAGGCCGAGCCGTGCGGTGCATCCCGTACGACGGTGTCCAGCTTGGGGACGGCGCCGCCCGCATACACCATCGCGCTTCCGGCATCGATGAATCGGTCCAGGTCGAAGGGGATGACCCGTACGGTCACGTGGTCCGCTTCCGAGAGTTCGAGGACCCGGTCGAGCTGCGCACGGGATGCGGCGCGGTCGCCGACCCTGATGCGCAGCGCCGCTTCGTGCACCACTGCCTTGTAGGGAATGGGTTGGGCGCCGTCGATGATGGTGCGCCGTCTCATCCGGTGCTCGATGCGCAAGGCGAGCTCACTTTGGGGGAGTTCGGGCACCCTGTGTGAGAAGACCCCGAGGGCGTACTCCTCCGTCTGGAAGAGGCCCGGGATATGAAGGAAATCCACATCCCACCGAAAAGTGGCATGGTGCTCCAGCTCGGACAGGTCCAGGAAAGGCGTGGGCAGCAGGCCCCGGTACTCTTCCCACCAGCCCCGCGTGCGGTCCGTTGCCCAGGCCACCAGCGCGTCGATCAACTCATCGTCGGTGCAGGAGTAGTGCGAGGCGAGGCGGCGTACGCGTTCCTCGCTCACGCCTGCGACGCCAGCCTCGATCTGGCTCATCTGGGCGGAATTCGCTCCCAGCAGGGCCGCCGCCTCGGTGGCCTTCAGGCCCGCGGCGTCCCGCATTTTGCGCAGCTCGGCGCCAAGGCGCAGCTGTCGAGCGGTGGGGTGTCGCCTTGTTGCCATGTGCCCAGCTTCCTGGTCCAACCCCCCTGCCGGGGAGCCCCGTTCGGGTGTCAGGCTATGCGAACGGCTTGCGTGGTCGCAAGTTTAAGGCATACCGTCAGTGACGCGACGCACACGTAGCGGGACCTTGGGACCCCGGAAGTGCACCACCCCGTCATGCCGTGACGGCCGTGAAACTGCCACCGCCCGCGCCCCGCCGCACACCCTCAACTCCGCACACCGCAACGGGAGTTCACCCATGCCGAAAAACGAGAACGAACCCTGGGAGTACGTACTCCACATCCCCCACGACGCCCGTGCGGTCACCGTGTGTCGCCGTACCGTCCGGCTGGTCCTCACGATGCACGGCCTGATCCGCCTCGCGGACGTCGCCGAGTTGCTGGCGGCGGAGCTGGTCTCCAATGCCGTACGGCATACGAAGGGCCCTGCGGCCCTGCGCCTGCACCATCGCAACGGAGTGCTCCGCATCGGTGCGTGGGACGCCAGTCCGGTGCCGCCCCCGTACGATCTGGCGGTCGCCCACGACGGGGAAGCAGGCCGCGGCCTCGCGCTCGTCCGCGCCTGCGCCGATGACTGGGGCTGGCATCCGCTGCGGCAGGGCGGCGACACCGGCAAGTACGTGTGGTGTGACCTGGTTGCCGCGTAGTGCGCGGTTCGCGCTCAGCGGTTGACCGCCTGGATCTCCAGGACGTTCATGTCCTGGGTCGTCTCGAAGGTGCCGTCGGGGAGGTCGCCGCCGGTGCCGCCCGCTCCCTCCCAGGTGATCTGCCAGGTGACGGAAGCCTTCAGTTCGTAAGGGGTGCCGTCGGTGGCGCGGAGGTAAGTGAGGCCGCAGGGCGGGGTCTTGTCGGCGTCGCCCTTCGTGTATGGGGTGCCGATGGAGCCGTCGTCGTTGATCTTGCACTCGCCAGAGGCGGGGTAGGTCGTCGCGTCGCCGGTGCCCGGCTCCAGGTGGAGGGCGATCGGCTTGGCCGTCGTCTCCGCCCACAGGCCGGTGTTCGGCAACTCGGCGCGGACCTTGACCTCCTGGAACGTGCCCTTGTCGAGCCAGACCCAGGTGGGCAGGTTCACCGTCGACTTGGTCTCGGGCTTCAGTTCGATCTCGGTGTCGGGGACCTTGACCTTGTTGTACGCGTACTCGGCGAGGGTCTTGGCCGTGGGGGCATGGGGGACGGCCGGGATTTGGCCGGCGTCCTGCCAGAACATGATGAGGCCGCAGTCCCAGGACTTGGGGTCGCTGTCGTCGGGGGCGACGCTCCGCCAGAAGTAGCCGTCCTTGCCGATGTTGTAGTTGTCGTAGCCCGGAGCGGACGTCATCCTGTCGTCCATGTTCGGCTCGGGTTTGCTGTCCTGGTAGTGGTCGGTCCACAGCTCCTTGCCGAACCAGGACTGGTGGATTCCGACGTCTCCGCTACCGTCCGTCTCGTCCACGAACCTCTTGAGCCCGTCGGGGGTGAAGACAGGCTCGTACCAGCACGCCGGGGGTTCCCAATTCGGGTCGACCGTCCCGAGGTTGCCCGTCTTGCCGCCGTCGCCGCCCTTCACGTACGTGATCTTGATCTGGGAGTGCTTGGCGGAGGCGTACAGGTTCTGGTCTTCCGAGCCGCCGCTCGGCTGGCCTTCGTGCCCGGGCTTGCCCAGGGCGAGAGTCGGGGACGGAGCCAGAGCGGTGACGAGTATCAGAGGGGCGACCATGGCTCCCAGGATCTTGCGGGTCGTGGCCATCGTCAGCACCCTCCCGGTTCCGTCTCGACCGTCAAGGTCTTCCAGACCCCGTCCGACTGCTTCCCGAGGCTCGTCCGGTACTGGACCTTCGGGGACTCACCCTCCGGGGTGCCGGCGGTCTCGCCGGTCTTGAGGTCCTTGCTGTAACCCTTGCTCTCGTCAACGCAGTAGAAGAGCGTGGCGCTCGTCTTCGCGTCCCCGAGGTAGGTGATCTCGGGGTCGTAGACCTTGACCTCACCGGTGATCGTCAAGCCCTTGTAGCCCTTGACCCATGCGGAACCGGTACTCATGGCCGCTGTTCCGCTGTAGTACGAGAGATAGTCGGCCTCCGGATCGCCGTCGATGATCGCGGCGTACGAGGCCCGGAGCCGCTCCTTGCCGTCGTTGAGGGCGGTCTGGAGCGCGGGGTCGCTGTTCGTCCAGCCTTCGAAGTCCGCCTGGAAGGTCTCGGGGAGTTTGATGTCCGGGCGGTGCGCGTCCGACGCGGCCGAGTCGGAGGCCGAGGGTGATGGGCTGTTCGTCCCCGTGTCCGCGCCCTTGATGTCGTCCGAGGGCGAGTCGTCGCTTCCGCCGCAGGCGGTGAGCAATAGGGACAGGGCGGTGCTCGCGGTGAACGCGATGGCGGCGGTGGTCATGGTGCGACGGGCCACGGGCCTGCTCCCCCAGTGATTCGGCTGTGTGCGACAGACGCGGTGTGCGACAGAGAACGAAGCTATCAAGGGTGAGTAGAGGGGATCAGGGCGGTGGTGGGGGATTGTGTGAGGGCCGTGAGAAGTGTGGCGTGACGGTTGCGAACTAAACGGAATGTGTCGGCCACCGCGTCGAAGATGTCATGAACCCTTGATCGGGGACTGGTCCGACGCGGAGGTCTCCTTGCCGTGTGCTTCGCCCCTGGTGTCAGATCCTCCGAACGCATTGGCAGGAGCGGAGCCCGGGAGCGTCGCGGCCATCGACATCGCGATCACCGCGAGCGCCTTGCATCACGGCTTCACGTCGAGCACCCGCCCCTCTTTGCGGCGACGGAGTCGTTCTGCCACACGCCCTGATCGCTCCTTCGCAGCGTGACCGAGTAAGCGACCTCAGGGTCCGTGCCCGCGGGGTTTCCCACTTCCTTGCCGGTCTCGCGGTTCTTCGTGTACGCCTTACTCTCGTCCGTGCAGTAGCTGAGGGCCGCCGTCTCCCCGCCGCTGGCCAGGGTGACCTTAGGGTCGAAGGCGGGCAGCTCGCCGACGACAGTGACGTTCTTGTCTGTGTAGGACCTGATCCACTTCTTGCTCTGCGAGAGACCGTTCGTCGTGTCGTAGAACGCCAGGGCTTCACCGCCGTCGGGCTCGTTGGCGATGATCGCCGCGTACCCCGCCCGGAGTTCCTCCTTGGCGTCGTCGAGGACGACCTGCTCGTCCGCGTCGCTGCTGGTCCAGTTCTCGAAGGTCAGCTTGAAGTCGCTCGGCAGGGTGATCTCGGGGCGTTCGACGTCGGATGCCGCTGACGCCGAGGCGGCGGTCGAGGGCGACGGGCTGTTCGTCCCCGTGGCGGCCCCCTTGATGTCGTCCGAGGGCGAGTCGTCGCTTCCGCCGCAGGCGGTGAGCAATAGGGACAGGGCCGTGCTTGCGGTGAACGCGATGGCGGCGGTGGTCAAGGTACGACGGGCCACGGGCCTGCTCTCCCAGTGATGCGGCTGTGTGCGACAGAACGATCGTGATCAGTGTGGCAATGGTGAAAGACGGCCATCCGTGAAGGCTCTCTTCATCACTGGCAGGCGCCCCTCTCCGACCGGGTCGACACGTTCTGCCAGATGCCCTGCGCGTTCTTGGCGAGGGAGACCACGTAGAAGATCTCCGGGTCTGTACCCGCGGGATTGCCCTCGACCTTGCCGGTCCCGCGGTCCCTTGAATACGCCTTGCTCTCGTCGGTGCAGTAATTGAGCGACGCGCTCGTCTTGTTCGATCCCAAGGTGACCTCGGGATCGAAGGCGGGCAGGTCACCGAAGACCGTGAGGTCCTTGTCCGAGTAAGTCTTGATCCACTGCCGGTCCTGGGCAAGGCTGGATTCGGTGTCGTAGAAGGCCAGAGCCGGACCGCCGTCGGGCTGCTTCGCGATGATGGCCGCGTACCCTGCGCGGAGTTGTTCCTTGGCGTCGTCGAGAACCGCCTGCTCGACCGCGTGGCTGCTGCTCCAGTCCTCAAACGTCAGCTTGAAGTCGCTCGGCAGAGTGATATCGGGGCGCTTGACGGCAGATGCGGCCGAAGCGGACGCCGAAGCCGACGGGCTGTTCGTACCCGTGTCCGCCCCCTTGATGTCGTCCGAGGGCGAGTCGTCGCTTCCGCCGCAGGCGGTGAGCAACAGGGACAGGGCGGTGCTCGCGGTGAACGCGATGGCGGCGGTGGTCATGGTGCGACGGGCCACGGGCCTGCTCCCCCAGTGATTCGGCTGTGTGCGACAGAGATGTGCGACAGAGATGTGCGACAGAGATGTGCGACAGAGAACGAAGCTATCAAGGGTGAGTAGATGGGGATCAGGGCGGTCGTGGGGGATTGTGTGAGGGCCGTGAGAAGTGTGGCGTGACGGTTGCGAATGGTGTGCAGGGTGGGTGGTGGGACGGGCGCGAATCGGTGGGCAAGTCGGGCTTAGTGGGCGGAAGGTGAGGAATCGGGCCGGGTGGTGGTCCCCGCCCCCTGGTTGGGTTTCCGCGCCGTACATAAGATCTCAGTAGGCTCAGTACGCCCCCCTCATCCCACCCCCTCCGCACACGACCCCAGGACACCCGCCATGGCCCGACGCACCACTTCTTCAAGCTCCACGGGAAGCCCGCCGGGTCCGAGGAATCGGACGCCGCAGCCCCTGCCCCGGCGTCGCCGGACGTTCGGGGACATCGTGAAGGCGTTCGGGGCGTTCCTCGCTCTGGTCGTGCTGCTGGTCGGGGTGCCCGGCGCGCTGGCGACGCAGATCGGGTGGCCGCTGCCGAGCGGGGCGCCGTCGCTGGACTGGCTGCAGCAGGAGATCACCGTCAGCACGTTCATCAACGTGCTGACCGTCCTCGTCTGGTTCGCATGGGCCCAGTTCACCGCCTGCGTGCTCGTCGAGGTGAAGGCCGCGCTGTCGGGCGTGGGGATGCCGAACCGCGTACCGGGCGCCGGGCCCAGCCAGTTGCTCGCGCGCCAGCTCGTCGCCGCGCTGCTGCTGGTGGGCGCCACCGCGGCCAGCTTCACGCCGGGGCTCTCGCAGTTCGGGCAGGGCATGGAGGGGAACCAGCGGGGGAGCGTCGCCGTCGCTCAGCAGACGCCGGGCGGGCTGTTCGGGCAGCAGCAGGAACAGGCCGCCTCGAACGCGGCCGCCGCCATCGCCGAGCAGGCCGCCAACGCCGCGTCGCACGCGGAGAGTTCGAGCAGTACGGCGACGGGGGGCGACACCAAGTACTACCGGATCCAGCCGCCCGAGGGCCGTCACCACGACTCGATGTGGGAGGTCGCCGAGCGGCACCTGGGCGACGGTCGCCGGTACAAGGAGATCTACGAGCTCAACAAGGACCGCACGCAGCCCGATGGTTCCAAGCTGTCGGAGGCGAGTCTCATCCGGCCCGGCTGGATCCTGGAGATGCCCGCCGACGCCCGCGGCGGCGACCTCGTCGAGATGCCCGACGAGGCGCCCAAGGCCTCGGAGCCGGCCCAGCGGCAGATCCAGGACTACGCCAAGACAGGGGCGGGGGAGCAGCGGCCGGCCACCGGTGGTCAGCAACAGGGCGCGGGCTCCGGTGATCGCGACACCGCGCACATCCACGTGCCCCAGCAGCGGCCCGACAGCGAGCAGCAGCAGGCGCAACCCGCGCAGGCGGCTTCCGCCGACGACAGCGGCTTCTCCTTCGGGCTGCCCGAGGCCCTCGTCGGTGCGCCGCTGCTCGCCGCCGGGCTGCTCGGCGCGCTCGGGCGCCGGCGCCGCCAGGCGCTCTGGCAGTCCGCGCTCGGCGCCGTCGGCGGGCGGCGCGGGATGGAGCCGCCGACCCCGACAGGCTCCGCCGCGGACGCGCAGGACGCGCTGCTCGTGGGCGCCGACCCCGAAGGCGTACGCCTGCTCGATCTGTCGTTGCGCGGGCTCGCCGCGGCGCTCGCCGCCGAGTCGCGGGCGCTGCCGACCGTCTACGCGGCCTGGCTCAGCGGCAACGGCGATCTGCACCTCCAGCTCGCCCAGCCGGCCGGGAAGCCGCCCGCGCCGTGGCAGCTCGGGCAGGACCAGACGTTCTGGATGCTCGCGCGGACGGACGCGGAGCGGTACGAGGATGTCGACACCGCCGCTCCGTACCCCGGGCTCGTCAGCCTCGGGACCATGGACGACTCGCGACTGCTCCTCAACCTCGAGTCGGTCCCCGGGATCGTCTCCCTCAGCGGCAGCGCGAGCGACCGCGCCGGTGTCTTCGCCTCCGTGGCCGCCGAGTTGGCCACCAACGGCTGGTCCGACCGCATGACGATCACGCTCGTCGGTTTCGGGCAGGACCTCACTCCGCTCGCGCCCAACCGGCTGCGCCACCTCGACGACATCGAGGCGCTGCTTGAGACCATGGAGGCGGAGACCCGGCAGCGGCGCGGCGCACTGGGCGCCGCCGGTCACGACTCGGTCCTCACCGGGCGTACGGGCCCTGCCCAGCACACCCGTTGGGCCCCGCACCTGGTGCTGCTCGCGGCCGAACCGCAGGGCGAGGACGCGGTCAGGCTCGCCGAACTCGCCGCCGATGCCAGCCGGTTGGGCATCGGATACCTCGTCGGCACCGAGAGCGGCGATCTGCCGGGCGCCGCCTGGGAGATGGAGATCACCGCCGGGGGCAAGCTGCTCGCCCCGCTGCTCGGGCTCGAACTCGACGCGCAGTCACTGCCGTTGGCCTTGCAGCAGGCGGTCGTCGAGCTGTTCGTCGAGGCGGACCCGGAGCGGGAGAGCACCAACGCCGCCACGCCGCCGTTCCTCGTCGACATCAGCGAGCAGGGGCGGCCGGCCGTGTACGCACGGCTCGTGGGCCCGTACGAGATCATCGGTCTGGAGACACCCGACGGTGAGCGCAGCCCGCTGATGCACGAGGCGCTCGCGCTGCTGCTGCTGCACCGCGAGGGGGTGCACCCGCGGGTGCTGTCCTCCGCGCTGTGGCCGCGCGGGGTCACCGACGACGTACGCGACGCGCTCGTCGAGCGGCTGCGGAGCTGGCTGGGCACCGACCCGGACGGCACGCCGCGGCTCGGCACCGACGCGAGCGGGCGCCTCACGCTCGCCAAATCGGTCGTCTCCGATCTGGACGTGCTGCGCTCGCTCTACCACGAGGCGACCCAGGGGCAGGGCGTCAACAGCCGTGCGGTGCGCGGGCGGTTGCTCACGGACGCGCTCGTACTCGTACGCGGCCCGCTGCTCGCCGACCGCCCGCAGGGCCGGTACGGCTGGCTCACCCACGAGATCATCGACGCCCAACTCCCGCTGCTCGTCGCGGACATCGGGCTCGCGCTCGCCGAGTTCCACCTGGAGAAGGGGCGCGCCGAGAAGGCCATCGAGGCCCTCAACGCCTCCCTGAACTCGGCTCCTTCGGACGAACGCCTCTGGAACGAACTGCTGCGCGCGACCCATGCGACGGGTGACAGCGACCGCCTCAAGCGCCTCGCCGCCGACCTCGTCTCCCGCAGCGGCGCCCGCGGGGTGCCGCCGCGTACGGAGGCGCTCCTCGACGAGCTGCTGCCGATGTGGCGCAGTGGCGTGGCAGCCGTGGGATGAGTGAACTGGCGCTGATCGCCGTCGCCGTGGTGTGGGGTGCGGCGGCGGGGCTGCTGTTGCCCCGCGTCGCGTACCGGCTCGCGGTCGAACCCGACGAGTCGTGGCGCGACCGCTGCCCGGCCGGGCACCCCATCACGGGCCCCGCGAAGGGCTGGCTCGGCTTCGCGAGGTGCGGTGCCTGTACGGCGGGGGAGGCGCCCGGCAGCACCGGCGCCGGCCCCGCGGGGGAGGCGCCCGGAGACACGGGACTTGCAGACTCCGAAGGCGGGCCGGCGTACGGACCCACGAGCGTGCCGCCGTACGGACCCACGAGCGTGCCGCCGTACGGACCCGCTCGCCGTCCGTCGTACGGCCCCAGCACCCCCCTCGTCTCCCTGGTCACCGCCCTCCTCTGCGCGGCGCTCGCGCTCGCCACCGGCACCCGCCCCGAACTCGGCGTCTGGCTGCTGCTCGCGCCGCTCGGCGTGCTGCTCGCGGTGGTGGACTTCAAGGTGCAGCGGCTGCCCGACGCCCTGACCCTGCCGCTCGCGGCGGCGGCCCTGGCGCTGCTGGCGGTCGCCGCGGCCGTTCCCGAGCACGCGGGGGACTGGCTGACCGCGCTGTTCGGGGCGCTCGCGCTCGGCGGCGCGTACTTCGTGCTCTTCCTCATCAACCCGAACGGCATGGGGTTCGGCGATGTGAAGCTCGCGCTCGGACTCGGCGCGGTGCTCGGCTGGTACGGGTGGAGCACGGTGTTCCTGGGGACCTTCGCCGGGTTCCTGCTCGGCGCGCTGTACGGAGCCGGGCTGGTGATCGCCCGGCGCGCGGGGCGCAAGACGTCGATCCCGTTCGGACCGTTCCTGATCGCGGGGGCGTACGCCGGGCTTCTGATCGGGGCGTACGCGGCCTGACGTCGGAGGCCTGCTCGGGGCGTACGCGGCCTGAGGTCGGGGGCTTGCTGGGCGTACGCGGCCTGAGGTCGTGGTCCTGATCGGGGCGTACGCGGCCTGACGTCGGAGGCTTGCTCGGGGCGTACGCGGCCTGAGGTCGGGGGCTTGCTCGGGGGCGTACGCGGCCTGACGTCGGGGGCTTGCTCGGGGGTGTAGGCGGCCTGACGTCGGGCCTGTCACATGGCTGGCGTAGGCTGGCCGGGTCCGTCCACACCCTGATGAAAGGGACACTCCCGGTGACCGAGAAGGCCGACCTTCAGTCCGTCCTCGACCGTGCCGCCGAGGGTGGGAGGATCACCCCGGAAGAGGCGCTCGACCTCTACCGCGACGCCCCGCTGCACGCGCTCGGCGCCGCCGCCGACGCCGTACGCAAGCAGCGGTACGCGGGCACCGAGCACATCGCCACGTACATCATCGAGCGCAACATCAACTACACGAACGTGTGCGTCACGGCGTGCAAGTTCTGCGCCTTCTACGCGCCGCCCAAGGACGCCGCCAAGGGCTGGACGCGTGACCTCGAGGACATCCTGCGCCGCTGCGCGGAGACCGTCGAGCTCGGCGGCACGCAGATCATGTTCCAGGGCGGGCACCACCCGGACTTCGGCGTCGAGTACTACGAGAAGCACTTCGCCGCGATCAAGGCCGCGTACCCGCAGCTGGTCATCCACTCCCTCGGCGCGTCCGAGGTCGAGCACATGGCCCGTATCTCCAAGGTGTCGGCGGAGGAGGCCATCGCGCGGATCCACGCCGCGGGCCTCGACTCCTTCGCGGGCGCCGGCGCGGAGCTGCTGCCCGCGCGGCCGCGCAAGGCCATCGCCCCGCTGAAGGAGAGCGGCGAGCGCTGGCTGGAGATCATGGAGATCGCGCACGGTCTTGGTGTCGAGTCGACGTCCACGATGCTCATGGGGACCGGCGAGACCAACGCCGAGCGCATCGAGCACCTGCGGATGATCCGCGACGTACAGGACCGGACGGGCGGCTTCCGCGCCTTCATCCCGTACACCTACCAGCCCGAGAACAACCACCTGAAGGGCCAGACGCAGGCCACGCTCTTCGAGTACCTGCGGATCATCGCGGTCGCGCGGCTGTTCATGGACAACATCGCCCACATCCAGGGCTCCTGGCTCACCACCGGCAAGGAGGTCGGCCAGCTGTCGCTGCACTACGGCGCGGACGACCTCGGTTCGATCATGCTGGAGGAGAACGTCGTCTCCTCCGCCGGTGCCAAGCACCGCTCCAACCGCATGGAGATCATCGACCTGATCCGCAAGGCCGGCCGTGTGCCCGCCCAGCGGACCACGACGTACGAGCACATCGTCGTCCACGACGACCCGGCGAACGACCCCGTCGACGAGCGCGTCGCCTCGCACATCTCGTCCACCGCGATCGAGGGCGGCACGGCACACCCCGAGTTGAAGCTGCTCGCGTCCAACTGACAACTGAGAACCGACTCAGCCGTGCTGACGATTCACGCCGCCGACGAGGTGCGGCGCGCCTGGGACGGTGAGCCGCTCAAGGATGCCGGGGTCGCCGTCGACGGTGACCGGATCGCCGGCGTCGGCACGCTCGACGAGCTGCGCGAGCGGTTTCCGGGGGCGCGGGTGCGGCAGTGGCCCGGGGTCATCGGGCCCGCCCTCGTTCACGAGGGGCCGCTGCCCGAGGCGCCGTCACCGCGCGAACGCCTGCACGCCGTACTGAAGTCGGGCGCCACCGCCGTACTGGCGCAGTACGCCGGCACGCCCGACCTGCGCACCGCCGCCTCCCGCAACGACATCGCCGTACTCCCGCACATGAAGAAGACCGCGATCGCCGACAACGGACGTGCCGACCTCGCGGTCTTCGACGCCGACGGCAGCACCTGCATCGCCACCGTGTGCGCGGGGCGCCTGGTGCACCGGCGCCGTTAAGTCACCCGGTCATCCGGCGAGCGCCTCCGCGAACGCCCCCGCACTCTGCTCGACCCCACTGCAGTCCGTGGCCGCGTCGTCGTTCGACGAGCCGTCCTCGCACTGCTGGTCGCGGAAGGTGGACCAGAGCGAGACCCAGGCGATCCCCTGTTCGTCGGCGAACGTCTTGACCTGGGCCGCGTCGGACAGTGTGAACGTCTCGTTGGCGACGTCGTTGACGCCGATCATCGAGGTGAGGGCGAGGCCGTGCCAGGCGTTCTCGGAGGAGAGGCCGAAGACGTCCTCCAGCTGCGTGTGGGCGGCCTTGGCGGAGGTGATCGCGTAGTCGCCCATGTCACCGTCGTACGAACTGCCGTAGTTCATGGTCATGATGTTGACGGTGGAGACCGCCACGGAGTTGTCGTTGGCGGACTCCAGGAGCGCCAGGCTGTCGGCGTCGAGGCCGGAGGGCATCACGGGCAGGGTGAAGGAGACCTGGAGGTCGGGGCGCTCTTTCTGGAGCAGCGCGATCGCCTCGGAGCGCAGGGCGACCGAGGCGGAGTCGGCCAGCGCGTCACCCTCGATGTCGAAGTCCGCCTGGCTCGAACCGGCGGCGTCGAGCGCGGAGCCGTAGGCCGACGCGAGCGCCGACGCGCTGTCGCAGGTCTCGGCGAGCTCCTTGCCGGACGCTCCGCCGAAGGAGACGCGCACATCCGCGCCGGACTCCGTGAGCGCGGAGATCCGGGACGTCACGGCCGAGTCGTCGATCGCGTCCGTGCCGTTCCACGTCGGCGTGCAGTCGCTGCCGTCCGAGATCACGAAAGCCAGGTTGTACGTCGTCGGGGACCCGGTGGAGTCCGTGTCGGAGGCGTCCGTGGCGCTCACATACGGGGCGTACGAGGTGGACGACGACTCGCTCTGTGAGGGGGACGACGCGGCCCCTGAGGGCTCCGAAGTCGCCGCGCCCGAACCGTCGTTGCCGCCCGAGGAGCACCCCCCACAGGCCAGAGCCACCAGGCAGACGAGCCCGGCGGCCGGCTTCAGGAAACTCCTCATCGCGCATGCACCCGCTCTCGTGATTTCTGTCTCAGGATGGAAACAAAGTGTGTTTCCGCAATGGAAAGGTGTCACATCCGACCGTGAATCCTGAATACAGGAAGGGTACAGGCGACTCACGGGAAAGTGCTCGCGAATCGGATAAGTCGGTCGTGAAAATGGCGCATAAGGTCTATATAGGACCTTCCTGAGCTGGGAGGATGCCGGTGGATTCTCTTAGGGAAAAGACAGGATGAGACGCTTCTCATTGGCGCCTCACATGAGAAACAGAGTTTTTGACACATAAACCCCACCTAATGTCTGGGGAATGCAATCCGAGTCCGCCATCGAAAACCGAACCACTGCGCCGGGCCGCCGCAGGAAACGTGGCGACGGGTCCGCGGACGGTCCCGCCGACGGCCCCGTGTTCGTTGACAACTCCGGGCGCAGATCACGTCTGCTGCGCCGGGTCGGCACCCTCGTCGGTGTCGTCTGCCTCGGTTACGCGGTCGTGCTCGGCATGGCCTTCATGGGCTGGGGCATCTCGGTGACGCCTTCCGCACTCATTCCCTTCAGGGGCGGCCAGGCAGGAGGCGCACCCGGAGCCGGGGGTCACGGACTGCTGCCGGGCGGCTTGGCCCGCACCGGGACCCCGCCCGCGCAGCCCGCGGACGCGACACCCTCCGGCGTACCCACCGACGTACCCACCGGGGAAGCCCCGTCTTCCTCCGCGTCCCCCTCCGCGTCCGCCTCCACCGGCGCCAACTGACCGGAGCGCAGCGACACTTATGACGACGACGACCTCGCGCGGCCGCCGGCGGGCCCCCTCCAGGATGGAGCGGGCAGCCGGCAGGGCCGCGGCACTGCAGAAACCGCGTGTGATCCTTGCCGTGCTGCTCCTGGTGGCCCTCTCCAGCGTGATGCTCCTGGACGGCTATCTGCGCTCGGAGATCGGCAACGACTCGCGCATCCGCGACGGCGCGGCCTACGACAAGGTTCCCCAGAAGGTCCTTGACGGCGGCCCCATCCTGACGTTCGACAACGGCGCGGAGAAGACGCAGTCCGTGCCCGACAAGACCATCGTGCTCACCTTCGACGACGGCCCCAACCCGACCTGGACTCCCCAGATCCTCAAGATCCTTGAGGAGAACGACGTACGTGCCACGTTCTTCATGGTCGGTTCGGCGGTCTCGCGCAATCCGGGCATCGTGAAGGACCTGGTGACCCAGGGCAACGAGGTGGGCATCCACACCTTCACGCACGTCGACCTCTCCTACCAGAGCACGGCGCGGCTCCAGCGCGAGTTGAAACAGACGCAGCTCGCACTGGCGGGTGCCGCGGGGATCCAGACGACGCTGTTCCGTGCCCCGTACTCCGCCGAGATCGACGCCGTCGACAACTACAGCTGGCCCGTCTACCAGGAGGTCGGCGCCCTGGACTACACCACCGTCTTCGTCGACGACGACAGCGACGACTGGAAGCAGCCGGGTGTCTCGGAGATCATCAAGGGGGCCACGCCCAAGGATGGCAAGGGCGCCGTCGTCCTCATGCACGACGCGGGCGGTGACCGCGCGCAGACGGTCAAGGCGCTCGGCACGTACATCAAGGACATGAAGGCGAAGGGCTACTCCTTCACCACGGTCAGCGGCGCCGAGGCCAAGCTGCGCAGTGAGGACTCGGGCGACGCGGCAGCAGTCGGGGTCGCTCAACAGCCCGGTCAGGCAGCCCCGTCCGGTCAGGCCGCCCAGTCCGGTCAGCTGCCACCGGCGGCGCAGGGAACCGCCGGCCGGAACACCGAGCAGGCAGCCCAGACCAGGGCCACCGGCGCCACCCTCTACGAGGGCAAGGCGCTCGTCGCGGCGGTCGCGGTCGCCGAGTGGGTCGTACCGGTACTCGCCTGGTTCCTGGCCGTCGTCGGCTTCGCCGTCATGGGCAGGTTCGGGATGATGCTGGTCCTCGCCCGCCGGCACCACAGACAGCGCAACAGGAAACGCGGCAAGCGCGGCGAGTTCAGCTGGGGGCCGACGGTCACCAGGCCGGTGACCGTGATCGTGCCCGCGTACAACGAGAAGGAGTGCATCGCCAACACCCTCCGCTCGCTGGCGGAGAGTACCCATCCGATCGAGATCATCGTCGTCGACGACGGCTCCACGGACGGCACGAAGGAGATCGCGGAGTCGCTCGGCATGCCGAACGTCCGCGTCATCCGCCAGGAGAACGCGGGCAAGCCCGCCGCGCTCAACAACGGTGTGCGCAACGCGAGTTACGACATCGTCGTGATGATGGACGGCGACACCGTCTTCGAGCCGGACGCCGTGCACCAGCTCGTGCAGCCCTTCGCGCGCCCGGAGATCGGCGCGGTCGCGGGCAACGCCAAGGTCGGCAACCGCAACACCCTCATCGGCGCCTGGCAGCACATCGAGTACGTGATGGGCTTCAATCTCGACCGCCGCATGTACGACCTGCTGCGCTGCATGCCCACCATCCCGGGCGCGATCGGCGCGTTCCGCCGGGACGCCGTGCTCGAGGTCGGCGGCATGAGCGAGGACACGCTCGCCGAGGACACCGACATCACCATCGCCATGCACCGCGGCGGCTGGCGGGTCGTCTACCAGGAGCACGCCATCGCCTGGACGGAGGCGCCGGGCTCCTTCAAACAGCTCTGGTCGCAGCGCTACCGCTGGTCGTACGGCACCATGCAGGCGCTGTGGAAGCACCGTAAGTCCCTTATAGACAGGGGGCCTTCGGGCCGCTTCGGCCGCGTCGGCATGCCGCTCGTCGTGATCTTCCAGATCTTCACGCCGATCTTCGCGCCGCTCATCGACGTGTTCACCGTCTACTCGATGATCTTCGTGGACTTCAAGGCGGCGCTGCTCGCCTGGCTGGCCGTCCTCGGTATCCAACTCTTCTGCGCGGCCTACGCCTTCCGCCTCGACAAGGAGAAGTACCGCTACCTCGCGATGATGCCGCTCCAGCAACTCGCCTACCGCCAGATGATGTACCTGGTCCTGATCCACTCCAGCGTCACGGCCCTCACCGGCGGACGACTCCGCTGGCAGAAGCTCAAGCGCACGGGCGAGGTCGGTACCCCGGCGGGGGTGAGCTAGGTGAGCTGGGGGCCGGAGCAGCCGGGGCAGCAACAGGAGTACGGCTACGGGTACGGGGAGCAGCCTCAGCCGTATGCGCAGGGGTATCCGCAGCAGTACGACCAGGCGGCACAGGGGTACGTACAGCAGCCGTACGGGCAGCCCGCGCCGTACGAGCAGCCCTGGCCGTACGTTCCCGAGGAGCCCGAAGGCGTCTCGACCGCCGCCCCGCCGGCCCCCGTACTGGAAGAGCCGGAGCGGGAGCCGGAGTTGGCGCCGGAGCGGGAGTCGGAGCCCGAGCCGGAGTCCCCGCCCGAGCCCAAGGCCGGCGGCCGCGACCGCTACTTCGACGCGTTGCGTGCCGTCGCCCTCGTCCGGGTGGTGACCTACCACACCTTCGGCTGGGCGTGGGCGGGCCTGGTCTTCCCGTCGATGGGCGTGATGTTCGCGCTCGCCGGCACCCTGATGGCCAAGTCCCTGGAACGCCCCGCGTTCAAGGTGGTCAGGAGCCGGATGCGGCGGCTGCTGCCACCCTTCTGGTTCTGGGGGTTCTTCGTCGTGGTGGCGATGCTCATCCACGACTGGATGCCGGGCTGGCAGATCGTCTTCTGGATCGTGCCGCTCGGTGACCCGCCGGGCAACCACTGGGGCGTCCAGGCCTGGGAGATCCTCTGGTACCTGCGGACATACCTCTGGTTCGTACTGCTGTCGCCGCTGCTCCTGTGGATCTTCCGGAAGGCACCGATCCCGGTCCTGCTGCTCTCCCTCGTCCCGATCGTGGTGTTCCAGTACGGGTGGACGCCGCCGTGGAACCGCTTCGGCAGCGCGATCACGGACCTCGCCACCTATCTGTTCTGCTGGCTCCTCGGCTTCGCGCACCGCGAGGGCGTGCTCCAGCGGCTGAGACCTCCACCGGTGGTCCTGGTGTCGCTGGCCGCGCTGGCGTACGGCGGCTGGTACGCCTTCGCCCACCAAGGGGAGTTCGGCACCTACGACCTGGACGAGATCCCGCTCGCGCAGGCCTTCTGGTCGGCCGGTTTCGTGACGCTCCTGATGTACTTCAAGGCGCACTACGACGTCGACTTCGCGTGGCTGGCCCGCTTCAAACGGCTCGATCGGATCGTGACGATCTTCAATGGGCGGGCCGTGACGATCTATCTCTGGCACGAGATCGCACTGGTACTGGCGGTTCCACTGATCGACCAGTTCTGGAAGGTTCCCGCGTTCGAGAAATGGCTGCCGCTGGAGAGCCAGTGGTTCATGTTCGGCATCGGCTGGGTGCTGATCTGGATCGCGATCCCGCTCTTCGGCTGGGTCGAGGACGTCGCGGCGAAGAAGAAGCCGAAACTGCTGCCGTAGGGCGGTAAGGCCCTTTTTATGGAGACCGGCGTACGGGCCGGGCGCTGGAGAGTCGCCCGGTCCGTACTGCCACAATGGGAGCGTGACCCGCGCATCCCTGAACAAGCAGCCGCACGAAGTCGCCTCGATGTTCGACGACGTCGCGGAACGCTACGACCTGACGAACGACGTGCTCTCCCTCGGCCAGGACCGGGTGTGGCGCAAGGAGGTCGCGAAGGCGGTCGACGCGCGGCCCGCGCAGAAGATCCTGGACCTGGCGGCGGGCACGGCCACCTCGTCCCTCCCCTTCGCCCGTACCGGCGCGTACGTCGTCCCCTGCGACTTCTCCCTCGGGATGCTCCGCGTCGGCAAGAAGCACCACCCCTGGCTGCCGCTGACCGCGGGCGACGCGACGAAGCTGCCCTTCAAGGACGACACCTTCGACGCCGTCACGATCTCCTTCGGGCTGCGCAACGTGCAGAACACGGACGCGGCGCTGCGCGAGCTGTACCGGGTGACCAAGCCCGGCGGCCGCGTCGTGATCTGCGAGTTCTCGCACCCGACCTGGGCGCCCTTCCGCACCGTCTACACGGAGTACCTGATGCGCGCGCTGCCGCCGGTCGCCCGTGCCGTCTCCTCCAACCCCGACGCGTACGTCTATCTCGCCGAGTCCATCCGTGCGTGGCCCGACCAGCCCGCGCTGGCCGAGCGCCTGCGCAAGGCGGGCTGGTCCAAGGTGGCCTGGCGGAACCTGACGGGCGGGGTTGTGGCACTCCACCGGGGTTTCAAGGCCTCCTGAGCCGAGGCCTCCTGAGCCGAGGGCTGCGTGCGGGCCTTACGGTCATGGGCTCCGGTCGTCAGTACCTGAGGACATCGAACGGGTCGCCCGGCTCGTCGAGTTCGCGGTACAGACCGCCCGGCGGGGGACCGGTCCGGCGCGGTTCACGCACCCCCGCGCCCCCGCCGCCCTCGGAGTCACCGAAGTCGAACCACACGGTGATCACGGTGCCGCGCGGCACCTCCGCATCGGGCGGCGGATACTGCCGTACGACATAGTCGACGACCGTGAGATGGAAGTCGGGCCGGTCGGGCGTGGCGAGCAGCACACCTCGCGCATCGGCCGTCTCACGCGCGTCCACAGCCATCAGGCCCACGAGCCGCGGCACGCGCACTTCGGGTGTTTTGGGTGTTAGGCGCACGGACGTCACCCCCAGCGGTACCGGAAGGGTAAGCCCCGGCTGTGCCCTTCCGGAAGCCGTCGGGTGGTTTGCCGGCAGCGGTCAGAAGGCCAGCCGGTAGCAGTGCGCGGGCTGCCCCAGCTCGGGGTGCAGGAAGTGCTCGGCCAGTTCCATGCCGAGGCGCCGGGTCAGGCCGATGGACCGCTCGTTGTCGGCTCGGACCACGGCGACGACGTGGGGGACGCCTGCCGCACGCACCCTCTCCAGGGTCGCGAGGGCGGCCGCCATGGCGTACCCCTTGCCCCAGTGCGCCCGCCCGAGCCGCCAGCCGATCTCGATCTCGCCCGTGGGTCCCCATTCCCGAGGCCACGGCTGCGCGCCGGTGAACCCCAGCACCTCACCCTGCGAGCCGAGCATGGTCCACAGACAGAAGCCGAGCTCCGCGTCATGCCGGCGCTGGCGCGCGGTGAGCTCCTCGTACACGGACAGCTCGGCCGCTCTGCCCCCGTGGAACTCCATGACCTCCGGGTCGGCGAAGATCCGGTACCAGGTGAAGGCGTCCTCGTCGGTGGGGACTCGGAGTGTCACGTCGGGGAGAGCTCGGTTCACGGGGCAGCCCTTCAGCCAGGTGATCAGTACCGCTGCATAGACTGCCCATGTCCAGTGCCCATCGGCACGTTGATTGCGAATCTTGGGGAGAACCCGCCGTGACCGAGCCCCAGCCCCTCTCCGAAAACACCGCCGATGTCATCGTCGTCGGGGCCGGGCCAGCCGGTTCGACCACCGCGTACTACCTGGCCAAGGCCGGACTCGACGTCCTGCTCCTGGAGAAGACCGCGTTCCCACGGGAGAAGGTCTGCGGCGACGGTCTGACCCCGCGCGCCACCAAGCAGCTCGTCTCCATGGGCATCGACATCTCGGAAGAGGCCGGCTGGCTCCGCAACAAGGGCCTGCGCATCATCGGCGGCGGCGTCCGCCTCCAGCTCGACTGGCCGGATCTCGCCACCTTCCCCGACTACGGACTCGTCCGTAAGCGCGACGACTTCGACGAGCAGCTCGCGCACCAGGCACAGAAGGCGGGCGCGCGCCTCTACGAGCGCTGCAACGTCGGCGCCCCGATCATCGACGACCGCACCGGCCGCATCACCGGCGTGCACGCGAAGCTGGGAGACTCGGGCGAGAAGCGCGAGGTCACCTTCCACGCGCCGCTGGTCGTCGCGGCCGACGGGAACTCCACCCGCCTCTCCCTGGCGATGGGCCTGCACCGCCGCGAGGACCGCCCGATGGGCGTCGCGGTCCGTACGTACTTCACCTCCCCGCGTCACGAGGACGACTACCTGGAGTCCTGGCTGGAGCTCTGGGACCGCCGGGGAGCCGAGGACCGTCTCCTCCCCGGCTACGGCTGGATCTTCGGCATGGGCGACGGCACGTCGAACGTCGGCCTCGGTGTCCTGAACACCTCCGACTCCTTCAAGGAACTGGACTGGCGCGAGGTCCTCAAGGCGTGGTGCGCGTCGATGCCGGAGGACTGGGGCTACACCCCGGACAACATGACGGGCCCGATCCGCGGCGCCGCCCTCCCCATGGCCTTCAACCGCCAGCCGCACTACACCAAGGGGCTGTTGCTGGTCGGCGACGCCGGCGGCCTGGTGAACCCCTTCAACGGCGAGGGCATCGCCTACGCCATGGAGTCCGGGCAGATCGCCGCCGACGTCATCGTCCAGGCGCACGCGCGGGCCACTCCCGGCCAGCGTGAACTGGCCCTCCAGCGTTACCCGCGCGTGCTCAAGGACACCTACGGCGGCTACTACACGCTCGGCCGCGCCTTCGTGAAGCTCATCGGCAACCCGAAGGTCATGAAGATCGCGGCGGAGCGCGGCCTGACCCACCCGATCCTGATGAAGTTCACGCTGAAGATGCTCGCCAACCTGACGGACCCGACGGGCGGCGACGCGATGGACCGCATCATCAACGGACTGTCGAAGGTGGCTCCGAAGGCCTGATCAGCTTTCTCGCGATGGCCTGATCAGCGGTCGAGTTCCGCCGTCCTGGCGGCGCGGCGGGCGACGACCCGCTCCCGCCGGTCCGCCATCTGCCGGAGCGCTTCCCGCCGTTCCCGCTTGGAGAGCCGGTCCAGGTAGACCTGGCCGTTGACGTGGTCGGTCTCGTGCTGGAGGCAGCGGGCGAAGTACCCCGTTCCCTCGACCGTGAGGGCGTTCCCGTCCTTGTCGAAGCCGCGTACGACGGCGCGATCGGGGCGGGGTACGTCCATGACGGCGCCCGGCACCGACAGGCACCCCTCTCCCTCGTCGAGGAGCCGCCGTCCGGCCGGGGCGAGTTGATCCAGTACCGGGTTGGCGATATGGCCGACATGCCGGACTCCGTCGTCGTCCGGGCAGTCGTACACGAACAGGCGCAGATCGACGCCCACCTGATTGGCGGCGAGGCCCGCTCCGTCCGCGACGCGCATCGTCAGGAACATGTCGCCGATGAGCGCCGCGAGATCGGGACCGAACTCGGTCACGTCCCGACAAGGCCGGTGCAGCACCTCTTCCCCGGCCTCGGTGATCCGCCGCACCACCCCGCGCCGGGCCTCCGGCGAGAGCGCCGGGTACGAGTCGACGGGCTTGCCCTGTACGAACACTCGGGGCATGACTGTGTCTCCTTCAGGTGTGGGGCTGTTGTGAAGCCCTGGGGGCCCTTGTGAGCCCTTGCGGCTCCACAACAGCAGAACACCTGGCACAGCGCCACAGCGCACCCCGCACGGCGCCGACAGCGCGCCCGGCGGGGAACCGGACATGGCGAAGGGACCGCCGCTCTCCCGAGCGACGGCCCTCAGCCGTGAAGAAGCGACGGCCCTCAGCCGTGAAGAAGCGACGGCCCTCAGCCGTGAAGAAGCGACGGCCCCGAGCCGTGAAGAATCGTGCGGCTCAGCTCAGTCCTGCGACTCAGAGGACGCGCACCGCACCGGTGGCGGGGTAGCCCGAAAGGTCCTGAATCACCACACCCTTGGAGGGGTTGGCCGCGTCCAGGTACTGGCCGTCGCCGATGTACACACCCACGTGGTACGCCGAACCGGCCGAGCCCCAGTACAGGATGTCCCCGACCGCGAGGTTGGACAGCGAGACCGGCGTGCCGGCCGTCGACTGGTCGCTGGAGACGCGCGGCAGGTCCACGCCGGCCTGCTTGAACGCGGCCTGCACGAGACCGGAGCAGTCCCACGAGTTGGGGCCCGTGCCGCCCATCACGTACGCGTCGCCGACCTGCGCCTTGAGGAAGGCGATAACGGTCGCGACACTGCCGCTGGCCGGGGCCGAGACGGTCGTGGACGTCGACGTGGAGGCGGACAGGGTGGTCCGCTCCGCGGAGCGCGAGGCGGCCTCCTCGGCGGCGGCCTTGCGCGCGGCCTCGTCGGCCTTCTTCTTGGCCGCTGCCTTCGCCTTCGCGTCGGCGAGGTCCGTCTTCGCCTGCTGCGCGGCCGCGGCGGCGGCAGCGTCTCGCTCCGCCTGCAGCTCGTAGTTCGCCGCTGCCTGCTGGGTGGCGTCCGCGGACTGCGCGATCTGAGTGGCCAGATCGGCCGTCAGAGCGGACAGGTCGAGCGTCTGCGTCGTGGACGACTCGGCGGCGTTCGCCGAACCCGACGCCCCGGCCACTGCCAGGGTGCTGAGAACGCCACCGGCAACTCCGGCGCGCATCGCGAGCGTCGACCCGTTGCGGCGGGGTTTCCGGTGGCTGCGTATGTGAGCGGTGTGGGACATGAGAACAACCGGTACCAGGGACTCCCTCATACCTTCAAGAAACGTGTGCTGCGCCACAGTTGTTCAATCCCTGTGTCGAATTCACCTGGCGTCACTCCTTATTGACGCCGTAACGGGCATTGCGGACACGGCCCATCAAGCCCGTGATCATGGGCTTTCCGCATTACGTCCGGATTGCCCGGCGCCTATCACCGGTTGGATTGATGGCCAAGCCCGGCTTATCTGGACCATAGGGAGATGTGGCACAGGTCACGGAACGGTCACCGCGGCGACGGCGTCTCGCGCGGGCTCCCCGGCCGTCGCCGTTCGTGAACGCGTGCACGCGTCCACATCCGTCCGTCGCCCTCCCTCTGGCGTGTGAACGCGCCCTCTATCAAGTCCGTGCGTCCAGCACCAATTTGCATGCAGCGGAAGTCTCTTGATATGGAGACGCCGTCCTGGACCTGGGGTGACGAGCAGGAATATCACCTCTCGTGACCGGTTGGACGCTTCACGTACGAAGATCGACGCTCGTCCGACTTCATGATCGTTCGCCAGGTGGTGGAGATCACAAAGTCGTTGTCGTACCCCGTGTCGCAGATCACAGACCGGCGGGCATAAGATGCGGGGCAGTTGGGCTTGTGACCTGCTTCACATGTGCGCGATCTTCGCCGGGACGGGTGGGGCTCGTGAGGCACGCGGGGCGGAGGTACCTGTCCGACGCAACCGCCAGCAGTCAACGCCGACTGAGAGGAGCGAGGAGCGTGAACGCGTATGCGCCGATCCTCGTACTGGGAGCCCTCGGGGCAGGCTTTGCGATCTTCTCCGTGGTCATGGCCACGCTTATCGGTCCAAAGCGGTACAACCGAGCCAAGCTCGAGGCCTACGAGTGCGGTATCGAGCCGACCCCCACGCCGGCCGGCGGCGGGCGATTCCCCATCAAGTACTACCTGACGGCGATGCTCTTCATCGTCTTCGACATCGAGATCGTCTTCCTCTACCCCTGGGCCGTCACCTTCGACGCCCTGGGTGTTTTCGGGCTCGTGGAGATGCTGCTCTTCGTGCTCACCGTCTTTGTCGCGTACGCGTACGTATGGCGGCGCGGCGGCCTGGAATGGGACTGAGGGGCCTTTAAGACATGGGACTCGAAGAAAAACTGCCGAGCGGATTCCTGCTGACCACCGTCGAGCAGGCCGCGGGCTGGGTGCGTAAGTCGTCCGTCTTCCCCGCCACGTTCGGACTCGCCTGCTGCGCCATCGAGATGATGACGACCGGTGCGGGGCGCTACGACCTGGCGCGCTTCGGTATGGAGGTCTTCCGCGGATCACCGCGGCAGGCGGACCTGATGATCGTCGCCGGCCGGGTCAGCCAGAAGATGGCGCCGGTGCTGCGACAGGTCTACGACCAGATGCCCAACCCCAAGTGGGTGATCTCCATGGGGGTTTGTGCCTCATCGGGTGGAATGTTCAACAACTACGCAATTGTGCAGGGTGTTGACCACATCGTCCCGGTCGACATCTATCTGCCCGGCTGCCCGCCGCGGCCCGAGATGCTGATCGACGCGATTCTCAAGCTCCACCACAAGATCCAGACCTCCAAGCTCGGCGTGAACGCCGAGGAGGCGGCCCGCGAGGCGGAGGAAGCGGCGCTCAAGGCGCTCCCCACCATCGAGATGAAGGGGCTGCTGCGGTGAGCGACGCCAGCAACGGGGTCAACCCCGAGAAGGACCTCGGCGCCTCCAACCTGCCCGGCATGCGGGGCGAGGGCGGCGAGGAGATCCGCGTCCAGCGCGGCATGTTCGGCGCCAACAACGGCGGCGACACCTCCGGCTACGGCGGCCTGGTCCGCTCGATCCGGCTGCCGGGCCCGACCACCCGCCCGTACGGCGGCTGGTTCGACGAGGTCGCCGACGAACTCGAAGGCGCCCTGGAAGAACAGGGACTCGTCCCCGAGAACGTGATCGACAAGACGGTCGTCGACCGCGACGAGATCACCTTCCACATCGAACGCGAGTACCTGGTTCCGGTCGCCCAGACCCTGCGCGACGACCCGGCCCTGCGCTTCGAACTGTGCACCGGCGTCTCAGGTGTCCACTACCTGCACGACAAGGGCCGCGAACTGCACGCCGTCTACCACCTGCGCTCGATCACCCACAACCGGCTGATCCGCCTGGAGGTCAGCGCCCCCGACGCCGACCCGCACGTCCCCTCGCTCGTCGCCGTGTACCCGACGAACGACTGGCACGAGCGCGAGACGTACGACTTCTTCGGGTTGATCTTCGACGGTCACCCGGCGCTGACGCGGATCATGATGCCGGACGACTGGCAGGGCTTTCCGCAGCGCAAGGACTACCCCCTCGGCGGCATCCCCGTCGAGTACAAGGGCGCCCAGATCCCGGCTCCGGACCAGCGGAGGTCGTACTCATGAGCACGCAGACCCCTTCCCCCGGCGCGTCCGCCGCCGCGGCCCGCGAGACGACCGAGGGCACTGTATATACGGTCACCGGCGGCGACTGGGACGAGGTCGTCCAGTCGGCCGCGAAGTCCGACGACGAGCGCATCATCGTCAACATGGGCCCGCAGCACCCGTCCACGCACGGCGTGCTCCGGCTCATCCTGGAGATCGACGGCGAGACGGTCACCGAGGCCCGCTGCGGCATCGGCTATCTGCACACCGGCATCGAGAAGAACCTCGAGTTCCGCACGTGGACGCAGGGCACCACGTTCGTGACACGCATGGACTATCTGACGCCTTTCTTCAACGAGGCGGCCTACTGTCTCGCCGTCGAGAAGCTCCTCGGCATCGAGGACCAGATCCCCGACCGCGCCACGATCATCCGCGTGCTCCTGATGGAGCTGAACCGGCTCTCCTCCCACCTGGTGTGCATCGCCACCGGTGGTATGGAGCTGGGCGCCACCACGATCATGATCTACGGCTTCCGTGATCGTGAACTCATTCTCGACATCTACGAGCTGATCACCGGCCTGCGGATGAACCACGCGTACATCCGCCCCGGCGGACTCGCCCAGGACCTGCCGCCGGGCGCGGTGGACCAGATCCGCGAGTTCGTGAAGAAGATGACGAAGAACCTTCCCGAGTACGACAAGCTCGCCACCGGGAACCCCATCTTCAAGGCCCGTATGCAGGATGTCGGCTATCTCGACCTGGCCGGCTGCATGGCCCTCGGCGCCACCGGCCCGGTCCTGCGCTCCGCGGGCCTGCCGCACGACCTGCGCAAGTCGCAGCCCTACTGCGGCTACGAGACGTACGACTTCGAGATCCCGACCGCCGACACCTGCGACTCCTACGGGCGCTTCCTGATCCGCCTGGAGGAGATGCGCCAGTCCCTGCGCATCGTCGAGCAGTGCCTGGACCGGCTGCAGCCCGGCCCGGTCATGGTCACCGACAAGAAGATCGCCTGGCCCGCCCAGCTCGCGCTCGGCCCCGACGGTCTCGGCAACTCCCTCGACCACATCAAGAAGATCATGGGCACCTCCATGGAGGCCCTGATCCACCACTTCAAGCTGGTGACCGAAGGCTTCCGCGTCCCGCCGGGACAGACGTACGCGGCGGTCGAGTCACCCAAGGGGGAACTCGGGGTGCACGCCGTTTCCGACGGAGGCACCCGCCCCTTCCGGGTCCACTTCCGCGACCCGTCCTTCACCAACCTTCAGGCCATGGCGGCGATGTGCGAGGGCGGCCAGGTCGCCGACGTCATCGTCGCCGTCGCGTCCATCGACCCCGTGATGGGAGGCGTCGACCGGTGACCACCACTCCCTCCCAGGGTGTAGGCCTGGGCATGCCCCAACTGCCCGCGCCCGCCTACCCGGACGACGTCCGGGCCCGGCTGGAGACCGACGCGCGCGAGATCATCGCCCGCTACCCGGACTCCCGCTCCGCGCTCCTTCCGTTGCTGCATCTCGTGCAGTCGGAGGAGGGCCATGTCACGCGCACCGGGCAGCGGTTCTGCGCGGAGGTCCTCGACCTGACCACGGCCGAGGTCGCCGCCGTCGCGACCTTCTACTCCATGTACCGGCGCGGGCCGAGCGGTGACTACCAGGTGGGTGTGTGCACCAACACCCTGTGCGCCGTCATGGGCGGCGACGCCATCTTCGAGGCCCTCCAGGACCACCTGGGCGTCGGCAACGGCGGGACCACCGACGACGGCAAGGTCACCCTGGAGCACATCGAGTGCAACGCGGCCTGCGACTTCGCGCCGGTCGTGATGGTCAACTGGGAGTTCTTCGACAACCAGACCGTGGCCTCCGCGAAGCGCCTCGTGGACGACCTGCGCGCGGGAGCCCAGGTCGACCCCACCCGGGGCGCCCCCCTGTGCACCTTCAAGGAGACCGCCCGGATCCTGGCGGGCTTCCCCGACGAGCGCGAGGGCGCCGTCGAGGCGGGTGGCAGCGGGGGACCGGCCTCACTGATCGGGCTGCGCCTGGCCAAGGGCGAGACGCAGCCTGTGCGCGTAGTACATCCGCGTGGTGGGGTCCCCAAGGACCAGCCGCCCGCCGAGCACCTGAGCTCACACGACGCGCCGCAGGACACGTCGGCGTCCGACCCGTCCCACCCGGCGGGTCCTGTCGCCGAGGAGGGGGAGTGATGACCTTGGCACCCGAAAACGGGGGCACCGCCCACGCGAGCGAATTCGACCGTGGGGGCGAGACGAGTCCCGAGAAGCTGCTCGCACCCGTGCTGTCGGCCTTCTGGGACGAGGAGAAGTCCTGGACTCTGGACGTCTACCGAAGGCACGAGGGGTACGAGGGTCTGCGCAAGGCGCTCGCCATGTCGCCGGACGAACTCATCGCGTACGTCAAGGACTCCGGTCTGCGTGGCCGTGGTGGTGCTGGATTCCCTACCGGAATGAAGTGGCAGTTCATTCCTCAGGGCGATGGCAAACCTCACTATCTAGTTGTCAACGCCGACGAGTCGGAGCCGGGAACCTGCAAGGACATCCCGCTCCTCTTCGCGAACCCGCATAGCCTCATCGAGGGCATTGTGATCGCGTGTTATGCCATCCGGTCTTCGCATGCCTTCATCTATCTGCGTGGTGAAGTGGTCCCCGTACTGCGGCGGTTGCACGAGGCCGTACGTGAGGCCTACGCGGCGGGCTACCTCGGCGAGAACATCCTGGGCAGTGGCCTTGACCTCCAGCTCACCGTGCACGCGGGCGCGGGCGCGTACATCTGCGGTGAGGAGACCGCACTGCTCGACTCGCTCGAAGGCCGCCGTGGTCAACCGCGGCTCCGTCCCCCTTTCCCTGCCGTCGCGGGCCTCTATGCGTGCCCAACTGTTGTAAATAACGTCGAATCGATCGCATCAGTTCCCGCCATTCTGCAAAAGGGCAAGGAATGGTTCCGGTCGATGGGCACCGAGAAGTCCCCGGGCTTCACGCTCTACTCGCTCAGCGGCCATGTCGCCAATCCGGGCCAGTACGAGGCCCCGCTCGGCATCACGCTCCGCCAACTCCTCGGCATGAGCGGCGGGATCCGCCCCGGACACCGGCTGAAGTTCTGGACACCGGGCGGCTCCTCGACCCCGATGTTCACCGACGAGCACCTCGACGTCCCTCTTGACTACGAAGGAGTGGGCGCCGCGGGTTCCATGCTCGGCACCAAAGCGCTCCAGTGCTTCGACGAGACGACCTGCGTCGTACGCGCGGTCACCCGCTGGACCGAGTTCTACGCCCACGAGTCCTGCGGCAAGTGCACACCGTGCCGCGAAGGGACGTACTGGCTCGTGCAGTTGCTGCGCGACATCGAGGCCGGCAAGGGCGTCATGTCCGACCTCGACAAGCTGAACGACATCGCCGACAACATCAACGGCAAGTCGTTCTGCGCCCTCGGTGACGGCGCCGCCTCGCCGATCTTCTCCTCGCTCAAGTACTTCCGCGAGGAGTACGAGCAGCACATCACGGGCCGCGGCTGCCCCTTCGACCCCGCCAAGTCGACCGTCTGGGCGGACCACCACACGGAGGTGAACGCATGACAGTGACCACCAGCGCTCCCTCCGGAGGCGGGGAAGCGGCGGTCCCGCCGGAGGACCTCGTCGCGCTGACGATCGACGGCGTGGAGATCAGCGTGCCCAAGGGCACCCTGGTCATCCGGGCCGCCGAGCAACTCGGCATCGAGATCCCGCGGTTCTGCGATCACCCGCTCCTCGACCCGGCCGGCGCCTGCCGCCAGTGCATCGTCGAGGTCGAGGGCCAGCGCAAGCCCATGGCGTCCTGCACGATCACCTGTACGGACGGGATGGTCGTCAAGACCCACCTGACCTCGCCCGTCGCCGAGAAGGCCCAGCACGGTGTGATGGAGCTCCTGCTCATCAACCACCCGCTGGACTGCCCGGTCTGCGACAAGGGCGGCGAGTGCCCCCTGCAGAACCAGGCCATGTCGCACGGCCAGGCCGAGTCCCGCTTCGAGGGCAAGAAGAGGACGTACGAGAAGCCGGTCCCGATCTCCACACAGGTACTGCTCGACCGTGAGCGGTGCGTGCTGTGCGCCCGCTGCACCCGGTTCAGCAACCAGATCGCCGGCGACCCGATGATCGAGATGGTCGAGCGGGGCGCGCTCCAGCAGATCGGTACCGGAGAGGGCGACCCCTTCGAGTCGTACTTCTCCGGTAACACCATCCAGATCTGCCCGGTGGGCGCCCTGACCTCGGCGGCGTATCGCTTCCGCTCGCGCCCCTTCGACCTCATCTCCTCGCACTCCGTCTGCGAGCACTGCTCCGGCGGCTGTGCCACCCGCACCGACCACCGGCGCGGCAAGGTCATGCGGCGCCTCGCCTCTCCCGACCCCGAGGTCAACGAGGAGTGGCTCTGCGACAAGGGGCGGTTCGGCTTCCGGTACGCCCAGCAGCGGGACCGGATCGAGACGCCCCTGGTGCGCTCCCCGGAAGGGGTCCTTGAGCCTGCTTCGTGGCCCGAGGCCCTGGAAGCCGCAGCTCAGGGGCTGTTGGCGGCTCGCGGCAGGACCGGCGTGCTGACCGGCGGCCGTCTCACCGTCGAGGACGCCTACGCGTACAGCAAGTTCGCGCGCGTGGCCCTCGACACGAACGACATCGACTTCCGCGCGCGCGTGCACAGCAGCGAGGAGGCCGACTTCCTGGCCGCCAAGGTCGCCGGACGCGGACGGGATCTCGACGGTACGGGCGTCACGTACACCTCTCTGGAGAAGGCGCCCGCCGTCCTGCTCGTCGGTTTCGAGGCCGAGGAGGAGGCACCGGGTGTCTTCCTGCGGCTGCGCAAGGCGTGGCGCACGCACGGGCAGAAGACCTTCTCGCTGGCCACGCACGCGACGCGCGGTCTGGAGAAGGCGGGCGGCACGCTGCTGCCCGCCGCACCCGGCACCGAGACCGAGTGGCTGGACGCGCTCGCGAGCGGATTCGGTCTGGAGGGCGACGGGGCCAGGGCCGCCGAGGCGCTGCAGGCCGAGGGCTCGGTGATCGCTGTCGGAGAGCGGCTCGCCGCCGTGGCGGGCGGGCTCACGGCCGCCGTCCGGGCCGCGGCCGCGACCGGCGCCCAGCTGGTGTGGATTCCGCGCCGGGCCGGAGAGCGCGGCGCGATCGAGGCGGGGGCACTGCCCACGCTGCTGCCGGGCGGACGTCCGGCGACCGACCCGCGCGCGCGGGACGAGGTCGCGGTGGCCTGGGGAGTCTCCGAACTCCCGCACCGGCACGGCCGCGACACCGGGCAGATCGTCGAAGCGGCGGCCAGTGGTGAGCTGCAGGCACTGGTCGTCGCCGGTGTGGAGGTCGCCGACCTTCCCGAACCGGCACGCGCGCGTGAAGCACTTTCCGAAGTGGGCTTCCTGGTGTCGCTCGAACTGCGTCCCAGTGAGGTCACCGAGCACGCGGACGTCGTCCTCCCGGTGGCCGCGGTCGTCGAGAAGGCGGGCACCTTCCTCAACTGGGAGGGCAGGGCACGCCTCTTCGAGGCCGCGCTCAAGCCCGACCAGATGACCCGACGGCTTGCGCCCAGCGACGCACGCGTCCTGCAGATGCTGGCCGACGCCATGGACGTACACCTCGGTCTGCCGGACCTGCGCACCGCGCGCGGGGAGCTGGACCGGCTGGGCGCCTGGGACGGGCCGCGGGCCACCGATCCCCTGGAGACCGCGGTGGGGCTGCCGCGGCCCGCCGCGGGGGAGGCCGTGCTCGCGGGTCACCGCCTGCTGCTCGACCAGGGCCGCCTCCAGGAGGGCGACGACGCGCTGGCCGGGACCAGGCACGCGGCACGCGCACGCGTGTCGCCCGCCACGGCCGCCGAGGCGGGCGTCAAGGAGGGTGACCTGCTGGCCGTGACCGGCCTCTTCGGAGTGGTCGAACTGCCGCTGCAGATCACCGAGATGCCCGACCGGGTGGTCTGGCTCCCGCTGAACTCCACCGGAGGGGGCGTCGCCTCCGACACCGGGGCGCTGCCCGGCGCACTCGTCCGCATCGGTCCGGCGACGCTCGCCACCGAGGCCCCCAAGGAGGTGGAGGCATGACGCCGTACCTCGCCGCGGAAGACCTCTCCATGTTCGGCACCGACCCCTGGTGGCTGGTTGTCGTCAAGGCGGTCTTCTGCTTTGCCTTCCTGATGGTGACCGTGCTCTTCTCCATCGTGTGGGAGCGCAAGGTCGTCGCCTGGATGCAGTTGCGCATCGGCCCCAACCGGCACGGCCCCTGGGGCATGCTCCAGTCGCTCGCCGACGGCGTGAAGCTGATGCTCAAGGAAGACCTCATCGTCAAACGCGCGGACAAGGTGGTCTACGTCCTCGCACCGGTCGTCGCGGCCATCCCGGCCTTCATGGCGATCGCGGTGATCCCCTTCGGGCCCTCCGGCAACGAGGTCTCGATCTTCGGCCACCGCACCACGATGCAGCTCACGGACCTGCCCATCGCGATGCTCTTCATCCTCGCGGTCGCCTCGGTGGGCATCTACGGAATCGTGCTCGCGGGCTGGAGCTCCGGATCCACGTACCCGCTGCTCGGTGGTCTGCGGTCCTGCGCGCAGATGATCTCGTACGAGATCGCCATGGGCGCCGCGTTCGCCTCGGTGTTCCTCTACTCGGGGTCGATGTCGACCTCGACGATCGTCGACGCACAGCAGGACCGCTGGTACATCGTCCTGCTGCCGGTCTCGTTCCTGATCTACATCGTGACGATGATCGGCGAGACCAACCGCGCCCCCTTCGACATGCCGGAGTCCGAGGGCGACCTGGTCGGTGGCTTCAACACGGAGTACTCGTCGATCAAGTTCGCGCTCTTCATGCTCGCCGAGTACGTGAACATGGTGACGGTCTCGGCCGTGGCGACGACGCTCTTCCTGGGCGGCTGGCGTGCCCCGTGGCCCATCAGCAGCTTCTGGGAGGGCGCCAACCACGGCTGGTGGCCGATGCTCTGGTTCGTGGTGAAGGTGCAGCTGCTGCTGTTCTTCTTCATCTGGCTGCGCGGCACACTCCCTCGCGTCCGCTACGACCAGCTCATGAAGCTCGGCTGGAAGGTCCTCATCCCGGTCTCCGTGGTCTGGCTGATGCTCGTCGCGACCGTGCGGACGCTCAGGAACGAGAACTACGACTTCGCCGACATCGCCTTGTACGTCGGCGGAGGCGTCCTCGTCCTGCTGTTGCTCTCGTTCCTCGTGGACATCTTCCGAGAGAAGCAGGGAGCCGAGGAAGTGCCCGCCGAGACCCCGGTGTTCGACCCGATGGCCGGTGGATTCCCCGTGCCGCCGCTGCCGGGGCAGGAGCTTCCACCGGTGCCACGGCGCGGCCCGCGCCGCGAGCGGGAGTTGATTGTCAGTGGTGGGTCCGATACTGCGAGTGACGGATCAACTGGCGGATCTCGTGACGGAAAGGAGGGGTCCGATGGCTGAGGAGCCGAAGGAGACCAAGACCGGTTTCCAGAACCCCGTCGCCGGCTTCGGCGTGACCTTCAAGGCCATGTTCAAGAAGCGGCTGACCGAGCAGTATCCGGAGCAGCCGAAGATCACCGCCCCGCGGTTCCACGGCCGGCACCAGCTCAACCGCCACCCGGACGGCCTGGAGAAGTGCGTCGGCTGCGAGCTGTGCGCCTGGGCCTGCCCCGCGGACGCCATCTATGTGGAGGGCGCGGACAACACCGACGAGGAGCGCTACTCGCCGGGCGAGCGGTACGGCGTCGTCTACCAGATCAACTACGCCCGCTGCATCCTGTGCGGCCTGTGCATCGAGGCGTGCCCCACGCGCGCGTTGACGATGACGAACGAGTTCGAGCTCGCCGACAGCAGCCGCGCCAACCTGATCTACACCAAGGAGCAGCTGCTCGCCGGGCTCGAAGAGGGCATGGTCGACAGCCCGCACTCGATCTTCCCCGGCACGGACGAGCAGGACTACTACCAGGGCCTGGTCACGGAGGCCGCGCCCGGTACGCAGCGCCAGGTCGCCGTCTCCAGGGGCGAGAAGCCCGAGGAAGAGGGGGTGGGCACATGAGCAACCTGGCTGCCTACTCCACCTCCACCGGAGAGGCCTTCCAGTTCTGGGTCCTCGGCACTGTCGCCGTGATCGGCGCGCTGTCCACCGTCTTCATGAAGAAGTCCGTGCACAGTGCGCTCTCGCTGGCCGGAACCATGATCATCCTGGCGGTGTTCTACCTCGCCAACGGCGCCTACTTCCTGGGCATCGTGCAGATCGTCGTCTACACAGGCGCGATCATGATGCTGTTCCTCTTCGTGGTCATGCTCGTCGGTGTCACCGCGGCGGACTCCCTGACGGAGACCATCAAGGGGCAGCGCTGGCTGGCCCTGGTGTGCGGACTCGGCTTCGGCATCCTGCTGTTCGCCGGCATCGGCAACGCGTCCATCACGGAGTTCAACGGCCTGGCCGCGGCGAACGCGGGCGGGAACGTGGAAGGCCTCGCGGCCCTCATCTTCACGAAGTACGTGTTCGCCTTCGAGATCACCGGCGCCCTGCTCATCACGGCCGCCGTCGGCGCCATGGTCCTCACCCACCGCGAGCGCACCGAACGGGCGCTGACCCAGCGCGAGATGTCCGAGAAGCGGGTCCGTGAGGGCAAGCACCTGCCGCCGCTGCCGGCGCCCGGTGTGTACGCCCGGCACAACGCGGTGGACATCGCGGGCCTCCTCCCGGACGGCACCCCGTCCGAGCTCACGGTCAACAAGACGCTGCGGGACCGCGGCCAGATCCGTGACGTGTCGACCCAGGCGCTGAGCGACCTGAAGGCCCTGGAACAGCGCGCCGAGGAACGCCTGGAGCGCACGAAGACAGAGGAGGCGTCGAAGTGAATCCCGTCAACTACCTCTACCTCGCCGCCCTCCTGTTCACGATCGGCGCCACCGGTGTGCTGATCAGGCGGAACGCGATCGTGGTGTTCATGTGCATCGAGCTCATGCTCAACGCCTGCAATCTCGCGTTCGTCGCCTTCTCCCGTATGCACGGCAATCTCGACGGCCAGATCATCGCCTTCTTCACGATGGTCGTCGCCGCCGCGGAGGTTGTGGTCGGGCTCGCGATCATCGTGTCGCTGTTCCGTTCCCGCCACTCGGCCTCGGTCGACGACGCCAGCCTGATGAAGCTGTAAGGGGTCGCTGAATCGTGGACAACCTGATTGCGCTGCTCGTAGCGGCGCCTCTGCTCGGAGCGGCCGTACTGCTGTGCGGCGGCCGGCGGCTGGACGCCGTCGGCCACTGGATCGGTACGGCCCTCGCGGCCTCCTCCTTCGTGATCGGCGCGATCCTCTTCGCCGACATGCTGGGCAAGGACGCCGAGCACCGGGCCATCGGCCAGCACCTGTTCAGCTGGATCCCGGTCGAGGGCTTCCAGGCGGACGTCGCCTTCCAGCTGGACCAGCTGTCGATGACGTTCGTCCTGCTGATCACCGGCGTCGGCTCGCTGATCCACCTGTACTCGATCGGGTACATGGAGCACGACGAGCGGCGCCGCCGCTTCTTCGGCTATCTGAACCTGTTCCTTGCGGCGATGCTGCTGCTCGTCCTCGCCGACAACTACCTGCTGCTGTACGTCGGCTGGGAGGGCGTCGGCCTCGCCTCGTACCTGCTGATCGGCTTCTGGCAGCACAAGCCCAGCGCCGCCACCGCCGCGAAGAAGGCCTTCCTGGTCAACCGCGTCGGTGACATGGGCCTGTCGATCGCCATCATGCTGATGTTCACGACCTTCGGGACCTTCGCCTTCGGACCGCTGCTCGGCACCCATGAGGAGCCGGGTCTCGTCGGCGACGCCACCGAGGGCAAGCTCACGGCCGTCGCGCTGATGCTGCTCCTCGCGGCCTGCGGCAAGTCCGCCCAGGTGCCGCTGCAGTCCTGGCTCGGCGACGCGATGGAGGGCCCGACACCGGTCTCGGCCCTCATCCACGCCGCGACGATGGTGACCGCGGGCGTGTACCTGATCGTCCGCTCCGGCGCGATCTTCAACGCGGCGCCGGACGCACAGCTCGTCGTCACCGTGGTCGGCGCCGTCACACTCCTCTTCGGTGCGATCGTCGGTTGCGCGAAGGACGACATCAAGAAGGCCCTCGCCGGGTCGACGATGTCGCAGATCGGCTACATGGTGCTGGCCGCAGGCCTCGGCCCCATCGGCTACGTCTTCGCGATCATGCACCTGGTGACACACGGCTTCTTCAAGGCCGGCCTCTTCCTCGGCGCCGGCTCGGTCATGCACGGCATGAACGAAGAGGTCGACATGAGGAAGTACGGCGGCCTGCGGAAGTACATGCCGGTCACCTTCGTCACCTTCGGCCTCGGCTACCTCGCCATCATCGGCTTCCCCGGCCTGTCCGGCTTCTTCTCCAAGGACAAGATCATCGAGGCGGCCTTCGCCAAGGGCGGCACCGAGGGCTGGATCCTCGGCGGCGCGGCCCTGCTGGGCGCGGCCATCACGGCGTTCTACATGACGCGCGTGATGCTGATGACCTTCTTCGGGGAGAAGCGCTGGCAGCCGGACGCCGAGGGCCATGAGCCGCACCCGCACGAGTCGCCCAAGTCGATGACGATCCCGATGATCGTGCTCGCCTTCGGATCGGTCTTCGCGGGCGGCCTGTTCAGCATCGGCGACCGGTTCCTGCACTGGCTGGAGCCGATCACCGGACACGACCACGGCGACGCACCGATCAGCGCCACCACGGTCACCCTGGCCACCATGGTGGTGCTCGTCATCGGCGTCGGAATCGCGTACGCCCAGTACGGGCGCCGTCCCGTCCCGGCCGTCGCCCCGCGCGGTTCGCTGCTCACCAGGGCGGCCCGGCGCGACCTGCTCCAGGACGACTTCAACCACGTCGTACTGGTGCGCGGCGGGGAGCACCTCACCCGCTCCCTCGTGTACGTCGACCACACCCTGGTCGATGGCGTCGTCAACGGCACGGCGGCCTCGATGGGCGGCCTCTCCGGCCGTCTCCGCAAGCTGCAGAACGGGTACGCGCGGTCGTACGCGGTCTCGATGTTCGGCGGTGCGGCGATCCTCATCGCCGCGACCCTGCTGATGAGGGCGGTCTGATACCGATGTCGTTTCCTCTGCTGACAGCGACGGCGGCGCTCCCGGCCCTCGGGGCGATCGCCACGGCCGCCGTGCCGGCCGCGCAAAGAGTCGCCGCCAAGTGGCTGGCGCTGCTCGTCTCGCTGGCCACCCTGGTGCTGGCGATCGTGGTCCTGGTCCGCTTCGATCCCGACGGCGGCCGCTACCAGCTCACCGAATCCCACGCCTGGATCGCGGACTTCGGGGTGCGGTACGAGCTGGGTGTGGACGGCATCGGAGTGGCGCTCGTCGCGCTGACCGCGCTGCTGATCCCGTTCATCATCCTGGCGGGCTGGCACGACGCCGACCCGCACGAGACGGGCGCTGAATCTCTTGGCAGCTTCGCTGCGGGCCGCTGGCGGCCGACGCAGGGCTTCTTCGCACTGATCCTGGCCGTCGAGGCGATGGTGATCATCTCCTTCGAGGCCACCGACGTCTTCCTCTTCTACATCTTCTTCGAAGCCATGCTCATCCCGATGTACTTCCTCATCGGCGGCTTCGGGGACAAGGCCCACGAGCACGGCGACGAGGTCGCGGCGACGCAACGGTCGTACGCCGCCGTGAAGTTCCTCCTCTACAACCTGGTCGGCGGCCTGATCATGCTGGCCGCGGTGATCGGCCTCTATGTGGTGGCCGGAAACTTCTCGCTCCAGGAGATCGCCGAGGCCCGGGCCAACGGCTCGTTCGAGATGGCGACCAACACGGAGCGCTGGCTCTTCCTGGGCTTCTTCTTCGCGTTCGCCGTGAAGGCGCCGCTGTGGCCGCTGCACACCTGGCTGCCCAACGCCATGGGGGAGGCCACGGCCCCGGTCGCGGTACTGATCACGGCAGTTGTCGACAAGGTCGGCACCTTCGCGATGCTCCGCTACTGCCTCCAGCTCTTCCCGGAGGCCTCGAAGTGGGCGACGCCCGTCATCCTCGTACTGGCGCTCATCAGCATCATCTACGGGGCGCTGCTCGCGGTCGGCCAGCGGGACATCAAGCGGCTGGTGGCGTACGCGTCGATCTCGCACTTCGGGTTCATCATCCTGGGCATCTTCGCGATGACCAGCCAGGGCCAGTCGGGCGCCACGCTCTACATGGTCAACCACGGGATCTCGACCGCCGCCCTGATGCTGGTGGCGGGCTTCCTGATCTCGCGGCGCGGTTCGCGTCTGATCGCCGACTACGGAGGGGTGCAGAAAGTCGCCCCGGTGCTCGCGGGCACCTTCCTGATCGGCGGCCTGGCGACTCTCTCGCTCCCCGGGCTCGCGCCCTTCGTGAGTGAATTCCTGGTCCTGGTCGGCGTGTTCGCGCGCTATCCGGCCGTCGGCATCATCGCCACCTTCGGCATCGTCCTCGCCGCGCTGTACACGCTCGTCCTCTACCAGCGGACGATGACCGGCCCGGTGAAGCCACAGGTGGCGCAGTTGCCCGACCTCAGGGTGCGTGAACTTCTGGTCGTCACCCCGCTGATCGCCCTGCTGATCTTCCTGGGTGTCTACCCGAAGCCGCTCACCGACATCGTCAACCCGGCGGTCAAGCAGACCATGTCAGACGTCCATAAAACGGACCCTCAGCCCGAGGTGGAGGCGGCCAAGTGAGTACAGCAGCCGTCCACAGCCTGTGGACAACCGCAGCCGACCCGATCTCGAAGATCGACGCGCCGAAGATCGAATACGGGCAATTGTCGCCCACCTTGATCGTCATCGGGGCGGCGATCGTCGGAGTGTTGATCGAGGCGTTCGTCCCGCGCAAGTCCCGTTACTACGTCCAGGTGTTCGTGTCCGCCGTCGCACTCGCCGCCGCGTTCGCCGCGGTCGTGGCGCTCGCGGCGGGCGGATACGGCACCACGAAGGCGCACATCGCGGCCATGGGCGCGATTGCCGTCGACGGGCCCGCACTGTTCCTCCAGGGCACGATCCTCCTGGCCGGACTGCTCGGCGTGTTCACCTTCGCCGAGCGGCGGCTCGATCCGGAGGCACACGGCAACCGGGTCGACTCCTTCGCCGCGCAGGCCGCGTCCGTACCCGGCAGTGACAGCGAAAAGGCCGCCGTGAAGGCCGGGTTCACCACCACCGAGGTGTTCCCGCTCCTGCTCTTCGCGGTCGGCGGCATGCTGATCTTCCCGGCGGCCAACGACCTGCTGACGCTGTTCATCGCGCTGGAAGTCTTCTCGCTCCCGCTGTACCTCCTGTGCGCCGTGGCCCGCCGCAAGCGGCTCCTGTCACAGGAAGCGGCGGTCAAGTACTTCCTGCTCGGCGCCTTCGCCTCCGCGTTCACCCTCTTCGGCATCGCCCTGCTGTACGGCTACGCGGGCTCGGTGTCGTACGCCACCATCTCCCAGGTCGTCGACGGCACCATCCAGAACGTCGACCCGGCGCTCGCAGACACCATGGGCAACGACGCGCTGCTGCTCATCGGCGTCGCGATGGTCGTCATGGGCCTGCTGTTCAAGGTCGGCGCGGTGCCGTTCCACATGTGGACCCCGGACGTCTACCAGGGCGCGCCGACACCGGTCACCGGCTTCATGGCCGCCGCGACAAAGGTGGCCGCCTTCGGGGCGCTGCTGCGCCTGCTGTACGTCGTCCTGCCCGGCCTGCGCTGGGACTGGCGGCCGGTCATGATGGCCGTCGCGATCGTCACCATGCTGGGCGGTGCGATCGTCGCGATCACACAGACCGACATCAAGCGGCTGCTGGCGTACTCGTCCATCGCGCACGCCGGCTTCATCCTCGCGGGTGTCATCGCGACCTCGCCGGACGGTGTCTCGTCCGTGCTCTTCTACCTCGGCGCGTACTCCTTCGTCACGATCGGCGCCTTTGCCGTGGTGACTTTGGTGAGGGACGCGGGCGGAGAGGCGACCCACCTGTCCAAGTGGGCGGGGCTCGGGCGCAGGTCTCCGCTGGTGGCGGCCGTGTTCGCGGTCTTCCTGCTGGCCTTCGCGGGCATCCCGCTGACCTCCGGCTTCGCCGGGAAGTTCGCCGTGTTCAAGGCGGCGGCGGAGGGTGGCGCGGGCGCGCTGGTCGTGGTCGGTGTGATCTCCTCGGCGATCGCGGCGTTCTTCTACATCCGCGTGATCGTGCTCATGTTCTTCAGTGAGCCGCGGGCGGACGGGCCGACGGTCGCCGTGCCGTCGCCGCTGACCATGACGGCGATCGGGGTGGGCGTGGCGGTCACACTGGTGCTGGGTGTGGCGCCGCAGTACTTCCTGGACCTGGCGGGTCAGGCCGGGGTGTTCGTGCGCTGAGCCGCGCCGGGTCGGCGACGGGTCGGGTCGGCTACGGATCGAGCCGCGTACGGATCGATCCGGGTACGGATCGGGGCCCGCTCCCTTCGGGGAGTGGGCCCCGACTCGTTGTCACGGGCACTTCACGTTAGGGTTCCACGGCTTGAACAGGCCGCTGGGGTTGGGCTTGTAGATCCAGGCGTGGAGTGTGTAGAAGCCTTCGGCCACGGTGTTGTCGAGCTCCTTGCCGAACAGCGTCGGCGCTTTGGCCTGACCGGTGTCTTTGACCATCCACTCCACCGCGACCAGCTTGCGCTTCCCGCCGAGGCCGGTCTCGTACAGGAGGGCCGCGGGTGTGGCGGGGTCGAGCGAGTCGACATATGACTCGTTGAAGTAGTGGTAGCCCATGGCGCCCTTGCCGCCCACCGAATCGAAGGCGCATTCGTCGGAGCGCTTGTATCCGGCGGCGACGCCGAACGGCTCGTACGCGTACGCGCCGGTCGCCGTGTACGTCGTGTTGAGCTCTGCCCAGGCGCCGGTGTCTTCGTCGGCGGCGTGGGCCGGGGCGGCGGCCAGGGAGAGGGCGGTGGCCAGGGCGAGGGCGCAGGCGGCCTTGAGGGGGGACATGTGGGGGCTCCTTGGGGAGAGGGGCGCGTGGGGCGCCCGTGAGCGGAGCGGGCCTCCCCCGTCCCGCACGAGCAGAATGTCCCGTTCCGCCTGGTGACCGCCATCCGGCGAACCCATTGGACTGACGGAGGGTGGGGCGGTCCGAGGGGCAGCCTGTGGATAACTCCGAGGCTGTCGGTGCGGAGGCCTAAGGTGGCAGTCGTGGGCGAAGTACGACGGACGGGGGACGGGCGATGGGTGGGACGGGTGTGATGACCGAAGCGGGTACGACGGAGACGCTGGGTGAGAGCGAGGCGCTGGCCACGCTCCACCGGGTCTTCGGGTACGACGCCTTCCGCGGCGAACAGGAAGCGATCATCGAGCATGTGGTGACGGGCGGTGACTCCGTCGTCCTGATGCCGACCGGCGGCGGCAAGTCGCTCTGCTACCAGATTCCGGCCCTGGTCAGACCTGGTACGGGTGTCGTGGTCTCCCCGCTCATCGCGCTGATGCAGGACCAGGTGGACGCGCTGCGGGCGCTGGGCGTGCGCGCCGGCTTCATGAACTCGACGCAGGACTTCGACGAGCGGCGGACGGTCGAGGCGGAGTTCCTCGCGGGGGAGCTCGACCTGATCTACCTGGCTCCGGAGCGGCTGCGTCTGGACACGACGCTGGACCTGCTCTCACGGGGGAAGATCTCGGTCTTCGCGATCGACGAAGCTCACTGTGTCGCCCAGTGGGGGCACGACTTCCGCCCCGACTACCTGGCGCTCTCGGTGCTGGGCGAGCGCTGGCCGGACGTGCCGCGGATCGCGCTGACGGCCACCGCCACGCGCGCCACGCACAAGGAGATCACTCAGCGCCTGGGCATGCCGGACGCCCGGCACTTCGAGGCGAGCTTCGACCGCCCCAACATCCAGTACCGGATAGTGCCGAAGGCCGACCCCAGGAAGCAGTTGCTGTCCTTCCTCCGCGAGGAGCACGCCGGCGACGCGGGCATCGTCTACTGCCTCTCGCGCAAGTCGGTGGACGCGACGGCCGAGTTCCTCTCCCGCAACGGCATCGAGGCCGTGCCGTACCACGCGGGCCTGGACGCGGGCACCCGCGCGCGTCACCAGTCGAGGTTCCTGCGCGAAGAGGGCCTGATCGTGGTCGCCACCATCGCGTTCGGCATGGGCATCGACAAGCCGGACGTACGGTTCGTCGCCCACCTCGACCTGCCGAAGTCCGTCGAGGGCTACTACCAGGAGACGGGCCGCGCGGGGCGCGACGGACTCCCGTCCACGGCCTGGATGGCATACGGGCTTCAGGACGTGGTCCAGCAGCGCAAGATGATCCAGGGCTCGGAGGGCGACGAGGCGTTCCGCCGCCGGGCGGCCGCCCACCTGGAATCAATGCTGGCCCTGTGCGAGACGGCCCAGTGCCGGCGCTCCCAGCTCCTCGCCTACTTCGGCCAGGACCCGCACACCCCCGCGTGCGGCAACTGCGACACGTGTCTGTTGCCGCCCGAGACCTGGGACGGCACGGTCGCGGCGCAGAAGCTGCTGTCCACGGTGGTGCGATTGCAGCGCGAGCGTGGGCAGAAGTTCGGTGCGGTCCAGATCGTCGACATCCTGCTCGGGCGCCGGACCGCCAAGGTGATCCAGTTCGACCACGACCAGCTGTCCGTGTTCGGCATCGGTGAGGATCTCTCCGAGAACGAATGGCGGGGCGTCGTACGGCAGTTGCTGGCGCAGGGGCTGCTTGCCGTCGAGGGTGAGTACGGGACGCTGGTGCTGACCGAGGCGAGCGGGACGGTGTTGCGGCGCGAGCGGGAGGTGCCGTTGCGGAAGGAGCCGCCCAAGCCGGTGGGCGCCCGTTCGTCCTCCTCTCGGGGCGAGAAGAAGGCCAAGGCCGCCGTGGCCGAGCTGGCACTGGAGCTGGTCCCCGCCTTCGAGGCCCTGCGTGCCTGGCGTGCCGAGCAGGCTCGGGAGCAGGGTGTTCCGGCGTACGTCATCTTCCATGACGCGACGCTGCGGGAGATTGCCACGGTGTGGCCCAAGTCGGTGGCTGAGTTGGGGACGATCAGCGGCGTGGGTGAGAAGAAGCTGGCGACTTGGGGGGAGGGGGTGTTGGGGGTGCTTGGGGCGCTTGGGGGTGCCTCCGGGGACTCCGGGGACTCTGGGGCATCTGGGGGTTCCGGGGCCGGGGGTTCAGGGGTATCCGGGGGTTCGGGGGCCGGGGGAGCTGCGGCTTCGGCGGTTGGTGAGGCTCCGGATCCGGACTGGCCGGAGATGGGCGAGGAGCCTGAGCCCGAGCCGGAGGACTGGGCCTAGGGCGTCGGCGGGGTCTGCTGCCGGGCGCGGCGCTGGCCTTGGCGGGGGCGGCGGCCGTGGCTGGGCGGGTCGGGGCCGTGCCGGTACGTCCCGCTCGTCGCCGCCGGATCAGACGTCGGGCAGTGGGGTGGGGGTCCGGTGACGCGAACGTACGCGACGAGCATTTGGACGTACCGGCACGGCCCCTTCCGTGGTTTGGCGGCTGCGGCTGCGGCTGCGGTGATGGCACAGGCTCCGACTCCGACTCCGACTCCGACTGCGGCTCCGGCGACGGCACCGGCTGCGGCTGCGGCTTCGGCTCCGGTTTCGATTCCGGCTCCGGCTCCGGCTCCGGTTTCGGCTCCGGCATCAACTCAGGTTCGATTCCGGCTCCGGCTCCGGTTTCGATTCCGGCTCTCCCTGTGGCTCCGGCTGCGGTAGCGGATAGGGGTGCGTGGTGCTCGGGGGTTGTTGCCGGGTGTGTGGGGGTGGGGGGAGGGGGGATGTCGCTCAGGGGGTCGGCTTGATTCGGCCCGTTACCTCGCCCAGGCCTACGCGGGTTCCGCCTGGGCCCGGGGCCCAGGCTGTCAGTGTCACCTCGTCGCCGTCCTCAAGGAAGGTGCGCTTGCCGGTGGGGAGGTCGAGGGTGTCTCGGCCGTTCCAGGTGAGTTCGAGGAGGGAGCCGCGCTCGGAGGCGGAGGGGCCGCTCACGGTTCCGGATCCGTAGAGGTCGCCTGTGCGGAGGGAGGCGCCGTTGACCGTCATGTGGGCCAGTTGCTGGGCGGCCGTCCAGTACATGGTGGAGAAGGGGGGTTCGGAGACGACGTGGCCGTTGATGGCGACGGAGATGCGGAGGTCGTAGCCGCCGGGCTCGTCCTCGGAGTCGTCCAGGTAGGGGAGGAGGGGGTGTGTGCGTGATGGGGGTGCGACTTGGGCGTCGGTCAGAGCGTCGAGCGGGGTGATCCACGCGGACACCGACGTGGCGAACGACTTGCCCAGGAAGGGGCCGAGAGGGACGTACTCCCAGGCCTGGATGTCGCGCGCCGACCAGTCGTTGAGGAGGCAGAGGCCGAAGACGTGGTCGCGGAAGGCGGAGAGGGGGACGGGGGCGCCCATGGCCGAGGGGGTGCCGACCACGAAGCCGACCTCCGCTTCGATGTCCAGACGGATGGAGGGGCCGAAGACGGGGGCCGCGTCCGTGGGTGCCTTGCGCTGGCCGGAGGGGCGTACGACGTCCGTTCCTGACACGACGACCGTGCCGGACCTGCCGTGATAGCCGATGGGCAGGTGCTTCCAGTTGGGGGTGAGGGAGTCGGCCGCGTCGGGGCGGAAGATCTGGCCGACGTTCCGGGCGTGGTTCTCGGAGGCGTAGAAGTCGACGTAGTCCGCGACCTCGAAGGGGAGGTGCAGGGTCACCTCGGAGAGCGGGTGGAGGTGAGGTTCGAGCGTCTCGCGGTGAGCCGGGACCGTCACCCATGCGGTGAGGGCGCGGCGGACGTCGGACCAGGCGGTGCGGCCGGCTGAGAGGAGGGGGTTCAGGGTCGGTCGGGCGAGCAGTTCCGCGTACGGGGAGCCGAGTGCCCGGGCTGCCGCGCCCGCGTCGAGTACGTGGTTGCCGAGGCGGACGCCGATGGTTCGAGCGGTGGCGGTGGCGGTGGCGGTGGCGGTGGCGGTGGCCGGGCTGGTCGGGGTTGGGGTCGGGGTGTTCAAGGAGAACACCCCGTACGGCAGGTTGTGCGGGCCGAAGGGATCGCCCTCGGGGACGTCGAAGAGGGGCGTCGGCAGCGGCTTCGGCATCGGGGGGTGCCTCGCTCTCGTGGCTTGCGGGGGGCGTACTTGCCATGCGGGACATGGGTTCTGCTTGGTCGCGGCACACGTTACGGGGGATGAACTTGTTGGGGCTGTGCCTGGTGGGTTCGTAATGCTCCGTAAGTGCCATTCGGGGGCGTCAAGTTATGCCGGGTGCGGGGAGCCGGGTTGTGGCCGTCAGGGCTTCGTACCGCTCGTAATCCCCGTGCGGTGAACGGCGTTGCTGACGGGATACCGGACGTCGTCCGGTTCACGCCGGGCCGATGAGTCGTTCGATCCGTATTCTTCGGATCATGGCCGCTCCGACTGCATATTCACTTATCGCCACCGACCTGGACGGAACGCTGCTGCGCGGCGACGACACGCTCTCCGACCGGTCGCGGGCCGCGTTGGCGAAGGCCACGGCCGAGGGTGCCCGGCATCTGGTGGTGACGGGCCGGCCCGCGCCGAGAGTGCGGCCGCTGCTCGACGAACTCGGCAGCCAGGGGCTGGCGGTGTGCGGTCAGGGGGCACAGTTGTACGACGCGGGGGCGGACCGTCTGCTGTGGTCGGTGGCCCTGGACAGGGAGCTGGCCGAGACGGCGCTCGGCAAGATCGAGGCGGAGGTCGGGCAGGTCTACGCGGCCGTGGACCAGGACGGCGTGGACGGGCTCACGCTCATCGAGCCGGGCTACGTGATGCCGCATCCGACGCTCCCGGCGGTACGGGTGCGGCGGCGTGACGACCTGTGGGCGGAACCGATCAGCAAGGTGTTGCTCCGTCACCCGTACTTGTCGGACGACGAGTTGGCGATGACGGCGCGAGCGGTGGCCGGTTCGCTGGCGACCGTCACCATGTCGGGGCCGGGGACCGTCGAACTCCAGCCATGCGGCGTGACCAAGGCGACGGGCCTGGCTCTCGCCGCCCGTCATCTCGGCCTCAGTTCCTCCGCCACCATCGCTTTCGGTGACATGCCCAACGACATCCCGATGTTCGACTGGGCGGCGCGGGGGGTGGCCATGGCCAATGCGCATCTGGAGCTCAAGGCGGTGGCGGACGAGGTGACGCTGTCCAATGAGGATGACGGGATCGCGGTGGTACTGGAGCGGCTGTTCGGCTAGCCGGGGCGTCCGCACGAGGAACGTGTCGGGTACCGGCCGGCCGCCGAGTCGTCTCGGGCCGTTCGGCTTCGGGTGACGCCGGAAAACGGTGAGGGGGGGTGCCCGACTGGCGACGGCACCACCCCCCCATGTGTGTGTCAGCTCTGTTTGCTGTAGTCGTGAGTGAGGGCGCGGCCCGGCTGCTCCTCCGAGGACGACGGGGGCTTGGGGTGCCCCAGCTTCTCCCCTTCGATGTCGACGTTGGGCAGGATGCGGTCGATCCAGGCAGGCAGGGACCATGCGCGCTCGCCGAGAAGGGCCAGTGCGGCAGGGATGATCGTCATGCGGACGATGAAAGCGTCGAAGGCGACGGCGACGGCTAGTCCGAAGCCCAGTGACTTGATCATGGCGTCGTGGCCGCCCATGAACCCGGAGAAGACGGTGATCATGATGAGGGCCGCGACGGTCACAACGGTGGCGCTCTGCCTGAATCCCGCCTCGACCGCCGTACGGGCGTCGGCGCCGTGGACGTATGCCTCGCGCATGCGGGTGACCAGGAACACCTGGTAGTCCATGGCCAGGCCGAAGACGATGCCGACCATCAGGATGGGCATCAGGCTCATGATGGGGCCGGTCTGGTCGAGACCGATCAGGTCCTTCAGCCAGCCCCACTGGAAGACGGCCACGAGTGCTCCCAGAGACGCCAGTACGGAGAGCAGGAAGCCGAGGGCGGCCTTGACGGGCACCAGGATCGATCGGAACACCAGGATCAGTACGAGAACGGCCAGGCCGACGACGACCGCCAGGTAGGGCGCGATCGCCTTGCTGAACTTGGCGGAGACGTCGATGTTGAGGGCCGTCGTGCCGGTCACCAGGGAGCGGGCTCCCGTTTCCGCGCCGGTGCTGTCGGCCAGGGAACGGATGTCGCCGACGAGTTCCTTTGTCGCGTCGCTGGCCGGTGGGCTCTTGGGGATGACCGTGATGATGGCGGTGTCGCCCGCTTCGTTGAAGACGGCCGGGGTCACCGCGGCCACACCGGGCAACTCGGCGAGGGACTTGCCCATCTGCTGGGAGCCGGTGCGTGCGACGGCGGGGTCCTGGTTGTCGACGGTCACCGTGAGCGGGCCGTTGAAGCCGGGACCGAAGGACTGCGACAGCATGTCGTAGGCCTTGCGCTGGGTTGAGGAGGTGGCCGCGGAACCGTCGTCCGGCAGCCCGAGTTCGAGCTTCGCGGCGGGCAGGGCGACGACGCCGAGACCGATCACCGCCAGGATCAGGACCCTCGCCGGCTTGCGCAGAACGTAGGAGATCCACCGTTGTGCCAGTCCCGGGCGGACGGACCGGATCCCGGAGAGTCGGGACCCGGGGAGTCGGGACCCGGGGAGTCGGATCCCGGAGATTCGGGTGGCGGACCGCTCGCGGGCCTTGCCGCCGATACGTTCGCCGGCGAAGCCCAGGAGCGCGGGGATCAGCGTGATGGCGACGAGAACGGCGACGACGACGGCACCGGCGGCGCCCAGACCCATCATGGTCAGGATCGGCAGGTTCACCACGGCCAGCCCCACGAGAGCGATCACCACGGTCAGTCCGGCGAAGACGACGGCTGATCCGGCGGTGCCGTTGGCGCGGGCGGCGGCTTCTCTTGCGTCATGGCCGGCCGCGCGTTCGGCGCGGTAGCGGGAGACGATGAACAGCGCGTAGTCGATGCCGACGGCGATGCCCAGCATCGTGGCCAGGGACGAGGTGCTGCTGCTGAGGTTGAGCGGCCCGCTGAGCGTGGTGATTGCGGTCATGGTCACGCCCACACCGACCATCGCGGTGACGAGGGGGAGACCGGCGGCGATCAGTGAGCCGAAGGTGATGAACAGGATGACGGCGGCCAGGGCGAAGCCGATGACCTCGGCCGAGGAGCCCTCCGCGGTGGTCGGCACCGCGTTGCCGGATGCCTCCACCGTCAGTCCCTGACCGCGGCCCCACTCCAGTGACTTGTCGAGGCCGGTGTGGTCACGGTCGGTCAGGTCCGAGTCTTTGACGTTGTAGGTGACCTGCGCGTAGGCGGTGGTGCCGTCCGCGCTGACCGTCTTCGCCGTGAACGGGTCGCTGACCTGGGCGACATGCGGCGAGGAGTCCTTCACCTCGGCCAGGGTCGCTTCGAGTGCTGCCTTGTTCTCGGTGCTGCTGATCTTCTCCCCGTTGTGGGCCCTGATGACAACGCGGGCGCTGGCGCCTTCGGCGTTGGCGGACGGGAACTTCGTCGCCAGCAGATCATTGGCGCGCTGGGCTTCCGTACCGGGCAGGGAGACGCTTGAGCTTTGCGGGCCCGAACTGGTGGCGGCGGCGGCGCCCATGACGCCCAGGACGAGCGCCCACAGAAGGACGACCAGTCGGCGCCGCTGGAAGGCGGCCAGGCCGATTCGGTGCAGGAAGGTGGCCATGAGGGTGCGACAACTCTCTGTCTGTCGATACGAACGGGCAGTGCCCGGCTGGTGGGGCTCAGCGGGAGGGCGGCGAGCACGGAGGAGACTCCGCCGTCGACGAGGAGCCCGGTACCGGTAGGAGCCCGGTACCGGTGATGAAGCCGGCGGCCAGGCCTCGGGGGGTGGGGCGCCGACCGCCGTGGGCACCATGGTTCCGCCGGGCCGGGGCGTGCTGCGTCGGCCGTTCGGACCTCACGCGCACCGGCCTGTCGGTCATTCGGCCGACACCGATCCGGGCCTGCGCTCCTACGCTGATCCGCGTGGACTGGAAACTCCCGCTCAACCCGGCCGGCGGCAGGCTCATCAAGATCAGCAGCCTGGTGGCGTTCACGCTCACCTGGTTCGCGGACTTCGCTCTGCTCGCCCGGGGCCCCGATCCGTTCGGATCACCCACGGCATGGCTGCCCGTGATCGTCACCGGTCCGCTGATCGGGCTGCTCGCACTCGGCATGCCCCGCTCGGCCGGCCTGGACAGGCGCGTCATCGGCGCCGTGACGATCTCCCTCGCCCTGACCGTCTGGAGCCTGGTCGAGCCCCCCACCCTGCATTGGTGGGGGGCTCTGGAGACCTGCGGGCTGCTCTTCCTCACCGTGCACACCACGGCGCACGCCTGGCGGCCGGGACGCGCGACCGCTTACACCCTCGCGCTGGTCGCCGCGATCCTCGCACTGCCGCTGCGCAGCAGATCATGGGGCGCTTTCCTCGCCGGCGGCTACGTCCTGACCATTGCCCTGGCGATCTGCATCGTCATCGGCTGTGCCGTCCGTGCCCTGGAGGTCCGCCGGGAACGGGCCGTGCACGACGTACGCCAGGCGGAACGCCTGGCCCTCGCCCGGGACCTGCACGACCTGATCGCCCACCACATGACCGGCATCATCGTCCAGGCCAATGCAGCGCTGACCATCCAGGCCACCGCTCCGGACAAGGTGGATCCCATCCTGCGCACCATCGCCCGGTCCGGCACGGAAACCCTGGAGTCGATGCGCCGTCTGGTACACGTCCTGCGGGAGGACAACCAACCCGCCCTGCGTCCGGGCGACCTGCTCACCGAACTGGCCGACCTTGTCTCCGCCCACTCCGCCGCCGGCGCCGACACACCGGCCCGGCTCGAAGTCACGGCAGCCGCCCGCACCACCCTCTTCAGCCCCGAAATCGAGCTCACCGTGGAGCGGCTGGTCCAGGAAGCCCTGACCAATGTCCGCCGGCACGCCCCCGGCGCCCGCACCACCGTCCACCTGGACGTAGACCGTGCCTGGCTGCGCGTGACGGTCACCAACACCGCGCCCTCGCACAGGACCGCCACACCCGCCGGCGGCCGCGGCGGCTTCGGCCTACTGGGCCTGCGCGAACGCGTCGAAGCCCTCGACGGAACGGTCCGCGCCGGCGCACTCCCCCATGGAGGCTGGGAGGTCCACGCCACCGTCCCCCTGGCAACACCCACCGCCAACGCGCTCCCGTACGACCAGCGCAAGCGTTGACGGGCCGGTGTCGGCGGTTCCTGTGGGCCACGCCGTACGACCAGCGCAAGCGTTGACGGGCCCGGTGTCGGCGGTTCCTGTGGGCCACGCCGTACGACCGGCCCAAGCATTGACGGGTTCGGTGTCGGCGGTCCCTGTGGACCACGCCGTACGACCAGCCCAAGTGTTGACGGGCCCGGCGTCAGCACTCCGGGTGAACCGTGCCCTACGACCAGCCCAAGCGTTGACGGGCTCAGCGTCAGCGCTCCGGGTGAACCGCGCCGTGCTCCCAGGCCCACGCCGCGACTTCCACCCGGTTCCGGGCCTTCAACTTGGCCTGGATACGCGCCAGATACGTCTTCACCGTCGACAACGACAAGAACAGCCCGTCGCAGATCTCCTGATTCGTACGTCCCACAGCCACCAGACGCACAATGTCCAGCTCGCGCTCGCTGAGCCCGGCAGCCCCCGCGTCACCCGACGCCGCGCCCCGCTCGGTCTCCTCCAGCCGACGCAACAGGCGGACCGTCACCGCCGGTGACACCAGGGCGTCCCCACGGGCCGCTGCCTGAACCGCCTCCACCAGCAGCCCCGGAGAGGCGTCCTTCAGCAGGAATCCGCAGGCCCCGTTGCGCAGGCCGGTCCGTACGTAGTCGTCCTGGTCGAACGTGGTGATCAACACGACGTTCAGCGGATCGGCCACGCCCGGCCCGGCCAACTGCCGCACCACGTCCAGACCGTCCAGCCGGGGCATACGAATGTCGGTCAGCACCACATCCGGGCGCAGCCGGCGGGCAAGATCGATGCACTCGACACCGTCAGCCGCTTCCCCGACCACGGTGATGCCCGGCTGCGCCCCCAGAATCAGGCTGAATCCGGTGCGCACCAACTGCTGGTCGTCGGCGATCACCACATTGATCCGTGTATCGGCCACTATCTGTTCCTACCACAGCGATCAGCGGCGCCGCCCCGACCGACGGCCGCCGGGCCCCGCCGTCCCCACCGAACGGCCAGTGCATCGTCCGCCCATGCTCGCTCGGGGCCGAGCGCCTCCGAGTCAGCCCCACGTCGCGGTTTCACGCGCAGCTGTCGGTCATTCGGCCGACACCGTTCTCCGGCTCCACCGCCGTGGGCCCGAGATCGGTTCGCGGGCCTGCCCGGCACTCAAGAGCGCATGGCCGGAGCCGACCCGATCTCCACCACCCGTGCCCACTCCGGCGGCGAATCCGGTACGTAGTCGGGGTCGTCCTCGTCCCAGGACGGGGTTTCGTCCTGTCGGGGGAAGAGGCCCACCACCGTCCGGCAGGGTGGGCGCGTGGACGGCCAGGGCGTCTGGCCGTCGGTCAGGGCGACGACGACGTCCGGCCGGGGGCCGGTTCGCAGGGCCTTGGCGAAGCCTGTGCGTAGATCCGTACCCCCGCCGCCCATCAGGGGGATCCCCTCGGCGCGGCACAGCGGGTGGGCGATCCGGGCCGCCGCGTCGCACGGCACCACGGTGATCAGGTCGCGGCGGCCGCCCAGGGCGCGGGAGATCGCGGCGACTTCGAGGAGCGCGCTGCCCAGTTCGGTGTCACTGACCGACGCGGAGGTGTCGATGACCACGCAGACCCGAGGCGGCCTGCGCCGCAGGCTCGGCAGTATGGCGCCCGGCACCCCGGCAGAGCGCCGTGACGGACGGCCGTACGTGTAGTCCTCGCCCGCGCCGGAGCCGGAGACCGCCGAGCGGACCGCCGCGCCGAGCAACTCCCGCCACGGCTGCGGCGGATGGAACGCCTCCTCCGCCCACCGTTGCCAACCTCTGGAGGAGCGCCCCGGGCGGGCCTTGATGCCCTGCGCCACCCGGAACCGGACCGCGTCCCGCTCCTGCGCGCTGAGGCCGTGCGCACCGTCGGGCCCCAGCTCCCACTCCCGTTCCAGTCCGTCGGCGCCGCTTCCGCAGTCCAGCCAGGCCAGGTGTTGGGTGAGCGGCCCGAGTCGGAACTGGCGCAGGTACTCCTCCATGAGCTGTCCCTCGGGCAACCTCAAGGACACTGGCTGGAGGGCGTCTTCGGGCCGGATCAGTCCGTCGCCGTACACGTCGTCGTTGATCTCGCAGTCCGCGGCGATGTTCATCCGCAGCCGTTCCGCAGGGCCGGTCAGGCCGTGCTGCCGCGCGAACCGGTCGCTGCGCCCGTGATGGTCGCGCAGCAGGTGCGACACCTCGTGCACCCATACCGCGGCCAGTTCCTCCACCGGTGTGCGGTCCACGAACCCCGGCGAGACATAGCACCGCCAGTGCCGGTCGACGGCCATCGTCGGTACCCGCCGTGACGGCACGGTGTACAGGGCGAAGAGCGCCGTCGCCAAGTAGGGCCGGACCCGGGCGGCGTGCAGCCGGGCGGCGAAGAGCTTGTCGAGGTCGAGGTCGAGGTCGAAAGCGAGGTCGAAGTTGGGGCTGGGACGGTGGCTGGGTGTTGTCGGTGCGTCCGGTGTCATCGGCCCGCCTTCGTGGTGACCGCCGCACGGGAAGCGGACTGGGCCGCGGCCTGGTCCGCACGCCGGGACAGGGACACCGCTCCGGCGAGCCGCTCGATCGATGCCGGAACGTCCCAGTCCTCCTGCCGGAGTGTGGCGAGTGTGGTCGCGGGGACGACCACCAGGTCAGGGGCTCCGGTCTCCAAGGCCCGGACCAGGAGCGCCCAGGCCGCGTCCCAGCGGGATCTCTCCGGGCGCCGGCGGACCGCCGCCACCACACCGTCGAGCACCGCCTGGCGCAGATCCCCGCGCTCGGGCAGGCTCGCCCCCGCCGGGTCGGCGAGCAGGACTTCGGGGTCGGGGAGGTCCATCCGGTCCAGGCTTGCCAGCAGTTCGAGCCCCGGGCCGTCCCCGACGGTGCCTCTGACCAGCAGGGACAGCACCTCCCGTGAGGAGCCGGCCGCGGTCGCGAAGGCGATCAGGCACAGGGTCATCTCCCAGCTCCGGGGTGACGGCCAGGGGCCGCCCCGGCGGGTTTCGTTGCTGGGCAGCCGGTGTACGAGCGTGGGGCGGGCGGCGAGGAGTTCGCACACCGCACGCCGGGCGAACTCGACGGCCCCCGACAGCCTTTCCGGGTCCAGCTGCGGCAACGTCGCCCGGGGCCACGTCCCACCAAGACCGCGTACGACGACCTCGTGGTCGTGGGTCCACTGAAGATGGACGAACCTGTTGGCCAGCGGCGGGCTCAGCTCCCAGCCGTCGGCCGCCGAGGAACGCGGATTGGCGGCGGCCACGATCCGTACGCCGGGCGGCAGTTGGAGTGAGCCGATCCGCCGCTCCAGTACGAGACGGAGCAGGGCGGCCTGGACGGCCGGCGGCGCGGTGGACAACTCGTCCAGGAACAGCAGCCCTCGGCCGGCCCGCACCAGGCGTACCGCCCAGTCCGGCGGGGCCATCGGGACACCTTGCTCCGCGGGATCGTCTCCGATGATGGGCAGCCCCGAGAAGTCGGACGGCTCGTGCACGCTGGCGATCACCGTGGTCAGCGGAAGATCCAGGGCCGCCGCGAGCTGCGTCAGGGCCGCGGTCTTGCCGATCCCCGGCTCACCCCACAGAAGTACGGGCAGATCGGCCGCGACCGCGAGCGTCAGGGCCTCCAGCTGGATGTCGGGGCGCGGTTCGGTACCGGAGTCGCGCAGCAGGGTCAGCAACTCGCCGGCTACGTCGAGTTGGGATGTGGGGGATGAGGAGGGCGACAGCGTGCGTGTGGGCATGTTTGATCACCTTTGGGTTCGTGGTGCAGCGAGTGGGTGCGAAGGCGAGTGGGTGCGAAGGCCGGAGGCCCTCGAAAGAGACGGAGGCCCTTGAAGGAGGCGGAGGTCCGCGAAAGAGATGGAGGCCCGCGAAAGAGGCGGGGGCCCGCGGGTCGGCCGAAGGAGGCGGAGGTCCGCGGGTCAGCCGGCGAGCGCGTGGTGCGAGTGGGTGCGGCGGCCGCGAGGACGGTGACAGTCCGGGTGGAAGTGGATGCGGCCGGGGCCGGGTTCGACCAGGCCTGCCCGGAACAACCCGTAGGTGATCCGGCGCTCCGCGGCCGCCTCCAGCTCGTCTCGTAGAGCGCCGCCGCGCAGCACCGCGTCGGGCCCCAACAGGCCCTCGACGACGGCCAGCGCACCGGCGATGTCGCCGTGGACCAGGCGTTCGCGGATGCCCGCGAGACACTCGGGACGACGGTGTGCCTCATCAATGGCTTGCAGGCAGGGAAGCGGGGTTCCGGTCAGCGCGACCAGCAGTTCCTCGCGGCGGATCTCGGCCGGGTCGTGATCCAGCGCCGCCAGTACCCCGTCGACCAGGCCGATACGGTGCTCGGCCCCACGGCACTCCACGAGTCGTGGTTGACCTGCGGCCAGGGCCGGAACGGGGGAGGCGCGGGTGGGCGTACGACCCGGTACCAGTGCCGAGGCGACCAGCGGATGCAGCCGGTCGGCCTCCAACGCACCTGCGCGGAGCAGTTCCAGGTCGGGCAGCACCCAGGTCGCCGCGTCGGGCAGGACCGGCAGTGCGGAGGCGCCGGCCTTCATGGGCGTGGGCGCCGCCGTGATCCGCAGGGCGGGAGAACCAGAGCGGTCTGCGTCCCCGGCCAGGTTCAGGATCAGCCGACGCCGGCCCCCGACCCGCACGGCGACGGCACCCGCACCGGTCGCCCGCCCCTCGGCGTGCAGCAGGATCCCCGCCTCGGCCGCCCACCGCTCGACGGCACACCGCCGCCCCCGCGGCACCATCCCCGGCGGATCCGGGTTCATGGAAGGGTGCCGGTCGGCCCCGGACCGGACCCGCAGCTCGCCGGCCCTGCGTGCGTCCCAGAGATGGCGGTGCAGATCGAGGCGGAACCGCCGGTTGGGGCGGGGATGCGGATGCCGGAACGCCCCGGCCTCGAAGCCGGGACCGCCCCACAGCGCGAGGCTGATCCGCTGACCGGCGTCCGCCCAGGCAGGCGGAGTCCGCACCACGAGGTACACCGGGCGTCCACCGTCGGACTCGGACTCGGCCTCGTACTCGGCCAGCGCGATGGTCAGACCCGGGCGCAACAGCCCGTCGGGCGCGACCCTCGGGAGATGCCAGCGCAGCAGGTCAGGTGCCAGATGGCGGAGATCGGCCCGGATACGGGCGGCGAGATCGCGGCCGTGACTGCGTGCCACGGAGCGCAGGTTGAGATCGACATCGATGCCTGCGGCGGCACACGCACCCGCCCAGTCCCCGGCAAGACGCCGGGCGGTCGCGGTCTCGATCATCGAGGGTGGCACGGCGAACTCGCGCACGCGCAACCAGAAGGAAAGGCGGGAGTCCTCGTTCGCGGTCTCAGTGAGCATCAGCACTCACCTTGCGCGGACGGGTCCCCCAATCTGCGAGGAGATTGATTCATCATCGCGGCGAGCGTAACGCCCCCACCCGCGATCCGGCAGCTTCTTTTCAGCGGGTGCGTCGGGTGCGTCTGCACGGGTGTGTCGGGTGCGTCGGCACGAGGCTGTCGGGTGCGTCCGCCCCGGGCTAGCGGGTGCCCGGGGCGGACG
>NZ_JBHXWK010000013.1:0-260566 GCF_042671685.1 Streptomyces sp. NPDC127595 | reverse complement strand
TCTTTAGCCCGTCCGGAGTTTGAGGACAAGCGCGTTCAGCGCGACAGCGGGGGTCTGGGGGCGGCAGCCCCCAGGAACAAGGAACGGGCAGGGGCGGAGGGGGCGAAAAAACTACAGCCCCGCCCCGGCTCACCGCCCCTGCAGCCGAGCCGCCAGCTCCCGTATCTCCGGGAGCCGGGCGGTCAGCGCGGCCCCCGGGCAGCTGGTCATGAATCCGTCGTTGTGCCCGGCCAGTGTGGGCAGCACGGCCGAAGTCCCGGCCGCGTACCGCGCGAGATCGTTGCTGGACACGAGCCGCACGGTGGCCCGCGGATCGACATCGGACAGGCCCAGCTTCCACGCAGCGAGCGCGGCAATCGCATCGGTCATCGCCCGCGGCACCGGCGTACCCGCCGTGAACGTACCGATCGCCGCGACCCCGGTGGTGCGGTGGTTGAAGCCCTGCGCGTGCGCCCCGGTGACGGGCCGGTCGACACCCCCCGCCCGCCCCTCGTAGATCGTCCCGCAGCGGTCGACGAGGAAGTTGTAGCCGATGTCGTCCCACTGCCGGGCGCCGGTCTGACCGGCGTACAGGTAACGGATGATGCGGGGCGCGTCCGCGCAGGCGTACCCGTTCGGCGAGTCGGTGTGGTGCACGAAGACGGCGACGACCCGGTCGTCATAGCGGGCGGGCGGCTGTTCGTGCGCGGTCTCCGCGTCGAGCCACCGTGACCGGGGCACGATGGGCGGCCTGGCCGCGGGATGGGTCACGGCGGGCCGGGCAGCGATCGGCGACCGTGGGGCGCTGTCCCCCGTACGGCCCACCCAGACGGCGCACATCACCAGGAGCAGGACGGCGACAAGACCGGGCACGCAGGCGAGCAGGACGACGGCCGTTCGCGGCAGCGGTTGTTCCCCCCGTACGGGAAGCAGGCGGCGCACCGCACGCCACGCCCGCCCCCCGCCCCGTATTCGGGCCCCCCGCGTCTTCCGGAAGACACGCATGCACTCACCCTGACCCGGATCCACTCACCCCGCGATGTGTGTTGTGCCACCCGGTGGAACACAAGTGGAACCATTGGCCCGGTCCGGGACGTTTTTACGGGTCCAGGCACGTGCGCGTGCCTGATCACTGGGCCCGCGTCCCGCGTATCAGGGGGCCCGAGAGAAAGGCGGCGCCGTGGACGTGCTCGACCTCCTGCTGTTGCTGGTGATCCTGGCCTACGCGGCGTCCGGCTACCGTCGTGGCCTGCTCGCCGGCTGTGTCTCGCTGGCCGGCTTCGTGGGCGGCGCCGTCATCGGCGTATGGGTACTGCCCTGGATGATGGACCTGGTGACACCGGGGACCCCCGGGGCGACGGTGACGGCCGTGCTGACGGTCCTCGTGCCCGCCGTGGTGGGCCACGAGCTGATGGGGCGGCTGGCGCTGAAGCTGCGCCGCGAGCTGGACCGCGGACCGCTGCGGGTGGCCGACGGAATCGGCGGAGCCGCGGCGAACACGGTGGCCGTGCTGCTGGTGGCGTGGGTGGCGGCCAGCGTCCTGGGCGCCTCCTCGTCCACCGTCGTCACACAGTCGATCCGCAACTCCGCACTGCTGGGCGCCGTACAGAACGCGATGCCGGAGACCACACCGACCTGGTTCTCGCGCGCCACCTCGGCGCTCACCGAGGCGGGCTTCCCGCAGGTCTTCAACCCCTTCGAGAACGAGCCGGCGGCAGGCGTCGCCAAGCCCTCCGGCGACAGCGTCACGGCGACCGCGACGAACGCCGCCAAGCTGAGCACGGTGAAGGTCGAGGGCGTCTCAGGCAACCAGGGCCGCGAGGGCAGCGGCTTCGTATACACGTCCGAGCACGTGATGACCAACGCCCATGTGGTGGCGGGCATCGACGAGCCGACCGTACGGGTGGGCGGCGTGAGCCGGGTGTACGAGGCGACGGTGGTGCTCTTCGACCCGCAGAAGGACGTCGCCGTCCTGTACGTGCCGGGCCTCAACGCACCCGTACTGCCCTTCGACGACACCGCCACGCGCGGTGACTCGGCGGTCGTGGCGGGCTACCCGGAGGACGGCGGCCTCGACCTCCAGGCGGCCACGGTCGCGAGCCGGATCGACGCGACCGGCCAGAACATCTACAACACCGGCACCGTCACGCGCGAGATCTACTCGATCCGCTCCACCGTCCGCCCCGGCAACTCCGGCGGCCCCCTCCTCACCACCGACGGCAAGGTGTACGGAGTCGTCTTCGCCCGCTCCACGTCCGACGCGGAGACGGGCTACGTCCTGACGGCGGACGAGGTCGCCACCGACGCCCGACAGGCGGCGAACGCCACGGCGCCGGTGGACACGGGCGAGCTCATCTCCTCCTGAGGCCTCCCATGCCACCGGCGCCAAGGGTCAGAGAGAACGCCCCATGAGTACGTCGTCGACATACCCGCCGTCGAGCAGGAACTCCTCCGGAAGGATCCCCTCCACCACGAACCCCTCGGACTCGTAGAGCCTCCGCGCCGGGGCGTTGTGCCCGAGGACGCGCAGTGTGAGGCGCCGGGCCCCCTGCCGCCGGGCCTCCTCCCGCACCGCGGCAAGCAGCGCCCGCCCGACCCCGGCACCGCGCGCTCCGTCCGCGACGACGAGTCCCTGGATCTGGCGGACATGCGAGTTGCACGGGAGGGGAGTGGGGAACCCCAGCTTGATGTACCCGACGAGTTCACCGTCGAGCTCGGCGACGAGATGATCCCGCGGGCCGAACCGCTCGCTGTAGAAGGGTTCGTACGGCGGACGCGGGCGCGGCGTCACGGCGTGCAGCGTGGACCAGGCGGCGCGGTCGAGTCGGCCGAGCGTGTCCTCGTCGTCGTAGGCGGCGAAACGTATGTGCGGTACCGGCATGAGGATCACTGTAGGCGGCCCTACGGAACCCTTACCGTGATTTTCCGGCCGGGGAGGCAGGATGGCCGCATGAGCGAATCGCCCCTTGCACCTGGTTCCCGTGTCGCGATCGCCGGTGCGTCCGGTCTGATCGGTTCGGCGCTGACGCGCTCCCTGACCTCGGACGGACACGAGGTGATCCGCCTTGTCCGCCGCCCGCCCGGCGGGAAGGACGAGGTCCAGTGGGACCCCGAGAACCAGCGGATCGACAGCGCGCGGCTGGAAGGGTGCGCGGCGGTCGTCAATCTCGCGGGGGCCGGGGTCGCTTCGCGGTACTGGACGGCGGCGTACAAGGAGAAGATCCGGAGCAGCCGAGTGCTTGGCACGACGACGCTGGCCGGCGCGGTCGCCTCCCTCGACTCGCCGCCGCGGGTGTTCGTCAACGGCAGTGCGATCGGGTTCTACGGCGACACCGGTGACCGGGCGGTGGACGAGTCGGCGCCCGCCGGGGACGGGTTCCTCTCCTCCGTGTGCGTGGAGTGGGAGGGGGCGACGGCTGCCGCGCGGGAGGCGGGCGTTCGTACGGTCTTCGCGCGTACGGGTCTTGTGGTGGCCGGCAAGGGCGGGGCGTGGGGGAAGCTTCTGCCGCTCTTCAAGGCGGGGCTGGGTGGACGGATGGGGTCCGGTGGCCAGTACTGGAGCTTTGTCTCGCTGCACGACGAGGTGGCCGCGATCCGGCACCTGATGGACACCGCGTCGCTGTCGGGTCCGTTCAACCTGACGGCGCCGGAGCCGCTCACCAACCGTGAGATCACCGAGGTGATGGGGCGTGTTCTGCACCGGCCGGCCTTCTTCGCGGTTCCGGGGCCTCTGCTCCGGCTGCCGCTGGGGGAGATGTCCAGCGAGATCCTCGGGAGCCAGCGGGTGCTGCCGACCCGGCTGCTCGAATCGGGCTTCAGCTTTGCGTTTCCGACGATCGAGGGGGCGCTGCGGGAGGCGCTGCGCTGAGGAGGGTTCTTCGCCCCCTCCGCCCCTGCCCGTCCCTTGTTCCTGGGGGCTGCCGCCCCCAGACCCCCGCTTCGGCCTGAACGGCCTCGTCCTCAAACGCCGGACGGGCTGAAGGGGCGCCGGAGCTGAGAGCCACAGTCGTGTCGTAGGTGGTTCACAGACTTCCCAGAGTCGGTGCTCCTAGCGTTGGTGTACGCACTGACTGGAGGTGGGGATCGTGAGCAGTGGGAGTCGTAGGGAGCGGGAGACCCCGGAGAAGGGGGCCGACTTGGCCCGTGCGGCGCGGGGCTCGTGGACGGTGCTCTGTGTGGTGGCGACGGTGGTGCTGGGGCCGGCCGCGGTCACGGCGGCCGCCCTCGACGAGGCCAACGCGGCACCGATGTACCACGCGGTGAAGGTCGAACAGACGCAGGCGTACATCCCGTCCGACCCGGGCCGCCGAAAGACCCTGGCGACCTGAGGTTCAGCCCTTGAACCGCTCCCACAGCTTGGGATAGCGCTCCGAGAGGGCCGACTCGTTCTCGAAGTCGACCGGTGTGCCCTCCGGCTCGGGCGGCGCGGGCGGAATGCCGAGGTCCGGCGCGACGACGCCGGTGAGCTGCTCGTATGCCTCGTCCGCCGCGTAACCCAGTTCCTCGCCGTCGCCGTCGATCTCGTCGTCGAAGTCGTCCACGAGTTCGGCGAGGGAGTCCGGGTCGTGCACCGCGCCCTCGAAGACGTCCCGGCCCTGGCCGATCAGCCAGCACCGGAAGAAGTCGAAGGCGTCGTCGCTGGCGCCGTCGAGCAGCACCCAGGCGGCGCCCCACAGATCCCAGCGGTAGGCGCGGTTGTAGCGGTACTCGAAGTGCCGGGCGAAGTCCAGGACGGAGTCAGGGTCCAACTGGATGAGCCGTTCGACGAGCAGGTCGGCCTGCTCGTCGGGGTCGCCCTCGGCGCCCGTACGGCTCGCGTCCACCAGCTCCCAGAACTCCGTCTCGTCCATCACGGGTCAAGCATCGGCCCTGGAAGGGAGGGACGCACGCGGAGTGCCGCAGATTGTTATGCGTGCACATGCCGAAGGTAAAACCACCGGGTTCGTACGGATTCAAGGGCGCGCTCGGTTTTCGAGGGCGCCCTTTCGAATGGCCGAGACGGGCGGGTGGGTGGGAGAGCCGTTGCGGAGCGGCGGGGAAGGGGGCGGGGGAGTGGGGCGAGTCGGGCGGGTGGGTGGGAGAGCCGTCGCGGAGCGGCGGGGATCGGTGCCAGGGGCGGGCGGTCATCGGTAGAGGGCGGCCAGCCGGGCCGCGTCCGCCGTGAAGCGGTCCCGCAGCGTCGCCGGGGTGAGTATCTCCACCTCCGGCCCGAGCCCCAGGAGCTGGGTATGGGCGACCTCCTCGGACTCGACGGCGAGGGTGAGAGTCACCCAGCCGTCGGCGTCAGGCGTGGCGTCGGCGGACAGCGCCTCCCGTACGGACGCGGGATCGAGGGCGTACGGAAGTCTCCGCACCCCCGTCGGCGACACCCGTACGACGACCTCCGCCCGCAGGATGGACCGGGCGAACTCCTCGGCCCGCTCCTCCCAGAATCCCGGCAGGTCGAACCCCTCGTCCCGGCCGAAGCGGTCCGCGCAGCCGTCCACCGAGGTGAAGCGGTCGATCCGGTACACCCGGAAGGTCCCCGCCTCCGGGACCCGTGCGCACAGGTACCAGACGCCCGCCTTCAGCACGAGCCCGTACGGCTCGAGTTCACGCTCCACCTCAGCCGCCCCGCGCCGGTAGCGCGCGGTGATCCGCCGGTCGTCCCACACCGCGTCCGCGACCGCGGGCAGCAGCTCGGGCGCCTCGGGCTCGCTGAACCAGGCGGGCGCGTCCAGATGGAACCGCTGAGCGGCCGTCCGTGAGGCGTCCCGCAGGGAGGGAAGCAGTGCAGCGGACACCTTCAGCCGGGCCGCCGAGGCCGCGTCCTCAAGGCCCATCTCCCGCAGCGCCCCCGGCACCCCGCTCAGGAACAGCGCCTCCGCCTCGCCGCGCGCCAGCCCCGTCAGCCGGGTCCGGTAGCCCCCGACCAGCCGGTACCCGCCGGTCCTGCCCCGGTCGGCGTACACCGGGACCCCCGCCTCGGACAGCGCCTGCGCGTCCCGCGTGACCGTCCGCTCGGACACCTCCAGCTCCCGCGCCAGCTCGGCGGCGGTCATCGACGGCCGCGACTGGAGCAGCAGCACCATCTTGATCAGGCGGGCAGCACGCATACGTCCATGATGCCGGGCCCCGCCGACAGCGAAGGGGCACGGCAGCCGCCGTACCCCTTCGTCACAGAATTCCGGAACCTACAGGCCGTACCGCTCCCGTGCTTCCTTCACCGCCGTGGCCTTGACCTCGCCGCGCCGCGCGAGCTGCGCCAGCGCCGCGACGACGATCGACTCCGCGTCGACGCCGAAGTGGCGGCGGGCGGCGTCACGGGTGTCGGAGAGACCGAAGCCGTCGGCACCGAGCGAGGAGTAGTCCTGCTCGACCCACTGCGCGATCTGGTCCGGGACCTGGCGCATGTAGTCGGAGACCGCGAGGACCGGGCCCTCGGTGCCGTTCAGCGCCTGGCGGACGAACGGCACCCGCTCCTCGCCGCGCAGCAGCGCCGCGTCGGCGTCCAGGGCGTCACGCCGCAGCTCGGTCCAGGAGGTCGCGGACCACACGTCGGCGGCCACGCCCCACTCCTCGGCGAGCAGCTTCTGCGCCGCGAGCGTCCAGTGGATCGCCGTACCGGAGCCGATGAGCTGGATGCGGGCGGCGTTGGCGGCGGGCGAAAGTCCTGCCGACTCGGCCGTGTTGAAGCGGTACAGGCCCTTGACGATGCCCTCGTCGATGCCGAGTCCGGCCGGTTTGGCGGGCTGCGGGATCGGCTCGTTGTAGACCGTCAGGTAGTAGAAGACGTTCGGGTCCTCGCCGGGCGCCGCCTCGCCGTACATCCGGCGCAGACCGTCCTTGACGATCGCCGCGACCTCGTACGCGAACGCCGGGTCGTACGACATCGCCGCCGGGTTGGTCGCCGCGATGACGGGGGAGTGGCCGTCGGCGTGCTGCAGGCCTTCGCCCGTCAGCGTGGTGCGGCCGGCCGTGGCGCCGACCAGGAAGCCGCGGCCGAGCTGGTCGCCGAGCTGCCACATCTGGTCGGCCGTGCGCTGCCAGCCGAACATCGAGTAGAAGATGTAGAAGGGGATCATCGCTTCGCCGTGCGTCGAGTACGACGTCGACGCGGCGATGAAGTCCGCCATGGAACCGGCCTCGGTGATCCCCTCGTTGAGGATCTGGCCGTCCTTGGCCTCCTTGTAGTACATCAGCTGGTCGCGGTCGACCGGCTCGTACGTCTGGCCCTTGGGGGAGTAGATCCCGAGGGACGGGAAGAGCGACTCCATGCCGAAGGTGCGCGCCTCGTCGGGGACGATCGGCACCCAGCGCTTGCCCGTCTCCTTGTCGCGGACCAGGTCCTTGACCAGCCGGACGAACGCCATCGTCGTGGCCACGTTCTGCGAGCCGGAGCCCTTGTCGAAGGACGTGAACGTCCTGTCCGCGGGGGCGGGCAGCGGGGCGAGCGCGTGTGTACGGCGGGCCGGGGCCGGGCCGCCGAGGGCCGCGCGGCGCTCCTGGAGGTAACGGACCTCGGGGGAGTCGGCGCCCGGGTGGCCGTAGGGAACGACCCCGTCGATGAAGTCGCTGTCCCGGATGGGCAGTTCGAGCAGGTCACGCATCTGCTTGAACTCGTCCACCGTCAGCTTCTTCATCTGGTGGTTGGCGTTCTTCGACGCGAAGCCCTCGCCGAGCGTGTGGCCCTTGACCGTCTGGGCCAGGATCACGGTGGGCGCGCCCTTGTGCTCGACCGCCGCCTTGTAGGCCGCGTACACCTTGCGCGCCTCGTGACCACCGCGCGAGAGGTGGAAACACTCCAGGATCTTGTCGTCGGACAGCAGCTTCGCCATCTCGACGAGCGCCGGGTCCTTGCCGAAGAAGTCCTGGCGGATGTAGGCCGCGTCGCGCGTCTGGTACGTCTGCACCTGGGCGTCCGGTACCTCGCGCAGCCTGCGGACGAGCGCGCCGGTGGTGTCGAGCTGGATCAGCTCGTCCCAGGCGGTGCCCCACAGCGTCTTGATGACGTTCCAGCCGGCACCGCGGAACTGGGCCTCCAGCTCCTGCACGATCTTGAAGTTGGCGCGCACCGGGCCGTCGAGGCGCTGCAGGTTGCAGTTGATGACGAAGGTCAGGTTGTCCAGACCCTCGCGGGAGGCCAGCGCGAGTGCCGCCGTCGACTCGGGCTCGTCCATCTCGCCGTCACCGAGGAACGCCCACACGTGGGACGCGGACACGTCCTTGATGCTGCGGTTGGTGAGGTAGCGGTTGAAGCGCGCCTGGTAGATCGCGGAGAGCGGGCCGAGGCCCATCGACACCGTCGGGAACTCCCACAGCCAGGGGAGGCGGCGCGGGTGCGGGTACGAGGGCAGGCCCTCGCCCCCGGACTCCCGGCGGAAGTGGTCGAGGTGGTGCTCGGTCAGCCGGCCGTCGAGGAAGGCGCGGGCGTAGATGCCGGGAGAGGCGTGGCCCTGGATGTAGAGCTGGTCGCCGGACCCGGGAGACTCCTGGGATTCCTTGCCCTTGAAGAAGTGGTTGAAGCCCGTCTCGTAGAGCCAGGCCGCGGAGGCGAAGGTGGCGATGTGGCCGCCGACGCCGTACTTGCTGCCCCGGGTCACCATCGCGGCCGCGTTCCAGCGGTTCCACGCGGTGATCCGGTCCTCCAGCGCCTGGTCGCCGTCCACGACGGGCTCGGCGGCGGTGGGGATGGTGTTGACGTAGTCGGTCTCAAGCAGCTTGGGCAGCGCGAGACCGTTGCCCTCGGCGCGCTCCAGAGTGCGGCGCATCAGATACGCGGCACGGTGCGGCCCGGCCGCCTTGGTGACGGCGTCCAGGGAGGCCTGCCATTCGGCGGTCTCCTCGGGGTCGCGGTCCGGGAGCTGGTCGAGCTCGCTCGGCTGGATTGCGGTGGGGTCGGTCATTGCGCCGCCTTCCGGATGCGGAGGGGGGTTCCCTCGTCGGTAAGGGGTTTTCGGGTGCCCTTGATGTCTTTGGCAGGACAGGGCGGCGGGCTCTGGTGGGAGCCCGGGGTGACTGTAACTCCCTGATCGATGATCGATCAAAGGGTTCCAGGCAAAACCTCTTGATCACGAGAAAATAGGCACGGGGTGCCTCGACCACAGGCACGGGGTGCCTTGAAATCCAAGGGTTTCCGCAGGTGAGCGGGGGTGCGCTCACAGTGTCACGGCCGCGGCGCGCAGCCCAGCACATGGGCCTTCACGAGATCGGCGATCAGCGGGTCCCGGCGGCGGAAAGCGTCCACGAGGGCCTCGTGCTCCTCCGCGTACGACTGCTGTACGGTCCCCAGCCAGCGGATCGACAGGGCGGTGAACACCTCGATGCCCAGGCCCTCCCAGGTGTGCAGCAGGACCGAGTTCCCGGCGGCCCGCACCAGCTCCCGGTGGAAGGCGACGGTGTGCCGGACCTGGCCGGTGCCGTCGGCCAGCCGGTCGGCCTCGTAGAGCGCTGTGACGTGCGGTTCCAGGGCCGAGCAGTCCTGGGCGAGCCGCTCGGCCGCCAGCTCCGCGGCGATGGCCTCCAGACCGGCCCGTACGGGATAGCTCTCCTCCAGGTCGGCGGCGGTCAGGTTCCTCACCCGTACGCCCTTGTTGGGTGCCGACTCGATCAGCCGCAGCGACTCCAGCTCGCGCAGCGCCTCGCGCACCGGCGTCTGGCTGACCTCCAGCTCGGTCGCGATCCGCCGCTCCACGATCCGCTCGCCCGGCTTCCAGCGCCCGCTGACGATCCCCTCCACGATGTGCTCGCGGATCTGTTCGCGCAGCGAGTGGATGACGGGCGCGGTCATGAGAGCTCCTTTGCAGGGGGCGTGCCGGCCCCTGTGGGCGTTTGACGTTTAGACAATAAGGCCGCGCCCCTGCGGAGGAGAGGCGCACGGGGGCGCTTTCACGCAGGTGAGACGAGACTTACACGCCTGCAGAGCAGCCGCCTTTGTAAAGACCCGTACCGGGTGCGGTGCGGAGGCGTCACGTCCTTGTCACCCCGTGAACTCGCGAGGCCCGTACGGCGTGGGGGTCGGCACGGGGGTCGCCGCCAAGGGCACCCCCGGGCACAGCAGGGGGATGACCATGAACGAGCGCGGGCTTCGGTGGGCGATGACGGCAGTGGTGGCGGGGCTGGTGGTGAGCATGACGGGATGCCAACAGACGGCGGCTACGGGGGCCGCGGCGGAGCCGAGCGGTGACAAGGGAGCCGTCGTCGCGATGGAGGGGCAGCAGCAGGGCGCGGGCTCCGGCGGCGCCTGCGTGTTCGTCAAGCCCGACGGCGCGCAGAAGTTCGGGCACGTCGGCTGGGGCTTCCGGATCACGGGCACGAACCGCTGGGTCTACGGCGCGGTGGAGAACCCGTCGGGCAAGCTCTACACGCCGCCGGGCGGCGACATCGGCGCCTGGCACGCGGAGGGGACGTACGCCCGCATGCTCAGCGACATGTCCCGGGACGCCAACTACCCGGGCAGGTCGGAGCACCCGTACAGCCGCTACCGCTGCACGGGCTCCGCGAGCGGTGATGTGCCGGCCGCCCGGGCGATGATCCGGGAGGTCGAGGAGCGCGGCTTCCTTGTCGGGAGGGACCCGAAGACCGGGAAACTCAGCTCCTGGGACTGCCTCGACGCCACGTACGACGTCCTCAAGGCGTACCGCACGCAGCGGCTGACGCGGGCGGCGAAGCTGTCCATCCCGAATGTGTGGGTGGAGCTGCTGTGGGGCTGGTCGGACAAGACGCTGAAGCCGCGCTAGAAACGCGATGCCCCCGTCCGGAGTTCCGGGGACGGGGGCATCGCACCAGCGGTGGGTTTACAGGCCGAGCTCGACCTCGAACTCGCCCGCTTCCAGGATCGCCTTGACCGCGGTCAGGTAACGGGCCGCGTCGGCGCCGTCCACCAGACGGTGGTCGTAGGAGAGCGTCAGGTACGTCATGTCGCGGACGCCGATCACGGTGCCCTCTTCCGTCTCGATGACGGCAGGACGCTTGACGGTGGCACCGATGCCCAGGATCGCGACCTGGTTCGGCGGCACGATGATCGTGTCGAAGAGCGCGCCGCGCGAGCCGGTGTTGGAGATGGTGAAGGTCGCGCCGGACAGCTCGTCCGGAGTGATCTTGTTGGCCCGGACCTTGCCCGCGAGCTCGGCGGTGGCCTTGGCGATACCGGCGATGTTCAGGTCGCCCGCGTGCTTGATGACCGGGGTCATCAGGCCCTTCTCGGAGTCCACCGCGATACCGACGTTCTCGGTGTCGAAGTAGGTGATCGTGCCCTCTTCGACGTTGATCCGGGCGTTGACGGCCGGGTGGGCCTTCAGCGCCTGGGCCGCCGCCTTCACGTAGAACGGCATCGGGGAGAGCTTGACGCCCTCGCGGGCCGCGAAGGAGTCCTTCGCCTTTCCGCGGAGCCTCATCAGACGGGTGACGTCGACCTCGACGACCGAGGAGAGCTGGGCCTGCTCGTGCAGGGCCTTCACCATGTTGTCGCCGATGACCTTGCGGATGCGGGGCATCTTCACGGTCTGGCCGCGGAGGGGAGAGACCTCCAGGGCCGGCGCCTTCTTGGCGGAGGCGGCAGCCGGGGCAGCGGCGGCCGGAGCCGGGGCTGCGGCGGCTGCCTTCGCGGCCTCGGCGGCGGCGATGACGTCCTGCTTGCGGATACGGCCGCCGACGCCGGTGCCCTTGACGGTGGCCAGGTCGACGCCGTTCTCGGCGGCGAGCTTGCGCACCAGCGGGGTCACGTACGCGCCGTCGTCACCGGAGGTCGCGGCGGGTGCCGGGGCCGGGGTGACGGGGGCGGGCGCGGCCTTCGCGGGCGCCGCGACCGGCGCGGGAGCCGGGGCGGCGGGCTGGACCGGAGCCGGAGCGGCAGCGGCCGGTGCGGCCGGAGCAGCGGGGGCCGGGGCAGCCGGAGCCGCCGGGGCAGCCGCGGCCGGAGCCGAGCCGGGAGCGCCGACGACGGCCAGCTTGGCGCCGACCTCGGCGGTCTCGTCCTCGCCGACCACGATCTCGAGGAGCACGCCGGCGACCGGCGACGGGATCTCGGTGTCGACCTTGTCCGTGGAGACCTCGAGCAGCGGCTCGTCCTCCGCGACCTCCTCGCCGACCTCCTTCAGCCAGCGGGTGACGGTGCCCTCGGTGACCGACTCGCCCAGTGCGGGCAGCACGACGTCGGTACCGGAGGCGCCACCTGCCGGAGCGGCGGGGGCAGCGGCGGCGGGGGCCGGAGCAGGGGCGGCCGGAGCCGCGGGGGCCTCGGCGACGGGGGCCGGAGCGGCCGCGGGAGCGGGCTCCGCGGCCGGAGCCGGGGCGGCGGCGGGCGTACCCGTGCCGTCGTCGATGACGGCCAGCTCTGCGCCGACCTCCACCGTCTCGTCCTCGGCGACCTTGATGGAGGCGAGCACGCCGGCGACGGGCGAGGGGATCTCGGTGTCGACCTTGTCGGTCGACACCTCCAGCAGCGGCTCGTCGGCCTCGACGCGCTCGCCCTCGGCCTTCAGCCAGCGGGTGACAGTGCCCTCGGTGACGCTCTCACCGAGCGCCGGAAGGGTTACGGAAACCGCCATGGTTTCTGTTGCTCCTTAAACGTGGTGCGGAAGTCTGTGGTCGTCGCGCCCAGGTGCGACGCGGTGACTGACGTACGGCCGGCGGCTGACGGACAGCCGGGGCCGGTCAGTCGTGCGAGTGCAGCGGCTTGCCCGCGAGGGCCAGGTGGGCCTCGCCGAGCGCCTCGCTCTGCGTCGGGTGCGCGTGGATGAGCTGCGCGACCTCGGACGGCAGCGCCTCCCAGTTGTAGATCAGCTGGGCTTCGCCGACCTGCTCGCCCATACGGTCACCGACCATGTGGACACCGACCACCGCACCGTCCTTCACCTGGACGAGCTTGATCTCGCCCGAGGTGTTCAGGATCTTGCTCTTGCCGTTGCCCGCGAGGTTGTACTTCAGAGCGACGACCTTGTCCGCGCCGTAGATCTCCTTGGCCTTGGCCTCGGTGATACCCACGGAGGCGACCTCCGGGTGGCAGTACGTCACCCGGGGGACACCGTCGTAGTCGATCGGAACGGTCTTGAGTCCGGCCAGACGCTCCGCCACCAGGATGCCCTCGGCGAAGCCGACGTGCGCGAGCTGGAGCGTCGGGACCAGGTCACCGACGGCGGAGATGGTCGGGACGTTCGTGCGCATGTACTCGTCGACCAGGACATAGCCGCGGTCGAGCGCGACGCCCTGCTCCTCGTAGCCGAGGCCGGCCGAGACCGGGCCGCGGCCAACGGCGACGAGCAGCAGCTCGGCCTCGAACTCCTTGCCGTCGGCGAGGGTGACCTTGACGCCGTTCGCGGTGTACTCGGCCTTGGAGAAGAACGTGCCCAGGTTGAACTTGATGCCGCGCTTGCGGAACGCGCGCTCAAGAAGCTTGGAGGAGTTCTCGTCCTCGACCGGGACGAGGTGCTTGAGGCCCTCGATCACCGTCACGTCGGTGCCGAAGGACTTCCACGCGGAGGCGAACTCGACGCCGATGACGCCGCCGCCGAGCACGATCGCGGACTGCGGGACGCGGTCCAGGACCAGCGCGTGGTCGGAAGAGATGATGCGGTTGCCGTCGATCTCCAGGCCCGGCAGCGACTTCGGCACGGAGCCGGTCGCCAGGAGCACGTGGCGGCCCTGGATGCGCTGGCCGTTCACGTCGACCGAGGTCGGCGAGGAGAGCCGGCCCTCGCCCTCGATGTACGTCACCTTGCGGGAGGCGATCAGCCCCTGCAGACCCTTGTACAGGCCCGCGATGACGCCGTCCTTGTACTTGTGGACGGCCTCGATGTCGATGCCCTCGAAGGTGGCCTTGACGCCGAACTGCCCGCTCTCGCGGGCCTGGTCGGCGATCTCGCCCGCGTGCAGCAGTGCCTTGGTGGGGATGCAGCCATTGTGCAGGCAGGTACCGCCGACCTTGCCCTTCTCGATCAGGGCGACGTCCAGGCCCAGCTGAGCTCCGCGCAGCGCCGCGGCGTAACCGCCGCTACCGCCACCGAGAATCACTAGGTCGAAAACGGTGCTGGCGTCGTTCGCCACGTCACGTCCTCCATGCTGTGCGCCGTACGCCGGTCAGCTGTGACCGCGCGGCGGCTGGTGTCCGGCCGCTCTTTCTCCGGCCCTGTGGTGGGGGCCCTGTCCTGCCGAGAACCCATCTTCGCACTTGTCGGGGACAAGCGAGACGCCGGGCCGGTGTGTGACACGTCCCACCTGGCTCGCCGATGGTCCGTCAATGGTCCGGCAATGGTCCTTCAGTGGTTCGGCAAGGGGACAAAGCGGCCCCGGGGTGACGTGTCACCCCGGGGCCGCTTTTCATGCGCTCTAGCCGAGATCCCCGGCCGCGGTCAGTTCCGCGAGCCGCACCAGCGTCCGCACCGCCGACCCCGTACCGCCCTTGGGGGTGTAGCCGAAGGGACCCGACTCGTTGTAGGCGGGACCCGCGATGTCCAGGTGCGCCCAGGTGATGCCCTCGCCCACGAACTCGCGCAGGAAGAGACCGGCCACCAGGCCGCCGCCCATCCGCTCGCCCATGTTGGCGATGTCGGCGGTGGGCGAGTCCATGCCCTTGCGCAGGTGCTCCGGCAGCGGCATCGGCCAGGACTCCTCGCCGACCTCCTCCGCGGCCTCCACGATCGAGGCACGGAACGCGTCGTCGTTCGCCATCACGCCGAACGTACGGCTGCCGAGCGCCAGCACCATCGCCCCGGTCAGCGTCGCCACGTCGACGATCGCGTCCGGCTTCTCCTCGGATGCCTTCCACAGCGCGTCACCGAGCACGAGACGGCCCTCGGCGTCCGTGTTGAGGACCTCGACGGTCTTGCCGCTGTACATGCGCAGCACATCGCCGGGGCGGGTCGCGGAACCGGAGGGCATGTTCTCGGCCAGCGCGAGCCAGCCGGTGACGTTGACCTCGAGACCCAGGCGCGCGGCGGCGACCACGGCGGCGAAGACGGCCGCCGCACCGCTCATGTCGCACTTCATCGTCTCGTTGTGCCCGGCGGGCTTGAGGGAGATGCCGCCCGAGTCGTAGGTGATGCCCTTGCCGACGAAGGCGAGGTGCTTGGTGGCCTTCGCGGAGGTGTACGACAGCTTCACCAGGCGGGGACCGGCGGCCGAGCCCTTGCCGACGCCGAGGATGCCGCCGTAGCCGCCCTTTTCGAGCGCCTTCTCGTCGAGCACCTGCACCTTGATGCCGTGCTCCTTGCCGGCCGCGGTGACGACGGCGGCGAAGGACTCCGGGTTGAGGTCGTTCGGCGGGGTGTTGATCAGGTCGCGGGCGCGGTTGAGCTCCTCGGTCACGGCGGTGGCGCGCGCGATCGCGGCCTTGTACGCCGCGTCGCGGGGCTTGCCGCCGATGAGCGTGGCCTCGCCGAGCGGGGCCTTGCCGTTCTTCGCGCCGTTGCCGTTCTCCTTGTACGCGTCGAAGGCGTACGCGCCCAGGCGGGCACCCTCGGCGACCGCACCGGCGTCCGCGGGGTCCGCGATCGGCAGGGCGAACGCGGCCTTCTTCGCACCGGCGAGGGCGCGGGCGGCGGCACCGGCCGCGCGGCGCAGCGCCTCGGCGCCGTACGTGTCGTCCTTCTCCGGGACCGCTCCCAGGCCGACGGCCACGACGACCGGGGCCTTGAAACCGGGGGGCGCGGGCAGTTTCGTCACCTCGCCCTCGGCCCCCGAGGCACCGAGAGTCTCCAGGATGCCGGCGAGCCCGCCGTCGTACGCCTTGTCCACGGCCTCGGCGCCCGGTGCGACGACCAGTCCCCCGGACTTGGACGCAGGGCCCTTCGCGACACCGACGACGATGGCGTCGGCCCGCAGACCGGACGCTGCGGCGGTGCTGAGAGTGAGAGCAGTCACTGTGGTGAAATCTCGCTTCCGTTGAAATCGCTGCGGCCGAATCAGGGTGGGTCGACCGGGCCCGGCAATCGACCCTGGATCCGGCCCTGAGGGCGGGCCTCACCGGGGCAAGGCAAGTACCAGTGCCGAGCCTACGCTCGGGGCCGGGTCCGGCTCATACCGGCGGGTGTTCACCGCAGGATGGCGGCGATGTCGATCTCCCGCCGCTCGCTCCCGGTGATTTCGGCCGCACTGTCCGTGTCGGTCCGTGTAGGTCCCGGTGCTCACCCCAGTGAGAGCACCACGAGCGCTGTCGTCGCCGCCGTCTCGGCCAGGGCGCCGAAGACGTCGCCGGTGATTCCGCCGAAACGGCGCGTGCAGTGGCGCAGCAGCAGTTCGGCGGCGGCGCAGGCGGCGAGCACCGCGAGCGCGGTGCGCACGAGGTCGTACGTCCCGAAGAGCGCCCCCGCGCCGGCCGCCGCGGCGGTGACGGCGGCCGCCACCAGCAGGGCTCCGCGCACCGGCACCGTGCCCGCCACCGCCGCGCCCAGGCCCTCCGGGCGGGCCGGTGGCACTCCGGTGCGGGCGGCCAGGGTGAGGGCGAGGCGGGCCGCGGTCGCCGAGACGACGGCCGCGAGCGCGCCCCGGGCCCAGGAGGTGTCGTACGCCTGGAAGAGCACGGCCACCTGGGCGAGCAGGACGAAGAGCAGGGTGATCACGCCGAACGGGCCGATGTCCGACTGCTTCATGATCCGCAGCGCGTCCTCGGCGGGCTTGCCGCTGCCGAGGCCGTCCGCGGTGTCGGCGAGCCCGTCCAGGTGCAGACCGCGGGTGAGGGCTGCCGGTACGGCGGCGGTGGCCACGGCGGCGAGGAGCGGGCCCGCGCCCATCGCGAGCAGCGCCACGCCCACCAGAGCAGCGCCCGCCCCGACGGCCAGCCCGGCCAGCGGCGCGCAGAGCATCCCCCCGCGCGCGGCCCCGCGGTCCCAGCGGGTCACCGTCACGGGGAGCACGGTGAGGGTGCCGAAGGCGAAGCGCAAGTTGTCGGAGAGGGGGGTCTTGGACACCGGCGCAGGTTATCCGGCCATACGAGGAGCGCCTGCGGCGGCGGGCGACGGCCGTGGATAAAGTGCGCAATATGGGTCATTGGTTGCATCGCAACATCGTCGAGCCGGGAAAACTGCCGCTTCTGCTGGCACTCGCCTCCTTCGTGCTGACCTTTGTGATCACCCGGGTCATCGTCCGGCTGATCCGGGCGGGCAAGGGCCCGTTCGGCAACGTGCAGGCGGGCGGGGTGCACATCCACCACGTCGTCCCGGGCGTCGTGCTCACGGTGATCGGCGGGTTCGGGTCGGTGGCCAGCAACAAGCACGGCTTCGGCGCGGCCGCGTTCGCCGTGGTGTTCGGGATGGGCACGGGCCTGGTGCTCGACGAGTTCGCGCTGATCCTGCATCTCGACGACGTCTACTGGACCGAGGAGGGGCGCAAGAGCGTCGAGGTCGTCGCGGTCACGGCGGCCCTCGTCGGCCTGGCGCTCGGCGGTTTCCTGCCGTTCGGCGTCAACGACCTCAGCCAGCAGGAACTCCAGGACCGCGGCGGCGTGATCCTGAGCGTCCTGGTGAACTTCGCCTTCGCGCTGCTTGCCCTGGCCAAGGGCAAGGCCCGTATGGCGATCTTCGGCGTCGTCGTCCCGTTCGTCGCCATCATCGGCGCGGTCCGGCTGGCCCGCCCCGGCTCACCCTGGGCCAAGCGCTTCTACCGCCGCCGGCCGCGTGCCCGGGCCAGATCGACCCTGCGCGCCTACCACCACGACCGCCGCTGGGCGGGCCCCCGCCGCAGGCTCCAGGACTGGATCGGGGGCAAACCGGATCCCGAGCCCGTCCGCTCCCTGCCCGGCGGCCGGTGACGCGCCGCGCCCCCATCCGGCCCGGCGGGTCCTCCCCGCGTACTTACCTCCGCGACTCCAGGTGCCTGCAGTGCAGCCACTTCGGCAGGCCCGGCGCCTCCAGGAAACCCTCGGCGCGCGCGGACGCGAGGCCGATGCGCAGCAGGTCCGCGCTCTTCTCGAAGAGCAGGAACCGCGGCTCCCAAATGGGCCGGTACTTGGCATTGGCGCGGTACAGCGACTCGATCTGCCACCAGCGGGAGAAGAAGCTGAGCAGGGAGCGCCACAGCCGCAGCACCGGCCCCGCGCCGAGGCGCGCACCACGCTCGAAGACCGAACGGAACATGGCGAAGTTGAGCGAGACCTGGGTGATGCCCATCTCCTGCGCGCGGCCGAGGAGTTCGATCACCATGAACTCCATCAGCCCGTTCTCGGCGTCGCGGTCACGCCGCATCAGATCCAGGGAGAGCCCGTGCGGCCCCCACGGGACGAAGGACAGCACCGCCCTCAACTCGCCGCTCCCGTCAGTGCATTCGAGCATCATGCACTGCCCGTCGTCCGGGTCGCCCAGCCGCCCGAGAGCCATGCTGAACCCGCGCTCGGTGGCCCCGTCACGCCAGTCGTCGGCGCGCTTCAGCAGATACGCCATCTCGTCGGCCGGGATGTCCTGGTGACGCCGGATGCGCACCGCGTACCCGGCCCGCTTGACCCGGTTGTAGGCCTGCCGGACGGTGCGCATGGCCCGTCCGTCGATCGTGAACTCGGCGGTCTCCACGATGGCTTCGTCACCGAGTTCGAGGGCGTCCAGGCCATGCCGGGCATAGACCGTGCCCGCCTCCTCGCTCGCCCCCATCACCGCCGGGATCCAGCCGTGTTCGCGCGCCTCGGTGAGCCAGGGCTCGATGGCGCCGGGCCACGCCTCCGGGTCGCCGATGGGGTCGCCGGAGGCGAGTGAGACGCCGCCCAGGACGCGGTAGACGACCGCCGCCTTGCCGGTCGGCGACCAGACCGCGCTCTTCTCGCGGCGCAGGGCGAAGTAGCCGAGCGAGTCCCGGTCGCCGTATCGGTCGAGCAGCGCCCGCAGCCGGCGTTCGTCGTCCTCGGTGAGCGGGTCGAGGGCGCGGCGGGAGCGGAAGGCGGCGTAGAAGACGGCGAGGATCAGCAGGGTGCTGAGCACGTTGATGGTGACGTCGACCCAGTTGGGTGTGGTGATCCCCGGGAAGCCGGAGGCGTCGGCGGCGACCGTGACGAGCCGCAGGAGCCCGTAGCGCCAGCGGTCCAGGAAGGTCGAACGGTGCGCGTCGTGGGCGTGGTTGGTGACCGTCACCAGGAGCGCGGCGAGCAGCGAGGTGACCAGTAGCCCGCCGATCCCGACGGCCGCGGCCAGCCTGGGATTCGACCGGTCGCCCTTGGCGTAGAACTCCCGGCGGCCGACGACGAGCGAAGCCACGAAGGCCGCGGTGAGGACGAACGAGATCCAGTTCTGCGGATACCGCCGGATCTCCGGGAACGCCAGCGCGAAGGCGAACAGCAGCAGGAACAGCGTGCCGAGTACGAGGTTCAGGATCCACGCGGCCCGCTTGCGGCGCCGCATCGTGACCGCCAGGAACATCGTGAACACACCGGACGCGAACCCCGCCGTCAACAGATACGGAGTGAAGTAGTCCTCCGTGTTGTGCCGCCGCAGGTCCTGCCCGAGGGAGACCCACACGGCACTCAGAAAGTTCACGAACGTGACAACACGCAAGTACCAGACCGCGAAGGCGGCGGCCCGCGGGGCGGCGACAATTCGGGCATCTCCCATGGGAGGGGATGATATGGGCCGCCGGGCAGGGTGAAGACTTCCAGCCCCGCCGGGGAAATCTTCAGCCCCTCCGGCGCGGGCGAGAGGTTTTCAGCCCCTCCGGCGTTTGAGGAGCGGGGGTCCAGGGGGCGGAGCCTCTTGGCGGGGTCTGGGGCGGAGCCCCAGGAGGAAGGGACGGGTAGGGGCGGAGGGGGCGAAAACCCCACCCCCTGCCCCGGCTACTCCGCTTCCTTCACCTGCCCAGAGAGCCCCACCTGCTCGGAGCCCTTCACCTGCTCGGAGCCCTCCTCCTGGTCGGAGTCCTCTTCCTCCCCCGCGCCCTCCGCCGCCTTCTCCGGAAGCTCCGCCGCCAGCGCGGCCGCCGCCTGGACAAGAGGCAGCGCGAGAAGAGCCCCCGCCCCCTCGCCGACCGTCACCCCGTGGTCGAGCAGCGGCTCCAACGCCATCCGGTCCAGCGCCTTCGCCTGCGCCGGCTCCCCACTGCTCTGACCCGCCAGCCACCAGTCCGGCGCCCGGAAGGCAACCCGCTGCCCGACCAGCGCACACGCGGCCGAGACGACCCCGTCCAGGATCACCGGCATCTTCCGCACCGCGCTCTGCAACAGGAACCCGGTCATCGCCGCGAGATCGGCCCCGCCGACCACCGCGAGCAACTGCAGCTGATCCCCGAGCACCGGCCGGGCCCGCCGCAGCGCGTCCCGCACGGCAGCGCACTTGCGCATCCACGCGAGGTCGTCGATGGCCTGGCCGCCCCGCCCGGTGACCACGGACGCGTCGGTCCCGCACAGCGCGGCGACCAGCACCGCCGCCGCCGTGGTCCCGCCGACGCTGATGTCACCGAGCACCACCAGATCCGTACCGGAGTCCGCCTCCTCGTCCGCGACGGCGACCCCCACGCGGAACGCCGCCTCGGCCTCCTCCGCCGTCAGCGCGTCCTCCACGTCGATACGGCCCGAACCGCGCCGCACCCGATGCCGTACGACCTCGTCGGGCAGCCCCTCCGGCGCGCAGTCCAGTGCCATGTCGACCACCCGCACCGGAACGCCGAGCCGCCGGGCGAGGATCGACGCCGGGCTCGCACCCTCCAGGACCGAACGCACCAGCTGGTCGGCGCTGCCCGCGGGCCGTGCCGACACGCCGAGTCCGGCGATCCCGTGGTCGCCCGCGAACAGCACCGCACGCGGGTGCTCGATCTGCCGCACCGGCACCGCGCCCTGTGCCGCCGCCAGCCACTCGCCCAGGTCGTCCAGGCGGCCCAGTGCACCGGGCGGCACGATCTGGCGCTCCCGGTGCGCCTCGGCGTCGCGGCGGACGCCTCCGTCGGGGCGCTCGATCAGATCGGTGAAGTCATCGAGATTAAGCGAGCTCATTCGCCGAACAGTACCGGCACCGATCGAACACGTCCGCGCCACGTCGTTGCACCTGGGACCACCATTCAATACGTACCTTTTATGTCTGATTGTCGTGCGGCTCGTCGTCCCCCACAGAAGCAAGTCGTCCCCCCACAGGAGCAACAGGAGCACTCATGCCCCCCACCCCGCAGTCGACCGCAGAACGCCGGGCCGCCTGGCTGAGTGAACTCGCCCAGGGCACCGACCGGTTCCACGAACCGCGCCGGGACGACTGCCCCTGGTGCGGCTCGAAGCGGCTGCGCACCCGGCTCCGCACGCCGGACCTGCGGCAGCGCAAACCCGGCACCTTCGTCGTCGACGAGTGCGGGGACTGCGCGCACGCCTTCCAGAACCCCCGGCTGACGGCGGAAGGGGTGGCCTTCTACCACCGGGACCACCACCCCGACCTCCAGGCGGAGGCACCCGACGGCCTCGCCGACCGCATCCTCGCCGCCCGCGCCGGACGCGGACGCCACCTCGCCGCCGCCCGCGCGATTCTGCCGCACCCCGAGCCGGAGAGCTGGCTCGACGTCGGCACCGGGCACGGGCACTTCCCCGCGGTGGCCAAGGAGGTCCACCCGTACACCGCCTTCGACGGCCTCGACCCCACCCGGCGCGTCGAGAAGGCCCTGGCCGCCGGGCGGGTGGAGGAAGCGCACCGCGGCCGGCTCACCGACCCGGAGACCGCCGAGCGGCTGCGCGCCCGCTACGACGTCGTCAGCATGTTCCACCACCTGGAGCACACCCCCGACCCGCGCGAGGAACTGCGCGCCGCACTGACGGTGCTCCGCCCCGGCGGCCTGCTCCTCGTCGAAGTCCCGGACCCCGACTGCGCGTTCGGCGCGCTGCTCGGCAAGTGGTGGGTGTCGTACGGCCAGCCGCGCCACCTCCACCTGATGCCGCTGCCCAACCTCCTCGCGGAGCTCGAATCGCTCGGCTGCGAGATCGTCTCGACGGACCGCCGGGAACCCCACATCCCGTACGACCTCTCAGGCGCCGTCGCACTCGCCCTCAGCCGCGTCCTCCCCGGCCTCGACGCCCCCTGGCGTCCGGCGCCGCCCACCGCGCTGCAACGCCGCCTCCGCACGGCCCTGACCCGCGCGTCCGTCCCCCTCCTGGCCTCGGCCGCCGCGCTGGACCACACGCTCGCCCCACTCCTGCGCCGCACCCGCTTCTCCAACGCCTACCGGATCATCGCCCGCCGGCGGCCTTGAACCGCCCTCAGCCCCGCAGTACGAGCGCCTGCCCCGCCACCACCAGCAGCAGGTGCTCGCACTCCGCCCCGAACCCCGCGTTCAGCCGCCCCAGTTCGTCCCGGTAGCGCCGGCCCGAGGCCGTCGCCGGCACGATCCCCGACCCGACCTCGTTGGAGACGGCGACAACCGTGCGGCGCGTCCGTCGTACGGCGGACGTCAGTTCCTCCACCCGGGCCCGCAGCGCACGCTCCCCGCCGCCGGACCACTCCGCGTCGTCCCAGGCGTTCACGGAGTCCATCGCGTCGGTGAGCCACAGGGAGAGGCAGTCGATGAGCAGCGGGGGGCCGTCCGCCTCCAGGAGGGGGACGAGATCGCAGGTCTCGGTGGTGCGCCAGGAGCCGGGGCGCCGCTCGCGGTGGGTGTGCACGCGCGACGCCCACTCGTTGTCCCCGTTGCGGCAGCCGCCTGTCGCCACATACACGACGTCAGGGAAGGCCTCCAGCCGCCGCTCCGCCTCCACCGACTTGCCGGAGCGCGCGCCGCCCAGCACCAGGGTGCGGCGCGGCACGTCGGGCACGTCCTCGTAGACGCCCACGTCCAGCGTCGACCCGTCCGGCACGGCCCGCGCACCCGCCGCCGCGAGGCGCCGCCGCAGCTCGGCGCCCGGCGGCACGCCGTGGTCGAGATGCACCGCGATCACGTCCGTCGCCGGTCCGACGGCGCCCACCGCGCGCAGCTTCGCCAGCGCGTCCGGGCGCCCCACGACGTCGGCGAGCACCATGTCGTACGCCGGGTCGCCGTTCACGTCGAGCCCGGCGGGCGCCGCGCCGGGCGGCAGGTACAGCAGCCGCTGCCCGTCGGGTCCGGTCACCGCGTATCCCGTGCCGGGCGCGTCCATCGGCACCGCCCGCACCCGGTGCCCGGTGAGCAGCGCCAACTCCCGCCCGTCGGGCACCCGGCCGGGCTGCGGCAGCCCGGCCGGCACCTCGACCGCGGGGCCGTCGTGCGGGTGCGAGAGCAGCACCTGTCGTACGCCGCCCAGTGAGTGCCCGGCGCGGGCGGCCGCGAACGCCGCGCCGGGGGTGAGGTCGAGCAGCAGCGTGCCGTCCACGAGCAGCGCGGTCGCCGCCCGCGCGTGCTCGCCGAGCGCGGTCGCGCAGGCCGCGCAGGGGCAGTCGGGGCGGGGCAGGCCCTCGGGGGCGCCGGTGCCGAGCAGAGTCAGTTCCACGGGGATGATTTTCGCGTGTCCGCGCAGGTCTTGCCCGTCCGACTAGGCTTCGGGCAGGGGCCGGATCTTGTCCGGCTTCCGCTGTGCAGTGTGCTGAGATCTGGGAGGCGTACATGGCGGCATGGACGTGGCGGTTCGAGAAGGCCGACGGGACAGAGGTCCAACCCGTGGTGCAGCCCGAGGAGTTCACCACGCAGGGGGACGCCGAGTCCTGGATCGGCGAGGTGTGGAAGGAACTCCTGGAGGGCGGCGCGGAACAGGTGTTCCTCTTCGAGGACAGCACGCAGATCTACGGGCCGATGAGCCTGCACGCGGCGTCTGAGGCGTAGGCCGGTCGAGGTCGCCGGGCCCCCGCGCCGCTTCGACGGCGGCGTCGGCGGGCCGCGGTGGCGGCGGGTGCCGGGGTTCCGCCCCGGCACCACGCGTGTCTCCCGCTCCGCTGTTCGCACCTGCTCGCTACTGCTCGCCCAAGGTCACGTCCGCCGTCTTCTCGCTGCCGTCCCTCGTGTACGTCAGCTGAGTCCTGTCGCCCGGCTGCTCGGCGGCGAGCGCCTCGGAGAGCGAGGTGATCGTGGTGATCGCGGTGTCCCCGAGACCGGTGATGATGTCGCCGGGTTCGATGCCCGCCTTGTCGGCCGCGCCGCCGCTCTTCACCTCGACCACGGCGACCCCCGCGGCCTGGAGGCTGTCGTCGACGACCGTGCGGGCCGTGATGCCGAGCGCGGCCCGGCCCGAGTCGGTGACCTTGCCGTCCTTGACGATCTGGTCGGCGACCTTGGTGACCATCGACGCGGGGATCGCGAAGCCGATACCTGGCGCCGCGCTGTCCCCGAGGTCGGGGTCGGTCGCGGCGAGCGTGGGGATGCCGATGACCTGGCCGTCGAGATTGACCAGTGCGCCGCCGCTGTTGCCGGGGTTGATCGCCGCCGACGTCTGCACCATGTTCGCGATCGTCGCGCCGGTCCCGCCTCCGGTGCTGCCCTCGCTGACGGTGCGTCCGGTCGCCGAAACGATGCCCTGGGTCACGCTGGACGACAGCCCGAGCGGTGAGCCCATCGCCAGCACGATCTGGCCGACCTCGACCTTCGAGGAGTCCCCGAAGGACGCCGCCTTCAGCCCGTCCGGCACCTTGTCCAGCTTGATGACGGCGAGATCCTGCTCCGGGTAGGCGTACACGAGCGTCGCCGTCTGCTCGGCCTCGTTGTTGGCGGTCGTGACCTTGAACGTCTTCTCGTCCCCGACCACGTGCGCGTTGGTGACGATGTGCCCGTTGTCGTCGTACACCACCCCGGACCCCAGATCGCTGCTGGCCTGGATCTGCACCACCGACGGCAGCACGTCCTTGATCACCTTCAGGTAGTCGTCCTGGAGGTCATTGGCCGCCGCCGGGGCCGCCTGCGTCGTCGTGCCGTCCTTCGCGGGCGAGGACCCGGAACCGGAGGAACAGCCCGAGAGCAGGGCGGCGGAGCAGGCGAGCACGGTCAGGGGTACGTACAGACGAGCACGAGTACGGGCACGGTTACGGGAAGCGTCCATGACCGAAGTGTCCCTTTGGGGTGCTTGGCCCGACCTGCGGTGCGCACCCGAACGGGTCGGTCGTCAGCCCCGCACTCCGCAGAGGTGCAGCAGAGCCGCCACCTGACGGTACGGATCGGTCCGCCCCGCCCGTTCCTCCGCGGCCAGCAGACTGTCCAGGTCCGCGGGGACGGGATCCTCGTCGGCCGCGGTGTCCGTGAAGACCCGCACGCCGTACCAGGCGTGCAGCGGCGCGCCGATCCCGGCGAGAGTCGAGGTCAGCGTGGAGAGCCTGTCCGCGCGCACGGCGAGACCGAGCCGGTTCGTGTACGCGGTGGTGTCGAACGCCGCCTGCGCCGCGGCCCAGTTGCCGGACAGTCCGGGCCGCAGGGCCAGCGCGTCGGCGTTCCGTACGAGCAGGGAGAGCAGGCCGCCGGGGGCCAGCATCCGCGCGAGGCCCGCCAGCAGTGGATCGGGGTCCGGGACGTACATCAGTACGCCGTGGCACAGCACCACGTCGAAGCTTCCCGGCAGGAAGTGGACACCCGTCTCGCGCCCGTCGCCCTCGATGAGGCGTACCCGCCCCTGGATGCCCTCGGGCTCGGCGGCCAGCGCCTCCCGGGCCACCCCGAGCATCTTCGCGTCCTGTTCGAGCCCCGTCACCTGGTGCCCCGCGCGGGCCAGCCGCAGTGCCTGGGTGCCCTGCCCCATCCCGACGTCGAGCACCCGCAGCCGCTGCCCGACGGGAAACCGCCCGGCTATCTGCTCGTCGAGCTGCCGGGCCACCAGCTCCTGTCGTACGACATCACGCAGTCCGCCCAGCTTGTTCAGCCAGGCATCCACCGCGCCCCCGGAGAAAGAAGCCGCGCTCAGGGCCGCTCTCCGCGCTTGACCTGCGGCTTCGGCAGCCGGAGTCGACGCATCTGGAGGGTACGCATCAGCGCGTAGGCGACCGCGCCCTTCTTGGGCAGGTCGGGATAGCGGGCGGCCAGCTGCTTCTTCAGACGGATCGCGATGCCGACCGAGTCGACCACGATCATCAGGATGACCACGAGCCACAGCAGCAGCGCGATGTTCTGCAGCGAGCCCACCCGCACCATGCTCAGGACGAGGATGACCACGGCGAGCGGCAGGAAGAACTCGGCGATGCAGAACCGCGAGTCCACGAAGTCGCGCGCGAACTTCCGCACCGGCCCCTTGTCACGGGCGGGCAGATAGCGCTCGTCACCGCTGGCCAGCGCGGCACGCTGGCGCTCCATCGCGGACCGACGGTCCTCGCGCTGCCGCTTCGACGCCTCCTTGCGCGTCGTCGGCGTGTTCGCCACGCTCCGACGCTGGGTCTGGGCCTCACTGCGCTTGGGCGTGGGGCGGCCCTTGGGGGCCTGCGGATCACGGGTCTGCTTGGAGTCGGTCACGCCCGCTTTGTCGGCGGGGGCCTTCTCTTCCTTGGCGCGGCTACGAAACACAAAACCCAAGGGTACGCGGTGTGCGCGCATGGACGTCATTCGAGTGGGGAACGATCCGGCAACACCGTACGTCTGTACTGGGAAAGTACTGGGACAGAGGGGACGTTGCGCATGGTTTCGCCGGGTGGGTCCGCAGGAATTCCCCAGGTGTTCCCCGGGAACCCCTGGTGGACCCCGAGACCCACCTACTCCCTACGCCGGAGCGGTGCCGTTCGCAGTCGTCCTTGGGGATGAGCGCATCCGTCCCCGAACAGTGCGGTAATGGATGCAGGGCCCGTACTGTGGGTTCTGTTGCAGTACCTGGAGCTGGAGTCCGTCAGAAGGGGGCGCGCGAAGCCCATGAGCGGTGTCATGAAGCGTATGGGGATGATCTTCCGCGCGAAGGCGAACAAGGCCCTTGACCGGGCCGAGGACCCGCGCGAAACCCTCGATTACTCGTACCAGAAGCAGCTGGAGCTGCTTCAGAAGGTGCGCCGCGGTGTCGCCGATGTGGCGACCAGCCGCAAGCGACTGGAACTGCAGCTCAACCAGCTCCAGAACCAGTCCTCCAAGCTGGAGGACCAGGGCCGCAAGGCGCTCGCTCTCGGCCGGGAGGACCTGGCCCGTGAGGCGCTGTCGCGCCGGGCCGCGCTTCAGCAGCAGGTCACCGACCTGGAGACGCAGCACACCACTCTCCAGGGCGAGGAGGAGAAGCTCACCCTTGCGGCGCAGCGCCTCCAGGCCAAGGTGGACGCCTTCCGTACGAAGAAGGAGACCATCAAGGCCACCTACACCGCCGCCCAGGCGCAGACCCGGATCGGGGAGGCCTTCTCCGGCATCTCCGAGGAGATGGGCGACGTCGGGATGGCGATCCAGCGTGCCGAGGACAAGACCGCGCAGCTCCAGGCGCGGGCCGGCGCGATCGACGAGCTGCTCGCCTCTGGCGCCCTCGACGACCAGTCGGGTCTCGCCAAGGACGACATCCAGACCGAGCTGGACCGGCTCTCCGGTGGTACGGATGTAGAGCTGGAGCTGCAGCGCATGAAGGCCGAGCTGGCCGGTGGCTCCGCGGCGAAGCCGGCGATCGAGGGCGGTTCGGGTCAGGGGCAGTCGCAGTCCCAGCCGCAGGACACGCCGCGCTTCGAGAAGTAGCGACAGGCGGTAACGAGCGGTAACCCACGCCTTAGGAGGGCGACATGATCGTACGGATCATGGGGGAGGGGCAGGTGAGGCTGGACGACAGTCACCTCACCGAACTGAACAAGCTGGACGACGAGCTGCTCGCGGAGATCGAGAGCGGTGACGAGTCCGGCTTCCGCCGCACCCTGGGTGCCCTCCTGGAGGAGGTCCGCCGCCTCGGCGCCCCCCTTCCCGACGACGCCCTCCAACCGTCCGAACTGATCCTCCCCTCCCCGGACGCGACCCTCGAAGAGGTCCGCGAAATGCTGAGCGACGACGGCTTGATCCCTGGCTGACGGGTGGGTGGAGTTTCTTTCGCCCCCTCCGCCCCTGCCCGTCCCTTGTTCCTGGGGCTCCGCCCCAGACCCCGCTCCTCAAACGCCGGAGGGGCTGAAAATCTTTAGCCCGTCCGGCGTTTGAGGACAAGCGCGTTCAGCGCGACAGCGGGGGTCTGGGGGCGGCAGCCCCCAGGTACGGGACGGGCAGGGGCGGAGGGGGCGAAAAAACTTCCCGAGCCCCACCCCCGGCCCGGGGATACCGGCTACCACCGTTCCGAGCCGCGCAAGCGCCCCGTACCGTGAACGGGTGAGCACGCTAGAGCGGACGATGTGCAGAGCCCGCGCCCACCCCCTCGCCGTGGACGCCACGCTCGCCGCCGGCGTCCTCGCCTGCATGCTGGCCGGCTCCTTCGTCGACCCGCACGGCGAGAACGGCGCGACCTGGCTCACCCGCACTCCGAACGCCCTCAGCCTCACTCTGATGGTGCTCGGCGCGGCAGCCCTGGTCTTCCGCCGCCGCGCCCCCATCGCGGTCCTCGCCGCGACGAGCGCCGTCTCCCTGGTGGAGCTGGTGGTCGGCGACCCCAGGGCCCAGGTGACGATGTCCGCCGTCGTGGCCCTCTTCACGGTCGCCTCGGCCACGGACCGCCACACGGCCTGGCGCGTGGGCCTGCTCACGATGACCGTGCTCACGGGCGCGGCGATGCTGGCGGGCCCGCTGCCCTGGTACTCCCAGGAGAACCTGGGCATCTTCGCCTGGACCGGCATGGCGGCCGCCGCGGGCGACGCCGTACGCAGCCGCCGCGCCTTCGTGGACGCGATCAGGGAGCGCGCCGAACGCGCGGAACGGACCCGGGAGGAGGAGGCCCGCCGCCGCGTGGCCGAGGAGCGGCTGCGGATCGCCCGCGACCTGCACGATGTCGTCGCGCACCACATCGCCCTGGTCAATGTGCAGGCCGGAGTCGCCGCGCATGTGATGGACAAGCGGCCAGACCAGGCCAAGGAGGCGCTCGCGCACGTACGCGAGGCCAGCCGCTCCGCGCTCAACGAACTCCGCGCCACCGTCGGCCTGTTGAGGCAGACCGGCGACCCGGAGGCCCCCACCGAGCCCGCCCCGGGTCTCGGCCGCCTCGACGAACTCGCCGACACCTTCCGCAACGCGGGCCTTCCGGTGGAGGTGGCCCGCGACCCCGGCACCACGTTGCCCGCCGCGGTGGACCTCGCCGCGTACCGCGTCATCCAGGAGGCCCTGACCAATGTGCAGAAGCATGCGGGCCCGGAGGCGAAGGCCGAGGTCAGCGTCGTACGCGTGGGACCGAACGTGGAGGTGACCGTCCTCGACAACGGGCCGGGGCAGGATGACGGGCCGGAGGAGGGCGGCGGGCACGGGCTGCTCGGGATGCGGGAGCGGGTCACCGCGCTCGGCGGGAGATGCACGGCGGGTCCCCGCTACGGAGGCGGCTTCCGGGTCCATGCGATCCTTCCGGTCAAGAACCGCACGCCCGCCATGGAAGGCTCCGTATGACCATCCGTGTCCTGCTCGCCGACGACCAGGCGTTGCTGCGCAGCGCCTTTCGTGTGCTCGTCGACTCCGAGCCGGACATGGAGGTGGTCGGCGAGGCGTCCGACGGCGCCGAGGCCGTCCGCCTGGTGCGGCAGGAGCGCGCCGATGTCGTGCTGATGGACATCCGGATGCCGGGGACCGACGGACTGGCCGCCACCCGGCTGATCTCCGCCGACCCGGGGCTCGCGCACGTACGGGTCGTGATGCTGACGACGTTCGAGGTCGACGAGTACGTGGTGCAGTCGCTGCGGGCCGGTGCGTCCGGGTTCCTCGGCAAGGGGGCCGAGCCGGAGGAGCTGCTGGCCGCGATCCGGATCGCGGCGGGCGGCGAGGCGCTGCTGTCCCCGGCGGCGACCAAGGGCCTGATCGCCAAGTTCCTGGCGCAGGGCGACGGTCTGGACGACGACCGTGACCCGGCCCGCGCCGAGCGGCTCGGCGCGCTCACCGGGCGCGAGCGCGAGGTGCTCGTGCAGGTCGCCGGCGGGCACTCGAACGACGAGATCGCCGAGCGGCTGGAAGTCAGCCCGCTGACGGTGAAGACGCACGTCAACCGGGCCATGGCCAAGCTGGGCGCGCGCGACCGGGCCCAACTGGTCGTGATCGCCTACGAGTCGGGGCTGGTACGCCCAAGGATGGACTGAGCTCCACCCGCGTGTACTGCGCCTGGAGTAGGTTCCGCATAAGGAAATGGACCTGGGGGCGACGGAACAGCCACTGGCGATGGCTCAAAGTGTGAGCGGGGGTGCTCAGATGGGCCCCTCCTGCCGCGCACACCACGGAAGAGAGACCCGCCACCCATGTCCTGGCTGTCCCGGTTCAGCCTCGCGCAACGGGCCCTGATAGGTCTGATGTCGATCATCGCGCTCGCCTTCGGAGCGATCGCGATCCCCCAGCTCAAGCAGCAGTTGCTGCCCACCATCGAACTGCCCATGGTGTCCGTGCTCGCGCCGTACCAGGGCGCGTCCCCGGATGTAGTGGAGAAGCAGGTCGTCGAGCCCATCGAGGACAGCCTCGAATCCGTCGACGGCATCACGGGCGTCACCTCCACGGCCGGCGAGGGCAACGCCGTGATCATGGCGTCCTTCGACTACGGCAACGACACCAAGCAGCTTGTCGCCGACGTCCAGCAGGCCGTCAACCGGGCCCGCGTCCAGCTCCCGGACGCCGTCGACCCGCAGGTCATCGCCGGTTCGACGGACGACATCCCGACCGTGGTCCTCGCCGTCACCTCGGACAAGGACCAGCAGGCACTCGCCGACCAGCTCGACCGGACGGTCGTGCCGGAGCTGGAGCAGATCGACGGGGTAGGACAGGTCACCGTCGACGGGGTACGGGACCTCCAGGTCACCGTCACGCCGGACGCCACGGCGATGGCGCGGGCCGGGCTCACCTCCGCCGCGCTCGGGCAGGCCCTTCAGGCGGGCGGCGCGACCGTTCCCGCGGGCTCCTTCGACGAGGACGGCAGCAACCGCACGGTCCAGGTCGGCGGCGGCTTCACCTCGCTGAAGCAGATCCAGGACCTGATGGTCGCGGGCGCCCCCGGCAAGAAGCCCGTACGCCTCGCCGATGTCGCCACCGTGAAGGAGGAGCAGGCGATCGCCGACTCCATCACGCGTACGGACGGCGAACCGAGCCTCGCGGTGAACGTCACCATGGACCACGACGGCAGCGCGGTCGCCATCTCCGACGCCGTCGAGGACAAGCTCGCGGACATGCGCAAGGACCTGGGCACGGGGGCGACGATCACCGTCGTCAGCGACCAGGGCCCGGCAGTGAAGAAGTCCATCGACGGTCTGACCACCGAGGGCGCGCTGGGTCTGCTCTTCGCCGTCCTCGTCATCCTGGTGTTCCTGGCCTCGATCCGCTCGACCCTCGTCACCGCGGTCTCCATCCCGCTGTCGGTGGTCCTCGCGCTGATCGTCCTGTGGACCCGCGACCTGTCGCTCAACATGCTCACGCTCGGCGCGCTGACCATCGCGATCGGACGGGTCGTCGACGACTCGATCGTCGTCCTGGAGAACATCAAGCGGCACCTCGGGTACGGCGAGGAGCGCGAGGAGGCGATCCTCAAAGCGGTCCGCGAGGTCGCCGGCGCGGTCACCTCCTCGACCCTCACCACGGTCGCCGTCTTCCTGCCGATCGGCCTGACCGGCGGCATGGTGGGCGAGCTGTTCGGCTCCTTCAGCCTGACCGTCACGGCGGCGCTGCTCGCCTCCCTGCTCGTCTCGCTGACCGTCGTACCGGTGCTGTCGTACTGGTTCCTGCGCGCCCCCAAGGGCACCCCGGGGGACGCCGAGGAAGCGCGGCGGCAGGCGGAGGAGAAGGAGGCGGCGAGCCGTCTCCAGCGTTTCTACGTCCCCGTGCTGCGCTTCGCGACCCGGCGCCGGCTGACGAGCGTGGCGATCGCGGTCGTCGTCCTCGTCGGTACGTTCGGTATGGCGCCCCTGCTGAAGACCAACTTCTTCGACCAGGGCGAGCAGGAAGTCCTCACCGTCAAGCAGGAGTTGAAGCCGGGCACCAGCCTGGCGGCGACCGACGCCTCGGCCCGGCAGGTCGAGAAGATGCTCGACGGCGTGGACGGCATCAAGGACTACCAGGTCACCATCGGCTCGTCCGGTTTCATGGCCGCGTTCGGCGGTGGCACGGACACCAACCAGGCCTCGTACCAGATCATGCTGGGGGACTCGGCCTCCTCCGACGACGTCCAGGACCGTATCGAGGAGGGGCTCGGCAAGCTCTCCGGTGTCGGTACGACCACGGTCGCGGCCGGGGACGGCTTCGGCAGCCAGGATCTGAGCGTCGTCGTGAAGGCGGCCGACGCGGACGTCCTGCGCAAGGCGGCCGGCGAGGTCCGTGACGAGGTCGCGAAGCTCGACGACGTGACCGACGTGACGAGCGACCTGGCGCAGAGCGTGCCGCGTATCTCCGTCAAGGCCAACTCCAAGGCGGCGGTGGCCGGATTCAACGACGCGACGCTCGGCGCGGCCGTCGGTGAGGCGGTGCGCGGCACGACGAGCGGCACGGCGACCCTGGACGACACCGAGCGGGACATCGTCATCAGGTCGGCGAAGCCGGCCACGACGCTCGCCGAGCTGAAGAACCTGCCGCTGGGCGCCGTGAAGCTCGGTGACATCGCGACCGTGCGACTGGTCGACGGTCCGGTCTCGATGACCCGGATCGACGGGCAGCGGGCCGCCACGATCACGGCGCGGCCGACGGGCGACAACACGGGCGCGGTCAGCTCGGACCTCACCTCGAAGCTGAACGCGCTGAAGCTGCCCGCCGGTGCGACGGCGGAGATCGGCGGTGTCTCGCAGGACCAGGCGGACTCGTTCGCCTCGCTGGGCCTGGCGATGCTGGCGGCGATCGCGATCGTCTTCATGCTCCTGGTGGCGACGTTCCGTTCACTGGTCCAGCCGCTGATCCTGCTCGTCTCGATCCCGTTCGCGGCGACGGGCGCGATCGGCCTGCTCATCGTCACCGGCACCCCGATGGGTGTCCCGGCGATGATCGGCATGCTGATGCTCATCGGCATCGTGGTCACCAACGCGATCGTGCTGATCGACCTGATCAACCAGTACCGCAAGCAGGGCTACGGCACGGTCGAGGCGGTCATCGAGGGCGGCAGGCACCGGCTCCGGCCCATCCTGATGACGGCGCTCGCGACCATCTTCGCGCTGCTCCCGATGGCCCTCGGGGTCACCGGTGAGGGCGGCTTCATCGCCCAGCCGCTGGCCGTGGTCGTCATCGGCGGTCTGATCACGTCGACGCTGCTGACGCTCCTGCTGGTGCCGACGCTCTACACCGTCGTGGAACTGCGCAAGGAGCGGCGGGCGAAGAAGAAGGCGGCCAGGCGCGCGGCGAAGTCCGGCGGGACCACCGCCACCGCGGGCGAAGCGGACAAATCACCGGAACCCGCCGGAGTCTGACCTCTCGCGTGGATCAAGAGGCCCTGTCCTGGCGCAACTTGCGCCAGGACAGGGGCTGTTGGCCATTGAGCGGCATGTTCGGATACCGTTCTTGAATTGGTCCATACCAACACCTTGACGCGGTTTCATTCACACCTTAAAACAAGCGGTGAAGACCCTGCGAAGGTGCAACCCCCCTCTTTCGACTCCCCACTTCAGAGCAAAACGGCGAAAGGTATGACATGGGCATGAAGTTCAGATGGAGGCGTGTGGCCTCCGCCGCCGTCGGCTCCCTCCTCGTGGGTCTGCTGAGCGTGCTGCCCGCGTCCCCCGCCGCGGCCGCCACCGGCCAGATCAGCGGTCTGGCGGGCAAGTGCATCGACGTGGCGGGCGGTTCGAGCACCAACGGCACCGCGGTGCAGATCTACGACTGCAACGGCACCGCCGCCCAGCAGTGGAACGTCGGATCCGACGGCACGATCCGGGCGCTCGGCAAGTGTCTGGACGTCTCGAACAACTCGACCGCCGACGGTGCGCTGATCCACCTCTGGGACTGCGTCGGCGGCGCCAACCAGCAGTGGGTCGTGACGGCCGCGAAGGACATCGTCAACCCCGCGGCGAACAAGTGCCTCGACGTCGTCGGCAACAACTCGGCCAACGCCACCCGGCTGCAGATCTGGACCTGCACCGGTGCCGCGAACCAGAAGTGGACGGCTCCGGCCACCGGCGGCGGCACCACCCCGAGTGGATTCGTCGTCACCGAGGCGCAGTTCAACCAGATGTTCCCGAGCCGGAACTCCTTCTACACCTACAGCGGTCTGGTCGCCGCGCTGAGCGCCTACCCGGCCTTCGCCAACACCGGCAGCGACACGGTGAAGAAGCAGGAGGCCGCGGCTTTCCTCGCCAACGTCAACCATGAGACCGGCGGGCTCTACTACATCGTCGAGCAGAACACCGCGAACTACCCGAACTACTGCGACTGGGGCCAGTCCTATGGCTGCCCGGCCGGTCAGTCCGCGTACTACGGCCGCGGTCCGATCCAGCTGAGCTGGAACTTCAACTACAAGGCCGCGGGTGACGCGCTCGGCATCGACCTGCTGGGCAACCCCTGGCTGGTGCAGAACGACGCCGCCGTGGCCTGGAAGACCGGCCTCTGGTACTGGAACACCCAGAGCGGTCCCGGCACCATGACCCCCCACAACGCCATGGTCAACGGCGCCGGTTTCGGCCAGACCATCCGCAGCATCAACGGCTCGCTGGAGTGCGACGGGAAGAACCCCGCGCAGGTCCAGAGCCGCGTCGACGCCTACAACCGCTTCGTCGGCATCCTCGGCGTCTCGGCAGGAGCCAACCTCTACTGCTGACGGCTCCCTTCCCCGCCTGACCTCGCTCGCCACCGCCGCGTCCCGCGGCGGTGGCGAGCTGGTGCGACCCCCTGTTCGACCGCATCGCAATCCGGTTCCCCCCGATCCATAAGGACCGTCATGAACGCCCCCCGCGGACCCCTCCGTACCGCTGTCCGCTCCCACCGCACGATCCTCGGCGCCTTGGCGCTCGCCGTACTCGGCACCTTCGCCTCGGCCCCCACCGCCAGCGCGAACGAACCGCTGGAGTGGAAGGGCAACCTCAACGACTTCATCGCAGCGGGAGCGCCCGACTGGCAGTTCGCCCGCGCCGTCGGCAACGACACCTGCTGGCCGTCGAGCGCCTTTGTCAACGGTGACCAGCAGGCCCCCTCCGCCGAGCTGAAGCCTTGGCCGGACGCCGACTACGGCTGCGCCGCGACGGGCTCGTACTTCCCGACGTACACCACGGTCAAGACCTGCGGCAGCGACGAGGTGCGGGTCATCTACACGCTGTTCTTCCCCAAGGACGGCTTCACCGGCGGCATCGGCCACGCGTACGACTTCGAGCACGCCGTGACCACCTGGAAGTACGCGGGCGACAACAAGTGGACCCGCTCCACCCTGCTGCTCAGCACACACGGCAACCACCGGGTGCTGACCGACTGGAGCAAGATCGAGTCGGCCGACATCAACGCCGACAACTGGGGCTACGGCAAGGAGCGGCCCAGCGTCTACGTCGGCTGGGGCAAGCACGCGATGTTCAACAACCAGGGCGGTCTGACGGACTACCTGTCGCAGACCACCGACAACGAGTTCCGCAACGACGACTACGCGGGTGACAACACCTCGTACGTGGTCGTCCAGGAGGGCTCCGCGATAGCCAACAAGTTCGACGAGTACAACTGGGGCAGCGCGAGCAGCGACCCCACGCAGGTCTCGCGGGACCTCTGCTACTACTAGGGCACTGAGTAAGGGGCGTCGGCAATGGCCGGCGCCCCTTACTTCCCTCGGTCGTACGGACTACGGCAGAGCCAGCATCCGCTCCAGCGCCAGCTTGGCGAACTGCTCCGTCTCCCGGTCCACCTCGATGCGGTTGACGAGGTTGCCCTCCGCCAGGGACTCCAGGGTCCACACCAGGTGGGGCAGGTCGATGCGGTTCATGGTCGAGCAGAAGCAGACCGTCTTGTCGAGGAAGACGATCTCCTTGCCCTCACTCGCGAAACGGTTCGCCAGCCGCCGTACGAGATTCAGCTCCGTGCCGATGGCCCACTTGGAGCCGGCCGGAGCCGCCTCCAGGGCCTTGATGATGTACTCCGTGGAGCCCACGTAGTCCGCCGCCGAGACGACCTCGTGCTTGCACTCGGGGTGCACCAGGACGTTCACACCGGGGATCCGCTCGCGCACGTCGTTGACCGACTCGACCGAGAAGCGGCCGTGCACGGAGCAGTGGCCCCGCCACAGGATCATCTTCGCGTCGCGCAGCTGCTCGGCGGTGAGGCCGCCGTTCGGCTTGTGCGGGTTGTAGAGGACGCAGTCCTCCAGGGACATCCCCATGTCGCGGACGGCGGTGTTGCGGCCCAGGTGCTGGTCGGGCAGGAAGAGCACCTTCTCGCCTTGTTCGAAGGCCCATTCCAGAGCGCGCTGCGCGTTGGAGGAGGTGCAGATCGTGCCGCCGTGCTTGCCGGTGAACGCCTTGATGTCCGCGGAGGAGTTCATGTACGAGACGGGCACGACCTGCTCGGCTATCCCGGCCTCGGCCAGCACGTCCCAGCACTCGGCGACCTGTTCGGCGGTGGCCATGTCGGCCATCGAGCAGCCCGCGGCGAGGTCGGGGAGGACCACCTTCTGGTCGTCGCCCGTCAGGATGTCCGCGGACTCCGCCATGAAGTGCACACCGCAGAACACGATGTACTCGGCCTCGGGGCGCGCGGCCGCGTCCCGGGCCAGCTTGAACGAGTCACCGGTGACGTCCGCGAACTGGATGACCTCGTCGCGCTGGTAGTGGTGGCCGAGGACGAAGACCTTGTCCCCGAGCTTCTCCTTGGCCGCGCGGGCCCGCTCCACCAGGTCCGGGTCGGACGGCGAGGGCAGATCGCCGGGACACTCGACGCCGCGCTCGCTCCGCGTGTCGGCCTCGCGGCCGAGCAGCAGCAGGGCGAGGGGAGTCGGCTGTACGTCGAGTTCCTGGGTCTGGGCGGTGGTCACGACACCAACCCTTTCTGTTCTGCGGCTCGCTCGGATCACGGGGGCGATCCAGCGCAACATGCCTTTTCGTCGAATTGACGTTATCTATCATAACTGCTTCACGTCACTTTGACGACTGCCATAGCGTCGATGTGACGTGAATCCCGGAGGGGTTGTCCACAGGCCGCTGTCCGTGTCCCGGCCCATGTGCGAGCATGAAGAGAGAACGCGAAGACAAGCGCTCGGCCCGGAATGAATCCGAGGCCCCGCCGGTTGGAATGTCGGCAAGCAGTCTCCGAACAACCCGGGAGAGAAGCAGATGTCCGTATCGGACGAGACCACCACCGTGAACGACGGCATCATCCTGTCCGAGTCGGCCGCGGCCAAGGTCAAGGCCCTGCTCGACCAGGAAGGCCGCGAAGACCTGGCGCTGCGCGTCGCTGTTCAGCCCGGCGGCTGCTCCGGCCTGCGCTACCAGCTCTTCTTCGACGAGCGCTCTCTCGACGGCGACGTCGTCAAGGACTTCGGCGGCGTCAAGGTCGTCACCGACCGCATGAGCGCCCCGTACCTGGGCGGCGCGTCCATCGACTTCGTGGACACCATCGAGAAGCAGGGCTTCACGATCGACAACCCGAACGCGACGGGCTCCTGCGCCTGCGGCGACTCCTTCAGCTAAGCCGCGCGGTCCCGGCGGCTGAGCGCCCGGCCGGCCGCTGCGCAGACGCGTACGAAGGCGGCGTCCCCCTCCGACGGGGACGCCGCCTTCGCGTATCCGCGGCCACCTTCAGGGTGGCGGCCGCTTGCCTACTGCGGCTGCGCCGAGTTCTCCACGGCGCCGAGTTCCGTCCCCTCCGGGATCGCCTTGCCGTCCGTTCCCACGACCTCGCGGTCGCCGAGCGGCTGGTCCAGGTGCACGGGGAGGTCGATCGCCTTGGCGAGCATGATGCAGACCTTGCCCGGCTCCGAGGTGCTGGTCACCGTGACCGTCACCTTGCCGGAGCTCTCGCTCGCCGAGGCCGAGTACTTACTGCACACCCCGCCCCAGAAGCTCACCGTCAGTTCCTCGCCGTCGGCGGTGTAACCCTCCACCTTGACGTCACCGGTCGTGGGCGCCCCGGTCGGCGAAGGGGCCGGCGTCGGTTCCTGCCCGGCCTCCGGCGAGGTCAGATACTGCGGATCGACCGCCGGATGCGTCACCGTGACGACGTCCTCCGTACCCGCGGCCCGGACCTCGAACAGCCAGGACGGCACCAGCGTCTGCTTCCCGTCCACCGAGTGCGCCGCCAGCCCGAACGTGGCCTTCTCGACGGTCGCCGTCGCGGGCGCCGGAGCCACGGTTGCCGCCTCGCACGGCACCTCGTCGCGGTCCTTCAGCGGTACGGGACTGGCGCAGCCGCCGATGCCCTTGGGCCCGCCGCCCGACGCCGACCCGTTCATCAGGTCCAGGGTCTGCTGCGCCGTGATGACGGGGTACGTGTCGCCCTTCACCGGTGTCTTCAACTGGCCGCTGCCGCCGATGACCTTGCCCTCGGAGCTGACCTGGACACCGGTCGTCCAGCCGTACGTCGGCAGGCCGCCGACCACCGGGTCAGCGTTCACCACCCGTACCCGGTCGTCGTTCATGAGCTGAGTCGCGTCCAGCTTCGCGTCGTCCTGGCCGACGGCCTTCAGTACGGGCGCGGCCGCCTTCTTCGCCGCCTCCTCGCTCACCGCCGCCGGACGCAGACCGGCCAGGCCGCTGGACCCGATGGGCCCGCAGGGCTTGCCCTCGACGCAGTTGTCGGTGCCCGGCACATAGGAGCTGTAGGTCCAGGTTCCGGGCGCCGCCTTGCTCACCCGCAGATTCGGTTCGGAAGCGTCGTTCGTGGCGCCGACCGTCCAGTCGCCGCCGTCCGTCCGCGGGGTGCCGGCCACCCCGAGCGCCTCGGCCAGCCGCGCCACCTCGGCCTGGGTCACCTGGCCCTTCGCGGCGTACACGGGCGCCGAGTCCGGTCCGTCGGCGAGGTCGCCCTCCGCCCGGTAGGTCGTGCCGTACGGGTTGGGCTCACCGGGCGCGATGCCGTTCGGGGCGCCCGTACCGTCCGCACCGTCCGTGTCACTCGTACCGCTCTCGGAGTACCCGTCGAGAGCGAGCGCCGGGGGAGTGCCGTCGCCTCCGGGCGTCCCGGAGCCGCTGCCGCCGTTCCCGCCGCCCGCCGCGGTCGTGGCGAAGTACGCCCCGCCGCCCCCGACCAGCAGGACCGCGGCCGCGACCGAGGCGACGGCCACCGGGGAATACCGCCGGCGCGGCTTCGCCGTCTCCACGACCGTCTCGCCCCCCTGGGCGGAATCGGTCGCGTCGTTGTCGGGTCGCTCGGTGCTCACCGCATCGCTCCTTTGGCTCCACTGCTGTCCTGACGACCCGGCCCGGTCAAGATGGGGCGCCGAAAAGGGGCGCTGAGGGGTCGTACACCGCATCCCCTTTACGGGGGACAGCGATGGGACGCAGCGGGGGAGCGCACGGTTCCCTGCGGGCGCGGGTTCCGGCCGATTGTCCGGACGGTTTCAGCCCGTCCTCGCCCGCGCGCTCAGTCGCCGTAGTCGGACATCGCGTCCAGCAGCCGGGCCGACGCGGGCGGCACCGTCACGCCGTGGATGTGGGAGGGCGGCACAGGGAGGGCGGTGGTCCGGTCGGGCGCCGTCCAGTGCCCGGCCATCCGCGCGCAGTCGCCGCGCAGTGAAGCCAGATCGCCGTCGAGGTCTTGCGGAGCGGTGCCGTGGACCTTCAGGTTTGTCATAGCGGCACCGTAGGCACGGTGGCGCTCGCGAAGAAAGATCTACTATCGGGTAGTTTTTGCCGCTTCAATGCGCACTCGCCGACCGGGTAGCGTGAACTGTCAACGCCAGCCCCTTCACATCCCCTCGCAGGAGCGTGTCCTCGCCGTGCGTATCGCAGTCACCGGATCCATCGCCACCGACCACCTCATGACCTTCCCCGGCCGTTTCGCCGACCAGCTGGTCGCCGACCAGCTGCACACGGTCTCCCTCTCCTTCCTGGTCGACAACCTCGACGTACGCAGGGGAGGGGTCGGCGCGAACATCGCCTTCGGCATGGGCCAGCTCGGCACCAAGCCGATCCTGGTCGGGGCGGCGGGGTCCGACTTCGACGAGTACCGCGCCTGGCTGGACCGGCACGGCGTCGACACCGGCTCCGTCCGCATCTCCGAGGTGCTGCACACCGCGCGCTTCGTCTGCACGACGGACGCCGACCACAACCAGATCGGCTCCTTCTACACCGGCGCCATGAGCGAGGCCCGCCTCATCGAGCTCAAGGCCGTGGCGGACCGCGTCGGCGGCCTCGACCTCGTCCTGATCGGCGCGGACGACCCCGAGGGGATGCTGCGCCACACCGAGGAGTGCCGCACCCGCTCGATTCCCTTCGCGGCCGACTTCTCGCAGCAGATCGCCCGGATGAACGGCGATGAGATCCGCGTACTGCTGGACGGCGCGACGTACCTCTTCTCGAACGAGTACGAGAAGGGGCTCATCGAGTCCAAGACCGGCTGGAGCGACGAGGAGATCCTCGGCAAGGTCGGTACCCGCGTGACGACCCTCGGCGCGCAGGGCGTGCGCATCGAGCGCGCCGGCGAGGACCCGATCGAGGTCGGCTGCGCGGAGGAGGAGCGCAAGGCCGATCCCACGGGCGTCGGCGACGCCTTCCGCGCGGGCTTCCTCTCCGGCCTGGCCTGGGGCGTCTCCCTCGAGCGCGCCGCCCAGGTCGGCTGCATGCTCGCCACCCTGGTCATCGAGACGGTCGGCACGCAGGAGTACCAGCTTCGCCGCTCCAGCTTCATGGACCGCTTCACCAAGGCGTACGGCCACGAAGCCGCCGCCGAGGTCCAGACCCACCTGGTGTAGCCAGGGGGTGTCGTTTGGATCACCTCGGGTCCGCGACGCCTGGCACGGCACCTCGCCGCGTTGTCGCATGACCCGAGTACGCCCAGTACGCGGGTCATGCTCCGCCTTGCGATGCACCGCACCATGCGCCGCGGCCTGATCCGGCCTGAACCAAACGACACCCCCTAGGCCACCCGGCGGACCACATACGCAAAGCCGTGGTCCGCCGGCTCCTCGCCCACGTACTCCTGTCCCCGCATCTCGCACCACGCCGGGATGTCCAGCCGCGCCGCCTCGTCGTCCGCCAGGACACGCACCGTGCCGCCGACCGGGACATCGCCGATCACCTTGGCCAGCTCGATGACCGGGATCGGGCACCGCCTGCCCAGGGCGTTCACCACGAGCGAGCCGGAGGCGGCGGGCGTCTTCGTCGGCGCGGCGGGAGCGCCCAGCTTCTCCCGTACGGCCAGGACCGCGCCCGGCAGCACGGACAGGAACCGTTCGACGTCCGCCTCCGGGACCCCCGGCGGCAGCGACACCCGGACATTGCCCTCCGTCAGGACCCCCATGGCCTTCAGGACATGGCTGGGCGTCAGCGTGCTGCTCGTGCACGACGAACCGGAGGAGACCGAGAAGCCCGCGCGGTCCAGTTCGTGCAGCAGAGTCTCTCCGTCGACATAGAGACAGGAGAAGGTGACGACGCCGGGCAGCCGGCGGTCCGGGTCGCCGACCACCTCGACATCCGGGACCAGCCCGGGCACCCGCAGCCGGATCCGGTCCGTCAGTTCCCGCAGCCGCGCACCCTCCTCGGCAGCCTCGGCCCGCACCGCCCGCAGCGCCGCGGCCGCGGCCACGATCCCGGGAATGTTCTCGAACCCGGCCGCCCGCCCCGACTCCCGCTCGTCCACGGGCCCTTGGGGAGCGAACCGCACCCCCTTACGTACGACGAGCAGCCCGACCCCCGAAGGGCCGCCCCATTTGTGGGCACTTGCCGTGAGCAGGGACCACTCGCCCTCCACCCGCCCCCATCCCAGCGACTGCGCCGCGTCCACCAGCAGCGGTACGCCCGCCGCCCGGCACTCCTGAGCCACCGCGGCCACCGGCTGCTCCGTACCCACCTCATGGTTGGCCGACTGCAGACAGGCGAGCGCGGTGTCGGGACGCAGGGCCGCCGCGTACGCCGAAGGGGACACCGCACCCGTCCGGGCCACCGGGATCTCCGTCACCGTGCCGCCCGCCGACTCGTGGACCTCGGCCGAATGGAGCACCGAAGAATGTTCGACCGCTGACACGATCAGGTGGCGTCCGGCGCGCCGACGCCCGGCCAGTGCGCCCGCGATCCCGGAGTGCACGGCTCGCGTACCCGAGGAGGTGAAGACCAGTTCGTCCGGCCGGCAGCCCACGGCATCAGCCGCCGCCTCCCGTGCCGCGTCGAGCAGCAACCGGGCCCGCCTTCCCTCCCTGTACAGACGTGCGGGATCCGCCCACCCCTCGTCGAGGGAGGCATGCAGGGCCTGCCGTGCAACGGGATGGAGAGGAGCGGAGGATGCGGCATCGAAGTAGGACACACAGCAACGCTAAATCCTCCGGTCGGGCGGGCGCCCCCAAAGGGGCGCCGGGAACGGCGCGATCAGCCACGGCGAACGAGCAGCCGCCATACGAGAAAAACCTCCCGAGCCGTTGGGCGCCCCAACCCCCCGTCAGAAGCGGCCCAGGACAGGGCAACCCACCCCCTCCGTGAAACCCAGCGGCGCGTTGCGCACCCCTCCCCGCGCGACCCCAAATAGCGTCCAGTAGGGTTTGCTCCGCATAAACATCCAAACCCCTGCCCGTGTGCCAGGGCGGCGAGCGACCAGCGAGAAGGCCGTAGCCAACCAGCGCGGGCGAGACTCTCGGGAAGGCGCTACGTGAGTCCCAACGGCTCCGACCTCCCCCGCATCCTGAAGGGCGCGGGCGGTACCCCCACGCCGCGGCGCCCGATGCGGCGGAAGCTGCTGCAGGCGATGACTGCGGGCCTGGTCCTGGCTACCGCTACCGGTTGCACATACAAGGACTTTCCCCGCCTTGGTTTTCCCACCCCGGTTACGGACGAGGGTCCTCGGATCCTCTCCCTCTGGCAGGGCTCGTGGGCGGCCGCGCTCGCCACGGGCGTGCTGGTCTGGGGCCTGATCCTGTGGAGCGTGTTCTTCCACCGGCGCAGCCGTACCAAGGTCGAAGTTCCCCCGCAGACCCGGTACAACATGCCCATCGAGGCGCTGTACACCGTGGTTCCGCTCATCATCGTCTCGGTGCTGTTCTACTTCACCGCCCGCGACGAGACGAAGCTCCTCAGTCTGGACAAGAAGCCCGACGTCACCATCAACGTCGTCGGCTTCCAGTGGAGCTGGGGCTTCAACTACATCGAGGACGTCGACGGTTCCACCGGTGACGCCGCGACCGACCCGAACCTGGCCGCCATTCCGGACCGGTTCCACAAGGACTACCCGGCCAACGCCGGCGGTGTCTACGACGTCGGCACGCCGGCCTCGAAGAACCCGCAGACGGGTAACCCCGGTCCGACCCTCTGGCTCCCCGAGGGCAAGACGGTCCGCTTCATCCTCACTTCACGTGACGTCATCCACTCCTTCTGGGTGGTGCCGTTCCTCATGAAGCAGGACGTCATTCCGGGTCACACCAACTCGTTCCAGGTGACGCCCAACGCGGAGGGCACCTACCTGGGCAAGTGCGCCGAGCTCTGCGGCGTCGACCACTCCCGGATGCTCTTCAACGTGAAGGTCGTCTCTCCCGAGCGCTACGAGGCCCACCTCAAGGAGCTCGCGGAGAAGGGCCAGACGGGCTACATCCCGGCCGGCATTGAGCAGACGGCCCCCGAGAAGAACCGGGAGACGAACAACCTGTGAGCATCCTCAACGAACCCCAGGGTGCCGCCGAAGCCGAGGACTCGTACGAGAACGAGTTGCCGGTACGGCGCAAGCAGCCCGGCAGCGTCGTGGTCAGCTGGCTCACCACCACTGACCACAAGACGATCGGGACGATGTACCTGATCACGTCGTTCGCGTTCTTCTGCATCGGCGGCGTCATGGCGCTGCTCATGCGCGCCGAGCTGGCGCGCCCGGGTCTGCAGATCATGTCGAACGAGCAGTTCAACCAGGCGTTCACGATGCACGGCACGATCATGCTGCTGATGTTCGCGACGCCGCTGTTCGCCGGTTTCACGAACTGGATCATGCCGCTGCAGATCGGCGCGCCCGACGTGGCGTTCCCGCGGCTGAACATGTTCGCCTACTGGCTCTACCTGTTCGGCTCGCTCATCGCGGTCGGTGGCTTCCTCACCCCGCAGGGCGCGGCCGACTTCGGCTGGTTCGCCTACAGCCCGCTGTCGGACGCGGTCCGCTCGCCGGGTATCGGCGCCGACATGTGGATCATGGGTCTGGCCTTCTCCGGCTTCGGCACGATCCTCGGTGCGGTCAACTTCATCACCACCATCATCTGCATGCGCGCGCCCGGCATGACGATGTTCCGTATGCCGATCTTCGTGTGGAACGTGCTGCTGACCGCGGTTCTGGTCCTGCTGGCCTTCCCCGTTCTCGCCGCCGCGCTGTTCGCGCTGGAGGCGGATCGGAAATTCGGGGCACATGTCTTCGATGCCGCCAACGGCGGGGCATTGCTGTGGCAACACCTCTTCTGGTTCTTCGGCCATCCAGAGGTGTACATCATCGCGCTGCCATTCTTCGGAATCATTTCCGAAGTGATCCCGGTCTTCTCGCGCAAGCCGATGTTCGGCTACATGGGCCTGATCGGCGCCACCATCGCGATCGCGGGTCTCTCCGTGACCGTGTGGGCGCACCACATGTACGTCACCGGTGGCGTGCTCCTACCGTTCTTCTCCTTCATGACGTTCCTCATCGCCGTGCCAACAGGCGTGAAGTTCTTCAACTGGATCGGAACGATGTGGAAGGGGTCCTTGTCGTTCGAGACCCCGATGCTCTGGGCGACCGGCTTCCTGATCACCTTCACCTTCGGTGGTCTGACCGGTGTCATCCTGGCCTCGCCGCCGATGGACTTCCACGTCTCGGACTCGTACTTCGTGGTGGCGCACTTCCACTACGTGGTGTTCGGCACCGTCGTCTTCGCGATGTTCTCCGGCTTCCACTTCTGGTGGCCGAAGATGACCGGCAAGATGCTCGACGAGCGCCTCGGCAAGATCACCTTCTGGACGCTGTTCGTGGGCTTCCACGGCACGTTCCTGGTGCAGCACTGGCTGGGCGCCGAGGGCATGCCGCGTCGCTACGCGGACTACCTCGCCGCAGACGGCTTCACCGCACTGAACACGATCTCGACGATCAGCTCCTTCCTGCTCGGGTTGTCGATACTGCCGTTCCTCTACAACGTGTGGAAGACCGCCAAGTACGGCAAGAAGGTCGAGATCGACGACCCGTGGGGCTACGGCCGTTCCCTCGAATGGGCCACGTCCTGCCCGCCGCCGAGGCACAACTTCCTCACCCTGCCGCGGATCCGTTCCGAATCCCCGGCGTTCGACCTGCATCACCCTGAGATCGCCGCTCTCGACCAGCTCGAGAACGCCGGTCACGGTGAGAAGGCCCTCGCTGGTGGCAAGGAGGCCGGCAAGTGAAGGTCCAAGGCAAGATGTTCATCTGGCTGGCCCTCTTCATCCTCGTCATGGCGATCGTCTATGGCGTGTGGTCGAAGGAGCCGGCCGGCACCACGGCGCTCTTCCTGGGCTTCGGCCTGAGCATCATGATCGGCTACTACCTGGCCTTCACGGCCCGGCGGGTCGACGCGCTGGCGCAGGACGACAAGGAGGCCGACGTCGCGGACGAGGCCGGCGAGGTGGGCTTCTTCAGCCCGCACAGCTGGCAGCCGCTCGCGCTCGGCATCGGCGGCGCGCTCGCCTTCCTGGGCGTCGTCTTCGGCTGGTGGCTGCTGTACTTCTCGGCCCCGATCATCGCGATCGGCCTGTGGGGCTGGGTCTTCGAGTACTACCACGGTGAGAACCGCACCCAGTAGCACGCGCTGAACGCCCGGGAGCCCGGACACTCCGTCAGGAGAGTCCGGGCTCCCTCGTTTGCCACGTCTTGTGTCCCTCGCTCGGGTCACTCGGCGCGCCGTACTTGACGGTCGTTCATAGCGTGAGCTCATGAACCACTCACCGCGATTCCGCACGGTAGCCAGCTGCACCACGCTGCTGGTCGCCCTCGGCGCGGGCGTCACCGCCTGCGGCTCCGACGGCCACCCGCTCTCGGCCAAGCCGTATGACGCGGCGGGTCAGATCACCTTCCACGGCCCCGACGGCGAGAGCCGCAAGGTCGACCCCGACAAGCCCCTGGAGATCACCGCCGACGGTGACGACGGGCGGATCACCGACGTGACGGCCACGGACGCGTCCGGCCGGTACGTCGCGGGCGAACTCTCCGCCGACGGCGCCCGCTGGCACAGCACCTCACCGCTGGCCGCCGGCGCCCGCTACACCGTGCGCGTGAGCACCGAGGACGAGGACGGTGCCCCCGGCCGCAAGGTCGTCGCCTTCGACACGAGCACCCCCACGACGAAGAAGCGGCTGAACGTCACCTTCGGGCCCGAGGCCGGCAAGTACGGCGTCGGCCAGCCCGTCACGGCCGAACTCAGTGTCCCCGTCAAGGACAAGGCCGCCCGCGCGGTCGTCGAGCGCGCCCTCAAGGTCGACTCCAAGCCCGCCGTGGAAGGCGCCTGGCACTGGGTGGACGACAAGAACCTGCACTACCGCCCCAAGGAGTACTGGCCCACCCACGCCACCATCCAGGCGCACAGCAACATCGGTGGCATCAAGATCGCCGAGCGTCTCTGGGGCGGCGAGGCGAAGCCCCTCAAGCTCACCATCGGCGACCGCCTCGTCGCCGTCACGGACGCCTCCGCGCACTCCATGACGGTCTACCGGAACGACGAGGCGATCAACGAGATCCCCGTCACCACCGGCAAGCCCGGCTTCGAGACCCGAAACGGCGTCAAGGTCGTACTGGGCAAGGAGTACTTCGTACGGATGCGCGGTACCAGCATCGGCATCGCCGAGGGCACCTCGGACTCCTACGACCTGCCCGTGTACTACGCGACGCGCGTCACCTGGAGCGGCGAGTACGTGCACGCCGCGCCCTGGTCGACCGGTTCCCAGGGATACGCCAACGTCAGCCACGGGTGCACCGGAATGAGCACGAACAACGCCGCGTGGTTCTACGAAACCGTCCGCGAGGGCGACATCGTCAAGGTCATCAACTCGTACGGCGAGGACATGGACCCCTTCGGCAACGGCTTCGGCGACTGGAACGTCGACTGGAAGAAGTGGCGCCAGGGAAGCGCCCTGGTGGGCGGATCCCCGGAGGGGCCGACCCTGCAGGACCGGGCCAGGCTGCGCCCCGAGTCCGTGTGACGTCGGGGCGAGCGGCTGTGCCGTACGCGGCCCGCGGTCGACTGGCTGCGTGGCCGCCCGAGCTCCTGGGCTTGCTAGGCGCCCGCAAGGGCCTTACGACGCAGCAGCGCGGCCAGCTCGGCGGCGAACTCCACCGGTTCGACCGGCAAGGTCACCGCGGCGTCCGCACGGCTCCAGGTGGCCAGCCAGGCGTCCTGGGGCCGCCCGATCAGCACAAGGACGGGCGGGCAGTTGAAGATCTCGTCCTTGATCTGGCGGCAGACACCCATTCCGCCCATCGGCACGGCCTCGCCGTCAAGGACGCAGACGTCGATCCCGCCCTTGTCCAGCTCCTTCAGGACGGCGGCGGGTGTCGCGCACTCGAGGAACTCGACCAGGGGGACATCGGTGGCCGGCCTGCGGCCCGTCGCGAGCCGCACCTGCTCCCGGGTGTTGGAGTCGTCGCTGTAGACCAGCACCGTGGCGGTCGGCTGCATTCTTCCTCCGAGACGTCGGCGTCCTTCAGGCGGGACGGACTGGGTCCGCTGCGCGGATGCTACTCCTCCGAACACCTCGTCAACACCGGTTCGGACAGGGCTTCGATGGGCCATTTGGGCTGGACACACCCCATCAACACTCCGAACGGCACCCCCCGGGGTGAGGGCGGGATAAGCGACCGACATAATGTCGGTCGTGGCGACAGCAACGACAGTAGAAACCGGGCACGCGCACCCGTCGGTCAATCGGCCGAACCTCACCAGCGTCGGAACCATCATCTGGCTGAGTTCCGAGCTGATGTTCTTCGCGGCCCTCTTCGCGATGTACTTCACCCTGCGATCGGTGACCGGGCAGGATCACTGGAAGGAAATGGCCGAGTCGCTGAACATCCCGTTCTCAGCGACGAACACCACGATCCTGGTGCTCTCCTCACTCACCTGCCAGCTCGGCGTGTTCGCCGCCGAGCGCGGTGACGTGAAGAAGCTCCGGATGTGGTTCATCGTCACCTTCATCATGGGTGCGATCTTCATCGGCGGTCAGATCTTCGAGTACACCGAGCTGGTCAAGAAGGACGGGCTCTCGCTCTCCTCCGACCCGTACGGCTCGGTGTTCTACCTGACCACCGGCTTCCACGGCCTGCACGTGACAGGAGGTCTGATCGCCTTCCTGTTCGTCCTCGGCCGCACCTACGCGGCCAGGAAGTTCACTCATGAGCAGGCGACCGCAGCCATCGTCGTGTCCTACTACTGGCACTTCGTCGATGTCGTCTGGATCGGCCTTTTCGCCACGATCTACCTGATCAAGTAATCGGGCGAACCGCCCGAAACATCCAGAAGCACCGACGCAGAAGATCCTGACACCGGGGTAATCCGTGAAAAAGCTCTCCGCACGACGACGCCATCCGCTGGCGGCGGTCGTCGTACTACTCCTCGCGCTGGCGGCCACCGGGGGGCTGTACGCCGCGTTCGCACCCGCGAGCCAGGCGCAGGCCGACGAAACCGCCCAGTCTCTTGCCATCGACGAGGGCAAGAAGCTCTACGCCGTGGGCTGCGCAAGCTGCCACGGCACCGGCGGTCAGGGCAGCTCCGACGGTCCGAGCCTGGTGGGCGTGGGCGCAGCCGCCGTCGACTTCCAGGTCGGCACCGGTCGTATGCCGGCCCAGCAGCCGGGCGCGCAGATCCCGAAGAAGAAGGTCATCTACTCGCAGGCCGAGATCGACCAGCTCGCGGCGTACATCGCCTCGCTGGGCGCCGGTCCCTCCGTGCCGACCAAGAACCAGGTCAGCCCCGAGGGTGCGGACATCGCCAAGGGTGGCGAACTCTTCCGTACCAACTGCGCGCAGTGCCACAACTTCACCGGCAAGGGCGGTGCGCTGTCCGAGGGCAAGTTCGCACCGGACCTGGAAGGTGTTTCCCCGAAGCACATCTACGAGGCCATGCAGACCGGCCCGCAGAACATGCCTTCGTTCCCCGACACGATCATGTCGGAGCAGAACAAGAAGGACATCATCGCGTACCTCGACGCGGTCAACGGTGACGACACCGTGGAGCCGGGCGGCCTCAGTCTGGGCGGCCTCGGGCCGGTCAGCGAGGGCCTGTTCGCCTGGATCTTCGGACTCGGAGCCCTGATCGCTGTCGCCGTCTGGGTCGCCGCTCGGACCGCAAAGGCCAAGAAGTGATGAGTAGCCAACAATCTCCAGAAGAGAACCTGCCCGCCGAGCGGGCCACCGACGACCATGGACACGGTGCCGTGTCGGTGGCGAACGAGCAGAACCCGTTCGCCAACCCGGGGCTGCCGCCCCATGAGCACCGCGTCCAGGACATCGACGAGCGGGCAGCCAAGCGCTCAGAGCGTGTGGTCGCCTTCCTGTTCACCCTGTCGATGCTGGCCACGGTCGGTTTCATCGCCTCGTACGTGGCGATCCCGGTCGACAAGGGCGTCTACATCTTCCCGATCGGACACGTCAGCGCGCTCAACTTCGCGCTCGGCATGACCCTCGGCGTCGCACTGTTCTCCATCGGCGCGGGCGCGGTCCACTGGGCCCGCACCCTGATGTCCGACGTGGAGATCCCTGCCGAGCGTCACCCGATCGAGGCTCCGCCCGAGGTCAAGGCCCAGGTGCTGGCCGACTTCAAGCAGGGCGCGAAGGAATCCGCGCTCGGCCGGCGCAAGCTGATCCGCAACACGATGTTCGGCGCGCTGGCCCTGGTGCCGCTCTCCGGTGTCATGCTGCTGCGCGACCTCGGCCCGCTGCCAGGGACCAGCCTCCGCCACACGATGTGGCGCAAGGGTCTGCAACTCGTCAACATGAACACGAACGAGCCGCTGCGTCCTTCGGACGTCGTGGTCGGCTCGCTCACCTTCGCCAAGCCCGAGGGCCTGGAGGAGCACGACGAGGACTTCCAGACCCAGATCGCCAAGGCGGCGCTGATGATCGTCCGGCTCCAGCCGGACAACATCAAGGACAAGCGGGAACTCGAGTGGTCCCACGAGGGCATCGTGGCCTACTCGAAGATCTGCACCCACGTCGGCTGTCCGATCTCCCTGTACGAGCAGCAGACGCACCACGTCCTCTGCCCGTGCCACCAGTCCACCTTCGACCTCGCCGACGGTGCCCGAGTGATCTTCGGCCCGGCCGGTCACGCCCTGCCGCAGTTGCGCATCGGTGTGAACGCTGAGGGCTACCTCGAGGCGCTCGGCGACTTCGAAGAGCCCGTCGGTCCTGCTTTCTGGGAGCGCGGATGAGTACCACTGCTGCGAAGACCTCCGACCCGGGCGAGGCGAACTCGCGGAAGAAGGCACCCGCCGGTGAGCGGGTCGCCGACTGGGCCGACGGCCGACTGGGCATCTATGGCCTGGCCAAGGCCAACATGCGCAAGATCTTCCCGGACCACTGGTCCTTCATGCTGGGCGAGGTCTGCCTCTACAGCTTCATCATCATCATCCTCACGGGTGTGTATCTGACGCTGTTCTTCCACCCGTCGATGAACGAGGTGGAGTACCACGGCAGCTACGTCCCGCTGCAGGGCCAGCTGATGTCCGAGGCGTTCAACTCGACCATGCACATCTCCTTCGATGTGCGCGGTGGTCTGCTGATCCGGCAGATCCACCACTGGGCGGCGCTGATCTTCCTCGCCGGCATGTTCGTGCACATGATGCGCGTGTTCTTCACGGGTGCGTTCCGCAAGCCCCGTGAGGTCAACTGGATCTTCGGTTTCCTGCTGTTCGTCCTGGGCATGTTCACCGGCTTCACCGGCTACTCGCTCCCGGACGACCTGCTCTCCGGCACCGGTGTCCGCTTCATGGAGGGCGCGGTCCTGTCCGTGCCGATCGTGGGCACGTACCTCTCGTTCTTCCTCTTCGGCGGCGAGTTCCCGGGCGGCGACTTCGTGGCCCGCTTCTACTCGATCCACGTCCTGCTGCTGCCGGGCATCATGCTCGGCCTGGTGGTCGGCCACCTGATCCTGGTCTTCTACCACAAGCACACGCAGTTCGCGGGCCCCGGAAAGACGAACGACAACGTCGTCGGCATGCCGCTCCTTCCGGTCTACACGGCCAAGGCCGGAGGCTTCTTCTTCCTGGTCTTCGGTGTCATCACGGCCATCGCGGGCCTCGCCTCGATCAACCCGATCTGGACCATGGGCCCCTACCGCCCGGACCAGGTGTCGACCGGCGCCCAGCCCGACTGGTACATGGGCTTCTCCGAGGGCCTGATCCGGTTCATGCCGGGCTGGGAGATCAACCTCTGGGGTCACACGCTCGTCCTGGGTGTGTTCATCCCGCTGATGATCTTCCCGATGGTCCTGGTCGCGATCGCGGTCTATCCGTTCATCGAGTCCTGGGTCACCGGCGACAAGCGCGAGCACCACATCCTGGACCGCCCGCGCAACGTCCCGACCCGTACGGCCTTCGGTGTCGCGTGGATCACCTGGTACATGGTCCTGCTGATCGGTGGTGGAAACGACCTGTGGGCCACGCACTTCCACCTGTCGATCAACTCGATCACCTGGTTCGTGCGCATCGCCTTCTTCGTGGCGCCGGTCCTCGCGTTCATCGCCACCAAGCGGATCTGCCTCGGCCTTCAGCGCCGGGACCGGGACAAGGTGCTGCACGGCCGCGAGTCGGGCATCATCAAGCGCCTGCCGCACGGTGAGTTCGTCGAGATCCACGAGCCGCTCAGCCAGGAGGCTCTGCACACGCTCACCGCGCACGAGCAGTACCAGCCTGCCGAGATCGGCGCGCCGGTCGACGAGAACGGTGTCGAGCGCAAGGTGAAGGGCTCGCAGAAGCTGCGTGCCAAGCTCAGCAAGGGCTACTACGGGGAGGACAACCAGATCCCCAAGCCCACCGTCGAGGAGTACAAGGAGATCACGAGCGGCCACGGCCACCACTGATCACCCCTACGATCCTCGCTGATCGCCACGGCTGGAGCCCCGTCCATTGCATGGACGGGGCTCTTTGCCGTCTCCAGGGCTGGATAGGGTGGACTCGCCCCCTGCGTATGGGGGCGAGCCCACCCGCGTACCTCTCTGAGAACCCCAGGAGCGACCATGAGCGCTGTGAACCCCGCTGGAGGCGACACCGCGGCGGACCGTTCCTGGCCCAGGTTGCTGAACGGTCTGCTCGACGGCCGTGACCTGAGTGCGGACGACACCGCCTGGGCGATGAACCTGATGATGCGCGGTGAGGCGACCGACGCGCAGATCGCCGGGTTCGCGGTGGCGCTGCGGGCCAAGGGAGAGACCGTCGAGGAGATCACCGGGCTGGTACGGATGATGTACGAGCACGCCAATGTGATCGAGGTGCCGGGGAAGACCGTCGACATCGTCGGTACGGGCGGCGACGGGGCCAAGACCGTCAACATCTCCACCATGTCGGCGATCGTCATCGCCGGGACGGGCGCGAAGGTCGTCAAGCACGGCAACCGGGCCGCTTCCTCGGCCTCCGGCGCGTCCGACGTCCTGGAGAAGCTCGGGGTCAATCTGCAGCTGACGACCAAGCGGGTGGCCGAGGTGGCCGAGGAGGCCGGCATCACCTTCTGCTTCGCGGTGAAGTTCCACCCGGCGCTACGTCATGTGGGCGCCGCACGTGGGCAGTTGGGCATCCGTACGGTCTTCAACGCGCTCGGCCCGCTGACGAACCCGGCACGGGTGAAGGCGCAGGCGGTCGGTGTCGCGGACCCCCGCATGGCGCCCATCGTGGCGGGAGTCTTCGCCGAGCGCGGCAACTCCTCGCTGGTCTTCCGCGGCGACGACGGGCTCGATGAGCTGACCATCACCTCCACGTCCCGGGTGTGGGTCGTACGGGACGGAAAGGTCACCGAGGAGACCTTCGACCCGAGGGACGTCGGTATCGACCTGGTCCCGATCGAGGCATTGCGGGGCGCGGACTCCACGTACAACGCCGACGTGGCCCGGCGGCTCCTCGACGGAGAGACGGGGCCGGTGCGGGACGCCGTACTGCTGAACTCGGCGGCGGCGCTGGTGGCTCTGTCGCCGGGTGACGGGTCGCTCGCGGAGCAGATCCGCGCGGGGATGGCGGAGGCGGCGGAGGCCGTCGACTCGGGGGCGGCGAAGCGGACGCTGGAGCGGTGGGTGGCGGCGACCAACGCGTAGCCTGCGAGGCGGTTCGAAGGGGGGCCGGGCCGGCTCGATAGGGCTGGGCCGAAGTGGTCCGGCCCTTTCCGCCTTCCGTCCGGCCTCTTTCGTGTTCCGGCCCGTTTCGCGTTCCGGGATCCGGACACGGGTTGCGCCGTCGCGATCAGTTCGGTTAGTTTTTTCGGCAGGTCATGAGTGACAGTCATGAGGCCCCGGCCGACTGTCCGGCAACCCTCCGTCCGTGGCGGGGTGCCCCGGGTGAAGACCAGGCCGTAGGCAGCGAGGTCTGCGGCAAGCGCGGACCCCTCCCTCTTCTGAGTGGTAAAGGCCCAGGGGTCCTGGTCATTCGAGGGAGCCTTCTGTGAGCAAGCGAATGCGATAGGGCGCAGAGCCCCTCTTCCGCCTGTCCCTTTCACCCTTTGCCGCGCTGAGCGCCACCTCCATGGACCGGCTCGCGCGGTGATTTCCCTGAGTCTCACAGGAGTTCGCCATGTCTGTCTCCACCGTTGCCGCCGACCAGGCTGTTTGTACCCAGCTGCCCGTTCTGGGCCGGGATGTCACCGTCCCGCTCGTCACCGGTGGCGAGGTCACGTACGCCGCCCTCGACTACGCCGCCAGCGCTCCGGCCCTCCAGCGCGTGTGGGACGACGTGGCCGCGTACGCCCCGTACTACGGCAGCGTGCACCGTGGCGCCGGGTACCTGTCCCAGCTCTCCACCGACCTCTTCGAGAACTCCCGCACCACCGTCGCCGAGTTCCTGGACTGCCGTGACGACGACCAGGTCGTCTTCACCCGGTCGACCACCGACTCGCTCAACCTGCTCGCCGCCGCCCTGCCGGCCGACTGCCAGGTCTTCGTCTTCGAGACCGAGCACCACGCCTCGCTGCTGCCCTGGCGGGACGCGCGGGTGACGTACCTGAACGCCCCGCGTACGCCGGGGGAGGCCGTCGCGACCCTGGAGCGCGCGCTCGGTGACCGCGACCCCCAGGGCCCGGCCCTCGTCTGTGTCACGGGCGCCTCGAACGTCACCGGTGAGCTGTGGCCGGTGCGTGAGCTGGCCGCGGCCGCGCACGCGCACGGTGCTCGCATCGTCCTCGACGCCGCGCAGCTCGCCCCGCACCACCCGGTGTCGGTGCGCGACCTCGACGTCGACTGGGTCGCCTTCTCCGGGCACAAGCTGTACGCCCCCTTCGGCTCCGGTGTCCTCGCCGGCCGCTCCGACTGGCTGCGCGAGGCCGAGCCGTACCTGGCGGGCGGTGGGGCCAGCCGCAAGGTGTCGCGGCGTACGGACGGCGGCGTGGACGTGGAGTGGCACGAGAGCGCCGCCCGGCACGAGGCCGGTTCGCCGAACGTGATCGGCGTCTACTCGATCGCCTCCGCCTGCAAGGCGCTCACCGAGGCGGGCTTCGACACCCTCGTCGCCCGTGAGCAGCGGCTGATCGACACGGTCCGCGCGGGTCTCGCCGAGGTGCCCGAGGTCAGGGTCCTCTCGCTCTTCGGCGACGACGCCCCGCGCGTCGGCGTCATCTCCTTCGTCGTGGAGGGCTGGAACAGCTCGCACTTCGCGGCCGCGCTGTCCGCCGAGTACGGCATCGGGGTGCGCGACGGTCTGTTCTGTGCCCACCCGCTGGTCAGGACCCTGCTCGGCAGCGACCCGGAGACCCAGGGCGAGTGCGGCGCTCCCGAGGCCGCGCCCGGCGAGAAGTCCCTCAACGCCATCCGTGTCAGCTTCGGCGCGGGCACCCCGGACGAGCACGTCGAGCGTTTCGTGCGCGCCGTCAAGGAGCTCGTCCGGGACGGCGCGAAGTGGAACTACCGCACACAGGACGGGCGTTGCGTTCCCGCCGTGTGATCGCCTGACAGGAGCACGGCGTATACGCTCCCTTCGGCGGCCGTACGGCGAACAGGGGAGTCACGGGGAGTGCAGGCGCTGCGGGAGACGGATCCACGGCGGATCGGTCCGTACGAGGTGCTCGGGCGGCTCGGTGCGGGCGGCATGGGCGAGGTCTATCTCGCCGAGTCGCGGGCCGGGCTCCGGCTGGCCGTGAAGGTGGTGCGGGCCGAGCACGCGGAGGACCGTACTTTCCGCGCCCGGTTCCGCCAGGAGGTGCGGGCCGCGCAGACCGTCGGCGGTACGGGGACGTACACCGCGCGCGTGGTCGACGCCGACCCCGAGGGCGAACGGCCTTGGATGGCAACGGAGTTCGTCGAGGGGCCGAACCTGCGCGACGCGGTGCTCGACGGCGGGCCGCTGGACGAGGACGCGGTGCTCACCTTCGCGGCCGCACTGGGCGAGGCCCTCGCCGCGATCCACGCCAAGGGCATGGTGCACCGTGACCTCAAGCCGTCCAACATCCTGCTGGCGCCGGACGGTCCGCGGGTCATCGACTTCGGGATCGTACGGGCGCTGGAGGCGACGGCGATGACCCGCACCGGCACCATGGTCGGCTCGGTCGGATACGTCTCGCCCGAGCAGATACGCAACGGTTCCGAGGTCGGGCCGCCGAGTGACGTCTTCGCGCTGGGCGCTGTGCTCGCCTACGCGTCGAGCGGCCGCGAGCCCTTCGGGGAGGGCCAGGACTCGGTCATCCTGCTGCGCATCGTAACCCGGGACTTCGATCTCTCCGGAGTTCCGGCGCGCGTGCTCCCGCTCGTAGAGGCCTGTCTGCGGGAGGAGCCCGGGGCCCGGCCCACCCCCGAGGAAGTGGTCGAGGCCGCCGGACACTCGGCGGCCTCCCTGCGGGCGGCTCTGCGGCCGGGGTGGCTCACCTCCGCACCGGCGACGGTCGCGGGCGACGAACGGTGGCTTCCGGAGCGCGAGTCGGGCGAGGGCGAGAGCCGCGTCGAGTACATCGCCCCGGCGACGGTCACGGGCGTTTCGGCGCCGGACAGCTCACCGGCACCCGAACGGCCTTCGCGGCGCGGGTTGCTGACGGCTGCGGCGGGCGGCGCGGTGGTCGCCGCCACCGGGGGAGCCGGGTGGTGGGTGTGGCAGCGGGGGAGTGGAACGCGGGGGGCCGGAACCTCAAAGCCCACCGCGACCGCAACCGCAGTGGGTGCGGAGACTCCCGCCGCTCTCGCCTGGCAGTACGACGCCGCCGGGCTCGGCGGTCTGTACGGACCCTGCGTCGCGGTGTCGCCGGACGGCGAGGTCGTCTACCTCGGGGACGCGAACGGCAAGCTGCACGCCCTGTCCCGTGCGGGCGGCCGGCGCTGGGAGCTCGCGCTCGGCGAGGAGGTGTCGACGTCCGTCGTCACCTCGGACGGGATCTTCTGTGTCGTCTGGGACCAGGAGAGGGCGCGACGCCGGCTGTGCGCGGTGGACGCGTCGGGCAAGCTCCGGTGGACGAAGGACGTCGGCGACAACGGCTACGACCCGCCGGTTCTCGCAGGCCGCGGCGTGCTGGTCGCCACCGGCGGCACCGATGAAGGAGGGTTCCGCTGCTACGCGGCCGACGGCACCGTGCTGTGGAGTGCGTCGACCCCTGCCGGTCCGACCGGAACGCCGCTCGTGGCGGGCGGTGTGATCTACGCGGGCACCTTCGGCGACGCCCTGGTGGCCCTGGACGCCGAGGACGGCAGCAGGCTCTGGGAGGTCTCGACGGGCGGAGACGTCGGCCCGCCCGCCCTGGTCGGCGACACCCTCGTCGCGGTGTCGGACGGAGGCGCGAACCGGCACGCGTTCAGCCTCGACGGTGAACTGCTGTGGGATGCCCGGGCGGAGAACAGCGGACCGATGGTCGCCGGGAACCGGTCGCTCGCGATCACCACGGGGCAGGGCACCATCGACGCCATCAGGGCGGTCGACGGCAGCACGGCATGGACGTACGAGATAGGCGGCGACTGGCTGCCGAGCCCCGTGGCGACCGGGGATCGCATCTATGTGCGAAGCGGGCTCGTCCTGTGTGCCCTGGGCATGGACGGCAAGCCGGTGTGGAGCGAGGCCCTCGGCGACTCCACCGGCGAGGACCAGCACAGCCCCGTGCTCAGCGGCAAGCGGCTCTACGTTCCCTCGGGAGCCGGAATCGCCGCCGTGGACATCAGCGGCTGACCGGGACCGTCTCTCAGCCGTCCAGCCCGATCGCGAACGCCGCCTCCAGGTCGTGCTGGGAGTACGTGCGGAACGCGACGTGGGTGTCGGTGCCCTCGACGCCCGGGATCTTGCTGATCTTGCCCGGGATGACGTCCGCCAGGTCGTCGTGGGCCTTCACGCGGACCATCGCGATCAGGTCGTACGTACCGGTGACCGAGAAGACCTCGCTGACGCTGTCGAGGGCGGCGATCGACTCCGCGATCTCGGGGATCCGGTCCACGCTGGTCTTGATGAGCACGATCGCGGTGATCACGGCTGGTTTTCTCCCTCGGGGGCCGCGGCTGGGGCTTTCACTCTAGTCGTCCGGCCGAAACGCACCCACGCGTAGCCGAAGCCGAGGGAGAAGCCCACCAGGTGGGCCAGATAGGCGACCCCGGGGCCGGCGGCGGCGCGGCCCGCCGCCAGCCACTGCAGGGTCACCCAGAAGGGCAGTACCACCCAGGCCGGGAAGCGCAGCGGCAGGAAGAAGAGGAACGGGAAAAGACTGGTCACCCGGGCCTTGGGGAACAGGAAAAGGAACGCGCCGAGCACCGCGGAGATCGCCCCGGAGGCGCCGACCAGGGTCTGCTGGGACTCCGCGTTGGCGATCGCGTAGCCCAGCAGGGCGAGACAGCCGCAGCCCAGATAGAAGAGGGCGAACTCGACGCGGCCCATCCGTTCCTCGGTCATCACCCCGAAGACGTAGAAAAAAAGCATGTTGCCCAGGAGGTGGAGCCAGCCGCCGTGGATGAACAGGGCCGTGGCGGGCGTGAGCGCCGCACGCGGGTCCCCGGTGAGGAGTTCCGCGGGCACCACGCCCCAGCGCCGGAAGTAGGCCCGCTGGGCCGCCAGCAGCTCGTCCCCGGTGCCGTACACCGGATTGAGGCCGGACGCCGGGCCGATCACGAAGATCAGGCAGGTCAGCACGATCAGCCCGTACGTCACCGGTGCCGGCTGACTCCGCACCGCCCTGCCGAGCGTCGTACTCCAGTTGCCGATCATGGAGCAGAGCATGGCGTAACGGGGCGTATACGCGCAGAGTGCCTCGCCGCAGTGGACGGCCGAGCGTCGAGTACCCGCCAGGCCTTAGGGTTACGAGCCATACACGCCAGGGAGACTGGCGCGGTACGGACACCAGAAGGAAACGACACCACATGACGGTTCCCCTCCCGACTGCCGAGACCCGGTGGCGCTGCACGCTCTGCGGCAACCTCACGCGTTTCGACGTGACCCGCTCGTCGAAGGTCGTCGAGTATGTGCATCTCGACCTCGCCGGGGAACCCAAGGTCGAGGAGCGCGAGGTGGTCAGTGAGACCATCGAGTCGGTGCGGTGCCGCTGGTGCAACGCGTTGGATCAGGTGGAACTCGTGGACAGGCCGGGCGCCGGCTCCTGAGGGAGCGGGCCCCGCACAGGTAATGAGGTGACGGATGGTGGAGACCACAGGCGGGGAGCCGGACGACGGCACCGCCGAGGTGCTCGACCGTCCGCTGCCCGACGGTGTGCGCCGGCGGGTCGTGCAGATCGTCTCCGACGGCTTCGGCGGGCTGACCATCGGCGAACTGCCCAGCCAGTTGCGGCAGTTCGCGCGGTTCGCCCCCAACCGGCGGGCCAAGTTCGCCGGTAACGCGATGGCGGCCGCGCTGGAGACGGACCCCCTCTTCAGACAGCGCATCGCCGAGAAGCTGAGAGAGGCGCAGTCGGAGCTGACCGGCGCACTCGACTCGGGCGCGCCGCCCCCGGCCGCGGATCCGCTGGACGTGGCGGCCGCGGCCTATGTGCTGCGCCCCACGGGCTGGGTGAAGCTGGTGGCCGCCGCGGGCGAGGAGGCCCTGCGGGCGGACGCCGAGCGCGCCGACGAGGAGAGCCGCGCCGAACTGGAGCGGCTGCGGCACGAGCTGGCGGAGGCCCGGGGCCAGACGAAGACGGAGACGGAACGGCTGCGTACGGAACTGGAGTCGGCGAAGAAGGAAGCCGAATCGCTTCACCGCAAGCTGCGCGGGGCGCTCAGTGACGTCAAGCGCGGCGAGGCGGCCGTACGCAAGCTGCAGGCCGAGACGGACACCGGGCGGGCGGAGGCGCAGGCCCAGGTGTCCGCCGCCGAGAGCGAGACCCGGCGGCTCAAGGCACGGCTCGGGGAGGCCGAGGCGGCCCTGGAGGCGACGCGGAGAGCGACACGCGAGGGCCGCAGTGTCGAGGACATGCGCGTACGACTGCTGCTCGACACCGTTCTCGAGGCCACGCAGGGGCTGCGGCGGGAGCTCGCGCTGCCGCCCGTGTCCGTGCGGCCCGCCGAGACGGTCGACGCGGTCGAACCGGGACGGATGACGCCGAAGGACATCGCGGCCCGGGCGCTTTCCGAAAACGACCCGGCGATCCTCGACCAGCTCCTCGCGCTGCCGCAGGCCCATCTGGTGGTCGACGGCTACAACGTCACCAAGACCGGCTATCCGCAGATGCCGCTGGAGAAGCAGCGGCTCAGGCTGCTCGGGCAGCTCTCGCAGCTCGCCGCACAGACCGGGGCCGAGGTGACGTGTGTCTTCGACGGGGCCGAGCTGGCCGCGCCCGTGCTGCTCGCGCCGCCGCGCGGGGTGCGGGTGCTGTTCTCCAAGCCCGGTGTCACGGCTGACGAGTTGATCCGCCAGCTGGTGCGCGCCGAGCCGCCGGGGCGGCCGGTCATCGTCGTCTCCACCGACCGTGAGGTGGCCGACGGGATCGCCAAGGCGGGTGCGCGGCCGGTGGCTTCGGTGGTGCTCCTCAAGCGCTTCTCGCGCGGCTAGGACCTGTCCTGGCCCGATGCCACGTACGCCCTATAGGCAACCTAAGTGCCATGCGTAACGTCTGGGCTTGATGCCCGAATTGGTGCGACCTTCACGCAACGTAGTGTCAAGTGCGCATTACTGCTTGTGAGTTGTCGGCAAAGAAACGCTCAGTGACCGAGATTTTTCCTGTCAGGATTTGAACTGATCACAAGTAGGTCACTAGGGTCAGGCCTCGAACCTCTGCTCGGGTGATCACTCATTGGGAGTGACGGTGGAGGGGGCCCGCCCGTCGGAGTGATCGGCAGGCGGCTGAAGGAAGAAGGAGCTCGCCTTCGTGGCGTCCCACCGTCGACCCAAGCAGCCGAGCCGCGCCCGTGTGACCGTGCTCACCACCGCCGCGGCCGCAGCCGTCGTCCTCAGCGCGAATGCCGCCAACGCCGCGCCGAGCGAGAAGCCGAGTGTGGACGACGTCAAGTCCCAGGTCGACAAGCTCCAGGACGAGGCCGAGCAGGCCACCGAGAAGCTCAACGGTGCCACGGAGAAGCAGGACAAGCTCCAGAAGGAGATCGACACCCTTCAGGACAACGTGGCCCGCGGCCAGCAGGAGCTCAACGACCTGCGCGACGGCCTCGGTTCGATGGCCACCGCCCAGTACCGCACCGGCGCCATCGACCCCTCCGTGCAGCTCTTCCTCTCGGCGGACCCGGACGACTACCTCGACAAGGCGTCCACGATGGACCAGCTGAGCAATCAGCAGGTCGAGACGCTGAAGGAGGTCCAGGAGAAGCAGCGCGCGCTCGCCCAGCAGCGTTCGGAAGCCTCCGAGAAGCTCAAGGACCTCGCCGCCACCCGCACCGAGCTCGCCAAGAACAAGAAGGAAGTCCAGGCCAAGCTCGCCGAGGCCAACACGCTCCTCAACAGCCTCACGGCCGCGGAGCAGGCAGCCCTCGACGCGAAGGAGGCGCAGGCCAGCACCGCCGCCCAGAACGCCGCCCTCAGCGGCTCCGGTGTCGCCTCCGGCCGCGCCGGCTCCGCGTACGCCGCCGCGCAGTCCGTGCTCGGCTCGCCGTACGTCTACGGCGCCTCCGGCCCCTCCTCGTTCGACTGCTCGGGTCTGACCTCCTGGGCCTTCGCCCAGGCCGGTGTGTCCATACCCCGCACAGCGGAGGCGCAGGCCAGCGCGGGCACCCGGATCTACTCGCAGAGCGATCTGCAGGTCGGCGACCTGGTCATCTTCTACAGCGACTTCCACCATGTCGGCTTCTACGCGGGCAATGGCCAGGTGCTGCACGCTCCGAAGCCCGGTGCGGTCGTGCGCTACGAGTCGATCAACAACATGCCCTTCCAGTTCGGCGTCCGGATCTGACGCGCGCGCTCCCTGAAGGCTGTCGCCACGCCGCCCGAACGGGCGAATCGCGGTAACTCCTGCTGACCCCACACCCCGTCGGTGACCTGCGTCTCCGGCGGGGTGTCACGTTGTGTGCCCGCCGGGGTCTTTGGCCGGCGCGTAGTCGCACGGCTACTGTCTGCCGCGTTTCCTCCAACTCCGGGGGAGCGTCAGCGGAAGGGAGAGCGGCTACTCGTGGGGTCCCATCGCCGCTTTGCAGCGTCCGGCTTCGACCGGGGCGCCGGCGCAGCCGGTTTCGCCGTCTGCGTGATGTCCGCCGCCGCCGCGGCCCTCGGTGCCGTACCGGCCGCCGCAGCGCCGCAGGACGACACCCGGGCCGAGGTGGACCGCCTGTTCGAGCAGGCCGAGAAGGCCACCGAGGCGTACAACAAGGCCGACGAGCGCGCCGACTCGCTGCGCGAGGAGGTGAGCGAGGCCCAGGACGAGATCGCCCGGCAGCAGGAGCGGATCAACACCATGCGCGACGCGCTCGGTTCGCTCGCCGGGGCCCAGTACCGCTCGGGCGGTGTCGACCCCTCCCTCGCGCTGCTGTTCTCCGACGACCCGGACGACTACCTCGACAAGGCCGCCGTCCTCGACCGGATCAACACCCACCAGGCCGGTGAGCTCAAGGAGCTCCAGTCCGCCATGCGCGACCTCGCCCAGCACCGCGAGGAGGCCACCGGCAAGCTCGCCGAGCTGGAGAAGAGCCGCAAGGCCGTCGCCGAGCACAAGCGCACCGTCGAGCAGAAGCTGACCAAGGCACGGCAGTTGCTCAACGCGCTGCCCGACTCCGTGCGGGCCGCCTATGACCGGGCCTCCCGCTCCGGACGCTCCGACATGCCCGACTTCGCGGGCTCGGCCCCCGCGTCGGGGCGCGCGGCCGCGGCCGTCGCAGCGGCCCGCTCCGCACTCGGCCGCCCGTACGTGTGGGGCTCCAACGGGCCCGGCGGCTTCGACTGTTCGGGCCTCATGCAGTGGTCGTACGGACAGGCCGGGGTCGGTCTGCCGCGCACCTCGCAGGCCCAGCGGTACGCCGGACGGCAGGTGCCGCTCGCCCAGGCGCAGCCCGGTGACCTGATCGCCTACCGCGACGACGCCAGCCACATCGGGATGTACGTGGGCAACGGCCAGGTGATCCACGCGCCCTACCCGGGTGCGCCCGTCCGCTACGACCCCGTGGGCATGATGCCGGTCTCGTCGGTCACCAGGGTCTGACCCCGCGCGAAGTCACCGTACGATCGGGAACGTGGCTGGTCGAAGGCGCGCGTCGCGAGCGGGGCTCTCCCTGGTGCTGCTGCTCGCCGTGCTGGTCGGCTGCGGCGGCACCGCCGTCCCGGACGCCGCGGCGGCCGACGTGCAGCGGGTCCTCGACCGGCGGGCGGCGGCTGTCCTGGACCGGGACGAGCCGGCGTACCGGGCAACCGAGCAACCGGGCACCCCTCTCACCGAGTTCGGGAATCTCCGCGAGGTGCCGCTGGCGGCCTGGTCGTACCGCGTGACCGGCTTCCACCGCTCCGGCGACCGGGCCACGGCCGACGCCGAGCTGAGCTACCGCGTCGAGGGCTACGACAAGGCACCCGTGACGGCCGCCCGCACCCTGAGCCTGACCCGCACCGACGGCAAGTGGCACGTGGCCTCCGACAAGCCCGCCGAGGACGCGAGCGAGCAGTTGTGGGAGCAGGGCGCGGTGACGGCCATACGGGGCGAACACAGCCTCGTGATGGGGGTCGGTCAGTCGGCGGACCGGCTGCGCTCCTACGCGGATCTCGCGGACCGCGCCGTGCCCGCCGTGTCCAAGGCGTGGGGCACCGACTGGTCGGGGCACGTCGTCGTGCTCGTACCGCGGTCCCTGGAGGGCATGGCGGGGCTGCTGGGCGCTCCGGCGTCCGGCTACCAGGGCATCGCGGCGGTCACCACCGGCGAGGCGGGGGCCTCGGCGAAGGCGCCCGCGGACCGGATCATCGTCAACCCCGACGCGTACGGCATCCTCGGCGACCTCGGCAAGCAGGTCGTCCTCACCCACGAGACCACCCATGTCGCCACCCGCACGCACACCACGGCCGCCACACCGCTGTGGCTCTCCGAGGGCTACGCCGACTGGGTCGGCTACCTCGGCAGCGGGCGCACCGCCGCGCAGATCGCCCCGGAGCTGGAGCGGGCCGTCGCGGACGGGCAGGTGCCGGCCGCGCTGCCGGACGACGCGGACTTCGGTTTCACCGGGGACGCGGCGAAGCTGGCGCAGGCGTACGAGGGCGGCTGGCTGGCCTGCCGGCTGATCGCCGACCGCTGGGGCGAGGCCCGCCTCGACGACTTCTACCGGGCCGTCGGCGAGCACGACAAACGGGCGGGAGCGGTCGAGGACGCGCTACGGGACGTGCTGCACACGACGCCGGAGAAGTTCACGGAGCAGTGGCGGGAGTATGTGCGGGCGCAGCTGGGCTGAGGCTGCTGCCGTGCGGTGAGTGCCGTCAGCTGGAGGGCTGGCTCTCCTTGGTGCGGGTCGCCTGAGTGGGGAGGGCCGGGGTCGGCTGGGAGACCGTGTCGCGCCACAGGGCGACCGCGGCGGTCACGGCGGCGATCACCAGCAGGCCGTTGCGGACGAAGAGGAGGGTGACGCCGAGACCGTCGCTGACCACGACGTGCGAGAACCAGATCGGGAACTCCAGGACCGTCACGAACGACGCGATCAGCACCAGGCCGACCGGCACGGTCATCCGGCTGGCGCGGAAGCACAGACAGACGGCCGCGAGGCCGACCAGCCACACCATGTACTGCGGGCTGATCACCCGGCTCGTGGTGGTGAACATCAGCACCGCCACGAACGCGGCGTCGGCGAGCGTGTGGGTGAGGAACCGCTTGGCGCACAGCCGCCACAGCAGCAGCCAGCCGAAGGCGACCGCCGTGAGTACCAGAGCCAGTGTGCTCACCAGGTCGACACCCGGGCCGAGGAACTCCACGGAACCGTAGTTGAGCAGCACCTGGCCGTCCCAGCCGTACTGCCGGGCCACATGGAAGACGAGGGACCCGAGCGACTCCACCTCGGTGCCGCGGTCGCGCTGGAAGGTCAGGAAGGCGAAGGCGCCGGGCATCGACACCGCGAACAGCACCGCGATCCCCGCCGCGGAGACCGCCGCCGCGGCCCACGCACGGCGCCTGACGGCCCCGACGAGCAGCAGCACCGGCCACACCTTCAGCATCGCCCCGAAGCCCACCAGCGCCCCCATCACCCGCGGATGACGCGCCCCGGCGAGCAGCGCCGCCACCGCGACGGCCGTCACCATGACGTCGTAGCGCGCGTACACGGTCGGCCCGAGCAGCGGTACGCCCACCACCCACACCCAGGCGCCGCGCAGCGACCTGCCGGAGCGCTGGCCCGCGTACTGGAGGAGCCAGAACACCACCACGTCGGCGGCGAAGGCCAGCAGGAAGAAGGCCGACGCGTAGTCGAGGAAGGGCAGCAGGCCGGGGGAGAGGATCGGCAGGGCGGCGGCCGGCGGGTACTGCCAGGTGACGTCGTCCAGCGGGAAGGTGCCGGTGCGCAGGACCTCGTACCAGCCCTGGTAGATCACGGAGACATCGCTGGTGACGTCCGGGCCCGGGAAGACGAGGAACCTGAAGACGAAGAGCAGCAGTAGCAGCCTGGTCAGGCCCCAGATTCCCGTCATCGCGTACGGGAACCTCGCCCCCTTTGCGCCCGTCATGCGTACCTGGCCCTCGTTCGTCCGGATCGCGCGTGAGCCGACGATGCTCCGCGGATGTGTTTCGGCGGGGTCATGATGGCGCGCGATGCTGTGCCGGAGCCATCAAGCGCGGCCGTACGGAGCTGTGAGTATAGGTTCGATAGTGTCGAACGCGATGCACAAGACCCTGATCGTGACGAACGACTTCCCGCCCAGGCCCGGCGGCATCCAGGCCTTCCTGCACAACATGGCGCTGCGCCTGGACCCCGAGCAACTCGTCGTCTACGCCTCCACCTGGAAGCGGGGCCGCGAGGGTGCCGAGGCGACCGCCGCCTTCGATGCCGAGCAGCCCTTCACCGTCGTACGGGACCGCACGACGATGCTGCTGCCCACTCCCGCCGCCACCCGGCGCGCGGTCGGGCTGCTGCGCGAACACGGCTGTACGTCGGTGTGGTTCGGGGCGGCGGCCCCGCTCGGCCTGATGGCGCCCGCGCTGCGCAGGGCGGGCGCGCGGCGGCTGGTGGCGACCACCCACGGGCACGAGGCCGGGTGGGCCCAACTGCCCGCCGCACGTGGGCTGTTGCGCCGGATCGGCGAATCCACGGACACCCTCACCTATCTCGGGGAGTACACCCGCTCCCGGATCGCCGGCGCGCTGACCCCCGAGGCGGCCGCGCGGATGGTCCAACTGCCGCCCGGCGTCGACGAGAAGACCTTCCACCCGGGCTCCGGCGGCGCCGAGGTCCGCGCCCGGCTCGGGCTCACCGACCGCCCGGTCGTCGTCTGCGTCTCGCGGCTCGTCCCGCGCAAGGGCCAGGACACTCTCATCCTCGCGCTGCCGCGCATCCTGGCCGAGGAGCCGGAGACGGTGCTGCTGATCGTCGGGGGCGGGCCCTACGAGAAGGAGCTCCGGAGACTCGCGCACGAGACCGGTGTCACCGACTCGGTCCGCTTCACCGGAGCGGTGCCCTGGTCGGAGCTGCCGGCGCACTACGGCGCGGGAGACGTCTTCGCGATGCCCTGCCGTACGCGGCGCGGCGGGCTCGACGTCGAGGGGCTCGGCATCGTGTATCTGGAGGCGTCCGCGACCGGGCTGCCCGTTGTCGCGGGGGACTCCGGGGGCGCGCCTGACGCCGTACTCGACGGCGAGACGGGGTGGGTCGTCCGCGGGGGCTCGCCCGAGGAGACCGCCGACCGTGTCACCGCCCTCCTCGGCGACGCCGAGCTGCGCCGCCGGATGGGGGAGCGGGGGCGGGAGTGGGTCGAGGAGAGGTGGCGGTGGGATCTGCTGGCGGGGCGGTTGCGGGAGTTGCTTTAGCGCCGGTGGGGGTGCCCCTTGCCGGCTTCCGGCGCCCGCGGGTGGTTGTGGGTTGCTCGCGCAGTTCCCCGCGCCCCTGAAGGCGCGCTTCTGCGGAGGCGCCCTGAAGGGGCGCGGGGAACTGCGCGACCAGCCATGCACGGCCCGTGGGTCGTCATCGAACCTCCGCCCCTACGGCGGGAGTTCGTCCCTGGCGCGTCAGCCCCGGTAGATCTTCTCGATCTCGTCGGCGTAATCCTTCGCCACCACGTTCCGCTTGAGCTTGAGCGACGGCGTGAGATGCCCCGACTCCTCGGTGAACTGGGAGTCGAGGATCCGGAACTTCCGTACCGACTCCGCCTTCGACACCGCCGCGTTGCCGTCGTCGATGGCGCTCTGGATCGCGGCGAGCAGATCCGCGTCCTCGCGCAGCGACGCCGCGGTGGAGCCGGCCGGCTTGCCGTGCTCGGCGGCCCAGCGGCCCAGGAACTCGTCGTCGATGGTGATGAGCGCGCCGACGAACGGGCGCCCGTCGCCGACCACCATGCACTCCGCGACCAGCGCATGCGCCCGGATGCGGTCCTCGATCACGGCCGGGGCGACGTTCTTGCCGCCCGCGGTGACGATGATCTCCTTCTTGCGGCCGGTGATCCGGAGATAGCCGTCCTCGTCGAGGGTGCCGATGTCACCGGTGTGGAACCAGCCGTCGGCAAGGGCCTCCGCGGTCGCCGCCTCGTTGTTCCAGTACTCCTTGAACAGGTGCTCGCCGTGCAGCAGCACCTCGCCGTCGTCCGCGATCCGCACCACCGAGCCGGGCAGCGGCTGGCCGACCGTGCCGATCTTCTGGCGGTCCCACGGGTTGAAGGCGGTGGCCGCACAGGACTCGGTCAGGCCGTAGCCCTCAAGAACCGTGAAGCCGATACCGCGGAAGAAGTGCCCGAGGCGCTCGCCGAGCGGGGCGCCGCCGGAGATGGCGAACTCGCCCTTGCCGCCGAGCACCGCCCGCAGCTTGCTGTAGACGAGCTTGTCGAAGGTCCGGTACTTGATCTTCAGGGCGAGGGACGGGCCCGAGGGGGTGTCCAGCGCGCGGCTGTACGCGATCGCCGTGTCCGCCGCCTTGTCGAAGATCTTGCCCTTGCCGTCCGCCTGCGCCTTGGCGCGCGCCGAGTTGTAGACCTTCTCGAAGACGCGCGGCACACCGAGGATCAACGTCGGCCGGAACGAGGCCAGTTCGTCGGTGAGGTTCTTGATGTCGGGAACGAGGCCCAGCTTGATCGGCGCCATCATCGGCGCGACCTGGACCAGGCGCCCGAAGACGTGCGCGAGCGGCAGGAAGAGGAGCACCGAGCACTCGCCCGTGCGGAACAGGGGGCGCAGTCGCTCCACGATGTTGCCGCACTCGGCGAAGAAGCTGCGGTGGGTGAGCACGCAGCCCTTGGGGCGGCCGGTCGTCCCGCTCGTGTAGACGATGGTGGCCGGGTCGTCCGCCTTGGCGAGCGAGCTGCGCGCCTCTACCGCCTCGTCGGTGATGTCCTTGCCCGCGCGGCCCAGCTCCTCGACGCCGCCGCCCTCGATCTGCCACACCTGCTTCAGCGCGGGCAGCCGGTCGCGCACCGACTCGACGGTGGCCGCGTGCGAGTCCAGCTCGACGACACAGGCGGTCGCGCCCGAGTCGCTGAGGATCCACTGCACCTGCTCCGCCGAGCTGGTCTCGTACACCGGCACGGTGACCGCGCCCGCGCTCCAGATCGCGAAGTCGAGCAGCGTCCACTCGTAGCGGGTACGCGACATCAGGCCGACCCGGTCTCCGGGCTCCACGCCCGACGCGATCAGGCCCTTGGCCGCGGCCCGTACCTCGGCGAGGAAGACGGTGGCGGTGACATCCGTCCACGTACCGCCCACCTTGCGGGCGATGACGGCGACATCGGGATGCTGCGCGGCGTTTCTACGGACGATGTCGGTCAGATTTCCGTCCGCAGGGACCTCGTACAAAGCCGGAAGGCTGAACTCGCGCAAGACTGCTGCTCCTCATTGGGCGCCGACGCCACGACTCTGTGTGCTGCGACGGTGCGGTCCAAGGCTTGGGCAGGCACCCAGGGAGATCATTGTTGAAATCCTGAGTACGACTGGACTGCCCGGACGTTACCCGTCGGTACGCCTTCTTCGACAGGGGGGTCGGACGAGATGTTCGCCGTGTCACACAGGTTGGTATTCCTTGGCGCACAGTAGTCCACAGCTTTCTGGACTGGCCAGTAACCGCCGGTCCGGCCCGCTCCTGTTCACGTATGCCGCACACGCCTACGCTTGATCGTCATGGCACTCACACCAGGCGGTAACGGCAGGACACGGGTTCATGTGGTCAGTGACGTGCACGGCAACGCCCGTGACCTGGCCAGGGCCGGCGACGGCGCGGACGCGCTGATCTGCCTCGGGGACCTCGTGCTCTTCCTCGACTACGCCGACCACTCGCGCGGTATCTTCCCCGACCTCTTCGGCGTCGAGAACGCGGACCGCATCGTCGAGCTGCGCACCGCCCGCCGTTTCGAGGAGGCGCGCGACTTCGGGGCCCTGCTGTGGGCGGGCATCGGCACGGGCCGGGCGAGCGCCATCGAGAAGGCGGTGCGCAAGCAGTACGCCGAGCTGTTCGCCGCTTTCCCGACACCGACGTACGCGACATACGGCAATGTCGACATGCCCCTGCTGTGGCCGGAATACGCCGGACCCGGCACGACGGTGCTCGACGGCCAGCGGGTGGAGATCGGCGGCCGGACCTTCGGCTTCGTCGGCGGCGGACTGACGACCCCGATGCGCACGCCCTACGAGATCAGCGACGAGGAGTACGCGGCGAAGATCGAGGCCGTCGGCGAGGTCGACGTGCTCTGCACCCACATCCCGCCCGAGGTGCCGGAACTGGTCTACGACACGGTGGCGCGCCGCTTCGAACGCGGCAGCCTGGCCCTCCTGGACGCGATCCGCCGTACCCGGCCGCGCTACTCGCTCTTCGGCCATGTCCACCAGCCGCTGGCACGGCGGATGCGGATCGGGGCGACCGAGTGCGTGAACGTGGGCCACTTCGCGGGCTCCGGGCGGCCGTGGGCCCTGGAGTGGTGAGGGGCCGGGCCCTCGTCCTGACCGGGTGCGGGTGACGGCACCCCGTCCGGTGCGCGGTAGCCTTCACGCTGCACACACGTGCGCACCACCCTCCCTCACCGGACCGTATCTGGAGGAGCCACGGCGATGGCTGAACACACCAGTTCGAGCATCACGATCGAGGCGGCACCGGCTGATGTCATGGCGGTCATCGCCGACTTCGCCCGCTACCCGGACTGGACCGGCGAGGTGAAGGAGGCGGAGGTACTCGCCACGGACGGCCAGGGCCGCGCGGAGCAGGTGCGCCTCGTCATGGACGCCGGCGCCATCAAGGACGACCAGACCCTCGGCTACACCTGGACCGGCGACCACGAGGTCTCCTGGACCCTCGTCAAGTCCCAGATGCTCCGCTCCCTCGACGGCTCCTACATCCTCAAGCCCGCCGGCACCGGCGCCACCCAGGTCACCTACCTCCTCACGGTCGACGTCAAGATCCCCATGCTCGGCATGATCAAGCGCAAGGCCGAGAAGGTCATCATCGACCGCGCCCTGGCGGGTCTGAAGAAGCGGGTGGAGGAGACCAAGTAGCCGCATTCTCAGCCCGTCCGGCGTTTGAGGACGAGCGCGTTCAGCGCGATGCGGGGGTCTGGGGGCGGCAGCACCCAGGTACGGGACGGGCAGGGGCGGAGGGGGCGAAAAACGCCTCCACGTCGGCACGGACGCCGGGAGCCAGGCAAACGGGGTTGCACCGAAGCCCCGCCAAGGCGCCCCCGCCAGCCCAGGTACCGTTCACCCTCATGCGCACCATCCTGATCACAGGCCCCGGCGGCTCCGGCCGTACCACCGTCGCCGCGGCCACCGCGCTGAAGGCCGCCCGCGACGGCACCCGCACCCTCGTCCTGAGCGCCGACCGCACGGACACCCTGGGCGCCGCCCTCGGCGTACGGACAGGGCCCGCCCCGGCAGAGGCGGGCGACCACCTCACCACCTGGCGCCCCGACGCCACCGAGCGGTTCCGCGCCGACCTCACCGCCTTCCAGGACCGCGCCACCACCGCCCTCGACCTCCTCGGCGCCAACCGCCTGGACGCCGAGGAAGTCACCCCCCTGCCCGGCGCCGAGGAACTCGCCCTGCTCCGCGCCCTGCGCGACGCGGCGACCTCGGACACGTACGACCTCCTCGTCGTCGACCTCCCCCCGGCCCCGCAGGCCCTCGCCCTCCTCTCCCTCCCCGAGGAACTCCGCCGCTACCTGCGCCGCCTGCTCCCGGCGGAACGCCAGGCGGCCCGCGCCCTGCGCCCCGTCCTCGGCCGCCTCGCGGGTGTCCCGATGCCCGCGGAGTGGCTGTACGAGACGGCGGCCCGCTGGGACCTCGAACTGGCCGCCGTGGAGGCGGTCGTCGAGGACCGCGCCACGACCGTACGGCTGGTCGCCGAGCCGGGTCCCGCCGGCGCCGACGCCGTACGCGCCGCCGGCACCGCCCTGGCCCTGCGCGGCCTCCGCGTCGACGCCCTGGTCGCGAACCGCGTGCTGCCGGGTGCCACGAACGACACCTGGCTCGCCGCCCTCGCCGCCCAGCAGCGCAAGGGCCTCGACGAGTGGCAGGAGACGTACGACGTCCACGAGGTCCCGCACCTCGGCCACGATCCGCGCGGCACCCACGACCTCGCCGCGCTCCCCGTACCCGGTGTCGTCAACGAGATGCCGTCCCCCGTCGAGTGGCCCCTCGAGGACCGTCTCGCCGACGAGGGCGTCCTCGTCTGGCACATCCCGCTCGCCGGCGCCATACGCGACGAGCTGGACCTGATCCGGCGCGGCGACGAACTCGTCGTCACCGCCGGACAGTTCCGCCGGATCGTGCCGCTGCCCTCGGCCCTGCGGCGCTGCACCGTGGACGGCGCCGCCCTGCGCGAGGGCGAGCTGAGGATCCGATTCGCGCCGGACCCCGGACTGTGGCCGCGCACACGGTGAACCACGTACCTCCGTTCGGGTAACGTCGGAGGGACGAAACGTAGTCAGGAGAACCGCCATGAGCGAAGAGCGCACGCCGTCCGACGCCGCTCAGGAAGCGGCTGGCGAAGTCCGTGCGGCCGACGTCGATGCCGACGCCTGGGCGCACGCGGTGGCCGAGGATCTCGCGGCGGAGAAGGCCCGGCGCCGCGCGCAGTACGGCACACCGCCCGGCTCGGCCGCCGAGGAGCTGCGCAAGCTCGTCGACGTCGTCGCCGACAAGCTGTCCGGCCTGCAGTCGCCGCTCCTCGGCGCGGTCGCCGGCGGAGCCGCCCAGCAGGTGGTCAACCAGGTCGTGCAGCAGGCCAAGGCCGCCGTCGAACCCGTCATCGAGCGCAACCCCGACGTCTTCGACCACCTCGCCGCCGCCGGCTCCGAGCTGCTCGCGGCCTACCGGTCGGCCGTCGAGGCACAGGAACGGCGCTGGACCACCCGGGACACGGATCCTCGCGACGAGGGCACCGGTCCAGGGGAACACATCGACTTGGACTAATGGCAGCTCGGGTACGGTTGGCCGTAGCGGGGCTCGACCGAAACTGAGGGATTCATGGGACTCACCATCGGCGTCGATATCGGCGGCACGAAGATCGCGGCCGGTGTGGTCGATGAGGAAGGCAACATCCTCTCGACCCACAAGGTGCCGACTCCCACCACGCCGCAGGCCATCGTGGACGCCATCGCCTCCGCGGTGGACGGTGCGCGTGCCGGGCACGAGATCGTGGGCGTCGGTATCGGTGCGGCGGGATACGTGAACCGCCAGCGCTCGACGGTGTACTTCGCGCCGAACATCGACTGGCGGCAGGAGCCGCTGAAGGCCGAGGTCGAATCGCGCGTGGGGCTGCCGGTCGTCGTGGAGAACGACGCCAACGCGGCCGCGTGGGGCGAGTACAGGTTCGGCGCGGGCAAGGGCCACCGGAACGTCATCTGCATCACGCTGGGCACGGGGCTCGGCGGCGGCATCATCATCGGCAACAAGCTGCGGCGTGGGCACTTCGGTGTGGCCGCGGAGTTCGGGCACATCCGGATGGTGCCGGACGGGCTGCTGTGCGGGTGCGGTTCGCAGGGGTGCTGGGAGCAGTACGCCTCCGGGCGGGCGCTCGTCCGGTACGCGAAGCAGCGGGCGAACGCGACCCCCGAGAACGCGGAGATCCTGCTCGCGCTCGGGGACGGCAGTCCCGACGGCATCGAGGGCAAGCACATCTCGGTCGCCGCGCGCCAGGGTGACCCGGTCGCGGTGGACTCCTACCGTGAGCTGGCCCGCTGGGCCGGTGCGGGCCTTGCCGACCTGGCCTCGCTCTTCGACCCGTCCGCCTTCATCGTGGGGGGCGGGCTGTCGGACGAGGGCGAGCTGGTGCTCGACCCCATTCGCAAGTCGTACAAGCGGTGGCTGGTGGGGGGTAACTGGCGTCCCGTTGCCGACGTGATTGCCGCGCAGCTCGGGAACAAGGCGGGGCTGGTGGGGGCGGCGGATCTGGCTCGGGAGCCGGATCCGATCATGTGACGTTCGTGCTGTGCGATGTGCGCCCGCCGTGCCCCTTCATCGGGGGGCGGCGGGCGTTGTCGTGTCACGTGCGCCTGGGTGGGTGCCTTGCGCCCGCCGCATCGTCGTGGGGCGGGGCCGCGCCGGTACATCCGCCCGCATCCGAACGGATCCGCTGTGGGTGTCAGGGGGCTGCTTTCTCTTGATCCGTTCGGATGCGGGCATTTGATGTACCGACACGGCCCCTTCCTTGCTTGGGCGGGTGCGGGTGCGGGTGCGGGTGCGGGTGCGGGTGCGGGTGCGGTGCGCAGCGGTTCCTTGCGGGTTTTGGGTGCGCAGCGGTTCTGTGCGGGGTTTGGGTGCGGTCCGCGGCGGGTCCGGGTGTGGGTGCGGTGCGTGCCGGGTGCTCGGGGCTGCGTTGTCGTATCTTGATCGTCATGCCGAATAGCTCCGCCAGTGTGGTCAGGTCGTTGCCCAACTCCCGTACTGAGGCTGATGGTTCGGCTGTTGTTCGGGTGCTCAGTTACAACGTTCGGTCGATGCGTGATGACACTGATGCGCTTGCCCGGGTGATTGGTGCCTGTTCGCCGGACCTTGTGCTGGTGCAGGAGGCTCCGCGGTTCTTTCGGTGGCGGAAGAAGCTGGCTCGGCTTGCGGCGGCGTCGGGGCAGGTTGTTCTTTCGGGTGGGGGTACCGCGTCCGGGCCGGCGTTGTTGTGCTCACTGCGGGCGACTGTCGAGCGGACCGAGGACGTTCTGCTTCCGCTCACTCCTGGGCTGCACCGGCGCGGGTTCGCCACGGCGGTGGTTCGGTTCGGGGGTGTTCGGGTGGGGGTGCTGAGCTGCCATCTCTCGCTGCGGGAGGACGAGCGGTATGAGCAGGGGGGCATGCTGCTTGAGCAGGTGGCCCGTCTTGGCACGCCTCATTGTGTTGTGGGCGGCGATCTCAACGAGCGGCCCGGCGGGCGTACCTTCAAGCGGCTTGGCGCTGCGCTTCAGGATGGCTGGGTTGCTCGGCCCTGGGGCGGTGAGCTGACCTCCAGTGCGGTGGATCCTCGTCAGCGGATCGACGCGATCTTTGCCACGGAGGGTGTTGAGGTCCTGGGGTGTGGGGTGCCGCTTGGTCTTCCGGGGGTTGCGGAGGCGGACCTTGTGAGGGCGACCGATCACCTTCCGGTGCTGGCCGCCCTCCGCATTCCGGTTGCCTAGGCGCGGGTCAGACCACTGCGCCGCGGCCGGGGTCGTCGCCGTCCTCGTCGTCGCTCTTCATGCGGGTCACCAGCGTGGCGAAGCCGCCGAGGAAGCCGCCGATGCCGAGTGTGGCGAGCCACCAGGTCATGTCCCAGCCGAGGAGGACGGCCAGCAGGAGGAGGACGGGGCCGCCTAGAACGGCGAGCCAGGCGAACTTGGCTGTGGTGTCGGCCGTGGGCAGCGGGGGCGGCTCGGGCGGTACGAAATGGCCCTCGTCGTCCTCGTCGAAGTCCTCTTCGGCGGGCTCGGGTGCCTGGAAGTCACGCGGGCCGGCGACGCCGGGGGCGAAGGCGACCGAGCTGCCGAGGGGCTTCGCGGGTGAGGATTTGTCCCCGGTCACGTCCTCGGTGGTGTCCTCGGTCTTGGTCCCGGCCTTGTCGTCGTTCGTCTCGGGCTCCAGAAGGGCCAGGTCCTCCACCGACTTGAACGGCTTCGCGCCCGGCGGGTCCTTGGGCTCCTCGCCGTACCCGGAGACGATCGCCTGCCATGCGGCCTCCTCGTCGAAGGGCACGCTCTGCTCGTCGCCGGGGGACTCATCGAAGGGCTCGCCCAGGGGCACGCCCTTCTCCTCGGAATCGTCGCGGTCCGCCTCGTGCTCAGCCACCCGTGGCCGTCCCTTCCTGCTGAACCGGTCGACCCGCGTCGGACTCCTTGCCGACACTGGGTGCGAGCCGGCCGATGAACGCGTAGCTCTCCTCGAAGATCCGGTCCGCGTCGTGGTCCAACGTCGCGACGTGGTAGCTCTGTTCCAGCAGGATCTCCGTGACGTCCGTGGAGGACACCCGGCTGAGGATCCGTGCCGAGTCGGCGGGCGGGACCACATGGTCCTGTGGGCTGTGCAGGAGCAGCATCGGCTGGGTGACCTGGGGCAGTTCGCCGTCGACGAGCCGGTAGAAGTTGCGCATCGAGTGCGCCGCGTGCAGCGGCACCTTGTCGTAGCCGATCTCGACGCCGCCTTCCTTGGCGATGTCGCTCGTGATGCCGGGCACCGTGCGGACGACGTGCCGGATCACCGGAAGGGCGTACGCCGCCAGGCCGTGCACCTTGATCGCCGGGTTGACGACGACGATGCCGCTCACCTCGTCCCCGTGCTTCGCGGCGAGCCGCAGGGTCAGCGCACCTCCCATGGAGAGGCCGAAGACGAACACCTGCGCGCACCGCTCGCGCAGGGCGCGCAGCTCGCGGTCCACCTCGGCGTACCAGTCCTGCCAGCCGGTGAGCTGCATGTCCTCCCAGCGGGTGCCGTGCCCGGGCAGCAGCGGCAGCGCGACGGTCAGGCCGCGCTCGGCCAGATACTCCGCCCAGGGGCGCAGCGACTGCGGCGAACCGGTGAAACCGTGGCAGAGGAGGACGCCGACCTCTCCGCCTTCATGGCGGAACGGCTCGGCTCCAGGAAGGACCGGCACCTTCGGTCTCCTGTTCATGAGACGGGCGGAATGGGACAAGCGGGGGGAGCAAGCACGACCCAGCACGACCCCGGGAGTTCGAGGCGTACTTCACCGTACGCGACCGCACTGACACCGACCAGGGTCGTCGGGCCCTTTGACAGTGCTCCGGGTTAAGGTCTGACCTACTACACAGGAGGCACTCGGTTGATCTACGGCGCAATGAAGTTTTCCATCGGAGGGCCGCTGAAGCTCGCCTTCAGGCCCTGGGTGGAAGGCCTCGAGAACATCCCCGCCGAGGGCCCCGCCATTCTGGCGAGCAATCACCTGTCGTTCTCGGACTCGTTCTTCCTGCCCGCCGTCCTCGATCGCAAGGTGACCTTCATCGCGAAGGCCGAGTACTTCACGACGCCCGGCATCAAGGGCCGGATGACCGCCGCCTTCTTCAAGGGCGTCGGTCAGCTCCCGGTGGACCGCTCCGGCGCGCGGGGCGCGGGCGAGGCGGCCGTCAAGAGCGGTATCGACGTCCTGGAGCGCGGTGAGCTGTTCGGTATCTATCCGGAGGGCACGCGCTCGCCCGACGGTCGGCTCTACCGCGGCAAACCCGGGGGCCTCGCGCGCGTGGCGCTCGCCAGCGGCGCGCCCGTCATCCCCGTCGCGATGATCGACACCGAGAAGATCCAGCCGCCGGGCAAGGTGATGCCCAAGCTGATGCGGCCGGGAATCCGGATCGGCAAGCCGCTCGACTTCAGCCGCTACTCCGGCATGGAGCACGACCGTTTCGTGCTGCGCGCGGTGACCGACGAGGTCATGTACGAAATCATGAAGCTCTCCGGCCAGGAGTACGTCGACATCTACGCGACGGCCGCCAAGCGGCAGATCGCGGAGGCGGCGAAGGCCCAGAAGCAGGCGCACAAGGAAGCCGAGAAGGAAGCCGAACAGGCACAGAAGCAGGCCGCGAAGGCCGCCGAGGCCGAGGCCGAGGCTGAAAAGGAACGGGCAGGCTCCTAGAAGCGTCCGTCAGTGGTGTGTGGTGTGTGGGGTATGGGGTGGGGGACGTGACCAAGCGCGAGCGAGTCATGAGGATGTCGGTCGAGCAGCCGCTCTGGCGTGCGCTCAGCGGCTACCGCTTGCTGACGATGGTGTACGCGATCGGGCTCTTCGTCACCGCCTACGACACCTTCGCCCGGCCCGGGGTGGCCATCGCCTACCTCGCCGTGCTGGCCGTGTGGACCGTCGCGACGCTGCCCAGGGTCGCCAACGCGGCGAGCTGCACCAAGCGTTTCCTCGCCGCCGACCTGACCATCGCGCTCGTCGGCATCCTGCTCACCCGGGTTGTCGACGACCCGGCCCGGATAGAGGCAGGCGGTCCGACCCTGCCGTCGATATGGACCGCGGGCTCCGTCCTGGCGTTCGCGATCAAGGGCGGCTGGCGCTGGGCGGCGTTCGCCTCCACGCTCGTCGCGGTCGCCAACCTCGTCCAGCGCGGCGCTCCGACCCGCGACACCATCCACAACGTGCTCCTCGTCTGGGTCGCCTCCATCGCCATCGGATACGTCGTCGAGGTCGCCCGCGCCTCCGAGCGCACCCTCGCCCGCGCCCTGGAGATCGAGGCCGCCACCCGCGAACGGGAACGCCTGGCCCGCGACATCCACGACGGCGTACTCCAGGTCCTCGCCATGGTCCAGCGCCGCGGCTCCGCTCTCGGCGGTGAGGCCGCCGAGCTGGGCCGGATGGCCGGCGAGCAGGAGGTCGCGCTGCGCACGCTGGTCTCGGGCGGCCTGCTGCCCGTCTCCCGGGTGTCCGAGGACGCGGCGCTCGGTGCCGTCGTACGCGCCGTCGACGAACCGGACGAGGACCCCGCGGGCGCCGTCGACCTGCGCGCGCTACTCGCCCCGTACACCACCGCGCGCGTGACGCTCTCCGAGCCGGGCGCGCCCGTGCCGCTCGACGCGGCCGCCGCCAGGGAGCTGGCCGCGGCTGTCGGTGCGGCCCTGGACAATGTCCGCAAGCATGTCGGCGAAGACGCCCGTGCCTGGATCCTGGTCGAGGACGAGCCGGACGCGGTGATCGTGACCGTACGCGACGAAGGCCCCGGCATTCCGGAGGGGCGGCTCGCTCAGGCCGAGGGTGAGGGGCGGCTCGGCGTCGCCCTGTCGATCCGCGGCCGGCTGCGTGAGATCGGCGGCTCGGCCGAGCTGATCGCGGTCCCCGGGCAGGGCACCGAGGTGGAGCTGAAAGTACCGAAAGCGGCGGTGTCGGAGAAGGATCCTGAGGCGCCGAAGGGTCTGAACGTTCACGGGGTTCACGGGGTAAGGCGGAGCGGGCATGAGTGAGCAGGGCAAAGGGCCGATCAGGGTCATGGTGGTGGACGACCACCCCATGTGGCGGGATGCCGTCGCGCGCGACCTCGCCGAGGCCGGCTTCGACGTGGTGGCCACCGCGGGCGACGGCGAGCAGGCCGTGCGCCGGGCCCAGGCCGCCGGACCGGACGTCCTCGTGCTCGACCTGAACCTGCCCGCCAAGCCCGGAGTCCAGGTCTGCAAGGAACTGGTCGGAGCCAACCCGGCGCTGCGCGTCCTCGTCCTGTCGGCCAGCGGTGAGCACGCCGACGTCCTGGAGGCGGTCAAGTCCGGCGCGACGGGCTATCTGCTCAAGTCGGCCTCCACGGAGGAGCTGATCGACGCGGTGCGCCGCACTGCGGTCGGCGATCCGGTGTTCACGCCGGGCCTCGCGGGCCTGGTCCTCGGTGAGTACCGGCGGCTCGCCTCCGACCCCGGGCCCGCCACGGGCGGCGACGAACCCAGGGCCCCGCAGCTCACCGACCGCGAGACCGAGGTGCTCCGCCTGGTCGCCAAGGGCCTCAGCTACAAGCAGATCGCCGAGCGCCTGGTCATCTCCCACCGCACGGTCCAGAACCACGTGCAGAACACCCTGGGCAAGCTGCAGCTCCACAACCGGGTCGAGCTGGTCCGCTACGCGATCGAGCGCGGCCTCGACGACGAGGTGTAGGGCTCGCACACATGTGCCCGTCACCCACCTTCGGGGGACTACCGGTGATCAACACCCCCACAATTCACCGGAATTGACCTTCCGCACCATGCCGAAGTGACCTGGATCACTATTAGCGTGAGTCCCATCAGCCAACCATGGCGAAGGGACTTTTCCATGCGGGTCGGAGTACTGACCGGAGGCGGCGACTGCCCCGGGCTCAACGCCGTCATCCGGGGCATCGTCCGCAAGGGCGTGCAGGAGTACGGCTATGACTTCGTCGGTTTCCGGGACGGCTGGCGGGGGCCGCTCGAAGGCGACACCGTCCGGCTCGACATCCCCGCCGTACGCGGCATCCTGCCCCGCGGCGGCACCATCATCGGCTCCTCGCGCACCAATCCGCTCAAGGTCGAGAACGGCATCCGCCGGATCAAGGAGACGCTCGCGAAGCAGGAAGTCGGGGCGCTCATCGCGATCGGTGGCGAGGACACCCTCGGCGTCGCGGCGCGCCTCACCGACGAGTTCGGCGTCCCCGTCGTCGGCGTACCGAAGACCATCGACAACGACCTGTCCGCCACCGACTACACCTTCGGCTTCGACACCGCCGTCAACATCGCCACCGAGGCGATCGACCGGCTGCACACCACCGCCGAGTCGCACATGCGGGTACTCGTCTGCGAGGTGATGGGCCGGCACGCGGGCTGGATCGCCCTCCACTCGGGCCTCGCCGGCGGCGCCAACGTCATCCTCATCCCCGAGCAGCGTTTCGACGTCGAACAGGTCTGCTCCTGGGTGACCTCCCGTTTCAAGGCCTCGTACGCCCCCATCGTCGTCGTCTCCGAGGGTGCCATGCCCAAGGACGGCGATGTGGTCCTCAAGGACGGCTCGCTCGACGCCTTCGGCCATGTCCGGCTCTCCGGTGTCGGCGAATGGCTGGCCAAGGAGATCGAGAGGCGCACCGGCAAGGAGGCCAGGACCACGGTCCTCGGGCACGTCCAGCGCGGCGGTACCCCCAGCGCCTTCGACCGCTGGCTCGCCACCCGCTTCGGCCTGCACGCCATCGAAGCCGTCCGGGACGGCGACTTCGGCAAGATGGTCGCCCTGCGCGGCACCGACATCGTCCGCGTCCCGATCGCAGAGGCCACAGCCAAACTGAAAACGGTGGACCCCAAGCTCTACGAGGAGGCAGGCGTCTTCTTCGGCTGAGCCGGGCAGCACCCGCACCCCGCACTCGCCGGCGTACCGGAGGGGACGGGTGTCGGGTGAGCCGGGCAGCCCCGCACCCCGCACCCGTCGGCGTACCGGAGGGGGCGGGTGTTGGCTGAGCTGGGCAGCCCCGCACCCGGCACCCGTCGGCGTACCGGAGGGGGCGGGTGTCGGGTGAGCTGGGCAGCCCCGCACCCCGCACCCCGCACCCGTCGGCGTACCGGAGGGAGCGGGTGTTGGCTGAGCTGGGCAGCCCCCGCCCCCCCGCCCCCCCCGCCCCCCCGCCCCCCCCGCCCCCCCGGCGTACCGGAGGAGGCCGGGGAGGCTGAACAGGGCGGCGCCCTACTCCCGCACCCGCCAACGCACCGGAGGGGACGGGGCGGGGACGTCCGCCCGCAGCGGCTGGCGCGTCAACGCCGCCAAGTCGGTGAGCAGCCGATTCCGCGCCTGACCGAGGACGGATGCCCCCGCCCCGGCCCCGCCCCGAACACCACCGTGGGCGACGCCCCTCCCGGAAGCCGGAACCACGCACCGACCCCACCCGAGCCGTATATTCGCCGGTACCAGACAATGAAGGCAAACCCCCCGGAGGGCCCCGTGGAGATCCTGGCCTTCGGCGTCCAGTCCGACGAGAAGCCCCTGATCCAGCAGGCCTTCGCGGGACACCACGACGTCCGCTGCCTGGACGTCTTCCTGACCGAGGACACCGCTCCGCTCGCGGCCGGCCACGAGATCATCTCCACCAGCGTCAACTGCGGCCTCGGCCACCGAGTCCTGCAGACCCTCGCGGCCGGCGGCACGCAGATGATCGCCCAGCGCTCCACCGGCTTCAACAACATCGACCTCGACGTCGCCGAGCGCCTCGGCATCACCGCCGCCCGGGTCTCGTACTACTCGCCCCACTCGGTCGCCGAGTTCGCCTGGACCCTGGGCATGGCCGTCAACCGCCGTATCGTCCGAGCCGCCACCCGCACCCGCGACTTCGATTTCCGGCTCGACGGCCTGATGGGCCGGGACATGCACGGCCGCACGGCCGGAGTCATCGGCACCGGCAAGATCGGCGAGGCGTTCACCCGCATCGCCCACGGCTTCGGCATGAACCTGCTCGGCTGGGACGTCGCCGAGAACCCGGCCTGCCTGGACCTCGGCATGAAATACGTCCCCAAGGAACAGCTCTTCGCCGAGTCCGACCTGATCACCCTGCACGTCCCGCTCCTGCCGCAGACCCAGCGACTCATCGACGCCGCCGCCCTGCGGACGATGAAGGACGACGCGATCCTGGTGAACTCCAGCCGCGGCGGCCTGATCGACACCGCGGCCCTCGTCGACCAACTGCGCGAGGGCCGCTTCACTGGCGTCGGCCTCGACGTGTACGAGGCGGAAGCCGGGCTCTTCTTCCTCGACAAGTCCCTGGAGGCCGTCGAGGACGACACCCTGGCCCGCCTCGTCACCTTCCCGAACGTCCTGGTCACCTCGCACCAGGCGTACTACACGGTGGACGCCGTCGGCCAGATCATCGACACCACCCTGGGCAACGTCCTCGACTACACCGCGGGCCGCCGCTCGGAGAACGTGCTGGTCCCGCGCAGCTGACCCAGCAGCTCCCGTACGATCCCGGTGCCGCGCAGCGACAGCACCGACTCCGGGTGGAACTGCACACCCGCGAACCCCGGCCCGCGCAGCGCATGCACCTCACCGGTCCCGCTGCGGCTGACCTCGACACCATGAGCCGACAGCTCGGCCGCCGCCTCGTCGTCGCAGCGCGCCACGAAGCTGTTGTAGAAGCCGACGGTCTCCGTCCGCCCGAAGAGGCCGATCTCGGTCTGCGCGCCCTGGTAGGGCACCTCCTTGCGGACGGTCTCCAGCCCCAGCTCGGCCGCGATCAGCTCATGCCCCAGGCAGACCCCGAGCACACCATGGCCGTGGCTGCGCAGGACCGCGGCGGTCAGCTCACGCAGGAAACGCATCTTGGGGTCGTGCACATCGCCCGGATCACCCGGACCGGGACCCAGCACGACAGGCCCCTCGTGCCGTACGACCGCCTCCCGCAGCCCCGCCTCGTCGTACCGCCGCACCGTCACGTCAAGCCCCGACGACCGCAGCACATGCGCGAGCATCGCCGTGAACGTGTCCTCGCCGTCCACGACCAGCGCGTGCCCGTCCAGCGCGTCGGTCCGCTCCTGCATCCGCAGCCAGAACGGCGCGAGCGAGGCCCGTCGCCCGTCGAGCGCCGCCCGCACCCGCGGATCGTCGGCCAGCGTCGGCCGTACGCCCTCCACGCGCGGCCTGCCCTCCAGGACCCCCAGCGCCGAAAGCACCCCCGCCGCCTTCGCATGGGTCTCGGCGACCTCGCTCGCGGGCTCCGATCCCCGTACGAGGGTGGCGCCGACCGGCACCCGCAGCCGCCCGGCCGCGTCGATGTCGGCGGTCCGGATCAGGATGGGGGAGTCGAGAGTCTGGGCCCCGGCAGCACCCTCCCGCCCGCCGCCCGCATTCCGCCCGATGAGCGCCAGCGCGCCCGCGTAGTACCCCCGCCCCCCGACCTCGTGCCGCTCGATGACCCGGCACGCGTTCTGCACCGGTGACCCGGTCACGGTGGCGGCGAACATGGTCTCGCGCAGGACGTCTCTTACGTCCAACGACGAGCGGCCCCGCAACTCGTACTCCGTGTGCGCGAGATGGGCCATCTCCTTGAGCCGCGGCCCGATCACCACTCCGCCCATGTCACCGACGGTGCACATCATCTTGAGCTCCTCGTCGACGACCATCGAGAGCTCTTCGATCTCCTTGCCGTCGGCGAGGAAACCGAGCAGATCCTCGGGCGTCGGACCCCCGGCCGGGTAGCGGTACGTCCCGCTGATCGGGTTCATGACGACCGTCCCGCCCGACATCCGCACATGCACCTCGGGACTCGCCCCGACCAGCGTCCGCTCCCCGGTGTGCACGACGAACGTCCAGTACGCGCCCCGCTCGCCGACGAGCAGCCGCCGGAAGAGGGCCAGGGCGTCGGCCTTCCCGAACCCCGGGATCTCACCCTCGTACGTCCGCCGGATGACGAAGTTCGCGCCCTCGCCGCTCCCGATCTCCTCGTCCAGGACGCGCCCGACGATCCCGGCGTACTCCTCGTCGCCGACGTCGAAACCGCCTCGCTCGACCCGCACCTCGTGCGACGGAAGCTCCGTCAGGGCCCGCTCCAGCGGCAGTTCGTACGTCTCCTCGGGGATCAGCACCGTGAGCGGTGTGCCGTCGTCGCGGACGTCGAAGCCGCGCTCCCTGATCTGGCGGTAGGGGATCAGCGCGAGGCCCTCGTCGGGGAGGTCGGCGAGGCGGTCGTACGTACTGACCCGGCCGCGCAGGACCTCGACCACGTCGTGATCATGGCCGGGTGTGCGGCGGCGCAGCAGGGCGAACGGACGGGGGTCGTCCAGCAGATCGAGCAGGTTCATCGGTCCTGTTCCTTCTCGGAGAGGTCTGAGTGACTCAGATCAGCGAGGAACGGGCTCCGAAAACGCCGAAGGCCGCCCCTCGGGCGGCCTTCGCGAAGTCTTGAGTACGCGCAGTCAGCGGGCCGCCGGATGAGCGGTCCACCACCAGGTCTGGATCGAATGCGCGAACATGCGCCGCACCATACCCGACGTCGAGGGCCGGGCAACAGCGTGAACCGCGTGGACACCGGGTTCGGACCGCCCGGTCGGCGGCCATTGATGGGTTCACAGCCCGATCGAGGAACCCGATCGAGGAGCCCGACCTAGGAGAGAGTCATTCACGCAGTTCGTTCACCCCTGTCCCGCCGGAGCGGCTCACGCGCGCTCACGGTCCTCGCCGCCGCCGCGGTCCTTGCCGCCGGCTGGCCCGGCGCCGCCCTGTCGGCCACGCGCACGGCCGAATCCGACGACACCACCCAGGTCAGCTACCGGAGCCACGAGTTCACCGTCCCCGCCTCATGGGAGGTCGTGGACCTGGAGAAGAACCCGGACGCCTGTGTCCGCTTCGACCGCCACGCCGTGTACCTCGGCACGCCCGGAGGCCGGCAGGACTGTCCGGCGCGCCTGCGGGGACGTACCGAAGCGCTCCTCGTCCAGCCCGCCGGCTCCGCCGGGAGCGCAGTCACCGAGAACCGCACGGCCCGCACCTACCGGGCCACCGCCGACCGCATCGCCGTGACCGCCGCGTACGGCGACGACCGCGGCAGCATCCAGCGGATCCTGCGCAGCGCCGGTCTGCCCGTCGCGACCGCGCAGCCCGAACGGGCCGCGGCGGCGCCCGTCCCCGCGGACGCCACGTCCTTCCGGGGCGAGGGCTTCGACGCCTGCACCGCGCCGAGCCAGTCCGCGATGAACGCCTGGCGGGACGCGTCCGAGTACGGCGCCATCGGCATCTACATCGGCGGCCTCAACCGCGCCTGCGCCCAGCCGAATCTGACCGCCGCCTGGGTGCGCACGCAGTACGCCAACGGCTGGCGCTTCTTCCCGCTGTACGTCGGCCGGCAGCCCTCCTCCGATGGCGGCAGCTGCGGCGGTGGCTGCGCCTCGATCACCGACCCGGTGCCGCAGGGCACCGCTGCCGCCGACGACGCGGCCAAGCAGGCCGCCGCGCTGGGGCTCGGCAAGGGGTCGGTGATCTACAACGACCTTGAGCACTACGCCCCCGGCGGCACGGTGACCGCCCGGGTGCTGGCCTACATCGACGCCTACACCGAGCGCCTGCACCAGCTCGGCTACCGCTCGGGCGCCTACGGCAGCGTCTCCTCCCTGATCACCGACCTGGTGGCCAACGTCCAGAAGATCACCCCGCCCGACGTGATCCACTTCGCCCGCTGGAACTACGAGCCGACGACCACGGACTCGGCGATCCCCGCGACCCTGTGGCCCAAGCACCAGCGGATCCACCAGTACGCCGGCGACACGACCGAGACCCACGGCGGAGTGCGGATCAGCATCGACCGCAACCGTCTCGACGTCGACTAGCCGCTTCCCGCCTGCTCCGGGGGCCGTACGAACCCGTCGTACGGCCGCCCGGAGCGCGTCCCCGTCGGGTTCGACCTGTCTCAATTTGTGAGCAGGTGAGGGGAGGCTCGACACGACCCCGTAATGTTTACGAGGTGACCGTGAACGCTGAATCCCAAGCCATCGCCGCCAAGGCGAGCTGGCTAGACCTGCCCGCGGCGCAGCAGCCCGAGTACCCCGATGCCGAGGCTCTGCGCGATGTGATCGCGGACCTCCAGTCGTATCCGCCGCTCGTCTTCGCGGGCGAGTGCGACCAGCTGCGCGCCCGTCTGGCGGCCGTCGCGAAGGGCGACGCGTTCCTTCTGCAGGGCGGCGACTGCGCCGAGTCGTTCGACGCCGTGAGCGCCGACCACATTCGGGCCAAGCTCAAGACCCTGCTCCAGATGGGCGCCGTCCTCACCTACGCGGCCTCCGTGCCGGTCGTGAAGGTCGGCCGTATCGCGGGCCAGTACTCCAAGCCGCGCTCCAAGGGCACCGAGACCCGCGACGGCGTGACCCTGCCGACCTACCGCGGCGACTCGGTCAACGGCTTCGCCTTCGACGAGAAATCCCGCATCCCGGACCCCGAGCGACTGAAGCGGATGTACAACGCGTCCGCCTCCACGCTCAACCTGGTGCGCGCCTTCACCACCGGCGGTTACGCCGATCTGCGCCAGGTGCACGCCTGGAACCAGGACTTCGTGAAGTCGTCCCCCTCGGGCCAGCGCTACGAGCAGCTGGCGCGCGAGATCGACCAGGCGCTGAACTTCATGCACGCCTGCGGGGCCGACCCGGAGGAGTTCAAGACCGTCGAGTTCTACGCCTCCCACGAGGCGCTGCTCCTGGACTACGAGTCGGCGCTGACCAGGGTCGACTCGCGTACGGGCAACCTGTACGACGTGTCGGCCCACATGGTGTGGATCGGCGAGCGCACCCGTCAGCTCGACGGCGCCCACATCGAGTTCGCCTCGAAGATCCGCAACCCGATCGGCATCAAGCTGGGCCCGACGACGACGGCCGAGGACGCGCTTCAGTACATCGAGCGCCTCGACCCGGACCGCGAGCCGGGCCGTCTCACCTTCATCGTGCGGATGGGCGCGGACAAGGTCCGCGACAAGCTGCCCGAGCTGGTCGAGAAGGTCACCGCGTCCGGGGCGACCGTCGCCTGGATCACCGACCCGATGCACGGCAACACCTACGAGGCGGCCTCGGGCCACAAGACCCGCCGCTTCGACGACGTGCTCGACGAGGTCAAGGGCTTCTTCGAGGTCCACAAGGAGCTCGGCACCCACCCGGGCGGCATCCATGTCGAACTCACCGGTGACGATGTCACCGAGTGCGTGGGCGGCGGCGACGAGATCTTCGTCGACGATCTGCACCAGCGCTACGAGACGGCCTGCGACCCCCGTCTGAACCGCAGCCAGTCTCTTGACCTGGCCTTCCTCGTCGCGGAGATGTACCGCGACCAGTAGCGGACGGACAGTCGTTTCGGCTGTTACAGGAGCGTGAATTGGGGCGCGGATCACATACGATCCGCGCCCCACCCCACTTTTACGGTCTCCGCGAGACGGGTAAGGTTAGGTTAGCCTCACCGATCATCGGGATGGCAAGACCTAGGAATCCCCCGTCGGGAGGTGGACCGCGTGTATGTCTGCAACTGCTTCGGTGTCACCGAGGCGCAGGTGAAGAAGCACGCGGAGGACGGGGTCTGCACCCCTCGCCAGATAGCGTCGGCGAGCAAGGCGGGCACGGACTGTGGTTCGTGCGTCCGCCGCATTCAGGCCCTGCTGGGCCGGGGAGCGTGCCCGCGCCGCGAGCCGGCGGACGAGGGTCGGCCGGTCCTCTCGCAGGTCCCGGTGCCCACATCGCTGGACGAGGCGGCTTAGCGGGCCCGTCAGCTGTCCGGCTGCTCGATCTGCTGCGCGATGTACAGCGCCTCACCGAGCTTCTCGACCAGTTCGAGCTGCGTGTCCAGGTAGTCGATGTGGTGCTCCTCGTCCTCGAGGATGTCCTCGAAGATGTTCGCGGAGGTGATGTCGCCCTTCGCGCGCATCACCTCGATCCCCCGCTTGAGACGGTCGATCGCCTCGACCTCAACCTGCCGGTCCGCCTGGAACATCTCGGTGAGGGTCTGCCCCACCCGGACGTGGAAGAGCCGCTGGTAGTTCGGCAATCCGTCCAGCATGAGGATGCGCTCGGTGATCTTGTCCGCGTGCTTCATCTCATCGATGGACTCGGAACGCGTGTACTTGGCGAGCTTGGTCCAGCCGTTGTTGTCCTGGATGCGGTAGTGCAGCCAGTACTGGTTGATCGCCGTCAGCTCGCCGGTGAGCTGTTCGTTCAGAAACTCGAGGACCTCGGGGTCGCCCTGCATTGCAGAGGCTCCTTCCAGGCAGGCGGGGAACGGGGGCAGATTGCGCCGCATCCTCGCACCGGCAATCTCCGAACGTCCAGTAAGTGCACGCTTAGTAGGAGTTGCCGGAATCGCAGCCGGGCTGGTCAGGTGCATCGCCCGGGGTCTGTCAGGATGGAGTCATGGGTCAGCCGGTGGAGCGTGAATCTGGAGAAGCGGCGCAGTTCGAGCTTCCGCCGGGGCAGCGACTGCAGCGTGGCTGGCCTGTTACGCACTACGGTCCCGTACCCAAGTTCCGCCCCGAACGCTGGGAGTTCAGGGTCTTCGGCGCGACCGCCGACGGTGAGAAGCACTGCTGGAACCACGAGGAGTTCACTGCACTGCCGTACGCCTCCGTCATGGCCGATCTGCACTGCGTCACGAAGTTCAGCATGATCGGGGCCGAGTGGGGCGGCATTCCGGCCCGGACGATCCTGGAGATCGCCCCGCCGGCACCCACCGTCACGCATGTCATGGTCTGGGCCGAGTACGGGTTCAGTTCCAACCTCCGCCTCGCCGACTTCGCAGCCGACCGCACGATCTTCGCCACCCACAAGGACGGCGAACTCCTTACGGCGGAACACGGCTTCCCGCTCCGCCTCGTCGTGCCGCAGCTCTACGCCTGGAAGGGCCCCAAGTGGGTCCGCGGAGTGGAGTACATGACGGCGGACCGCCGCGGCTTCTGGGAGGAGCGCGGCTACCACAACGTCGGTGACCCATGGCGCGAGCAGCGCTACTCCTACCAGGAGGAGCCCGGGGACGGCCCCGAGCTCTGATCCCGACCGGCGTTCAGTGGTGGTAGCGGTGCACCACCGCGTGGCCCTTGCCGCGGCCGATCATCCACTTGTTGACCGGGGTGGTGATCACGAACGCGGCGGCGAGGGCGATGGCCAGCACCCACCAGAAAGCCGCGTCCACGAGCTCCGCGTCCATCGCGCCCGGCCACAGGACGATCACGCCGTTGTCGATCAGCTCCATCACGGCGATGGAGAGGGTGTCGGCGGCGAGCGCGACCCGGATCGCGGCCTTGAGACCGATGCCCGCCCTCAGTACGCCGCGCAGCGTGAGCAGGTAACCGAAGAAGAAGGCGAGCGCGATCGCCAGGATCAGCGTCGGTACGTTGCCCCAGCCCAGCGCGGTTCCGATCACCATGCCGAGGACTTCGCCGATGGCGCAGCCGGTGAGGCAGTGGAGGGTCGCCTGGGCGGCCATGGACCAGGTCGCCCCGCCGCCGAGGCCGTGCGTCTCGTGGCCGTGCGCCGCGTGACTGTGCGTCGTGTGAGCGGCCGGTTCGTGAGCGTGCGGTTCGTGGGCGTGTGCGTCGTGCCGCATGGGAAGCCCCCGGAGTCGAGTGGTGGTGCCTGTCGTCCAGCACCAACGGGATACCCCCAGGGGGTATTCCTTACTCGCGGAGCTTCTTCAGGCGCTCGATGTCCCCCGCGTGCCCCTCCCTGCCGCCCGGAGTCTCGATGATCAGGGGTACGCCCTCGGTGGCGGGGTGGGTCATCAGGGCCCGGAACGGATCCTCGCCGATATGGCCGGAGCCAATATTCTCGTGACGGTCCTTGTGGGCGCCGACCACATCTTTGGAGTCGTTGGCGTGGATCAGCTTGAGCCGTCCCTCGCCGACCGTGTCCACCAGCAGGTCCAGGGTCTGGTGCATCCCGCTCGGCCCGGTCAGATCGTGGCCCGCCGCATAGATATGGCAGGTGTCGAGACAGACACCCAGCTTCGGGTGGGCGTCGAGTGCCTCGAAGTACGGCCCGAAGTCCCAGGTACGGGAGCAGAGCGAGGCGCCCTGGCCGGCCGTCGACTCGAGCAGCAGATACGGATCATCGTCGTGGGTCAGCTCGTCGAGCAGCGGCAGCAGGTGTTCGCGCACCTGGGCGAGGGCCACGGAACGCTCCCTGCCCCCGGTGGCGCTCCCCGTGTGCACGACCACGCCCAGCGCGCCGATCTCCCGGCCCCTGCGCAGCGAGTGCCGCAGCGACTCCACGGACTTCTCGACCGTCGCCTCGGTGTGCGAGCCGAAGTTGATCAGATACGGGGCGTGGACGTACGCGGGGATCGACCCGGCGGCGCAGGCCGCGCGGAACTCCTCGTCCTGCCGGGGGTTGCCGACGGGCGTCGCCCAGCCGCGCGGGTTGGCGACGAAGACCTGAACTGTCTCGGCCTTGAGCTCTCGGGCGTAGCTCAGGCCGACGGAGTTGAGGCCGCCGGCCACGGGAACATGGCCGCCGACGGGGTTGCGGAGCTGCTTGCTGGTCACACCCGTCAGGGTGTCACGCGCCAGCGCCCGTTCCGTCGGCGGACCTCGTGCACGGGCCCGACGAGATGCGGCTCACGCGATCTCGATCGTGATCGTCGACCCCTTGGGCGCCGTATCGCCGCCGTCCACCGACTGGCTCTTCACCGTGTTCCCGAAGAGGTTGAGCAGTCCGCGGTCCTCGTCGACCTGGAACCCGGCGTCCTCCAGTGCCTGCTTCGCGTCGTCCACGCTGTCGCCCACGACGTCAGGCACCTCGACCAGCTCGGGACCCTTGGAGACCGTCAGCGTCACGGTGTCGCCCTCGGCCGCCTCGCTGCCCTCACCCGGGGACTGCTTGGCGACCAGTCCCTGGTCGAACTCCGAATTGACCTGCTCGGAGGCGATCTTCACCTTCAGACCCGCCCCCTCCAGCTCCGCGGTGGCGTCCTCGACGGACGCTCCCGTGACGTCGGCCACCTCGACCGGGCTGCCCTTGCTGACCTTGATCGCGATGGCGGAGCCCGCGCGGCGCTCGGTGCCGGCTGCCGGGTCCGTGCTGATCACGGAGCCGCTCGGAACATCGTCGCTGAACTCCCGGGTGACCAGGCCCGCCGCCAGACCGCCGTCCTTCAGCGTGGCCTTCGCGCTGTCCAGCGCCGCGCCCTGGACGTCCGGCACCTTCACCGTCTCGGGGCCGTCGGAGATCGTCAGGTCCACGGAGTCGTTGTCCCGGATCCGGGCGCCGACCTCCGGGTCGCTGCTGATGACGGTGCCGCGCTCCACGGTGTCGCTGAACGCGTGCTTGACCTCACCGGCGTCGAGCCCGGCGTCCGCCAGCCGGTCCTTGGCCTGCTCCTCGGTGACCGCGAGGACCGCCGGGACCTTGGTGAACTGGCCCGAGTTGATGTACCAGACGCCCCCGCCGAGGCCGAGCACCAGAAGGACCGCGGTGACGATCGCGATCATTCCGCGCCGGGGGCGGCCAGGGGCACGCCGTGACGGCGGCGCCCCCTCGGACGCGAACTGGCTGGTCCGCTCGAACCGGCTGGTCGGGTTGAGTACGGCGGCATCCTCCTGGTATTCGTTCACCGGCAGAGGGCGCTGCACGGACAGCGAGCGTGGGATCACGCTCGTACGGTCCTCGGCGTTGTGGTGCCCCATGCCGAGGGCCTGCGGCGGTACGGCGTCGAGCTGCTCGGCGCTGAGCCCGGCCCGCGCCTCCAGCACCTGACCGAGCAGCGCCACCGCGTCGTACGGGCGGACCTCGGGGTTGCGGGCGGTCGCCGAGGTGACCAGCTCGTCGAGCTGGTACGCCAGCCCCGGTACGGCGGCCGACGGCGGCGGTACGTCCGCGTGGAGGTGCTGGTAGAAGACCTGGGCGGGGGAGTCCCCGGCGTGCGGCTTGCCGCCGGTCAGCATCTCGTAGAGGACGATTCCGCACGCGTACACGTCGACGCGGGCGTCGGCGGTGCCGTGCTCGATCTGCTCGGGGGCGAGATACGAGACCGTGCCGAGGACCGCGCCCGTCGTGTTGGTGACGGTGTCCACGGCCCGTACGAGCCCGAAGTCCGCCACCTTGACCCGGCCGTCGTCCCCTATGAGGACGTTCTCCGGCTTCATGTCGCGGTGCACGAAACCGGCGCGGTGAGCCGCGCCGAGCGCGGCGAGCACCGGCTCCAGGATGTCGAGCGCGGCCCTCGGCTGGAGGGCCCCGCGCTCGCGCAGGACGTCGCGCAGGGTGCACCCTGCGACGTACTCCATGGCCAGATAGACGTACGACCCGTGCGCCCCCTGGTCGAAGACCTGCACCACATTGGGGTGCGCGAGCCGGGCCACTGACTTGGCCTCGCGGATGAACCGCTCGACGAACGAGCCGTCCGCCGCCAGGGCCGGGTGCATCACCTTGAGGGCGAGCACACGGTCGAGGCGGGTGTCCAGGGCCCGGTAGACCGTGGCCATCCCGCCGACCGCGATCCGCGCGTCCACGCGATAGCGGCCGTCGAGCAGCTGCCCGACAAGCGGGTCCTGAAGGGTCGTATCCACGCAGGTGAGTCTACGAGCCACCACTGTCACCCCCACCCGTTCAGCCGATACCGGGTCTGGACTGAAGCCGACCTGTGACGCACACCGCACGTCCACGAGGGCACGCGGCAGCCGCCGAGGGCGGGGTGTCGCACAGCCCGCGAGACACCGGCGGCCGCCGACGGAGGGGACCCCCACGGGAGAACGCACACCTTCCAACGGGGTGGAAACGGGCGGTGCGCGGGCGGGGAAGTCCTGAAGCAGCAACCACGGACGGCAGTCAGAAGGCAGGCCGCTCCGGATCCAGCCGAGCGAGCCCCTCCGCAGGGGAAGACGCCTCGGCGAAGTGCCGCCGAGGAATCCGCCCCGCCCGGTAGGCGAGCCGCCCCGCCTCCACCGCATGCCGCATGCCCTCGGCCATGAGCACGGGCTCCTTGGCCCGGGTCACGGCGGAGGCGAGCATCACCCCCGCACACCCCAGCTCCATCGCGAGCGCGGCATCGGACGCCGTACCGGCCCCCGCGTCCAGAATCACCGGCACGCGCGCGTGCTCCACGATCAGCTGGAAGTTGTGCGGGTTCCGGATCCCGAGCCCGGACCCGATCGGCGACCCCAGTGGCATGATCGCGGCGCACCCGACGTCTTCGAGTTTCCGCGCGAGCACAGGGTCGTCGTTCGTGTACGGCAGCACGGTGAACCCGTCGTCCACCAGCGTCTCCGCCGCGTCGAGCAGCTCGATCGGATCGGGCAGCAGCGTGCGCTCGTCGGCGATGACCTCCAGCTTGATCACGTCGGTGCCCAGCGCCTCGCGCGCGAGGCGGGCGGTCAGTACGGCCTCGCCCGCGGTGAAGCAGCCCGCCGTGTTCGGCAGCACCCGGATGCCGAGCCGGTCGAGGACGGACAGCACCGAACCGTGCACGTAAGCGTTTACGCGCCGCATCGCGACCGTCGTCAGCTCCGTGCCGGAGGCGACGAGCGAGCGCTCCAGGACATCGAGGCTGGGCGCACCCCCCGTACCCATGATCAGACGGGACGAGAAGGACGTACCACCGAGGACGAAGGGATCGTCGGCCATGGGTCAGCCTCCTTGGACGGCGGTGAGGACTTCGACGCGGTCTCCCTCGGAGAGGGAGGTGGAGGACCACTGTCCGCGCGGGACGACGGTTTCGTTGAGCGCGGCGGCGACTCCGGACGGGGCCGGGGTGAGCGCCGCGACGAGGGTGTCGAGAGCGGTGCCGGCGGCGATCCGCTGCCGCTCTCCGTTGACGAAGACGCTGACGAGGATGCTCATGCGGGCTGCTCCGTGCGGGCCGGGCTGAAGCGCTTGGGGGAGAAGGGGCGTGCGACGTCCGGGAGTTCACCGGTGGTCAGGACGTGCGCCATCGCGTCACCGGTGACGGGGGTCAGCAGGACGCCGTTGCGGTAGTGCCCGGTCGCCAGGAGGAGCCCGTCGAGCTCGGTCGGACCGAGCAGCGGCGCGTTGTCGGGCGAGGCGGGGCGCAGTCCGGCGCGCGTCTCGGTGAGCGGCAGCTCGGTGATCCCGGGGACCAGCTCATGGGCGTCGCGCAGCAGCTCGTACACGCCGCCCGCGGTCACCGTCGTGTCCCAGCCCAGCTCCTCGCTGGTCGCGCCGACGACGAGCTCGCCGTTCTCGCGCGGCACCAGGTAGACGTGGCTGCCGCGGACGACGGCACGCACGGTGCGGCTGAGGAAGGGCGCGTACGGCCGGGGCACGGTCAGCCGCAGCACCTGCCCCTTCACGGGGCGCACGGGTGGCAGCACGGCCTCGGGAACGCCCGCGAGGCGTCCGCTGAGGCTGCCCGCGGCGAGGACCAGCTGCCCGGCCGACAGCTTGGTGCCGTCCGCGGTGACGACTCCCTGGGCCCGGTTCCGTACCACGCCCAGGCGCTCGGCCCACGTCCGGCGGAACACCACTCCGGCCCGCTCGCACGCCGTGACCAGGGCCTTCGCGAGCCGGCGCGGATCGACCTGGTGGTCGCCGTCGACCCGCAGCCCGCCCCGCACGCCGGGCGCGAGCATCGGCTCCAGGCGGCGGCACTCACGGCCGCTGAGCCACTCCGAGTCGAGCCCCGACTGACGTTGCAGGGTGTGCAGTTCGCGAAGGTGGGCGCGGTCGTCGGCGTCCAGTGCGACGGCCAGGGTGCCGCAGCGGCGGTAGCCGAGGTCCTGCCCCGTCGCCTCGGTGAGCTCGGCGACGAAGTCCGGGTAGCGGTGCGCGGAGTCGAGGTTGAGGCTCAGCAGGGTCTGCTCGCCGTAGTGCAGCTCTGTGACGGCGGCGAGCATGCCGGCCGCGACCTGCGCGGCACCGCCGCCGGGCTCCGGGTCCACCACCGTGGTCGTCAGCCCGCGCTGCGCGGCCCGCCAGGCCGTCACCAGCCCGATGATTCCGCCCCCGATGACCAGGACATCTGTGGTGCCTGAAGTGTGGGATGTGTCTGATGGCGTACGCGACATGGGCGTCCAGCTCCTCCCTTCGCCGGCATGACCCGGATCAGGTTCGTACGGTCGGAGGCCGTTCCAGCCTCCCTCTCAGCCCGGTGCGTCCGGACTCCCGCGAGTGCTTTACGTTGGCCAGCCTAGCTCGCTGCCGTATGTCTCAGTAAGGGAGCCTCCGTCCATGGCCCGTTCGCTCGACGGTCTCGTCCTGTCCCCGGTCGCCGACCAGGCGCCGGGTCAGGTGGGTACCCGCACCCGTTTCACGTACCACGAGCAGGACGGCGAGATCTGGGCCGAGTACGCGGGCGGCGACGTCGTACGCGGCCATCTCCTGGGTACCCGCGAGGGTGACCGCCTCGACTTCCGGTACGTACAGCTGAAGCGCGACGGCAGCACCTCCTCGGGGCACTGCGTGTCCCGCGTGACGGAGCTGCCCGACGGGCGCGTGCGCCTGGAGGAGACCTGGGAGTGGGAGTCACAGCGGGGCAGCGGGACCAGCGTCGTGGAGGAGGTCGCGCCGGGTGACGCGGAGCAGGTCAGGACGGGCGGTGTGGAGCAGGTCACTGAGCACGCCACCTGACTGACGAATTGTCAGCTGTCTATGGTGATCAGGTGACCGAGAAGACGCAGGTTCAGGAGCGGACGGTACGGCAGGTCGTCGTCGTGGGCGCGGGCATGGCGGGCGTACAGACCGCGGTCGCCCTGCGGGAACAGGGCTTCACCGGCGGCGTGACGCTGATCGGGGCGGAGCCGCACCAGCCGTACGACCGGCCACCGCTGTCCAAGGCCGTACTGCTCGGCAAGGCCGAGGGCTCCGCCTTCGACCTCGACTTCGAGGCACTGGGCATCGACCTGCGGCTCGGGCGCGAGGCGCTCGGCGTACGCCCCGGGGACCACGAACTGGACACGGCCGCGGGGCCGGTGCCGTACGACGCCCTGGTCATCGCGACGGGCGCGGAACCGATCCGGCTGCCGGGCGCGGAGGGCGTGCCCGGGGTTCATCTGCTGCGCACCCTGGACGACGCCGAACGGCTGCGTCCCGTGCTCGCCCAGCAGCACGACATCGTGGTGGTGGGGGCGGGCTGGATCGGCGCCGAGTTCGCCACCGCGGCGCGTGAGGCGGGGTGCGTGGTGACCGTCATCGAGGCGGCCGACCGGCCGCTCGCCGGGGCGCTGCCCGCCGAGGTGGCCGCCCCGATGGCCGCCTGGTACGCGGACAGCGGGGCCACATTGCGCACCCACGCGCGCGTGGAGCGCGTCGAGCCCGGCGCGGTGGTGCTGGACGACGGCTCCCGGGTGCCCGCGGGCGCCGTGGTCGTCGGCATCGGAGCGCGCCCCGCCACCGCCTGGCTCAGCGGCTCCGGCATCGAGCTCGGCGCCCACCGCGAGGTCGTGGCCGACGACCATCTGCGCACCTCGGTGCCGGACGTCTACGCGGTCGGCGACTGCGCCTCCTTCCCTTCGGGAAGGTACGAGGACCGCCTTCTGGTCCACCACTGGGACAACGCCCTCCAGGGCCCGCGCACGGTGGCGGCGAACATCATCGGCGAGTCCCCAATGGCGTACGACCCCGTCCCGTACTTCTGGTCCGAGCAGTTCGGCCGCTTCGTCCAGTACGTCGGCCACCACGCCCCCGCGGACACCACCGTCTGGCGCGGTGACCCGTCCGGCGCCGCCTGGACGGTCTGCTGGCTGCACGACGGCCGCCTGGTCGCCCTCCTCGCGGTCGGCCGGCCGAGGGACCTGGCCCAGGGCCGGAAACTCATCGAGGCGGGCACTCCGATGGACCCGGAGCTGCTGTCGGACCCTTCGCGGCCGCTGAAGACGGCGACGCTGACGCCTTAGGCGGGGCTGGTTCGCCGTGGGCGGAACCGGCGCCGGGAACCGCTGCCTGGCGGGCGGTCCGCCGTGCGGTGACCTGGTCGTGACGGGCGGTCCGGCCATGCGGTGACCGGGTTCTGACGGGCGATCCCGCCGCGCGGTGACCCGGTTCTGACAGGCGGTCCGGCCGTGCGGTGACCCGGTCCTGGCGGGCGGTCCGGCCGTGCCATGACCCGATCCTGACGGGACTCGGCTACCGAGTGTCAGTCCGGGATGGCAGGCTTGTCCTGTGACCGAGATTGACGCAAAGATCGATGCTCTCGTCCCCGCCTGGCTCACCCTCCCCGACATCGCCGAGCAGTTCGGTGTCGAGGTGACGCGCGTCCGGCAGTTGGTCAGGGAGGGCCAGCTGATCGCCGTACGCCGTGGTGAGAACCGCGCACTGCACGTCCCCGCCGCTTTCATCGACGGGGCCGAGCAGAAGGTCGTCAAGGGCCTGACAGGCACCCTGACGCTCCTGCGGGACGACGGTTTCTCCGACGAAGAGATGCTCGAGTGGCTCTTCACCCCCGACCCGAGCCTGCCCGGCACCCCCGCACAGGCTCTCAGCGAGAATCGCGGCACGGAGGTGAAGCGCCGCGCCCAGGCGCTCGCCGTCTGACCGAGACAAGACTGTCCGACGTTCGGACCACGGCGGCCATGGACCACCCCGGCCGCCGTGGTCCCCACGCACCGACCACGGGGGTACACGCATGCCCGACAATGCCGCCACCGCACGCACACAGCTCGCCGACGCCCGTGTCTACCTGTGCACGGACGCCCGCAGGAGCCAGGGCGACCTCGCCGATTTCCTGGACGCGGTCCTGGACGGCGGTGTCGACATCGTGCAGCTGCGCGACAAGGGCATGGAGGCCGCCGAGGAGCTGGAGCACCTCCAGGTCTTCGCGGACGCCTGCGCCCGCCACGGCAAGCTGCTCGCGGTCAACGACCGGGCGGATGTGGCCCACGCGGCCGGCGCCGACGTGCTGCACCTGGGCCAGGGCGACCTCCCGGTTCCCGCCGCCCGCGCCATCCTCGGCGACGAGGTCCTGATAGGCCGCTCCACACATGCCGAGTCCGAGGCCGCGGCGGCCGCCGTCCAGGAGGGCGTGGACTACTTCTGCACCGGCCCCTGCTGGCCGACCCCCACCAAGCCCGGCCGCCACGCACCCGGCCTGGACCTGGTCCGGTACACGGCCTCGCTGGGCACCGACCGCCCCTGGTTCGCCATCGGAGGCATCGACCTCGGCAACCTCGACGAGGTGCTGGAGGCGGGGGCCCGCCGCGCCGTCGTGGTGCGGGCGATCACGGAGGCGGACGACCCGGGAGCGGCGGCGGCGGAGTTCGCGAAGCGGCTGCGCGGCGTACAGCTCTCCGCGTAGCGGCGTACAGCTCTCCGAGTAACCGTCCGACGGGCTTTCCTGGTGTCCGTCCGACGGTCTTTCCGAGTAGCTGTGCGAGGTGCTGCCTGGACTGCCTGGGCTGTCTGAAGCGCTGTCCGATTGGCCGAATAGTTGTCCGGGCCCTGTCCGAGGAGTGGACAAGAATTCGACAAACCGGACAATTCTCGGCTGTGCGGTTGGGGGACCCGATCCCCCTGACTAACCTGCGGGTATGGCCCTCGGATCTGCTTCCACCAGGACTGACCACGCACGAACCGTGCGCGACATGCTCGCGACCGGCAACAAGACGTACTCCTTCGAGTTCTCCGCGCCGAAGACCCCCAAGGGCGAGCGGAACCTGTGGAACGCGCTGCGCCGGGTGGAAGCGGTCGCACCCGACTTCGTGTCAGTGACCTACGGAGCCGGCGGATCCACCCGTGCGGGCACGGTCAGGGAGACCCAGCAGATCGTCGCCGACACGACGCTCACCCCGGTCGCCCACCTCACCGCGGTCAACCACTCCATCGCGGAGCTGCGCAACATCATCGGCCAGTACGCGGACGCCGGGATCCGCAACATCCTCGCCGTGCGCGGCGACCCGCCCGGTGACCCCATGGGTGACTGGGTGCCGCACCCCCAGGGCCTGACCTATGCGGCCGATCTCGTCCGTCTCATCAAGGAGTCGGGCGACTTCTGCGTCGGTGTCGCGGCCTTCCCCGAGATGCACCCGCGCTCCGAGGCCTGGGACCTGGACACCGGTCACTTCGTCGACAAGTGCCGCGCCGGCGCCGACTACGCGATCACGCAGATGTTCTTCCACCCCGAGTCGTATCTCCGCCTGCGCGATCGCGTCGCCGCGGCCGGCTGCGCGACTCCGGTGATTCCTGAGGTCATGCCGGTGACGAGTGTGAAGATGCTGGAGAGGCTTCCGAAGCTCAGCAACGCGTCGTTCCCGGACGATCTGAAAGAGCGGATCCTCACAGCCAAAGATGATGCGGCGGCTGTACGCTCCATTGGCATCGAGTTCGCGACGGAGTTCTGCGCGAGGCTGCTGGCCGAGGGAGTCCCCGGACTGCACTTCATCACGCTCAACAACTCCACGGCAACGCTGGAAATCTACGACAATCTGGGTCTGCACCACCCACAGCAGGCCTAGACCGGTCGCACCCACGTACGACACACTGCGTAGCGGCCACTGGGAGAGGGGCGTACATGGGCTGGACGGTCCTCTATATCGCTTTCGGCGTCGTCGCGCTCTGGCTGCTCGGCGAGGTCCTGCTGCAGTACAAGGCACGGCTGCGCTACCGGCTGCTCGCCTTCGCGGGCTTCCTCGGCGTGGTCTTCGGTGTGCTGATCCCCTCCGTCGTGGTCATCGGCCTGGGCGCTGCCGCGTTCGCGGTCGGCCAGACGTATGTGACGCTTTCGTTCCGCCGCGGCTTCGCGGAGGGCTGGGCCGTCGGCAACCGCCAGGGCGCCGACAAGGCCAAGGGCAAGAGCAAGCGTCGCCGCGGTGAGCCCGAGCACCAGGACCCGACGCTGGAGGTCTCCGGCCTCGAAGCGGCCGACGCCACGGAATTCCCGGAGCAGGACGAGTTCGCGAGCGAGGACAACGTCTTCTCACCCGCGCAGTCCGACCGCTTCATGCCGCCGGGTTCGGGCGAGCCCAGCGCCGCCGAGAGCACCGCCGTGTACGAGCCGCAGCCCCTGCCCGACGACACCGGCTCCTACGGCGTGTACGACGCCAACGCGTACGCGACAGCGGCCGACCAGTCGTACGCGAACGCCGCCCAAGGCCAGGACCAGCAGGCCTATGCGTACGACGGCTACTCCGGCTACGACCAGCAGCAGTACGGCTACGACACCAACGGCCAGCAGCAGTACGCCGCCTACTCCGACCCGTACATCGGCACGCAGACGTACAGCGGTGCCTCGTACGACAACACCACCTACGGCGGCGGCGAGCAGCAGCAGTACGGGCAGCAGGGCTACGGGCAGGACCAGTACGCCGCCGGTACGTACGGTGACGGAACTCCGCCCGGTGGCGTCTGGGTGCCGCAGCAGCGCACCGACGAGTACGGCGGCGAACTCCCGCCGGAGCAGCCGTATCCGTACCAGGAGAACGGCAACGGCAACAACAACGGCAACAACAACGGCACCGGGTACGACGAGCAGCAGTACCGGTACTGAGGGGCGGCACCACCGGTACTGAACGGTGTCACCGGTTCGAGGGGCGTCACCGGTACCGAGTGCGGCTCGCACCTGACTTGGTGCGGGTCCTTTTCCGCTTCAGCGCGCCGGGATCACCGCGAGCCCCGGAACTCCGGTCCTTCCACGATCAGTCCGGCCACCAGCGCGCCCGACATGCCCGCATGGGGCAGGCCGCCGCCCGGGTGGGCCCAGCCGCCGACCGCGAACAGACCCGGCAGGCGAGTGCTGTTGGCGGGGTGCAGCCGAGTCCCCGCCGCGCCCGACAGCGAGGGCGCGGGTATCCCGCCGCCCACGGCGCCGGTCTCCTCCTCCGTGTGCACGGGAGTGCGCACCTCGCGCCACAGCACCCGCTCACGCAGCCCCGGAACGGCCCGCTCGGCGGCGGCGGTCATACGGTCCGCGAACGCCTCCGCGGCCCCGGCCGCCGTCCAGTCGTGGTGGGCCTGGGACGGCACGGTAGACGTGAGTACCACCGATTCGTGCGCGTCATCGGGGCGCAGCCGTAGGTCGTTCGGCCGCTCGACCCACACGGTCGGTTGCTCGGGCGGGGTACCGGACCCGAAGAGGTCGAGCTCCGCCTGCCGGTCGGTGGTGTGGACGACCGTGCGGTGCGCGGCGCCCTCCTCGCGCGCGCCGCGCAGCGCGAGACAGACCACGACCTTGCCGGCGAAGAGGGTCTCAGGGGTCGGCTGTACGTCGTCCCCCGCGTACAGCTCGGGACGGCTCAGGCCGCTCAGCCGCCAGGGTCCGCTGCCGACGACCGTGTCCGCCTCGGCGACGGTCCCGTCCCGCAGCTCGACCCCCGCGGCCCGGCCGTCCTTCTCGACGACCCCCGTGACCTCGGCACCGAAGACGAACTCGACCTTCCGGGCCAGGCACCGCTCGTACACCGCGCGCGCCAGCTCCCGTATCCCGCCGCGCACATACCAGGTGCCGAAGGCGTGCTCCATGTACGGCAGCACGGCGGCGCTCGCGGGGGCGACGCGCGGGTCAAGGCCGTACGCGAGGGCGTGGCTCTCCAGGAGGGCGCTCAGGCGCGGGTCGCGCAGCTCCCAGGCGCCGACCTCGGCGAGGGTGGCGGCCCGCCGGGTGCGCAGCAGCCGCTTGTGCGGCACCGCCGGGTACGGCTCGCGCTCGGCGAGAACCTGCCAGTTGGGCCACAGGGGCTCCTCCAGGAGCGGCCTGCGGGTGCGGTCCCAGGCCTCGCGTGCCCGCACCAGGAAGTCGCCCCACCGGTCGCCCGCTCCCGCGCCGAGCGCCTCGGTCAGTGCGGTGACGACGCCCGCGCGGGACGCGTTCGGCAAGGAGACGTCCGTGCCGTCGGCGAAGACATGGCGTGAGGACGGGTCCACCTGGACCAGCTCGACACACGACTCCAGCGGCTCCTTGCCCGTCTTGAGGAACAGGTCGCGATAGACCGCCGGCAGCGGCAGCAGCCCGGGGCCCGTGTCGAAGGAGAAACCGTCGCGCTCGACACGGCGCAGCGCTCCGCCGTACGTCGCCGTGCGCTCGTACACCACCACCCGGTGGCCCGCGACGGCCAGCCGGGCGGCGGCCGCCATCGCGCCCATCCCGGCGCCCATCACCGCAATTCGTGCCATGCCAGGGACTTTATCGGCCGCCACCGACAATCCCGCCCGGCGGTCAGTCGGGCGATCGCCCCACCCGTGCCGCCAGCTCTTTCTCCTCCCGGCGCTGCGCCCTGCGGCGCCGGAACCGACGGATCCGCGAGACCAGGAAGAAGAGCACCACAAGACCGGCGAGCAGCAGGACGCCCGCGATGATCGCGGCGGCCTCGGGGTGGAACATCGCGAAGGTGAGGATCCCCGCGACCCCGAGGTCCTCGGCGGTGCTCATGACGACGTTGCTGAACGGTTCCGGCGAGGTGTTGATCGCCATCCGCGTCCCGGCCTTGACGGTGTGGCTCGCCAGCGCGGTCGAACCGCCGATCGCACCCGCTGCCAGATCCGGCAGCGAACCGCTCTGTCCGGCGAGCAGCGCGCCGACCACGGCACCCGACACGGGCCGGATCACCGTGTGCACGGAGTCCCACACCGAGTCCACGTACGGGATCTTGTCGGCGACCGCCTCACAGAGGAAAAGAACGCCGGCTGTGACGAGGATCTCAGGGCGTTGAAGGGACTCCGGGACGTCGTCGCTGAGGCCGGTCGCGCCGAAGAGGCCGAGGAGCAGCACCACCGCGTACGCGTTGATGCCGCTGGCCCAGCCGCTGGTGAAGACCAGGGGGAGTACGGACACGGAGGCGATCGTAACCAGTCGGCAACGGTGCGTCCTGGGCTTGAGAGCGCAGGGCTGAGTACTCGTACCTAGTGGGTGAGATGAGTACCCGCGCGGATGGGCCCGACCTGCGTGAACGACAGAGTGGAGACACGGAAGGGGGCGCGGCTCCGGTACCGCCGACACGGGGCGGCGGAACGGTTCTCGCGCCCTTGGCCGCTCCTTCCGCCGATTCGTCGGCGGGAGCGAGGCAACGGGGGACCCGGGTTGACCGGTCGGGGTCCAACGGGGGAGATACGGGGGGAGTACGGGGGAGATACGGGGGGAGCACGGCGAAGCGCCGGTTCGAGTGGTCCGCGGGGGACGCGACCACATCGGACCGGCGCTTTCGTGAGTGCCGGGTACGCGGAGAGTCTCAGCGGTTGCCGCTCACACGCCCCTGGAGCAGCCGCGAGAGCGCCGCGTGGACGTCGTCCAGGGAGCGCTCGGGCTGGAAGGCCTGCCAGTCCAGGGCGGCCACCAGGACCATGCCGACCAGCGCGGAGGCCGTGAGCGGGATGTCGATCTCGTCGCTGAGCTCGCCGTTCGCCACGCCGTCGCGCAGGACGTCCTCGACGACCGCGACCGCCTGTTGCCGGACGACCATGAGCGTGGACTGCCAGGCCCGGTTGGTGCGCCACAGCTCGGCCACGTAGAGCTGGGTGAAGGCCGGATAGCGGTCGATGAAGACGAGCCCGGCCCGGATCATCGCGTCCAGTGCGTCGACCTTGCTGCCGCCGTCCCTGGCGGTCTTCTCCGCCGCCTCCCGGAGAGAGGCGGTGAGCAGGCCGACGCCGTGCCGCAGCAGCTCTTCGAAGAGGACGGACTTGCTCGCGAAGTTGTAGTAGACCGTGCCCTTCGCGACCCCGGCGCGCTCGGCGATCTCGTCCACCGTGGTGGCGGAGTAGCCCTGTTCGGCGATGAGGGTGACGGCTGCCTCGTAGAGCTTCTGGCGGGTCGCCTCGCGGCGGCTGCCGCCGGCTGCCGTGGTGTTGCTGCTTTCCATGGCCCTGATTGTCACAGGAACGCTCCCGCGCACGGTCACAGGCTCAGCTCCGGGTGCAGCCGGTCGAGGGTCCAGACCTGCTTACGGCGGGCGGACAGGGCGGTGAGAGCCAGGGCGCCCGCGGTGAAGGCCGCGAGCACGGCGCACGCCTGCCAGACCGGCCCGAGGCCGCCTCCTGTGATGAGCCTCCTGAGGGCCTCGACCACGTAACTCATCGGCAGGAAGGGGTGGATCGCGTTGAAGGAGCCCGGACTGGTCTGGACGGGGTAGGTGCCGCCCGCCGACGTCAGCTGGAGCATCAGGAAGGCGAGGACGAGGATCCGGCCGGCCGCTCCGAAGCGTGCGTTCAGCCATTGCACGATCGCCGCGAAGCACCCCGTCACCAGGAAAAGGAAGCTCACCGTCCCGGCCGCGTGGGCCATCTCCAGGCCGATCGCCCAGTGCAGCACGGACATCAGGGCCGCCGTCTGCAGCACCCCTATGGCGGTCACCGGCAGCCAGCCCGCCAGCGCGATGCGCCAGGCCGAGCCGCCCGCCGCGAGCGCGCGCCGGTTGAGCGGCTGGATCAGCATGTACGCCACCATCGCGCCCACCCACAGGGACAGCGGGATGAAGTACGGGGCGAAACCGGTGCCGTAGTTGGGCGCCTTGTGGAGGTCCTGCGAGGCGAGCTGCACGGGGTCCGACATGACCTCGGTCCGCTGGTCGCGGTCCTGCTTGTCGTAGTCGGGGATCTGGCCGGCGCCGTCGTGCAGTCCGTCGGCGAGCGTGCCGGAGCCGTCGACGAGCTTGTACAGGCCGGTGTCCAGGTCGCCCGCGCCCGTCTTCAGTTTTCCGACACCCGTGTCGAGGTCCGCCGCACCGGTCTTGGCCGTGGCGAGCCCCGAGTGCAGCGACTCCGCTCCGTCGGCGACCTTTCCGGCGCCCTCGTTCAGCTCGTTGATCCTGGAGACGGCGTCGGTGAGGTCCTCGGAGAGGTTCGGCGAGCGGTCGGCGAGGGCCTGGGCCTGCTTCTGGAGCGTCGCCAGGTTCTTGTCCAGCTTGTCGAGATCGCCGTCCTGGTCCTCGATCAGCGTGTTGACGTCGTCGGCGACGGCAGTCACGTCCGCGGCCGCCTGCTTGGCCTTCTTCAGGTCGGGGCATGCGGCGTCGGGGACCGGCAGGCTTTCGCAGCGTGCCTTGTAGACCGTGTCCAGGGTGGCGGACGCCGTGTGGGAACCCTTGGCGGCGGCCGGGGCCGTCTCCACCAGGGTGTCCAGATTGGCGCGGATCCCCGAGGCGGCGTCGGCGACCAGCTGGGCCGTGTCACCGATCGACTTCTCGTTGTCCTGCACGAAGGGGCCCACCTCGTCCGCGACTCCGTTGACCTTGTCGGCCAGGGTCTGCGTACCGTCCGCGACCTGCCGCGAGCCGTCCTCCAGGTCGCCCGCACCGGTGTTCAGCTTCTTCAGGCCCGAGGAGAGCTTCCCGCTGCCCGACTTGGCGTCCTTCAGACCGTCCGCTAGATCCTCGGCCCCCTTCTCCGCCGTGCCGATCCCGCTCTCCAGCTTGTCGGCCCCCTTGGCGGCCTTCTCGGTCTCCCCGTGGATGTCCGAGAAGGAGACGAAGATCCTGTCGAGGAACGACCGGGAGGCCTTCGTGGACGCGGCCGTGCGCACCTCGCTGAACACCGTCCGGGAGATCTGCCCGACGATGTAGTTGTTCGCGTCGTTCGTACGCACCTGGAGCGCGCCCGTCTCCGGCGACTCCCCGGAACTGGAGGCGATCCGCTCGCTGAAGTCGCTCGGCATCGTCAACGACAGGTAGTACCTGCCGTCCTCGACGCCCTCCCGGGCCTCGGCCGCGCCCACCTCGTGCCACTCGAAGGTGTCACTGTCGCGCAGCCCTTTGGTGATGTCGTCGCCCGCCGTCAGCTTCATGCCCGCGGCGGTCGCCCCCTTGTCGTCGTTCACGAGCGCCACGGGGATGCGGTCGAGACGGCCGTACGGGTCCCAGAACGACCACAAGTAGAGGGCGCCGTAGAGCAGGGGCAGCAGCAGGAGCGCGACCAGCGCGGCTCGCGGGAGCTTGCCCCTGCCGAAGCGCCTGAGCTCAAGCGAGGCGAGTTTCGGCGAGCGCATCGGCCGTCTCCTTGGTGTCGTTGGCGTTGGCGGTGTTCTCGTCGTACTCGTCGTGCTGCTGCTCAGCCGCGGTTTCCGGCACGTCGTCGGGCCTGGTGGACACGATGACGGCGTCCTCCGGAGCCTCGTGGCACACCGCGATCACCGTGGTCCCGGACTCGGCGATTGACCGCAACAGGGCCCAGGCCTCGGCCCGTTCCGCATCGGACAGCTTGAGGTCGAGGTCGTCGACGGCGAGCAGTCGAGGACGGCCGACGAGGGCCAGCGCGACGGACAGCCGCAGCGCCTCCAGGCGCTCCAGATCGCGTACGGAGGTCCGGGAGCCCTTGGGCAGCGTCTCCCGGTCGAGCCCGGCGGCGGCCAGGGCGGTGCCGATCCGCAACTTCGCCTCGTTCATCCGCTCGGCACGTGGCCGCAGCAGCCCCCGCAGCGAGCCGCCGAACCGCCTTTGCAGCAGCGCCCGTTCCAGCAGGTGCTCCCCTACGGTCAGCGCCGGGTCCAGGTCGGTGACGCCGGGGACATGGGCGGGCGCGCTGATCCGGCGTACCGCGGACATCTGCCCGGGCAGCCGGCAGGTGCCGACCGTGGCCTGCCCCTCGCCGGCTTTCATCCGTCCGGCGAGCGCCAGCAGCAGACAGGTCCGGCCGGAACCGGACGGCCCCACGATCGCGATCAGCGAACCGGGTTCGGCCGTGATCCCCACGTTCCGGAACGCCCAGCCGCGCGGCCCCTTGAGCCCGAACCCCTCGGCACTGACGGCGACTCCGCGTTGCTCGCCCACAGCTCCCCCTCTTCGAGCCGACCGGGGGGTCGACTTTTTTTGCACTGACTGGTCAGTGCAAAAAGTATCTCGAACTGTCTATCGAAGCAAAAATGCAGGTCAGGCCGGATTGTCAGTGGCATACCTCACGATGGACACATACGGCCACAGAGCCGTCACACAGACGACAGGAGGTTCGTCATGGCCAACTCATCCGCAGCCGCCTCCCACCGGCGCCGCGCCACCGGCCCTGCCCCCTCACTGACCGGCCCGGCGAGCGATGTGCACCCCGTGCTCCGCCGGGCCACGGCCCCACCCGCCGCCCTCGAACTGCTCGCACAGGCCCACGCCGGACTCGACGAGGCGACCGCCCTCGAAACGCCCAACGAGCGCTATGCGACGGCGCACTTGGCCGCCCTGCGCACCGCCGCCGCCGTCCTGGCCGCGCGAGGCCGCCCCGAACCCACCCCCCGACGCAGGGCACGCATCCGGAGCGCCTGGGAAGTGCTCCCGGAAATCGCGCCCGAACTCGCCGAGTGGAGCGCGCTGTTCGCCTCCGGAGCGACCCGCCGTGCCCGCGCCGAGGCGGGCATACAGGGCGCGGCAGGCCGCCGCGACGCGGACGACCTGATACGTGACGTGGCGATGTTCCTGCGCCTCGTCGAGCGGATGCTGGTACTGCAGCCCGTGCTGCCCCAGCCCCGGCAGGAGGGAGACCACCAAGTCCCGGACGCGGGCTGACCGGCACGGAGGCCGCGGAGCACCGTTTCCCCCGGCGACCACACGGGTTCGTGACTCCGGAGCCGATCGGCGATGATCGCTTCGCCGCCCACTAGGGTGGAAGTGCCTGAAGCCTTCCGACCCGAAAGGGCACCGGGAGGCCCCCCGATCGCTCCGCCGCGCAAGAGGCGGTGCCGCGCCGAGGAGTCAACTGCCGTGCCGGACCCGATGCGCCCCCGCGCCTCTCTCCGAACCGCCGTGGTCTGGGAGGTCCTCAAGGACGCCCTGGACCGCCGGGTCAAAGCCACCGGCAGGGAATCCCTGGACGTTCTCGACACCGGGGGCGGCAGCGGCAACTTCGCGGTACCCGTGGCCCGCCTCGGTCACCGCGTCACCGTCGTGGACCCCAGCCCGAACGCGCTGTTCGCGCTGGAGCGCCGGGCCGCCGAGGCCTCGGTCGCCGACCGGGTGCACGGCGTCCAGGGCGACGCGCACGGCCTCTTCGACGTCGTCGAGCGCGGTGGCTACGACGCGGTGCTGTGCCACGGGGTCCTGGAGTACGTGGACGACCCGGCCCAGGGCGTCCGCAACGTGGTGGACGCCCTGCGCCCCGAAGGCGTCCTCAGCCTCCTCGCCGCAGGCCTCGGCGGAGCCGTGCTGGCCCGCGCCCTCGCCGGGCACTTCACGGAGGCCAGGCAGGCGCTCCATGACCCGGACGGACGCTGGGGCGAGGGTGATCCCGTACCCCACCGCTTCACCGCCGAGCAGCTCACCGCCCTGGTCGAGGGCGCGGGCCTGAACGTCGCCGCCGTGCACGGCGTGCGGGTCTTCGCCGACCTGGTCCCCGGCGTCCTCGTGGACACCGAGCCCGGGGCCCTGGAAGCACTGCTGAAACTGGAGGCCGCAGCAGCCGAACTCGCCGCGTTCCACTCCGTGGCGACGCAGCTTCATGTGCTCGGTGAGACACCGGGGGCCGGTGAGGGCTGAGCAGCCTGCTGCGGTGCACCGCTGATCAGGGGCTTGGCCGCAGATGGAGTACGCCACAGGCCCCCCGATCGGGCGCTCGGCGCCGTATGATCGAGGGAGACCGTTCGGCATGACAGGCCGGTTCCTGGGGAATGTACGCCTCAGTGGATCCGGGCGTCATGGCGGCTTCCGGTCGGCGAATTGGCGTAGAGGGGCGGGTTTCACGGGGGCGATTCCCTGCCTATCCTGAAGGGGACCCCCGGTCGCCCCGGCGACTGCACGATGAGGAGGACTCCGTGCCGCTCTCGGAGCACGAGCAGCGAATGCTCGAGCAGATGGAGCGAGCGCTGTACGCCGAAGATCCCAAGTTCGCGACAGCGCTTGAGGGAAGCGGGCTGCGTACGTACACCCGGCGACGGGTGTACCAGGCGGTCGCGGGCTTCCTGGTGGGTATCGCGCTCCTCATGGCCGGAATGGTCACGGTGCAGATCTGGCTGAGCGTGGTGGGTTTTCTCGTCATGCTGGGCTGCGCGGTGCTTGCCGTCACCGGTTGGCGCAAGGCCCCCAAACCGGGTGAGCAGCCGACCGCGCCGGGTGGCGCGCCGGCCGCACGCGGTCAAGGCCGACAGCGCCGCTCCTTGATGGACCGCATCGAACAACGTTGGCAGCGCCGCCGCGACGAACAGGGCCAATAGCCCTCCAAGCCGCGCCGCTACAGACATTCCGTGAGGGGGTGTCCACCGAATCAGGTGGACACCCCCTCACGCACGCCCTGAAACCGTGAGTGGTGGCAGTCGTGTCGTGGCTGTGGGCGTGCGAGCCGCTGGGGGCGGCGGCCATCCCGCAAAGGGTGGCCCCCCGTGAGCGCCGGGCTATTGGACCGTCCCCACCTCCGCCTCAGTGCGGACAGCTGTGCGGCCCCCACCCCAGGTCAGGGCGAGGGCCGCACATCGTGCACGGGTCGGTCAGCCGTTCTGCCCCGAAGGACGCCGCAGCAAGGTGTCCCACCGGGTCGCGAGACGGGCGGTCAGCGCCGCCCAGCGGGCGGAGGCCGCCCAGGCCACCCGGATGGCCGAGCGAGGGGCGAGAAGTGCGCGGAGACGGGCAGGACGGCTAGCCGAGGCGCGGAAGGCATCCGCGATCTGACGGGCGTCCTCGGCGAGGCCCGCCGTCGGAAGGGGACGCGGGGCGTAGAGCACCTGCTCCACCGCCGCCGCCAGCCGGTGCACCGCGTCCGCGGCCGCCGGTTCGAGGAGCCCGAGACGAACGATCCGCGCGGCGGCCTTGCGAGGCGTCTGCGAGTCGTCCGGCTCGATCCCGTAGTCCCACGCCGTATCGGTCACTTCCAGCCAGGCACCCAGCGTGTACACGGCCACATCCGCCTCGGTGCGTCCGTGCCCGCCGAGCCGCAGGCCTCGAATCCGCATGCGCCACAGCATCGGCAGCAGGGGCACTCCCAGCACCAGGAGTCCGGCCAGGGCCAGTCCCAGGATCTGGAGCCACGGAATACCGTCGTCGTCGGAGCCCACCGCCGCCAGCGCGGATTCGCTCGGGCAGGCCTCGAGCTTCCGCTCCTGCGCGGAGCAGCTCTCGGTGGCCGACGCCGAGGCGGCGGGCTCCGAGGACGCCGACGTCGTCGGCTGCGGTGCGGCCGGCACATCGGTGCCGGACGTCTCCGGCTGGGTGTACTCCGGTACCGAGCCCCGGTTCGGAGTCGGCTCGAAGCGCGTCCAGCCCACCCCTTCGAAGTACAGCTCGGGCCAGGCGTGCGCGTCCCGCAGCCCCACCGTCATCGAACCGTCGGGCTGTGCAGAACCGGGCGTGAAGCCCACCGCGACGCGAGCCGGTATCCCCAGCGTGCGGGCCATCGCCGCCATCGCGAAGGAGAAGTGGACGCAGAAGCCCTCCTTGTCCTTCAGGAAGCGGGCGATCGCGGCGGAACCGCTGCCGACCTGCACCTCGGTGTCGTACGTGAATCCGCCGCTCACGGCGAAGTAGTCCTGGAGCTTGACCGCCTGCTCGTAGTGGTTGGCCGAGCCCGCGGTGACCTGGCGCGCGGTGTCGGCAACTACCGAGGGCAGCGAGTCCGGCACCTCGGTGAACTCGCGCTTCAGGGCCGGATCCGGCTCGGGCGCGTTCGCGAGTTGCTCCGCGGTCGGCTGGACCAGAAGGCTGGTGACCTCGTACTGCACGCCTCGGGTGTTCTGGCCGTGGTCCCCGACGAGAGTGCGCCCCACCGGCTCGTACCGCCAACTGCCCTGGATATCCACCTGGCTGGCCGGGTAGGGCATCGGGAGCCAGTCCTGGGCGTACCAGTCGGCCGCTGAGACCCTGGTCTGGATCGAGGTCCGCTGGACATCGCTCCCGAGGCCGATCGGCGCCGGGAACGTCTCCGGCACATCGTCGATGTGCCGCTGGGCCGGCTTCCAGGCCGTCCCGTCGAAGTCGTCCAGGGAGACGATCCGCAGATACATGTCCTGGGTGTCGTCGGTGTTGGTGCGGTACGACATGACCTCGCGGTCCTCGTCCACGTTCAGACTGTCGCGGAGCGAGACCAGCGGGTTCACCGCGGAGATCGTGCCGCCGCCACCGGAGCCCGAGCCGACGCCCGCACCGGCACCGCCCAGCAGGCCGCCGTCGAGCGAGGGCAGGGCGAGCGGCACCACCAGGGCGATGCCCAGCGCGACGGCGCCGATGCGCCGCCCCGTGCGGACGGGCGCGACGGCGCCGTCCGAGGCCAACTCGGGGCCGGGTGTACGGGACGCCCCGCCGAAGACGCGGCCCCACTGCGAGAGCCGGTCGCGGCCCTCGGCAAGGAGCAGCATCAGATAACCGACGGCCGCGAGCAGGAACCACAGCCACGCGGCACCGCCGCCGGACAGCCCCGCGGCGACCGAGTACAGCGCGAGCAGCGGGAGTCCGGCGGGAGCCGCACTGCGGAACGTGACCGCGAGCGCGTCCACCGCCAGCCCGATCACCAGCACGCCGCCGACCAGCATCAGCCGGATGCCGTCGGACAGCGGCGCCGGAATCGCGAACCGTCCGACATCGTCCGCGCCCGCCTGCAGCAGCACCCCGAACTGGTTGAATGCCTCGGGCCCCGGGATCATCCCGAGGAAAGCCTGCTGCCGGGCGAAGACCAGCGTCAGCAGCAGCAGCGTCACCACCGCCTGCACGGCCACGGTCAGCGGCCTGGCCAGCGGAACCCGCCGGGTCAGCGCGCCCACACCGGACTGCAACGCCAGCAGAAACGCCGCCTGGAAGAGCCAGGTCGCCGGATCGACCAGCGGCAGCAGAGCACACGCGGCCATGAGAGTGGCCGCCGCCGCACACAGCGCCAGACGCGCACGCCCGCTCACGCAGCACCACCCCCTGCCGTACTTCCCGTCGACGCGACGCCCGTGCGCTGCCGGTCCGCCTCACGCCACAGGTCGGCGATCCCCGCCCCTCGTGGCACCCTCACAGCCGTCCAGCCCGCCTCGCGCAGCATGCGCAGTTGTTCCTCGCTCTTGTCCAACGGACCGGGGACATCGGTCGGTTCCCGCATCCAGGCCTCGCTGTCCAGCAGGAAGGCGACGGCCCCGCCGCTGCGCTGGCGCATCTTGGCGAGCACCGTGGCCTGTTCCTCGTCCAGATCGCCGAGGAAGGCGATCAGCAGCCCTTCGTTCCCGCCGCGCAGCACGTCGTACGCACGGGACAGACCCGTGCCGTCCGAGTGGTCGACGACGGCGAGCGTGTCCATCATCATCCCGGCCGCGTCCGCCGACTCCTGGCTGGCGCCCGCGAACCCGTCGGCGCCCTCGCCGGGCACCGAATTGCCGGTGTCGGTCAACAGCCGTACCGAAAAGCCCCGTTCGAGCATGTGCACCAGCGACGACGCCGCGCCCGAGACCGCCCACTCGAAGGCCGAGTCCGGTCCGGCACCCTCGTAGGCGATGCCCCGGGTGTCGAGCAGCACCGTGCAGCGGGAGCGCTGCGGCTGCTCCTCGCGGCGGACCATCAGCTCGCCGTAACGCGCGGTCAGGCGCCAGTGCACCCGGCGCAGATCGTCGCCGTAGCGGTAGCCGCGCGGGATGATGTCGTCCTCGCCCGCCAGCGCCAGCGAACGCTGCCGCCCGTCGCCGTACCCCTTCGCCTCGCCGGTCAGCCGCACCGGCGGCAGCGGTTCCACGCGCGGGATGACGGTCAGGGTGTCGTACGTCGAGAAGGAACGCGTCAGTTCGCACATCCCGAAGGGGTCGGTCAGCCGCAGTTGCAGCGGGCCCAGCGGATAGCGGCCGCGCAGGTCGGAGCGCACCCGGTAGGACACCTCGCGGCGGCCGCCGGCCTCCACCCGGTCCAGCACGAACCGGGGCCGAGGACCGAGCACGTACGGCACCCGGTCCTGGAGCATCAGCAGACCGGTGGGCAGCCGCGAGACGTTGTCCATCCGCAGATGAACCCGGGCCTCGGAACCGGCGGGCACGCGCGCGGGGGCGAGTCTGCGGCTGCCCGAGACCCGGTAACGGGTGCGGTACAGCATGGTCGCGCACACCAGCGGCAGAACGGAGAGGAGCAGGCCGACCCGCAGCAGATCGCTCTGCCCCAGGACGTAGGCGCAGATCGCGGCGGCGATTCCGGCGGCCAGGAAGGAGCGCCCCCGTGTGGTGAGCCCGGCGAGCGCCGTGCGCAGCCCGCCCTTGTCCTCCTCGGCGGCGTACCCCGTCCCTCCTTGCGTCATCCAAGCCTCCGGGGCGGTTGCTGGCCGTAGGCGGTCGTACCGCGGCCCACCGTGAAGCCGGCCTGCTGCTGGGGCGCGGCCGGAACGGCGGTGCGCTGCAGAATCTCCTGGACGACCTGCTCGGCCGTACGCCGGTTCAACTGTGCCTGAGCCGTGGGCAGCAGACGATGGGCCAGGACCGCCACGGCGAGTGCCTGGACGTCGTCCGGCAGCGCGTAGTCCCGGCCGCTGAGCGCGGCGGACGCCTTCGCCGCGCGCAGCAGATGCAGGGTGGCACGCGGTGAGGCGCCGAGTCTGAGGTCGGGGTGCGTGCGCGTGGCCCCGACCAGTTCCACCGCATAGCGTCGCACGGCGTCGGCGACGTGGACCGTGCGGACCGCGTCGATCAGCTTCACGATCTCGTGCGCGTGCGCCACCGGCTGGAGGTCGTCCAGCGGGCTCACCCCGCCGTGGATGTCGAGCATCTGCAACTCGGCCTCCGCGCTGGGATAGCCGATGGAGACACGGGCCATGAAACGGTCGCGCTGGGCCTCCGGCAGAGGGTAGGTGCCCTCCATCTCGACCGGGTTCTGCGTGGCCACCACCATGAAGGGGGCCGGCAGTTCGTACGTTGTCCCGTCGACGGTGACCTGGCGCTCCTCCATCGACTCCAGGAGTGCGGACTGCGTCTTGGGTGAGGCGCGGTTGATCTCGTCGCCGATCACGATCTGCGCGAAGATCGCGCCCGGCTTGAACTCGAAGTCCCGCCGCTGCTGGTCCCAGATGGACACACCCGTGATGTCCGAAGGCAGCAGGTCGGGCGTGAACTGGATACGCCGCACCGAGCAGTCGATCGACCGCGCCAGCGCCTTGGCGAGCATCGTCTTGCCGACGCCCGGAACATCCTCGATCAGAAGATGGCCCTCGGCGAGCAGCACGGTCAGCGAAAGCCGTACGACCTCAGGCTTGCCTTCGATCACCCCTTCCACCGAACTGCGGACACGCTCCACAGTGGCGGTCAGATCTGTAAGGCTCGCTCGATCGTCATAGGTCGTCACCCGGCCCTCCTCGGCCCTTTCGCGGGCCGACGCCCTGTGCGGACCGGCCCACCTCGAAACACGGACACCACGCGGGAACACTTCCGCGTGACGCCACACCCGCATTCTTGTTGCCGTTACCGGTTCGTGTCATCCGCCTGTGGATAACTGGCCGCGATATGTCTGCCTTGCGGTTTTTTGGTCGGCTCGGGTTCATGATTTTTAGTGAACAGAGGCTCCCACGAGGCCCAGAAAGCCACCGTGAAGGCCCGATGAAGATTGTCAGACCGGGTCGATCTCGCGCAGCAGACCCGTGGTGACGTCGAAGACGAAGCCGCGCACGTCGCCGGTGTGCAGCAGGAACGGCGAGGTGCGTACACGCTGCATCGACTGCCGTACGTCCTGTTCGACGTCGCGGAAGGCCTCGACGGCCCAGGCGGGGCGCTGGCCGACCTCCATCTCCAGGTCGTGCCGGAAGTCCTCGGTGAGCGACTCCAGGCCGCAGCCGGTGTGGTGGATGAGCACGACACTGCGGGTGCCGAGCGCCCGCTGGCTGATCGTGAGGGAGCGGATCACGTCGTCGGTGACCACTCCGCCCGCGTTGCGGATGGTGTGGCAGTCGCCCAGCTCCAGACCGAGCGCGGCGTGCAGGTCAAGCCGTGCGTCCATGCACGCGACCACGGCGACGTGCAGGACGGGACGGGCGTCCATCCCGGGATCGGTGAAGGCGGCGGCGTACCGCTGGTTCGCGTCGACGAGACGGTCGGTCACGGTGCCGTCGCCCGCTATGGCGCCTTCGGGCTCAGTGGGAACAGAAGCGGAGGTCGTCATGCCTATGACGGTACTTGGCACACATGAAGCGGTCCTGCCGGGAGAGGGGACAAAGAACGCCATCGTGGCTTGTTGTGAGGTAACCCACACGGGCGGTGTCGGCTCGCCCGGACGGGTTGTTCTTCTCGATCCACGGCTTCATCGGCAGCCGGACTCACGACGCGCATGCCGGTTGATTGACCGCGAGACACCGTGGACTAAAGTGACGCGAAGTGGGAGGCGAGGCTCTCCCTGCTGGACTGTTTCCCCCGGGGACCCGGCGATTTTCCGGCGTCTCCCCACGTGCGCGGCGCGTACGTACGGCTCGGCCTCCTCCCGCTCCCGGTCGGCCGACGCCATTCCCCCGGCGCCGGCGGGCCTCCCCTTCTCGAGCGGGCGGGGACCTGGCGGTGCGTACGGCCGCGTGGATCTGAGAGGGCCCCTTGAGCGAGAGTCGACACGTCCCGGTGATGCTCCAGCGGTGCCTGGACATGCTGGCCCCGGCCCTCGCCGGGCCCGGAGCCGTCGTCGTCGACTGCACGCTGGGGCTCGGCGGACACAGCGAAGCGCTCCTCACGCAGTTCCCCGAAGCCCGGCTGGTGGCCCTGGACCGCGACAAGGAGGCACTGCGCCTCTCCGGAGAGCGGCTCGCCCCCTTCGGTGACCGCGCGACCTTCGTGCACGCCGTCTACGACGAACTCCCGGACGTACTCGACCGCCTGGGCATCCCGCGCGTCCAGGGCATCCTGTTCGACCTCGGCGTCTCCTCCATGCAACTCGACGAGGCGGACCGCGGTTTCGCGTACGCGCAGGACGCCCCGCTCGACATGCGCATGGACCAGACGACCGGCATGAGCGCGGCCGAGGTGCTCAACACCTACCCGCCGGGCGAACTGGTGCGGATCCTGCGGGCGTACGGCGAGGAGAAGCAGGCCAAGCGGATCGTGTCGGCGGTCGTCCGCGAACGCGCGAAGGATCCCTTCAGCAACAGCGCGCGGCTCGTCGAGCTGATCCGCGACTCGCTTCCCCAGGCCGCCAAGCGCACTGGCGGCAACCCCGCCAAGCGCACCTTCCAGGCGCTGCGCATCGAGGTCAACGGCGAACTCAGTGTCCTGGAAAGGGCGATCCCCGCGGCCGTGAAGACGCTCGCGGTCGGCGGCCGGATCGCCGTCCTGTCGTACCACTCGCTGGAAGACCGCCTGGTCAAGCAGGTGTTCGCTGCGGGCGCCGCCAACACGGCGCCGCCCGGCCTGCCGGTCGTGCCCGAGCGCTACCAGCCCCGGCTCAAGCTGCTCACCCGCGGTGCCGAACTTCCCACCGAGGAAGAGGTCGCCGAAAACCGGCGAGCGGCTCCCGCCCGGCTGCGGGGGGCACAGCGGATCCGCGAGGAAGCCGAGTGAGGCGCGCGGAGAGGGAGGACGAGTGAGTCGGAAACCCGAACTCGCGGGGTTGTGGGAGTGGGATGTCCCGACTCGCGGTCCGCGTCTCGGTTCGGCATCCAAACTCGCGGGAGCGAGTGGGTTGGGTATCCGGACGCCCGGTCGGCGCCCGAGTAGGACGTCCCAACCCGCGGAGCGGAGCGAGTTGGGGGCCCAGACCCCCGGGGTGGCATGGGTTGGGTTTTCGGACTCGCGGAGCCGCTGTGAGTGGGAGATCCGAACTCGGGGAGCCGCTGTGAATTGGGGAACCGAATCAGCAGGGAGGGTGTGTGAGTAGGAAACCCGAACTGAGAGGGCGAGCGGCTCGGCTCGCCAGGCTCCTCCCGGCCGGTTCCGGGACAGCCGCCCGTACCCCCTTCGTCCTGCTGGTCGTGGTGCTGCTCGGCGGCGGTCTCATCGGCCTCCTCGTGCTGAACTCCGCGCTCAGCGCGGGCTCGTTCCAGCTCGACGACCTGCAGAAGGACACCAAGAGCCTCACCGACGAGGAGCAGGCGCTCCAGCGGGACGTGGACGCCTACGCCGCGCCCGACGCCCTCCAGCGCCGAGCGCGCGAGCTGGGCATGGTCCCCGGCGGCGACCCGGCGTTCCTCAGTCCGGACGGCACCGTCAAGGGCGTCCCCGGACCGGCGGCCCAGCAGTCCTCGGCGCGCAACCCGGTGGTGCGTCCGCCGGAGGTGCTCGCCCCCACGCCGAGCCCGACTCCGACTCCCGCTCCGACTCCCGCTCCGACCGTGCCCCCGACTCCGACGGCGCTTCCCATCCCGACTCCGTCGATGGCCGGCACCTCCGTGCAGCCGACGGCGGCCACCCCGTCCGCGCAGCCCCCCACAACACCCGGCAGGTGACGGAAGTGTCCGACAGGGAACCGCCGCGCCGCCGAGTGCCCGGCCCCGCCAGGCCCGTACGTCCCGAAGGCCAGCGGCGCCCGGGACCCGGCGCCCGCCCCGCGCGCCGCCCTAGCACGGCCCGGCCCACCGGCCCCCGTCCTCTCAGGCTCGGCAGCCCGCGCCCCCGGCTCCGGATGGTCAGCCTCGCGCTGACGCTGGTGATGATCGCCTTCGTCGTACGGCTGCTCCAGGTGCAGGCCGTGGACGCGAGCACCTATGTCGCCAAGGCCGAGCAGAACCGGTATGTCGGGCGCACGCTCGCCGCCGAGCGCGGTGGGATCACGGACCGCAACGGAGTCGAGCTGGCGACCAGCGTGGACGCGTACGACATCACGGCCGACCCCACCTTGTTCACGAAGGAGGCCACGAAGACGGCGGACGCGCCCGAGCAGGCCGCCGCGCTGCTCGCGCCGATCCTCGGCCAGGACGTGGACACGGTCACCGAGAAGCTGAAGACGAAGAACACGCGCTACACCCTGCTCGCCAATCGCCAGACCCCCCAGGTCTGGACGCAGATCAAGGACCTGAGGAACACGCTCGCGGCCAAGGCCGAGACCGACAAGAACACGGTCAACGTCCTCGCGGGCATCGTCGCGGTCCCGGCCAGCAAGCGCGTGTACCCGAACGGAGATCTCGCCGCCGGGATACTGGGCTGGGTCAACGCCGACGGCAAGGGCGGCGGCGGGCTCGAACAGGAGCTGAACAAGGAACTGGCGGGCAAGGACGGCGAGATCCGCTACGCCCAGTCCGGCGGCCTCCAGGTCCCCACCGTGGGCTCCACCGAGACGCCCGCCGTGGCCGGCTCCGACTTCGAGCTGACCATCGACCGTGACATCCAGTGGGCCGCGCAGAACGCCATCACCGAGCAGGTGAAGAAGTCCGAGGCGGACAGCGGGTACGTGATAGTGCAGGACACGCAGACCGGCGAGATCCTCGCCATGGCCAACTCGCCCGGTTTCGACCCAAACGACCTCTCCCAGGCCGACCCGGCGGCGCTGGGCAACGCGGCCGTGCAGGACGCGTACGAGCCCGGTTCCACCGCCAAGGTCATGTCGATGGCCGCCGTGCTGGAGGAGAAGGTCGCCACACCCGAGACGCATGTGATCGTGCCCAACCGGCTGCAGCGCGGCGACCGGCTCTTCCAGGACGACATCGACCACCCGACCTGGAACCTCACGCTCAACGGCGTGCTCGCCAAGTCCAGCAACATCGGCACCATCCTGGCGGCCGGCCAGCTCGGCAAGACGCAGCAGGAGGCCAACAAGGTCCTCTACTCGTACCTGCGCAAGTTCGGCATCGGCGGCGCCACCGGACTGGGCTTCCCCGGCGAGACCAAGGGCATCCTCGCGCCCCCTGAGGACTGGTCGACCTCGCAGCAGTACACGATTCCTTTCGGCCAGGGCGTGTCGCTCAGCGCACTGCAGGCGGCCTCCGTCTACTCGACGATCGCCAACGGCGGCGTACGCATCGAACCGACGCTCGTGCGCGGTACGAAGGGGGCCGACGGCCGCTTCACGCCCGCAGCCGAGCCCAAGAAAACCAGGGTCGTCAGCGAGAAGACGGCGAAGACCCTCGCCCAGATGCTGGAGTCCGTCGTGGACGACGAGCAGGGCACCGGCACCAAGGCGCGCATTCCCGGCTACCGGGTCGCAGGCAAGACGGGTACGGCCAACCGCGTGGATCCGGCCACCGGCAAGTACAACGGCTACACCTCGTCGTTCGCCGGGTTCGCGCCCGCCGACCAACCGCGTATCACGGTGTACTGCGCGATCCAGAACGCCACCAAGGGCAGTTACTTCGGCGGCCAGATCTGCGGACCCATCTACAAGGAGGTGATGGAGTTCGCCCTGAAGACGCTTCAGGTACCGCCCACCGGGGCCAAGGCCGCGAATCTCCCCGTGACCTTCACGCCCTGATCAGCACGGAAACAGCCAGGAACCGCTCGTGACAACGATCACCCCCGATCCCGGGAACCACGCCGTGCCGCACACCCCGCCGCCCGGCCCGTCCACACCCTCACTTCGCTCCGGCGGGGGTGCGCCCGGTACGCTCACCGCCGTGCCAGACGCTGATCAGTCCCAAACCACCCAGAAAGGCGTCCCCGTGACATATCCGGGGCCGCCGCGACCGGTGCAGATCACCGCCACACCCCTGGAGGAACTCGCCGATCAGCTGGGTGCCAAGAAGCCGCAGGGCGCCGCCGTGGAGGTCACGGGCATCACCCACGACTCCCGCGCCGTGCGACCCGGCGACCTGTACGCCGCACTGCCGGGCGCCCGCCTGCACGGCGCCGACTTCGTGACACAGGCGGCCGGCCTCGGCGCCGTCGCCGTGCTGACCGACCCGACGGGCGCCGAACGCGCCGCGGCCACCGGCCTGCCGGTCCTCGTCGTCGAGGACCCGCGTGGGCAGATGGGCGAGCTGGCGGCCACCATCTACGGTCACCCCGGGCCCGGCCTGCTCCAGATCGGCATCACCGGCACCTCCGGCAAGACCACCACGGCGTATCTCGTCGAAGGCGGTCTCAGGACGGTCCACAGCACCGGCCTGATCGGCACCGTCGAGATGCGGATCGGTGACGAGCGGATCAAGTCGGAGCGCACGACGCCCGAAGCCACCGATCTCCAGGCGCTGTTCGCGGTGATGCGGGAACGGGGTGTCGAGGCGGTCGCCATGGAGGTCTCCAGCCACGCGCTGGTCCTCGGCCGGGTAGACGGCTGCATCTTCGACATCGCCGTCTTCAACAACCTCAGCCCGGAGCACATGGAGTTCCACTCCGGCATGGAGGACTACTTCCAGGCCAAGGCCCAGCTGTTCACACCGGAACGCAGCAGGCTGGGCGTGGTCAACCTCGACGACGAGTACGGGCGCCGGCTGGTCAAGGAGGCCACCGTCCCGGTCGTCACCTTCTCCGCCGAGGGCCACCCCGACGCCGACTGGCGCGCCGAGGACGTCGAAGTCGGCCCCATGGACTCGACGTTCACCGCCGTCGGCCCCAAGGGCGAGCGGATCACCGCCAGGTCGCCGCTCGCGGGCACCTTCAACGTGGCGAACACGCTCGCCGCGCTCGTCTCCCTCGCCGCGGCCGGGCTCGACCCGCAGACCGCCGCCGACGGCATCGCGGCCGTGCCGGGCGTACCGGGCCGTCTGGAGCGGGTGGACGTGGGCCAGCCCTATCTGGCGGTGGTCGACTACGCGCACAAGACGGACGCCGTCGAATCGGTCCTGCGCGCGCTGCGCAAGGTGACGACCGGTCGGCTGCACGTGGTGCTCGGCTGCGGCGGTGACCGCGACAAGACCAAGCGCAAGCCCATGGGCGCCGCTGTCGCCCGGCTCGCCGACACCGCCGTACTGACCTCCGACAACCCCCGCTCCGAGGACCCCCTCGCGATCCTCGCCACGATGCTCGCGGGCGCCGCCGAGGTGCCGGCGCACGAGCGCGGCGAGGTCCAGGTCTTCGAGGACCGGGCCGCCGCCATCGCCGCCGCCGTCGCCGTCGCACAGCCGGGCGACACCGTGCTGGTCGCGGGAAAGGGCCACGAGCAGGGCCAGGACATCGCCGGGGTGGTGCGTCCCTTCGACGACCGCCAGGTGCTTCGCGAAGCTATCCAGAAGACTCAGGGATGAACTTGTGATCGCCCTCTCCCTCGCCGAGATCGCAGCAGTCGTCGGCGGGCAGACGTACGACATACCGGATCCGGCGGTACAGGTCACCGGACCCGTCGTCAGGGACTCCCGGGAGGTGGAGCCCGGCAGCCTCTTCGTCGCCTTCGTCGGCGAACGCGTGGACGGTCACGACTTCGCCCGGGCGGTCGTCGACGCGGGCGCGGTCGCCGTGCTGGCCTCCCGGCCCGTCGGCGTCCCCGCGATCGTCGTGGCGGACGTACAGACGGCCCTTGGCGCCCTCGCGCGCCATGTCGTCGAACGGCTGGGCGCGACCCTCGTCGCGCTGACCGGTTCGGCGGGCAAGACCAGCACCAAGGACCTCATCGCGCAGGTACTGCGCAGCAAGGCGCCGACGGTCTTCACGCCGGGCTCGCTCAACAACGAGATCGGGCTGCCGCTCACCGCGCTCACCGCCACCGAGGAGACCAGGTTCCTGGTCCTGGAGATGGGCGCCCGCGGCATCGGCCACATCCGGTACCTGACCGGGCTCACCCCTCCGAAGATCGGTCTCGTCCTCAACGTCGGCACCGCCCACATCGGCGAGTTCGGCGGCCGTGAGCAGATCGCGCAGGCGAAGGGCGAGTTGGTCGAGGGCCTTCCCGAGGACGGCGCGGCGATCCTCAACGCCGACGATCCCCTCGTACGGGCCATGGCATCGCGCACGAAGGCGCGCGTGATTCTCTTCGGAGAGTCCGACGAAGCGGACGTACGCGCCGAGAACGTCCGTCTCACGGAGAGCGGACAGCCTTCCTTCAGCCTTCGCACACCCTCCGGGTGCAGTGACGTGACCATGCGCCTGTACGGTGAGCATCACGTGTCGAACGCGCTCGCCGCGGCCGCCGTCGCCCATGAGCTGGGCTTGTCCGCAGACGAGATCGCAGGTGCGCTCTCCGAGGCGGGCTCCCTCTCCCGCTGGCGGATGGAGGTCACCGAGCGCCCGGACGGCGTGACGGTCGTCAACGACGCCTACAACGCGAACCCCGAGTCCATGCGAGCCGCCCTGCGCGCGCTCGCGGCCATGGGCAAAGGGCGTCGTACGTGGGCGGTGCTCGGTCAGATGGCCGAGCTCGGGGACGAGGCGCTCGCCGAGCACGACGCGATCGGGCGGCTCGCCGTCCGACTCAACGTCAGCAAGCTCGTCGCGGTCGGGGGCAGGGAAGCGTCCTGGCTCCAACTGGGCGCATATAACGAGGGTTCGTGGGGTGAGGAGTCGGTGCACGTGTCCGACGCACAGGCGGCTGTCGACCTGTTGCGCAGTGAACTGCGCCCGGGGGACGTCGTGCTCGTGAAGGCGTCCCGGTCGGTCGGGCTCGAACGGGTGGCGCTCGCGCTGCTCGACAGCGGCGTCGAGGGTGAGGTTGTCGCCTGATGATGAATCAGATCCTGTTCTCAGGCGTCATCGGTCTCTTCCTGACGCTGATCGGCACACCGCTGCTGATCAAGCTGCTGGCCCGCAAGGGCTACGGCCAGTACATCCGCGACGACGGCCCGCGTGAGCACCACAGCAAGCGCGGTACGCCGACCATGGGTGGTATCGCCTTCATCCTGGCGACGATCATCGCGTACTTCCTGAGCAAGGTGATCACCGGCAAGCCGCCGACCTTCTCGGGTCTGCTGGTGCTCGGCCTGATGTCGGGCATGGGCCTGGTCGGCTTCCTGGACGACTACATCAAGATCGTCAAGCGGCGTTCGCTCGGTCTGCGGGCCAAGGCGAAGATGGCCGGACAGCTGATCGTCGGTATCGCCTTCGCGGTACTGGCCCTTCAGTTCTCCGACAGCCTCGGCAACACCCCGGCCTCCACGAAGATCTCCTTCGTCCAGGACTTCGGCTGGTCCATCGGCCCGGTGCTGTTCGTGGTCTGGGCGCTGTTCATGATCCTGGCCATGTCCAACGGCGTGAACCTGACGGACGGTCTTGACGGCCTCGCCACCGGCGCCGCGACGATGGTGTTCGGTGCCTACACCTTCATCGGTGTCTGGCAGTTCCAGGAGTCCTGCGCCAACGCGCAGACGCTCACCAACCCGGCCGCCTGTTACGAGGTGCGGGATCCCCTGGACCTCGCGGTCGTAGCCTCGGCCCTCATGGGCTCCTGCTTCGGCTTCCTGTGGTGGAACACCTCGCCGGCCAAGATCTTCATGGGTGACACCGGTTCGCTGGCCCTCGGCGGCGCGCTCGCCGGACTCGCGATCTGCTCCCGCACGGAGCTCCTGGTCGCCCTGCTCGGCGGCCTCTTCGTCCTCATCACCATGTCGGTGGTCATCCAGGTCGGCTCCTTCAAGATGACCGGCAAGCGAGTCTTCCGAATGGCGCCACTCCAGCACCACTTCGAACTCAAGGGGTGGTCCGAAGTCCTTGTCGTGGTCCGCTTCTGGATCATCCAGGGCATGTGCGTGATCGTCGGTCTCGGCCTCTTCTACGCAGGATGGGCAGCCAAGAAGTGACCAACTGGCAGGGCAGGAACGTCACCGTCGCGGGGCTCGGTGTCTCCGGGATCCCGGCGGCCCGTGTGCTGCACGGTCTCGGCGCGGTCGTCACGGTCGTCAACGACGGCGACGACGAGCGCTCCCGGGACCAGGCCGCGGAACTGGAGGCGCTCGGCATCACCGTGCGCCTCGGTGACGGCGCCACCCTGCCTCGGGGCACCGACCTCATCGTCACCGCGCCCGGCTGGAAGCCGGACAAGCCGCTGTTCGCCGCGGCCGCCGAGGCCGGCGTCCCGGTCTGGGGCGACGTCGAGCTGGCCTGGCGGCTCAGGGGCCCCGATGCGGCTCCCTGGCTCGCCGTCACCGGCACCAACGGCAAGACCACCACCGTCCAGATGCTCGCCTCGATCCTGAAGGCGGCAGGGCTGCGTACGGCGGCCGTCGGCAACATCGGGGTCTCCCTGCTGGACGCGGTCCTCGGCGAGGAGACGTACGACGTCCTCGCGGTGGAGCTGTCGAGCTATCAGCTGCACTGGGCGCCCTCCCTGCGGGCCCACTCGGCCGCCGTGCTGAACCTGGCACCCGACCACCTCGACTGGCACGGCTCCATGGAGGCGTACACCGCCGACAAGGGCCGTATCTACGAAGGCAATCGGGTCGCCTGCGTCTACAACGTGGCCGACAAGGCCACCGAGGAACTGGTGCGCGAGGCGGACGTCGAGGAGGGCTGCCGGGCGATCGGGTTCACTCTCGGCGCGCCCGGGCCCTCCCAACTCGGCGTCGTGGACGGCATCCTGGTCGACCGCGCCTTTGTCGACAACCGGCAGAAGAACGCCCAGGAACTCGCGGAGGTGTCGGACGTCCATCCGCCCGCCCCGCACAACATCGCCAACGCGCTCGCGGCGGCGGCCCTGGCACGCGCCTACGGGGTGCCCGCCGCGGCCGTACGGGACGGTCTGCGGGCCTTCCGGCCGGACGCCCACCGCATCGCGCACGTCGCCGACGTGGACGGGGTCGCGTACATCGACGACTCCAAGGCCACCAACACCCATGCGGCGGAAGCCTCCTTGGCCGCCTACGAGTCGATCGTGTGGATCGCGGGCGGGCTGGCCAAGGGCGCGACCTTCGACGAACTGGTCGCCAAGTCGGCAAAGCGACTGCGAGGCGCCGTGCTGATCGGCGCCGACCGGGCCCTCATCCGGGAAGCGCTCGCGCGACACGCGCCGGAAGTACCCGTCGTCGACCTCGACCGGACCGACACTGGGGCGATGCTCGCGGCGGTTCGGGAGGCGCGGGGGCTCGCTCGGGCGGGCGACACGGTGCTGCTGGCGCCGGCCTGCGCCTCCATGGATATGTTCGCCAACTACAACAAGCGCGGTGACGCTTTCGCGGAAGCGGTTCGCGAACTCGGCGCCGCCGGCGCCTGACGGCGGGTCCGAAGCCGCCGGCCCGGGCGCCCGGGACCCTTGGGAGCGACGCGTGACGCCATCGTGGCCGGTGCTTCGTCGGCGGCTTTCCGCCGATGGCACGGCGCTGTTCAAGACGGTCCCACCCCTCGTGCCCGAAAGGCCCGGGGAGATCCCCGGCGTCACGCCCTCCCACAGCGACGACGGGAGCCGGTGATGCCCAGCAGCCGCACCGGCAGGCCGCCGGTCCAGCGGGCCCCGAAGCGGCCCGCCGTCCTCCGCTCCCCGCGCGAGAACCCGTTGCTCACCCTCTACGTACGCGTCCACAAGGCCTGGGACCGGCCGCTGACCGCGTACTACCTGATCCTCGGCGGCAGTCTGCTGATCACCGTGCTCGGTCTGGTGATGGTCTACTCGGCCTCGCAGATCACGGCGTTGCAGCTCTCGCTGCCGGGGTCGTACTTCTTCCGGAAGCAGTTCCTGGCCGCCTGTATCGGGGGCGTGCTGATGCTCGTCGCCTCGCGGATGCCCGTGCGGCTGCACCGGGCGCTGGCCTATCCGATACTGGCGGGCTCCGTCTTCCTGATGATCCTGGTGCAGGTGCCGGGGATAGGAGTGGCGGTCAACGGCAACCAGAACTGGATCTCCGTCGGCGGCCCCTTCCAGCTCCAGCCGAGCGAGTTCGGCAAGCTGGCGCTCGTGCTCTGGGGCGCCGATCTGCTCGCCCGCAAGCAGGACAAGCGGCTGCTGGCGCAGTGGAAGCACATGCTGGTGCCGCTCGTTCCGGTGGCCTTCATGCTGCTCGGGCTGATCATGCTCGGCGGCGACATGGGGACGGCGATCATCCTCACCGCCATCCTCTTCGGGCTGCTGTGGCTGGCCGGGGCGCCGACGCGCCTGTTCGGGGGCGTGCTCTCCATCGCCCTGACGCTCGGGTTCATCCTCATCAAGACCAGCCCGAACCGCATGGCGCGCCTCTCCTGCCTCGGCGCGACCGAACCCCAGGCGGGACCTGTCGACTGCTGGCAGGCCGTGCACGGCATCTACGCCCTCGCCTCGGGCGGGCTCTTCGGGTCGGGGCTCGGCGCCAGTGTGGAAAAATGGGGGCAACTGCCCGAAGCGCACACGGACTTCATCTTCGCCATCACCGGGGAGGAACTGGGCCTGGCGGGGACGCTGTCGGTGCTCGCCCTCTTCGCGGCTCTAGGCTATGCGGGTATCCGCGTGGCCGGACGCACGGAGGACCCCTTCGTGAGGTATGCCGCGGGAGGCGTGACCACCTGGATCACGGCCCAGGCCGTGATCAACATCGGTGCGGTGCTCGGTCTGCTGCCGATCGCCGGTGTCCCGCTCCCGCTGTTCTCCTACGGGGGTTCCGCCCTGCTGCCGACCATGTTCGCCATCGGACTGCTGATCGCCTTCGCCCGCGAGGACCCCGCGGCGCGGGCGGCGCTCGCGATGCGGCAACCCCGCTTTGGCAGAAAGCGGGCTGCGGTGAGAGGCTCCGCGAGGGAAAACGCGGGGCCTCGGAGATGGAACACAATGCGACGGCGTGCCTCGGCGGCGCGTTCGTCCGGAGAGCGGTGAATTTCGGTGCATGTCGTACTCGCCGGCGGGGGGACCGCCGGCCACATCGAGCCCGCGCTCGCCCTCGCGGACGCCCTGCGCAGGCAGGACCCGACCGTGGGAATCACGGCACTGGGCACGGAGCGCGGCCTTGAGACCCGACTCGTACCCGAGCGGGGTTACGACCTCGCGCTGATCCCCGCCGTCCCACTGCCACGCAAGCCCACCCCCGAGCTGATCACCGTACCGGGGCGGCTGCGCGGCACCATCAAGGCGACCGAGCAGATCCTGGAGCGCACCAAGGCGGACGCGGTCGTCGGCTTCGGCGGCTATGTCGCCCTGCCCGGCTACCTCGCTGCCAAGCGCCTGGGCGTGCCGATCATCATCCACGAGGCCAACGCCCGGCCCGGCCTGGCCAACAAGATCGGTTCCCGGTACGCGGCCCAGGTCGCCGTCTCGACGCCCGACAGCAAGCTCCGCGGCGCCCGCTACATCGGCATCCCGCTGCGCCGCTCCATCGCCACCCTCGACCGGGCCGCCGTACGCCCGGAGGCCCGCGCCTACTTCGGCCTCGACCCCGCGCTGCCGACCCTGCTCGTCTCGGGCGGCTCCCAGGGCGCCCGCCACCTGAACGAGGTCATCGAGCGGGTTGCTCCCTACCTCCAGCAGGCCGGTATCCAGATCCTGCACGCGGTCGGCCCGAAGAACGAACTGCCGCAGGTGCACCAGATGCCGGGAATGCCCCCGTACATCCCGGTACCGTACGTGGACCGGATGGACCTCGCGTACGCCGCGGCCGACATGATGCTCTGCCGCGCGGGCGCGATGACCGTCGCCGAACTCTCCGCCGTCGGGCTCCCCGCCGCCTACGTCCCGCTGCCCATCGGCAACGGCGAACAGCGGCTGAACGCCCAGCCGGTGGTCAAGGCCGGCGGCGGACTGCTTGTCGACGACGCGGAACTGACGCCCGAGTGGATCCAGGGCAACGTCCTGCCCGTGCTCGGCGACCCGCACCGGTTGTACGAGATGTCCCGCGCCGCCAGCGAGTTCGGCCGCCGGGACGCCGACGACCTGCTCGTCGGCATGGTGTACGAGGCGATCGCCTCGCACCGCCGCCAGTAATGCTCGGCGAGTGAGCCGAAGGGGCGCGTCGGTGTCGGGAGATCGAGCGCGCGGAGGCCCGAAGGGCTGAGCACGGTCGACCTCTCCACATCGGCTTGGGCGCCCCGGAGGTGAGCCGAGCCAGGGAGAGGGAGTGCGCGTGGCCGGACCGACTACCGCCGAGCGCGGTGAACGGCAGAAGGTGGAGTCCGGCCCGCCCCGGCGGCCCCGTATCGGGAGGCTGCCCCGGCCTCGTACGCTCATCATCCTTTTGCTCGCCGCGGTGTTGCTCGGTGCCGCCTCCGTGTGGGTTCTCTACGGCTCGAAATGGCTGCGCGTGGAGCGTGTATCGGCCTCCGGGATGCGGGTGCTGACGGATCAGCAGGTGCGAGAAGCGGCCGATGTTCCGGTCGGATCGCCGCTGATTTCCGTCGACACCGACGCCATTGAGGAACGACTGCTGCAGAAATTGCCCCGAATTGACTCGGTTGATGTCGTCCGTTCCTGGCCGCATGGAATCGGACTGAAAGTGACCGAGCGCACTCCGGTCCTGATTGAAGAAAAGGGCGGAAAGTTCGTCGAAGTGGACGCCCAGGGTGTGCGATTCGCGACGGTTTCGGATGCTCCGAAGAGCGTGCCCGTACTGGAATTGACGGTCTCTCGGTCGGCGGGTCTGCGTCGCTTCGGCACCGACCGGCTGGTGCGGGAGGCGGTGACGGCTGTCGGTGACATTCCGGCCGCCGTCGCCCGCGACACCCAGGTCGTCAAGGTCGGCTCGTACGACTCCATCTCGCTGGAGTTGAAGGGCGGCCGGACCGTCGAGTGGGGGAGCAGCGAGAAGGGCGCGGCGAAGGCCCGTACGCTCACCGCTCTCATGAAAGCGGCTCCCGAGGCGCGGCACTTCGACGTAAGTGTCCCCACCGCCCCTGCGTCATCAGGGAGTTGACGCACATCTGCGCAGGCCAGCACCCTGGTTGGGCACTGCTACGGCTGATCACATAGGGTGAAAAGAAAAACGGGAGGTTCGGCGTGTTCGTTGAACGTGCGCCACTTGTCGACTTAGTGTCCTGTTCGGAAGAGTCCAAGGAACAGACACACTGGTAACCCTAAACTTCAACGTTAGGGTTCGGGTCGGCGTTCGGACCGTCCCATTCGGCATCAGTCGTCGGATCGCGAACGTGCGAGGCGACGACACGTAACTCGAGGCGAGAGGCCTTCGACGTGGCAGCACCGCAGAACTACCTCGCAGTCATCAAAGTCATCGGTGTCGGCGGCGGTGGTGTCAATGCCATCAACCGGATGATCGAGGTCGGTCTCAAGGGCGTCGAGTTCATCGCCATCAACACCGACGCGCAAGCTCTGTTGATGAGCGACGCCGACGTCAAGCTCGACGTCGGCCGGGAACTCACCCGCGGACTCGGCGCCGGAGCCAACCCGGCCGTCGGCCGCAAGGCGGCCGAGGACCACCGCGAGGAGATCGAGGAGGTCCTCAAGGGGGCCGACATGGTCTTCGTGACGGCCGGCGAGGGCGGCGGCACAGGCACCGGCGGCGCACCCGTCGTCGCCAACATCGCCCGCTCGCTCGGCGCCCTCACCATCGGCGTGGTCACGCGCCCGTTCACCTTCGAGGGACGGCGCCGGGCCAACCAGGCGGAGGACGGCATCGCCGAACTCCGTGAAGAGGTCGACACCCTCATCGTCATCCCGAACGACCGGCTGCTGTCCATCTCGGACCGCCAGGTCTCCGTCCTCGACGCCTTCAAGTCGGCGGACCAGGTCCTGCTGTCCGGTGTTCAGGGCATCACCGATCTCATCACCACACCCGGTCTGATCAACCTCGACTTCGCCGACGTCAAGTCCGTGATGTCCGAGGCCGGTTCGGCCCTCATGGGGATCGGCTCGGCCCGTGGAGACGACCGCGCGGTGGCGGCGGCCGAGATGGCGATCTCCTCGCCGCTTCTCGAAGCCTCCATCGACGGCGCCCGTGGCGTGCTGCTCTCCATCTCCGGTGGCTCCGACCTCGGTCTCTTCGAGATCAACGAGGCCGCCCAGCTGGTGAGTGAGGCCGCGCACCCCGAGGCCAACATCATCTTCGGCGCGGTCATCGACGACGCGCTCGGCGACGAGGTGCGGGTCACCGTCATCGCCGCCGGCTTCGACGGCGGTCAGCCGCCGACCAAGCGGGACAACATCCTCGGCGCGTCCTCGGCCAAGCGCGAGGAGCCCACTCCGGTGCGGTCCTCCTCCGACAGCCGCCCGTCCTTCGGCTCGCTCGGCAGCGTCACGCCGAAGGAGACCTCGGCGCCCGCGCCGGAGCCGGTCAACGAGATCCCGGTCTCGCCGCCGGTCCCGCCGTCCCGCTCGTACTCGGACAGCGCGGCCGAGGAGCTGGACGTGCCGGACTTCCTGAAGTGATAGGACAGCGCTCCGGAACGAGCACAGTGAGCGGCGCGCACTTCGCCTTCACCGACAGGTGGGGCGGGGTGAGCGCCGTTCCGTACGAGGAGCTCAACCTCGGCGGAGCGGTCGGCGACGACCCCGACGCCGTACGGACCAATCGTGAACTCGCCGCCAAGTCGCTGGGCCTTGACCCGGCCCAGGTCGTCTGGATGAACCAGGTCCACGGGTCGGACGTGGCGGTGGTCGACGGTCCGTGGCTCTCTTCGGAGATCCCGTGCGTCGACGCGATCGTCACAGCGCGCCGGGGACTCGCCCTCGCCGTGCTCACCGCGGACTGCACGCCGGTACTGCTCGCCGATCCCGTCGCCAAAATCGTCGCCGCCGCCCACGCGGGACGGCCCGGCATGGTCGCGGGCGTCGTCCCCGCCGCCGTACGGGCCATGGCGGAGCTGGGTGCCGAGCCGTCCCGGATCGTCGCCCGCACCGGACCCGCCGTCTGCGGGCGGTGCTACGAAGTGCCGGACGCGATGCGGGCCGAGGTCGCCGCCGTCGAACCCGCCGCACATGCCGAGACCAGTTGGGGCACGCCGTCGGTGGATGTGACCGCGGGAGTGCACGCCCAGTTGGCACGGCTCGGGGTGCGTGACCGGGAGCAGTCGCCGGTGTGCACGCTCGAATCGGCGGACCACTTCTCCTACCGCCGCGACCGCACCACCGGGCGGCTCGCGGGTTATGTCTGGCTGGACTGATAGGACATGACGGACCGCAGGGGTCAACTCGCCGGAAATCTGGCGCAAGTGGAGAATCGCATCATGGCGGCGTGCGTGGCCGCCGGGCGCAAGCGTGAAGAGGTGACCCTGATCGTGGTCACCAAGACCTATCCCGCCGGTGATGTGCGGATCCTGTCCGAACTCGGTGTGCGTCATGTCGCCGAGAACCGGGATCAGGACGCGGCGCCCAAAGCGGCGGAATGTTCCGATCTGCCGCTCTCCTGGCACTTTGTCGGTCAGTTGCAGACCAACAAGGTGCGTTCCGTGCTCGGTTACGCGGATCTCGTGCAGTCCGTCGATCGCGCCAAGCTCGTCACCGCACTGTCGAAGGAGGCGGTGCGCAGCGAGCGCGAGGTGGGATGTCTCATCCAGGTCGCGCTGGACGCGGAGGAGAGCGGCCGGGGGGAGCGGGGAGGCGTAGGGGTCGGCGGGATCGAGGAGTTGGGCGATCTGGTCGCTGCGGCGCCGGGGCTCCGCCTCGACGGGCTGATGACCGTGGCGCCGCTCACCGGACCCTATGCCGGGCGCCAACAGGCGGCGTTCGAGCGGCTGATGGATTTGTCGACTGCTATGCGCCGTGCCCATCCGGCTGCGAACATGGTCTCGGCAGGTATGAGTACGGACCTCGAACAAGCCGTTGCGGCCGGAGCGACACATGTACGCGTCGGTACTGCGGTACTCGGAGTCCGACCCAGGCTCGGGTAACGTCGCCAAGAAGTCGGACCACAGCAGAAAATATGGTCATTACCGCCGATGGGCGGGCATAACGACCTCGTGGATCGCGGGCACTTGGCAATCGTGAGCCGATCCACCACAGAGCGGAGGACTCAGAGCATGGCCGGCGCGATGCGCAAGATGGCGGTCTACCTCGGCCTCGTGGAGGACGATGGGTACGACGGCAGGGGTTTCGACCCCGATGACGACTTCGAGCCCGAGCTTGACCCGGAGCCCGAGCGGGACCGTCGGCGGCACGAGCCGCCGCACCAGTCACACCAGGCGCATCAGTCCCAACGGGACGAATCGGTACGAGTGGTACAGCCTCCGGCGCAGCGTGACTCGGTGCCGCATTCCTCTTCGCTGTCCGCGGAATCCGGGCGTCCTGCGCGAATCGCCCCCGTGGCGTCCATCACACAAGAACGTCAAAGCATGGAGAAGAACGCCCCGGTGATCATGCCCAAGGTCGTGTCCGAGCGGGAGCCTTACCGGATCACCACATTGCACCCCCGGACCTACAACGAGGCCCGTACCATCGGGGAACACTTCCGTGAGGGCACCCCGGTGATCATGAATCTGACTGAGATGGATGACACAGATGCGAAGCGACTTGTCGACTTTGCGGCCGGTTTGGTGTTTGGTCTCCACGGCAGCATCGAGCGGGTGACGCAGAAGGTGTTCCTGTTGTCGCCTGCTAACGTCGATGTCACGGCGGAGGACAAGGCCCGTATCGCAGAGGGCGGGTTCTTCAACCAGAGCTGAGACGCAGGACCGGAGTCAAGGTACGGAAACGTACGGAAACAGGGGAGAGGGAAGCACGGATCATGAGCGTGGTCGGGCAGGTTCTCTACGTCGCGCTGATGTGTTTCCTCATCGTGCTGATCTTCCGGTTGGTCATGGACTACGTCTTCCAGTTCGCCCGCTCATGGCAGCCCGGCAAGGCGATGGTGGTCGTTCTGGAGGCCACCTACACTGTCACTGATCCACCGCTCAAGCTCCTGCGGCGGTTCATTCCGCCGCTGCGTCTCGGGGGCGTGGCGCTCGACCTGTCCTTCTTCGTACTGATGATCATCGTGTACATCCTGATCACCGTCGTCAGGTCGGTGTTGGTGTGAACGATACGGTCTTGCCGAATGCCGACGACTACGTTGAGGTGAAGAGATGCCGTTGACCCCCGAGGACGTGCGGAACAAGCAGTTCACGACCGTCCGCCTCCGAGAAGGCTATGACGAGGACGAGGTCGATGCCTTCCTCGATGAGGTCGAAGCCGAACTGACGCGCTTGCTCCGCGAGAACGAGGACCTGCGCGCCAAACTGGCGGCGGCCACGCGCGCGGCTGCGCAGAACCAGCAGCAGGGCATGCGTAAGCCGCCCGAGCAGCAGGACCAGCAGCAGGGTCCGCCGCAGGGCATGCGTGGCCCCGGTGGCCCCGTACCCGCCGGCATATCGGGCCCGCCGCAGCAGCAGATGGGTGGCCCCATGGGCGGCCCGCCCCAGCTGCCCAGCGGTGCGCCGCAGCTGCCCGCCGGCCCCAGTGGCCAGGGTGGTCCGCAGGGTCAGGGCCCGATGGGACAAGGGCCCATGGGTCAGGGTCCGATGGGCCAGGGCCCGATGGGACAAGGGCAGATGGGCCAGGGCCCCATGGGCCAGGGTCCCGGCCAGCAGATGCAGCAGCACCCCGGCCAGATGCAGCCGCAGATGCAGCAGCAGATGGGTGGCCCGATGGGCGGACCCATGGGTGGTCCGATGGGCGGCCCCATGGGCGGTCACGGTCCGCAGATGCCGCAGCCCGGTCAGGGCCCCGGCGGCGACAGCGCCGCCCGTGTGCTCTCGCTGGCCCAGCAGACCGCCGACCAGGCGATCGCCGAGGCCCGCTCCGAAGCCAACAAGATCGTCGGCGAGGCCCGCAGCCGTGCCGAGGGCCTGGAGCGCGACGCGCGCGCCAAGGCCGACGCGCTGGAGCGGGACGCCCAGGAGAAGCACCGCGTCGCGATGGGCTCCCTGGAGTCTGCCCGCGCCACGCTGGAGCGCAAGGTCGAGGATCTGCGCGGCTTCGAGCGTGAGTACCGGACCCGGCTGAAGTCCTACCTCGAGTCCCAGCTGCGTCAGCTGGAGACCCAGGCCGATGACTCGCTGGCTCCGCCGCGGGTTCCGGCGACCGCGTCGCTGCCGTCGCCTTCCGCGCCGTCCATGGCTCCGGCCGGTGCGAGTGCGCCGTCCTACGGTGGGCAGATGGGCGGTCCGGCTCCGGCTCCGCCGTCCTACGGTGGACAGCAGCAGATGACTCCGGCGATGACTCAGCCGATGGCGCCGGTGCGGCCGCAGGGGCCTTCGCCGATGCAGCAGGCTCCCTCGCCGATGCGTGGGTTCCTCATCGATGAGGACGACAACTGACGGCCTGCGGTACGCCTTAGGCGTCGGCAGCGTTCAGGGCGGGGCCCCCGGGTTCGGGGGCCTCGCCCTTTTGTGCGGTGCTTGTCGGCGACTGTGCGGGGCGTGATGCGAGAAGGCCCGGGACCACTGTGATTGTGGTGGTCCCGGGCCTTCTCGTGTGCGTGGTGGGGGTGGGCGTGGGGGGTTGTTCGCCCCCTCCGCCCCTGCCCGTCCCGGATCCGGGGGCTGCCGCCCCCAGACCCCCGCTGTCGGCCTGGACGGCCTCGTCCTCAAACGCCGGACGGGCTGAAGATCCCTCGCCCGGCCGGGGCTGAAGAGTGCCGCCCTCACGGGTGGGTGGGGGATCGGGATGGCACTGGCTCGTCCTCCAGCCCGGACGGGCTGAAACCTCCAGCCCGGACGGGCTGAAACCTCCAGCGCCGGACGGGATGGAGACCTCCAGCCCGTCCGGCGCTGGGAGATCTCTCCAGCTCCCGACGGGCTAGGACCCCCTCTTATGCCTTGCGGAGGCGGAAGGTCAGGGACAGGGGCTCGTCGGTGAACGGGGTGCCGTAGGTGTCGTCCGCCTCGCCCTGGGCGAAGTCTGTGGCGAGGACCTCGTCGGCGATGAGGGTGGAGTGCTCGGCGAGTGCGGCGATGACCTTCGGGTCCGTGGAGGTCCAGCGGAGCGCGATGCGGTCGGCGACGTCGAGGCCGCTGTTCTTGCGGGCCTCCTGGATCAGGCGGATCGCGTCACGGGCGAGGCCCGCCTGGCGCAGTTCCTCGGTGATCTCCAGGTCGAGGGCGACGGTCGCGCCGGAGTCCGAGGCGACGGACCAGCCTTCGCGGGGGGTCTCTGTGATGATCACCTCATCGGGGGCCAGCGTCACCGTCTCGCCGTCGACCTGGACCGAGGCGGTGCCCGTGCGCAGGGCGAGGGAGAGCGCGGCGGCATCGGCCTCCGCGACGGCCTTCGCCACCGCCTGGACGCCCTTGCCGAAGCGCTTGCCCAGGGCGCGGAAGTTCGCCTTGGCCGTGGTGTCGACCAGGGAGCCGCCGACCTCGGAGAGGGAGGCGAGCGAGGAGACGTTCAGCTCCTCGGTGATCTGGGCGTGGAGCTCGGGGGAGAGGGAGTCGAAGCCCGTTGCCGCTACCAAGGCGCGGGACAGCGGCTGGCGGGTCTTGACACCCGACTCCGCGCGCGTGGCGCGGCCCAGCTCCACGAGACGGCGTACGAGCACCATCTGCCTGGACAGTTCCGGGTCGATGACGGACAGGTCCGCCTCGGGCCAGGAGGACAGGTGTACGGACTCGGGGGCACCCGGCGTGACCGGCACCACCAGGTCCTGCCAGACCCGCTCGGTGATGAACGGGGTCAGCGGGGCCATCAGGCGCGTGACCGTCTCGACGACCTCGTGCAGGGTGCGCAGCGCCGCCTTGTCGCCCTGCCAGAAGCGGCGACGCGAGCGGCGTACATACCAGTTGGACAGGTCGTCGACGAAGGCGGAGAGGAGTTTGCCGGCGCGCTGGGTGTCGTACGACTCCAGGGCCTGTGTCACCTGGTCGGTGAGCGCGTGGAGTTCGGACAGGAGCCAGCGGTCCAGGACCGGGCGGTCGGCCGGGGCCGGATCCGCCTCGCTCGGCGCCCAGCCGGACGTCCGCGCGTACAGGGCCTGGAAGGCGACCGTGTTCCAGTACGTGAGGAGCGTCTTGCGGACGACCTCCTGGATGGTGCCGTGGCCCACGCGGCGGGCGGACCAGGGGGAGCCGCCGGCCGCCATGAACCAGCGGACCGCGTCGGCGCCGTGCTGGTCCATCAGCGGGATCGGCTGCAGGATGTTGCCCAGGTGCTTGGACATCTTGCGGCCGTCCTCGGCGAGGATGTGGCCCAGGCAGACCACGTTCTCGTACGACGACTTGTCGAAGACCAGGGTGCCGACGGCCATCAGCGTGTAGAACCAGCCGCGGGTCTGGTCGATTGCCTCCGAGATGAACTGCGCCGGGTAGCGGGACTCGAACAGGTCCTTGTTCTTGTACGGGTAGCCCCACTGCGCGAACGGCATCGAACCCGAGTCGTACCAGGCGTCGATGACCTCCGGCACGCGGGTCGCCGTTTCGGCGCACCGGGGGCAGGGGAACGTGACCGCGTCGATGAACGGGCGGTGCGGGTCAAGCTCCGACTGGTCGGTGCCGGTCAGCTCGGTGAGCTCCGCGCGGGAGCCCACGACGGTGAGGTGGTCCTCCGTGCAGCGCCAGATCGGCAGCGGGGTGCCCCAGTAGCGGCTGCGGGACAGCGCCCAGTCGATGTTGTTGTTCAGCCAGTCGCCGTACCTGCCGTGCTTGACGGTGTCCGGGAACCAGTTGGTGTTCTCGTTCTCCTGGAGGAGGCGGTCCTTGACGGCCGTGGTGCGGATGTACCAGGAGGGCTGCGCGTAGTAGAGGAGCGCGGTGTGGCAGCGCCAGCAGTGCGGGTAGCTGTGCTCGTACGGCACGTGCTTGAAGAGCAGACCGCGGTCCTTGAGGTCCTCGGTGAGCTTTTCGTCCGCCTTCTTGAAGAAGACGCCGCCCACCAGCGGCACGTCCTCGGCGAAGGTGCCGTTCGGACGGACCGGGTTCACGACCGGCAGGCCGTACGCGCGGCAGACCTTGAGGTCCTCCTCACCGAAAGCGGGGGACTGGTGGACCAGGCCCGTACCGTCCTCGGTCGTCACGTACTCCGCGTTCACCACGTAGTGGGCGGGCTCCGGGAACTCCACGAGCTCGAACGGACGTTGATACGTCCAGCGCTCCATCTCGGCGCCGGTGAAGGTCTCGCCGGTGGTCTCCCAGCCCTCGCCGAGCGTCTTGGCCAGCAGCGGCTCGGCGACGACGAGCTGCTCCTCGCCGTCGGTCGCGACGACGTAGGTGACGTCGGGGCGCGCGGCGACCGCGGTGTTGGAGACCAGCGTCCACGGGGTCGTCGTCCAGACCAGGAGCGCGGCGCGGCCGGCGAGCGGACCGGAGGTGAGCGGGAAACGGACGTACACGGAGGGGTCGACGATCGTCTCGTAACCCTGCGCCAGCTCGTGGTCCGACAGGCCCGTCTCGTCGCGCGGGCACCACGGGGCGACGCGGTAGTCCTGGACCAGCAGACCCTTGTTGAAGATCTCCTTGAGCGACCACCAGACCGAGTCGATGTACTCGGGGTCCATCGTGCGGTAGGGGTCATTGAGGTCCGCCCAGTAACCCATGCGGGTCGTGAGCTCCTCGAAGGCGTCGGTGTGGCGGGTCACGGACTCGCGGCACCTGGCGTTGAACTCGGCGATGCCGTACGCCTCGATGTCCTGCTTGCCGTTGAAGCCGAGTTCCTTCTCGACGGCCAGCTCGACGGGGAGGCCATGGCAGTCCCAGCCGGCCTTGCGGGCCACGTGATAGCCGCGCATGGTGCGGAAGCGCGGGAAGACGTCCTTGAAGACGCGCGCCTCGATGTGGTGGGCTCCCGGCATGCCGTTCGCGGTGGGCGGGCCCTCGTAGAACACCCATTCGGGGCGGCCCTCGGACTGCTCAAGGCTCTTGGCGAAGATCTTCTGCTCGCGCCACAGGTCGAGCACGGCGTGCTCGAGGGCGGGCAGGTCGACCTGGGCGGGCACCTGGCGGTACGTCGGCGCTGTCATCAGCGAGCTTCCTCCAACGGACTTGCTGCCTTCCGTCGGAGGGACGAGAGCCTGTACGGCTGCCTAGCAGCCGCTGCGGACGCCGTGTGCGGCGCGCTCCCGCGGTACCACCCTCCTTGGCCCTCCGGTGCTCTGTGTGCACCGGTGAGCCCCCTCATTGGGGTCGCGATACCGGGTCTACTGGCCTTGGCAGCTGGGCTGCGGCTTTCTTCCGGCGGCTCCGGGGTGATCTTCGCGTCGCGCTCGCCCCCGGGCTTCCACCGCCCCCGGGTCGCTCCTGGCCGCTTACGCCGCTACTCGTCCCCATCCATGCTTCTCGCTCCGCCCAGTGTACGGCGCCGCGAGGACAGTGCCCGACCGGTTTTCCGGGGAGGCCCGGTGGCCTGCGCAGTGACCCGAATGGCGAGGTGTCGACGTCCGGATCCTGGGACGCCGGACTCGGCGGATTACCGGGCGGGGAGCTGGGCACAACGCTTGAAGGCTTGTCGTGCGGGACCCGCGGGGCGGGCGAATCGCTGGTGTGCTGCGTTGCCGCGGGCCGGAAGTCGATTTATCGTCCCAGCACGATTCGCGAGCAAGATCACAATATGTGAAGGGGCCGCGGCCATGGTGGCGAAGAAGACCGCCGTACAGCAGTCGGCGTCCGGCAGATCCACGGGTCCGGCGGCCAAGGATGTGAGTGGGAAGAAGAGCGCGCAGGCGGCGCCGGCGGAAGGCGGGAGCACCGGCTCCAAGCCGGTGAAGAACGCTTCCAAGAGGGCTGCCAAGGCGGGCGAGGCGTCCCGGACGTCCACGGCGTCCGAGGTGGCGGCCGGGGCGACCGGGAAGTCGGCTGCTTCCAAGGGGGCCGCTTCCAAGGCGTCCGCTTCGAAGGCGGCTGCTTCGAAAACAGCTGCCCCGAAGGCGGCTGCTTCGAAGACGGGGGTCAAGAAGGCTTCGGCCAAGAAGACCGCTGCCAAGAAGGCGGTGGCCAAGAAGGCCGTCGGGAAGAAGGCCGCGGTGGCGGAGGCCGCTCCGGAGGAGTCTGCGCCTGCGAAGGGCGGTACGACGAAGAGGGCCGGTGCGAAGCGCGCCGCCAAGAAGAGCACCAGCAGCACCAGCAGCACGCGCAGCACGGGCCGTACGAGCAGCACGGGCAGTACGAGCAGTACGAGCAGTACGGCGAAGAAGGCGGTCGCGTCCGCGGCCCAGGGCGCGGCCCAGGCCGCGAAGACGACGGGAGCCACGACGGTGGTTGCGAAGAAGACTCCTGGAACGGCCACGGCGGCCAAGAAGCCCCGCGCGGTCCCCAAGGCACGGGTCTCCGCGGTGGTGGAGCCCGGTGAACTCGCGGTGCGCCCCGGCGAGGACCCCTGGACCCCGGACGAGGTCGCGGAGGCACGCGCGGAGCTCCAGTCCGAGGCGCTGCGGCTGAGCTCCGAGATCTCCTCGTCCGAGGAGGCGCTCGCGGGCCTGATGAGGGACTCCGGGGACGGTGCGGGCGACGACCAGGCGGACACCGGTACGAAGAACATCACCCGTGAGTCGGAGATGGCGCTCAACGCCAACGCGCGCGAGATGCTGGAGCAGACCCAGCGGGCGCTGGAGCGCCTCGACGCGGGCACGTACGGACTCTGTGAGAACTGCGGCAACCCCATCGGCAAGGCGCGCATGCAGGCCTTCCCGCGCGCCACCCTGTGTGTCGAGTGCAAGCAGAAGCAGGAGCGCCGCTACTGATCGGCGCGGGAGGGCTCCTGAGCACGTGGGCGTCAGAGGGCGTGTCGTACCCTCGTCCTCAGTCAGGAACCTAGGTTGAGGGACTCACGTGGCAGAGGCGGAGCGCATCATCGGTACGCCGGACATCCCAGGCGCGGCGGGGTCCGGGCCGGAGCAGTCCGACGAGAACGCGGCGTCGGGCGACCGGTCCGGCTCGGACGGGTCGGCCCAGGGCGAGTCGGCCACGGACGGGCGCTCCGGCGTGGACGAGAGCGGGAGTCCTGCCGAGGGTTCCGGCCCGGGTGACAGTGAGGTCCCGGCCGAGCGGCCGAAGGGCAAGCGGCGGATCGCCGTCCTGTTCACGGTCGCCGCCCTGGCGTACGTCCTCGACCTCGTCAGCAAGATGATCGTGGTCGCGAAGCTGGAGCACCACGACTCGATCGAGATCATCGGGGACTGGCTGAAGTTCGAGGCGATCCGCAACGCGGGCGCGGCCTTCGGGCTCGGCGAGGCCTTCACCATCATCTTCACGGTGATCGCGGCGGCCGTGATCGTGGTGATCGCCCGGCTCGCGCGCAAGCTGTACAGCCTGCCCTGGGCGATCGCGCTCGGCCTGCTGCTTGGCGGCGCGCTCGGGAACCTGACCGACCGGATCTTCCGCTCGCCGGGCGTCTTCGAGGGGGCGGTCGTCGACTTCATCGCGCCCAAGCATTTCGCGGTCTTCAACCTGGCCGACTCGGCGATCGTCTGCGGCGGCATCCTGATCGTGCTGCTGTCCTTCCGCGGTCTCGACCCGGACGGGACCGTCCACAAGGACTGAGCGCGGTCTGCGGGGCGGTCCATGGACTGAGGCCGGTCTGCGGGGCGTCCACCAGGACTGAGTGCGGTCCGCAGGGGACCGGCCACCAGGACTGAGTGCGGTCCGCAGGGGACCGGCCACCAGGACTGAGTGCGGTCCGCAGGAGACCGGCCACCAGGACTGAGTGCGGTCCGCAGGAGACCGGCCACCAGGACTGAGTGCGGTCCGCAGGAGACCGGCCACCAGGACTGAGCGCGGGCTGCGAGGCCGTTCAAGGGCACTGATGTTCGGGCTGTGGTCGGGCGGTGTCGGACCCGTCCGGCATACTCGACGAGTGAGCACCGTTCCCGAGATCCGCAACCTGCCCGTGCCCGACGGCCTGGAGGGCGAGCGCGTCGACGCCGCCATCTCCCGCATGTTCGGCTTCTCCCGCACGAAGGCGGCCGAGCTCGCCGCCGCGGGGAAGGTCACGGTCGACGGCTCGGTGGTCGGCAAGTCCGAGCGGGTGCACGGCGGCGCCTGGCTGGAAGTGGAGATGCCGCAGGCTCCCGCGCCCGTGCAGATCGTGGCCGAGCCCGTCGAGGGCATGGAGATCGTTCACGATGACGACGACATCGTCGTGATCATGAAGCCGGTCGGCGTCGCCGCACATCCGAGCCCCGGCTGGACCGGGACCACCGTCATCGGCGGCCTCGCCGCCGCGGGCTACCGGATCTCGACCTCCGGTGCCGCCGAGCGCCAGGGCATCGTGCACCGGCTCGACGTCGGCACCTCGGGCCTGATGGCCGTGGCCAAGTCGGAGCGCGCGTACACCTCGCTGAAGCGCCAGTTCAAGGAGCGCGTCGTCGACAAGCGCTACCACTCGCTGGTCCAGGGCCACCCGGACCCGATGAGCGGCACGATCGACGCCCCGATCGGGCGCCACCCGAACCACGACTACAAGTGGGCGGTGACGGCGGAGGGCAAGCCCTCGGTCACGCACTACGACCTCATCGAGGCGTTCCGCGCCGCCAGCCTCCTCGACATCAAGCTGGAGACGGGACGTACGCACCAGATCCGCGTGCACATGTCCGCGCACCGGCATCCCTGTGTCGGCGACCTGACGTACGGCGCGGACCCGACGCTCGCCAAGCGGCTCGGTCTCACCCGGCAGTGGCTGCACGCGGTGCGGCTCGGCTTCGAGCACCCCGGTGACGGCCAGTGGGTGGAGTTCGAGAGCGGCTACCCCGAGGACCTGCAGATGGCGCTCGACAAGGTGCGTGAGGAGAGCTACGCGTGAGTGCCGCCTACCAGGTGTGGGTCGCCGAGGACGCCTCCGATCGCGAGGCGTGCTTCGCGGTGCGCAAGGACGTCTTCGTCGGTGAGCAGGGCGTGCCCGAGGACATCGAGTATGACGCGTACGACGACGGGGCACTGCATGTGCTGGCCGTCCGTGCGGACGGGGTGCCGCTCGGTACCGGACGCCTGCTGTTCGGCGAAGCCGCCGCCGCGAAGACCGACGGGGACCTGACGGTCGGCTCGCTCGGGCGGCTCGCGGTGACGCGGGAGGCGCGCGGGCTCGGCGTCGGCGCCGGGCTCGTACGCGCCATCGAGGACGCGGCACGCGCGCGTGGACTGGCCGCGGTGGATCTGCACGCGCAGACGCATGCCCTGGGTTTCTACGAGCGGCTCGGGTACGTGGCGTACGGTGCGGAGTTCCCGGACGCCGGCATCGCGCACCGGGCGATGCGCAAAACGCTCTGAGGCGGGGCCGAGAGGCTGTCGCCGACGCTTTGTCGTAGGCGCGTGGCACGCTGGGGTCTGGATCTTCCCTGATCGTGATCGCCCAGACCCTGCCGGAGCGTTGACCGTGGATCAGCTGGCCCTGTTGTTCGCGCTGTTGCTCGGGGCCGTGCTGAGTGTCCCGGTGGGGGACCGGCTGGGGCTGCCTGCGCCGGTGCTGATGACGCTTCTCGGGATCGTCCTCGCCGTGCTGGACTTCGTGCCCAATGTGGACATCCCGCCGGACCTGATCCTGCCCGCGCTGCTGCCGCCCCTGCTCTACGCCTCCGTGCGGCGCACGTCGTGGAGACAGTTCGCGGCCAACAAACGCCCGATCTTCCTGCTGGCCGTGGCGCTGGTCTTCGTCACCACCGCGGCGGTGGCCACGGTCGCGAGCGCGATCGTGCCCGGGCTGCCGGTCGCCGCCGCCGTCGCGCTCGGCGCCCTCGTGGCACCGCCCGACCCGGTCGCGGCGACCGCCGTCGCGGGACAACTCGGGCTGCCGCGAAGGCTGGTGTCGACCCTGGAGGGCGAGGGTCTCTTCAACGACGTGACGGCCATCGTGCTGTACCACGTCGCCATCGCCGCAGCCGTCAGCGGGACCTTCTCGCCCTGGCGGGCCGGCCTCGACTTCGTGCTGTCCGCCGTCATCGCGCTCGCCGTAGGGCTCGCCCTCGGCTGGGGCACGAACAAGCTGATGGGCCTGCTCGACGACCCCACCCTGCACATCGGTCTGACCCTGCTGGTGCCGTTCGCCTCCTACGTACTGGCCGAGGAGCTGCGCGGCTCCGGGGTGCTCGCGGTACTCGTCACGGCGTTGTTCCTCGCGGAGTTCGCCACCGATGCCGACGACGTCATGATCCGGCTCGCCGGGCAGTCGTTCTGGGACGTGGTGGACACCTTGGTCACCGGGGTCGCGTTCGGGCTGATCGGACTCGAACTGCACAACGCGATCAGGACGGCGTCGGGGCGGTGGGGGGAGATGCTGGGCTGGGCCGCGGCCATCGTCGGCGTCGTCGTGTTCGTACGCCTCGCGTGGCTGTTGCCGGCGACCTGGCTGACGCGGCGGCTGCACGCCAAGCGGGACTACGACGAGGACATCCCGATCTCCTGGCGGGAGACCGTCGTGATGTGGTGGGCGGGGATGCGAGGGGTCGCCTCCGTGGCCCTCGCCCTGGCGATCCCGCTGAAGACGGACGACGGGTCGGCCTTCCCCGACCGGGACGAGATCGTGTTCATCGCGTTCGGCGTGATCATGGCGACGCTCGTGGTGCAGGGGCTGACGCTGCCCTGGCTCGTCAAGAGGCTCGGCGTGCGCGCCGACACCAAGGCCGAGAAGGCCTTCGAGAGAGAGCTCGCGGTACGGGCCGCGAAGGCGGCGCGCGGGAAGCTGAAGGAGATCGAGGCGGAGGAGGAGCTGCCGGACGAGGTGTCCGAGCAACTGCGGCGGCGGGCGCTCGACATCGGACTGCGGATCAGCCCGGACCTGGGCGAGGGAGAGCGGCGGGAGGGGCATGAGCAACGGGTGCGGCGTATCAAGCGGTTCCGCCGGATCCAGGGCGAGATGATGAGCGCGGCCCGGCACGAGGTGCTGTCCGCACGGAGCGAACCGGGGGCGGATCCGGAGATCGTGGACCGGGTACTGCGGCACCTGGATGTGCGCAGCCTGCGGTGACACTGCGTTGGGCTTGAGCGGATTCTCTCCCACCCGCGCACCGCCCGCTTCTGCCCTTATGACAAGTTCATGTCTCCTGTGGGGGATCCGCGTCGTCGGCGGCTGCGGGTTCGTACGATCTGATCATGGCGCGCAATGTGGTGATCAGCGGTGGGGGTACGGGAATTGGGCTCGCGGCGGCGCAGGTGTTCGCCTCGGACGGGGACCGGGTGCTCTTGCTCGGGCGACGGGCCGATGTGCTGGAGAAGGCCGCGGTGCCGGGGGCGCTCACCTTTGCGGCCGACCTGACTGATCCGGACAGCGTGCGCGGCGTCACCGAGTTCGTGGCCGCCGAGCTCGGCACCGTGGACGTACTGATTCACAGTGCCGGTGGCAACGGGAGCCTGGAACCCAGGGTCGACAGCGAAGACCCGCTCGAAGCCGTCGCGCACAACTGGACCGTCAACTTCAGGCTCAACACGCTGACCGCAGTGCTGCTCACCGAGGCCCTGCGGGAGCGGCTGGCCTCGCCCGGCGGGCGGGTGCTGTTCCTCAGCTCCATCGCCGCCTACCGGGGTTCCGGGAGCGGCGCGTACGCGGCGTCGAAGGCCGCGCTGCATCCGTACGCCTTCGATCTGGCACGGGAGTTGGGGCCACGCGGGATCACCGTGAACGTGGTGGCGCCCGGCTATGTCGAGGACACCGGGTTCTTCGGCGGGGAGATCGAGGGGGCGCGGCGGGACCGGCTCGTCGGGGAGACCTCGACGGGGCGTGCGGGGACGCCAGGGGACATCGCGGCGACACTGCACTGGCTGGCGTCGCCGGGCGCCGGACATGTCACCGCACAGGTCGTACAGGTCAACGGGGGTGCGGAGCGCGGGCATTGAGCCCCCAGGGTGTCAGCCTCTGCCCGGGCCCGTCCTCGGGGGCTCGGTGGCCCGGTCGCGGTTCGGGCGCGGGGATGTGCCGTTGGTGTGGCCCGGGGGGAGGGTCGCGTCTGCCGTGTTGACGCGGGGGAGGGCGTAGGGGTGTTGCTCGGTGAGCCAGCGGATCATCTGTTCGCGGACCGTGACCCGTACCGTCCAGATGTCGTCCGCGTCCTTCGCGGTGACCAGGGCGCGTACTTCCATGGTGTTGGGCGTCGAGTCCGTGACGGCCAGTCCGTAGTCGCGGCCGTCCCAGGCCGGGCACTCGCGCAGGATGTCCCGGAGCTGCTCGCGCATCGCCTCCACGGGGGCGGAGTGGTCGAGCTGGAAGAAGATGATGCCGGTCATCTGGGTGCTGCCGCGCGACCAGTTCTCGAAGGGCTTGGAGACGAAGTACGAGACCGGCATCGTGATCCGGCGTTCGTCCCAGGTCCGTACCGTCAGGAACGTCAGTGTGATCTCGTCGACCGTGCCCCACTCGCCGTCCACCACGACCGTGTCGCCGAGGCGCACCATGTCGCCGAAGGCGATCTGCAGCCCCGCGAACATGTTGGCGAGCGTCGACTGGGCGGCGACACCGGCGACGATGCCGAGGATGCCCGCCGAGGCCAGCAGGGAGGCACCGGCCGCGCGCATCGCCGGGAACGTCAGCAACATCGCGGCGACCGCCACCACGCCCACGATCGCGGAGACCACGCGCTGGATCAGTGTCACCTGCGTCCGCACCCGGCGGACCCGCGCCGGATCGCGGTGGGCGTGCGCGTAGCGCGAGTACGAGGTCTCGACGATCGCCGCCGCGATCCGCACGATCAGCCAGGCGGTCGACCCGATCAGGATCAGCGACAGGATCCGGCCGATGGCGGTCGAGTGCTCGCGGGCGAGCTCCGCCTGGGCGTACGAGCCTCTCAGCAGAGCCACGCACAGCACGAGCTGGAAGGGGATACGGGCACGGCGGAGCAGGCCCCACAGCCCGGTCTCGTCGTGCCGGGCGTCGGCCCGTCGCAGCGCGATGTCCACGGCCCACCCGATGAGCAGCGTGAGCACGACCGAGCCGCCGAGGACGATCAGAGGGCGCAGTACGTTCTCCATGCCTGAGACCGTAACCGGCCCGAGGGGCTCATGAACATGTGTACTTGGCCGGGTCCGGGGTACCGCGGCCTCGCTCCCGGCCTGATCAGGCGTTGTCAGTGGGGGCTGGCACCATGGGGCTCATGAACATCATGCTCTTTCACTCGACCTACGGGCTCCGGCCGGCGGTGCACGCAGCGGCCGACCGGCTGCGTGCGGCGGGCCACGAGGTGTGGACCCCCGACCTCTTCGAGGGACGCACCTTCGAGACCGTGGAGGAGGGCATGGCCTTCAATGACGGGATCGGCAAGGACGAGTTGCTCAGACGGGCGGTCCTGGCCGCGGCGCCCTACTCGGACCGCGGAGTGGTGTACGCGGGATTCTCGCTCGGCGCCTCCATCGCGCAGACCCTCGCGCTCGGCGACGAGAAGGCCCGCGGACTGCTGCTTCTGCACGGCACGTCGGACATCGCGGAGAGCGCGTCGGTGGACGAGCTGTCCGTCCAGCTCCATGTCGCCGAGCCCGACGCCTTCGAGACGGACGACTGGCTGAGCTCCTGGTACTTGCAGATGCGCAGAGCCGGGGCCGATGTGGAGGTCTATCGGTACGCGGGTGCCGGGCACCTGTACACCGACCCCGACCTGCCGGACTACGACGCGGAGGCCGCCGAGGCCACCTGGAAGGTGGCGCTCGGCTTCCTCGACAGCCTGTAACCACTCATGGTGACCCTCACACCGGGTCGTATGTCCGCTCCACCTTCTGCGTGCCGCTGCGCGTGCGGTACGAACGGGCCCAGGACGAGGTCGCGTCCGCCTTCGTGCGGTCGGAGAGCACGTAGTAGTCCATCTGCGCGCGGTCGGCGGTGATGTCCAGGACGCCGTAGCCGTGGCGGTCGGTGTCGACCCAGTGGACGTGCCGGTTGGCGAGGCGGATGACCGGCTCGGCGATGGCCGAGACGGAGCCCTCGGAGACCTTGAGTATGTCGTCGAGGTTGTCGGAGGTGACCGAGGTGACGACGAACTCGGTGGCGGCGGAGGCGGAGAGCGGGTACGTACCGGCGTCGACCGGCACGTCGTTCGCCCAGGCCATGTGGATGTCGCCGGTCAGGAAGACGGTGTTGCGTATCGCGTTGGACCGCAGGTGGGCCAGGATCTCGCGGCGGTCGTCCGTGTAGCCGTCCCACTGGTCGGTGTTGAGGGCCAGGCCCTCTTTGGGGAGGCCGAGCAGCTCGGCGAGCGGCTTGAGGAGGTCGGCGGCGAGCGAGCCGATGGCGAAGGGCGAGATCATCACCGAGTTGCCGACCAGACGCCAGGTGGTGTCCGAGGCCTTGAGCCCCGACTTCAGCCAGTCGAGCTGGGCCCGGCCGGTGAGCGTACGGTTCGGGTCGTCGACCGAGCCGCTGCCGACGGCCGCCTGCTGGGAGCGGAACGAGCGCAGGTCCAGCAGGGACAGGTCGGCGAGCTTGCCGAAGCGGAGGCGGCGGTAGGTGGTGCCCGCGATCGCCGGGCGGACCGGCATCCACTCGAAGTAGGCCTGCTTCGCGGCGGCCTGACGTGCCGTCCAGGTGCCCTCGGCGCCCTCGGTGTGGTTCTGCGCGCCGCCCGACCAGGCGTCGTTGGCGAACTCGTGGTCGTCCCAGATGGCGACGACCGGGGCCGCGGCATGCAGAGCCTGGAGGTCGGGGTCCGTCTTGTAACGCCCGTGCCGGGTGCGGTAGTCGGCGAGGGTGGTGATCTCGCCCGCGGGGGCGTGCGGGCGTACGACCGTGTCGCGGGTGCCGTAGTCGCCGGACGCGTACTCGTAGATGTAGTCGCCGAGGTGCAGCCAGGCGTCCAGGTCGCCGCGCGCCGCGAGATGGCGGTACGAGGAGAAGTAGCCCGCCTCCCAGTTGGCACAGGAGACGACGCCGAAGCGCAGGCCGGTCACGGCGGCGTCGGCTGCCGGGGCGGTGCGGGTGCGGGCGGCGGGCGAGTCGGTGCCGCCGGCGGAGAAGCGGAACCAGTAGTCGGTGGCCGGCCGCAGGCCGCGGATGTCCGCCTTCACGGTGTGGTCGGAGGCGGCCGACACGGTGGTGGAACCCTTGGCGACGATCGAGCCGAACGCCTTGTCGGTGGCGACGGTCCAGCTCACCTCGGTGTCCGGGCCGAGCCCGGAGCCGGGTGTCGCCTCGGCGGAGGGCGTCACCCGGGTCCACAGCAGAATGCCGTCGGGCAGCGGATCGCCGGAGGCGACCCCGTGCAGGAAGGCCGGGGCCTCGGTGGCGGCGCGGGCCGGGAGAGAGGCCGCGAGCGGAGCCGCGAGGACGGCGGTGGCGGCCGCGGCCTTCACGACCGTACGGCGGCGCGGGGCGCGGGAGTTGACGGCGCCCGAGGAGTCGGATGATCTGAAGCGACTGGTCACGAGCGAGCAGGTTACCGACCGGTACAGGCAAGAGCGGGCGAACTCCGAAAAGTTCGCCCGCTCTTCGACTGCTGGACCCGTCCGGTGACCTGCCGGGCGGCGAGTCGGCCGGACCCGTCAGGCCTTGAGCGCCGCGTCGATCGCCGTGGTGAAGTCGGCCACCGTCATCGGCGCGTTCTGGCCGTCGGAGCCGGTGAGCGTCTTGCCGTCCATCTTCAGGGTCGGCGTGCCGGTCACTCCGCTGTCGTCGAACTTGGCGGACATGTCCAGCGCCCACTTGTCGTAGGTGCCGTCCTTGACGGCCGTCTGGAACTTGGTGTTGTCCTTCAGCGCCGGTACGGTGTCCGCCACCTCGATCAGGTACGAGTCGTTCTTGAACTTGTCGTCGGTCTCCTCGGGGTGGTACTTCGTCGAGTACAGCGCGGTCTTGTACGCGAGGAAGGCATCGGGGCTGACGTTCAGCGCGGCGCCCATGGCGCTGAGCGCGTTCTTGGAGCCCTCACCGCCCAGGCTGTTGTCGAGGAACGAGGCGCCGATGTACTGGATCTTGTAGTCGCCGTCCTCGACGCCCTTGTCGACGGTCGCGCCGACGGTCTGCTCGAACTGGGCGCAGATCGGGCAGCGCGGGTCCTCGTACATCTCGAGGGTCTTCTTGGCGGTGCTCTTCCCGATGACGACGGTCGTGCCGTCCGTACCCGTGGTGTTGGCCGGCTTGACGAGCTTGTCGTCCTTCGCGGCCTCCCAGTAGCCGGGCTTGTTGCCCTGTACGACCGCGTAGCTGATGCCGCCGGCTATCGCGAGGACGCCGACGATGGAGAAGGCGACGATGACCTGGCGCTTGACCTTGTCGCGCTTGGCCTGACGCTCGCGCTCGACGCGCAGGCGCTCACGGGCCGCCGTCTTCGCGGCCTTGCTGTTCCGCTGACTCATGTTGGTGATCTCCATGTGGGACGCGCACACGTCGTACGCGGGATACGTATGGGGGACTGCAGGTGCTCGGATGCTGTCGCTCAGGCGGGCTTGGTCACGCGGGAGCGGTTCTCGCACAGGCGGGCTTGCTCAGGCGGGCTTGCTCACGCGAAAGCGACGGAACTCGGCGGTCCGCGCCGTCCCAGGGAGTGCACGAACAGGCGGGTGCGGGCGGTGGCCGTCCGGCGCGTGGGGCGCGGCAGCCGGCGGACCGGTGCGAGCAGCCGTACGGTCACCGCGGCGACCGCGATCAGCAGCGGCCGGAAGGTGGACGCGGCCGCCGCGTGCAGGAGCTGTTCAAGGGCACGCTCGCCGCGGCGCAGCCAGGCGGCCGCGAGGAGTCCGACGCCGATGTGCGCGCCGAGCAGCAGCCACGCGGCGGTCGGGTCGGTGTGGGTGAGCAGGGCGGCGGCGCGGTCGCCGCCGGTGCCGGTCACCCGGGTCAGCGGGGTGCCTACGGTGCCGCCGCCGCACAGCAGGTCGAAGCCGACCGAGCGCAGCGGTCCGGCGACCGGGCCGCCCGCCCTGCCGTAACAGACGTGCTGGCCCGTGGTGAAGACGGTGTCGGCGGCCAGCTCCAGCGGTATCAGCAGAGCGGCGATCCGCCCGAAACCGCGCTCGCGGCCGCCGAGGGCGTAGGCCAGGACGAAGACGGCGGCGGCTATCGCGGCCACCGTCCCCATCGGCAGCGGGACCCGGGAAAGCAGCACGTGCGACGCGGTGCTGAGCGTCACGACCATGGCCGTGAACAGCACCGCGCGAACGGCTCTGAGGTGGGTCCCGGATATGTCCATAGCGGGGAGAGTGTGTCACGTGCTCCTGTAAGGGACCCCTAAAGGGTCCCTGTGAGTTAGGTGCCCGCTACAGACCCGGAATCCGTCCGTTACGGAACAGGTCCACGAAGATCTGGTGGTCGGCGCGGGCGCGGGCGCCGTAGGTGTGGGCGAAGTCGACCAGGAGGCCGGCGAAAGCGTCCTCGTCGGCTGCGATCGCGGCGTCGATGGCTCGCTCCGTGGAGAACGGGACCAGCTCCGAGTGGCCGCTCTCGTCGTCCGCCGCCGCGTGCATCGTGGCCGTGGCGCGGCCGAGGTCGGCGACGACGGAGGCGATCTCCTCGGGGTCGTCGATGTCGCCCCAGTCCAGGTCCACCGCGTACGGCGACACCTCGGCGACCAGCTGGCCGGCGCCGTCCAGCTCGGTCCAGCCGAGCCACGGGTCGGCGTGTGCCTGGAGGGCGCGCTGGGAGATGACCGTGCGGTGGCCCTCGTGCTGGAAGTAGTCGCGGATCGAGGGGTCCGTGATGTGCCGGGAGACGGCGGGGGTCTGGGCCTGCTTGATGTAGATCACCACATCGTTCTCCAAGGCGTCGGTGGCGCCCTCCAGAAGGATGTTGTACGACGGGAGTCCCGCCGAGCCGATACCGATACCGCGGCGGCCGACGACGTCCTTCACGCGGTAGGAGTCGGGGCGGGTGAGCGAGGACTCCGGCAGGGTCTCCAGGTAGCCGTCGAAGGCGGCCAGCACCTTGTAGCGGGTCGCGGCGTCCAGCTCGATGGAGCCCCCGCCGGGTGCGAAGCGGCGCTCGAAGTCACGGATCTCGGTCATCGAGTCGAGCAGCCCGAAGCGGGTCAGTGAGCGGGCGTCGCGCAGCGCGTCCAGGAGCGGGCCGTCGGCGGTGTCCAGCGTGAAGGGCGGCACCTCGTCGCTCTTGGCGCCGGTGGCGAGGGCGTGGATCCGCTCGCGGTAGGCGGCAGCGTAGGTGTGCACCAGCTCGGTGATCTGCCCGTCGCTGAGCGCCTTGGCATAGCCGAGGAGTGCCACGGAGGCGGCGAAGCGCTTGAGGTCCCAGGTGAAGGGGCCGACGTAGGCCTCGTCGAAGTCGTTCACGTTGAAGATCAGGCGGCCCTGGGCGTCCATGTAAGTGCCGAAGTTCTCGGCGTGCAGGTCGCCGTGGATCCACACGCGCGAGGTGCGCTCGTCCAGGTACGGTCCGCCCCGCTTCTCCTGCTCCAGGTCGGAATAGAACAGGCCCGCCGTGCCCCGGTAGAAGGCGAAGGCGGAGGCCGCCATCTTGCGGAACTTCACGCGGAACGCGGCCGGGTCGGCGGCCAGGAGCTCGCCGAAGGCGGTGTCGAATACGGCGAGGATCTGCTCGCCGCGTTGCTCGTCGCTGAGCTGCGGGACCGACATCGCTGGGTGCCTCCTGGTGCAGGTGATGCAAGACGTGTGGGACATGTGTGTCCGTCCACTCATAACGTGTGACGGAACGCCGGAGTGCCCGGATTTCCCGGACGAAGGTACGCCTTCGGTGCCCGAGTACCCGCATGAAGGTACGTGTGATCGGCCCGCCCGTCACCCGGCCACCGCCCCTCATCGTGACGCTTCGCGCCGCGGTACTCGTCTCAAGTGTCAGTGCCCCGGCATAGACTTCGACGCTGTCCCCCCAGACTGTCCGCAGCCTGTCGCCCAGCGTTTCCTCAGGAGGCCGAAGCCGTGTCAAAGCCGCCGTTCACGCACCTGCACGTCCACACCCAGTACTCGCTGCTGGACGGTGCCGCGCGGCTGAAGGACATGTTCAATGTCTGCAATGAGATGGGCATGACGCACATCGCGATGTCGGACCACGGCAACCTGCACGGGGCGTACGACTTCTTCCACACGGCCAAGAAGGCCGGCGTCACGCCGATCATCGGGATCGAGGCGTACGTCGCCCCCGAGTCGCGCCGCAACAAGCGCAAGATCCGGTGGGGCCAGCCGCACCAGAAGCGCGACGACGTGTCCGGTTCGGGTGGTTACACGCACAAGACGATCTGGGCGGCGAACAGCACGGGCCTGCACAACCTCTTCAGGCTGTCCTCGGACGCGTATGCCGAGGGCTGGCTGCAGAAGTGGCCGCGCATGGACAAGGAGACCATCTCCCAGTGGTCGGAGGGCCTCATCGCCTCCACCGGCTGCCCCTCCGGCGAACTCCAGACCCGGCTGCGGCTGGGCCAGCACGACGAGGCGCTGAAGGCGGCCGCCGAGTACCAGGACATCTTCGGCAAGGACCGGTACTTCCTGGAGCTGATGGACCACGGCATCGAGATCGAGCGCCGGGTCCGCGACGGCCTGCTGGAGATCGGCAAGAAGCTCGGCATCCCGCCCCTGGTGACGAACGACTCGCACTACACGTACGCGCACGAGGCCACCGCGCACGACGCGCTGCTGTGCATCCAGACCGGCAAGAACCTCTCGGACCCGGACCGCTTCCGCTTCGACGGCACCGGCTACCACCTGAAGTCCACGGACGAGATGTACGCCATCGACTCCTCGGACGCCTGGCAGGAAGGCTGCGCCAACACGCTTCTGGTGGCCGAACAGATCGACACCAGCGGCATGTTCGAGGCGCGGAACCTGATGCCGAAGTTCGACATCCCCGAGGGCTTCACCGAGGTCACCTGGTTCCAGGAGGAGGTCCGCCTCGGGATGAACCGCCGCTTCCCCGGCGGTGTCCCGGACGACCGGCAGAAGCAGGCCGAGTACGAGATGGACGTCATCATCCAGATGGGGTTCCCGGGGTACTTCCTCGTCGTCGCCGACTTCATCATGTGGGCCAAGAAGCAGGGCATCGCGGTGGGCCCGGGCCGTGGCAGCGCGGCCGGTTCGATCGTCGCCTACGCCATGGGCATCACCGACCTCGACCCGATCCCGCACGGTCTGATCTTCGAGCGGTTCCTCAACCCAGAGCGCGTCTCCATGCCCGATGTCGACATCGACTTCGACGAGCGCAGGCGCGTCGAGGTGATCAGGTACGTGACCGAGAAGTACGGCGCCGACAAGGTCGCCATGATCGGCACCTACGGAAAGATCAAGGCGAAGAACGCCATCAAGGACTCGGCGCGCGTGCTGGGTTACCCGTACGCCATGGGCGACCGGCTCACCAAGGCGATGCCCGCAGACGTCCTCGGCAAGGGCATCGACCTCAGCGGCATCACCGACCCCGCGCACCCGCGCTACGGCGAGGCCGGCGAGATCCGCGCGATGTACGAGAACGAGCCGGACGTGAAGAAGGTCATCGACACCGCCAAGGGCGTCGAGGGCCTGGTCCGGCAGATGGGCGTGCACGCAGCCGGCGTGATCATGTCCAGCGAGCCGATCGTCGACCACGCCCCGGTCTGGGTGCGGCACACCGACGGCGTGACCATCACGCAGTGGGACTACCCCCAGTGCGAGTCGCTCGGCCTGCTGAAGATGGACTTCCTGGGCCTGCGCAACCTCACGATCATGGACGACGCCGTCAAGATGGTGAAGGCCAACAAGGGCATCGACCTCGACCTGCTGGCCCTGCCGCTGGACGACCCGACGACCTTCGAACTGCTCCAGCGCGGCGACACCCTCGGCGTCTTCCAGTTCGACGGCGGCCCCATGCGCTCGCTGCTGCGCCTGATGAAGCCCGACAACTTCGAAGACATCTCCGCCGTCTCGGCGCTCTACCGTCCCGGCCCGATGGGCATGGACTCGCACACGAACTACGCGCTCCGCAAGAACAAGCTGCAGGAGATCACGCCGATCCACAAAGAGCTGGAGGAGCCTCTCGAAGAGGTTCTGGCGGTCACCTACGGCCTGATCGTCTACCAGGAGCAGGTGCAGAAGGCCGCCCAGATCATCGCCGGGTACTCGCTCGGCGAGGCCGACATCCTGCGCCGGGTGATGGGCAAGAAGAAGCCCGACGAGCTGGCGAAGAACTTCACCATCTTCCAGGCCGGCGCCAAGAAGAACGGCTACAGCGACGAGGCCATCCAGGGCCTGTGGGACGTACTGGTCCCGTTCGCCGGATACGCGTTCAACAAGGCGCACTCCGCCGCGTACGGCCTGGTCTCGTACTGGACCGCGTACCTGAAGGCGAACTTCCCCGCCGAGTACATGGCGGGGCTGCTCACCTCGGTCAAGGACGACAAGGACAAGTCCGCGGTCTATCTGAACGAATGCCGGCGCATGGGCATCAAGGTGCTCCCGCCGAACGTCAACGAGTCGGAGCAGAACTTCGCGGCGCAGGGCGACGACGTGATCCTCTTCGGCCTGTCCGCCGTCCGTAACGTCGGTACGAACGTGGTCGAGTCGATCATCAGGAGCCGCAAGGCCAAGGGGAAGTACGCCTCGTTCCCCGACTACCTCGACAAGGTCGAGGCCGTCGCCTGCAACAAGCGCACCACCGAATCGCTGATCAAGGCGGGCGCGTTCGACACGATGGGGCACACCCGCAAGGGCCTCACCGCGCAGTTCGAGCCGATGATCGACAACGTGGTGGCGGTGAAGAGGAAGGAAGCCGAGGGGCAGTTCGACCTCTTCGGGGGCGGCGACGAGGACACGAACGAGCCCGGCTTCGGACTCGACGTCGAGTTCACCACCGAGGAGTGGGACAAGGTCTATCTGCTCGCCCAGGAGCGCGAGATGCTCGGCCTGTACGTCTCCGACCACCCGCTCTTCGGCCTGGAGCACGTGCTGTCCGACAAGGCCGACGCGGGTATCTCCCAGCTCACCGGCGGCGAGCACGCGGACGGCGCGGTCGTGACCATCGGCGGCATCATCTCGGGCCTCCAGCGCAAGATGACCAAGCAGGGCAACGCCTGGGCGATCGCCACCGTCGAGGACCTCGCGGGCTCCATCGAGTGCATGTTCTTCCCGGCCACCTACCAGCTGGTGTCGACCCAACTCGTCGAGGACGCCGTGGTGTTCGTCAAGGGACGCCTCGACAAGCGCGAGGACGTGCCGCGGCTCGTCGCGATGGAGCTCCAGGCCCCTGACCTGTCGAACGCGGGCACCAACGCGCCGGTGATCCTCACCATCCCGTCGGTGAAGGTCACCCCGCCCATGGTGAGCCGGCTCGGTGAGATCCTCAGCCACCACAAGGGCGAGAGTGAGGTCCGCATCAAGCTCCAGGGCCCGCTCAAGACCACGGTGCTGCGGCTCGACCGGCACCGGGTGAAGCCGGATCCGGCGCTCTTCGGTGACCTGAAGGTGCTGCTCGGACCGGCCTGCCTGGCGGGCTGAACCGGCGGCTGACCGACGTACGCGAGGGGCGCATCCGAATGGGGATGCGCCCCTCGCGGTGTGCCTGGGCCTCAACGGCCCTGCCGGGCTTCAACAGCCCTGCACCAGACCTTAGTTGTGGCCGAAACGCTTCTGGTGCTTACGGGCGACATCCGCGGGGCTGCCCTGGGTCTGCGGCATCGGCGACTGCTGCGCCTCCGTCGAGGACCGCTCGGCCTGCTCCTGCGCACGCTCGGCCTGCGAGGAGCGGTCCTGCTGGCCGCCCTGCTTGCGGTTCTTGTTCTTGGCCATGGTGATTGCCTCCTACGGGGGTTCTAGGGGCCAGGGCCGGGACCAGACTCACATAGGCTGAGAAGAGCCGCATTTCGGAGAATTACCGTGCGTAATAAGCCCTGTCGGAGCGTGATATCCCGATACGCCACGCCGAAGATCGAGTTCCGGCCGTTAACCTCCGCGTGGTCGGGCAGACTCGAAGGAAGCCCAAAGCAAACCTCCCGGAAAGAGGGTGGACCGCGTGGACCGCTGCATCGTCCTGGTGGACGCCGGGTATCTGCTCGGGGCTGCTGCCAGCCTCCTCGCCGGGGACTCGTCCCGCTCCCGGATCACCGTCGACCACGCCGCCCTCATCCAGGGCCTGCGTGAGCGCGCCGAGTCCGACACCGAGCGCCCGCTGCTGCGCATCTACTGGTTCGACGGCGCCCCCGACCGTGTACCCCAGCCCGAGCACCGCAGGCTGCGGGTGATGCCGCGGGTCACGGTGCGGCTCGGCGCCCTGACCCGTAGCGACGGGCGGTGGGCCCAGAAGGGCGTCGACGCCGCCATGCACGCCGAGCTGACCGAGCTGGCCCGCAACCGCGCCTGCTCGGACGTGGTTCTGGTGACCGGCGACGGCGATCTGCTGCCGGGCATGATGGCCGCCAAGGAGCACGGGGTCGCCGTACACCTGTGGGCCGTGCAGGCGGCCGACGGGGACTACAACCAGTCCGAGGACCTGGTGGCCGAGGCCGACGAGCGTCGGGTGCTCGACCGGGTCTGGATCACCAAGGCCGTACGCGCCAAGGAGCTCGGCGGGGTCTGCGCGCCGCCGCCCGTGCCGCGCCCCGAGATCGCCGCGATCCTCTCCGCACCCTTGCCCGAGTCGCACGGCTCCGCGGCCGATCGGCCGGCGCCCGAGACGGAGCACGCCTCGGCGGCCGAGTCCGCGAACGGCACCGAGGAGCGGGCGCCCGCGCCCAAGGGCGTCCCCACCCCGAAGGACCTGGCCGCGCTGCGCGGGCCCGGCACACAGCCCGCCCAGCACCCCGCGAGCGCGACCCTGCGCTGGTCCTCCGACAAGGGCTGGGTCGAGCGCCCCGGGGGCACCGCCGAGTCCGCGGAGGCCGCCTCGCTGCCCACCCTCGCCCAGCTCACCTCGGCCGAGCAGCGCTGGGCGGACCGTGAGGAGGACATCACCACGGTCGGCGGCGATCCGTACGAGGTGGGGCAGGTCTTCGCGCGCCGCTGGATGGAGCGGCTCACCGACCAGAGCCATCTGCAGAAGCTGTCCACGATGTACCCCCGTGTTCCGCACCGCGTGGACGGCGAACTGCTGCGCTACGCCGCCCGCTTCGGGCTGCTCACACACAAGGACGACCAGATCGACGAGCACGACCGGTATGCGATCCGGGCCGGATTCTGGCGCGAGATCGACGTACGTACGGCGGCGGAACACGCGCCTGTGGGGGAGTGAGCGGAGGCCCCCTGGCGGCGGCTGGGACGGCCCGATCGGTATGCGGTGCGGGGTGGGGTTCTGGTGCTGGGTCGAGGTGTGTGCGGCGGCCGAGTACGCGCTTGTGGGGGAGTGGGCGGGGGCTGTGGCTCGCTGTTGGTGACGGCTGGGGCGGCCCGATGGGTGTGCGATCCGGGGCGGGGTTCTGGTGCTGGATCGACGTGCGTACGGCGGCGAGCACGCGCCTGTGGGGGAGTGAGCGGAGGGTCGCGGCCCGTTTCTGGCGGCGGCTGAGACTGGCCCCGGCCGTGGTGGGCAGGCCTTTCGAGGGTCGGGCGGGGGCCCGGGGCGGCCCCGCGGCGGGGTGGGCCGCGGCCCCGCGCTCATATCGGGGCATCGGACCCCGTAGTCTCGTCCATCGTGAGTACGCGCACGGCAAGGGCAGTCCGCCACGGGCACAGAGGCGATCTGGTGTGCGCGGTGCGCGGGCTCACCAAGACCTACCCGGCCACGCGCGGACGACGCGGCACCCCTGGTACGCCGGAGGTGCGGGCCACCGACGGGGTACGTCTGGACATCCGGCGCGGTGAGATCTTCGGGCTGCTCGGGCCGAACGGCGCCGGCAAGTCGACCCTCGTACGGCAGCTCACCGGGCTGCTGCGCCCCGACAGCGGCAGCGTGGACATCCTCGGGCACGACATCGTGCGCCACCCCGAGCGGGCGGCGCGGCTCCTCGCCTACCTCGGCCAGGAGTCCACCGCCCTCGACGAGCTGACCGTCTCGCTCGCCGCCGAGACGACCGCGCGACTGCGCGGGCTCGAACTCCGTGCGGCGCGGGCCGAGCGGGACGCCGTACTCGACGAGTTGGGGCTCACCCCGATCGCCTCCCGCCCCCTGAGCAAGCTGTCCGGCGGTCAGCGGCGCCTCGCGTGTGTCGCCGCCGCCCTGGTGGGGGAGCGGTCGCTGCTCGTCCTGGACGAGCCGACCACGGCCATGGACCCCGTCGCCCGCCGGGCCGTCTGGGCGGCCGTCGACCGGCGCCGGGCCGAACGCGACACGACCGTACTGCTGGTCACCCACAACGTCATCGAGGCCGAGACCGTCCTGGACCGGGTCGCCGTCCTGGACCGGGGCCGGGTCATCGCCTGCGACACCCCGGCCGGGCTGAAGGAGAAGGTCGCGGGCGAGGTGCGCGTCGAACTCGTCTGGCGCGAGCGCGCCCCGCTGCACGTCCCCGAGGTCGCCGCGCTGCGCGAGCGCGCCGTCGAGTCCGGCCGGCGCTGGACCCTGCGGCTCGCGCCCGAGGAGGCCCGCGCGGCCGTCGCCACGGTCACCGGTGGCGCGGCCTTCGCCGCCCTGGACGATTTCACGCTGGCCACCCCGAGCCTGGAGGATGTGTATCTTGCGCTGGGCGGGGCCGCCACACAGGGGCTGGTGAAAGCGTGAGGGCGGGTGTCCTGAGTGTGCGGGGCGTGGAATCCGTACGGACTGTCGTGGGTCCCGAGAGCAGGACTGCTGCCGGAGCGAAGAGGAGCAGCTCGACGTGAGTGTCGTACCCGCTGAGGTGCTGCCGGGCAGTGCGCTGTCCGTGGCCGAGGACATCGCCGAGGCCGCGGAACCACTGGGCCCCCGGGCACGGCTGTGGCCGTCCATGGCCGCCGTGTACCGGGCGCAGCTGTCCCGGGCGCGCGTCGCACGGATCCCGCTGCTGTTCGTGGCCACCTTCCAGTCCGTCGGGATCATGGTCCTGATGCGGGGCGTGGTGGACGGCGGCGGCGAGGCGCAGGCCGTGGTGGCCGGGTCGGCGGTGCTCGTGGTGGCCTTCGTCGCGCTCAACCTGCTGGCCCAGTACTTCGGACAGCTCCGTGCCGGCGGCGGGCTCGACCACTACGCGACGCTGCCCGTGCCGCCGACCGCGGTCGTGCTCGGTGCCGCGGGCGCGTATGCCTCCTTCACCGTGCCCGGGACCATCGCCACCGCCGTCTGCGGCTGTCTGCTCTTCGGGCTGCCGATGGCCAACCTGTGGGTGCTCGTCCTGGTGATCCCGCTCGCGGGCGCCGCGCTCGCCGGGCTCGGGGCGGCGTTCGGACTGCTCGCGCCGCGACCCGAACTCGCCACGCTCCTTGGACAGTTGGGGATGTCGGCGGCGCTGCTCCTCGGGGTGCTGCCGGCGGACCGGTTGCCGACGGTCGTGCAGTACGCGCGGGATCTGCTGCCCTCGACATACGGCGTCGACGCTTTCGCGCGGACCTTCGACGCGCATCCCGACTGGGCCGTCGTCCTCGGGGACCTGGCCGTCTGCGCGGGTGTCGGGGTCGCGTCGCTGGCTCTGGCGACCTGGGCGTACCGCCGGGCGGCCGTCCGGTGACGCGGCTGACAGACGGGCCTGGCACGATGTCAGGGTGACCGCTCCGCTGACTCCGCCTCCGCCGCCGAATGACCGGCCCTCGCACGACCCCTGGCAGGTTCCGCCCGCCGATGGTGTGGCGGGGGCCGCCGGCTATGAAGAGGACGGCCCCGGGATGACGACCGAACTGCGAGACGCGGCCGTGATCGCGGTGGCCTTGGCGCTCGGTGGGGTGCTGCTCGGGGTGCTGTGGTGGTGGCTGGCGCCTTCGGTGCCGTTGGTCGCGGACGACAGCGCCGTGTACCTCAAGGACTCCGAGGGGGAGCAGGCCATCGGGGTCGACGGAACGTTCACTCTGCTGGCGCTGGCGTTCGGGGCGGTGAGTGCGCTGGTCGTGTTCCTGTGGCGGCGGCGTGGGGGTGTTCCGCTGGTTGTCGGGCTTGCGGTCGGGGGAGTGCTCGGGTCGTTGCTCGCCTGGCGGATCGGGATCTGGCTGGGGCCGACGCAGGATGTGGTCGCGCATGCCAAGGAAGTGGGCAAGGGGGCTACGTTCTCCGCGCCGTTGAAGTTGGGGGCGCATGGGGCGTTGCTGGCGTGGTCCCTGGCGGGGCTGGTTGTCCACCTCGGGCTGACCGCGCTGTTCGGGCCGCGGGATCCCGATCCGTTCCTGAGCCCGTATGAGGCTGCGCCGCCTTCGCCGCCGGCTGGGTAGTTGCCAGTTGCCCGGGGTGCGGCGGGCGTAAGGGTTTTTCGCCCCCTCCGCCCCTGCCCGTCCCGTTTCTGGGGGCTGCCGCCCCCAGACCCCCGCTGTCGCGCTGAACGCGCTCGTCCTCAAACGCCGGACGGGCTGGGATTGCTCCTGTGGGTGGGTGGGGATTGGGGCGGCATGGTCTCGTCCTCAAATGCCGGACGGGCTGGGATTGCTCCTGTGGGTGGGTGGGGATTGGGGCGGTGTGGTCTCGTCCTTGAGCGTCGGATGGGCTGGAATTGCTCCTGTGGGTGGGTGGGGATTGGGGTGGTGTGGTCTCGTCCTTGAGCGTCGGATGGGCTGGAAGATCTACCCCGGCCCGGCGTTGAGAGATTTCAGCGCCGGGCGGCTTGATCGGGCTATGCCGGGCGCCTGCCGTGGTTGGCCTTTCTGGTGCGCCATTTGCGTTTTCGGGTTTTCTTCGACATGTCTCTCGTGCTTAGCCGAGGACGGGGTGTACGTCGAGGGGTCAGGCGCGGCCGATGGGGGCGGAGACCGCTGCGGTGAGGGTCAGGAGGTCGGCGGGGGCGAGTTCGACCTCCAGGCCGCGGCGGCCGGCCGAGACACAGATCGTGGGGTGGGCGGAGGCGGAGGCGTCCAGGACCGTGGGGAGCTTCTTGCGCTGGCCGAGGGGGGAGATGCCCCCGCGGACGTACCCCGTGGTGCGTTCGGCGGCCGCCGGGTCCGCCATGGTCGCGCGCTTGCCGCCCACCGCCGTGGCGAGGGCCTTGAGGTCCAGGGTGCCCGCGACGGGGACGACCGCGACGGTGAGTGTGCCGTCCACGTCGGCCACCAGCGTCTTGAAGACGCGCTCGGGAGAGACGCCCATCGCCTCCGCGGCCTCCTCGCCGTACGAGGGGTGCGCGGGGTCGTGCTCGTAGGCGTGCACTGTGTACGAGACGCCCGCCGCCGTCAGGGCCACCGTCGCCGGGGTGCCCCCGGCCTGCTGCTGCTTCTTCGACTTCTTCGCCATCGGCCTTCTCGGATGCGTCGGTGGAGACTCGTCAGTTGAGGCTCGTCGGGCCGCGGGTCAGGTCCGCCGCCGGCAACGACGGCAGATGACGGATGATCGCGGTCTCCGTGCGCAGGAGTTTCAGCTCCGCGCGCAGGCGGGCGGCCGTGTCCGTGGCCTGGAGAAGCTGTTGCTTCGCCGGGATGTCGAGCATGACGGCGGCCGCGACGAGGTAGGAGACGACCGCAGGCTCGTCCGGAAGGTCGGCGCCGGTGGACAGCGAGCGCTCCCGGGCGCCCGCCAGCCGCTTCTGGTACTGGCGGAAGGCCCGCAGGACGCCCTCGGCGAGCGCGCCGGCCTCCTCGCCGGGGTCCTCGGGCAGTTCCTCCAGCTCGGCTGTGAGGAACTCGCCGGAGGCGTCGACGGAGAGGAGCCTGACGCGCGTAGTGCCCGTCGCCAGTACCTCGAAGCTGCCGTCGGCGCGCTCCCGGATGGTTGCCGCGTCCGCGACGCAGCCCACCTCGTGGAAGGCCTTGGCCGGATCGTCGCCGAAGCCGGCGGCGGGCCCGCGCCGGGGGACGGTGGTCTGGTCCGGCATGCCGGGTGCGGTGGGCGCGACCTCGTGGCCGTCGCGGATGGCGACGACGGCGAACCGGCGCGGTTCGTCCTCCGGGGTCTTCAGCAGGCTGCGCATCATGGCGCGGTAGCGCTCCTCGAAGATGTTCAGAGGAAGCACGAGCCCCGGGAACAGAACCGAGTTCAGGGGGAAGAGCGGGAGCCGCACGGTGGTCACGACGGGAGAGCCTAATGGTCGCCGGAGTGGGCGGGTCCGAAATGCTCACTCCGTGGATGCAGCGGCATGCCCGCGGCGACTTCCAGACGGACGCCGTCGCGCAGTTCCAGGAACTGGCCCAGGGGGTCGTCCGAGACCCGGTCCCAGGGGAACGAGGTCGCGTACGGGCCGATCGCGCGGAGCTGTTCCAGGGCGTCCTCCCAGCGCTCCAGCCTGACCAGGACGTACGTGAGGAGGTTGCGTACCTCCGCGGGCCAGGCGTAGCCGGCGGCGTACGTCGCCGAGACCGCGATCGCGAGGTCGGCCGCCGCGTCGAGGCGCTCGCGCGGCACCACGGCGCCGCCGCCCTCGGTCAGATAGGCGAAGGCGGCGCGCACCGGCAGCGCCTGCACGAGGGAGCCGGGCAGCGCGTCCTGCGCGGCCCGCTCGGCGAAGTCGAAGCACTCGCGGTGCGAGCCGTACCAGGCGGCCGACAGATACTGCAGGGCGGCCACATGACAGCCGTAGTGGTGCGGGGAACGGCGCACGGCCTCGCCCCACAGCTGCCCGAACTCGGTGTGCCCGGCGTTCGTGCCGCGGGCCTGGTCCAGTGCGATCCGCCAGGGCACCGGATCGCGCGGGTCGCCCTCGGCGGCGGCGGCGATCAGCGGGCCGACCTCACGCAGCAGCTCGACGCGGGCCGGGGACTCCCAGCCCCGGGACACCGCCAGTTCGGCCTTGACCAGCAGGGCGTCCGGGTCGTGCGGGGAGGCGGCCTGCCACTCCTGGAGCCACTCGTCGCGGGAGCGCGCGAAGGTCGCGAGACGCATCGCGTACCGGTCGCGGTTCTCCCACTCGGCGGCCTCCCGCGTGGTCGTGAGCAGTTTGGCCGCGGGGGCGTACTCGCCACGGCCCGCCGCGACGAGGGCGGGGCCGAGCCGCTCGTCCGGGGCGTCGAGCAGTACCTCCTCGTCGGCCGGCAGTCCGGCGGCGAGGCGCGAGGTGTTTTTGGCCATCCGGGCGGTACGGATGAACGCGCGCAGCAATGCCATGGTGGAGACCATTGAAAGCCGCAGGTCGGGGCTGTACCAGGGAGGTGCGGTGAAGCTTTCGTAACCGCTGATTGGTTGTACGGACACGAGTCAAGGGAAGGTAAAAGGTGACTGTTGTTCCACTGTCAGTGAGCTGTCAACGCTGGTGAGCGAACCGCACGAACCTCAGCCGCATCCCACGGCCTCGGTGGCATCCCATGGCCTCAGCCGCACCGCGCGACCTCAGTCACCCCGCCCAGAACATCAGTCACCCCCGGCCCCAACCTCAGCCGCGCCGCAGCAGCCGGGTCGCCCCCGCCGCCACCGTCGTAGCCAGGATCCAGCCAAGGAGGATCACCACGGCGGCAAGCCACTGCCAGCCGCCGCGCAGCTGCCAGAAGCCCACCTGGCCCAGGTCGATCACCGGAAGCAACAGGTCGAGGGCGAACAGCGACGGGTTCCACGGCGGATGTTCGCCGGTCTTGAGAGGCGGGTGGTCGGCATGCCGGAAGGCGATGGACGTCGCCGCCCACAGCACCGCCATCCACAGGGCGGCCCGCCCCGGCCGGTACCCGTAGGCGACCGTCAGGTCCTGCGCGTACCCCCAGAGCTTGGCGGCGAGCGGCAGTGTCTCGCGACGGCGGCGCTGCTTGGCGAGCAGCACCTCGCGGGCGTCCTCGTCCTCGCCGGAGTTGCGCAGCACGGTGGCCAGGCGCTCGTAGGGCTCCGGGTTGTACTCGGCGGTCGCCGCGGCCACCCACTCCAGCCGCCGGGCCAGCGGGAACGCGCCCTGCGGCACCAGGTTCTCGTAGCCGAAGCCGCCCATGTGCAGGCCACCGGGCCCCGGCCAGCTCGCCGCCCTGTCGACCAGGTTGACCACCTTCGCGCCCGACAGCACCACCTTGCCGCGCTCCGGCCTCTCCCCGAGGAAACGCAGCTCGGGCGTCTGGACCCGGCGCAGCGACAGCTCCTGGTCGTCGTCGAAGGTGAAGCGGGCCCGCTCCATGTCGAGCGCGTCCCCGAACCGCCCGTCGTCCAGGCGGATCCCGCCCTGGCACTCGAACCGCTGCACCACCGTGCCGCGCGCCGGGGTGGTCCCGCCGGTCTGGAGGGGATTGCCGACGGCCGCCGGGGTCATGTAGAGGGTGCGGTTGACGGTGAGCTGCGGGGCGTTCAGTGCGAGGCGGGTGTACGGGTTGGTCAGCCTGCTGCCGCGCAGGCTGAGCGAGACACCGACGCTGGCGCCGCGCAGGCTCAGCTCGCCGTGCGACTCCAGCATCTCGGCCTGAAGGTCCTGCCCCACGGTCATGCCGTCGCCGGTGATCGAACGCCCGCGCCGGTCCCGGTAGACCACGGCCTGGTTGAGCAGCAGATCCGTGCCGATGTGCGCGTCGGTGAGGCGTACGCCGTTGTGGAAGCGGCAGCGCGGCAGATGCAGGTCGCCCTCGGTGTGCACGCGGGCCGCCTCCAGGCGCGGCACCGAACAGTTCACCAGCCGCACGGTCTGGAACCGGGCCTCGGGCAGCAGGATCTCCTTCTCGAACCGGCACGACTTCAGCTCGACGTACGGCACCACGGTCCCGCCCGCCAGCTCGAGCACGTCGGTGATCTGCACGCCGGTCAGCTTCAGGGAGGCGACGCGGCCCTGGAGTGCGGGCGGCCCGTCGAGCAGCAGCCACGCCACGATCCGGGCCCGCACACTGCGCTCGGGACCCCAGGGATGGCCGCCGTGCGGATCGTCGGCGAGCGCGTCGCCGCTGCGCAGGTCGTACACGCTGCCGTTGCGGAAGGACTGCCACATTCCGGCCTCTGCGGCGGTCAGCTCGTCCGGCAGGTCCCCATTGCGGATGCCGGCACCCTCGCTCACGGTTTTCTCTTCCTCCCCAGCTCCAGGCGTCCTCCCCAGCTACTCGCGGGTTTCGGACAACCGTTCAATGCCCGCTGGGTGAGGCCTCGAACGCTAATGGTGAAGCTGATCTTCCGGGGCTTGTATCAGCCACCGACATCGGAGGCTTGTATCAGCCATTGATACGCGCGTCCGGCGCCCGATCGCCGTCTGAGAGAATTGGACCCGTGCTGCAACATTTCTCTTTGGCCCGAATCGATCTGCGCGGCGACGCCCTCCCCGAGGGGGCCGCCCTGCGCGACCTGCTGCCCCGAGCCGACTTCGACGTCTCGGCCGCCCTGGAGAAGGTGCGTCCGATCTGCGAGGCCGTGCATCATCGGGGCGACGCGGCGCTGATCGACTTCGCCGAGAAGTTCGACGGCGTACGCCTGGAGTCGGTACGGGTCCCGGCCCAGGCGCTCAGTGACGCGCTGGAGCAGCTCGACCCGGCGGTGCGCGCGGCCCTGGAGGAGTCCATCCTGCGTGCCCGGCTCGTCCACCGCTCGCAGCGACGTACGACGCACACCACACAGGTCGTGCCCGGCGGCTCGGTCACCGAGAAGTGGGTGCCGGTGGACCGCGTCGGGCTGTACGCCCCCGGCGGGCGCTCCGTCTACCCCTCCTCCGTGATCATGAACGTGGTGCCCGCGCAGGAGGCCGGCGTCGAGTCGATCGCCCTGGCTTCGCCCGCCCAGGCGGAGTTCGGCGGACTCCCGCACCCCACGATCCTCGCCGCCTGCGCGCTGCTCGGCATCGACGAGGTGTACGCGGCCGGTGGCGCCACCGCCGTCGCGATGTTCGCGTACGGCACCGAGTCCTGCCCGCCCGCCAACATGGTCACCGGCCCCGGCAACATCTGGGTCGTCGCCGCCAAGCGCTACTTCACCGGAAAGATCGGCATCGACTCCGAGGCCGGACCCACCGAGATCGCGGTCCTCGCGGACGACACCGCCGACCCGGTGCACGTCGCCTCCGACCTGATCAGCCAGGCCGAGCACGACCCGCTGGCCGCCGCCGTCCTCGTCACGGACTCCGTGGCGCTCGCGGACGCGGTCGCGAAGGAGCTGGAACCGCAGGTCGCGGCCACCAAGCACATCGAGGACCGGATCGTGCCGGCCCTGAACGGCAGGCAGTCGGCGATCGTCCTCGTCGACGGCATCGACGAGGGCCTGAGGGTCGTCGACGCGTACGGCGCCGAGCACCTGGAGATCCAGACCGCGGACGCCGCGGCGGTGGCCGACCGGGTGCGCAATGCGGGCGCGATCTTCGTCGGCCCCTGGGCGCCGGTGTCACTGGGCGACTACTGCGCGGGCTCCAACCACGTGCTGCCGACCGGCGGTTGCGCCTGCCACTCCTCGGGGCTGAGCGTCCAGTCCTTCCTGCGCGGGATCCACATCGTGGACTACACGCGCGACGCCCTCGCCGACGTGGCCCGCCACGTGGTGACGCTCGCGGAGGCGGAGGATCTGCCCGCACACGGCGCTGCGATCAAGGCACGCTTCGGATGGAAGGTGCCGGGCCAGTGACCTTCGGAATCGACGACCTCCCGGTCCGCGACGAGCTGCGCGGCAAGACCCCCTACGGCGCGCCCCAGCTCGACGTCCCCGTACGCCTCAACACCAACGAGAACCCGTACCCGCTGCCCGAACCGCTCGTCGAGCGGATCGTCGAGCGGGTCCGCGAGGCCGCCCGCAACCTCAACCGCTACCCCGACCGTGACGCGGTCGAGCTGCGCACCGAGCTGGCCAAGTACCTGACGAAGACCGGCAAGTACCCGGTCGCCACCGAGAACGTCTGGGCGGCGAACGGCTCGAACGAGGTCATCCAGCAACTGCTCCAGACCTTCGGCGGACCCGGCCGGACAGCGATCGGCTTCGAGCCCTCGTACTCGATGCACGCGCTCATCGCGCGCGGCACCGGAACGGGCTGGATCTCCGGCCCGCGCAGCGAGGACTTCACGATCGACCTCGCCGCAGCCGAGCAGGCCATCGCCGAGAACCGGCCGGACGTCGTCTTCATCACCACCCCCAACAACCCCACGGGCAACGCGGTCCCGCCTGAGACGGTCCTCGCGCTGTTCGAGGCCGCGCAGGCGGCGAAGCCCTCGCTGGTGGTGGTCGACGAGGCGTACATCGAGTTCAGCCACGGCGACTCGCTGCTGCCGCTGCTCGAAGGTCGGCCGAATCTCGTCGTCTCACGGACGATGTCGAAGGCGTTCGGCGCGGCCGGACTGCGCCTCGGCTATCTCGCCGCGCACCCGGCGGTCGTCGACGCCGTCCAGCTCGTACGGCTGCCCTACCACCTGTCGGCCGTCACCCAGGCGACCGCCCTGGCCGCCCTGGAGCACACCGGCACCCTGCTGGGATACGTCGAGCAGCTGAAGGCCGAGCGGGACCGGCTGGTCGCCGAACTGCGCGCGATCGGCTACGAAGTGACCGAGTCGGACGCCAACTTCGTGCAGTTCGGGCGGTTCGCCGATGCCCACGAGGTCTGGCAGAAGATCCTCGACCGGGGCGTCCTGGTCCGGGACAACGGCATCCCCGGATGGCTGCGGGTCACCGCCGGAACCCCCGCCGAAAACGACGCGTTCCTGGACGCGGTCCGTGAACTGAAGAAGGAGCAGAGCGCATGAGCCGCGTCGGAAGAGTTGAGCGGGTGACCAAGGAGACCTCGGTCCTCGTCGAGATCGATCTCGACGGAACGGGCAAGGTCGATGTGGCGACAGGTGTCGGCTTCTACGACCACATGCTCGACCAGCTCGGCCGGCACGGTCTGTTCGACCTGACGGTGAAGACCGAGGGCGATCTGCACATCGACTCGCACCACACCATCGAGGACAGCGCCCTCGCGCTCGGCGCCGCCTTCAAGCAGGCGCTCGGCGACAAGGTGGGGATCTACCGCTTCGGCAACTGCACGGTCCCGCTGGACGAGTCGCTCGCCCAGGTGACCGTCGACCTCTCCGGCCGCCCCTACCTCGTGCACACCGAGCCCGAGAAGATGGCGCCGATGATCGGCGAGTACGACACGACGATGACCCGGCACATCTTCGAGTCCTTCGTCGCGCAGGCCCAGATCGCGCTGCACGTGCACGTGCCCTACGGGCGCAACGCGCACCACATCGTGGAGTGCCAGTTCAAGGCGCTGGCCCGCGCGCTGCGGTACGCCTCCGAGCGTGACCCGCGCGCCGCCGGCATCCTCCCGTCCACGAAGGGTGCGCTGTAAAGCCATGACAGGCCTCAACACCATCCTCATCGTCGTCGGGCTCTTCCTCCTCGGCGGCGTCTACTCCTTCGTCAAGCAGAAGATGCCGATGAGCCTCATCGTGCTGCTCTCCATCGGCGCCGCGATGTGCCTCGTGGCGGGGGTTCTCCGGTTGGAGGTGTGGAATTGACCAGCTCCGCAAGGAAGCGGAAGGTCGTCGTCTTCGACTACGGCTTCGGGAACGTACGTTCCGCCGAGCGGGCCCTTGCCCGCACCGGCGCCGAGGTCGAGATAACGCGTGACTACGACAAGGCCATGAACGCCGACGGGCTGCTGGTGCCGGGCGTCGGCGCGTTCGCCGCCTGCATGAAGGGCCTGCGGGAGGCGCGCGGTGACTGGATCGTCGGCCGGCGCCTGGCCGGTGGCCGCCCGGTGATGGGCATCTGCGTCGGCATGCAGATCCTCTTCGCGCGCGGCATCGAGCACGGCGTGGAGACCGAGGGCCTCGACGAGTGGCCCGGCACGGTAGAGCCGCTGCAGGCCGAGATCGTGCCTCACATGGGCTGGAACAACGTCGAAGTCCCGGCGGGCTCGCAGCTCTTCGCGGGGGTGGACGCCGACGCGCGCTTCTACTTCGTGCACTCCTACGCCGTCCACGACTGGGCTCTGGAGGTCGGGAACCCGCTGATACGGGCACCCCTGGTGACCTGGTCCACGCATGGCAAGCCCTTCGTGGCGGCCGTCGAGAACGGCGCCCTGTGGGCCACCCAGTTCCACCCCGAGAAGTCCGGCGACGCCGGAGCCCAGCTGCTCACCAACTGGATCGGAACCCTGTAGACAATGGCCAAGCTCGAACTCCTCCCCGCCGTCGACGTCCGTGACGGACAGGCTGTCCGCCTCGTCCACGGCGAGTCCGGTACGGAGACCTCCTACGGCTCTCCTCTGGAGGCCGCGCTGGCCTGGCAGCGGTCGGGCGCGGAGTGGCTGCACCTCGTCGACCTGGACGCCGCGTTCGGCACCGGCGACAACCGCAAGCTGATCGCCGAGGTCACCGGCGCCATGGACATCAAGGTGGAGCTGTCCGGCGGCATCCGCGACGACGACACCCTCGCCGCCGCGCTCGCCACCGGCTGCACCCGTGTCAACCTCGGCACCGCCGCCCTGGAGACCCCCGAGTGGGTCGCCAAGGTCATCGCCGAGCACGGCGACAAGATCGCGGTCGGTCTCGACGTACGCGGCACGACACTGCGCGGCCGCGGCTGGACCCGTGACGGCGGCGACCTCTACGCGACGCTGGAGCGCCTCAACTCCGAGGGCTGCGCGCGGTATGTGGTGACGGACATCGCCAAGGACGGCACACTCCAGGGCCCGAACCTGGAACTGCTGCGTGATGTGTGCGCGGCGACCGACCGCCCGGTCGTCGCCTCGGGAGGCGTCTCCTCCCTGGACGACCTGCGTGCCATCGCCGAGCTCGTGCCCCTCGGTGTCGAGGGCTCGATCGTCGGAAAGGCCCTGTACGCCAAGGCGTTCACGCTGGAAGAGGCCCTGGAAGCGGTGGCTGCCCTGTGAGCGGCGTACGGCGTATCCAGACCGGCGCGCCCTGGGAGGAGGCCTTCGGGTACTCCCGCGCGGTGGAGCTGCCGAACGGCCTGGTGCTCGTCGCCGGCTGTACCTCCGTGATCAACGGGGAGATCGCCGCCGGCGGCCCGTACGAGCAGACGGTCAACTCCTTCAACGTGGCGTTCGCGGCGCTGGAGGAGCTCGGCCTCGGCCGTGACGACGTCGTCCGCACACGTATGTACATCACCCATGCCCGGGATGTGGAGGACATCGGCCGCGCCCACAAGGAGCTGTTCGACTCCGTGCGCCCCGCCGCATCGATGATCATCGTCTCCGGTTTCGTGGACCCGAGTCTGGTCGTCGAGGTCGAGGTGGAGGCGTACCGGGGAGAGTCGGCGTCATGACCCTCGCCGTACGAGTCATCCCCTGTCTGGACGTCGACAACGGCCGGGTCGTCAAGGGCGTCAACTTCCAGAACCTGCGCGACGCGGGCGACCCCGTCGAGATGGCCAAGGTGTACGACGCCGAGGGCGCCGACGAGCTGACCTTCCTGGACATCACGGCCTCCTCCGGCAACCGCGAGACCACGTACGACGTGGTGCGCCGCACCGCCGAGCAGGTCTTCATCCCGCTGACCGTGGGAGGCGGTGTCCGCACCGCCGAGGACGTGGACAAGCTGCTGCGGGCCGGGGCGGACAAGGTCGGGGTCAACACGGCGGCGATCAACCGGCCCGAGCTCATCCGGGAGATCGCGGAGCGGTTCGGGCGGCAGGTGCTTGTGCTGTCGGTCGACGCGCGCCGTACCCCGGAGGGGTCCTTCGAGGTCACCACCCACGGCGGGCGCCAGGGCACCGGCATCGACGCCGTCGAGTGGGCGCACCGGGCCGCCGAGTTGGGCGCGGGCGAGATCCTGCTCAACTCGATGGACGCGGACGGCACGAAGGACGGCTACGACATCGAGATGATCGAGGCCGTACGCAAGCACGTGACCGTTCCGCTGATCGCCAGCGGCGGCGCGGGGCGGCTCGCCCACTTCCCGCCGGCCATCGCCGCGGGCGCCGACGCGGTGCTCGCGGCGTCCGTCTTCCACTTCGGGGATCTGCGCATCGGCGAGGTGAAGGAGACGTTGCGGGGGGCGGGGTATCCCGTTCGTTAGTTCGGCCCTTCACTCCTGGTAGTGAGCGCGGTAGTGGTCGGGGTTCCGGTGTGCTTACGGAGCTCGAATGCCCGGAATCTACGAGGAGGCGTCCTCGCGGGCGGCGACGTTCCTCCACACCGCCCTGAGACTGAGGCCGTTCACCGACTACAACGCCTCGATCGGTGTGGCGTGCGCCTGGGAGTACTGGAGCAGTCCGGCACTCCCCTCGACCTGCCGAACGGCGAGGCCGCGAAACTCATCGCCGACATCCGCAGCGACGAGGCGGATCTCACGGAAACCGCACGCCTGCTCCGCGGCTGGGCCGCCTGAGAAAGCCAGTCGGGAGCCCCGGTCACTTGGTGGCCGGGGCTCAGTTGCGTGCGGGTGCGGGTGCGGGTGCGGGTGCGGGTGCGGGTGCGGGTGGGTTGCGGGTGGGATGTAAAAGGAAAGTTGCGCAATTTTAGTTGCGCAACTTTCCTTTCGTATCTAGGGTCGAGGCATGGCAAGCAAGGAGGACCGCCGGATCACGGACGTGGGCACGCTCAAGGCCCTGGGGCATCCGCTGCGGATGAAGCTGTACCGGTCGTTGATCGTGACCGGTGCCGCGACCGCGTCCCAGCTGGGCGAGCAGGTCGACGAGGCGCCCTCACTGGTGAGTTACCACCTGCGCAAGCTCGCCGAGCACGGGCTGATCGAGGAAGCCGAGCCGCGCAGCGGGGACGGCCGGGAGCGCTGGTGGGAGCCCGCCTCGGACGGCGTGAGCGTCCGCGGCGGGGACTTCCGGGACGCGCCCGAGAAAGAGGCCGCGCACCTGGCTTTCACCCGGCTCTTCCACGAGCAGCGCACCGATCTCTACCGGCACTACCTGGACGAGCGCGCCACCTGGCCCACCGAGTGGAACGACGCCGCGGCCGACTCGGAGGCCACGCTCCGGCTGACGGCCGCCGAACTCGACGCGCTCAAGGACGAGTTGCTCACGGTCATCAGGAAGTACGACGACCAGGGCCGCGCCGACGAAGCGGCCGGTGCCACCGAAGGGCGCGAGAACGTCGCGCTGCACGTGTACGGCTTCCCGTTCCGCCCCTGAGAGTCCTGTGACTCCTGAGAGGACGCGTTCCGTGACCATGACCGCCGCACCCCAGGCACCGATAGCCACCGACAGGCCCGCCCACCGCGACGGCAACGTGCTGCGCTGGCTCGGTGCCTACGCCTCGTCGATGATCGGCGACAACGTCTACTACATCGCGCTGTCCTGGGCGGCCGTCCAGGCCGGTACGCCCTCGCAGGCCGGGTTGGTGATGGCCGTGAGCGCGGTGCCGCGGGCGCTGCTGATGCTGGGCGGGGGAGTGGTCGCCGACCGCTTCGGGCCGCGGAAGGTCGTCATCGGCAGTGACGCCGTGCGCTGCGTGGCCGTCCTCGCGGTGGCCGCGCTGCTGTTCACGGCGAGCCCCGGGCTGTGGCCGCTGGCACTGCTCGCCGTCGTCTTCGGCGCCGTCGACGCGGTCTTCATGCCCGCGGTGGGCGCCCTCCCCGCCCGCGTCACCAGCCACGGCCAGCTCGCCCGGGTCCAGGGCATGCGGGGCCTCGCGATCCGCCTGGCCAACGTGGTGGGCGCACCGCTCGGCGGCCTCTGCGTGGCCCTCGGGGGCGCGGCGGCGGCCTTCGGCCTGGCGGGAATGCTGATCGCCGTGTCGGTGCCGCTACTGGTCTCCGTACGCATGAAGGACCTGCCCGCCGACGACGAGGTCGCGCGGCGCACGCCGTGGCGCGACCTCCGGGACGGGCTGCGGTACATCCGGCGCCACAGCGTCCTCGCCCCGCTCATCGTCGCCATCGCGCTCGGCGACCTCGGCTTCGTCGGCCCGCTCAATGTGGGCCTGACCTTGCTGGCCGACCAGCGCGGCTGGGGCGCCTCCGGGATGGGCTGGGTACTCGCCGGGTTCGGGACCGGCGCGGGGGCCGCCGGCATGTTGCTGACCGTGCGGGGCCGGCTGCCGCACGCCGGGCGGGTGTCGGGGGTGGCGATCCTGGCGGGGGCGGCCGCGATCGGTTCGCTCGCGTACGTCCCCACGGTCGCCGCCGCCGTCGCAGTCGCCCTCCTCATCGGACTGCTCGCGGGGCTCAGCGGCGCCCTGTGCGGCGCGCTGCTGCAGACCCAGGCGGACCCCGCCTACCTCGGCCGGGTCAGCTCCGTCTCCGGCATCGTCAGCCTCGGCCTCGCCCCGCTCAGCATGCCGCTGACCGCCGCCGCGATCGGCTGGTGGGGCACCGGGCCCGTCTTCGTCACCAGCGCGGTGGTCTGCGGGCTCGGCGGGGTGCTCGCCCTGAGCGTCGCGCCGCTGCGCCGCGCCGAGCTTCCCAAGTAGCCGAGCCGTCGAGACAGCGGTCAGATCCCGAGCTGCTTCGCCTCGTGCAGTTTGGCGATCGCGTCCTTGTCGCCCTCCAGCTCGACATCGGCCACCTGCTGCCGCCCGAACACGAACATCAGCAGCTCCGAGGGCTCGCCGGTCACCGTCACGACCGGCGTGCCCTTGTGTGCGACCGCCGTCTGGCCGTCCGGCCGGCGCAGCACCAGGCCCGTCGGGGCCCCGCGGCCCGTCAGCCGGGCCGTGCGCTCCAGGCGGGACCACAGGGCGTCCTGGAAGACCGAGTCCAGCGCCCGCGGTGTCCAGTCGGGCTGGGCACGGCGTACGTCCTCGGTGTGGACGTAGAACTCGATGGTGTTCGCCGCCTCGTCGATCTGCTTCAGGGAGAACGGGGAGAAGCGCGGCGGACCCGTACGAATCAGCTGGATCAGCTCCTCGTACGGCTTCTCGGCGAACTCCGTCATCACCCGCTCGAGACGGGGCGCGAGAGGTTTGATCCACGTTCCGCCCGCGGCATCCGCGCGGCGCTCGCGTATCACCACGTGGGCGGCGAGATCACGGGTGTTCCAGCCCTCGCACAAGGTGGGGGCGTCCGGGCCCTCGGCCTCCAACAGGTCGGCGAGGAGAAGTCGTTCACGCTTTGCATGGGTCGACATGCCAGCAAGCCTACGACCGCGCCACCGGTCCGCCCAGTGGACGGCGGCCAGTAGAGGCCGCGGGACGGGCGCTGCGGACAAATGTCGAGCCGCGTCTCCGGTCCTGCTCGCGGACGACCGGCGTGCCGCGTCGGGCTGTGCCTGCGGACAAATGAGCCGCGCCCCTGGTCGTGCCCGTGGATGACCGTCGTGCCCTGCCCTGCCCGGTCCGGGCCTGCGGACAAATGTCGAGCCGCGCCCCGGGGCCTGCCCGTGGATGACCGTCGTGCCGCGCCCGGTCCGGCCTGCGGTCAGAGGCCGAGCCGTGCCGCGGTCCCGCCTGTGGACGAACGTCGAGCCAATGCCCCGGCCCCGCCTGTGGACAACCGGTGAGCCCTGCCCCGGTCCGGCCTGTGGACAAACCGCGGGCCGTGTCCGGTCCGGCCTGTGGACAACTGGCGGGCCCGTCCCGGCGGCGCGGCACAATGGTCCCCATGACCAGCACGCCTCCGCCCAGCAGGCCCGACAGGCCCAGCGGCCTGGACCCCGAGATCGCCGCGCGCCTCAAGCGTGGCACCGACGGGCTCGTCCCCGCCATCGCCCAGCAGTACGACACCGGTGAGGTGCTGATGCTCGGCTGGATGGACGACGAAGCGCTGCATCGGACGCTCACCACGGGCCGCTGCACGTACTGGTCGCGCAGCCGCCAGGAGTACTGGGTCAAGGGCGACACGTCCGGCCACTTCCAGCATGTGAAGTCCGTCGCCCTGGACTGCGACGCCGACACGGTTCTCGTGCAGGTCGACCAGGTCGGCGCGGCCTGCCACACGGGCGCCCGCACCTGCTTCGACGCCGACGTGCTGGTCGACGTAGTGCCCAAGGACGCCGATTCCGGCGTACCGGCACGGGATCAGTAAGGTCAGCCGCCATGGACCTCGAGACCTTCCGCAAGCTGGCCACCGACCGCCGTGTGATCCCCGTCAGCCGCAAGCTCCTCGCGGACGGTGACACACCGGTCGCGCTCTACCGCAAGCTGGCCGCCGAGCGCCCCGGCACCTTCCTCCTGGAGTCCGCGGAGAACGGCCGGTCCTGGTCCCGTTACTCCTTCGTGGGCGTCCGCAGCCAAGCCACCCTCACCGCGCGCGACGGGCAGGCCCACTGGCTCGGCACCCCGCCCGTCGGTGTCCCCGTCGACGGCGACCCGCTCGCCGCGCTGCGCGCCACCATCGAGGCCCTGCACACGCCGCATGGCGAGGGCCTGCCCCCGTTCACCGGCGGCATGGTCGGCTATCTGGGGTACGACATCGTGCGCCGCCTGGAGAAGATCGGCCCCGGCGAGCACGACGACCTGAAGCTCCCCGAGCTGACCATGCTGCTCACCAGCGACCTCGCCGTCCTGGACCACTGGGACGGCTCGGTCCAGCTCATCGCCAACGCGATCAACCACAACGACCTCGACACGGGGGTCGACGAGGCGTACGCGGACGCCGTCGCGCGCCTGGACGCCATGGAGGCGGACCTCTCCCGCGCGGTCTCGCAGCCGCCCGCCGCGCTTCCGCCCTCCGAACTTCCCGAGTACACGGCGCTCTGGGGCGGCCCGGACTACCAGGACGCGGTCGAGGACATCAAGGAGCGCATCCGGGCCGGTGAGGCCTTCCAGGTCGTTCCCTCCCAGCGCTTCGAAACGCCGTGCACGGCAAGCGCGTTGAACGTGTACCGAGTCCTGCGGGCGACCAATCCCTCCCCGTACATGTACCTCTTCCGCTTCGACGGGTTCGATGTCGTCGGCTCGTCCCCCGAGGCCCTCGTCAAGGTCGAGGACGGGCACGCGATGGTGCACCCCATCGCCGGTACCCGACCGCGCGGCGCCACTGTCCAGGAGGACCAGGCTCTCGCCGACGAGCTGATCGCCGATCCCAAGGAGCGCGCCGAGCACCTGATGCTCGTCGACCTGGGGCGCAACGACCTCGGGCGGGTCTGCGAACCGGGCTCCGTCGAGGTCGTCGACTTCATGTCCATCGAGCGGTACTCCCACGTGATGCACATCGTCTCGACGGTGACCGGCCGGGTCGCGGCAGGACGCACCGCCTTCGACGTCCTCACCGCCTGCTTCCCCGCCGGCACCCTCTCGGGAGCGCCCAAGCCGCGCGCGATGCAGATCATCGACGAACTGGAGCCCTCCAGAAGGGGGTTGTACGGCGGCTGCGTCGGCTATCTCGACTTCGCGGGCGACTCCGACACCGCCATCGCCATCCGTACGGCACTGCTGCGCGACGGCACCGCGTACGTCCAGGCCGGGGCCGGAGTCGTCGCCGACTCGGACCCCGTGGCGGAGGACAACGAGTGCCGCAACAAGGCCGCGGCGGTGCTCCGCGCGGTGCACACGGCGAACCGGCTGGGGTAAGCAGGACGAACCGGCTGGGGCAATAGGACAAGGCTCACGTGAACCCCGGGTGACCGTTCGGCCGGGGTTCAGGCGATAGTGGAGTACGTGACTGCTGTTCCGCACCCCCGATCCGAAACGCCCGGACCCGCCGGCTCCGGCCGCCGCAGCCTTGCCGTGGCACTGCTCAGCGGCGCCCTCGGCGCGGCCGTGGCACTGCTTTCGACCCGGCAGAACTGGTCGGCGGGCACCGCCTCGGTGGCCGGCGGCGACTTTCCGCTGACCGCATCGGGCAGCGACGTCACGGGCGTGCCCGCGGCGCTCGCCATAGTGGGCCTCGCCGCGCTCGTCGCCGTCTTCGCGGTCCGCCGCTCCGGACGCTTCCTCGTCTCCGCGCTGCTCGCGCTCTCCGGCGCGGGCATCGTTGTCGCGGCCGTGCTCGGCGCCGGCGACAGCTCCGCCCTCGACGAGAAGGCCGCGGCGGCCTCCGGGGACACCGCCGCCACCGCGGACGCGCTCAGCCACACCGCCTGGCCGTACGTCGCCGCCGCGGGTGGCGCCCTCATCCTCCTCGCCGGTCTCCTCGCGCTGCGCTACGGGCGGCTGTGGCCGGCGATGTCGGGCCGCTACGAGCGCGACGGGACACCCCGGCCGCGCAAGGCCAAGCCGGTCGACCCGGACCGCCCCGAGGACATCTGGAAGGCGCTCGACCGCGGTGAGGACCCGACGGGGCCGGACCCGGCAGGAACCTGAGTCCGGTTCTCCAGGTCCTGAGTCCGGGTCTTCGGGGGCCTGAGTCCGGGTTTTCGGGGGCCTGCGTCCCGGTCCTCGGGAGGCTTCGGGAGGCTTCCGCCCCGGGCTTTCGTCCTGACCCGGCGGAACCGACGCGCGCGGAGCGACCCCCCGCTCACGGCATGCCCGCGAGTACGGGACAATGGCCGAGGAGCGTCCGACTCACCACACGTACGCAGCACATACACAGCAACGAGGAGCAAGTCATGGCGGGCAGCAGCCACGGTCACACCCCGGCCGCCTGGACCGGTGTCATCATCGCCTTCATCGGTTTCTGCGTCTCCGGCGCCTTCACGGTGCTGGCCGACCCGCTGGGCTTCTGGGCCGGTCTGGTCATCGTCGCCCTCGGTGGTGTCGTCGGCATGGTGATGCAGGCGGCGGGCCTGGGCAAGGCGAAGACCAAGCCCGCGCAGCCGGCCCGTGAAACCGTGGGCGCCGAGGGCTGAGCGTCCCGTAGACCTGGTGAGAGGCGGTTCCGGCGCGGTTGCCGGGGCCGCCTCTCCCGCGTACGGGCGTTCCGGGCGGGCGAGGGGCACAATGCGTGGGGTGAACGCCGAATCCCAGCGGGTGACACAGAGCGCGGAGCCCGGAGCGGGTGCCGCGCTGCGGCGGCTCGCCGTACCCGGTGGGGTCCTCGCGGCCGTCGTCGGCGCCTTCGCCTACGTCGGGGCCGTCGACCCCAACCAGCCGGGGCACTACCCCGTCTGTCCGCTGCTGCGGCTCACGGGCGTGTACTGCCCCGGCTGCGGCGGTCTGCGCAGCGCGCACGCCTTCGTGCACGGGGACTTCGCGGCGGCGCTCACCGACAACGCGCTCGCCGTCGTGGCGTTTCTGGGCTTCGCTCTGGTGTGGACCGTATGGGTGGTCCGGTCGGTGCGCGGGCGCCCGCCGCGGATCGAACTGGGACGAGTTCACCTGTGGACCATCGGCACATTGGTGCTGGTCTTCACGGTTGTCCGGAACCTGCCCTTCGGTGGCTGGCTGCATCCTTGATCAAATGGCAAAGGTCCAGGTAGTGGGACCGGCGTCAACCGGATGCGAGGTCTACGCCTTCCTCCGGATACCATCGCAGTGAGGCGTCTGACACGTCCGAACCGTCCGAGGCGGTGAACCCGGGTCAGCTCCTCAACCGCTTCAGCTCTTCACCGCAGGGAAGGGGGCCGCTCGCGTGAGTGTGCTCGACGAGATCATCGACGGAGTCCGTGCCGACCTCGCGGAGCGGCAGGCGCGCGTCAGCCTCGACGAGCTCAAGGAGCGCGCGGCGAAGGCTCCGGCGGCCAAGGACGGCGTGGCGGCCCTGCGCGGTGACGGCGTCAAGGTCATCTGCGAGGTCAAGCGCTCCAGCCCCTCCAAGGGCGCGCTCGCCGCGATCGCCGACCCGGCCGGGCTCGCCGCGGACTACGAAGCGGGCGGTGCGGCCGTCATCTCGGTCCTCACCGAGCAGCGCCGCTTCGGAGGTTCGCTGGCCGACCTGGAGGCCGTCCGGGCCCGGGTCGACATCCCCGTACTGCGCAAGGACTTCATCGTCACGTCGTACCAGCTGTGGGAGGCCCGTGCGTACGGCGCCGACCTCGCGCTGCTGATCGTTGCCGCGCTCGACCAGCCCGCCCTGGAGTCCCTCATCGAGCGCGCCGAGTCCATCGGGCTCACGCCGCTCGTCGAGGTGCACGACGAGGACGAGGCCGAGCGGGCCGTGGAGGCCGGCGCGAAGGTCATCGGCGTCAACGCGCGCAATCTCAAGGACCTCAAGGTGGACCGCTCCACCTTCGAGCGCGTCGCTCCCGAGATCCCGGCCGGCATCGTCAAGATCGCCGAGTCCGGTGTCCGCGGGCCGCACGACCTCATCGCGTACGCCAATGCCGGCGCCGACGCGGTCCTGGTGGGCGAGTCGCTCGTCACCGGCCGCGACCCCAAGACGGCCGTCTCCGACCTGGTCGCGGCGGGCGCCCACCCCGCCCTCCGGCACGGACGGAGCTGACACCCCGGTGCCCGCCTCGCCCCACGCCGACGCCACCTCCCGCCCGGGCCTGCGCCCCGGCGGGGGCTTGGGCTGCCTGGGGTCGGCGCGCGTGGGGTCGGTCGAGCCGCGCTTTGTCTCGGCGGCTCAGGACGGCTACGCCCGTCTCGCCCGGGGCTGCCGCCCGCGTGGCTGCCGGGCGCCCGCGCGCCGTATCCACGGACGCCGGGTTCGATATGTGATCGGCGATGAGCCGGGTCAGGTCAACGGCATGCGATGGCGCCTCGCGCACGCACGCTGACGCCGTTCCGGGCGGCTTCCCCCTGCGGGTGAGCTGCCTGGAGGGAACTCCGGCTCCGCCGTCCGGTTCGGGCTTCGCCCGTCACCGATCGTGGCTTCGGCCGGTTCGGCACCGTCGATCACCGTCGATCACCGTCGATCACCGTCGATCACCGTCGATCACCGTCATCGGGCTTCTCGCCGCCTCGGCGGAGGAGACCGCCTTGCGGTGCTTCTGCCATCCGGGCGTCTCCACGTCTCCACGGAGGTGGGGACTTCCGGCGGGGCACGTCCCGGGATCCGTAGCCCCGCTACGGGCTACCGGGGCGAGTCCTGGCTCCCTGCCGTTCGGGCTGGACACCCGTCCCGGGTATGGGCGGGTGGGAAGCAGGCGAGGACACCGGCAGGCCGGGCCAGTCCGGCAAAGGTGGTCCCCGGCGGGGCCCGTTGGCGCGGGCGTGCGTGCATACGCCGATAACGTGAACCCCTGTCCGACCTGTAACCGGGGCCGACGCCCCTGCGAGGTAGCCGCATGCCCAGCGAGTTCTTCATTCCCGACCCCGAGGGTCAAGTTCCCAGCGCCGAGGGGTACTTCGGCGCGTACGGCGGCAAGTTCATCCCGGAGGCGCTGGTCGCCGCCGTGGACGAGGTCGCCGTCGAGTACGACAAGGCGAAGTCGGATCCCGAGTTCGCGCGCGAGCTCGACGATCTGCTCGTCCACTACACCGGCCGGCCCAGCGCGCTGACGGAGGTGCCGCGGTTCGCCGAACACGCCGGTGGCGCACGGGTGTTCCTCAAGCGGGAAGACCTCAACCACACCGGATCCCACAAGATCAACAACGTCCTCGGGCAGGCCCTGCTCACCAGGAGGATGGGCAAGACGCGTGTCATCGCGGAGACCGGGGCGGGCCAGCACGGCGTCGCCACGGCCACCGCCTGCGCCCTCTTCGGCCTCGAATGCACCATCTACATGGGTGAGATCGACACCCAGCGGCAGGCTCTCAACGTCGCGCGCATGCGCATGCTCGGCGCCGAGGTCATCGCTGTGAAGTCCGGCAGCCGCACCCTCAAGGACGCCATCAACGAGGCCTTCCGCGACTGGGTGGCCAACGTCGATCACACCCACTACCTCTTCGGGACCGTGGCCGGTCCGCACCCCTTCCCGGCCATGGTGCGCGACTTCCATCGGGTCATCGGGGTCGAGGCACGGCGGCAGATCCTGGAGCGCGCCGGACGGCTTCCCGACGCGGCCGTCGCCTGCGTCGGCGGTGGCTCCAACGCCATCGGGCTCTTCCACGCCTTCATCCCCGACGCCGGCGTACGCCTCATCGGCTGCGAGCCCGCCGGGCACGGAGTGGAGACCGGGGAGCACGCGGCAACACTGACCGCCGGTGAGCCGGGCATCCTGCACGGCTCACGGTCGTACGTCCTCCAGGACGAGGAAGGTCAGATCACCGAGCCGTACTCGATCTCGGCCGGTCTGGACTACCCGGGCATCGGGCCCGAGCACTCCTACCTCAAGGACAGCGGCCGCGGCGAGTACCGCGCGGTCACCGATGACGCGGCGATGCAGGCCCTGCGCCTGCTCTCCCGCAGCGAGGGCATCATCCCGGCGATCGAGAGCGCACACGCGCTGGCCGGAGCCCTGGAAGTCGGCAAGGAGCTGGGCCCGGACGGCCTGATCCTCATCAACCTGTCCGGCCGCGGCGACAAGGACATGGACACGGCCGCCCGCTACTTCGGCCTGTACGACACCGACGCCGAGGTCGCCGCCAACGCGGCCGACACCGCCGAGATCGAGGGGGACGCCAAGTGAGCGGCAACATCCGGCTGTTGAGCGACACCCTCGCCGGCGCCAAGGCGGAAGGGCGAGCCGCTCTCATCGCGTACCTGCCGGCCGGGTTCCCGACCGTCGACGGCGGGATCGACGCCATCAAGGCCGTCTTCGACGGGGGCGCCGACATCGTCGAGGTCGGTCTGCCGCACAGCGACCCCGTCCTCGACGGCCCCGTCATCCAGACCGCCGACGACATCGCCCTGCGCGGCGGAGTCAAGATCGCCGATGTGATGCGGACGGTCCGGGAGGCGCAGGAGGCCACCGGCAAGCCGGTGCTCGTGATGACGTACTGGAATCCGATCGACCGCTACGGCGTCGAGCGCTTCACCGCCGAACTGGCCGAAGCGGGCGGCGCCGGGTGCATCCTGCCCGACCTGCCCGTGCAGGAGTCGGCGCTGTGGAGGGAGCACGCCGACAAGCACGGGCTCGCGACCGTCTTCGTCGTCGCGCCGAGCAGCAAGGACGCCCGGCTCGCCGAGATCACCGCGGCGGGCTCCGGCTTCGTGTACGCGGCCTCGCTGATGGGCGTCACGGGCACCCGTGCGTCGGTGGGCGCGCAGGCGCAGGACCTGGTGCGGCGCACCAAGGCCACCACCGAACTGCCCGTCTGTGTCGGTCTCGGCGTCTCCAACGCCGAGCAGGCCGCCGAGGTGGCCGGCTTCGCCGACGGGGTGATCGTCGGATCCGCGTTCGTGAAGCGGATGCTGGACGCGCCCGACGAGCGGGCCGGCCTGGAAGCCGTACGCGCGCTCGCCGCCGACCTTGCCAAGGGTGTGCGAGGAGCGTCGTAACAGACGGTGTATATCTGTAGGTAACGGACAATCCGCTCACTCGAACGGGTGGACCTGGGGCCGGGGAGGCGCGCTGCGCCTTCCCGGTTCGTTCTGCCGGATGTGAGCGAGAAGAACCGTGACGGAAAGCGCAATGCCCGCGAGCGGCTGGCGGCCGAGCGAGAGAAGCAGAAGACCACGGAGAAGCGCCGTCGCGCGCTGATCGTGGGGGCCTCGGTGGTCTGTGTCCTTGGCCTGGCCGCGGTGGTGGGCGTGGTCGCCGCCAACTCCGGCAAGGACAAGAAGAGCGACAGCGCCGGCCCGGTCGTGACGCCCTCGGGCGCGACCGGCAAGGACGGCCTCGCGATCCCCGTCGGCAAGGACAGCGCCAAGTCGACCCTCACGGTGTGGGAGGACTTCCGCTGCCCCGCGTGCAAGTCCTTCGAGAGCGCCTACCGCTCGACCATCCACGAACTGGTCGACGCCGGACAGCTGAAGGTCGAGTACCACCTCGTCACGATCATCGACGGGAACATGGGAGGCAGTGGCTCCCGCAAGGCCGCCAACGCCGCGGCCTGCGCCCAGGACGCCGCGAAGTTCACCGCATACCACGACGTGCTCTACGAGAACCAGCCCGAGGAGACCGACGACGCCTTCGCCGACAACAGCAAGCTCATCGAGCTGGCGGGCAAGGTCGACGGCCTGGACACCGCCGCGTTCCAGAAGTGTGTCGACGACGGCACGCACGACAGCTGGGTCGTGAAGTCGAACGAAGCCTTCGGGACCAGCGGTTTCACCGGAACGCCGACGGTGCTGCTCGGCGGCACGAACATCTACGCGGACCAGTCGATGACACCGGCGAAGCTGAAGCAGATGGTCGAGGCGGCGAACAAGGGCTGACGCCCTTCCGGGCGTGGGTGCCCGCGGAGGGGCATCAGCCCTCGTTGGGCGCGGGCGTCCCCGGTTTACCGCAGGCCGGGGGCGCCGCCCGTTATGGAGCCGTTGCCGGGCTGCCTGCCGTGGGCCGCGTCCGGCACGGTAGCGTCGACCCTGCCATGAATCTTGCCTACATTCCCAGTCCGTCGCAGGGTGTGCTGCATCTCGGCCCCATTCCGCTGCGCGGCTACGCGTTCTGCATCATCATCGGCGTCTTCGTGGCCGTCTGGCTCGGCAACAAGCGCTGGATCGCCCGCGGCGGGCGGCCCGGCACGGTGGCCGACATCGCGGTCTGGGCCGTGCCGTTCGGCCTGGTCGGCGGCCGCCTCTACCACGTGATCACGGACTACGAGCTGTACTTCAGCGAGGGCCGCGACTGGGTGGACGCCTTCAAGATCTGGGAGGGCGGGCTCGGCATCTGGGGCGCGATCGCGCTCGGTGCGGTGGGTGCGTGGATCGGCTGTCGCCGGCGCGGTATCCCGCTGCCCGCCTGGGCCGACGCACTCGCTCCCGGCATCGTCTTCGCGCAGGCCATCGGCCGCTGGGGCAACTGGTTCAACCAGGAGCTGTACGGCAAGGAGACGGACCTCCCCTGGGCGCTGAAGATCACGTCCTCGACGGACGGCCGGGTGCCGGGGCTGTACCACCCGACGTTCCTGTACGAGTCCCTGTGGTGCGTCGGCGTCGGCTTCCTCGTCATCTGGGCGGACCGCCGCTTCAAGCTCGGGCACGGGCGGGCGTTCGCGCTGTACGTCGCCGCGTACTGCGTCGGCCGCTTCTGGATCGAGTACCTCCGCGTCGACGAGGCCCACCACTTCCTGGGCATGCGTCTCAACAACTGGACCGCGATCGTGGTGTTCATCCTCGCGGTGGTCTACCTCGTGCTGTCGGCGCGGATGCGACCCGGTCGCGAGGAGGTCGTGGAGCCGCTCGGTCCCGGCGAGGTCGAGGGTGACGGTGACGGTGACGGTGCGGGCGACGGGGATGCCGTCGACCTGGAGAAGGCCGAGCCCGTGGACGGGGATGCGGAGTCGGCTGACGCCGAGGTTGTGGAGCCCGGCGGCTCCCCGGAGTCCGAGGAGTCCCGTGAGTCCTCGGCCGACGAGGCCGAGTCGGCCAAGAAGAGCTGACGGTTTGCAGTACGACGGAGAGGGCGCCGAATCGGATTCGGCGCCCTCTCCATGTGCGGGCGATGGGTTCCGGTGGGCTCGGCACCGCCGGAACACGCCGTGGGGGTGCTCGCCGTCGCGGCGGAGAAGAGGTACCCGCCCCGGACGGCGGTCACCTCTTCTCCTGCGGAGCAGGAATCCGTGCGGAGCAGGAACCGGTGGGGCGGGTACCTGTGGGGCCGGAATCTGCGGAGCCGAACCTGTGGGCCCGGAACCTGTGGGGCCGAACCTGTGCGGCCGATACTTGCGGCGCCGGTACCTGCGGCGCCGACACGGCGTCAGCCCTGGTGACGTGCCGGCGCGAGTGGGCTGAACGCCGTGCCGACGGTGATCAGTGGCCCGGCGTGCCGGCACGGGCCGCTGGTTACTGGACGCATGCCTCAGGCCCTTCTGCGTGCCAGCGCCATTGTGCGGTGGGCTCCTGCCACCACCGCCGCGTCGATGAAGGTGCCGTCGGGGAGGGCTTGGGCGCCGGCGTCGGTGGCGGCTGCTTTGAGGATGGACTCGGCGGCTTCGATTTCCTCCAGGGTTGGGAGGTAGGCCCGCTCGATGACCGGGAGCTGGCGGGGGTGGATGGCCGTGCGGCCGAGGAAGCCGAGGGCGCGGCCGTGGGCGCAGGAGGCGGCGAGGCCTTCGAGGTCGCGGATGTCGGGGTGGATCGACTGGGCGGGCGGGGCCAGTCCGGCGGCGCGGGCGGCCACGACGACGCGGGCGCGGGACCAGTCCAGGCCCGCGTCACCCCGTACGCCCAGGTCCGCCCGTAGGTCGGCCTCGCCGAGCGCGATGCCGCGCAGAGCGGGGTGGGAGGAGGCGATGGCGAAGGCCTGTTCCACGCCGAGGGCGGTTTCCAGGAGGGCGTACAGCGGGAGCGCGCCTCCGCCGGAGGAGGGCGCGTCCTGCGCGACCCTGATGACCTCGGCCGGTGAGGTCACTTTGGGCAGGCGGAGTCCGGACAGGCCGGGCAGCGCGGACAGGGCCTTGAGGTCGGCTTCCGCGTGGGGGCCGTCCAGGGCGTTCACGCGGACGTGGACCGGGACCGGCGGGGCCTCGGAGAGGAGTTCCGTGGTGGCCGCGCGGGCGTACTCCTTGCGGTCCGGGGCGACCGCGTCCTCCAGGTCGACGAGGACGACGTCCGAGCCCGACACCAGCGCCTTGGCGACGACTTCCGGGCGGTCCCCGGGAACGTACAGCCAAGTGAGGGGAAGAGGGTGCACGGTCACAGCGCGCCCTCCGAGCGCAGGGCGTCGATCTCCCCGTCCGTCAGGCCGAGTTCGGTGAGGACCGTGTCCGTGTCCGCGCCGTGCGGGCGGCCCGCCCAGTGGATCGCGCCGGGGGTGGCGGAGAGGCGGAAGAGGACGTTCTGCATCCGGAGGGGGCCCAGTTCGGGGTCGTCGACGGTGGTGATGGTGTCCAGGGCCTGGTACTGGGGGTCCGTCATCACATCCCGTACGTCCTGGATGGGAGCCACCGCCGCCTCCGCCTTCTCGAAGGCCGCGAGGACTTCCGCGCGGGTGCGGCCGGCGATCCAGGTGCCGACCGCCTCGTCCAGGACGTCCGCGTGGCGGGCGCGGTCCGCGCCGGTCGCGAACCACGGCTCGTCGATCAGCTCCGGGCGGCCGACCAGCCGCATCAGGCGTTCCGCGATCGACTGGGCGGAGGTGGAGACCGCGACCCAGGAACCGTCCGCCGTCCGGTAGGTGTTGCGGGGCGCGTTGTTGGCGGAGCGGTTGCCGGTGCGGGGCTGGACGTGGCCCAACTGGTCGTACCAGAGCGGCTGCGGGCCAAGGACGGTCAGGATCGGTTCGATGATCGCCATGTCGATGACCTGGCCCTCGCCGGTCCGCTCGCGGGCGGTCAGCGCGGTCATCACGGCGTACGCCGTCGCAAGGCCCGCGATCGAGTCGGCGAGGCCGAAGGGCGGCAGGGTCGGCGGGGCGTCCGGCTCGCCGGTGATCGCCGCGAAGCCGCTCATCGCCTCCGCGAGGGTGCCGAAACCGGGACGGTGCGCGTAGGGGCCGAACTGGCCGAAGCCGGTGACCCGGGCCAGGACGAGACGGGGGTTCGCCGCCGAGAGTTCCGCCCAGCCGAGGTCCCACTTCTCCAGCGTGCCGGGACGGAAGTTCTCGACGATCACGTCGGCGGTGGCGGCGAGACGGAGAAGGGTCTCGCGGCCACCCGGCTTCGACAGGTTGAGGGTGATGGTGCGTTTGTTGCGGCCGAGGAGCTTCCACCAGAGGCCGACGCCGTCCTTCGACGGGCCGTGGCCCCGCGACGGGTCGGGCTTGGCCGGATGCTCGATCTTGATGACCTCCGCGCCGAAGTCACCGAGCATGGTCGCGGCCAGCGGGCCCGCGAAGAGGGTGGCGAGGTCGAGGACGCGCAGACCGGTGAGGGGTGGCTGCCCCGGGTGCGCGCTCATGAGGTGGACCGCAGGGTGTGCGAGGCCTGGGTGTCGATCTCGGCACGGTAGGGCATCGAGGACGTCGCCCCGATCCGCTGCACCGACAGCGCGGCGGCGGCCGATGCCCAGCGCAGGGCCTCCGGCATGTCCCGGCCCTCGGCGAGTGCGACCGCGAGGGTGCCGACGAAGGTGTCGCCCGCGCCGGTCGTGTCCACGGCGGTCACCCGGGGCGCGTGCACGGTCAGCGGTTCGGCGCCGCGCGCCGCGTACAGGCTGCCCGCCGCACCCAGCGTGATGACCACCTCCGGGACCTGGTCGAGGAGTGCGGCGGCCGCTCTTCGAGGGTCGGTGGCGCCGGTGAGTGCGGCGGCCTCGTGCTCGTTGGGCACCAACAGGTCGATGGTGGCGAGGAGTTCGGGTGGCAGCGGCTGGACCGGGGACGGGGTCAGGATGGTGCGTACGCCGTGGCTGCGCGCGGCCTCGGCGCCCGCGAGTACGGCCGACTGCGGGATTTCGAGCTGGAGCAGGAGCCCGTCGGCGGTGGCGATCAGGCCCTCGTCACCGGGGGCGAGGTCGGTAACGGTCCCGTTCGCGCCGGGGATCACGACGATCGCGTTGCCGCCCTCGTCGTCGACGACGATGTGCGCGGTGCCCGACGGGCCCTCGGTGGTGCGCAGATGATCGGTGTTCACGCCCGAGTGCTCCAGCGTGGAACGGAGTTGGCTGCCGAAGGCGTCCACGCCGACCGCGCCGACCAACGAGACGTCGGCCCCGGCGCGTACGGCTGCGACCGCCTGGTTGGCGCCCTTGCCGCCGGGGATCGTACGGAACTCCCGGCCCGTCACGGTCTCTCCGCGCTGCGGGGCCTTGGCGACGTACGCGACGAGGTCCATGTTCGTGCTGCCGAGTACGGCGATGTGGGTCATGGGCGGGGTGCCTCCGGGCGGGTGAGCTGGTGGGTCAGCTGGGCGAGGGTGTCGAAACCGGTGCCGTCGAAGTCGGCGATCGAGGTGGACAGGCGGTTCTTGAGGGGGCCGGTCCAGCGGTCGGGGAGGGCGGCGGGGTCTCCCGCGAGCAGGCCCGCGATGCTGCCCGCCGTCGCGCCGTTCGAGTCCGTGTCCCAACCGCCCGACACCGCACGGCAGATGGAGCCGGTGAAGTCGCCGTTCGCGTGGGTGAGGGCGGCGGCGATCAGGGCGGTGTTGGGGATGGCGTGGACCCAGTGGTAGGCGCGGTGGGTGGTGTGGAGTTCGTCCACGACGGTGTCGAAGTCCTCGTGTGTTCCGGCGAGTTGGATCCCCTGGCGGATCGCCTTCGCCAGGCGGGAGTCGGGGGGTACGACGGTGAGTCCGGTACGGAGACAGGCGTGGATGTCGCTTCTTCCGGTGGCCGCCTCGGCGATGGTGGCCGCCGTGAACATCGCCGCGTGGACGCCGTTCGCCGTGTGGGTGAGGGTGGCGTCTCGGTGGGCCTGTTCCGCGGCGGCCGCCGGGTCGCCCGGGTTCGTCCAGCCGTGCACGTCCGCGCGGATCAGGGCGCCGATCCATTCGCGGAACGGATTGCGGTGTCGTGCCGTCTGCGGGGGTTCGATGCCGGTGAGGAGGTTGCGGTAGGCGATGCGTTCCGCGGTGAACGTGCGGCCTGCGGGGAGTTCGTCCAGCCAGAACCGGGCGACGTCCGCCGTGGTGAAGTCTCTGCCGTGGCGTTGGATCAACAGGGTGTTCAGGAGGGGGTAGTTGAGGTCGTCGTCCTCTGGCATGCCGTCGATGTTCTCGGCGAGGGAGGTCGGCGCGGAGCGCTTGTTCCACGGGTAGGTGTGGGTGAGTTCCTCGGGGAGGCCCTTTGCCGTGAACCAGGTGTGGAGGGGCCAGTTGCCTGTGGCTCGGGCGAGTTCGCGGATGCCGCGGAGGGGGAGCTTTTCCACCGGTTTGCCCAGGAGGCAGCCGACCGCCCTTCCGAGCCAGGCGGCTTCCAGGCGGGCCTGGGTGGGGGCGGAGGTCGGGGTGGGTGCGCTTGCCGGCGCTTGCAGGGTGCCGCCTGCGCCCACCCGTGCCGCCCCAGCGGCACGATTGCCCGCAGACGGGGAGGGGACGGGCCAGTTTGGGCAGTGGGCCCTGATTTCGGCGAGGTCTGTGGGCTCGCTGGCTGCCGACTTGCTTGGTAGGTCGGCTAGTTCGTCCAGGAGGTCTTCTGCCAGTGTCCGGAGGTGTGGGGGTGCCGGAGTGGGGGAGGAGCCCGCTCGGGACGGGGCCGTCGGGCCGCCCGCCGCTTGCCAGCGGGCCGCGATGGGCGACGGGTCTCGGCCGTCCTGGGTCGCCTGGGTGAGTTCGTGGCCGAGAAGGTCCTCGGGCTGGACCCAGGTCAGGCGGAGGCCGGTCATCGTGGGCCGGCCAGGGCGGCGTACGCCGTCTCGTGTGTGCGTCTGCGCTGTACGTCCCGTTCGAAGATCTCCTGGGTGACCTCAGTGAGCGCCTTCGCGGGCGCGTCGAGGTCGAGGCGGCTCGACTCCGCGACCGTCTTGGCCCAGTCGCGGGGGATCTCCGAGCCGAGGGCGCCGGCGAGGGCGCCGGACATGGTGGCGATGGAGTCGCAGTCGCGGCCGTAGTTCACGGAGCCGAGGACCGCGTGGCTGTAGTCGCCGCCGGAGATCACCAACATGCCCAGGGCGATGGGGAGTTCCTCGATCGCGTGCAGCCGGGAGGGGCGGCGGGCGCCGAGTGAGGGGGAGCGGTAGTCGGGGCCCACCGTGTCGAACGGAGTGACCGCTTCGCGCAGCGGGCCCAGTGCCGACTCGAAGTTCGTGTGACGGGCGGCGACTTCGCAGACCGCCTCGATGGCCGCGCGGGTGCCGTCCTTCGCCAGGGCCACGCAGGTGTCGACCACGGAGGCCGGGGTGGCCCCGGGCACGCAGGCCGCGGCCACCGCCGCCGCGAAGACGCCGGCCGCCTCACGGCCGTACGACGACTGGTGGGCGCCCGCGATGTCGAGCGCCTCGGCGTACGCCGCCGCCGGGTTGGCGGCATTGACCAGGCCGACCGGGGCCATGTACATCGCGGCACCGCAGTTGACGATGTTGCCGGTGCCGGCCTCCCGGGGGTCGATGTGGCCGTAGTGGAGGCGGGCCACCAGCCACTTCTCCGCGAGGAAGATCCGCTGGAGGGGAAGGGCCTCGGCCTCCAGCTCGGGGATCCAGCGCGGGTTGCCCATGAGGTCGGGAACCAGGTGCTCGGCGACGGCGTACGCGTCGAGATGGTCGCGGACCGTGGCGTACACCCGTACCAGCGCGTGGGTCAACAAGGTGTCGTCGGTGACGTGCCCGTCGCCCTTGTGGTACGGGGCGATGGGGCGGGCGGTGCGCCAGGCGTCGCCGTTCCAGGGGCCGACGATGCCGTGCACCCGGCCGCCGTGGCGCTCCACGATCTGTGCGGGGGTGTAGCCCTCGACGGGGCCGCCGAGGGCGTCGCCCACGGCGGCCCCTACGAGGCTTCCGGTGATCCGCTCTTCCAGACTTGCTGCTCCTTTGGGCGTCATGCCCGAATCATCCCTCTGGGGTCGTCAGTTCCATCGCTTCGAGGAGATCGGCGAGTCCGATGAGATCCGTGCCGGTCAGCCGGGGCAGGGCGCAGCCGGAGAGGGTGCGGCAGGCGTCGCGCCAGGTGGCCGGGATGGCGTCGCCGCCGCCGAGTGCGCCGGTGAGGGCGCCCGCGAGGGCGGGGGCCGAGTCGGCGACCCGGGACAGGCATGCGGCGGCCGGCACCGCCTCGGCGATCCGGCCGCGCGCGGCGGTGGCGAGGGCGAGGGCGACGGGGACGGTTTCCGCCGCCGCGATGCCGTAGCTGTACACGTGGTCGACGATCTGGTGTTCCAGGAGGGGGACCAGGGCGAACGTGCCCTCGCTGGCGCGGGCCAGCTTCAGCGCGTGCCGGGCGTTGCGGCCGATCTCCGTCGACTCGGGGAGTTCGGCGAGGGCGGCGTCCGCGCAGGCGTCGACGTCTGCTCCGGCGAGGGCGAGCGAGAGGGCGGCGGCCATCGCGCGGGCGCCGTGCACGCCGTCGCCGTCCTGGGTGTAGCGGGCGTCGAACTCGGCGAGTTCCGCGGCGAGTCGGGGGTCGCCCGGGTGGGCCACGGCGAGCACGCAGGCCCGTACGCAGGCCGCGTCGTCGAAGTAGTGGGGGTTGTCGTGGCCGGTGGCGGGCGGGCGCAGGCCGGTGGCGAGGTTGCCGAGTCCGGCCCGTACGGAGATCCGGGCGCGGAGGGGGAGCAGCGCCGACTCGACCTCGGGGGCGCGGTCGGCCGCCGCGGCGACCTCGCTGGCGATCGCGTTCCACGACAGGTCGATCGACGCCCGCATGCGCCGCTCCCGGCTCAGGTCTCCGAGCGCGATCGCGTCGCCTGCCCGCAGTACGGCCTCCGCCGCGAACGCCGCCCACTCGGCGTCGTCCGACGGGCCGAGCCGCAGGGGCTCCGGCGGCTGGTTCAGCGCGATCGGCACGGGCAGCGTCGTCGTCGCGTTCTGCTCCGCGAACGTGTCCAGCTCACGTGTCAGCCGCCGCGTCCACTCCGGCATCCGCGCGGCACGGTGCCGGGCCGCGGGCCACCCCGCCGCGTCGCCTGCGGCGAGGCCGAGGAGGAGACCCTCGATGCGGCGGGGGTGCCCCGAGGGGGCGGCAACTCTCATGGCGCCGGGGGTGGGAGCTGTGGTGGGGGCGGAGCCCGCTGGGCCGGCGGCGTTCGCCGGACGGGCGGGACTCGAGGCGCGGACGGTGTCTGCCGAGTGGGCGGAGCCGGCCGAACCGGCGGAGCCTGCCAAGAGGGTGGTGGCTGCCGGGCGGTTCGTGCCGACGGAGAGGGATGAATCAGGGGAGTGGAAGGTGCCTTTTGGGCGGGTGGAAACCGCGGCGTGGGCGGGGTCCGCCGCGACGACGGAGAGGGCGGGGTCCGTTGCTGGGGCGGGGTTTGTGGAGGGGGCGGGGTCTGTTGCGGGGAGGGGGTTTGTGGAGGGGGCGGGGTCTGTTGCGGGGAGGGGGTTTGTGGAGAGGGCGGGGTCCGTTGCGGGGAGGGGGTTTGCGGAGACGGCGGGGTCCGTTGCGAGGAGGGGGTTTGTGGAGAGGACGGGATCCGTTGCGGGGAGGGGGTTCGCGGAGACGGCGGGGTCCGTTGCGAGGGCGGGGTTTGCGGAGAGGACGGGGTCCGTTGCGGGGACGGGGTCTGCGGAGACGGCGGGGTCCGCCGCGGGGACGGGGTCCGCCGCGACGGCAGGGTCCGCCGCGAGGGCGGGATCCGTCGCGACGGCAGGGTCCGCCGCGGGGGCGGGATCCGCAGCGATTGCGGTGTCCGTCGTGAGACCGGGATTCGCTGAGGGGGCGGAGTCCGCCGACAGGGCCGGGCCCTCGCCCGGTTCGTCTCCCACCAGGCCGGGGCTCATCGCTGCGCCTCGTTCTCGTCGGCGGCCAGGACGAACACGTCCGGATCGGGGCTCGGCCACGCGCTGTCCGGGCCCGCGCCGGGCACAAGCTCGCGCCGGTCTCGTACCGGCCCAGCCCCTTCTCGTACGGGCTGACCTTCCTCTCGTACGAGCGCAGCCCCTTGCCGCGCGGGCCGTGCAGGCTCGTCCCAGCCCGGTACGAGTCCGTCCTCATCCCGTACGCGTCCCCCCGCCCCCCACTTCCCGTCGTCCCCCGGGGTCAGCAGTTCCGCCACGTCCAGTACGTGGTGGCCCTCCATGGAGGGGAGGCAGCTGCCCAGGGCGGGGCCGATCGCCGCCGCCCAGGCGGCCGGGATCGAGGAGGCGCCGCGGGTCGCCCCGGCCAGTGCGCCTGCGACCGCCGCTGTGGTGTCCGCGTCGCGGCCCATGTTCACGGCGGTGAGGACGGACTCGGTGAAGTCGCCGTCGGCGGCGGCGTAGGCGCCGAAGGCGAGGGCGACGGCCTCGGGGGCGAGGTCGGTCCAGGGGTAGCCGCCGATGACGACCGCTGAGCGGACGGCGCGTTCGCCGCGGTGGGCGACGGCGACCGCGCGGCGCAGGGAGCGGGCGGTCCAGGAGTCGTCCGGGATGACGGCGAGCGCGGAGGCGACGACGGCGATGGTCGGGGCGCCCGCCATGGCCGCCGCGACGCCCGCGGCGACCGCCTGGCCGCCGTAGATGCCCTCGCCCTCGTGGCTCACCGAGCCGTCGATCGCCACCAGGCGGGCCGCCTCGGCGGGGCGGCCCGCGGCGAAGACGCCGAAGGGCGCCGCACGCATCGCGAGCCCGTCGCTCCACGCGTGCCGGTGCTGGGCGGAGATCGGTGCGGCGAGGCCGCGGCGGAGGTTCTCCAGGGTGCCGCGTTCGCTGAAGCCGGCGCCCCGGAACGGGCCCTCGTCGCGGTCCGCGATCCACTGGTGCCAGGCCGCCTCGACGTGGGCGACGGTGAGAGCCGAGCCGTGCCGGGCCAGCAGCAGGCCGGAGAAGATCGCGTACTCGGTGTCGTCGGTCCCGGCCGGGCGCTCGGCGACGTACCCCGTGATCCGCCCCCACTTGGCGCGGATCTCGGACGGTTTCATGTTCTCGGCGGGCGCGCCCAGCGCGTCTCCGACGGCGAGGCCGAGCAGCGCGCCGCGCGCCCGTTCGCGGAGTCCGGCGGCGTCCCCGGAGGCCGGGGCCGAGGGAATGCAGGCGATGGAAGCCATACGGTGCTGCTCCTCTCAGGGCTCCATCGCCGCCGTTCGCGACGAGTCGACGCGCGGAAACCTGGGAAACCCGGAGACCTGCGCGGAACCCTTTGCGGATCTGTCCCACCTCCGCGGTTCCGCAGAGCCTCGCGCACCTCAGCATCACCCGGTCGACATCTGCGCGTTACCTGGCACGGATGAGCGAGAAAGCATAAACGTGCAGGTTAGCCCAGCCTTTCCTTGCTGGCGGGCGCGAAATTATCGGCGTACTTTGGCTGTTGTCGAAGAATAGAATCAGTCCAAGAAGCGCATCCCTGGGGGACCCGCATGGCCATCATCGAGACCGAAGCGACACTGCACGAGGCGCACCGCGACAACCACACTCACCGCGACGTCAACGGTGGCTGGCTGCGCCCCGCGGTGTTCGGCGCGATGGACGGCCTGGTCTCCAACCTGGCGCTCATGACCGGCGTCGCCGGCGGGTCCGTCTCGCATCAGACGATCGTCATCACCGGGCTCGCGGGTCTCGCGGCCGGTGCCTTCTCCATGGCGGCAGGCGAGTACACCTCCGTCGCCTCGCAGCGTGAGCTGGTCGAGGCCGAACTCGCTGTCGAGCGACGGGAGTTGAGGAAGCACCCGATGGACGAGGAGCGGGAGCTCGCCGAGCTGTACGAGAGTCGTGGTGTCGAGGCCGCACTCGCGCGCGAGGTCGCCCGGCAACTGTCCCGCGACCCCGAGCAGGCCCTGGAGATACACGCCCGCGAAGAGCTGGGCATCGACCCGGGTGACCTGCCGTCCCCGGCCGTCGCCGCGGTGTCGAGCTTCGGCTCCTTCGCGCTGGGCGCCCTGCTCCCCGTGCTGCCGTTCCTGCTCGGCGCGACCGCCCTGTGGCCCGCGCTGCTGCTGGCGCTGATCGGGCTCTTCGCCTGCGGCGCGGTCGTGGCCAGGGTGACCGCGCGATCCTGGTGGTACAGCGGGCTGCGGCAGCTCGCTCTCGGCGGTGCCGCGGCGGGTGTGACGTACGCCCTGGGCAGTCTGTTCGGTGCGGCCGTAGGATGACATGTTGGGCGCCTATGCAGCCGACCGCATAAGTAGTCGTTACCCGGCGGTTTCGAACGCTTAACCACTGGGCATGAGCCGTAAGCGCTGTGGGCAATGAAGCCTGCTCTGCACAACCGTGACGGGTGACGTTGCCCGTCACGCCCCGGGCCGACGGGCATCGATCTGTCCGGTTGGCCCCCTTAAACTCCACCGCCGCGTGCGATACCCCCGCCGCGAATCACCGGTGTCCGCATGTTGGAACGCAGTATCCGGTTCCCGAGAACCGCCCCATCATGTAACCTGCACGAAATTTTGCGCACATAAAGCAGAGGGCCAACGTCGTCCCTCGGCACTGCAAATGCCACGACGACGACGGGAGAGCCGATGCGTACGCCGCGCCAGCCGTCCCAGCACTCCACGAATGGCCAGAAGTGGTCCTTCATGGATGCTCGCCCTGCCGCGCAGGGTATGTACGACCCCCGCAACGAGCACGACGCCTGTGGCGTCGGCTTCGTGGCCACCCTCACCGGTGAGGCGAGCCACGCGCTGGTCGAGCAGGCGCTCACGGTGCTGCGCAACCTGGAGCACCGAGGAGCCACCGGCGCCGAACCCGACTCGGGCGACGGCGCGGGCATCCTCTCCCAGGTGCCGGACGCCTTCCTCCGCGAGGTGGCCGGATTCGAGCTGCCCGCGGCCGGCGCGTACGCGGTGGGTATCGCCTTCCTGCCCGAGGACGGCCTCACCGACGCCGTCTCACGGATCGAGACGATCGCCGCCGACGAGGGCCTCACCGTCCTCGGCTGGCGCGAGGTCCCGACCGCCCCCGAACTGCTCGGCGCCACCGCGCGTTCGACCATGCCCGCCTTCCGCCAGGTCTTCGTGACCGACGGCGGCGCCGCTTCTTCGACGGGCATCGACCTGGACCGCAAGGCCTTCGTACTGCGCAAGCGCGCCGAGCGCGAGGCCGACGTGTACTTCCCGTCGCTCTCCGCCCGCACCATCGTCTACAAGGGCATGCTGACCACCGGCCAGCTCGAGCCCTTCTTCCCGGACCTGTCCGACCGCCGCTTCGCCTCCGCGATCGCGCTCGTGCACTCCCGGTTCTCCACGAACACCTTCCCGAGCTGGCCGCTCGCCCACCCGTACCGCTTCGTCGCGCACAACGGCGAGATCAACACGGTCAAGGGCAACCGCAACTGGATGGCGGCCCGCGAGTCCCAGCTCGTCTCCGACCTCTTCGGCGACCAGGACAAGCTGGAGCGGATCTTCCCGATCTGTACGCCCGAGGCGTCCGACTCCGCCTCCTTCGACGAGGTGCTCGAACTCCTGCACCTCGGCGGCAGATCCCTCCCGCACTCCGTGCTGATGATGATCCCGGAGGCCTGGGAGAACCACGCCTCCATGGACCCGGCCCGCCGCGCCTTCTACCAGTTCCACGCCACGATGATGGAGCCCTGGGACGGCCCGGCCTGCGTCACCTTCACCGACGGCACCCAGGTCGGCGCGGTCCTCGACCGCAACGGTCTGCGCCCCGGCCGCTACTGGGTCACCGACGAGGGCCTCGTCGTCCTCGGCTCCGAGGTCGGCGTCCTCGACATCGACCCCGCGAAGGTCGTCCGCAAGGGCCGCCTCCAGCCCGGCAAGATGTTCCTCGTCGACACCGCCGAGCACCGCATCATCGAGGACGAGGAGATCAAGGACGGCCTCATCGCCGAGAAGCCGTACGCGGAGTGGCTGGAAGCCGGCGAGATCGAGCTCTCCGACCTGCCCGAGCGCGAGCACATCGTGCACACCCACGCCTCGGTCACCCGCCGCCAGCAGACCTTCGGCTACACCGAGGAAGAGCTGCGCATCATCCTCGCGCCGATGGCGAACACCGCCGGCGAGCCGCTCGGTTCCATGGGCACGGACTCGCCGATCGCGGCCCTGTCCGAGCGCCCCCGGCTGCTCTTCGACTACTTCACCCAGCTCTTCGCACAGGTCACCAACCCGCCGCTGGACGCGATCCGCGAGGAGCTCGTCACCTCGCTGCGCTCCTCCCTCGGCCCCGCGAGCAACCTCCTCGAGCCGACCGCCGCGTCCTGCCGCAGCGTCACCCTGCCCTTCCCGGTGATCGACAACGACGAGCTGGCCAAGCTCATCCACATCAACGCCGACGGCGACATGCCGGGGATGAAGGCCGCCACCCTGTCCGGCCTGTACAGGGTCTCCGGTGGCGGCGACTCGCTCGCCGCCCGCCTGGACGAGATCTGCGTCGAGGCCGACGCCGCCATCGAGAACGGCGCCCGGCTGATCGTCCTCTCGGACCGGCACTCCGACGCCGAGCACGCGCCGATCCCCTCGCTGCTGCTCACCGCGGCCGTCCACCACCACCTCATCCGCACCAAGCAGCGCACCCAGGTGGGCCTGCTCGTCGAGGCGGGCGACGTCCGCGAGGTCCACCACGTGGCCCTCCTCATCGGCTTCGGCGCCGCGGCCGTCAACCCGTACCTGGCGATGGAGTCCGTCGAGGACCTCGTCCGCGCCGGCACCTTCCTGCGCGGCATCGAGCCCGAGCAGGCCATCCGCAACCTGATCTACGCGCTCGGCAAGGGCGTCCTCAAGGTCATGTCCAAGATGGGCATCTCCACCGTCGCCTCCTACCGCGGCGCCCAGGTCTTCGAGGCCGTCGGCCTCGACCAGGCCTTCGTGCAGAAGTACTTCAGCGGCACCGCGACGAAGATCGGCGGCGCCGGACTCGACGTCATCGCCAAGGAGGTCGCGGCCCGGCACGCGAAGGCGTACCCGGCCTCCGGCATCGCGCCCGCGCACCGCGCCCTCGACATAGGCGGCGAGTACCAGTGGCGCCGCGAGGGCGAGCCGCACCTGTTCGACCCGGAGACGGTCTTCCGCCTCCAGCACTCCACGCGCACCGCCCGCTACGACATCTTCAAGAAGTACACGGACCGCGTGAACGAGCAGTCCGAGCGGCTGATGACGCTCCGCGGACTCTTCGGCTTCAAGTCGGACCGCGAGCCGATCTCCATCGACGAGGTCGAGTCGGTCGAGGAGATCGTCAAGCGCTTCTCCACCGGCGCCATGTCGTACGGCTCCATCTCCAAGGAGGCGCACGAGACCCTCGCCATCGCCATGAACCAGCTGGGCGGCAAGTCCAACACGGGCGAGGGCGGCGAGGACGCGGACCGGCTGTACGACCCCGCGCGCCGTTCGTCGATCAAGCAGGTCGCCTCCGGCCGCTTCGGTGTCACGTCCGAGTACCTCGTCAACGCCGACGACATCCAGATCAAGATGGCGCAGGGTGCCAAGCCCGGCGAGGGCGGCCAGCTGCCCGGCCACAAGGTGTACCCGTGGGTCGCCAAGACCCGGCACAGCACCCCCGGCGTGGGTCTCATCTCCCCGCCGCCGCACCACGACATCTACTCCATCGAGGACCTGGCGCAGCTCATCCACGACCTCAAGAACGCCAACCCGCAGGCCCGCATCCACGTGAAGCTGGTCTCCGAGGTCGGCGTCGGCACGGTCGCCGCGGGCGTCTCCAAGGCGCACGCGGATGTCGTCCTCATCTCCGGCCACGACGGCGGTACGGGTGCCTCGCCGCTGACGTCGCTGAAGCACGCCGGTGGTCCCTGGGAGCTCGGGCTCGCCGAGACCCAGCAGACGCTGCTGCTCAACGGCCTGCGCGACCGGATCGTCGTACAGACCGACGGCCAGCTCAAGACCGGCCGTGACGTCGTCATCGCCGCGCTGCTCGGCGCCGAGGAGTTCGGTTTCGCGACCGCGCCGCTCGTCGTCTCCGGCTGCGTCATGATGCGCGTCTGCCACCTGGACACCTGCCCGGTCGGCATCGCCACCCAGAACCCGGTGCTGCGCGAGCGGTTCGCCGGCAAGGCCGAGTACGTCGTGAACTTCTTCCGGTTCATCGCCGAGGAGGTCCGCGAGATCCTCGCCGAGCTGGGCTTCCGCACCATCGAGGAGGCCGTCGGCCACGCCGAGAACCTCGACGTCGAGCGGGCGATCACCCACTGGAAGGCACAGGGCCTGGACCTCAGCCCCCTCTTCTACGTGCCCGAGCTGCCCGAGGGCACCCCGCTGCACCAGGTCATCCAGCAGGACCACGGCCTGGAGAAGGCGCTCGACAACGAGCTGATCAAGCTCGCCGCCGACGCGCTGGCCGCGTCCAGCGCCACCGACGCCCAGCCGGTCCGCGCCCAGGTCGCCATCCGCAACATCAACCGCACGGTCGGCACCATGCTCGGCCACGAGGTGACGAAGAAGTTCGGCGGCGCGGGCCTGCCCGACGACACCATCGACATCACCTTCACCGGCTCGGCGGGCCAGTCCTTCGGCGCCTTTGTGCCGCGCGGTGTCACCCTGCGCCTGGAGGGCGACGCCAACGACTACGTCGGCAAGGGCCTCTCCGGCGGCCGGCTGATCGTCCGTCCCGACCGCGGCGCCGACCACCTCGCGGAGTACTCCACGATCGCAGGCAACACCATCGCGTACGGCGCGACGGGCGGCGAGATCTTCCTGCGCGGCCGCACCGGCGAGCGCTTCTGCGTCCGCAACTCCGGCGCGACCGTCGTGGCGGAGGGCGTGGGCGACCACGGCTGCGAGTACATGACCGGCGGCCACGCGGTCGTCCTCGGCGAGACGGGACGGAACTTCGCGGCCGGCATGTCCGGCGGTGTCGCCTACGTCCTCGACCTGAACCCCGACAACGTGAACGTCAGCAGCACCGGGGCCGTCGAGGCCCTCGACGAGGCCGACGTGCGATGGCTGCACGACGTGGTGCGCCGGCACGCGGAGGAGACCGCCTCGACGGTCGCCGAGAAGCTCCTCGCCGAGTGGCCCGCGTCGGTGGACCGCTTCAGCAAGATCATCCCCAGTACGTACAAGGCAGTACTCGCCGCCAAGGACGCCGCCGAGCGAGCCGGACTCCCCGAGTCCGAGATCACCGAGAAGATGATGGAGGCGGCGACCAATGGCTGATCCCAAGGGCTTTCTGAACCATGGCCGCGAGGTCGCCAGGACCCGTCCGGTCAGCGAGCGCGTCAAGGACTGGAACGAGGTCTACGTCCCGGGCTCACTGCTCCCGATCATCCCCACGCAGGCCAGCCGCTGCATGGACTGCGGCATCCCGTTCTGCCACAACGGCTGTCCGCTGGGGAACCTGATCCCCGAGTGGAACGACTACGCCTACCGCGAGGACTGGTCCGCCGCCTCCGAGCGCCTGCACGCCACGAACAACTTCCCGGAGTTCACCGGCCGGCTGTGCCCCGCTCCCTGCGAGTCGGCGTGTGTGCTCGGCATCAACCAGCCGGCCGTGACCATCAAGAACGTCGAGGTCTCGATCATCGACAAGGCATGGGACAGCGGCGACGTCGCACCCCAGGCCCCGGAGCGCCTCTCCGGCAAGACGGTCGCGGTCATCGGCTCGGGCCCCGCCGGTCTCGCCGCCGCCCAGCAGCTCACCCGGGCGGGCCACACGGTCGCCGTCTTCGAGCGCGCCGACCGCGTCGGCGGCCTCCTGCGGTACGGCATCCCTGAGTTCAAGATGGAGAAGCGGCACATCAACCGGCGTATCGAGCAGATGCGCGCGGAGGGCACCAAGTTCCGTACGGGTGTGGAGATCGGCCGTGACATCGACGCGGTTCGGCTGCGCAAGCGGTACGACGCCGTGGTCATCGCGGCCGGTGCGACGACCGCCCGTGATCTTCCCGTCCCCGGACGGGAGTTGAAGGGCGTCCACCAGGCGATGGAGTACCTGCCCCTCGCCAACAAGGTCCAGGAGGGCGACTTCGTGGCGCCCCCGATCACGGCCGCGGGCAAGCACGTCGTGGTCATCGGCGGCGGCGACACGGGCGCGGACTGCGTGGGCACCGCCCACCGCCAGGGCGCGGCCTCGGTCACCCAGCTGGAGATCATGCCGCGGCCCGGCGACGAGCGGCACCCCGGTCAGCCCTGGCCGACCTTCCCGATGCTCTACAAGGTCAGCTCCGCGCACGAGGAGGGCGGCGAGCGCGTCTACGCCGTCTCCACCACCCACTTCGAGGGCGATGAGGACGGCAACGTCCAGTGGCTGCACCTCGGTGAGGTCGAGTTCATCGACGGCAAGCTGACCCCGAAGCCGGGCACGGAGCGCAAGATCCCCGCCCAGCTGGTGACGCTCGCGATGGGCTTCACGGGTACGGACGTCGAGAACGGCCTGGTCTCCCAGTTCGGCCTGGAGCTGGACGCGCGCGGCAACATCGCCCGCGACGCCGACTTCGCGACGAACGTCCCCGGCGTGTACGTCGCCGGTGACGCCGGCCGTGGCCAGTCCCTCATCGTCTGGGCGATCGCCGAGGGCCGCTCGGCCGCCCGCGGAGTCGACCGCTTCCTGACCGGGGTCAGCGAACTGCCGGCCCCGATCCGCCCCACGGACCGCTCGCTGATGGTCTGACGCTCCACCCCAACAGACGTCCCGTACAAAGGCGTACGGAACTGAACGCGGCGCCTGCCTTGTCCCCGACCGGACGGTGGTGGGCGCCGTGGTGCGTCCAGGTCACCAGCCGCCGTTCCAGGCGACCTGCAGTGCCTGCGGTCACGTAATCTCGGCCTCTCGCAATCCTTGAGCGATGGGAGCCGCCCGCATGGCCGGAATCAGCCTCACCAAGGTGGAGGAGACCGCGCCCGCGCTGGTCAGTCTGTACAAGAGTGCCGGTGTCTCCCTCACCAAGCACGGGCTGGACGGGCAACGGGCCGCCGTGTACCTGGTCGTGGACTACTCGGGGTCGATGAAGCCGTACTACCAGGACGGCAGTGTGCAGGCGCTCGCCGACCGGGTGCTGGGGCTCTCGGCGCACCTGGACGACGACGGAACGGTCCCCGTCGTCTTCTTCTCCACCGACGTCGACGCGGTCACGGACATCGCACTCGTCAACCACCAGGGGCGCGTCGAGCAGATCGTGTCCGGGCTCGGGCACATGGGTAAGACCAGCTATCACCTGGCCATGGACGCGGTCATCGACCACTACCTCGACAGTGGCTCCAAGGATCCCGCCCTCGTCGTCTTCCAGACCGACGGCGGACCGATCAACAAGCTCGCCGCGGAACGGTACTTGTGCAAGGCGGCGAAGCTTCCGCTGTTCTGGCAGTTCGTAGGGTTCGGGGATCCGGGGAGCAAGCAGTTCGAATTCCTGCGCAAGCTGGACGAGCTGGCGGTGCCGCAGAAGCGGGTGGTGGACAACGCCGGCTTCTTTCACGCCGGTTCGGATCCACGGAAGGTGTCCGACACCGAGCTGTACGACCGGATCGTCGGCGAGTTCCCGCAGTGGCTGGCGGCGGCGCGGGCGCAGGGGATCGTGCAGTGACCGTGCGTCTGCTGCCCGCCGCCGGGCGGGCCGCCGTGCCTTGGAGGAACGGGGGCGGGGTCACCCGCGAGATCCTCGCCTCGCCGGAGGGCGCGGGCATGGGTGACTTCGTCTGGCGGGTGAGCCTGGCCGAAGTCGCCGCGGACGGCCCGTTCTCGGCCTTCCCCGAGGTCGACCGCATCCTGACCGTCGTCGAGGGCGCGGGCATGGACCTGACCGTGGGCGGTGAGCGGCGGCTCGTCAACTCCCGCTATGTACCGCAGGACTTCCGCGGTGACGTCCCCACCGACTGCCGACTGCTCGACGGCCCGGTCGTGAACCTCAACGTGATGTGGCGCAGGGGCGGCGGTCGTACTCCCCCGACGGTCGCCGTCGTACGCGGCCGGCTGGCCCTCCCCGCCGCGCCCGCCACGCTCGCCTTGATCGTCGCCCTCGACGGGCCCGCCGAGCTCGCCGGGCTGACTCTCGGGCGGTACGACGCCGCACTGCTGACCGGCGAAGGAGCGGTGCTGCACGCGCAGGACCCTACCGCCGTGATCGGGTTTACGCCGTAGCGCCGGTCTCCGGCTCGTGACGACCCGTTGGCTTCGGGTGGGCCTCATGCCACTCTGGGGTTGGCCTCAGGGGAGTGGCATATGGCAGTGCACGAGAGCAACTCCGGGCGGAGGGACGCGAATCCGGCCGCCGGCAGGGGAGAGCGGTTCGCGGACTGGGCCGATGGGCGGCTCGGGGTGTACGCGCAGGCCAAGAGCAATCTGCGCAAGGTCTTTCCCGAGCACTGGTCGTTCATGCTGGGCGAGGTCTGCCTCTACAGCTTCCTCATCCTCATCCTCACCGGGGTCTACCTCACGCTGTTCTTCGAGCCGAGCGGCGTCGAGGTCGTCTACAACGGCTCCTACGAACCGCTCAACGGCGTCATCATGACGCGGGCGTACGAGTCCACACTCGACATCAGCTTCGACGTACGCGGCGGACTGCTGATCCGGCAGATCCACCACTGGGCGGCGCTCGTGTTCGTCGCCGGGATGCTCGTGCACATGATGCGGGTGTTCTTCACCGGCGCGTTCCGCAAGCCGCGCGAGGTCAACTGGGTATTCGGCTGGACCCTGTTGATGCTCGGCCTCATCACCGGACTGACCGGCTACTCGCTCCCCGACGACCTGCTCTCCGGCACCGGCGTCCGCTTCGCGCAGGGTGCCATCCTGTCGATCCCGGTGGTGGGGACGTATCTCTCCTTCTTCCTCTTCGGAGGGGAGTTCCCCGGCCACGACATCATCCCGCGGTTCTTCCCGATCCACGTCCTCCTGCTGCCCGGGATCATGCTGGGCCTGGTGGTCGTCCATCTGATCCTGGTCTTCTACCACAAGCACACCCAGTACCCCGGGCCCGGACGGGAGGAGAAGTCCGTCGTCGGTATGCCGTTCATGCCGGTCTATGTCGCCAAGGCGGGCGGCTTCTTCTTCCTCGTCTTCGGCGCGCTGTCGGTGATGGGGGCGATCGCGACGATCAACCCCGTGTGGGCCTTCGGCCCCTACCGTCCGGACCTGGTGACGACCGGCGCGCAGCCCGACTGGTACCTCGGTTTCTCCGAGGGGCTGATCCGGGTGATGCCGGGATGGGAGATCAACGGCTGGGGCCACACACTCCAGTTGGGTGTCTTCATCCCCTTCATGCTCTTCCCGCTGGTCATGATGGCCATCCTCGTCTATCCGTTCATCGAGGCGTGGATCACCGGCGACAAACGCGAGCACCACCTCCTTGACCGGCCGCGCAACGCGCCCACCCGCACGGGACTTGGCGTCGCCTGGCTGAGCCTGTATGGGGTGCTGCTGATCGGCGGCGGCAACGACATCGTGGCCACGCATCTGCATCTGTCGATCAACCTGATCACGTGGTTTGTGCGGATCGCGTTCTTCGCCGTGCCGGTGCTCGCCTTCGTCGTCACCCGGCGGATCTGCCTGGGGTTGCAGCGCCGGGACCGCGACAAGGTGCTGCACGGGCGGGAGTCGGGCATCATCAAGCGGCTTCCGAACGGCGAGTTCGTCGAGGTCCATGAACCGCTCACGCAGGAACAGCTGTTCGCGCTCACCCAGCACGAGCAGGCGCCGCCGTACGACGTCGGTCCGCTCGTCGACGCGAACGGTGTCACCCGCCGCGTCGGTCCCTCCCAACGGCTGCGCGCGCGGCTCGCCCGCGCCATGTACGGGCCGGGCACGCAGATCCCGAAGCCGACGGCGGAGGAGTACCGCGAGCTCACGAGCGGGGACCACCACCACTGAGTCCGTCGAGGACTTCCGCCCTGCACTCGGCCGGACTGCCCCACGCGGTGCGCAGAGCGCGGGCCTTGGTGAGCCAGAGGGACAGGTCGTACTCGGCCGTGTAGCCGATCGCGCCGTGCAGCTGGAGCGCCGTACGGGCGGTGGCGTACGCCGCCTCACCGGCCGTGACCTTGGCCGCGGCGACGTCCGCCGGTGCCATGGACAGCGCCGCCCCGAAGAGCAGGGGCCGCGCGAACTCCAGGGCGATCTTCGCGTCCGCGAGCCGGTGCTTGACGGCCTGGAACGAGCCGACGGGGACGCCGAACTGGGTGCGCTGCTTCACGTACTCCACCGTCCTGTCGAGGAGGGCGAGACCCACACCGAGCGCCTGGGCGGCCGTGGCTAGCCGGGCCCAGGTCAGGGCCTGGGCGGCAGCGCGGGTCAACTGGGGACCGGTGGCGAGTAGTTCGCCGCCGGGGCGGGGGAGGGCGAGGTGGCGGGCGGGGTCCAGGGAGGGACGCGGGGCGGATCGCTCGTGTCCGGGCGCGCCGGTGGCCCCTGTCGTCAGGTGGAGTTCCGGGTGCGTGCCGGTGTCCCGTACCGCCAGGTGCAGTTCCGCCGCTTCGGCGTCCAGTACGAAAGGGCCACCGCCCGGCAGGGCGACCGTCGCCAGCGCCTCGCCCGAGGCGAGTGCCGGCAGGAGGCGCTTGGCGGGGCCCGGCTCGCCGTGCCCTGACTCGCAGCGCCCCGTCTCGTTGCGCCCCGGCTCGTCGAGTTCGGTGAGCAGTGCTGCCGCCGCCACCGTCTCCACCAGCGGGCCCGGCACCCCGTGGCGGCCCAACTCGACGAAGGCGACGGCCAGTTCCACGGGGAGCGGGCCCATGCCCTCGTACGCCTCCGGTATCGCCAGGGCGAACACGCCCGCGTCGGCGAGGCGGGACCACAGGGCGCGGCCGGGGGCGCGGTCGCCCGTGGCCCACGCGCGGATGACCGTCGGTGTGTCCGCCGCCGTCAGCAGGGCGTTCAGGGAGTGGGCGAAGGCGCGCTGCTCGGGGTCGAGGAGGAAGCGCATCAGCGGCGGCCCTTCGGGAGGCCGAGGAGGCGCTCGGCGATGATGTCGCGCTGGATCTCGTTGGTGCCGGCGTAGAGGGGTCCGGCGAGGGCGAAGACATAGCCCTCGGACCAGTCGGTGTCCGCCAACTCGCCCTCCGGGCCCAGCAGATCGAGTGCCGTCTCGTGCAGCGCGATGTCGTACTCGGACCAGAAGACCTTGTTCAGGCTGGACTCCGGCCCGATCGGCTCCCCGGCGGCGAAACGGGAGGCGCCCGCGTAGGTGAAGAGCTGGTACGCACGGGCGCCGATCACCGCGTCGGCCACCCGGTCGCGCAGCGCCGTGTCCGAGGGGTCGGCGTGGGTGCGCCACAGGGCGGCCAGCCGGTCGGCGGCGGCCAGGAACCGGCCCGGTGAACGGAGCGTCAGACCGCGTTCGTTGCCCGCTGTCGACATGGCGACCCGCCAGCCCTGGCCCACCTCGCCGATCACGTCCTCGTCGGGGACGAAGACGGAGTCCAGGAAGAGTTCGGCGAAGGCCGGCTTGCCGTCCAGGCGGCCGATCGGGCGGACCGTCACACCCGGCGCGCGCAGGTCGAACATCAGGTAGGTGAGGCCCTGGTGGGGCTTCGGGGTGTCCGGTTCGCTGCGGAAGAGGCCGAAGGCGCGGTCCGCGAACGCCGCCCGCGACGACCACGTCTTCTGCCCGCTCAGCAGCCAGCCCCTGTCCGTGCGCACCGCGCGCGAGGTGAGCGAGGCCAGGTCGGAACCCGCCTCGGGCTCGGACCACACCTGTGCCCAGATGGTCTCGCCCGTGGCCATCGACGGCAGCACGCGCGCGCGTTGCTCCTGCGTTCCGTGGTCGAAGAGGGTGGGGGCCAGCAGGTTGATGCCGTTCTGGCCGACCCGGCCCGGCGCGCCCGCCGCGTAGTACTCCTCCTCGAACACCAGCCACCGCACGATGTCGACGCCCCGGCCGCCGTACTGCGTCGGCCACGACACCACCGACCAGCGGTCCGCGGCGAGTTCGGCCTCCCACGCGCGGTGGGCGGCGAAGCCCTCCTCCGTCTCCAGGGAGGGGAGGGGGACGGGCGGCACGTGGGCCGCGAGCCAGGTCCTGGCCTCGGCGCGGAAGGCCTCGTCGGCGGGGCAGTGGTCGAGATCCATCGGCAGCACCCTTCGGGGGAACCCTGCGGCGACAACCTTCCCTAACAAGTGTTTGGTAGGTTAGCGTGGCGTCATGAGCGACGTCGAGAGTCCGGCGTACGTATCCGGGCACGGGCTGTTGAAGGGGCGTACGGCTGTCATCACCGCCGCCGCGGGTGCCGGCATAGGCGGGGCGACCGTGCGCAGGTTCCTCGAAGAGGGGGCCAGGGTGCTGATCGGTGACGCACACGCGCGGCGGCTCAAGGAGAGCGCCGAGGCCCTCGCGGCGGAGTTCGGCGCCGGGAGTGTCGCCTCGCTGCCCTGCGACGTCACCGACGAGGACCAGGTTCAAGCCCTCTTCGACACGGCCCAAGAACTGCACGGAGGCTTGGACATAGTCGTCAACAACGCCGGTCTCGGCGGGACTTCGGACCTCGTGGACATGGCGGACGAGCAGTGGTCGAGGGTGCTCGACGTGACCCTGGGCGGCACCTTCCGGTGCACCCGCGCGGCCCTGCGGGCGTTCAAGGCGCAGGGCGGTGGCGGAGTCGTCGTGAACAACGCCTCCGTCGTCGGCTGGCGCGCCCAGGCCGGGCAGGCCCATTACGCCGCCGCGAAGGCCGGGGTCATGGCGCTCACCCGGTGCGCGGCGATCGAGGCCGCCGCGTACGGGGTGCGGGTCAACGCCGTCTCCCCGAGCCTCGCCATGCACCCGCACCTCGCGAAGGTGACCACGCCGGAGCTGCTCGAGGAGCTGACGGCGCGCGAGGCGTACGGGCGGTACGCCGAGCCGTGGGAGGTGGCCAACGTGATCGTTTTCCTGGCGTCCGGCTACTCCTCGTACCTGACCGGGGAAGTCGTCTCCGTCAGCAGCCAGCACGCGTAGGGGCGGGGGCGGCCGGCATGCGGGGATACGAGGAGCGCAGGACCACAATGGGCCCGTGCCTACCAAGAAGAAGCCACCGGTGACCGCCTCGCCCGAGCGGCGCCGCGAACTGCTCGACACGGCCGCCGAGGTCTTCGCCGAGCAGGGCTACAACGCCACCACCGTCCGCAAGATCGCGGACCAGGCCGGAATGCTCGCGGGCAGTCTCTACTACCACTTCGACTCCAAGGAATCGATGCTGGAGGAGATCCTGCGGACCTTCCTCGACGAGCTCTGGGACGGGTACGACACCGTCCTGGACGCCGAACTGGGCCCCCGGGAAACCCTGGAGGCCCTGGTCACCGAGTCCTTCCGGGAGATCGACCGGCACCGCGCGGCCGTCGCGATCTACCAGAAGGAGTCCAGACACCTCGCCGCACAGCAGCGGTTCGCCTTCCTCGCCGAGTCGCAGCGCAACTTCGAGAAGGCGTGGCTGAGCACGCTGGAGCGCGGTGTGGCCGCCGAGGTCTTCCGGGCCGACCTCGACATCCGGCTCACCTACCGGTTCGTGCGCGACACCGTGTGGGTCGCCGCGTCCTGGTACCGGCCCGGCGGGCACCACAGCCCGGAGGAGATCGCCCGGCAGTACCTGTCGATGGTCCTGGACGGGATCTCCGTACGCGAACAGCCACCACCGCGCTGACCCCATGTCCGTGAGTCCCTGAGGGAGTTGTCATGGCCGAGGCCTACATCGTCGAAGCGGTCCGTACGCCTGTCGGGCGGCGCAGGGGAGGCCTGAGCGGCGTCCACCCGGCCGACCTCGGCGCGCATGTCCTGGGCGCTCTGGTCGAGCGGTCGGGCGTGGACCCGGCCGCCGTCGAGGACGTCGTCTTCGGGTGCCTCGACGCGGTCGGGCCGCAGGCCGGGGACATCGCCCGCACCGCCTGGCTGGCGGCCGGGCTGCCCGAGGAGGTGCCGGGAGTCACCGTCGACCGGCAGTGCGGGTCCTCCCAGCAGGCCGTGCACTTCGCCGCCCAGGGCGTACTGTCCGGCACCCAGGACCTGGTGGTCGCGGGCGGCGTCCAGAACATGAGCCAGATACCCATCGCCTTCGCCTCCCGCCAGGCCGCCGAACCCCTCGGCCTGACCCAGGGCCCCTTCGCGGGCAGCGAGGGCTGGCGGGCGCGCTACGGCGACCGGCCCGTCAACCAGTTCCACGGCGCCGAGCTGATCGCCGCCAAGTGGGGCATCAGCCGCCTCGACCAGGAGGAGTTCGCCCTCCGCTCCCACCAGCGGGCGGTCCGCGCCATCGACGAGGGCCGCTTCGCCCGCGAGACCGTGGCGTACGGAGAGGTCACGGTCGACGAGGGGCCGCGCCGGGACACCTCGCTGGAGAAGATGGCGGCCCTGAACCCCGTCATCGAGGGCGGTACCGTCACCGCCGCCTGTTCCTCCCAGGTCTCCGACGGCGCCGCCGCCATGCTCCTCGCCTCCGAGCGGGCCGTACGGGAGCACGGACTGACGCCCCGCGCCCGCGTGCACCATCTCTCCGTCCGCGGCGACGACCCCATCCGCATGCTGACCGCCCCCATCCCGGCCACCGCCCACGCCCTCAAGAAGACCGGCATGTCCATTGGCGACATCGACCTCGTCGAGATCAACGAGGCCTTCGCCCCGGTCGTCCTCGCCTGGCTCAAGGAGACCGGCGCCGACCCGGCGAAGGTCAACGTCAACGGCGGCGCGATCTCTCTCGGTCACCCACTGGGCGCCACCGGCGTGAAGCTGATGACGACCCTGCTGCACGAACTGGAGCGCACCGGGGGCCGGTTCGGACTCCAGACCATGTGCGAGGGCGGCGGCCAGGCGAACGTGACGATCATCGAACGGCTCTGAGCAGCTCCAAGCACTTCAACGTCTCCGCCGCCTCCGCCATCACCCGGTCCACCAGCTCCGCGCAGGACGGCAGGTCGTCCAGCACCCCGGCGACCTGCCCGGAGGACATCACCCCGAGGTCGGTCCGGCCGTCCACCATCGCGGATCTGAGCAGCATGGGGGTGTTGGCGGCGAGCAGCACCTGGCTCCAGGACAGGTCTCTGCCGTGCTTCATCGCGAGACCGTCGCGGATCATGGCGGGCCAGGAGAGGCCGGATATTTTGCGGAAGGCGGTGGCCCTGCGGACGGCTTGGACGAGCGCTCTCGTACGGCCGGACCTCTCCAGGGAGTTGACGAGGTCCGTACGCAGCATGCGGTGCGGAAGGCCGTCGACGGCCGTCGTGACTGTGACGTCCCTGACGGTCGCCGCCAGGTACCGCGCCTTCACCGCATCGGGGACCGTCGAGTCGGAGGTCAACAGGAACCGCGTGCCCATGGCGACGCCCGCGGCGCCGAACGCCAGCGCGGCCACCAGGCCCCGCCCGTCATGGAAGCCACCCGCCGCCACGACCGGGATTTCGACCGCGTCCACCACCTGCGGCAGCAGCACCGTCGTCGCCACCTCGCCGGTGTGCCCGCCGCCCTCGCCGCCCTGCACGATCACCGCGTCGGCGCCCCAGGCGGCCACCTTCTCCGCGTGCCGGCGCGCCCCGACGGAGGGGATGACGACCACGCCCGCGTCCTTCAGCTCGGTGATCAGCTCGCGGGAAGGGGCGAGCGCGAAGGACGCCACACGTACGCCTTCATCGACGATGATCCGCACCCGGTCGCCCGCGTCCCCCGCGTCGGCCCGCAGATTCACGCCGAACGGCGCGTCCGTGCGGGACCCGACCTCCCGTACGGCATCCCGCAGTTGGTCCAGGGTCATCGTCGCGGAGGCCAGAATGCCCAGCGCGCCCGAGTTCGCCGTCGCGGAGACCAGCCGGGGGCCCGCCACCCAGCCCATGCCGGTCTGCACGACCGGGTGGCGGACGCCGACCAGCCGGGTGAGCGCCGTGTCCATCAGCGGCTCCCTGTCCTGGCGGCCCCGGGGACCTCACGGTCCCGCGTGCCCTTGGGGTCGATGACCTCACGGACCAACTCCAGCTCCGCCGGGGTCGGTTCGCGGGTGAACGGCACCTCGGCGGGCACGTTCAGCTCGAAGCCCGTCGCTTCCCGGACCTGTTCGAGGGTGACGCCGGGGTGCAGGGAGGCCAGGCGCATCGAGTGGTCGGGGGTGGCGAAGTCGAAGACACCGAGGTCGGTCACCACGCGCGGGATGCGGTGGAAACGGGTGGCGCTCGGACCCGCCGCGGCGGCACGGTCGTACCCCACTCCGCACACCATGTCGACCTTCCCGACGAACACGCGCCGGGAGTGCTTCGGGATCCAGTAACTGGTCGGGTTGTTCAGGGTGTTGACCGGTGCGCCGCGCACGCCGAGCAGCTGGCGCCTGGGCCTGTCCCAGTCGCCGACGCACGAGATGTTCTGGTTGCCGAAGCGGTCGATCTGGCTCGCGCCCATCATCACGTGCCGGCGCCCGCCGGTCACCATCGCCAGATGCTGTCGGTACGGCAGCCAGCCCTCCGGTGTCCCGTCGAGCCCGACGAGCATCGCCTCGCCGTCGGTCAGCAGCAACTCGGGGGAGAAGGTGCGCTTGGCGAGACGGGCGCCGATGGACGGGATCAGGCCCATGGGACTGGCGAGCACCTCGCCGTTGCCCCGCCAGGCCTCGGCGCAGGCGATCACGCAGTACTCCGCCGGGGTCGGGCTCACTGGTCCTGCTCCTTCTGCCAGGCCTGGACGGCGCTCTGGTAGGCATGTTCGTCGCCGCCGAGGAACCGCTCGGCGAACTCGGCGTACGGCATGGTCGCGTACAGCTTCTGGAAGGCTTCGTCGCGGCCGTGGTCCGGGGCGCAGGACGTGAAATGCGCGCCGTTCGGCGCCTCGACGACGCCCGTCACGCCCGACCGCTTGAGCAGCAGGGTCTGCGGCGCGGCCTCCTTGGTCAGCTCCGCCGTGTCGACGACTCGCTCGCAGGAGACGTACGCCGCGTCCGCCGCCTCGCAGAACAGGTCGTCGAAGTACGGGTCCGGGCCCAGGTACTGGCCGTTGCCCAGCCGGTCCGCGCGGTTCATGTGGACCAGGGCCGCGTCCAGCCGCAGGGCGGGCATGGCGACGAACTCCTCTCTGACACCGGAGAGTTCATCGGCGTAGGGCGAAGTGACTGTCCGCAGGCCGGGGTTGACCCGCATCACGTCCGAGCCGAGCCCGGCGCGCACCGGCAGGAACGGCAGCCGGTTCGCGGCGGCGTGCAGTCCCCACATGAACATCGCCTCGTCGACCTCCATCAGCTCGAAGGCCCCGCTCTCGCGCGCCGCGCGGTAGTGCGGTTCGAGCGGGATCGAGTCGAGGGTCACGAACGCGGTCACGAGCTTGCGAATCCGTCCGGCGGCGGCGAGCAGGCCCACGTCCGGGCCGCCGTACGAGACGACTGTGAGATCGGTGATCTCGGAGCGGAGCAGTGCTCTCACCAGGGCCATCGGTTTGCGGCGTGAGCCCCAGCCGCCGATGCCGAGTGTCATCCCGCTCTCCAGACGGCCCACGGCTTCCTGGGCCGACATGGTCTTGTCGCTCACTGGGTGGCCTCCTTGGCGGACTCACGGGACTCACCGGACTTCCCGAGCTCGCGGGACTTGTCGAACTCGCCGGACTTGCCGAAGGTGTCGCGAACGTCGTCGGCCACTCCGCTGAGGCCGGCCTCGAAGGTGAAGCCCTGCTCGAAGCGGTAGCTGCGGCGCACGTCCACGGGATCGATTCCGTTGATGGCTGCCTTGGCGAGCCGCAGCAGACGGCCGTCCTTCGCGGCGATCTCACGGGCCAGCTCCAGGGCGGCCGCGCGCAGTTCGGCGCGCGGCACCACCTTCCACACCGAGCCGTGCGCGTGCAGCTCGGCCGCGGTCACGGTGCGCGAGGTGTAGTACAGGACGCGCATCAGGTGCTGCGGGACCAGACGGGCCAGATGCGTGGCCGCGCCGAGCGCCCCGCGGTCCAGCTCGGGCAGCCCGAAGGTGGCGTCCACGCTCGCCACGATCGCGTCCGCGTTGCCGACGAGACCTATCCCGCCGCCCAGACAGAAGCCCTGCACCGCGGCCACCACCGGCACCTCGCACTCGTACACCGCCGCGAACGCCTCGAAGCAGCCACGGTTCGCGCCGATGAGCGCGCCATGACCTTGCGTAGGGCCGGTGGTGTCCCGCTGTATCTCCTTGATGTCCACGCCCGCGTTGAAACCGCGGCCCTCGGCCGTCAGCACGACACAGTGGGTCCCGGGGTCGCGGCCCGCCGCGCGGACGGCGTCGGCCAGGTCGAACCAGCCCCGCACCGGCAGCGCGTTCACCGGCGGGAAGTCGGCCGTGACGACGGCGATCCCCTTTTCCGGGTTCGAAGTGGAGACACCCATGGGCACATCAGCTACCTTCGGCTATCTTTCCACCAAACGTTTGTTAGGTGAGATTCGAAGCTAGCAGCGAATGCATCCCAGCGGGAGGCCCTGTGGACAACGTGGATCCCGGCGACTCGGGCAGGACCGTCGTCGTCACCGGCGGCACCCGTGGGGTCGGTGCCGGGATCGCACGGGCCTTCGTCGCAGCTGGCGCGAAGGTCGTGGTCTGTGCGCGCCGGCCGCCCGAAGTGCCGGTCGAGGGCGCCGCGTTCACGGCCGTGGACCTGCGGGACCCGTCCGCCGTCCGCGACTTCTTCGACGCCCTGCCCCGGCTCGACGTCCTGGTCAACAACGCGGGGGGCTCCCCCTACCGGCCGCTCGCGGAGTCGGAAGCCGAACGCCACGCGCGCGTGATCGAGCTCAACCTCACCGCGCCGCTGACCGCCTCCCTGGCTGCGCACCGCCAACTCCAGCAGGCCAAAGGGTCGATCGTGATGATCGGCAGCGTGAGCGGGACCCGGCCCTCGCCCGGCACGGCGGCGTACGGCGCGGCCAAGGCGGGACTGGAGAACCTGGCCCGTTCGATGGCCGTCGAGTGGGCCCCCGACGTCCGGGTCAACACCCTCGTCGTCGGCATGGTCCGCACCGAACGCTCGTACCTGCACTACGGCGACGAGGACGCCGTCGCCGCCGTCGCCCGGACCGTGCCGCTGGGCCGCCTCGCCGAGCCGTACGACGTCGGGGAGGCCGCCGTCTTCCTCGCCTCGGCCGCCGCCTCGTACATCAGCGGGGCGAGCCTGCTGGTCCACGGAGGGGGCGAACGGCCCGCCTTCCTCGGTGCCGCAACCGCCAACAAGGAGAGCTGAGATGAGTGGACCGCTGCTGTGCGAGGGGCGTGTCGTCGTCGTCACGGGTGCGGGGCGCGGGCTCGGCCGGGCGCACGCGCTCGCGTACGCCGCCGAGGGTGCGCGTGTCGTCGTGAACGACCTCGGGGTCGGTCTGGACGGCACGCCCGGTGCCGGGTCTCCCGCCGGGCAGGTCGTGGAGGAGATCCGCTCGGCCGGCGGGGCAGCGGTGGCCCACGGCGGTGACGTCGCGACCACCGAGGGCGCCGCGTCCCTCGTCCGCACCGCTCTGGAGACGTACGGGCGCCTCGACACCCTCGTCAACAACGCCGGTTTCCTGCGGGACCGGATGCTGGTCAACATCGAGGAGGACGACTGGGATGCCGTGATGCGGGTGCATCTGAAGGGGCATTTTCTTCCGTTGAAGCACGCCGCCGCGTACTGGCGGGCGGAGGCCAAGGCCGGGCGGCCGCCCCGGGCCCGGGTGGTGAACACCAGCAGCGGCGCGGGCCTGTTGGGGTCCGTCGGGCAGGGGAACTACAGCGCCGCCAAGGCCGGGATCGTCGGGCTGACGCTGGTCGCCGCCGCCGAGTTGGGGCGGTACGGCGTTCAGGTCAACGCGGTCGCTCCCGCGGCGCGGACGCGCATGACCGAGGGGGTGTTCGCGTCGGCGATGGCCGCGCCTGGAGGCGACGGATCCTTCGATGTGATGGCTCCCGAGAACGTGTCGCCGTTGGTGGTGTGGCTCGGGTCCGCCGCGAGTGCCGGTGTCTCCGGGCGGGTCTTCGAGGCCGAGGGTGGGCGGATCACTGTGATGGAGGGGTGGCGGGCGGGGCCCGGGGTGGACAAGGGGGCGCGGTGGACTCCGTCGGAGGCGGGGGATGCCGCGTTGAAGCTGTTGGCGGGGGCGGAGGTTCCTGGGGTGGTGTACGGGGGTGGAATGACGTGAGTTTTTTCGCCCCCTCCGCCCCTGCCCATTCCCGTCACCTGGGGGCTCCGCCCCCCAACCCCCGCTCCCCAAACGCCGGAGGGGCTGAAAATCAGGAACCCGTGCCGCGCAGGACCGCTTCCAGCAGGGTCGCTATCTCCAGGTGCCCCGTCTGCTGGTCGTTCCCCGCTACTGGGCGGCCTTGAGGGTCGAGGAGTTGGACCTCGATGATGTCGCCGCCGGCGTCCGGGTAGCGGTGGGTGACGAAGCGGCAGCCGGGGTCGTAGGCCTGCTCCAGGCCCGCGCGGAGTTCGGCCTCCACGTCGAGGGCCAGCCAGCGGCGGGCCTCCGCAAGGGCCTCGGACCGGGACTGCGCGCCATGCGTGAGGAGAGCGCGTACACAGCCGGGGGAGCCTCGGCGCGCGGCCGCCACCAGCGGGGGTTCGCCGGTCGGACCGGGACGGCCCGGGTCCGCGCCACCCGCGAGGAGGGCCTCCGTCACCGCGACATGACCGCACCGCAGCGCCCACGCCAGCGCCGTGAACCCGTGCTCCTCCACCGTGTCGGGCCCGGCCCCGGCAGACAGCAGGGCCCGTACGACCTCCGTGTGCCCGCCGCACGCCGCCCCGCACAGCGGAGCGTCGGAGCCCGCGCTGAGCCGGTCGGGCGCGGCGCCGGCCGCAAGCAGCAGTCGTACGATGTCGGGCTGGTCGCTGACCGCCGCCAGGTACAGCACCGTCTGGCCGTCCTCGTCGACGGACTCCGGATCCGCGCCGGAACGCAGCAGCCGTACGACCGCGTCCTCGTCACCCTCGTACACAGCGGTGAAGACGAGCGCCGCGGGGTCGTTCTTGCTCATCCTTCGACCCTCGCTCTCGAAGGGCGCCCGAGGCAAAGGCTTTTGGGGTGTTCCGCCTCACTCCTCCCACCCCTCCCGGCGTCTACGTGTCGCACTCCAGCACCGTCCGGCACAGCGCGCAGCGGGCCCGTATCCGGCCGCGCACCGGCACCCTGATCCGCTGGTGGCAGGTCGGGCAGGGGAAGGACACGCGCAGCGGGCCGCGGCCGTCGGGGCTGAAGGTGTAGGGGACGCCGGGTGGTGAGCCGTGGTCGGGATGGTCCTGGGCGTAGCGGCGGTCCTTGGCGTAGCGGCGGCGGCCCGTCCAGCCGGCCGCGGTCAGCGGCGGCTGCTGCTCGTCGCGGCGGGCCTGGGCCATGCCCTTGGTGTACGCCGTGTACGCCTGCGGGCTGGTGAACCAGATCGAGGGGTCCTCGCCGAAGACCAGGGCACGCTTGGCGAGGACGTAGCCGAACTCCTCCGGCGTCAGATAGCCGAGCTTCTGCGAGGAGGCCGCGTCCTCGCGGTAGGCGTCGAGAAGGAGCCAGCCCGCGCCGAGGTAGGCCGCCGCGGTGTCCGTGAGGATCTCGGTGTCCCGGGTACCGGGGAAGGCGAGGTCCAGGCGGTGCAGGTAGACGTGCATGACCTCGTGGGCGAGGGCGGCGCCGATGTCCCGGCGGTGGGTGCGGAACCGGTCGTTGAGCTCGATGAAGTACTCGGGGCCCGCGGCGAGTTCGACGTTCGCCGCGTGGGTCATCTCGCGGAAGCCGATGATCATCCGGGCGTCCGGCAGCCGGTAGTGCCGCACCATCTCGCGGGCCACGCGCTGCGCGCCCAGATGCAGGTCGTCGATGTCGCCGAAGGCCACGTCGGCGGGGGCCACGCTGGTCGCGAAGGTGTGGATGGTGTCGTACGAGAGCCGTCTGTAGAGCGCGGTGATCGAGGCCCGCACCGTGTCGAGGTGCGGGAAGCCGTGCTCGACGGGTCCGCCGTTCGCCACGTCCGCACCCCCTGAAGACGCCGGAACTCACCTCCACTGTAGGCCGGGGTTCCGTCGGGCGGCGGGGCACGGACAGGCGCGGCCAACCGGACATGGCCGGAATGAACCCCTTGCCGGGGTCGTGGCGTGCTCTCCATAATCCGCAACAGCTTGGCAGGAACATGCCATGCGCCCCGGGTCGGTCGGCGCCATCGGTGCCTCGGCCCAGTGCTGTGCGTGACGTGCGGCTACCCGCCGCACGTTCAACCCCCCACGAAGGGAAGCACGTTGAAGTTCCTGAAGAAGTTCACCGGCGTCAAGAGATCGCTCGCCATCGGAGCCGTCCTCCTCGCGGCAGTATCCCTCCAGCCCCTCTCCACCGCACAGGCCGCACCCGCGCCCGTCATCGGTGGAACCCGGGCCGCACAGGGCGAGTTCCCGTTCATGGTCCGCCTCTCCATGGGCTGCGGCGGCGCGCTCTACACCCAGCAGATCGTGCTCACCGCCGCGCACTGCGTGAGCGGCACCGGCGCCAACACCAGCATCACCGCCACCGCGGGCGTCGTCGACCTCCAGTCCACCACCGGCCGCGTCCAGGTCAAGTCCACCTACGTCTACCGGGCCCCCGGCTACAACGGCACCGGCAAGGACTGGGCGCTCATCAAGCTCGCCTCGCCCATCACCACCCAGTCCACCCTGAAGATCGCCACCACCACGGCGTACAACACCGGCACCTTCACCGTCGCCGGCTGGGGATCGGCCAGCGAGGGCGGCGCCCAGCAGCGCTACCTGCTGAAGGCCACCGTGCCGTTCATCAGTGACGCCACCTGTCGCACCTACAGCGGCTACAGCGGTCTCGTCGCCAGCGACGAGATCTGCGCCGGCTACGCCGCGGGCGGCGTCGACACCTGCCAGGGCGACTCCGGCGGCCCGATGTTCCGCCGGGACAGCGCCAACGCCTGGATCCAGGTCGGCATCGTCAGCTGGGGCATAGGCTGCGCCCGGCCCAACGCCCCCGGCGTCTACTCCGAGGTCTCGACCTTCGCGTCGGCCATCGCCAGCGCCGCGGCGACTCTCTGATCCCTGGCTCTTCTGCCGGCACACGTCTGTTCGTGGGCGTCCGCGACCTGTTCTGGTGTCGCGGGCGCCCTGGCGGGCGTATCCGGCCGTGTGTATCGGGCTGTGCACCCGGCACCCGCCGCCTGGCACCCGGCACCCGCCGCCTGGCACCCGGCACCCGCCGCCTGGCACCCGGCACCCGCCGCCTGGCACCCGCCGCCTGGCACCCGCGCACCCGCCGCCTGGCACCCGCGCACCCGCCGCCTGGCGCCGCGCACCTGCCGCCGTGCGGGCCGCAGGAAAAGCGTTCGGACCCTGGGCGCCGGCGCTGACATACTCCGCGCCATGAGTAACGGACATCAGCCGCCCGTCCCCGCGTCGTTGCAGGTCGGCGGCAAGGACGAGGCCCTGCAGCAGCGCCTCGACGACGAGCTGACCGCCTTCAACAGCCGTGCCACCGGCGCCGGGGAGCCGGTCCCGCTGTCCGTACGGGTGACCGACTCCGAGGGCGAACTCGTCGCAGGCCTCACCGCCTGGGCCTGGGGCAGCCTCTGCGCGATCGGCATGGTGTGGGTGCGCGAGGACCAACGGCACGCGGGCTGGGGGAGCAAGCTGCTGCGGGCGGCCGAGGAGGAGGGCGCCCGGCAGGGCTGCACCGAGGTGATCGTCTCCTCCTTCACCTTCCAGGCCCCCGGTTTCTACCAAGGGCACGGATACCGCGAGACGGGCCGCACGGAGGGCATCCCGGGCGGTCATCAGGACGTGCACTTCCACAAGGTGCTGAAGACCGAGCACTGATCCGCGGTACGGGGCCACAGGCGCCGTACCGGTCCCGGCGGGCCCCCCGCCCGCGACGGGTTCCGGTCACGTCCCTCGCCGAACGCAGGGAGCGCGCGCATGCCCTGCGGGAACCTCCCCTTAGGGTTGATCCCTATGAGCACCAGTCACACCAACGAGACGGCGGCCGGCGCGGACAGCCAGGTCGACCCGGCCGTCCGAGCCGAACTGGCCCGGCTGCGCGACAGCATCGACAACATCGACGCCGCCGTCGTGCACATGCTCGCCGAGCGCTTCAAGTGCACCCAGCAGGTCGGCCACCTCAAGGCCGCCCACCAACTGCCGCCCGCCGACCCGGCCCGCGAATCCCTCCAGATCGCCCGACTGCGCCGGCTCGCCGAGAACGCCAAACTGGATCCGGCCTTCGCCGAAAAATTGCTCAATTTCATCATCGCCGAGGTCATTCGCCACCACGAGAGCATCGCGGACGGCGTCGAGGGCCCCACAGCCGCCACGGGGGAGTGACACCGGGCGGTCCGACCGGGCATCCTGCGCTGAGCACTCTGCGCCGCCTTCGAGTCGAGCACTCCTTGTCAACCACGGGCACATGTCTTGAGTCCGGACGGGCATAAGCTGGTATGTCCAAACGAGGGGACGTCGGGCCATGCCTTCGGACGCCAAGATCCTCATCGTCGACGACCACGAGGACACGCTGTACGCCCTGGAGAGCGCCCTGGCGCCGCTGGGCTACCTCCTGTCACGGGCGACCAGCGGCGACGAGGCACTCAAGGAAGTCCTCCGCGGCCAGGTCGGACTGCTCGTCCTCGACGTGCGCATGCCCGGCGTCAGCGGCCTCGACGTCGTGCGCTACATGCGACGCCTGGAACAGACCCAGCACATCCCCGTCCTCCTGGTCACCGGTTTCGGCACCGACGCCGAACTGACCTCCGCCGCCTTCGGCCTCGGCGTCGCCGACCTCGTCATGAAACCCATCGACCCCTGGACGCTGCGCACCAAGGTCCGCTACCTGTACGACACCCACCAGCGCTACCTGAGCCTGGAACGCGAAGTGCGCGAACTGCGCGCCCTGGTCAAGGAGCACACCCCGGCCCCCACCCCCACGCACCCCGACACCCGCGTGCCCCTCCAGCGCGAGGCCCGCCACGGGAAGCTGCAGCAGGACCAGACCTCGTAGTCCTCCGGAAACCAGGGGGCAAAAGCCGTATACCGGTCCACCCCTGTGCGCTGTCAGACGCATCAGGCAGCATGTCCTCATGTCCGTACTGACGCGCGACGAAGCGCAGACCCGTGCCAAGCTCCTCGACGTCCACCACTACGGGATCGACCTCGACCTGACCGGCGGGGACGAGACCTTCGACTCCAGGACCGTCATCCGCTTCACCGCCCGCGCCGACGCGGACACCTTCGTCGAGCTGAAGCCCGCCGAGCTGCGCTCCGTCACCCTGGACGGGCAGCCCCTCGCCCCCGAGACCCTCGACGAGAACCGGCTGCCGCTCAAGGGCCTGACCGCCGGCGAGCACGAACTGCGCGTCGACGCGGCGATGCGCTACTCCCGCACCGGCGAGGGCATGCACCGCTTCACCGACCCCACCGACGGCGAGACCTACCTCTACACCCAGCTGTTCATGGAAGACGTCCAGCGCGTCTTCGCCGCCTTCGACCAGCCCGACCTGAAGGCCGTCTTCGAACTGACCGTCACCGCCCCCGAGGGCTGGACCGTCCTCGCCAACGGCGTCACCGAACACCTCGGAGAGGGCCGCTGGGAAGCCGCCGCCACCCCCCTCATCTCCACCTACCTCGTGGCCGTCGCCGCCGGACCCTGGCACTCCGTACGCACCGAGCACCGCGGCCTCCCCTTCGGCATCCACTGCCGCCGCTCACTGGCCCCCCACCTGGACGCCGACGCCGACGAGATCCTCGAGGTCACCCGCGCCTGCTTCGACCGCTACCACGAGAAGTTCGACGAGCCCTACCCCTTCGACTCCTACGACCAGGCGTTCGTCCCCGAGTTCAACGCCGGAGCCATGGAGAACCCCGGACTCGTCACCTTCCGCGACGAGTTCATCTACCGCTCCGCCGTCACCGACACCGAACGCCAGACCCGCGCCATGGTCATCGCCCACGAAATGGCCCACATGTGGTTCGGCGACCTCGTCACCCTGCGTTGGTGGGACGACATCTGGCTGAACGAGTCCTTCGCCGAGTACATGGGCTACCAGACCCTCACCGAAGCGACCCGATTCACCGAGACCTGGACCGACTTCGGCGTCACCCGCAAACCCTGGGGCTACGACGCCGACCAGCGGCCCTCCACCCACCCCGTCGCCCCCGACCCGGACGCCGTCCCCGACACCGCCTCCGCCATGCTCAACTTCGACGGCATCTCCTACGCCAAGGGCGCCTCCGCACTACGCCAACTCGTCGCCTGGCTCGGCGAGAAGGACTTCCTCGCCGGCATCAACATCCACTTCGCCCGCCACAAGTTCGGCAACGCCACCCTCGCCGACTTCATCGACTCCCTCGCCGGAGCGACCGAACGGGACGTACACGCCTGGGCGGAGGCCTGGCTGCGCACCACAGGCGTCGACACACTGACCCCCTCGATCAGCGAGGCCGAGGGCCATTGGCACCTCACCGTCGCCCATGACGGCAGCCGCCCCCACCGAATCGCCGTCGGCGCCTACGACACCCTCCCGGCCGACGAGAACAACCTGGTCCTGCGCGACCGCTTCGAACTCGACGTACCCCAGGGCGAATCCATCAAGCTCGGCCCCGGCCGCCGCCCCGACCTGCTGCTCCTCAACGACGGCGACCTGTCGTACGCCAAGATCCGGTTCGACCCGACATCCTTCACGACCATCCACACGGCCCTGTCCGGCCTGCCCGACCCGCTCACCCGCGCCGTCGTCTGGAACGCCCTGCGCGACGCCGTACGCGACGGCGAACTCCCCGCCATGGCCTACGTGGACGCCGCCCGCGCCCACCTTCCGCACGAAACCGACCTCGCCCTCGTCCAAGGCGTCCTGTCCTTCGCCACCGCCCAGGTCGCCGACCGCTTCCTGTCCGCCGAGGACCGGCCCACCGCCCTCGCCACCCTCACCTCCCTGTGCCGCGACCTGATCCGCCGCACCGAGGACGGCACCAACCCCGGCCTGCGCCTCACCGCCGTACGCCACTTCATCGACGTCGCCGCCCACCCCGACACCATCAGCGCCTGGTTCTCCGAAGGCACCGTCCCCGGCGGACCCGAACTCGACCCCGAGCTGCGCTGGCGCATCCTGGGCCGCCTCGCCGTCCACGGCGCGATCGACGACGCCGTCATCGACGCCGAACTCGTCCAGGACCCCAGCGCCACCGGGCAGGAAGGCGCCGCCCGCTGCCGCGCCGCGCTGCCCGACCCGCAGGCCAAACGCGCCGCCTGGGAGGCGATGTTCGCCACCGACGACCTCTCCAACTACCTCTTCACCGCCACCGCCCAGGGCTTCTGGCAGCCCGAACAGGCCGACCTCGTCAGGGAGTACGTCGAGCGCTACTGGCCCGACGCCGTCGCGCTCGCCGCGCGCCGCGGTCCCGCCATCGCCGACGCCGCCGGCCGCTGGGCCTTCCCCGCGTACGCCGTCACCCCGCACACCCTCGCCCTCGGCGAAGCCTGCCTCCGCGACGCCGACCCCATCCCGGCCCTGCGCCGCAAACTCGCCGACCAACTCGACGACCTGGGGCGGGCGTTGCGGGTCAGGGGGGCGTAGGTTCCGCGACTCACGGCCCGGTTGCCGGGCCGTGAGTTTTTTCGCCCCCTCCGCCCCTTCCCGTCCTGTTTCTGGGGGCTGCCACCCCCAGACCCCCGCTTCGCGCTGAACGCGCTCGTCCTCAACCGCCGTACGGGCTGAGACGGGGCGTAGCCCCGGATGCACGGGACGGGGAGGGGCGGATGTACGGGACGGGTAGGGGCGGAGGGGGCGGAAGGGGCGAGAAAACACCCTTAGCACCACCCCCGCTCCAACACATTTCCTCCGCACGGCAGTACCCCCTTTCGGGTCGGATCGTTGTCCTTCGCGGGCGCGCCGACCCGAACTGCGTACAGGCTTGGACTCCACCCTGCCGCGCGCCCACCGGAGGACCCCCATGAGCACGCCGCGCACGCCGCCCCTGGCCTCAGGTCCCCAAGGCCCCAGCGCACTGCGGCCGTTGCTCGACACCGTGCTCGACGCGCTGCGCGAGGGCGCCGAGGCAAGGGGAGGACCGCTGCCCGCCGGGGGACCGGAGGCGGTGGCGCGACGAATGCGGGACGCCGTCGGGGACGTACTGCCCGAGCAGGGAACCGAAAACGCCCTGCACACCCTCGTACGGGCCCTCGCCGAAGGCTCCGCGGACCCCGCGCACCCCCTGTGCGCCGCCCACCTGCACTGCCCGCCCCTCGCCGTCGCCACCGCCGCAGACCTCGCCGCCTCCGCCCTCAACCCCTCCCTGGACTCCTGGGACCAGGCCCCCGCCGCCTCCGCACTGGAAGCACTGGTGACACGGGCGCTGGCGAGCGAAGCCGGCGCGGCCGACGCACTCGTCACCACCGGCGGCACCGAGTCCAACCAACTCGCCCTCCTCCTCGCCCGAGAAGCCCACGCCGGCGCCCACGGCTACGCACACGGCGGCCTGCGCCTCGTCCACGGCGCCAACGCCCACCACTCCCTGTACCGCGCCGCCTGGCTCCTCGGCCTGCCCGAGCCCGTCGTCGTCCCCGCGCCCGCCGGCACCATGGACCCCGCCGCCCTCGACGAAGCACTCAACAAGCTGTGCGGCCCCCTGATCGTCGCCGCCACCGCAGGCACCACCGACGCCGGCCTCATCGACCCGCTCCCCGAGATCGCCGACCTCTGCGCCACCCGCGGCGCCCGCCTCCACATCGACGCCGCCTACGGCGGAGGCCTCCTCTTCAGCAACCGGCACCGCCACAAACTCGACGGACTCCACCGCGCCGACACCGTCACCCTCGACCTGCACAAACTCGGCTGGCAGCCCGTCGCCGCCGGCCTCCTCACCATCCGCGACGAACACGACCTCACCGCACTCCAACACCGCGCCGACTACCTCAACGCCGACGACGACACCGAAGCAGGCCTCCCCGACCTCCTCGGCCGCTCCCTGCGCACCACCCGACGCCCCGACATCCTCAAAATCGCCGTCACCCTCAAAACACTGGGAAGGGAAGGCATCGGCGCGCTCGTCGACCAAGTCTGCGCCCACGCCGAAGAGTTCGCCGACCTCATCGCCACCCACCCCGGCTTCGAGCTCTACGACCGGCCGGCCATCAGCACCGTCCTGTTCCGGCCCACCCAAGCCACCGACGACGACATCGCCGCCGTACGCCGCACCCTCCTGCACCAAGGGAGCGCCGTCCTCGGACGCGCCACCCTCGACGGCCGCCGCTGGCTCAAAGCCACCCTCCTCAACCCCCACACCCAGCCAGGCGACCTGGCCACGCTCCTGAAACTGGTGGAAGGACACACCCCCCGATGAGCCCGACGCCCAACCCCCCACACCCCGCCACCGAAGCACCCCGCGACCTGGTGGGCATCGGCATCGGCCCCTTCAACCTCTCCCTCGCCGCCCTCGCCCAGCCCCTCGCCGAACTCGACACCGTCTTCTACGAACAACGCCCCGGCTTCGACTGGCACCCCGGCCTCCTCATCGACGGCGCAACCCTCCAAGTCCCCTTCCTCGCCGACCTGGTGACCCTCGCCGACCCCACCAGCCCCTGGTCCTTCCTCAACTACCTCAAGGCCCGCGACCGGCTCTTCCCCTTCTACTTCGCCGAGCGCTTCCACATCCAGCGCGTCGAATACGACGCCTACTGCCGCTGGGTCGCCGACAGCCTCCCCGCACTCCACTTCGGCCACCAGGTCGACGCCGTCCGCTGGAACCCCGAACGCGCCCTCTTCGAAGTCGACTTCACCCAACTCGACACCGACGGAGAAGCCGAATCCCTCGGCCGCACCTACACCCGCAACATCGTCCTCGGCGTCGGCACCGCCCCCAACATCCCCGAAGCCCTCAAACCCCTCGTCGCAGCCCCCGGCGTACCCGTCATCCACGCCGCGGACTACCTCAAACACCGCGAACAGTTCCTCACCGCCGAACACATCACCGTCATCGGCGCCGGACAATCAGGCGCCGAAGTCTTCCTCGACCTGCTCCGCAACCGCCCCGCAGGCCGCGAGAAAATCCACTGGCTCGCCCGCACCGAAGCCTTCGCACCCATGGAGTACTCCAAGCTCGGCCTCGAACACTTCACCCCCGACTACACCCGCTACTTCCACCACCTCACCGAACCCGTACGCGACCGGCTCGTCGCCGCCCAATGGCAACTCCACAAAGGCATCGACGCCGACACCATCGCCGCCATCCACGACGAGCTCTACCGCCGCACCCTGCACGGCGGCTGGCCCGACGCCGTCCTCACCCCCGCCGTCACCGTCCGCACCGCAGGCCGCGTCGCCACCACCAAAGTCGAACTCCACCTCGAACACACCCAACAAGGCGCCCGCTCCCGCCTCACCACCGACGCCGTCGTCCTCGCCACCGGCTACCGCGAACGCCCCCTCGGCCGCATCCTCGCCGGACTCGACCCCTACCTCCGCCGCGACAGCTCCGAACGCCCCCGCATCGACGACCAGTTCCGCCTCATCCTCGACCCCTCCGTCACCGGCCACGTCCACGTCCAGAACGCCGAACTCCACACCCACGGCGTCGGCGCCCCCGACCTCGGACTCGCCGCCTGGCGCAGCGCCACCATCCTCAACTCCCTCACCGGGAAAGACCCCTACCCACTCCCCGACCGAACCGCCTTCACCACCTTCGGACTCAACCCACAACCACAGATCCCGTCCGCCCGCCAGGAACGAGTCCTGACACCCCTGGCAGACGGGATCTGAAACGAACAAGGGATCAGAAGACCGGCGTGCCGTCCCGCGTCAACTTCCAGTCCACCGAAGCGAACTCCGCCGGATCCAGCGAACCCTTCGCCGTCACCCACTCCGCGATCCGCGTACGGATCTCCGTCGACTCCGACCACACCTCCGTCGCCGACGCCACGAACGGGAACGCGCCACCGCCGTTCGCCCGGTAGTTGTTCACCGCCAGCACGAACCGCTGCGCGTCATCCAACGCCGCCCCGTTGTACGCCAGGTTCTTGATCCGCGAACCCTCCGCCTGCGCGATGTCGATGTCATACGTCAGACCCGACACATAGTCGTAGTTGTAGTCCGGACGGTTGTTCGCGTTCGTCAGCTTCTCCACGTCGACCACCGCGCCCGCCGCCGTCCGCACAAAATAGTTCGCCGAGTACTCCAGGTACGCCCGCACCTGAGCACCCGTCATCACCTTCGCGACCAGCGTGTTGTCGTACACATACAGGCTCGACAGATCCCGGATCGTCACATTCCCCGCCGGGATCTCCGACGTACGCGAGAACGGCGACGCCTGCGCGATCACCGGCAGCGACGCATACTCCGTACCCACCAGCGCCGCCCTGACCACGTCCTCCTGCACCTTGGTGATCAGATCGATGATCGGAGCGTCCTTGTACCGCGCCTCGACCGTCGTCAGTGTCTCAGTCGCCGTACCGACCACCTGGTTCACATACGCCACGACCACATCGTGCTCGGCCTTCAGCAGCTTCGTGATCTTCGGGTCGTCAGCGACCGAGTTCGAGTTACGGACCGACGCCGCCACCGACTCGACCGACCACTTCCCCTTCTCGAAAACCAGCTCGATGTCGAAGAGGGACAACCGCTCCGCATACGCCAGCGGCTCCGACAGCACCACCGTCTTACCCGTCGCCGTGTTCGTGACCTTCAGCTCCGGGATCTCCACATGCGCGTGCCCGACCAGAATCGCGTCGATGCCAGGAACCTGCTGCGCCACCAGCGCCGCCGAGTTCTCGACGTACGGCAACTGATCACCGTACGACGACGTACCCGACGAACCCGAGTGCGCCGACACGACAACCACATCCGCACCCATCGACCGCAGCTTCGGCACCCACTTCGCCGCCTGCTCCTCCAGACCCGGGAACGTCAACTTCCCCTGGACGTAGGCCTTGTCCCAGATCGCGATCCCCGGATTCGTCAGACCCAGCACCGCTACCTTCACCGGCGGCGCACCCTTCACCTGGAACTTCTTGATGAAGTACGGCGGGAAAGCCGGCTTCAGCGTCTTCGCGTCCAGCGCGTTCGCACCCAACAGCGGAAAACGGCACTGCTCCTCGAACTTCCGCAGCGTCTCGATGCCGTAGTTGAACTCGTGGTTGCCGAGCGCCACCGCGTCATACCCGATCGCGTTCATCGCCTGCGCCATCGGATGAACCGGACCACCCTTCGCCGTGATCGGGTCGACCTTCGCGTAGTAATACGTCAGCGGAGTGCCCTGAATCGTGTCACCCGCATCCAGAAGCAGCGTGTTCGCACGGCCCTTCTCCTTACGGACCGCGTTCACCAGCGTCGAAATCCGCGCCAGACCCTGCGCGTTACCCGCCGTGTCCTTGTACTCCGCGTCCTTGAAGTAGTCCCAGTTGAAAACATGACCGTGCAAGTCGGTCGTGCCCAGCACCGTCAGCGAATACCGCTTCACCGGCTTCCCGCCCTTCCCCGCCGCGACAGGCCCAGCAGCCTCGGCCGCCTCAGCCGTGGGAGCCGCCACCGCCCCGGCGAACGCGACCCCCGCCCCCGTCGCAGCGGACTTCTTCAGGAACTTCCGGCGGTTCAACGACATCTCAGCGACTCCTCAGGAAACAGGCCAACAACGCGCGTAGATTCTGGCCCACCAGCCACCACCACAACAGGTCCAGGAGGTTTCAATCTGGTGACCTGCGGCCACCACAACCGACCCCACCAGTGACAGAGTGGGACGTATGACGCCCACCGCAGAGGAACCGCAACCCGCCCTCCCCTACGGCACCCCCGACTCACCCCGCATCGCCGTCCGCGGCGAAGCCCACCTCGAAGTCGACCCCGAAATAGCCCGCATCGGCATCACCGTCAGCGCCCGCGGCACCGACCGACAAGGCGCCCTCACCGACCTCACCCGCCGCAACACCACCGCACTCGACCTCGTCAAAACCTACGGCGACGCCGTCGAACGCCTAGAAACCGGCGCCTTCTCCATCAGCCCCGAACTCACCAGACACGGCCGCGGCGAACGCATCCGCGCCTACCACGGCCGCGTCCACATCACCGCCGAACTCACCGACTTCACGGCCCTGGGCGAACTGACGACCCGGCTCGCCGACCTCGACCTCACCCGCGTCGACGGCCCCTGGTGGGCACTGCGCCCCACCTCACCCAGCCACCGCAAAGCCCGCCAACAAGCCGTCCTCGAAGCCGTCCAGCGCGCCCGCGAATACGCCGACGCCCTCGGCACCACCCTCACCGCCCTCGTCGAACTAGCCGACATCGGCGCCGAGAACACCCACCAGTACCCCCAGAACCCCGGCCGCGCCATGCGCTCCATGTCCTACGCCGCAGACGCCGCCGACACCGAAATCGCCGCCCTCGACCTCGAACCCCAACGCCAGCACGTCTACGCCCAGGTCAACGCCCGATTCACCATGGCACCACCCCAGCTGTAGCCCAGCCGCACAAATTCGGAATTGTGCCCGAGGGGGCACACAAAGCAACCGCCCGCGCTCATCAGAGCACCCCCGCGCACAATTCAACGCTTGTCAATAACCCTTCACGCAAAGGTTGTTGAGTAGTCATGCGGTACCAATTCCCTACCCGCCGGTAAGGCCTACGCTTGAAACATGCGCCGAGCAAAAATCGTCTGTACATTGGGCCCCGCCACCGACTCGTACGACCAGATCAAAGCACTGGTCGACGCCGGAATGGACGTAGCCCGCTTCAACCTCAGCCACGGCACCTACGCCGACCACGAGGAGCGCTACCAGCGCGTACGCAAGGCCTCCGACGAGTCCGGCCGCAGCGTCGGCATCCTCGCCGACCTTCAAGGCCCGAAGATCCGACTCGGCCGCTTCACCGAAGGCCCCGTACTCCTTGAACGCGGAGACACCTTCACCATCACCGTCGAAGAAGGCGTCCAAGGCGACCGCCAGACCTGCGGAACCACCTACGACGGCCTCGCCGCCGACGTCACCACCGGCGAACGCATCCTCGTCGACGACGGCAAAGTCACCCTCGAAGTCACCTCCGTCGACGGCCCCCGCGTCCACACCACCGTCATCGAAGGCGGCATGGTCTCCGACAACAAGGGCCTCAACCTCCCCGGCGTCGCCGTCTCCGTTCCCGCACTCTCCGACAAGGACGAAGCAGACCTCCGCTGGGCCCTCCGCACCGGCTGCGACGTCATCGCCCTCTCCTTCGTCAGGAGCGGCAAGGACATCGACGATGTCCACCGCATCATGGACGAAGAAGGCCGCCGCCTCCCCGTCATCGCCAAGATCGAGAAGCCCCAGGCCGTCGACAACATCGACGACATCGTCGCCGCCTTCGACGGCATCATGGTCGCCCGCGGCGACCTCGGCGTCGAAATGCCCCTGGAACAGGTCCCGATCGTCCAAAAGCGAGCCATCAAGCTGGCGAAGCGCAACGCCAAGCCCGTCATCGTCGCCACCCAGATGCTCGACTCGATGATCGAGAACTCCCGCCCAACCCGCGCCGAAGCCTCCGACGTCGCCAACGCCGTCATCGACGGCACCGACGCCGTGATGCTCTCCGGCGAAACCAGCGTCGGCAAGTACGCCATCGAGACCGTCCGCACCATGGGCCGCATCGTCGAAGCCGCAGAAGAGGACATCCTCGACAAGGGCCTCCCGCCCCTCACCGAGCGCAACAAACCCCGCACCCAGGGCGGCGCCGTCGCCCGCGCCGCCGCCGAAATGGGCGACTTCCTCGGCGCCAAGTTCCTCGTCGCCTTCACCCAGTCCGGCGACACCGTCCGCCGCCTGTCGCGGTACCGGTCGCCGATCCCGCTCCTGGCCTTCACCCCGGCGCCGGAGACCCGCTCCCAGCTGAACCTCACCTGGGGCGTCGAAACCTTCCTCGGCCCCCACGTCGACTCCACCGACGCCATGGTCCAGCAGGTCGATGAGCTGCTTCTGAAGTACGGCCGCTGCGAGAAGGGCGACATTGTTGTGATCACGGCCGGCTCGCCGCCCGGGGTCTCCGGCTCGACCAACCTGGTGCGCATCCACCACATCGGTGAGGATGACAGTCCCAAGTAGCTTTCCCTAGTCAGTATTTGGGGCCTACGTGGGTGTCCATGAGGGCGACGGAGGCGCGGCGGGCTACGGAGATGTTCTGTGAGTTCGCCTGCTTCCAGTCGACGCCGAGTGTGTCGAGGGTGTTCGTGTAGAGGCGGATGATGTCGGGCGACTTGTTGGTGAAGAAGTACCGGGGGTACTCGTAGCGCTTGGGTTCGCCGGCAACGAGGCGAGTCGTCCAATTGGTGATGCGGCAGCCGTCGGAGTGGATGAGGCCTCGGATGAACTCCCAGGGGTGGGCATCGATGATGTCCCGCTGCCAGGGTTCGAGGACGATGTGGCGGTCGTGCTTCTTGCCGGGGCCGTGCTGGGGGAAGAGGCAGGGCCAGTGTCGGCCGTAGCTGGTGATCATGACGCAGCCCTGCTTCTGGAGGGTGTAGACGCCGACTCCGGGGGAGACGCTTGTGATGGCCTCGCGGCATTGCTGGATGAGCCCGGGCCACGCATCGGCACAGGCGATCCTCAGGTAATAGCCGGTGCCACGCGGGTGAGGGCTGATGCAGCCGTCGCCGAGATAGAGCCCCAGCAAGTAGGCGTACGCACTCTGATTCGCAACTGGTCTGGGGTCGGGAGCGGCCATCCGAGGCAGCGGCTCAACTCGTTCCTGCCAGGAGCGGATCGCGGCGCGTGAGATGCCTGTCTCTTTGCTGACGGAGTTCAGGCTGCGTCCCTGGTCGACCAGCGCGAGTGCTCGCTTACGGGTGCCCACGTCGTACATGTGGCCACCCTGCGCGACTGATCGTCGCGGTGCGCAGCAAAAGGCGGATGTTCACGAGAACGGGAACATCCGCTTCTGGGTGGCGACCTTGGAATGTAAGGAAAAGTGCCCCAGGTGGGATTCGAACCCACACTGTCCGCTGTTTGAGAGCGGCCTCTCTAACCAGTTGGAGTACTGGGGCCTTAGAAAGGAAGGAGAAGTGCAACCCCTCGGGGCACCACCCTACCGCAGCTAGGTAGGCTCTTGTAGGCAGTACCCCGCCCGAACGAGGAGCCCCCGTGACCGCCCCCGAGTCGCCCCAGCCCGTAGACGCGCCCGACGACGACAAGTCGCACGTGCCTCCGCTGACGACCCGTGTCGTCATCGCCGAGGACGAGGCGCTGATTCGTCTCGACCTCAAAGAGATGCTGGAGGAAGAGGGCTACAGCGTCGTGGGCGAGGCGGGCGACGGTGAGCAGGCCGTCGAGCTGGCCAGGGAGCACAAGCCCGACCTGGTGATCCTCGACGTGAAGATGCCCAAGCTCGATGGGATCTCCGCCGCCGAGAAGATCGCCGAGGAGGGCATCGCCCCCGTGCTGATGCTGACGGCGTTCTCGCAGCGCGACCTGGTCGAGCGGGCTCGTGACGCCGGCGCGATGGCGTACCTCGTGAAGCCCTTCAGTAAGAGTGACGTGGTGCCCGCGATCGAGATGGCGGTGTCGCGGTTCACGGAGCTGAAGCAGCTGGAGCGGGAGGTCGCGGACCTCAGTCAGCGGCTGGAGACGCGGAAGCTGGTGGACCGGGCGAAGTCGGTTCTGCAGACGCAGTACGGGCTGACGGAGCCGGCGGCGTTCCGGTGGATTCAGAAGACGTCGATGGACCGGCGGATGTCGATGCAGCAGGTTGCTGAGGCGGTTATTCAGGACGCCGAGGAGAAGAAGTCCGCGAAGGGCTAGCCCGACCCGTAGGACGGAAGAGGCCCGCACCCCTGACGACAGGGATGCGGGCCTTCTCGTATGCGCGCAGGAGTGTCAGTCCTCGCCCAGGTATGCCTTCCGGACGGACTCGTCGTGCAGGAGGTCCTGTCCCGCGCCGGAGAGGACGATGCTGCCGACCTCCATGACGTGGCCGTGGTCCGCGAGGGAGAGTGCTGCTTGGGCGTTCTGTTCGACGAGGAGGATCGTCGTGCCCTGGGACTTGAGTTCGGCGATGGTGGACATGATCTTCTGCATCATGATCGGCGAGAGGCCCATGGAGGGTTCGTCGAGCATGAGGAGTTTGGGCTGGGACATGAGGGCCCGGCCCATGGCGAGCATCTGCTGCTCACCGCCGGAGAGGGTTCCCGCGGCCTGCTTCCTGCGTTCTCCGAGGATGGGGAAGAGGTCGTAGGCGCGCTGGATGTCCTTCTCGATGGCCTGCTTGTCGTCGCGGAGGAAGGCGCCGAGTCGCAGGTTGTCCTCGATGGTCATGCGGGGGAAGATGTGCCGGCCCTCGGGGGAGTGGGCGAGTCCCAGCGAGACGATCTGGTGGGCGGGGGTCTTCTTCAGTGACTTGCCCTGGAACTTGATCTGGCCGCCGACGGGCTTGAGGAGGCCGGAGAGGGTGCGCAGGGTGGTGGTTTTGCCGGCGCCGTTGGTGCCGATGAGGGTGACCACCTCGCCGGCTTCGACCTTGAAGGAGATGCCTTTGACGGCTTCGATTTTGCCGTAGGCGACTCGGAGGTCCTCGACTTCGAGCAGTGCGGTCATCGGTCGGTCTCCTTGCCGGGCGAGGCGTCCTTCGTGGTGTCGGCGTTTGCCTCGGCGGCTTCGACTTCGGCGATTTCTTCGTCGCCGGGGGCGTCTTCGAAGGGTTCGCCGAGGTAGGCGGCGATGACGCGTTCGTCGCCCTGGACGGTGGCGCTGTCGCCTTCGACGAGTTTTTCGCCTTGGACGAGGACGGCGACGCGGTCGCAGAGGTTGAAGATGAACCGCATGTCGTGCTCGATGACGAGGATGGCGATGCCCATGTCCCGGATGGCGAAGACGAGTTCCTCGGTGGCCCGGGTCTCCTGGGGGTTCATGCCTGCGGTGGGCTCGTCGAGGAGCAGGAGGCCGGGCTCGCTGGCGAGGGCTCGTGCGATCTCCAGCTTGCGCTGTTCGCCGTAGGGGAGGTTCCTGGCGAGGTGGTCGCGCTTGGCGGCGAGGCCGATGAACTCCAGGAGTTCCATGGCGCGTTCTTCGGAGGCCTTCTCGGCCTTCTTGAAGCCGGGGCCGCGCAGGAGGGCCGACCAGAGGCCTTCCTTGGTGCGGGTGTGGCGGCCGACGAGGACGTTTTCCAGGACCGTCATGTTGGCGAAGAGACGGATGTTCTGGAAGGTGCGGGCGACGCCGGCGGCGGTGACCTTGAAGGATTTGGGCGGGAGGAGGGTGCCTTTGTAGCGGACCTCTCCCTCGGTGGGGATGTAGAGGCCGGTGAGGCAGTTGAAGAAGGTCGTCTTGCCGGCGCCGTTGGGGCCGATCAGTCCGACGATTTCGCCGCTGTTGACGGTGAGGTCGACGTTGCGTACGGCGGTGAGGCCGCCGAAGCGCATGGTGACGCCGCGGGCGTCGAGTACGACTTCGCCGGGGGCGTTGGCGCCGGAGGGGGCGTCTTTGGTGGTGGTGTCGGTTGTCATGGTGGTCAGGCCCCTGCCTTGCTGAGGACTGTGGGCGCTTCGGCCTCTTCGTGGAATTCGAGCTGGCGGCGCCGGTTGGGGATGAGGCCCTCCGGGCGGAAGCGCATCAGCAGGACGAGCGCGAGGCCGAAGGCGAGGAGCTGGTAGTCGTCGAGGAACTGGAGCTTGGCCGGGATGAGGTAGAGCAGTGCGGCGCCGACGAGGGGTCCGCTGATGGTGCCCATGCCGCCGAGGACGACTGCCGCGAGCAGGAACGCCGAGTTGGGGGGGACGACGTTGGCGAAGGTGTACTGCTCGGGGGTCACGGTGTAGGTGACGTGTGCCTGGACGGTGCCGGCGAGTCCGGCGAGGGTGGCGCCGAGGGCGAAGGCGATGAGTTTGACGCGGAAGCCGTTGATGCCCATGGCGAGGGCGGCGGTCTCGTCTTCGCGGATGGCTACCCAGGCGCGGCCGATGCGGGAGTCGCCGCTGCGCCGGAAGACGACCACGACGATGAGCGTGATGAGGAGCATCAGCAGGAAGTAGTTGGCGAATCGCGCGATGGTGAATCCGGCGAAGGTGTGTTCGGCGCCGAAGTCGAAGCCGAGGATGTTGAGGTTCGGGATCGACGCGATGCCGTTGGAGCCGTTGGTGATGTCGGGGCCCGAGGTGCCGTCCATGTTGAGGACGCCGATGCGGAAGATCTCACCGAAGCCGAGGGTGACGATGGCGAGGTAGTCGCCGCGGAGTCGCAGGGTGGGGGCGCCGATGAGGACGCCGAAGACCATGGCGACGGCGGCTCCGAGGAGGGCGGCGGCCCAGAACGGGAAGTGGACGTCGAACGGCGAGGACGGCGAGCCGGAGACCATGGCCGCGGTGTAGGCGCCGACGCCGAGGAAGGCGACGTATCCGAGGTCGAGGAGGCCGGCGAGGCCGACGACGATGTTGAGGCCGAGGGCGACGGTGGCGAAGATCAGGATGTAGACGCCGATGGTCGCGTACTGGTCGTCGGACTGGGTGAAGGGGAAGGCGGCGGCGGCGAGGAAGGCGCCGAGCATCGTCACGTTGCGGTGCTTGGCGGTGAGGGTGGAGATCCTGTTGACGAGGCCGGCCTTGGCGGCGGCGGCGAAGCTGCAGCCGGTGATGATGAGGAAGCCGACGAAGAGTTCGTCGTATTCGGTGCCGATGCCGTAGGTGAAGACGACCAGGCCGAGGGCGAGTACCGCGACGATGATGAGGATCTCGGCGTACGCGGGCAGCTTGCGGGCCGGGGTGGGGGTGCCGGAGGCGAAGGCGGCCTTGATGACGCTGACGTTGTTGCGTACGTCGAGGAGGAGCCGTTCGCGGGGGGTGTCCTCGGGGTCGGCGATGTCGGGTTCCGGCCGCTGGAACGGCAGGGAGAGTGCGCCGAGGAGGGCGGCGAGGGTGGCGACGGCGACGATGTAGCCGCCGGGTTCGAGGTTGACGACGCCGCCGAGCTGGACGGTGATCGCGATGACCGTGAACCAGGCGGTGAGGAAGGCGCCGAGTGCGGCGAGCTTGAGGGCGCTGGAGGCGCCTGCGGGTACCAGCCAGCCCAGGCCCTTGATGCCGTAGGAGGCGAGGCCGAAGAGGGTGGTGAGGGCGCCGCCGATGAGGACGAGGACCTGGAGGCCGCCCGGGTAGCCGTAGACGGTGAGGTCGCCGGGGAAGTCGGCGGTCCAGGTCCAGGCGAGGAAGGCGGAGACGACGGTGAGGGCGCCGCCGCCGGTGGCGAGCGCGCGGCCGATGGTGGGGGGGATGGCGACGAGGCCCGTGGGCGTTCCCGGGTTCGGGGTGCTGGGCGTCTCGGGTGCGGTGGTCTGTGTGGTCATCGGTGTCACGCCCTGTCCGCCACGCGCTCACCGAGCAGGCCCTGTGGCCTGAACAGGAGTACGAGGATGAGGAGTACGAAGGCCCAGACGTTGGCCCAGGACTGGCCGCCGAGCTGCGACATGCCGGGGACGTCGGCGATGTAGGCGGTGGCCAGGGTTTCGGCGAGGCCGAGGACGAGGCCGCCGATCATGGCTCCGTAGATGTTGCCGATGCCGCCGAGGACGGCGGCGGTGAAGGCCTTGAGGCCGAGGAGGAAGCCCATGCGGAAGTTGATCTCGCCGTACTTGAATCCGTAGGCCACACCGCCGATGGCGGCGAAGGCGGCGCCGAGGGCGAAGGCGACCACGATGATGCGGTCGGTGTTGATGCCCATGAGCTTGGCGGTGTCCGGGTCCTGGGCGGTGGCCTGCATGCCGCGTCCGGTGCGGGTCTTCATCACGAAGTAGGCGAGGATCGCCATGCTGATGGGGGCGGCGACGAAGAGGAAGATGTCGCCGGTCTGGATGGTGACGCTGCCGATCTTGAAGGGGCCGCCGGGGATGCTCGGGAAGATGATGGCGGACTTGGCGTCCGGGTACCAGGCCCATACCGCCTGCTGGAGGGCGAGGGAGAGGCCGATGGCGGTGATGAGGGGGGCGAGGCGTGGCGCGGTGCGCAGCGGGCGGTAGGCGAACCGTTCCGCTCCTACGGCGACGGTGGTGGAGACCACGATGGCGCCGATGAGCATGAGGGGCAGGGCGACCCACATGGTGGTGCCGTCGGGCAGGATGTACAGGTAGACCGTGAGGGCGCCGAAGGCCCCGGTCATGAAGATCTCGCCGTGGGCGAAGTTGATGAGCTGGACGATGCCGTAGACCATTGTGTAGCCGATGGCGACGAGCCCGTACATGGATCCCAGTAGCAGGCCGTTGACCAGCTGCTGCGGCAGTTCGTTCACCGCATGTCCTCCGAGACGTTCGGACGTCGGATGTTCGACGAGTGGGGGCCGGATGCGAGTCCGCGCGGGGCGCCTGTGGTGCAGCGCCCCGCGCGGCTCGTGGGTGGTGCGGGTGGAGGGTCAGCCTGTGTAGGTACCGGACTTCACGGGCTTCCAGGCACCGTTCTCGACCGCGTAGACGGTGAGCTGCTTGTTGGTCGCGTCACCGTATTCGTCGAAGGAGACCTTGCCGGTCACGCCGTCGAAGGAGACGTTCTGCATGGCCGCGGTGACCTGGGCGCGGGCGTCGTCCGGGAGCTTGCCGTCGTTGTCGTCGACGACCTTCTTCACGGCTTCGATGATCGCCCAGGCGGAGTCGTAGGAGTAGCCGCCGTACGCCTCGTAGGCCTCCTTGTAGCCGGCCGCCTTGTAGTTGGCGACGAACTCCTTGGCGGAGGGGAGGTCCTCGACCGGTGCGCCGACGGAGGTGGCGAGGTCGCCGGTGGCGGTGGCGCCGGCCAGCTTGATGAAGTCGGCGCTGTAGATGCCGTCACCGCCGACGACGGGGATCTCGGCGCCCGCGGCCTTGATCTGCTTGCTGAGCGGGCCTGCCTGCGGGTACTCGCCGCCGTAGTAGACGACGTCCGCGCCGGAGCTCTTCACCTGGGTGGCGATGGCGGAGAAGTCCTTGGTGTCCGGGTCGATGTGCTGGGTGCCGGCCACGGTGCCGCCGAGCTTCTTGAACTCCTCGGTGAAGGTGGCGGCCAGGCCGGCGCCGTAGGTCTTCTTGTCGTCGATGACGAAGACCTTCTTCTTCTTGGAGTCGTTGTAGACGTACTGCGCGGCGAAGGGGCCCTGGATGGCGTCCGTGGTCGCGGTGCGGAAGTACGACTTGTACGGGCGGGTCTTGGTGCCGGTGTTCCAGTCCGTGCCCTGGGTGAGGGCCGGGTTGGTGTTGGCGGGGGAGACCTCGACGAGCTTGGCGTCGTCGAAGACCTTCTGCATGGACTCCGCGACGGAGGAGTTCAGCGGGCCGACCACGCCGAGGACGGCGTCGTCGGCGACGAGCTTGGTGGCGTTCTGCTGGCCCGAGGAGGGCTGTGCCTGGTCGTCGAGGGCTTCGATCTTGAAGGTGACGCCGTCGACGTACTTCTGCTCGTTGGCCTGCTTGGTGGCGAGGTCCACGGAGTTCTTGATGCCCAGGCCCAGAGCGGACAGGTCGCCGGTCAGCGGGGCGTCGATACCGATGGTGACGGTGGTGCCACTGTCGGAGCTCGAGCCGCCGTCGTCGTCGCGTGAGCCGCAGGCGGTAAGGGTGAGTGCTCCCGCCGCCAGCGCGGCGGTGATGGCGATGAACGAACGTTGACGCACGGTCAGTCCTTTCCCTGGCGCGGCCCTCCCCCATGGAAGGCGCCGAGTCGAGCGCTGCGCTGAGCCGAAATAGTTTCGAATCCTTGGAGCGGTGACTGGGCGTGACTCTAAGCGGGTGCGGGGAACATCGAGGAGGGTCTGGGGAAGGCTGTGACGCTCTTGTTATGACACGAGGTAATGCAGAGCGGTACTGAGTGGGTGGAACCGTGGAATTCAGGCTGATTCGCCCTGTCCGCATGTTGAGAACGCGCAGGACTCGGAGGGGTGCGTTCAGGAGTGTTCTAGGACTTTGGTGATGACCCGGAATTGTTGCCGCAGGCTACTTGGAGGGCTTCTGAGAGGTCATGGGCGTATCGCTCACCAAGGATGTAGCTGTGCACTTGTATTACCTGCGTATTACGTAGAGTTACATCGAGGAAAGGGAGTCCGGCGTTCCGGGGCACTTTTGCGCATTCACCGACGTGCACGGTGATCGTGATCCGGTGTGGAAATCCCGTCCCTGTGCGGAACGGTGGGCGTGGTGCGGAGGTGAGGGAGAGGCCGGCGGAGGGCTGTCCGATCCGCGTCACGGTGACGGGCGGGCCGGAACGCACGGTGACTTCCACGGCGAAGGTGAATGCCCCGCTCGACCCGTCCGCGGGTGGGTCCGTACGGCCGGCGTAGGCGACGTCGGTCACCTGGGAGGGGTACGGCGGGGCGGGCGGCGGCGGTTGCCGGGGACGGGTGGCGTAGAGAGAGCCGCCGACGACGAGGACGGCGACGGACGTGGCGGTGGCGAGTGCGGCGCGGCGGTGCCGGTCGTACCAGTGAGTGAGCGGGCCCCGCGGAATCTTGGCAGGCAGAAGGGTGTCCTGTGCGTGGGTGCCCTCGCCCGGCTCGACGGGACCGATGCCGCTCACTGCCAGGGACCTCCGCTCGGGGAGCCGTCGCGATAGCGCTGCTCGCACAGTTCGCGTGCCTGACGGTCGATCAACTGCTCGGCTGCTTCGGTGCCCTGGCGTTTTTCCTCGGCCCGCGCGGCGTCGACGACCTTCATCAGGATCTCGTACTGCCCGTTGGACAGGCCCATCGACTGGTAGTCCCCGTAGGTGTCCTGGTCCAGTGCCTCTCGGGACCAGTGCGCGACGAGCTGCGTGCACAGGTCCTCGGGTGGCGTGGAAGACGGTGACGGGGTGGCGGAGGCCGGTGTTTCACGTGCCGTCGCTCCGGTTTCCGCGCAGCCGGTGACCAGGAGGCCGCCGGTCAGGAGTGTCAGGCCGAACGCGAGCGCCGTCCTCGTCAAGGGGGTTCCCGCGGTTCGCATAGGTTGACGCTAAGCCGCCGGGTGCCGGGGATCAACGGATGGGGACCGGCCAGGATGGGGGACCGTGAACTGGAGCGAGCACCTCGACGAGTACTGCGAGCGCGGGTCGGCGGCCTTCTGGGCCGAGCCCGTCAACGCGGTCAGCAATCTGGCCTTCGTCATGGCGGCGTTCGCGCTCTGGCGCATCCTCAGGCCCTACCGGCAGGTGCCCGCCGGCATCGGGCCCTGCCGGCCTGTGCCCGTCGACATCGCGATGCTGGCCCCGTTCATGGCGCTCATCGGCATCGGCAGCTTCGCCTTCCACACGCTGGCGACGCGGTGGTCCCAGATGCTGGACGTCGCGCCGATCACCCTGTTCGTGCTCTTCTGCCTCGGGTGCTTCCTGCGCTGGTTCTACGGCCTCGCGTGGCGGCGGTGTGTGCTCGGGGTGGCCGGTTTCGTGGTCTTCACCGCCGTGTTCGGTGTGCTGGCCGGCGGCCTTATCCCCAACCGCTCCGGTATGTATGTGCCCGTACTGCTGTTGATGACGGGCCTGGCGGTGACGTTGCGCGGGTCGCGGGAGGCGGGCAGGGCCGCTCAGTGGCGGCAGTTCGCGGCGGCGGCCGTGGTGTTCGCGGTCGCGCTGTCCGCTCGCACGGTCGACGAGGAGATCTGCGGAGCGTTCCCGCTGGGCACGCACTTCCTGTGGCACACCCTCGACGGCGTACTGGTCTTCCTGGTGTCCCGCGCCCTGGTCCGCCGCTGGCGGTATCTCGCGGACCGGGACCGTCTTGCGGTGCCCGCTCCGTGACGGCCGTAGGAGTCGCGCGCCGTACGGCTGACTCGCGGCGGTCAGCCGTACGCGCCTCTTCGGGCGTGCGGGTCAGCCGGTGGGGACGTCCTTGAGCATGCAGGTCAGCCGGGCGGTGCAGACGCGCTTGTCGGCCTCGTCCGTGATGACGATCTCGTACGTCGCCGAGGACCTGCCCCGGTGTACGGGGGTGGCCACGCCCGTGACCAGGCCGGAGCGCACTCCGCGGTGGTGGGTGCAGTTCAGGTCGACGCCCACGGCGATCTTGGAGCTGCCGCCGTGCAGCATCGCGCCGACGGAGCCGATGGTCTCGGCGAGGACGGCGGAGGCGCCGCCGTGCAGGAGGCCGTAGGGCTGGGTGTTGCCCTCCACCGGCATCGTGGCGACGACGCGCTCGGCGGAGGCCTCGATGAGCTGAACGCCCATGCGGGTGCCGAGGTGGCCTGCCGAGAAGAGGGCGGGCAGGTCGACGCCGAGCGACGCGTACTCGTCGATGACCTCTTGCGGGAACTTCACGGTGCGCTGCTCGCCCATCGGGCCCGACTCCGTCCGTCGTGGATCACTGTGTGGATCAATGGCTGGGATCAGTGTGTGGTGGATCGATCTCACTGACTCACTGAGCAAACGCTCAGTCGGTTCCCGATTGTTCCAGACGTACCACGACGGATTTGCTGGCAGGGGTGTTGCTGGTGTCCGCGGTCGCGTCCAGCGGGACCAGGACGTTGGTCTCCGGGTAGTAGGCGGCCGCGCAGCCGCGGGCGGTGGGGTAGTGCACGACGCGGAAACCGCGGGCGCGGCGCTCGACGCCGTCCTTCCACTCGCCGACGAGGTCGACGTACGAGCCGTCCGCGAGGCTCAGCTCCCGGGCGTCCTCCGGGTTCACGAGCACCACCCGGCGGCCGTTCCTGATCCCCCGGTAGCGGTCGTCCAGGCCGTAGATCGTGGTGTTGTACTGGTCGTGCGAACGCAGGGTCTGCAGCAGCAGGCGCCCCTCGGGGAGCTTTGGGTACTCGACGGGCGCGGCCGTGAAGTTGGCCTTGCCGGTGGCCGTCGGGAAGCGGCGCTCGTCGCGCGGGGCGTGTGGGAGCGCGAAGCCCGAAGGGTGCGCCACGCGCGCGTTGAAGTCGTCGAAGCCGGGGACCACGCGCGCGATGCGGTCACGGACGGTCGCGTAGTCCTTCTCGAACTCCTCCCAGGGCGTACGGGATTCATGGCCGAGGACGCGGCGTGCGAGGCGGGCGACGACGGCCGGCTCGGACAGCAGGTGTTCGCTCGCGGGTTCCAGGCGGCCGCGTGAGGCGTGCACCATGCCCATGGAGTCCTCGACGGTCACGAACTGCTCGCCGCTGCCCTGGAGATCGCGCTCGGTACGGCCGAGGGTCGGCAGGATCAGGGCACGCGCGCCGGTGACCGCGTGTGAGCGGTTCAGTTTCGTCGACACGTGGACGGTGAGGCGGGCGCGGCGCATGGCGGCCTCGGTCACCTCGGTGTCGGGGGATGCCGACACGAAGTTGCCGCCCATCGCGAAGAAGACCTTGGCGTCGCCGTCGCGCAGTGCGCGGATGGCCCGTACGACGTCGTAGCCGTGCTTGCGCGGCGGAGCGAACCCGAACTCCCGCTCCAGAGCGTCGAGGAAGGCGGGGGCGGGCCGTTCGAAGATGCCCATCGTGCGGTCACCCTGCACGTTCGAGTGGCCGCGCACCGGGCAGACGCCCGCGCCGGGGCGGCCGATGTTGCCGCGCAGCAGAAGGAAGTTGACGACTTCGCGGATCGTCGGCACGGCGTGCTTGTGCTGGGTGAGGCCCATGGCCCAGCAGACGATGGTGCGCTCGGAGTCGAGGATCAGGCGTAGGGCTTCGTCGATCCTGTCCCGGGTGAGGCCGGTCGCGGTGAGGGTCTCGTCCCAGTCGGCGGCGCGGGCGGCGGCGGCGAAGTCCTCGTAGCCGTGGGTGTGTTCGCCGATGAACTCCTCGTCGACCGCGCCCTCGGTCTCCAGAACGAGTTTGTTGAGGAGGCGGAAGAGGGCCTGGTCGCCGCCGAGGCGGATCTGCAGGAACAGGTCGGTGAGGGCGGCGCCCTTGAGCATGCCCTGGGCGGTCTGGGGGTTCTTGAAGCGCTCGAGTCCCGCCTCGGGCAGCGGGTTGACCGTGATGATCTTCGCGCCGTTCGCCTTGGCCTTCTCCAGCGCGGAGAGCATGCGGGGGTGGTTCGTGCCGGGGTTCTGCCCGGCGACGATGATCAGGTCCGCCCTGTAGAGGTCCTCCAGCAGGACGCTGCCCTTGCCGATGCCGATGGTCTCGGAGAGGGCGGAACCCGAGGACTCGTGGCACATGTTGGAGCAGTCCGGCAGGTTGTTCGTGCCCAGTTCGCGGGCGAACAGTTGGTAGAGGAAGGCCGCTTCGTTGCTGGTGCGTCCGGAGGTGTAGAACAGGGCCTCGTCGGGGGAGCCGAGTGCGGCGAGTTCCTCGGCGACGATGTCGAAGGCCCGCTCCCAGGGCACCGGTTCGTAGTGGTCGGCGCCCTCGGCCAGGTACATGGGGTGGGTGAGGCGGCCCTGCTGGCCCAGCCAGTAGCCGCTGCGGCCGGCGAGGTCGGCCACGGTGTGCGCGGCGAAGAAGTCCGGGGTGACCCGGCGCAGGGTGGCCTCCTCGGCGACCGCCTTCGCGCCGTTCTCACAGAACTCCGCCGCGTGCCGGTGCTCGGGCTCGGGCCAGGCGCAGCCCGGGCAGTCGAAGCCGTCCTTCTGGTTGACGCGCAGGAGGGTGAGAGCGGTGCGGCGTACGCCCATCTGCTGCTGGGCGATGCGCAGGGTGTGCCCGACGGCGGGGAGCCCGGCTGCCGCGTGCTTCGGCTCGGCTACCTGCGGCGCGTCCTGGACCGGATCGCTCTTGGGCGGCTTGCTGGCCATCGCTGGGGACCCCTTCGCGTGCATGTGTGCTGCGTATTTCCGGGGCCGGCCGCCGCCGCGGACCCCGGCCCTCGTACCCTTCCGAATCCTCGCACGGGGCGGCGACAACGACCGTGCCGGGCCGCGAGGGCTCTCACTGTCAGTGGGGCGTGGCAGGATCGGGGTCGTGGCAGAAACAGCATCGAAGAAGACCGACAGCACCTCCGGCGAGACGCGTCCGCGGCTGATGCTCATGGACGGGCACTCGCTGGCGTACCGCGCGTTCTTCGCGCTGCCCGCGGAGAACTTCACCACCGCGACGGGCCAGCCGACGAACGCGATCTACGGCTTCGCGTCGATGCTGGCGAACACGCTGCGCGACGAGGCGCCCACGCACTTCGCGGTGGCGTTCGACGTCTCCCGCAAGACGTGGCGCTCCGAGGAGTTCACCGAGTACAAGGCGAACAGGTCGAAGACCCCGGACGAGTTCAAGGGGCAGGTCGAGCTGATCGGCGAGTTGCTCGACGCGATGCACGCGGAGCGGTTCGCGGTCGACGGCTTCGAGGCGGACGACGTCATCGCGACGCTCGCCACGCAGGCCGAGGCCGCGGGTTTCGACGTGCTCATCGTCACCGGCGACCGCGACTCCTTCCAGCTCGTCTCCGAGCACACGACAGTGCTGTATCCGACGAAGGGTGTCTCGGAACTGACCCGCTTCACTCCGGAGAAGGTCTTCGAGAAGTACGGGCTGACGCCGGCGCAGTACCCCGACTTCGCGGCGCTGCGCGGCGACCCGTCCGACAACCTGCCGGGCATCCCCGGTGTCGGTGAGAAGACGGCGGCGAAGTGGATCAACCAGTTCGGTTCGTTCGCGGAGCTGGTCGAGCGAGTCGACGAGGTCAAGGGCAAGGCCGGGCAGAATCTCCGCGACCACCTGGAGGCGGTGAAGCTCAACCGCCGTCTCACCGAGATGGTGAAGGACGTGGAGCTGCCCAGGACGGTCACCGAGCTGGAGCGCGCCCCGTACGACCGCAAGGCGGTGGCGATGGTTCTCGACACCCTGGAGATCCGCAACCCCTCGCTGCGCGAGCGGCTCCTCGCCGTCGACCCGGGCGCGGAGGAGACCGAGGACACTCACCCGGTCACCGCGGGCGTCGAACTCGACGGCACGGTGCTGGGCGCGGGCGAGCTGAAGCCCTGGCTGGCCGAGCACGGCGGGGCGGTCCTGGGTCTGGCCACGGTCGACTCCTGGGCGCTGGGCACGGGCGCGGTGGCCGAGGTCGCGCTCGCGACCGCCGGCGGCAAGGCCGCGTGGTTCGACCCGGCACAGCTGGACGAGGCCGACGAGAACGCGTTCGCGAAGTGGCTCGCCGACCCCGAGAAGCCCAAGGTCATGCACAACGCCAAGGGTGCGATGCGGGTCTTCCCCGAGCACGGCTGGACCGTCGAGGGTGTGTCCATGGACACCGCGCTCGCCGCCTACCTGGTGAAGCCGGGGCGCCGCTCCTTCGCCCTTGACGCACTGTCCCTGGAGTACCTCGGCCGGGAGCTGGGGCCCACTGCGGCGGCCGACGGGCAGCTCGCCTTCGGCAGCGACGACCAGGCCGAGGCCGACGCGCTGATGGTGCAGGCCCGCACGATTCTCGACCTGGGCGAGGCGTTCGGCGAGAAGCTGGAGGAGGTCGGCGCGGCCGGCCTGCTGCGCGACATCGAGCTGCCGACGTCCGCGCTGCTGGCCCGCCTGGAGCGGCACGGCATCGCCGCGGACCGGACCCACCTCGAAGCCATGGAGCAGATGTTCGGGGCCGCCGTGCAGCAGGCGGTGAAGGAGGCACACGCCTCCGTGGGCCATGTGTTCAACCTCGGCTCGCCCAAGCAGCTCCAGGAGGTCTTCTTCGGCGAACTCGACCTGCCCAAGACGAAGAAGACGAAGACGGGCTTCACGACGGACGCGGACGCCCTGGCCTGGCTGGCCGGGCAGACCGACCACGAACTGCCGGTGATCATGCTCCGGCACCGCGAGCAGGCGCGGCTCCGGTCGACGGTCGAGGGTCTGATCAAGACGATCGCGGCGGACGGCCGTATCCACACCACCTTCAACCAGACGGTGGCCGCGACGGGCCGCCTGTCGTCGACGGACCCGAACCTCCAGAACATCCCGGTCCGCACCGACGAGGGCCGTGCGATCCGCCGCGGCTTCGTGGTCGGCGAGGGCTTCGAGTCGCTCATGACCGCCGACTACAGCCAGATCGAACTGCGCGTGATGGCCCACCTGTCCGAGGACGAGGGCCTGTTGGAGGCCTTCACCTCCGGCGAGGACCTGCACACCACAGTCGCCTCGCAGGTGTTCTCCGTGGAGCGGTCCGGGGTCGACGCGGAGATGCGGCGCAAGATCAAGGCGATGTCGTACGGCCTGGCGTACGGGCTGTCGGCCTTCGGTCTCTCCCAGCAGCTGAACATCGACGCGGGGGAGGCGCGCGGGCTGATGGACACGTACTTCGAGCGTTTCGGCGGCGTACGCGACTATCTGCGCCGCGCGGTCGACGAAGCCCGTGCCACGGGCTACACGGAGACGCTCTTCGGCCGCCGCAGGCACCTCCCCGACCTCAACAGCGACAACCGCCAGCGGCGCGAGACGGCCGAGCGGATGGCTCTCAACGCGCCCATCCAGGGCACGGCCGCCGACATCGTCAAGATCGCCATGCTGAACGTGGACCGTGCCCTGCGGGAAGCCGGCCTTCAGTCCCGCATGCTGCTCCAGGTCCACGACGAAATCGTCCTGGAGATCGCCCCCGGTGAGCGCGCCAGGACCGAGGAACTGGTCCGCCGCGAGATGGCGTCCGCCGTCCAGCTCCAGGCCCCGCTGGACGTCTCCATCGGCTCGGGGGACGACTGGGAATCGGCGGCGCACTAGCGCTCCGCTGGGTTTGCGGTTCGTTCGGTGGAGGTCGGTCGCGAAGTCGCCCCCGTCCCTTTGGGACGGGGTGCACCGGAGCTGGTACGGGGTTCGTTCAGCACGGACCGGTGGGGGCTGGCGTGCTGTTCCCCCGCCCCTTTGGGACGCGGGCGAATCGCACCGGACCCGGTATGCAGTTCGTTCGCTGCGGGCCGGTGGGGGCTGGTCGCGCAGTTCCCCGCGCCCCTTTGGGGGCGCTGCCGAACCGCACCCGCTTCCTCGGCCCCGCTCCGCCTATTCGGCGGACGGGCCGGTGCTGGACCCCTGAGGGAGGCCCGCCGACCCGGTCGGCGTCACTCGCGTGGCCCCCGCAAAGGGGCCTCGCGGCCGAGGCGCCCGTAAGGATGCGGGCATGGGTATACGCATGCTCAACCGTCGTACGGTCATAGCCACGGCCGTCGTCTCGGCGCTCCTCGCGCCGATACCCGCGGTGGCCGCGCACGCGAGCACCGCCCAGGTGCCCGCGGCCTGCCGCTCCGCCCGTGACCCCGACCTCGCCGCCCGGATGTCCCGCGACATCCGGGCGGCGCTGTCGTCCCGCCAGGGCACCGTCTCCGTGGCGGTCCACGACGACGACACCGGGCTGACCTGCGCACTCGCGAGCTCGCGGCAGTACGACTCGGCGAGCGTCGCCAAGGTCGTGATCATGGAGGGCGCGCTGCGCCGGGCGGAGGAGCTCGGGCGCAGACTCACCAAGTGGGAACAGACCAACCTGCGCCCGATGATCATCAGGTCCGACAACACCGCCGCCGTACGCCTGTGGGCCGACCTGGGCCACGCCCGCCTGAGCCGCCTGCTGACCCGCGCCGGGACGACAGGCACCGCGCTCGGTCCCAACGGCTACTGGGGCCTGACCCGCACCACGGCGGCCGACCAGATGCGGCTGCTGGCGGTGCTCACCAATTCCCGCTCGTTCCTGAAGAGCCGCGCCTACGGTCTGAAACTGCTCAGCCAGGTCCGCCGCGACCAGCGCTGGGGGGTGCCCGCGGGCATGCCGAGCGGCCTCAAGGCCCACGTCAAGAACGGCTGGCTGCCGCGCGCCACGCACGGCTGGCGTGTGCACAGTGTCGGCGCGTTCACCGGCCCCCACCGCACCTACCGCATCGTCGTCCTGTCGCACGACAACCCGACGATGGCGTACGGAGTGCGCACCATCGAGCGCATCGCCCAGGCGGTCCACCGCGGCCTGCGCCATAAGCGCGGCCTGGTGCAGGGGCCCACCCCGGAGAACGCGATCAGCGAGGAGCCGGACGGCTCGGCTCCGTACGGACCGCTGCCGGGCTGGGACGAGCCGGAGCAGGACGCCACACCCTGACCCCGACCGCGTACAGCGCGAGGCCGAGCACGAGACCGGCGCCCGCGCCGAAGCACAGTGTCGGGATCCACTCCCAGGCCTTCGCGTCCGAGCCCCGGTCGGCCAGCCACTGCGAGGCCCGCTGCACCGCGCCCACCAGCGCGCACCCCCCGATCACCGCACCGGCCGCCCACCGGTCGGAACCGGACAGCACGGGCACCCCCACGGGCTCGCCCGAGGGTGTCCGCCGTACCGCGACCACCACGAAGAGTGCGATGGCTACGGCCGCCACCGCCGAACTGCCGTACTGCGCATACCAGTACAGCGGCGAGCCTGCCATCTCCCGCCCCAGAACGGGCAACAGCTCCACGCCCCACCGGTCGTGATGCGTGAACGCGTCCCACACGACATGCGTCAGCGCGCCGAACGCCGCCGAGGCGTACCACCACCACACCGTCGACGGCCGAACCCGGCTCCGTGCGGCCCCGCAGCGCAACAGACCCGCGGCCCGGCCCTGCCGGGCCCGCGGCAGCAGCGCCACCAGCGGCTCGCGCAGCACCAGCCAGGCGCCCGCGAGCGCCCAGGCGACGAGTACGTCGAAGGTGAGGACACCGGTGAAGGAGTGGGTGAAGGAGCCGAACTCCATCGCTCCGGGCAGCACACTTGCCGCGTAGTAGGTCATGTCGGGAGCGAACGAACCGGCCACCAGGACCGTCGGCACCAGCCGGCCACGGCCGCTTCCGTCGGCGCGCACGGCGGGCAGTACGGCCGCCGCATGGCTGAGAGTGAAGGGCAAGTCGGCTCCCTGTGGCTTACGTTGGCCGGGTACGCCGGTCGCGGCGATCCCCGGTGCCCGGCGAACGCCCATTATGAGGGACGCGTGAGAACTCTCCGGCAGAGCACACGGTGAGCTGCCTACCGCACAACCAGACGTGGCCAACTGGTGAAAATCGGGCACGAACGGGTGCCCGGGCGACAGGAGTTGTCGTAGGGTCGCCTGGGTCGCCGTGGCGGGGAACACGATCGAACTCCAGGACAGAAAACAGCAGGACAGAAAACAGCAGAGATCTCAGCAGAGAACTCGGCAGACAACACAGTAGAGAAGACGGAAGAAAACGCACCAGAAGCGCGCGCACGGGAACAAACTGCGCGGCAAAAGGCGCGTAAGTGGTCGTCCACGGGAGGGACTCACTCAATGGTGGCGCATTTCGGTACGAGGCTGCGCAAGGGAGCGATGACGACGGCTGTGGCCGCGGTCGCTGTCGCGGCTCTGTCCGCCTCCCAGGCCCCGGGAGTGGCCACCGACGACCAGGGCAGACAGACCACCGGCGCCGACGCCGAGTCCACGCCCGACGGCAGCGCGACCGGTAACTCGCCGTACTACACGGACCTTCCGCCGCTGAACACGCCCAGCCCGACGCCGACCATCGGCACGCCCGCCGTCAGCGGTGAGGCCGAGGCCGGTATACCCGCGACCGTTCTCGACGCCTACAAGCAGGCCGCGGCCTCACTGAGCGCGTCCAAGCCGGGCTGCAACCTGCCCTGGGAACTCCTCGCCGCCATCGGCAAGGTCGAGTCGGGCCAGGCCCGCGGCGGTAACGTCACCGCCGACGGCACCACGATCACGCCGATCCTCGGCCCGGTCCTCGACGGCAACGGCTTCGCGAACATCAGCGACACCGACAACGGCGCGTACGACGGCGACAGCACGTACGACCGCGCGGTCGGCCCGATGCAGTTCATCCCGTCCACCTGGGAGTGGGCGGGCGAGGACGGCAACGGCGACGGCAAGAAGGACCCCAACAACATCTACGACGCCGCGCTCGCGGCGGGCAACTACCTGTGCCGGTTCAGCTGGGACCTGTCCGACCAGTCAGACCTCGACAGCGCGATCCTCAGCTACAACAACTCGACCGAGTACCTCAACACGGTCCTGTCGTGGCTGGAGTACTACCGCAAGGGCACCCACGAGGTACCGGACGGCACGGGCACGCTGCCGGCGAACCGCAGCGACGACTCCGACGGGGCCGTCGTCTCGCCGAGCCCGAGCCCGACCCCGCCGAGCACGCCCCCGAGTACCCCGCCGGCCCCTCCCACCCAGACCCCGCCTCCCTCCACCCCGCCGAGCACGCCGCCGCCCACCACGCCACCCGTTCCGCCCACGCCCACCGAGACCGTGGACCACCTGGAGGACGCGGGCACCGGGACGCTCAGCGCGGCGGCCGGCGACACGTTCGGTGAGCAGGTCGCGGTGCGGACCGAGACCTCGGCGGGCAAGACGGTCGCCAAGGTCCGCGTGCGGTTCACGATCGTCGGTACCACCGACGCCACCTTCACCGGCGGCGAGACCGTCGCCACGGTCGTCACCGACAGCACGGGCACGGCCACCGCGCCCGCACTGGTCGCGGGCGAGCAGACCGGCGACTTCATCGTCCGGACCACCGTCGTGGGCCGCACGCTGACCGGCCTCGACTACACGGCGAGCGTCACCGCACGCCAGGCCGACACCCTCGTCCGCACCACCGACACCGCACTGACCTGCGTGCCGGGCGGCGAGTTCGCGGACCAGGTCGGGGTGAAGGCCACCTACAACGGCGCCGTCGCGGACAAGGTCGCCGCCACCGCCACGCTCATCAAGTCGACGGACGACGCGACCGAGAACGACAAGGGCCCGTACTTCAAGGACGCGGACGGCAACACCGTACGCACCCTCACGGACCTCACCACGGACGCCGACGGAGTACTGACACTCCCGAAGCTGTACGCCGACGACACCACCGGCACCTTCCTGCTCCGCATCACCACCACGGGCGGCGCGACGCTGACCGTCGAGCTGACGGTGGCCGCCGCGGCCACGACGGAGCCGGAGCCCGAGCCGGAGCCGACTGCCACGGCGTAGTCCTCACCCGCACGGTCAGGGCGCCCCTCCGCTTCCGGCGGAGGGGCGCCCTCGTCTGTCTGTGTGCAACGTGTTCTCATCTCACCCCGCCGTTGCTACGGTGCCGGACCTGACGATGCATCATCTCTGGTTCCAGCTCCAGCTCCAGCTCCAGCTCCCGGCCTCGGGGAGGCCCCGCATGCGTGCCCTCATCGCCGCCGCGATCGGTCTAGCCGTCGCGCTCGCCCTGGTGTTCACCATCACGGCCATGGGCTCACCGGCCGGCAAGACCTCGCCGAAGCCGCTGCTCACCACCGTGCCCGAGCACCCATAACGCCCAGGCACCCATAACGCACAGGGAGGACGCCGAAATGCGCCGCAAGGTCAGCCTCATCCTGCTCGCCTTCGCCGTGTTCTTCGCGGCGCTGTCCCCTTTGCTGCGCTGGTACGCCTTCCCGCGCCTGGCCAAGGTCCCCGCCGGCCAGTACCAGGACATGGTCCTTGAGGCGAAGGACGCCACCCTCCTCGACTACGGCACCATGACGGCCAAGAAGGTCCCCAAGGTCACCATCGTGCAGACCCTCAAGGGCAACGTCGAAGCCTCGGAGAAGATCGAGAAGACCGCCGGCCGGGATGTCGTCGTCTGGGACTCCCTCTCCTATGTAGAGGGCCCCGACGGGGAGATGGTCTCCAAGCTCCCCGAGCGCTACATCTTCGACGCACACACCCAGGAGCCCGTCCACGCCACCGGCGAGTCCGTCGACGGCGAGCCCGTCACCCGGGAGGGCATCGAGTTCAAGTGGCCCTTCATGACGGAGAAGAGGGACTACGAGTACTTCGACGCGCAGACCCGCACCTCCGCCCCCATCCACTACGAGGGCACCCGCGACTTCCGGGGCGTAGACGTCTACTACTTCGAGCAGACCATCCCCTGGACCAAGGTCGCGTTCCCGAACGTCCTGCCCGTCGACGGCATCACCCCGGAGTCGCTCGCCGAGACGGGCACCACCCGCTGGTACACCACGGTCCGCAAGTTCTGGGTGGAGCCGGTCACCGGAGCGCCCGTCTACGGCGAGGAGATCCACCAGGAGGAGCTGCGCGGCGGCACCCTCCTGGGGGACCGCGACAAGGTGACCGCCTTCTCCGGGCACGTGAAAATGCGCGAGGACTACACCCAGTACACCGTCGACCTGGTCAAGTCGAACCGCACGTTGGTCGTGCTGATGACGACGTACCTCCCCTGGGGCTTCCTCATCCTGGGCGCCGGACTCCTGTCGCTCTCCCTCTACCTGGAGGCCCGCAGCCGCCGCCCGGGCGATCCCGCGCCCACGGACGCCGCGGAACCGGAACCGGTCAGCGCCTGAGCCGCGCGTTCGTGTACCGCGTCGGCTCGGCGGTCGCCGGGTCCTCGGGCCACGGATGCTTGGGATAGCGCCCGCGCAGTTCGGCCCGTACGGCCTTGTAGCCCTCTTTCCAGAAGGAGGCCAGGTCGGCGGTGACGGCGGCGGGCCGCCCCGCGGGCGAGAGCAGATGTACGAGCACGGGCACCCCGGCGACTGACGGGGACTTCTGGAGGCCGAACATCTCCTGCAACTTGACGGCGAGGACCGGCTGTTCGGGGTCGGCGTAGTCGATCCGGATCCTGGACCCACTGGGTACCTCGAACCGCTCGGGGGCGAGTTCGTCGAGGCGGGCCGCCTCGCCCGTAGCCCAGGGCAGCAGGCGGTGGAGGGCCTGCCCGGCGTCGATGCGCGCCAGATCGGCTCGTCGCCGGGCGCGGCTCAGCTCCGGCTCCAGCCACTCGTCCACGCGCGCGTGGAGCGCGTCGTCGGACACGTCGGGCCACGGGGCGCCCAGGTGCAGATACAGAAACGCGAGCCGCCGCCGCAGCACCTCGGCGTCAGGCGACCACCGCAACAGCCCGAGCCCGTCTTCCCGCAACCCTTCCAGCAGCGCATTCCGTACGAGTCCGCTGTCGGCCTTCTTGAGCGGCCGCACCGTCAACTCCACGGCCCCGAGCCGGTCGACCCGCCGCGCGACGACGTCACCGTCGGCCCAGTGGACCTCGTCGCCCTCGGAGCGCAGGCTCACCGCCGCCCGCATCGCCGTCTCCTCGTCGATGACCGCCGCGAGCCGCACGCGCGCGTGCCCGGCGCCGACGGGGCGGTCCGCGACAGCCACGGCGAGCCAGGACGCCCCGCGCAACCCCGAACCGTCCCCGACCTCGGCCCGCGTCCCGGACACCATCAGGTAGGAGCCGCCCTGAGCCCGCGCGACCCGCTCGGGGAACGCCAGGGCGGCGACGAGTCCGGCCACCCTGTCGTCCCCCGCCTCGGAGCGGGAGCCGGGGGCGGATGAGGGGGAGGATGTGCGCAGCCGGCGGGACTCCGTGCGCCAGCGGGCCGCGTAGGCATCGCCCCCGCGCCGGGCCGTCCGCCAGGCCGCCGCCAGATCGGCGCCGTACTCCCGGGGCGGTTCCTCGCTCAGCAGGGCGACCACTTCGGCGGCCCGGTCGGCGCCGACCTCGGGTGCCGCGTCGAGCAGGGCCCGGGCCAGTCGCGGGTGCAACCCGAGCCGGGACATCCGCACACCCCGCTCGGTCGCCCGCCCCGCGGCGTCGACGGCGCCCACGGCCGTCAGCACCGCCCGCGCCGCGGCCATCGCGCCGCCCGGCGGCGGGTCCAGGAGCGCGAGCCCCGTCGCGTCCGGATCGCCCCAGCAGGCCGCCTGGAGGGCGAACGCCGTCAGGTCGGCCACCTTGATCTCCGGCGCGGGAAAGCGGGTGAGACGCGCGTCCTCCGCCTCGGACCAGCAGCGGTACACCCGCCCCGGTGCCTCACGCCCGGCCCGCCCCGCCCGCTGCCGTCCGGCCGCCTGCGAGGCCCGTACGGTCGCCAGCGCGCTCAGGCCGCGCGCGTGGTCCACCCGCGGCTCCCGCGCGAGCCCGGAGTCGACGACCACCCGCACCCCGGGAACCGTCAGCGAGGACTCGGCGACGGCGGTGGCCAGGACCACCCGGCGCCCCGCCCCGCCCGACAGCACCGCGTCCTGCACGGCGGCCGGCGCCCGGCCGTGCACCTGGAGTACCTCGACAGCGCCGAGATCCCCCAACTGCCCGGCGACGCGCGCGATCTCGCCGACCCCGGGCAGGAAGCACAGCACGTCCCCCTCGTGCTCGGCCAGGGCCCGGCGCACCACCGACGCCACATGGGTGAGCAGCACCGGGTCCACACGCATCCCATGGGGTGGCCGCACAGGGCGCGCGGGCGGCGCCCACACCACCTCGACCGGATACGAGATCCCCTGCGCCTCGACCACCGGCGCTCCGCCAAGGAGCCGGGCCCAGCCCCCGGCATCGGTGGTCGCGGACGCGGCCACCAGCCGCAACTCCGGGCGGAGCGCGGCCCGTACGTCCACCAGGAAGGCGGCCACCGTGTCGGCGTCCAGATGCCGTTCATGGCACTCGTCGAGCACGACCACGTCGACGCCCGCCAACTCCTGGTCCCGCTGGAGGCGTTGCAGCAGCACACCGGTCGTGACGACCTCCACGCGCCCGCGTGGACCCACCACCCGCTCACCGCGCACGGTGAAGCCGACGCTCTCGCCGACCTTCTCCCCTAGCAGCCAGGCCATCCGCCGCGCGGCCGCCCGGGCGGCGATACGGCGCGGCTCGGCGACGACGACCCGGCGGGCCGGGCCCTCGTCCAGCAGCCCGGCGAGGGCCAGCGGCACGAGGGTCGTCTTGCCGGTGCCGGGCGGCGCGACGAGGACCGCCGTGCCGTGCGCCTCCAGGGAGTCGTTCAGGCCGGGCAGCGCGCCGCGTACGGGCAGCGGGTCCAGAGCGTCGTAGCGGATCACCCGCTCAGTCTCGTACGCACACGAAGATCGCCGTGCCCGGGATCAGGTTCCCGCGCAGCGGAGACCAGCCGCCCCACTCCTGGGTGTTCCAGGCGGGCCACTCCGGCTCCACGACGTCCAGGAGGCGGAAGCCGCCGCCCACGACGTCGCGGACGCGGTCGCCGATCGTCCTGTGGTGCTCGACGTACACCGCGTTGCCCTCCTCGTCCTGCTCCACGTACGGAGTGCGGTCGAAGTAGGAGGAGGCGACCGACAGTCCGTCCGGGCCAGGCTCGTCCGGGAAGGCCCAGCGCACCGGGTGCGTCACCGAGAAGACGAAACGGCCGCCGGGGCGCAGCACCCGGTGCACCTCGCGCAGGACGCGGACCGGTTCGGCGACGAACGGCAGTGCGCCGTACGCCGAGCAGGCCAGGTCGAAGGAGCCGTCCGCGAACGGCAGGGCGCACGCGTCCGCCTCCACCAGGGGCACGGTGCCGCCGATGCGCAGGGCGTGCTGGAGCTGGCGGTGGGAGAGGTCCAGGGCCACCGGACGCGCGCCCTGCCCGGCCAGCCAGCGCGAGCACTGGGCGGCGCCGGCGCCGATCTCCAGGATGTCCTTGCCCTTGAGATCCTCGGGCGGGCCGAGCAGTTCGGCCTCCACCTCGTCGAGCCCCTCGGGGCACCACACGAAGCGGTCGTCCCCGAGGAAGGTGCCGTGCTCGGTCTGGTAGTCGTCCGCGTTCCGGTCCCACCAGCCGCGATTGGCGCGGGAACTCTCCGTGCCGTCCGCGTCGCGTCGGGTGGCTTCGGGCTCGAACGGTTCGGGCTCTTGGATGATCGGCTCCCTCGTATTAGTCTTCGGGCTCTTCCGTCCCGAACGGTCTCGGGAACGTCACGGCAGGGGCCAACTACGGCCCGCGTGGCCTCGTGTGACAGGTCTTGTGCCGGGTATGCGGCGTTCCGCCCCGGGTGTGCGCCTTCGCGCATTGACCCTGTCCGGCTGCCCCCGTATGCTACAAGTTGCGCTGCGGGCCTGCGCACCTCAGACGTAGCAGGTCGCGCTCGCATCTGTATGTATGACCCCTCGGTTGTCGAGGCGCCACCGGCGGTGTTTTCACAAACACCATCCGGATTCGGCGCTTCCTTGGCTGTCCGGCCTTCTGCAGAGCGAAACGGGCTCCCGGCGTAAGCAGTACCTACGACTCACTGTCCGTACCGGAGCCCTTACCCACATGACGAGCAGCACCGAGACCACCGCCACCACTCCGCAGGTTGCGGTCAACGACATCGGTGACGAGGAAGCATTCCTCGCCGCGATCGACGAGACGATCAAGTACTTCAACGATGGCGACATCGTCGATGGCGTCATCGTCAAGGTTGACCGGGACGAGGTTCTCCTCGATATCGGTTACAAGACCGAAGGTGTCATCCCGAGCCGCGAGCTCTCGATCAAGCACGACGTCGACCCGAACGAGGTCGTCAAGGTCGGCGACGAGATCGAAGCCCTTGTTCTCCAGAAGGAGGACAAAGAAGGCCGCCTGATCCTCTCGAAGAAGCGCGCCCAGTACGAGCGCGCCTGGGGCACCATCGAGAAGATCAAGGAAGAGGACGGCATCGTCACCGGCACCGTCATCGAGGTGGTCAAGGGTGGTCTCATCCTCGACATCGGCCTCCGTGGCTTCCTGCCGGCCTCCCTCGTCGAGATGCGCCGCGTTCGCGACCTTCAGCCGTACGTGGGCAAGGAGCTCGAGGCCAAGATCATCGAGCTGGACAAGAACCGCAACAACGTGGTCCTGTCCCGCCGTGCCTGGCTCGAGCAGACCCAGTCCGAGGTCCGCCAGACGTTCCTCACGACCCTGCAGAAGGGTCAGGTCCGCTCCGGCGTCGTCTCCTCGATCGTCAACTTCGGTGCGTTCGTGGACCTGGGTGGCGTCGACGGTCTGGTTCACGTCTCCGAGCTTTCCTGGAAGCACATCGACCACCCCTCCGAGGTTGTCGAGGTCGGCCAGGAAGTCACCGTCGAGGTTCTCGACGTCGACATGGACCGCGAGCGTGTCTCCCTGTCGCTCAAGGCGACGCAGGAAGACCCGTGGCAGCAGTTCGCCCGTACGCACCAGATCGGTCAGGTCGTCCCGGGCAAGGTCACGAAGCTCGTTCCGTTCGGTGCGTTCGTCCGCGTGGACGAGGGCATCGAGGGTCTGGTCCACATCTCCGAGCTGGCCGAGCGCCACGTGGAGATCCCGGAGCAGGTTGTCCAGGTCAACGACGAGATCTTCGTCAAGGTCATCGACATCGACCTCGAGCGCCGTCGCATCAGCCTCTCGCTGAAGCAGGCCAACGAGGCCTTCGGTGCCGACCCGGCTTCGGTCGACTTCGACCCGACGCTGTACGGCATGGCCGCGTCGTACGACGACCAGGGCAACTACATCTACCCCGAGGGCTTCGACCCCGAGACCAACGACTGGCTCGAGGGCTTCGAGGCTCAGCGCGAGGTGTGGGAGACCCAGTACGCCGAGGCGCAGCAGCGCTTCGAGCAGCACCAGGCGCAGGTCATCAAGTCCCGCGAGGCGGACGCGCAGGCCGAGGCCGAGGGCGCTGCCGCCCCCGTCGCCGGTCCTGCCGCGGCCGGTGTCTCGGGTGGTTCGTACTCCTCGGAGTCGGACGACACCTCCGGCGCCTTGGCGTCGGACGAGGCTCTGGCGGCCCTCCGCGAGAAGCTGGCCGGAGGCCAGAGCTGATCGCTCGGGTCGGCTTTTAGCCGGTAGTCGTCTGCGGGCCCGCACCCTTCTGGGTGCGGGCCCGCAGTGCGTTTCCGGCGTCCGAGCGGGTGTCCGCCGTACTGCTGAGATTGCAGAAACGTGAGGGATACACGAGTAACGGACGGGTCGTAACGGGGTGTTGGGAGGCTTCCTCGACAGATCGATCAAGATCGACAGAGGAGCCGAAGCCATGACAGAGCTTCAGAGTGGACCGGGCGCGAGCCGTCGTTCGTTCCTGCGCAACGTGGGTCTCACCGGCGGTGCGGGCGCCATGTTCGCCACCATGGGCGCCCTCGGCCTCGCGCCCACCGCGCAGGCCGCACAGCGTGAACAGCCCTTCCGCGCCCTGAAGTCGAGCGACTTCACCCTTACCGGGCGCGGCGCCGCCAAGGTCGTCATCGTCGGCGGCGGTATCGCCGGACTCGCCGCAGCGTACGAACTGGGGAAAGCCGGCTACGACTGTACGGTCCTGGAGGCCAGGGACCGCACCGGCGGCCGTAACTTCACCGTCCGCGGGGGCGACTCGACCACCGACCTCTACGGCAACACCCAGAAGGCCCGCTTCACCGAGGGCCATTACATGAACGCCGGCCCCGCCCGGCTCCCGCAGTGGATGGTCACCCTCGACTACTGCCGCGAACTCGGCGTCCCCATCGAGGTGTTCACCAACACGAACGCCGACGCGTACATCTACAACGAGTCGAGCGGCATGACCAAGCCGATGCGGTACCGGACCGCGAAGGCCGATGTCTACGGCTATGTCTCCGAGTTGCTCGCCAAGGCCACCGACAAGGGCGCCCTCGACAAGGAGCTCACCGCCACCGACCAGGAGCGGCTCGTCGAGTTCCTCAAGGACTTCGGGGAGTTGGGCGACAAGCTGACGTACGAGGGCGGTGAGCGCCGCGGCTACACCACGGTCCCGGCCGCCGCCGGAACCCCCGGCGTGCTCCTCGGCGATGTACCCTCCGCCTCCGAGATCTTCGCCACCGGGGTGGGCCGCTACTTCTCCTTCGAGTTCGGCTTCGACCAGGCGATGCTGATGTTCCAGCCGGTGGGCGGCATGGACCAGATACCGCGCGCGCTCACGAAGGCGATCGGGGCCCAGCGCATCCGTACCGGGGCGGCCGTCTCGAAAATCACCGACAAGGGGAGCGGCGTCACGGTCACCTACACCCAGGGCGGCCGCATCAAGTCCCTCGACGCCGACTACTGCATCGGCGCCCTGCCGCCCAACATCCTCGCCAAGATCCCGCACAACCTCGGCTCCGGTGTGCAGACGGCTCTGGAGGCGATCACTCCCTCGTCGGCGGCCAAGATCGGCCTTGAGTACCGTTCACGCTGGTGGGAGCTTGATCACAAGATCTACGGCGGCATCACCGAGACCGACCAGGACGTCACCCACATCTGGCATCCCTCGTACGGCTTCCACGGCGAGCGCGGCGTGATGATCGGCTACTACAACTACGGAGGCGACGCCGACGCGTACGCGAAGCTCACGCCCAAGGAGCGGGAGACACGGGCGGTGGCCGCGGGCGTGAAGATCTACGGCGAGAAGTACCGCACCGAACTCGCGTCCTCCTTCTCCCACCACTGGCGCCAGACGCCCCACCTGGAGGCCGCCTGGCACAGCACCCCCGGCGGTCCCGACGACGCCCGCTACAAGCCCCTGAACGAGCCCACCGGACGCGTCTACTTCGCGGGCGACTGGCTCAGCTACACCGATGCCTGGCAGCATGGCGCCTTCACCTCCGCCCGCAAGGCGGTCACCGCGCTCCACGCGCGCGTGCTGTCCGCGTGACGACTCCCGCAGCCGTCTCGGGGCCTCTCGTGGAGGTTTTCGGGGCCTCTCCCGGAGGCTGAGAAGTGGGTAAGAGGTTTCCCGTGGGGAGCGCCGGTGGGGAATGCCCGCGCCCCACACCACGTTGTGCAGTACGAACACAAGGAGGAGCGGTCACAGTGCTTGATCCGCAGGGTTTGTACGCATGGGAGCCGAAGGGCTTGGCTGTTGTCGACATGGCGCTCGCCCAGGAGTCGGCAGGACTGGTCATGCTCTACCACTTCGACGGATACATCGACGCGGGCGAAACCGGCGACCAGATCGTCGACCGGCTGCTCGACACGCTGCCCCACCAAGTCGTGGCCCGCTTCGACCACGACCGGCTCGTTGACTACCGGGCCCGGCGTCCGCTGCTGACGTTCAAGCGCGACCGCTGGACCGACTACGAAGAGCCGACCCTTGATGTACGGCTCGTACAGGACGCCACCGGCGCGCCCTTCCTGCTCCTCTCCGGCCCCGAGCCGGATGTCGAGTGGGAGCGCTTCGCCGCTGCCGTCCAGCAGATCGTGGAGCGCCTCGGCGTCCGCCTTTCGGTGAACTTCCACGGCATCCCCATGGGGGTTCCGCACACGCGTCCGGTGGGCCTCACCCCGCACGGCAACCGCACCGACCTGGTACCCGGCCACCGCAGCCCCTTCGACGAGGCGCAGGTACCCGGAAGCGCCGAGGCACTCGTCGAGTTCCGGCTCATGGAGGCCGGGCACGACATCCTCGGGGTCGGCGCGCATGTGCCGCACTACATCGCCCGCTCTCCGTACCCCGACGCAGCGCTGACCGTCCTGGAGTCGATCACCGCCGCGACCGGCCTGGTGCTCCCCACGATCGCGCACGCCCTGCGCACCGAGGCGCACCGCACACAGACCGAGATCGACCGGCAGATCCAGGAAGGCGACGAGGAGCTCGTCGCTCTTGTCCAGGGCCTTGAGCACCAGTACGACGCCGCCGCGGGCGCCGAGACGCGCGGCAACATGCTCGCCGAGCCGGTGGACATCCCCTCGGCGGACGAGATCGGGCTGGAGTTCGAGCGGTTCCTCGCGGAGCGGGAGGGCGAGGGCTGAGCCCCGCCCGGGGGCTCGCGGGCGACTGTCAGAGGCGGGGCCTAAGCTTCTGGTCATGCTGAAGGTGGGCCTGACCGGTGGAATCGGCGCCGGCAAGAGCGAGGTGTCGCGGCTCCTCGTCGAGCAGGGCGCGGTGCTGATCGACGCGGACAGGATCGCGCGTGAGGTCGTCGAGCCCGGAACTCCCGGGCTCGCGGCGGTCGTCGAAGCCTTCGGAGAGGACGTGCTCGCTCCCGACGGCAGCCTGGACCGCCCCAAGCTGGGCTCGATCGTCTTCGCCGACCCGGAGAAGCTCGCCGTCCTCAACTCGATCGTGCACCCCCTGGTGGGCGCCCGCTCCCGAGACCTGGAGACCGCCGCCTCCGAGGACGCCGTCGTCGTGCACGACGTGCCCCTGCTCGCGGAGAACGGCCTCGCGGCCCTGTACGACCTCGTGATCGTCGTCGACGCCAGTCCCAGCACCCAGCTCGACCGCCTCATACGGCTGCGCGGCATGCCCGAGGCGGACGCCCGCGCGCGCATGGCCGCCCAGGCCACCCGCGACAAGCGCCTGGAGATCGCGGACGTCGTCATCGACAACGACGTACCCCTCCAGGACCTGGAGCGCCGCGTACGGGAGGTATGGGCGGACCTCGCGGAGCGGGCGTCCAGGGCGACCTGAGAGGGGGAGGCAGTGGTCGTACTCGCTGCTCTGACAGCTCTGGGCGGCCTGGTGGCGCTGCTGGCGGGAGCCTACGGACTGCGGCAGACGCGACGCATCAGCGCGGCGGGGCAGGTGACCGTGGCGTTGGTCAAACCTCCGCAGCCGGGGCTGGAGCGGCCGTTGCTGCAGTTCGAGACGGCGGACGGACGCGTCGTCGAGGTCGTCTCGCCGGTGCCGCGCAGCCGGCGTCGGCCGCTGCCCGAAGGCGGTCACATACGGATCGCGTACGACATGGACGACCCGCGGGAGACGGTGCTGCTCGGAAGCGAGCGGGCCGGAGTGGACTGGGCCTTCGTGGTGGCGGGCGGGGCGGTGATCGTGCTGAGGTTGGTGCTTGGGGGGCTCGCGCTGTGACGGTCGATGACTGACGGTTGATGGCCGGCAGTGGGTGGGTGGTGGGTGGTCGGCGACCGGACGGCGTGGGAGCTGGGTGACGGCGGATGCGGGCGCCCTGCGGTGGCGGCGGATGGGGTGCCGCGTGCGGGCGAGGACGTGTCACGGCTTCTGACCACGGACGATGAGCGGTGCGTGACGTCTCCGGCTGGTGCTCTGCGCCGATTGTGAGGGAACCCCCGTGGCGACGACCATGGAATACGGGTCGCCGGTCGGGGCGTTGAACCCCTTCAGCGAGGGAAGGAATCAGCCGTGCCCGAGACCAGCGGATCGACCGGACGTACTCCGGAGACGCATGTCATCGACTTCCGTGCCGCCGAGCAACTGCTCGCCGCCCGCGACCCGCGGGGCGCGGTGAAGTTGCTCGACTCCGTCATCGCCGCGCATCCGGAGAACACGGCCGCACGGCTGCTGCGCGCGCGTGCCTTCTTCGCCGCCGCGCAACTGCGCCCCGCCGAGCTGGAGTTCACGATCGTCCTGGAGCGCGAGCCGGACAACGCGTTCGCGCACTTCGCGCTCGCCCGCACCTATGAGCGGCTGCTCCGCCCCGAGCAGGCGAAGCGGCACTTCAGGCTGGCGGCGGCGCTCGATCCGAACCCGCAGTATCTGGAAGCAGCGCGCTTCGACTCGTAGGCCAAGCCCCTCGTACGGCTGTCGTGGCTGTTGATCCGGTCAAGGGTGGCGGCGATCCGGTCAAGAGTGGCGGCGATCCGGTCAAGGGTCGCGGTGATCCGGTCAGGGGTGGCGGTGATCCGGCGGGAGGTACGGCGGGATGTCGCGGCCCGGCTGGAAGTGCGGGCCCTGGCGGATGTGCCGCAGGATCACGACCATGTCGGCGGTGACGACCAGCCACAGCACACCGCACGCGGCAGCCCATCCGGGCCGCCCGGCCAGAGCGAACCCGGCCGTCCCGGCGGTCGCCCAGATCAGGCCCCAGGCGCTCAGCCAGAAACGCATCCGCAGAGCACTGCGCGCTGTCGTCGGTTCACTGCCTGTACGCATCCCGATCACCACTCCTACCGAGAAAACGTACTCTTCGTGGTGCACGTTCACCATGGGACAACGGTCGGACGAAGTGGGGGCGACGGTGTTGCTGGAGGCGCTGCGGGCTGACGCGAGGCTCGCCGACTGGCTGAGGGACCTGGAGAGCGAGAGCGCGCCGCGGGGAGTGGCGCGGGGGGCGCTGCTCCCGGAAGCCGACGAGCTGGTGGACGTCCTGCTCGACCTGACCGTGGCCCATGAGCACATCAACGAACTCGTCGCGCTGCGCGCCCGGTTGGTGGCGGACGCGGAGGCGATGACGCTCCTCGCGCGGTGCGTCCGCCGCTTCGTACGGGACATGGGGGAGATCGGCAAGGGGTGGGAGCCGCCGCCGTTCCCGGCGTCGACGGGGGCTCTTGGGCGCTGCTTTCACGTGTATGTGTTCATCGCGGCGCTCCCGTTCGTGCGCGCCTATCACCGGTCGCGCGGTATCCCGGACGAGGTGTCCCGGCGCACGCTCGCCGACCTCGGACGGCATGTGGCCGTGCACCACAGGCGGCTCGGTACGCCTGGGCTGCTGTTCCCGTGGTGGATCTCCCTGCACTTCCACGGTGAGCTGTTCCAGCTCGGGCGTCTGCAGTTCCAGCGGACGCGGCTGGGGCAGCGGATGGGACGAGCCGTCGCGGCGGCGGGTCACCCCGGATCCGGGCCGGGCGACCCCTGCCTGAACCTGCACATCACCGACTTCCACGGCCCTTTGTCTCCTGCCGCCTGTGAGCGTTCGCTCGCCCTGGCAAGGGAGTTCTTCGCGCTGCACTTTCCCGACGAGCGCTACGACGTCGCCGTCTGCCACTCGTGGCTGCTCGATCCGCAGCTCAAGCGGTATCTGCCGGCGGCCTCCAACATCGTCCGCTTCCAGGACCGGTTCGAGGTCGCCTACGAGGAGACGACCCCGGACGACGGGGTGCCCGTCGGCTTCGTCTTCGGGGATCCGGAGCTGCCGGTGGCGGAGCTGCCGCGGCGCAACAGCGTCGAGCGGGCGGTGGGGGACCATCTGCGGGCGGGTCGGCACTGGTACGGGGGGCATGGCTGGTTCGCGCTGTGATCGGGACGGGTGCGATCCGGGTGCGCGTCGGCTGGTTCGATCCGGCGGTGTGAGCCGGTTGCTGTCCTCCGGCCGCTGTGCTGTGGCCGTTGCGCTTTGACCGTTGTCCTTTGGCCGTTGTGCCTTGACCGTTGTGATCCGGACTGGCGGGCTTCGAACGGTTCACTCGAACGAGTGGTGGGGGTGGGAACGGGCCGGCGAGGGGCGCCCGTTGGAGGGGTATGAGGATTGAGATGCGTGAAGGTTACGAGGGGACCGGACCCGGTGCGATCACTCCGGACGGCTGCGCGGTCGAGCTCTATTCGCGGCTGACCGTCGGAGACGAACCGGACATCATCAGCGCGGCGGTGCCTGCCGGCGCACACATTCTGGAACTGGGCAGCGGGGTGGGGCGGATGACCCATCCGCTCCTGGAGCGCGGCTTCACGGTCACGGCCGTGGACGAGTCGGCCGAGATGCTGGAGCGCGTCCGAGGGGCACGTACGATATGCGGCCCGATCGAGGGCCTGGACCTGGGCGAGACCTTCGACGTGGTGATGCTCGCGTCGTTCCTCGTGCACAGCGGCGACGTCGAGGTGCGGCGCGGATTGCTGAACGCGTGCGCCCGCCATGTCGCGGACGGCGGCTGCGTGTTGATCCAGCGCGAGGCGGCGGACTCCCACACGGACGTGCCTCGCGAGCGGGTCGACCCCACCGGCTTCACCATACGGATCGTGTCGGCGGAGCCGGTCGGCGACGGGGTCGACTCGGTACACGTGGAGTACCTGTTCCCGGACGCCACCTGGACCCAGACGTTCCTGGCCCGGCCGTTGACGAAGGAGCAGTTCGAGGAGGTGCTGGGGGAGGCCGGGTTGAGGGTGGACAGGTATCTGACGGAGGACGAGGTGTGGGTGAGGGTGGTGAAGGGCTGAGCTGTCCGGCTGGGGCAGGGATCTTCAGCCCGTCCGGCGTTTGAGGACGAGCACCTCGGGCGGAACGGGGGGCTGGGGCGGAGCCCCCAGGTACGGGACGGGCAGGGGCCGCGGGGGCGAATCAGATCGGGAACTCAAATCCCCTCCCACCCCGATGAGTTCCGGGCGCCCACCCGGTCTACCTCTGTGAAAACAACGGCTACCGCTTCACACAGGAGACCCCGATGTCCGAGACCACCATCCCCGCCATCCCCGTCACCTCCGTCACCCGCGCCCCTGCCGCCACCGCCGCCGGAGCCCCGCGCAGCCGGGGCGCCCGGATCTCCCTCGGCGCCCTGCAGATCACGCTCGGCCTCTTCTACGCCTTCGCGAGCGCCCTGCCCAAGCTGATCGCACACCCCTCCGCGGCCGAGGGCTTCGACAAGCTCGGATGGGGCAGCACGGGGATGTACATCATCGGCGCCCTCGAACTCGCCGGAGGTATCGCGTTGTTGATCCCGCTGCTGTCCTCGGTGGCCGCGGTGTCGCTCAGCGCGCTGATGGTCGGTGCCTTCATCGTGAACGTCACCGTCCTGCACGGGCCGTACGTCGCGACGCCGCTCATCCTGATCCTGCCGCTCGCGCTGATCGCCTGGGCCCGCAGGAGTCGCACCACAGAGCTACTCCGCCTGGTGCGCCGGCGGGCATGACCGGGCCCACGTGCCGGTACGACGTCGAGGGCGCCCGAGTCTTCCGGGGCGCCCTCGACGT
>NZ_JBHXWK010000012.1:0-279218 GCF_042671685.1 Streptomyces sp. NPDC127595 | reverse complement strand
AAGGAACGGACACTTCCTTCGTACTCACCCGAGAGACTCTCTCAGGCTTTCCTCCGGGCGTTTCCCTTCGGTCTTGCGATTCCGACTCTATCAGACCGTTTTCCGATCCGATTTCCTCGGTGCTTTCCAGGTTTCCGCTTTCGCGTTTCCCTTTCCGGCGGTTCCGACTCTATCAGATCCTTTCGGGCCTGATTCCCAGTCAGGGGGCTTGTCTTCGCGGCTGCAGAGCCGTTCTGACGAGTGAGACGTTAGCGGAATCTCGGCTCCCGAGCTAATCGGGGGTGACGTCCTTTCGAACGTGGATTCCTCATTTCGCAAACGCACAGCAAAACGAGTCGACGACGGATCGTCGTTCGTTGAGTGCTTGTTGCGGAATGACTGTCCGGGGACCGACCGGAGTCGGCGCTCACGTCGGACAGCCCGGAGAACATTACGTACGGGGTGGAGGTGTGTCAACTCAGCTCCAGGCGGCCTGCCGGCGGCGTAGTCTGGAGCCATGACTACGCATACGTGCACCCAGCAGTGGTGGGCCGCCTGACGGCGGCCGTACTCACGTATGTACTCAACGGCCGCCGCCTCGGCGGCCGTTTTTGTGTCTCCCTCCTGGAGAGCCGGCCGGCGGGTGCGGCGGCCTCGACCAGGAGGTGGAGAGATGACGCGGATCTTCAGTGGGGTCAAGCCGACCGGGCATCTGACGCTGGGGAACTATCTGGGGGCCGTACGGCGGTGGGCTGATGTCGATCAGCACCGGGCCGATGCTCTGTTCTGCATCGTCGATCTGCACGCGCTGACCGTGGACCACGATCCGGGGCGCGTGCGCAGGCTCAGTCGGCAGGCGGCGACGTTGTTGCTGGCGTCGGGGCTCGATCCGGAGCTGTGCACCGTATTCGTACAGAGTCATGTGGACGAGCACGCACGGCTGTCGTATCTGCTGGAGTGCGTCGCGACCGACGGGGAGATGCGGCGGATGATCCAGTACAAGGAGAAGGCCGCGCGGGAGCGGGAGCGCGGTGGGAGTGTGCGGCTGGCGCTGTTGACGTATCCCGTGCTGATGGCGGCGGACATCCTGGCGTACGGGACCGATGAGGTGCCGGTGGGTGATGACCAGACGCAGCATGTGGAGCTGACGCGGGATCTGGCCACGCGGTTCAACCAGCGGTACGGGCACACGTTCGTGGTGCCGCGGGCCACGCGTCCGGAGGTTGCGGCGCGGGTCATGAATCTGCAGGAGCCGACGTCGAAGATGGGGAAGACCGATGACGTCGGGCCCGGGGTCGTCTATCTGCTCGACGAGCCGGAGGCCGTGCGGAAGAAGATCATGCGGGCCGTGACCGACAGCGGGCAGGACGTCGCGTACGACCGGGAGGCTCGGCCGGGGGTCTCGAATCTGCTGGAGATTCTTGCCGCCTGTGAGGGTGGGAACCCCGAGGCCTTGGGCGGTGTATATGAGTCGTACGGAGCTTTGAAGAAGGACACCGCCGAGGCCGTGGTCGAGCTCCTCAGGCCCGTACAGGAAAGGCACAAGGAGTTGTGCGCGGATCCTGCGTACGTGGAGGGGGTGTTGCGGGACGGGGCGGCGAAGGCCAGGGAGTTGGCGCGGCCGAGAGTGGACGCGGCGTATCAGGCGATCGGTTTGCTGACGGCGGGCTGATCGGGCCATCGGTTTGCCGGCAGCGGGCTGATCGGGCGATCAGTTTGCCTGCGGCGGGCTGCAGGACGGTGGAAGGCACGGCTGGAGGGCGGTGGGGCCGGGGGCGGGCCCGGCCCCGGGTCCGCTAGCTGTTGCCGGAGGCCAGTTCGCGGCTGCGGTCGCGGGCTGCCTCCAGTGCGGCGATCAGGGCTGCGCGCACACCGTGGTTCTCCAGTTCGCGGATGGCGTTGATCGTGGTGCCCGCGGGTGACGTGACGTTCTCGCGGAGCTTCACGGGGTGCTCCCCGCTGTCGCGGAGCATCACGGCGGCGCCGATCGCGGACTGGACGATGAGCTCGTGTGCCTTGTCGCGGGGCAGGCCGAGCAGGATGCCCGCGTCCGTCATGGCCTCCACGAGGTAGAAGAAGTACGCCGGTCCCGAGCCGGAGAGGGCGGTGCAGGCGTCCTGCTGGGACTCGGGGACGCGGAGCGTCTTGCCGACGGCGCCGAAGATCTCCTCGGCGTGGGCGAGGTGTGCGGCGGTGGCGTGGCTGCCGGCGGAGATGACGGACATGGCCTCGTCGACGAGGGCGGGGGTGTTCGTCATGACGCGGACGACCGGAGTGCCTGCGGCCAGGCGCTCCTCGATGAAGGAGGTGGGGATGCCTGCCGCGCCGCTGATGACCAGGCGGTCGGCGGGGATGTGCGGGGCGAGTTCGTCGAGGAGGGTGCCCATGTCCTGCGGCTTGACCGTGAGGATGAGGGTGTCCGCGGACTTGGCTGCCTCGGCGTTGGTGACCGCCGTGACTCCGTGGCGCTCCTGGAGTTCCTTGGCGCGCTCGGGGCGGCGGGCGGTGACCAGCAGGTCGGCGAGGGGCCAGCCGGCCCGGATCACTCCGCTGAGCAGGGCTTCGCCGATCTTGCCGGTGCCGAGGACTGCGACTTTCTGGGTCATGGTGCGGGTGCCCTCCGGGGGGTGCGTCGTCCGGTGTCCATCCTCGCACCGGGGGTGCGGGACGGGGTGGGCTGTCCGTTGGGCGGACGGGCCGCCGGTTACGCGGTCCGGCGTCGCAGGGTTGCCGCGCCCAGGGTCAGGACCAGGAGGGCGCAGCCCGCGACGATCAGGACGTCGCGGACGAAGGTGGCTGTCATGTCGGTGTGTTTGAGGACTTCGCTCATGCCCTCCACGGCGTAGGACATGGGGAGGACGTTGGAGATGGCTTCGAGGACGGGGTGCATGTTGGAGCGGGGGGTGAAGAGGCCGCAGAGGAGGAGTTGGGGGAAGAGCACTGCCGGCATGAACTGGACCGCCTGGAATTCCGAGGCCGCGAAGGCCGAGACGAAGAGGCCGAGGGCTGTGCCGAGGAGGGCGTCGAGGAGGGCGACAAGGAGGAGCAGCCAGGGGGATCCGGTGACGTCGAGGCCCAGGAACCAGACCGCCAGGCCGGTGGCCAGGGCCGACTGGATGATGGCGAGGGCTCCGAAGGCGAGGGCGTAGCCGGCGATGAGGTCGCCCTTGCCGAGGGGCATGGCGAGGAGGCGTTCCAGGGTGCCTGACGTGCGTTCGCGCAGGGTGGCGATGGAGGTGACGAGGAACATCGTGATCAGCGGGAAGATCCCGAGGAGGGAGGCGCCGATGGAGTCGAAGGTGCGCGGGCTGCCGTCGAAGACGTAGCGGAGCAGTACGAGCATCAGGCACGGGACGAGGATCAGCAGCGCGATGGTCCGTGGGTCGTGGCGGAGCTGGCCCAGGACGCGGGCGGCGGTGGCGGTGGTGCGGGAGAAGTTGATGGCGCTCGGGCGTTGGCCGGCGTGGGCACCGGCGGGCCGGGGTGCGGTGGTGGGCGTGGTCGTCGTGCTCATCGGACGGTCTCCTTGCGGGGGTGGTCGCCGGAGGGTGACTCGTTGCTGGAACGGGAGGCGTTGTCGGATCTCTGGCCGGGTGTGGGCCGGTTGGCCGTCGCGTTCGCCTCGTCGACCAGGTGGAGGAAGGCGGCTTCGACGGTGTCGGAGCCGGTGCGCTCGCGCAGGGCGTCCGGGGTGTCGTCGGCGAGGATCTCGCCCTCGCGCATCAGGAGGAGTCGGTGGCAGCGCTCGGCCTCGTCCATGACGTGGGAGGAGACGAGCAGGGTGGCCTCGCGTTCGGCGGCGATGGCGTGGAAGAGGTTCCAGAGGTCGCGGCGCAGGACGGGGTCGAGGCCGACGGTCGGTTCGTCGAGGACCAGGAGTTCGGGGGTGCCGAGGAGGGCGACGGCGAGGGAGACGCGGTTGCGCTGGCCGCCGGAGAGGTTGCCGGCGAGGGAGTCCGCGTGGGAGGTGAGGTCGACGTCGGCGATGGCCTGGGTGACGTTGGCGTGGCGGCGCTCGGCGCCTGCGCGGCCGGGGTCGAGGATCGCGGCGAAGTAGTCGAGGTTCTGGCGGATGGTCAGGTCGTCGTAGACGGAGGGGGCTTGGGTGACGTAGCCGATGCGGGAGCGGAGTGCGGCGTCGCCCGCGGGGCGGCCGAGGACTTCGAGGGTGCCGGTGACCTTGGCCTGGGTGCCGACGGTCGCGCGCATCAGGGTCGACTTGCCGCAGCCGGAGGGGCCGAGCAGCCCGGTGATCTGGCCGCGCGGTACGGCGAAGTCGAGTCCGCGCAGGACGGTGCGGGTGCCGCGTACGACGGTGAGGGCTTCGGCGCGGACGGCGGGCTGCCTGGTGGGGGCTGGCGGCTCTGGCGTGTCGGGTGACCTTGAAGCAATATTCATCATGTGATGAATATTGCTCCTGCGGGGTGGGGTCGTCAAGCCCGGCACCAGGTCGGGCTAAAGCCCCGTCGCATCCGACGGCGCAGGCGCGCGGGGGCGTGATCGGAAGGGGGCGGTCCGGGGTGGTGCGCTTCCGCGTTCACGCGGTGGTTACGCGAGAGGGGTACGTGCCCAACTCCCCTTCCTGACAATGGATTTCAGTGAATTTCAGGGAAGTGGGCGTGATCGGGACGGTGTTTGCGTTCGCGCTGATCGCCTCGGCCGAGTCGCTGTTCAGCGCGGCGGCGGTGGACCGGCTGCATCGGGGGCCGCGGGCCGACTACGACCGGGAGCTGATCGCGCAGGGCGCCGGGAACGCCGTCTGCAGCCTCCTCAGGGCACTGCCAGACCGCGGTGATCGTGCGGAGTGCGGCGAATGTGAGGGCCGGGGCGCGGACGAAGGTGTCCCGGGTGCTGCACGGGGTGTGGTTGCTGATGTTCACGGCCCTGCTGCCGGGGGTGCTCGGGGTGATTCCGGTGGCCGCGCTGGCGGGGCTGTTGGTGCACGCGGGCTGCAAGCTGGTGCCTGCACGGGAGTTGGGGCCGCTGTGGCGCGAGCATCGCGGGGAGCTGGTGGTGCTTGTCGTGACGGCGGTGGCGATCGTGGCCGGGAATCTGTTCGAAGGGGTCATCGTGGGCTTGCCCTTGCCGTCGCCAAGGCCGCCTGGGACATCAGCCATGTGCATGTGGAGACCGTGGACCGGGGGGGGGGACGCGGGGATGGTCGTACGGGTGGTCGGGCATGCGACGTTTCTACGGCTGCCGAAGCTGCTCGACGCCTTGGAGGCGCTGCCGCACGACCGGGACGTACGGCTGGAGCTGGGTGGGCTGCGGCACCTGGATCACGCGTGTGCGGCGGCCCTTGAGGGGTGGGCCGCCGGGCGGGGTCACGAACGCGTGGCGACGATCAGTTCGACGTCGTAGACCTCCTCGACCACGCCGTCCGGGAAGATGCCGAGCAGGTGGGCGCGCTCTTCGGTGAGGAAGGCGTTCGTGCCCTCCTCACCGAGGACCAGGAAGGCCGAGTGGCTGCCGATGTTGGCGAGGTGGGTGTCGAGGGGGACTCGGCGGCTCCAGCGGACCTGGTCGCGGTCGACGTTCAGGGTGCCGACCGGGGTGGTGGTGAGGGTGGCTGCGGCGGCGGCACCGCTGCCGTTCTTCTTCACGACCGCGTCGAGGCCGAGGAAGCGCTCGACCCGGTCGGCCGCCTCCGCGATCCAGGGGATGTCCAGGGCTTCGGTGTTCCACCAGAGGGCGAGCGCGCCGCCGTCCGGGCGCAGGACGCGGAACGCCTCCGGGATGGCCTGGGCCGGGTCGGTCCAGTGCCAGGCCTGGGCGTAGGTGACGAAGTCCGCGGAGGCGGTGGCGAGGGGGAGAGCGTTGCCGTTGCCCCGGACGACGGGGGTGTCGGGGAGCGTGCGGCGGAACTCGGCCGCCATGCCCTCGCCGGGTTCGATGGCCAGCACGTGCGCGCCCCTTGCCTTGAGGCGGGCGGTCGCGATGCCGGTGCCGGCGCCTACGTCCACGACCGTCGCTCCGGTGAGGGGGCGGTGCGCGAGGTCTTCGATCGCGTCGAAGAGGGTGGGGGGATAGGAAGGGCGGTTCGCGGCGTACTGGGCTGCGGCTGTGTTGAAGGAGTGGGCTCGGGTGGTGTGGGAGTGGGTCGCCATATGGTCATGATGGCGGGGGTGGGGCCTTGGGGGCGGGCGGTTTGGTGAGAGTTGGGCGTGGGTGACTGGAGGGGTTTTCGCCCCCTCCGCCCTTACCCGTCCCTTGCTTCCTGGGGGCTGCCGCCCCAGACCCCCACATCGCGCTGAACGCGCTCGTCCTCAAACGCCGTACGGGCTGAAAGATCAACCCCGGCCCGGGCTGAAGATCACCGGCTAGGAGTTGCGGCGCTTCTTCGAGGGGTTTCCCGTGCGGCGCTTGCTGCGGCGTTCGTACTGTTCGCGGGCCGTCTCGTACTCCTCGCGGTGGAGTTTCTCGCCCGGGGCCTCGGTGAGGGAGCGGAGGAAGTAGGCGAGGAGGGAGCCGATGAAGCCGATCGTGAGGAGGCCTCGGAGGGAGGCCTGGCGGTCGGGGTCGGGGCGTTTGGTGTATGCGGCTGAGGTGTGCCGGAACGCGAGGGCGCTGCACGCCGCGAACATCACGACGACCAGGATGTTCACCGCCTTGCCCACGTCCGCGATCTCCAGGCCCTGGTAGGCGAAGCGGAGCACGAAGCAGGCGGCCACCGCGGCGGCCAGGGAGCCGACGGCGACGCCGGCTCGGCGGACCGCATAGCCGTCGGTGTGGTCCACCCAGGTCGTGCCGAAAAATCGAAGGGGTTCGGGCTGGGGCCCCGCGGGGGTGCCGGTGCTGTCGTCGCTCACGCGTCGATTATCGCTCCGGCTCGGCCGCGGGGCCCTGGCGGTGGTCGGTCAGGCGCAGCGCGGGGCCACGTAGCCGTCGCTGCCCGTCTGGACGTAGGCGTCCGAGACGTACTCGCTGACGGCTATGCCGTCCCAGATGTTCGACGTGCCGTACGGGCCGGTGACCGACTCACCCGGCTTCTGGCAGAAGATCGGGACGTGGGCGCCCTCGGACAGGACGCGGACGATGCGGTAGGTGGTACCCGGGCCGCTGCGGACGTTGAGCCTGACGCCCGGTGCGACCGGGTAGTACCGCAGAGCCGCCGTCTCGGCCTGGGTCGCGACCGCTTCCTCGCCGCCGCCCTCGATTTCCTCAACACGGTCAACAGACATAAAAAACCTCCCCCGTTGGACCCCATGGCTGCCATGGGACCCCTTTGATTCCCCTGAATCAGGCCATGCACACACGTACGTTTCTCGCACTCGGAGGCTAGCAAGCCGCCTCCGTTTCGTACGAACCATCGACTAGGCTCCGTGCGTCGCGCGCGCGAAGGAACATCACGGGGGTGGGTCCCATGGCGCCACAGCGGAACAACGGAGCGGGCGTGGAAGCGGAACTTCCCGAGTACGCAGGTCACTACCGGTTGGAGTCCCGCCTGGGCTCCGGCGGCATGGGCGTCGTGCATCTCGCCCGCAGTACGTCGGGGATGCGGGTGGCGGTGAAGGTCGTGCACGCCCGGTATGCCATGGACCCCGAGTTCCGGGGGCGTTTCCGGCAGGAGGTGGCGGCGGCTCGACGGGTGAGCGGTGCTTTCACCGCGTCCGTAGTCGATGCCGATCCCGAGGCCGAACGCCCTTGGATGGCCACGCTGTTCATCCCGGGTCCCACCCTCGCCGACCAGGTGAAGCGGAACGGGTCCATGCCCGCCGGGGAGTTGCGCCGACTGATGGCCGGGCTCGCCGAGGCCTTGCGCGACATACATCGCGTGGGCGTCGTGCACCGGGACCTGAAGCCGAGCAACGTCCTGCTCGCCGAGGACGGCCCGAAGGTCATCGACTTCGGCATTTCCCGGCCAAAAGACAGCGAACTGCGCACCGAGACGGGCAAGTTGATCGGCACACCGCCGTTCATGGCACCCGAGCAGTTCCGGCGGCCGCGCGAGGTGGGACCGGCCGCCGACATCTTCGCGCTCGGCTCGGTGATGGTGCACGCCGCCACCGGGCGCGGGCCGTTCGACTCCGACAGCCCGTACGTCGTCGCCTATCAAGTCGTGCATGACGAGCCGGACTTGACCGACGTACCGGACAATCTTGCTCCGCTGGTGCTGCGCTGTCTCGCCAAGGAGCCCGACGACCGGCCCACTCCTGACGAGTTGATGCGGGAACTGCGGTCGGTGGCGGCCTCGTACGACACCCAGGCGTTCATTCCGGCCCAGCGGCCCAGTCGTGATCCGCAGCCGGAGGAGGACATTGTCTGGGCGAACGATCCACCGCCCGGCAGAGCCGTGGGGCGCCTCCGCAATGGGGTGATCCTGGCGGCCGGGGCTCTTCTCCTCGCCGCGGGCGGGACGTTCGCCTCGGGTCAGCTTCTCGACGGCAGCGGCGGCGCGCCCGCGGAAAGCGGCACACTGTCCGCGCCGGTAGCGTTCGACGGCTGGCACACCAAGCCCAGCTCCGGAAGCCGTGGGATGCCGCAATGCTCGTACGGCGGAGGGAAGTTGCTCTGTGCCCTGGCGGGGCTGTTCTCCGCCCTCGACCCGGCCGACGGAACGGTGCTCTGGCGGCACACCCTTGCCGATCGGGACACCCCGGACGGCCCACCGGTCGCGGAGGGCGGGCTGGTGCAGGCCGTCACGAGCGACGGTCAGCGGCTGGTGGCCCTCGACCCCGACTCCGGTGCGACGCGCTGGACGATGGACATCTCCGCGTACGGGCGAGTGCAGTACGCGGGCGGCATGGTGCTGCTCACGCGCGCCGACGGAACGGTCGTCGGGATGGACGCCTCGTCGGGCAAGCAGGTCTGGAGTCGCAGGATCGGCGACCAGACCGAACCGGCCTTTGCCGCGTTCAGCGCCGACGGACTCGCCTACGCCACGAGTACGACCGTGGACGGGACCCACACGCTTGTGAGCGGGGTGGATCGGCAGACCGGTGACGCGCGGTGGGACGCCCGCCTTGCGGGGGAACTGAAGCCGGTCGGCGCGTACGACGGCAAGGTGTTCTTCATGTCGGTGGACAGCTATGGCGAGACCGACGCGCTGGTCCGGTACGACCCGAAGAGCCTCGCGGTACAGCGCGTACCGCTCGAAACGTCACTCCCCACCGCGCAGGCCACCGTGCACGGAAACACCGTGTATCTGCTGGCCACCGGTGGCGGGCTGGTGGCCGTCGACATGGAGCCGCGTGCGCTGCGCTGGCGGCTCGAGACATCCGTCAGCCAGGGCTCGGCGCCCGTGGCCGACGACAGGCACGTGTACTTCACCGCCGCCGACGGGCGGCTGCTCGCGGTGGATGTCCGTACGGGGAAACTCGCGGGGCAGACGCGTGCGCGGCTCGGCTCGGACTCCGAGTTCGTCGTGCTCGCGCTGCAGGCTCCCGTGATCGTCGAAGACCGCGTCTATGCCACCGCCCCCGACGGAACCGTCTTCGCCGTGGACGCGGGCGACCCGTCCCACTGGTGACGAGCGGAGAGTCCGCCCCCGTGTCCCACTGGTGATGCGCGAAGGGGCTGCACCCGTGTCCACTGGTGCCACCCCAAGAGTCCGTCCCCTTGTCCCACGCGAAGAAGCCGTCCCCGCGTCACACTGCTGACACGCAAAGAGGCCGCTCCCGAAGGAACGGCCCCCGCGTGCAAGCCTCAGCCCAGCAGGGAGACGTCCCGCACCGCGCCCTTGTCCGCGCTGGTCGCCATCGCCGCGTAGGCGCGGAGGGCGGCGGACACCTTGCGGTCGCGGTTGGCGGGGGCGTAGACGCCGTTCAGGGCGTCGCGGCGCGCGGCCAGCTCGTCGTCGGAGACGAGGAGCTCGATCGTACGGCTGGGGATGTCGATACGGATGCGGTCGCCGTCCTTGACCAGGGCGATCGTGCCGCCGGAGGCCGCCTCCGGGGAGGCGTGGCCGATGGACAGGCCGGAGGTGCCGCCGGAGAAGCGGCCGTCGGTGACCAGGGCGCAGGTCTTGCCGAGGCCCCGGCCCTTGAGGAAGGAGGTCGGGTAGAGCATCTCCTGCATGCCGGGGCCGCCCTTGGGGCCCTCATAGCGGATGACGACGACATCGCCGTGGGTGATCTCCTTGCGGAGGATCTTGTCGACGGCCTCGTCCTGGGACTCGCAGACGACCGCGGGGCCCTCGAAGGTCCAGATGGACTCGTCGACTCCGGCGGTCTTCACGACGCAGCCGTCGACGGCCAGGTTGCCCTTGAGGACGGCCAGGCCGCCGTCCTTGGAGTACGCGTGCTCTGCGGAGCGGATGCAGCCGCCCTCCGCGTCCTCGTCGAGGGCCTCCCAGCGCTCGGACTGGGAGAAGGCCTCGGAGGAGCGGACGCCGCCGGGGGCCGCGTACCACAGTTCGAGGGCCTCGGGGGACGGGGAGCCGGCGCGCACATCCCACGTCTTCAGCCAGTCGGCGAGGGACGGGCTGTGGACCGAGTGCACGTCCTCGTTCAGGTGGCCGCCGCGGTGCAGCTCGCCCAGGAGGGCCGGGATGCCGCCGGCGCGGTGCACGTCCTCCATGTAGTACGTGCGGTCCTTGGCGACGTTCGGTGCGACCTTGGCGAGGCAGGGCACGCGGCGCGAGACCTCGTTGATCTCGTCCAGGCCGAAGGGGACGCCCGCTTCCTGGGCGGCGGCCAGCAGGTGCAGGATCGTGTTCGTGGAGCCGCCCATCGCGATGTCGAGCGCCATGGCGTTCTCGAAGGCCGCGATGGTGGCGATGTTGCGGGGCAGGACCGACTCGTCGTCCTGGTCGTAGTACCGGCGCGTGATGTCGACGACCGTGCGGGCCGCGTCCTCGTACAGGCCCTTGCGCGCCGTGTGGGTGGCGAGGACCGAGCCGTTGCCCGGGAGGGACAGGCCGATGGCCTCGGTCAGGCAGTTCATGGAGTTGGCCGTGAACATGCCGGAGCAGGAGCCGCAGGTCGGACAGGCGTTCTCCTCGATACGGAGGATGTCCTCGTCCGAGATCTTGTCGTTCACGGCGTCGGAGATCGCGTCGACCAGGTCGAGGGTGCGGACCGTGCCGTCGACCAGCGTCGCGCGGCCGGACTCCATCGGGCCGCCGGAGACGAAGACCGTCGGGATGTTCAGGCGCAGGGCCGCCATCAGCATGCCGGGGGTGATCTTGTCGCAGTTCGAGATGCAGATCAGGGCGTCGGCGCAGTGGGCCTCCACCATGTACTCGACGCTGTCCGCGATCAGGTCGCGGGAGGGCAGCGAGTACAGCATGCCGCCGTGGCCCATCGCGATGCCGTCGTCGACCGCGATGGTGTTGAACTCGCGCGCGATGCCTCCGGCCGCGGTGATGGCCTCGCTCACGATCCGGCCGACCGGCTGGAGGTGGGTGTGACCCGGCACGAACTCCGTGAAGGAGTTGGCGACCGCGATGATCGGCTTACGGCCGATGTCCGCGCCCGGTACACCGGAGGCGCGCATAAGGGCGCGTGCGCCCGCCATGTTGCGGCCGTGGGTGACTGTGCGGGACCTCAGCTCGGGCATCGTCGCTCGCTCCTTCGGAGGGATACCGGCTCGTACGGGCCGGCAGTCGTGACTGCTGGTCGTGACTGATTCGAGCGTACGCCGGTGCTCCAAGGGCTGGACAGGGTGTCCGGTATGCGGGACGAGCGTCTCGGCCGACGGTCATCGGGGAGGGGCGGGGCGGGGGCGGGGGCGGGGGCGGGGGCGGATCAATCATGCGCGTAAGCGTTTACGAAGACGCTTACGTCCCCTGTCAGGGAGCCGTGAGATGCCCCTGCACCACCGGCGCCACCCGCTCGATGATCCACTCCGCGTCCGCCGAGGCCAGTGGCTCGACCTTGATCACGTACCGCAGCATCGCGATCCCCACCAGCTGCGCGGCCGCGAGTTCGGCGCGGAGTTCGGCGTCCGGCAGGTCGACCTGCTGGGCGACACGGCGCAGCAGTTGGGTGGCGATGAGGCGGCGGAAGATGGCGGCCGCGACCTCGTTGTTGAAGGCGGAGCGGACGATCGCGAGCAGCGGCGTACGGGTCGTCGGGTTCTCCCAGACGCCGAAGATGAAGCGGGTCATGCGCTCGCCGACGCCGTCGAGCGGGCCGTCCCCGAGCTCGGTCGACGCGGCGAGGGCGGGTGCGAGGACGACCTCGATGGCCGCCTCGAAGACCTGTTCCTTGGTACCGAAGTAGTGGTGCACGAGCGCCGAGTCGACGCCCGCGGCCTTGGCGATACCGCGTACCGACGTCTTCTCGTAACCCCGCTCGGAGAACTCCTCGCGGGCCGCTTCGAGAATGCTGTCGCGGGTCGCGGGGGCCGCCTCCGTCTGCGTACGGGAGGGGCGTCCCCGGCGGCGGGGGGCGGCCGCGTCGTGCGGGGCGGCGTCCGTCACCGGCGCGGCACCTTCATCGGGGAGGCGAGGTGGAGCCTGGTGAAGGCCAGCGCCTCGGCCAGGTCGGCCTCGCGCTCGGCGCTGGACATGGCGCGGCGGGTGTTGACCTCGATGACGACGTGGCCGTCGAAGCCGGTGAACGCGAGGCGTTCGAGCAGCTCGGCGCAGGGCTGGGTGCCGCGGCCCGGCACGAGGTGCTCGTCCTTGTTGGATCCGTTGCCGTCGGCGAGGTGCACGTGGCCGAGGCGGTCGCCCATGCGGTCGATCATCTGCAGGGCGTCGGTGCGGGCCGTAGCCGTGTGACTGAGGTCGATCGTGAAGTGACGGTAGTCCTCCTTCGTCACGTCCCAGTCGGGTGCGTACGCGAGCATCTCGCGATCGCGGTAACGCCAGGGGTACATGTTCTCGACGGCGAACCGTACGTCCGTCTCGTTCGCCATCCGCCAGATCCCGGTGACGAAGTCAGCGGCGTACTGGCGCTGCCAGCGGAAGGGCGGGTGTACGACGACGGTGCCGGCACCGAGCTTCTCGGCCGCCGCCTGTGCGCGCTGGAGTTTGACCCACGGGTCGGTGGACCACACGCGCTGCGTGATCAGCAGGCAGGGGGCGTGCACAGCGAGGATCGGGACCTGGTGGTAGTCGCTGAGTCTGCGCAGCGCCTCGACGTCCTGGCTCACCGGGTCGGTCCACACCATGATCTCGACGCCGTCGTACCCGAGGCGCGCGGCGATCTCGAAGGCCGTCGCCGTCGACTCCGGATACACGGACGCCGTGGACAGCGCGACCTTCGCATCCGGGATGCGCACAACTGGTTCTGCCACGAGGGACAGCGTACGGGTTGCCTCCGGCGGTTTGGCGGGGGTGGTGGGGTTTGGCTGGGGGCTGCCGGTGACCCCCAGCCCTCCACCCCTGGCCTCTGCGCCTGATCGCCGTTGGGGTCTGCCCGTAGGCGACTGACACGTCGTGTGTGGCTGAGCGCGCAGTTCCCCGCGCCCCTGGCCGGGCGCCGCCCGCTCCCGGACCCTCACCTGATCGCCGTTGCGGGAACCGCCCGTACGCGGCTGACACGTCGTATGTGGCTGAGCGCGCAGTTTCCCGCGCCTCTGGCCGGGCGCTCGCCCGGGCAGATGGTCTACTCCGATGCCATTTGGTCGAGGCGGCGGAGGATCACGCCCTCTCGGAGGGCCCAGGGGCAGATTTCGAGGGTTTCCACGCCGAAGAGGTCCATGGCCGCCTCGGCGACCAGGGCCCCCGCGAGGAGCTGGCTCGCGCGGCCCTCGGAGACGCCGGGGAGTTCGGCGCGCTCCTCGGCGGTCATGGCGGCGAGGCGCGGGACCCAGTCCTGGAGGGACCGGCGCTTGAGCTCGCGCTGGACGTACAGGCCGTCGGCGGAGCGTGCGGCGCCGGCGATACGGGCGAGCTGCCGGAAGGTCTTGGATGTGGCGACCACGTGGTCGGGGGCCCCGATACGGCTGAACTCCCCGACCGTACGGGCGATCTCGGCCCGCACATGACGGCGCAGCGCCCTGACGTCGGCGGGATCGGCGGGGTCGTTCGGCAGCCAGGCCGCGGTCAGCCGGCCGGCGCCCAGCGGCAGCGACACCGCGGCGTCCGGCTCCTCGTCTATGCCGTAGCCGATCTCCAGTGAGCCGCCGCCGATGTCGAGGACGAGCAGCTTGCCCGCCGACCAGCCGAACCAGCGGCGGGCCGCGAGGAAGGTGAGCCGGGCCTCTTCCGCACCGGTCAGGACCTGGAGTTCGACGCCGGTCTCGGCCTGGACCCGGGCGAGTACGTCGTCGGCGTTGCTGGCCTCGCGCACGGCGGAGGTCGCGAACGGCAGCAGGGCCTCGACGCCCTTGTCCTCGGCGGACTCCAGCGCGACCCTGACCGTCTCGATCAGTTTGTCGACGCCTTCGGGGTCGATCGCACCGCTCGCGTCGAGCAGTTGAGCGAGCCGCAAATCGGCCTTGTGCGAATGCGCGGGCAGCGGCCGTGCGCCGGGGTGTGCGTCCACCACCAGCAGATGCACCGTGTTCGAACCCACATCGAGGACACCGAGTCTCATATACGGAACGCTACTGCGAGTCCGGCCCTTCGAGTGGGGCGGGGCGGACAGCCTCGATGAAAGGCGGTGGTCGGACGGCGGGTGGGGCGTCCCCGGAGCGGGCCCGCGCGACTTACCCTGGACGGGTGCCAAAGACGAAAAAGGCGAAGCCCGACAAATCGGCCAAGGGTTCTTCGCAGGCGAAGGCCACCAAGTCCACGAAGTCTCCGGACAGGAGGGACGAGAAGGGGCTCGACTTCGCTCGCGCGTGGGTGGAGTTTCCGGATCCCGCCGACGGCGAGCAGGTCTTCCGGTGCGATCTGACATGGCTGACCTCTCGCTGGAACTGCATCTTCGGAAGCGGCTGCCAGGGCATCCAGGCGGGCCGCGCCGACGACGGCTGCTGCACCCTGGGGGCCCACTTCTCGGACGAGGACGACGAGAAACGGGTGGCCGGCCATGTGGCGAGGCTCACCCCGGACCTCTGGCAGCACCACGGCGTGGGGACGAAGACCGGCTGGGTCTCGGAGGACGACGACGGCGAACGCCAGACCCGCCCGTACAAGGGGTCCTGCATCTTCCAGAACCGCCCCGGCTTCGCGGGCGGTGCGGGCTGCTCGCTGCACATCCTCGCCGTGAAGGAGGGCCGCGAGCCGCTGGAGACCAAGCCGGACGTCTGCTGGCAGCTGCCCGTGCGGCGGACGTACGAGTGGATCGACCGGCCCGACGACACTCGGGTGCTCCAGGTGTCCATCGGTGAGTACGACCGGCGCGGCTGGGGTCCGGGCGGCCACGACCTGCACTGGTGGTGCACGTCGGCGACGTCGGCGCATGGCGCGGGCGACCCGGTGTACGTCTCGTACCGCCCCGAGCTCGTCGAGCTGATGGGCAAGGAGGGGTACGACCGGCTGGTCGAGCTCTGCGAGGAGAGGCTGGCCTCGCAGCTGCCCCTGCTGGCTCCGCATCCGGCCGACCCGGTCCACTGAGGTACTCCGGGACCTGACGGTTACGTCCACTGAGGTACTCCGGGACCTGACGGTTACGAGGACGGGCTCGGGTCGCCGCTGTTGTCGGGCGGCGGGGTCGAGCCCTCCGGATCGGAAGGCGTCGGGTCCGTGGGGCTCGGCGTGGGCGTGGACGGGGGTTCGGACGGAGTCGGGTCGCTGGGCGTGGGATCCGGGTCGGACGGGCCCGGGTCGCTCGGAGTGGGGTCGGGGTCGGACGGGGTCGGGTCGCTGGGGCGCGGGCCGGGGTGGGTGGGGCGTGCGTTCCCGAATCCCCCGATCGTGACCTGGGCTCCTGCCGGTGCGATCGACACCCGCGCGGTCCAGGGGCCCACCGGCTCGCGCAGATGATCGACGTACACCTTGATCGTCAACGACTCGCCGGGTTCGAGGGTTCCCGCGGACTGGCTCAGATAGAGCCAGTGGGCACCGGTGTACGCGGACCAGTGAACCGGTGAACTCCCGGACGCCCTCAGCGTGATGAGCGTCGTGTCGCCGCTGTTGCCGGCCTCCACGGAGAGCTGTCCCGCGCCTGGTGACCGGCTGCTCCCGGGGGCGCTGATGACCTCCACGGAGACGTCGGGCGACTGGCTGCCCTTGGTGAACGGACTGTCAGGTTCGGTACTGGCGTTGCCCGCGTTCTCGTAGCCGCCCGAGCCGTCGCCGCCGATGCCGTCGAGTTCGTTGTCGCCCTGCTCCTCGGTCGCGGTGATCGAGCGGCCGTCCGCGCCCTCGCCGGTGAGGGGCGCGCCCCGGTAGGCCGCCCAGAGGGCGAGCACGGGGGCGGCGACGACGGTGGCGACGACGGTCGTCGTCACGGCACGCGCGCGTAGCCGGTCCCTTCGTGCGGCACGGTCCTTGGGGTCCATCGGGAAACCGCGCCGGTCGAAGCGCGGAGCGCCGCCCCGCGCGCGTGGGACGTGCGCCATCGCGACGTGCAGGGCCGCGCGGGGGGCCTCAAGGACGGGAAGCGCGGCGGGCGTGACGCTGGTGCCGGGCCAGGATCCTGCGACCGCGCGCTCGGCGGTACGGCGGCAGCGCGGGCAGTCGTCGACATGCCGGACCAGCTCCCGGCGCAGGGCGGTGCCGAGCACGAGCTGGTGGTCGCCGGTGAGGCGGGCGACGCTCGGGCAGCTGCCGGTCTCCACGACGGCGAGCGCGGCGCGGGTGCGCTCGACCTCGCAGGCGGCGGAGCCGAGCAGTTCGCGCGTGGAGGCGAGATCCATCCCGAGGACGGCGGCGACCTCGTGGGCGGCGAGCTGGTGGCGTACGGCGAGTTCGAGCGCCTCACGCTGCTCCGGTGTGGTGCCGGCGGCCTCCGGCCAGGCCAGCAGGGCGAGTTCACGGTGGCGCTGTGCCTGGGTCTCTTCGGACACGGAGGGGGAGCCGGACACGGAAGCTGAGGCGGATCCGGCCACGGACCCGGACCCGGGGGCGCTCAGGGCTGCCGCCGCGCGCCGGTCCGCGGCGTCCTTGTCCGCCGGCGTGTACGCCGTCTCCTGCGCCGTCCTGCGCGCGGACTTGGGGTCGCTCTTCGGGGCGCCCTTATGGCTTGCGCGCCCCCGGCCGGAGGCGTGCGCCGCCTGGCGCCTGCGCCGCGTCTCGGCGAGTTTGCGCAGACAGGCCCAGCGGGCCAGCGCGTACAGCCAGGCCCTGCGGTCGTCCGCGGCCGCCGGAGCGCGCGTGCCCCGGCGTTCGGCCAGGGCGAGAACGTCACCCAGGGCGGCGGTCGCCGCGTCGTGGTCGCACAGGACGGACAGGCAGTAGGTGAACAGGCCGTCCAGGTAGGGCTCATAGCGCGCGGGTGGGCGCTGAGCCATGGTGGTGCGGGTCGACGCGCCCCGGGGCGCGGCCCCCCGCTTGCGCGCGTCTCCGTGCGCCCGGTGTGCGCCGGTGGTGTGCGTGGAGGTCTCCGGACTGCTGCTCATCACCCGTGCGACCGTAGGTGCCAATCGGTGGCCCCTTCCTCCTCCTTGAGCACATTTAATCCGTACGGGTGAAACGATCCCTCATTAGGGGACAGGCACCTCCGATTCCGTGGCCTACGCCGTCACGGCGGGCGATGGCAATGCCATACGGGGGCGCGTGCCGGGCAGGTATCAGGCACGCGCCGGGCGAGAGGCGGATGAGGACCCGGGAAGCCTCCGGGTACTCCTGTGCACAGCGCCGGCCGCGGTGTCGGTGGGCTCGGCTACGGTTCGGTGCATGGCTGCCCGTACGAAATCCGCGAAGGACCGTCCGTCCTACCGCTGCACCGAGTGCGGCTGGCAGACGGCCAAGTGGCTCGGCCGTTGCTCCGAGTGCCAGGCGTGGGGGACGGTCGAGGAGTACGGCGCGCCCGCCGTCCGGACGACGACACCGGGCCGGGTCACCACGTCCGCGGTGCCCATCGGCCAGGTCGACGGCCGCCAGGCCACCGCCCGCAGCACCGGTGTCCCCGAGCTGGACCGCGTCCTCGGCGGCGGTCTCGTCCCCGGCGCGGTCGTCCTCATCGCGGGTGAGCCGGGCGTCGGCAAGTCCACGCTGCTCCTTGACGTGGCGGCGAAGGCGGCGAGCGACGAACACCGCACGCTGTATGTGACCGGCGAGGAGTCGGCCGGCCAGGTGCGGCTCCGCGCCGACCGCATCAAGGCGATCGACGACCACCTGTATCTCGCCGCCGAGACCGATCTGGCCGCCGTTCTCGGTCACTTGGACGCGGTGAAGCCGTCCCTGCTCATCCTGGACTCCGTACAGACCGTCGCCTCCCCGGAGATCGACGGAGCACCGGGCGGTATGGCCCAGGTCAGGGAGGTCGCCGGGGCGCTCATCCGGGTCTCCAAGGAGCGCGGCATGTCCACCCTCCTGGTCGGCCATGTCACCAAGGACGGCGCGATCGCGGGCCCCCGCCTCCTCGAACACCTCGTGGACGTCGTCCTGAGCTTCGAGGGCGACCGGCACGCGCGCCTCAGGCTCGTCCGAGGAGTCAAGAACCGTTACGGGACGACGGACGAGGTCGGCTGTTTCGAGCTGCACGACGAGGGCATCACGGGCCTCGCCGACCCCAGCGGCCTCTTCCTGACCCGTCGCGCCGAGGCGGTTCCCGGCACCTGTCTGACGGTCACTCTGGAGGGCCGCCGCCCCTTGGTCGCCGAGGTGCAGGCGCTCACGGTCGACTCGCAGATCCCCTCCCCGCGTCGTACGACCTCCGGTCTGGAGACCTCCCGCGTCTCGATGATGCTCGCCGTCCTGGAGCAGCGCGGCCGGATCACCGCCCTCGGGAAGCGGGACATCTACTCGGCGACGGTCGGCGGCGTGAAGCTCTCCGAGCCCGCCGCGGACCTCGCGATCGCGCTCGCCCTCGCCTCCGCCGCGAGCGACACCCCGCTCCCCAAGAACCTCGTGGCGATCGGTGAAGTGGGCCTCGCGGGCGAGGTCAGACGGGTCACGGGCGTGCAGCGCCGACTCGCGGAAGCCCACCGGCTGGGCTTCACGCACGCGCTCGTGCCGAGCGACCCGGGCAAGATCCCTCCCGGTATGAAGGTCCTGGAAGTCGCCGACATGGGGGCCGCGCTGAGCGTCCTGCCGAGGTCGCGTCGTCGAGAGGCCCCACGGGAGGAGGAAGAGCGCCGGTAGACTTTGCCCTGGTCTCGCCCATCCGTACGAACCAAGGGCGACCGGAAACCCCCCGCGACCCGAGGAGTGCAGTGGCAGCCAACGACCGGGCAGCAGCTCCCGGAAAGTCCGGTGGGAGCTCCGGTGCCGATGGCCTGATGCGCGCCGCCCTGAGCGCCGTGGCACCCGGCACGGCACTGCGCGACGGACTCGAGCGGATCCTCCGCGGCAACACGGGCGGACTCATCGTGCTCGGGTCCGACAAGACCGTCGAGGCGATGTGCACCGGCGGCTTCGTGCTGGACGTCGAGTTCACCGCGACGCGGCTGCGCGAGCTGTGCAAGCTCGACGGCGGCATCGTGATCGACAAGGACATCACCAAGATCCTGCGGGCGGGCGTCCAGCTGGTGCCCGACCCGATGATCCCCACGGAGGAGACCGGCACCCGGCACCGCACCGCGGACCGGGTGAGCAAGCAGGTCGACTTCACGGTCGTCTCGGTCTCCCAGTCGATGCGCCTGATCGCCCTCTACGTGGACGGCCAGCGCCGCGTCCTGGAGGACTCCGCGGCGATCCTCTCCCGCGCCAACCAGGCCCTCGCGACCCTGGAGCGCTACAAACTCCGTCTCGACGAGGTCGCGGGCACCCTGTCTGCCCTGGAGATCGAGGACCTGGTCACGGTCCGCGATGTCTCGGCGGTGGCCCAGCGGCTGGAGATGGTGCGCCGGATCGCCACCGAGATCGCCGAGTACGTGGTGGAGCTGGGCACCGACGGGCGCCTTCTCGCCCTCCAGCTCGACGAGTTGATCGCCGGCGTCGAGCCCGAGCGCGAACTCGTCGTACGGGACTACGTGCCCGAGCCGACCGCCAAGCGCTCCCGCACGGTCGACGAGGCCCTCTTCGAGCTCAACGCGCTCAGCCACGCCGAGCTGCTCGAACTCTCCACCGTGGCACGGGCGTTGGGCTACACCGGCTCCCCCGAGGCGCTGGACTCCGCCGTCTCCCCGCGCGGCTACCGCCTGCTCGCCAAGGTGCCCCGCCTGCCCGGCGCGATCATCGACCGCCTGGTGGAGCACTTCGGCGGCCTGCAGAAGCTTCTCGCCGCCAGCGTCGACGACCTTCAGACGGTCGACGGGGTGGGCGAGGCGCGGGCGCGCAGTGTCCGGGAAGGGCTTTCGCGACTGGCGGAGTCGTCGATTCTGGAGCGGTACGTCTGAGAGGTGGCCGACCGGTACCGGTCGGCTGCTCAGGGGGCTGCGCCCGCCCCCTCAGGTGTCTCAGCTCCGTCTGCCCTCCGCTTTCAGTCCTTGGAGAGCACGAACGACGTCTGCGCCTTCGTCAGTCCCGGCACCTGGACCTCCACCAGGTACGTGCCGGCGGTCGCCGAAATCGCGGGCGGCGTGGCGCACTCGGGGGCGCTGGCCTTGCGGTCCCACTCCACCGTGCGGGTCACCTGTCCGTTGGCGGTGACGCGGAAGAGGAGACTGGCGGAACCCGTCGGGCAGTCGCCGGAGGACCAGATGTCGTCGTCGCTGCCGGCCTGGGTGATCGTCACGACGGCACCCTTCGGGCCGAGGTCGACCTTGCAGTCGCTGCCGGAGGAGTTCGTCGCGGTCAGCTCGAACGTGGGCTTCTCGCCGGGCGCGTAGCTGTTGCGCACGCTGCTCAGCGTCAACTTGACCGCGCTCGCGGTGCAGTTGGGGAGAGTGGAACCGGCCGGAAGCTGATCGGCCGATCCTCCGGAGCCGTTGGAGCCGTCGTCGGTTCCAGTACCCGTACCGTCGCTCCCACTTGAGTCCCCGGAACCGGCGGTGGACCCTGCGCCGGAGCCCGAACCCGACCCGTCGTCGGATCCGTCGTCCGAACCGCTGCCACCCGTGCCGGCCGTCGACTCGTCGCGCCCGCCCGGGTTTTCACTGATCGCGGGACCTGAGCCGGACGGCCCGGGAGTGATCGTCGAGGGCACCGGGTTCTTGCCGTTGGATCCGTCCCCGTTGTTCGACCCGCCTCCGCCGCCGGAGCCGATCACCCACACGATCAGCAGCGCCAACAGGGCGAGCAGGGACAGCAGAACGGCCCTCCGACGCCAGTAGATGGTGGAGGGAAGCGGCCCGACCGGATTGCGCAGTGATCCCACGGCGCAAACTGTACGAGAGATCCGCGTCGGTGCTTGCCCCCACCCGCCGCCCTGGGTCAACTTTTCCGGATCATCATTCCGGGCTATGTGCTTACGGGGCACCGGGGTTGGGCTTTTTCGCCCCCTCCGCCCCTACCCGTCCCTTGTTCCTGGGGGCTGCGCCCCCAGACCCCCCTTCGCGCTGAACGCGCTCGTCCTCAAACGCCGGACGGGCTAAAAGATCTCTAGCCCCGGCCGACGGAAACGGGTGGGGGCGAAGGGAGCGAAAAACCACCCCACCCGACCTGCACCAGCAGACATCCCCGCCCACCCCCACATGGCAGGATCGACCCCGTCATGACTGCACCCACCAAACCCACGCCCCAGTCCGCGAACGCCACCACAGCCGCCGCCACCGGCGAGACCCTCCACACCCCCGTCATCGCCTGGTTCGACGCGCACGCCCGTGATCTCCCGTGGCGCCGTCCGGAGGCCGGCCCCTGGGGAGTGATGGTCAGCGAGTTCATGCTGCAGCAGACGCCGGTGAACCGTGTGCTGCCCGTGTACGAGCAGTGGCTGTCCCGCTGGTCCCGCCCCGCCGACCTGGCCAAGGAGCCGCCGGGCGAAGCGGTCCGCGCCTGGGGCCGCCTCGGCTACCCCCGCCGCGCCCTGCGCCTGCACGGCGCCGCGGTGGCCATAACGGAACGGCACGGCGGCGACGTACCGGCGGAGCACGCGCAGTTGCTCGCGCTGCCCGGAATCGGGGAGTACACGGCGGCGGCGGTGGCGTCGTTCGCGTACGGCCGGCGTCACGCCGTGCTGGACACGAACGTACGACGGGTCTTCGCGCGGGCGGTCACCGGTGTGCGGTACCCCCCGAACGCGACGACGGCGGCGGAGCGCAAGCTCGCCCGCGCGCTGCTGCCCGACAGCGAGCGGACCGCCTCCCGCTGGGCCGCCGCCTCCATGGAGCTGGGCGCACTCGTCTGCACGGCGAAGAACGAGACCTGTGACCGCTGCCCGATCGCGGCGCGCTGCGCGTGGCGTCTGGCCGGGAAGCCCGAGCACGAGGGGCCGCCGCGGCGCGGCCAGACGTACGCCGGTACGGACCGCCAGGTGCGCGGCAAGCTCCTTGCCGTACTCAGGGAGGCCGTCACCCCGGTCCCGCAGGCCGTCCTGGACGGCGTGTGGGCCGAGCCGGTGCAGCGGGCCCGCGCCCTCGACGGCCTCGTCGCCGACGGGCTCGTGGAACCGCTCGCGGGTGGTCTGTATCAACTCCCCTTGACGTAACCGACGCAGCCGGTACGGCAAAACAATCGCAACCTGGACATAACAGCACCCCGTCTTACCCATGCCCTACATCCGTTACACAACCGACGGACAGCCGAGCGTTCTCCGCATGCTGGCTCGGACAGGCCCGTGACAACCCCTCCGTAGCTTCATCTCAGGCAACGGACAACCGGCGGCCGGCGACAGCCGACAGGCCGGAAACGGGGATGGAGGCGGTTGATCATGGCGCACGGCGAGGTGCTCGAATTCGAGGAGTACGTCCGCACCCGGCAGGACGCGCTGCTGCGCAGTGCCCGCCGCCTGGTTCCCGACCCCGTCGACGCCCAGGACCTGCTGCAGACGGCGCTCGTGCGGACGTACGGCCGCTGGGACGGCATCGCGGACAAGCGGCTCGCCGATGCCTACCTGCGGCGCGTGATGATCAACACGCGGACCGAGTGGTGGCGGGCCCGGAAGCTCGAAGAGGTGCCGACCGAGCAGCTTCCGGACGCCTGCGTCGACGACTCCACCGAGCAGCACGCGGACCGTGCCCTGCTGATGGACATCATGAAGGTGCTGGCTCCCAAGCAGCGCAGTGTCGTGGTGCTGCGACACTGGGAGCAGATGTCCACTGAGGAGACGGCCGCCGCCCTCGGCATGTCGGCCGGTACGGTCAAGAGCACGCTGCACCGGGCCCTGGCCCGGCTCCGCGAGGAGCTGGAGAACCGGGACTACGAGGAGCGCGGCGCACGCGCGCTCGAAGTGAGTGAGGGGCGGGAGCGTTGCGCGGCGTAGAAAACCGGGCCAGGCAGGTCGGACGGGCCGGCTCAGTCCGGTCGTCCCGGCCGGCCCGGCAGGCTGTGAAGGCGGGGAGTGCGGCGGTGGCCGCGTTCGCCGCCCTCGGCCTTTTCCTGACCGCCTGCGCGACGGGCGGTACGGGAGCCCGCGACGAGGGCCCGGCGGGCAGCGAAGCCGCCGTGCCCAGCACCGCGCAGTCACCCGCCGCCTCCGCCGCGAAGACACCCCAGCGCGTGGACGCGGTCAAGCTCGTCAAGAACGACCCGGAGGTCAGCCCGGCGGTCAAGAGCGCCCTGAAGCCGTGCGTCGCCGACGAGTACCCGGTGGACGTGTCGTACGGAAAACTGACCGGCGGAACCGCGAACGACGTCGTGGTCAACGTGATGACCTGCGCCGATGCCGTCGGCGTCGGCTCGTACGTCTACCGCGAGAAGGACGGCAGGTACCAGAACGTCTTCAAGACCGAGGAACCTCCGGTCTACGCCGAGATCGACCGGGGCGACCTGGTGGTCACCCAGCAGCTGTACGCGAAGGGCGACCCGATGTCGTATCCCTCCAGCGAAGAAGTGATCACCTACGCCTGGTCGGCGAACCACTTCGCGGAGGAGTCCCGGATCCACAACGACTACAGCAAAGCGGTGGGCGGCGCGGAGGCCCCCACCGCCGCGACCGACAACTGAGAACAGATACCTGACAACAAGGGATGGCAGAGCCTCGGATGGCAGAACACCGGATGCCGGAGCACCGGATGTCGGAACATCGGTCGGCAGAGCATCGGATGGCAGATCACCGGATGTCGGAGCATCGCATGTCGGAGCACCGGATGGCAGAGCAGACCCACGTCCTGTTCGTCGAGGACGACGACGTCATCCGCGAGGCCACCCAGCTCGCGCTGGAGCGGGACGGCTTCGCGGTCACCGCGATGCCCGACGGACTGTCGGGCCTGGAGGCGTTCCGCGCGAACCGCCCCGACATCGCGCTCCTGGATGTCATGGTGCCCGGTCTTGACGGCGTCAGCCTGTGCCGCCGTATCCGCGACGAGTCGACCGTCCCCGTGATCATGCTGTCCGCGCGCGCCGACTCGATCGACGTCGTCCTGGGGCTGGAGGCGGGCGCCGACGACTACGTGACCAAGCCGTTCGACGGCGCCGTCCTGGTCGCCCGCATCCGCGCGGTGCTGCGCCGCTTCGGGCACGCGAGCGGGCCGGCGAACGGCTCGGCGACGGAGGGGCACTCGTCGGTCGACGGCAGTGTGCTCTCCTTCGGCCACGGCGATCTGGAGATCGACACCGAGGGCATGGAGGTCCGCAGGGGCGGTACGCCGGTGGCGCTGACGCCCACCGAGATGCGGCTGCTCCTGGAGTTCTCGTCGGCGCCGGGCACGGTCCTGAGCCGCGACAAGCTGCTCGAACGCGTGTGGGACTACGGCTGGGGCGGTGACACCCGCGTCGTCGACGTCCATGTGCAGCGGCTGCGTACGAAGATCGGCCAGGACCGCATCGAGACGGTCCGCGGCTTCGGCTACAAGTTGAAGGCCTGAGCAGGGGTATGCGGGGGATATTCAGCCGCCGGGTTCCGAAAAGAACGGCCGGGGCCAAAAGGGGCAACGGCGCGGGCATCCGGACCGGCGTCCGATGGAAACTCAGCGCCGCGATCGCCCTCGTCGGCGCGCTGGTCGCGATCGCGCTGAGCCTGGTCGTGCACAACGCGGCGCAGGTGTCGATGCTCGACAACTCGCGCGATCTGGCGGACGAGCGCCTCCAGGTCGCACAGCGCATGTACGAGTCGGGGCGCACGCTGGCCTTCGGGGTCGAGGTCGACGACCCGTCCATCCCTGCGGCCCTGCTGGAGAAGGTCACGCAGGGGCGGCGGGCGACCTACGTGTCCGACGGCCCCAGCGGCGTGCCGGACATCTGGGCCGCCGTGCCGCTCAAGGACGGCCGCGTCCTCTCGCTCCACACGGGTTTCACCGACCGCAACAGCGACGTCATGACCGATCTCGACCAGGCGCTGCTCATCGGCTCGATCGCGGTCGTCTTCGGCGGCAGCGCGCTCGGCGTGCTCATCGGCGGCCAGTTGTCGCACCGGCTGCGCAAGGCCGCCGCCGCGGCGAACCAGGTCGCCTCGGGCGACACCGAGGTCCGGGTGGGCGACTCCATCGGCGGGTTCCTGCGCGACGAGACCGACGACCTGGCACGGGCGGTGGACGCGATGGCGGACACGCTCCAGCAGCGTATCGAGGCCGAGCGCCGGGTGACCGCCGACATCGCGCACGAGCTGCGTACGCCGGTGACGGGGCTGCTGACCGCGGCGGAACTGCTGCCTCCCGGCCGCCCGACCGAGCTCGTCCGCGACCGTGCCCAGGCCATGCGCACCCTCGTCGAGGACGTCCTGGAGGTCGCACGGCTCGACGGCGCCTCCGAGCGGGCCGAGCTGCAGGACATCCTGCTCGGCGAGTTCGTGTCACGGCGGGTGACGGCCAAGGACGCGGACATCGAGGTACGCGTCGTGCACGAGTCGGAGGTCACGACGGACCCGCGCCGCCTGGAGCGCGTCCTGTTCAACCTCCTCGCCAACGCGGCCCGGCACGGCAAGCCGCCCGTCCAGGTGACCGTCGAGGGCCGCGTCATCCGCGTACGCGATCACGGCCCCGGCTTCCCGGCGGCCCTCCTAGTCGACGGCCCCCGCCGCTTCCGCACCGGCAGCCCCGACCGCGCGGGCTACGGCCACGGCCTCGGCCTCACCATCGCCGCAGGCCAGGCCCGAGTCCTCGGCGCCCGCCTGACCTTCCGCAACGTCCTGCCCCCCGGCGCCCCTGACGACGTCCCCGCCGAGGGCGCGGTAGCAGTCCTCTGGCTACCGGAACACGCCCCGACGAACACGGGGAGCTATCCGATGCTGCCGGACTAGACATCGACATCCGCAGCCCGGCTGCCGCTGGAGATTTTCAGCCCGTCCGGCGTTCGAGGACGTGCCCGTCCAGGCCGACAGCGGGGGTCTGGGGCGGCAGCCCCCAGAAACGGGACCGGAAGGGGCGGAGGGGGCGAAGAAACTCACGCCCCAGCCCCGTACACGCACACGCACACGCACACGTAAGAACGAAGACCCCCGGGGCGGACAACGCCGGGGGTCTTCGGGCCGAGAAGGAGTGGACGCGACTCAGACGGCCTCTGCAACCGTCTGCTTCACCCCGGCGGCGTCCCCAGCCGCCCCCTCCTCGACCGGCTTCGCCGCCCCCGCCCCCTTGAGCGGAACCTCCTTGACGAACAGCCCGGCGACCAGCGCGATCACAGCCACCACCGCCCCCAGCAGGAACGCGGAGTGCGTCCCGGAGGACACCGCGTACTGGTACGCCTCCCGCGCCGCGACCGGCAGCTTCGCCAGACTGGCCGCATCGAGCTGCGCGGACTGCTCGGTCACCTGCGACCCGAGCGCCCCGGCCCGCTCGACCATCACGTCCTGCACCCGCTGGTTGAACAGCGCACCCATGATCGCGACACCGAAGGAGGAGCCGAGCGTACGGGCGAGGGTGCTGGTGGAGGACGCGACACCCATGTCCTTCAGCTCGACGCTGTTCTGCGCGACCAGCATGGTGATCTGCATCAGGCAGCCCATACCGGCGCCGACCACGGCCATGTACACCCCGGACGTCAGCCGGGTCGTCTCGGTGTCCATCTGCGAGAGCAGGTAGAGGCCGACCGTCATGAGCAAGCTGCCCGCGATCGGAAAGACCTTGTACCGGCCGGTGTTGGTGGTGACCCGCCCGGCCACCATCGAGGTGACGAGCATCGCACCGAGCATCGGCAGAAGCAGCAGCCCCGAGTTGGTCGCGGACGCGCCCTGCACCGACTGCTGGTACAGCGGAAGGAAGAGCGTCGCACCGAACATCACGAACCCGGTGATGAAGGCGATGATCGACATGAGGGTGAAGTTGCGGCTGCGGAAGATGTGCAGCGGTACGACCGGCGCGGCGGCCTTGGTCTGCACGAGGACGAACCCGACGAGCGCGACGACACCGATGGCGATGAGTTCCATGATCCGGGCCGAGCCCCAGGCGTACTCACTGCCGCCCCAGGTGGTGACGAGCACGATGGATGTGATGCCCACGGTGAGCAGCCCGGCGCCCAGATAGTCGATCCGTCCCTCCACCCGCTTCTTCGGCAGATGCAGTACGGCGCTGATCGCGAGGAGCGCGACGATGCCGAGCGGCAGGTTGATGTAGAAGGACCAGCGCCAGCCCCAGTGGTCGGTGATGGTGCCGCCGACGAGCGGTCCGGCGATCATGGCGAGCGCCATCACGCCGGCCATCATGCCCTGGTACTTGCCCCGCTCACGCGGCGGAATGAGGTCCCCGATGATCGCCATGACGCCGACCATCAGACCGCCGGCGCCGAGCCCCTGGATCGCGCGGAACCCGATGAGCTGTCCCATGTCCTGGGCCATACCGCTGAGCGCGGACCCGATCAGGAAGATCACGATCGAGGTCATGAAGGCGCCCTTGCGCCCGTACATGTCGCCCAGCTTGCCCCAGATGGGGGTGGAGGCCGCGGTCGCGAGGGTGTACGCCGTCACCACCCACGACAGGTGTTCCAGTCCTCCCAGCTCGCCCACGATCGTCGGCATCGCGGTGCCGATGATCATGTTGTCGAGCATCGCCAGCATCATCGCGACCATCAGCGCGAACAGGACCACGCGCACGCTGCGTGGCTGTTTCTCGGGCTCTGCCACCACTCCGGTGTTGTCCGCCATAGTTCCCACTCCCCTAGGTACAGCTGCCGTCGTCGGCCACTTACTTGCCGACCGGCAAGTTGTCTACACTAGGGAAATTAGACCGGCAACTAGCCGGGCGTCAAGTAAGTTTGACCGGGCTTTGCCGGCCGGGCGACAGGCAGGTTTCCCAGGGAGCGCGAGGACCAGGAGAATGGGCGGCACCATGGACGGCACCAAGCGACAGCGCCGCGGGGACACCCGCCAGCGCATCCAGGACGTGGCCCTCGAACTCTTCTCCGAGCAGGGCTACGAGAAGACCTCGCTGCGCGAGATCGCCGAGCACCTCGACGTCACGAAGGCCGCGCTCTACTACCACTTCAAGACCAAGGAAGAGATCCTCATCAGCCTCTTCCAGGACCTGACACGACCGCTCGACGAGCTGATCGAGTGGGGCAGGCAGCAGCCGCACAGCCTGGAGACCAAGAAGGAGGTCCTGCGCCAGTACAGCGAGGCCCTCTCCGGCGCGGCCCCGCTCTTCCGCTTCATGCAGGAGAACCAGGCGACCGTACGAGAGCTGAGCATCGGCGAGACGTTCAAGGACCGTATGCACAGCATGCTGGACATCATCAAGGAGCCGGAGTCGGCGCTGACCGACCAGGTCCGCTGCGTCAGCGCGCTCTTCACGATGCACGCCGGGATGTTCGTCCTCAGAGACGTCGAAGGCGACCCCGAGGAGAAGCGAAAGGCTGTCCTGGAGGTCGCGATCGACCTGGTGACGCAGGCACACGGAGGCACCGCCGCCTCCTGACCTTTCCTAGACAGTCACACCCTTGGAGCGCAGGAAGGCGACGGGGTCGACGGCGGACCCGTAGTTGGCGGTCGTACGGATCTCGAAGTGCAGGTGGGGTCCGCTGGAGTTGCCGGTGCTGCCGGACAGGGCGATGCGCTGACCGGTGGTGACGACCTGGCCGACCTTCACATTGATCTTCGACAGGTGGGCGTACTGCGAGTACGTGCCGTTGCCGTGCTTGATCACGATGGCATTGCCGTACGCGGGGCCGTCACCGGCGCCGTTCGGGCCGGCCTTGACGACGGTCCCGCCGTGCGCGGCGACGACCGGGGTCCCGGTGGCCACGGCGAAGTCCTGCCCGGAGTGGGTGGACGACCACATGGTGCCGGCCTGGGCGAAGCTGGCGGACAGGGTGTACTTCTTCACCGGGTCGACCCAGGCGGCCTTGGTGGCTTTCGTCGCGGCCTTCGCCTGCGAGACGCTCGCGGCGGTGACGGTTGCGCTGCTGCTCGCGGCGGCCGCGACCCCGGCGCCCAGCACGACCGAGGCGCCGAGGCCGACGGCCAGGACGGCCGCCCGCGTGCGGATCAGGGACGTACGGGAGTGACGGGACGTGACGCGCTTCGACATGGGGACCTCACGGAGACGGGGGCAGAAAGCCCACCCGACGAGGGGACACCCGCCGAATGGACCACTCCTTGGTAACCCCCACACCCACAGACCCCCAAACACGCCATCTACGATGAAAGGTCGTACTTGACCACGAAACTTACTCCTTCTTGACAGACGCCCCATCCAGCGATGAATCCTCCCGATTTTTTACAGGAGGGTGGGTTTAACCCCACTTCGAGCAGTCCCACCCCAGGGGAACGGCCACCCCCACCCACCCCTACGGGAAGCGCCGGACGCCCCACTGAGCCCCTAACCCAAAGGTCCGTTTTGCCCACATGAACTCTTCCACTATTCCCCCTAGTAACGGACAAATCGCCTGTGGGTCATGTCACCGGGTGACGCAGTCCGGGCCCGCGCAAATGTGACGCGGCCTACGCCCGCGGCGCGCCGAATACCCACACACCCCGCGGCCGTCACCGGCGGACACCCTCCGCGAAAGTGACACCCCGGACGTCACATTCACCACCACCCCAGCCGCACTGGCGACGCTCATACGAAGCCTCAATCGCCCCCACCCACGGACGAACCGCCTGTCGGAGGCATGAAAAAGGGGCCGCCCCAGAACCGAAGTCCCGGGGCAGCCCCTCCGTTCAGGCGAGCGCGGTAGCGCCTACGCCTCCTTGCTCAGGTTGGGACCGGCCCCACCCGCGGCCTGCTCGATCGGCGGGACGTCGGGGAGGGCGGACTTCTCCTCACCGCGGAAGGTGAACTTCTTCGCGTCACCCTCGCCCTCCGTGTCGACGACCACGATCTGGCCGGGGCGCAGCTCGCCGAAGAGGATCTTCTCGGAGAGCAGGTCCTCGATCTCGCGCTGGATCGTCCGGCGCAGCGGCCGGGCGCCCATGACGGGGTCGTAACCCTTCTTGGCGAGCAGCGACTTGGCGGTCGGGCTGAGCTCGAGGCCCATGTCCCGGTCCTTCAGCCGCTCGTCCACCTTGGCGATCATGAGGTCGACGATCTGGATGATGTCTTCCTCGGTGAGCTGGTGGAAGACCACCGTGTCGTCGACACGGTTCAGGAACTCGGGGCGGAAGTGCTGCTTCAGCTCCTCGTTGACCTTGACCTTCATGCGCTCGTAGTTGCTCTTGACGTCACCGGAGGCGGCGAAGCCGAGGTTGAAGCCCTTGGAGATGTCCCGGGTGCCGAGGTTGGTCGTCATGATGATGACCGTGTTCTTGAAGTCCACGACCCGGCCCTGGGAGTCGGTCAGACGACCGTCCTCCAGGATCTGGAGAAGCGAGTTGAAGATGTCCGGGTGAGCCTTTTCGACCTCGTCGAAGAGAACCACCGAGAACGGCTTGCGACGCACCTTCTCCGTCAGCTGGCCACCCTCTTCGTAACCCACGTAACCGGGGGGCGAACCGAAGAGCCGCGACACCGTGTGCTTCTCGCTGAACTCCGACATGTCGAGGGAGATCAGCGCGTCCTCGTCGCCGAAGAGGAACTCCGCGAGGGTCTTCGACAGCTCGGTCTTACCGACACCCGAGGGGCCGGCGAAGATGAACGAACCACCGGGACGCTTCGGGTCCTTGAGACCCGCTCGCGTACGACGGATCGCCTGCGAGAGCGCCTTGATGGCGTCCTTCTGGCCGATGACCCGCTTGTGGAGCTCGTCCTCCATGCGCAGCAGACGCGAGGACTCCTCCTCGGTGAGCTTGAAGACCGGGATGCCGGTGGCCGTGGCCAGGACCTCGGCGATCAGCTCACCGTCGACCTCGGCGACGACGTCCATGTCGCCGGCCTTCCACTCCTTCTCCCGCTTGGCCTTGGCGGCCAGGAGCTGCTTCTCCTTGTCGCGGAGGGAGGCGGCCTTCTCGAAGTCCTGCGAGTCGATCGCGGACTCCTTGTCGCGGCGCACGCCCGCGATCTTCTCGTCGAACTCGCGGAGGTCCGGCGGCGCGGTCATCCGGCGGATGCGCATCCGGGAGCCGGCCTCGTCGATCAGGTCGATCGCCTTGTCGGGGAGGAACCGGTCCGAGATGTAGCGGTCCGCGAGCGTCGCGGCCTGCACCAGGGCCTCGTCCGTGATGGAGACGCGGTGGTGGGCCTCGTAGCGGTCCCGCAGGCCCTTGAGGATCTCGATCGTGTGGGGGAGGGAAGGCTCCGCCACCTGGATCGGCTGGAAGCGGCGCTCGAGGGCCGCGTCCTTCTCGAGGTGCTTGCGGTACTCGTCCAGAGTCGTCGCACCGATGGTCTGCAGCTCGCCGCGGGCCAGCATCGGCTTCAGGATCGAAGCCGCGTCGATGGCGCCCTCGGCGGCACCCGCACCGACCAGCGTGTGCAGCTCGTCGATGAACAGGATGATGTCGCCGCGGGTGCGGATCTCCTTGAGCACCTTCTTGAGGCGCTCCTCGAAGTCACCGCGGTAGCGGGAGCCGGCGACCAGTGCGCCGAGGTCCAGGGTGTAGAGGTGCTTGTCCTTGAGGGTCTCGGGCACCTCGCCCTTGACGATGGCCTGGGCGAGTCCCTCGACGACGGCGGTCTTGCCGACGCCGGGCTCACCGATCAGGACCGGGTTGTTCTTCGTACGACGGGACAGCACCTGCATGACCCGCTCGATCTCCTTCTCGCGCCCGATGACCGGGTCGAGCTTGGACTCACGAGCGGCCTGGGTGAGGTTCCGGCCGAACTGGTCGAGGACCAGGGACGTCGAGGGAGTGCCCTCGGCGGGGCCGCCACTGGCGCCGGCGGTCTCCTTGCCCTGGTAGCCGGAGAGCAGCTGGATGACCTGCTGCCGCACCCGGTTGAGGTCTGCGCCCAGCTTGACCAGGACCTGGGCGGCGACGCCCTCGCCCTCACGGATCAGGCCGAGCAGGATGTGCTCCGTGCCGATGTAGTTGTGGCCCAGCTGAAGGGCCTCGCGGAGCGAAAGCTCCAGGACCTTCTTGGCACGGGGGGTGAAGGGGATGTGCCCGGACGGGGCCTGCTGACCCTGCCCGATGATCTCCTCCACCTGCTGGCGGACCGCCTCGAGCGAAATCCCGAGGCTCTCCAGGGCCTTAGCGGCGACACCCTCACCCTCATGGATCAGGCCCAGGAGGATGTGCTCGGTGCCGATGTAGTTGTGGTTGAGCATCCGGGCTTCTTCCTGAGCCAGGACGACAACCCGCCGCGCGCGGTCGGTGAACCTCTCGAACATCGTTAATCGCTCCTCAGAGCGGTCAGGCAGTAAGGGGACGCTCCCCTCCCTGTCCTTCCGCAGCTTAGTCCCGCAAGCAGGGACCGCTCATTCCAACTGCCGACACCGTCCTTGGCCTCCTGACCCCGAACGCCGACATCTGCTCCAACCTGATGGTGCGAGACGATGTTCCCGCAGGCCAGGCAGATACCCTCTCCCGCTGTACGCCGATGGCGAACGTGAGATGCCCGAGCCATGCGTGTCGCCCCTCCCACTAGGGATGTCTTACCCGCACGCACTGACACTCCATGCCGCGCGCGCCGGTTCCCTCCGCTACGGGCGAACACCCTTGCGCCGTCGATCACCCCCGCACGCCCCCATTTCCCGCACTCTGTGCGTTCACCGGAACACCCAGCGTAACTCCGGAGCCTTTCCGGCTGTTGCTCTTGGCATGATTCCCACCGTTCCCCACCCCCGTCGGCCGCTCGATCGGAGAGATCCGAGTGACCCCGTGCGGCAGTGGTACGAGAACGAACTCGGCTGGGCGACAGTGCCCGGAGCGCCGGTACGACTTGTCACGGGCCTGCGCTTCGACGTGCTGGACGTGCCTGCGGAGGCGGGATACGCGGTTCTACGGCGGCACATGCGGCCTGGTACGGGGTCTCCGGTGGCACTTCACACGGGGCGCCCGACGCGGGGTGAGCGGATGCGGTTCCTGGTCGCCCCGGGGAGCGCGGACGAGCTGCCGGGGCTGCTCGACTGGCTGGAGTGGGGCGCCCTCACGCTGGACCTCAGGGCGATCGGCGCGGGCGGGAGCATCGAGGCTCCTGGGCCACCGGACCTGGGCACTTCACAGGGGGCGGGTTCAGCAGGGGCCTGCTCACCGGTCTCACCAGGAGCCGGTCCACCACTGACCAGTCCACAGGGGGCCGCTGTCTGGCTGCGGCCCCCCGAGCCTGGGTGCGAGGTCGAGTCCTCGCTGCCGACGATGTCGGCGCTGCCGGCACTTTCGGCCGTGGGGGGCGGTGGGGGCGCCCCCGATCTCGTACGACTCGTCGACACGATGGCGACGCAATGCCACCGGGTACGGCTGCGGCGCGTGTGCGCTCAGCCGTTGGCCTTCTCGTAGGCCTCACGAATGGCCGCGGGAACCCGGCCACGGTCATTGACCTCGAAGCCGTTCTCCTTCGCCCACGCGCGGATCTGCGCGGTGTCCTGGCTGCCACCGGAAGCGACGCGAGCCTTTCCGCGTGCACCCGAAGCGCGGCCCCCCGTACGGCGGCCACCCTTCACGTAGGCGTCGAGAAGGCCACGGAGCTTGTCCGCATTGGCAGTCGTGAGATCGATTTCGTACGTCTTGCCGTCCAACGCGAACGTCACGGTCTCGTCCGCCTCGCCACCGTCGAGGTCGTCGACAAGAAGGACCTGAACCTTCTGTGCCACCGGATTTCCTTTCATCGATAACTTCAGGGCCGCGGGACTACAGCGTCTGCCGCTGTTTCACGGCCCCTGTTATATGCAGTACTGCAGTACGTCGGAAAGCAAACCGCTTTTGCTGGAAAAACACAAACCCCTGGAGGAGACTCACTGGGCACTGACAGACCGGAAACGTGCGCGTTTCGGACATAGGGAACCTGGGCAGGGCGTTCAACCGGAATAGTTGTCGGCGATCACAGATGCAGAAGCATCCGGCTGTTGCCCAAGGTGTTCGGTTTCACTCGTTCGAGACCGAGGAACTCCGCCACGCCCTCGTCATAGGAACGCAGGAGCTCGGCGTAGACATCGGTGTCAACGGGTGTCTCACCGATCTCCACGAAGCCGTGCTTCGCGAAGAAGTCGACTTCGAAGGTCAGACAGAAAACACGTCGAACGCCGAGCCAGCGCGCGGTCTGCAGCAACTTCTCCAGCAACTGATGACCGACACCTACGCCCTTGACCGCTGGGTTCACGGCGAGAGTACGGACTTCCGCGAGGTCTTCCCACATCACGTGCAGCGCGCCGCAGCCGACAACCTGGGCGTTGTCGTCCCGTTCCGCGACCCAGAACTCCTGGATGTCCTCGTAAAGCGTCACCGTCGCTTTGTCGAGCAGGATGCGCTGTCGGACGTTCGAGTCAAGGAGTCGGCGCACGGCGGCGACATCGCTGGTCCTGGCCCGCCGGACGGTGATGGCTTTTGCGCTCGCTTCGGGACGCTCTGACGGAAGCTCCGCGGGATGCTCTGCTGGCATGAGCGGACGCTATCGCCCGCTGTCGTCGCGGCCGGAGCCGGGGTTCTCGCCGGGCGGGTTCTCCGCCCCGGGCGTTTCCGGCCCTTGGACCATACGTACGGCGTCACGCAGCGCTTGTCCCTGTTCCTCGCTCATCATGCCGAAGAACGCGACGAGAGCGGCGGCCGGGTTGTCACTCTGTGACCAGGCCTCGTTCATGAGCGCGGCCGAGTAGGCGGCACGGGTGGAGACCGCCTCATATCGATAGGCCCGGCCTTCGGCTTCCCTGCGCACCCAGCCCTTCTGATGGAGATTGTCCAAAACGGTCATCACCGTGGTGTAGGCGATGGACCGTTCCTGCTGAAGGTCTTCCAGGACTTCTCGAACGGTCACCGGGCGGTTCCACTTCCACACCCGCGTCATGACCGCGTCTTCGAGTTCTCCCAATGGGCGAGGCACAGCTCAGAACAATAGTGGGAGATCACCAACAAAAAGGGCGTACGACTCGAAAAACGTATGAGTCGTACGCCGATGAGTGCGCAGGTGAGGGCCGGATGCTCAGCCCTCGGTGCTCCGTGAGTCCTGTCGGGCGCTCTCCGCGCGCGCGAGGGCGGCGTCGACGACCGCGTCCTCCTTGGCCTTGTTGGCCCCGCCCTGGCTCTTCACGATCGTCACGATCAGCCCGATGAAGAACACGGCCATCACTACCGGGGGCACGAGCGCGGAGACATAGTCCATGGCTCCAGAGTAGCTAGCCCGCCGCGAGCTGTTGAGGGGGGTTCGCCGGTGGCGGTGCGGGCTTGCGCTTCGGGGGGAAGACCTCGCCCGGGGTGGGAATGGGGCGCTCCGGGCGCGGGGTCTTGGCCGGGGGCCGTGACTGAGGCTGCGCGGCCGGCTTCTCCGCGGGCTTCTTGGCGCCCTCGTCCGAGGCCAGGCCGCCGGGGAGGGCGAGGAGGCGGGTGCGGGACGACGGGACGGCGCGGCCGGCCAGCCGTGCGCGTACGTCCTGCTCGGCGAGCACCCGGCAGCGGTGCAGGAGGGCCGCCGCCGAGGGGTTGCCGCGCAGGGCGCGGAGCGCGGAGAGGTCGTCCGGGTTCGGGCGGTAGCCGTTGCCGAGCACCTCCTCCAGGAGCAGCAGGTAGCCGGCGGCGGTGCCGGGCAGCGCGGCCCGGTAGCGGACCAGGTCGGCCACCAGGAAGGTCCGGAGCCTGGCTCCCTCGCGGGCCGCCTCGTCGAGGGACTCGGCGAGGCGAAGGCAGTCCTGGAGGTCCTCGGCCGAGACGGGGCTGGGGTGGAGGGCGAGGGCGAGAGCGCGACGGAGCACACGCAGCTCCTCCGCACCGAACGCCATGCCGCCGCGGGATCCGTATGGCGTGGGCATGCGCCGACGATACGCGCTAATCAGACAAAACGCGCATAAGGCGAGACCGCGGCGCGCCTCACTCCGGGGGCCACGCTTCAGCCCGCCCGCCGCTCAAGGACGACACGGCACCACCCCGATCCCCAGCCCGGCCGACGTTCGTGAACGAGGAGGCGGCACAGCACCCACACCCGGTCCGGGTTGTGAGGACAGGCAGCGCCATCCCCATCAGCCCGGCCGACGTTCATGAACGAGGCAGCGCCATCCCCATCCCTCACCCACCCACGGAGGCAGCACCCTTCCCCCCGGGGCCGGGGGGTCTTTCAGCCCGTCCGGCGTTTGAGGACGAGGCCGTTCAGGCCGAAGCGGGGGTCTGGGGGCGGCAGCCCCCAGGAACGGGACGGGTAGGGGCGGAGGGGGCGAAAAACCCAGCAGCGGCCAGCCGCAGGCGCTACGTCCGGGACACGTTCCGCTCGTACACCAGCCGCAGCCCGATCAGCGTCAGCCACGGCTCGTGCTCGTCGATGACCGACGCCTCGCCGAGAACCATCGGCGCGAGGCCACCCGTCGCGATGACGGTGACGTCGTCGGGATCGTCGGCAAGCTCGCGCGCCATCCGGTTGACGACACCGTCGACCTGGCCGGCAAACCCGTAGATGATGCCGGACTGCATCGCCTCGACGGTGTTCTTGCCGATGACCGTCCGCGGCCGGGCGATCTCGATCTTGCGGAGCTGGGCGCCCTTGACGCCGAGGGCCTCGACGGAGATCTCGATGCCCGGAGCGATCACCCCACCCGCGTACTCCCCGCGCGCGGACACCGCGTCGAACGTCGTCGCCGTACCGAAGTCCACGACGATCGCCGGCCCCCCGTAGAGCTCGACCGCCGCCACCGCGTTGATGATGCGGTCGGCGCCGACCTCCTTGGGGTTGTCCATCAGGATCGGCACACCGGTCTTGATGCCGGGTTCGACCAGCACGGCGGGCACGTCCCCGTAGTAGCGGCGTGTCACCTCGCGCAGCTCGTGCAGCACGGACGGAACCGTGGAGCAGATGGCGATGCCGTCGATGCCGTCGCCGAGTTCATCGCCCAGGAGCGGGTGCATGCCCATCAGGCCCTGGAGGAGCACGGCGAGCTCGTCGGCGGTGCGGCGGGCGTCCGTGGAGATGCGCCAGTGCTCGACGATCTCCTCCCCGTCGAAGAGGCCGAGGACGGTGTGCGTGTTGCCGACGTCGATCGTGAGCAGCATGGGTCCTACGCCGCCTCGTCCGTCGACGCCTCGCGCAGGTCGAGGCCGATGTCCAGGATCGGCGAGGAGTGCGTGAGCGCGCCCACCGCCAGGAAGTCGACGCCGGTCCCGGCGTAGGCCTCGGCGGTGCCGAGGGTGAGGCGGCCCGAGGCCTCCAGGAGTGCGCGGCCGTCGACCAGGGCGACGGCCTCCGCGCACTCGTCGGGCGTGAAGTTGTCCAGAAGGATCAGGTCGGCGCCCTCGTCCAGGACCTCGCGAAGCTGGGCCAGGGTGTCGACCTCGACCTCGATCGGCAGGTCCGGGAAGGCCTCGCGTACGGCCTTGAAGGCCTGCGCCACGCCGCCTGCGGCGACCACGTGGTTGTCCTTGACCAGCGCCGCGTCCGAGAGGGACATGCGGTGGTTGACGCCGCCGCCGCAGCGCACCGCGAACTTCTCCAGGGAGCGCAGGCCCGGCGTCGTCTTGCGGGTGTCGCGTACCCGGGTGTCGGTGCCCTCAAGGGCGTCCGCCCACGCGCGCGTGGCGGTCGCGATGCCGGAGAGGCGGCACAGCAGGTTCAGCGCGCTGCGCTCGGCCGTCAGCAGGTCACGGGTGAGCGTGGTGACGGTCAGCAGCTTCTGGCCGGCCTCCACCCGGTCGCCGTCCTCGACGTGCCGCTCGACCGCGAACTCGTCCGTGCAGACCACGGAGATGACCGCCTCGGCCACCCGCAGCCCCGCGACCACACCCGCGTCGCGGGCGACGAAGTCGCCGGCGGAGACGGCGTCCTCGGGGATGGTCGCGACGGTCGTCACGTCCACGCCGTGGCCGAGGTCCTCCTGGATGGCCACGTTCGCGATGTCCTCGACCTCCAGCGGGTCGAGTCCCGCCTCGGCGAGGAGCTGCGCGAGCGCGGGGTCGAGGCCGCACTCCAGGTACGTCTCGTCCGTGTCGGCGCCACAGGCGCAGCCGTCGCCGCAGCCGCCGCTCTGGACGAGGGGAAGGTCGGGGGTGCTCACTTCGGTCACTGCTCCTGGGAAGGGGACTGACGGACCTGGCGGGTCTGCCGGGTCGGGGGGAAGTCTGCGGTGTCTGTGGTGTGTACCGCGAGCGTCCGGTCTGGATTCAGCCGTACGACGATGTGGCGGCGCCAGTCCGTGTCGTCCCGGTCGGCGTGGTCCTCGCGCCAGTGGCAGCCGCGGGTCTCCTCGCGGAGGCGGGCGGCGGTGACCAGGGCCCGGGCCACGCTCAGGAGGTTGGTGGCCTCCCAGGTGTCGACGCCGGGCTCGGCGGTCTTGCCGTTCTCGTCCAGGGCGTCGCGGGCGTCGGTGTGCAGCCGCTGGAGTCGCTCGGCGGCGTCGGCGAGGGAGGCTGCGGAGCGCAGGACGCCGGCGCCGTCCGTCATGATCCGCTGGATCGCGAACCGGGCCTCCGGGGCGAGCAGCGGGTGCGCGGGCTTGTCGGGGTGCGGAACCGGCTCGGGCACGCGCGCGTGGAGGCGGTTCTCCTCGTGCCGGGTCGCGATGTCCGCCGCGATGCGCTCGGCGTAGACCAGGCCCTCCAGGAGGGAGTTGGAGGCTAGCCGGTTGGCGCCGTGCACGCCGGTGCAGGCGACCTCGCCGCACGCGTACAGGCCCGGCACCGTGGAGCGGCCCAGGGCGTCCGTGCGGACGCCTCCGGAGGCGTAGTGGGCGGCCGGGGCGACCGGGACGGGCTCGGTCACCGGGTCGATGCCGTGGGCGCGGCAGGCGGCCAGGATCGTCGGGAAGCGGTGCTCCCACATGTCGGCGCCGAAGTGCCTGGCGTCGAGGAACATGTGCTCGGCGCCCTGCTCCTGCATCCGGCGCATGATGCCCTTGGCGACGATGTCCCGGGGCGCCAGCTCGGCCAGTTCATGCTGGCCCACCATGAAGCGCACACCGTCCGCGTCGACCAGGTGGGCGCCCTCGCCGCGTACCGCCTCGGAGACGAGCGGCTGCTGCCCCTCGGCGTCCGCGCCCAGGAAGAGCACGGTCGGGTGGAACTGGACGAATTCGAGGTCGGAGACCTCGGCGCCCGCGCGCAGGGCCAGCGCCACTCCGTCGCCCGTCGACACCGAGGGGTTGGTCGTGGCGGAGAAGACCTGGCCCATGCCGCCGGTGGCGAGGACCACGGCGGGGGCGTGCACGGCTCCCACGCCGTCGTGCTGGCCCTCTCCCATGACGTGCAGGGTCACGCCCGCGGTGCGGCCGTCGGCGTCCGTGAGGAGGTCCAGGACGAGCGCGTTCTCGACCGTCCGCAAGCCACGCGCGCGTACCGCCTCGACGAGCGCCCGGGAGATCTCGGCGCCGGTCGCGTCGCCGCCCGCGTGGGCGATGCGGCGCCGGTGGTGGCCGCCCTCGCGGGTCAGTTCCAGGGCGCCCTCGGCGGACTCGTCGAAGTGGGCGCCGGTCTCGATGAGACGGCGTACGGCGTCGGGGCCCTCGGTGACCAGGATGCGTACGGCCTCCTCGTCGCACAGGCCCGCGCCCGCCACCAGGGTGTCGTCGAGGTGCTGTTCGGGGGTGTCGCCCTCGCCCAGGGCCGCGGCGATGCCGCCCTGCGCCCAGCGCGTGGAGCCGTCGTCCAGGCGGGCCTTGGTGACGACGACGGTCCGCAGGCCCGCGGCCTCGCAGCGGAGGGCGGCTGTGAGGCCCGCGACGCCGGAGCCGACGACCACGACGTCGGCGGTGAGGGCCCAGCCAGGGGCGGGCGCGTGCAGTCGTATGCCGGTACCAGTGCTCTTACCGGTACCCGTACCTGTGCCTTGGCCGGTCACGAGGCCGCTCCGAAGGTGAGGGGGATGTTGTCGATCAGGCGGGTCGTCCCGACCCGGGCGGCGACGGCGAGGACCGCCTCGCCGGTGAAGTCCTCGTCGATCTCGGTGAAGTCGGCCGGGTCGACCAGCGCCAGGTAGTCCAGGACCAGGGGCGGCTGCATACGGGCCGCCTCGTCCAGGACGAGGCGGGCAGCCGCGCGGACACCGGAGGGAACGCCGGGGACGGCCTTGGCGACGGCGTGCGCGTCGGCCGCCGCGCGCGACTCGCCGATCGCGCTGAGGGCCTCGGCACGCGCGCGCGTGGCGGGCACTTCACGGGCACGCGCGCGCAGGGCCTCCTGGGCGGCGTGCCGGTCGCGGCCTGCGAACAGTGCCCCCGAGAGGGCGAGCGCGGTGCGCCGCTCCTGGGGCGAGAGGTAGCGGTTGCGGCTGGAGAGGGCGAGCCCGTCCTCCTCACGGACGGTGGGTACGCCGACGATCTCCACGCCGAAGTTCAGGTCACGCGCCATGCGCCGGATCACGGCGAGCTGCTGGGCGTCCTTCTGCCCGAAGAGGGCCACGTCGGGCCGGGTGAGGTGCAGCAGCTTGGCGACGACGGTGAGCACGCCGTCGAAGTGCCCGGGGCGGGTGGCTCCTTCGAGGAGCTCACCCATGGGGCCCGCGCTGACGCGGACCTGGGGCTCGCCGCCCGGGTAGACCTCGTCCACGGAAGGGGCGAACACGGCGTCCGCGCCCGTCGCTTCGGCGATCTTGAGGTCGGCGTCGAGGGTGCGCGGGTAGCGGTCGAGGTCCTCGCCCTTGCCGAACTGGAGGGGGTTCACGAAGACCGTGACGACCACTTCGCCCTCTTCGCCGGCGATCTCCCGAGCGGTGCGGATCAGGGTGGCGTGGCCCTCGTGCAGGGCGCCCATGGTCATGACGACGGCTCGACGGCCGCCGCGCACGCGCGCGTGCAGCTCGTCGGCGGTGCGCAGGAGGGCGGTGGTCGTGGTCATCGGGAACTCCCGTCGTTGCGCAGGAGGGCGAAGTTCATCGGAGGCTCCCGCCGCCGGGGAGGGGGGCGGCCGTCATCGGAGGCTCCCGTCATCGGGCAGGAGGACGGCGGTCATCGGTCGCTCCCGTCATCGGGCAGGGCCGCGCCGTTGGCGAGTACCCCCAACAGGTCCTCGGCCAGTTCCGGCTTGAGGAGCCCGTGGGCGAGCGCGCGGTCGGCGGTCGCGCGGGCCATCGCCAGATAGCCCGGGACGGTCCCCGGGGCGTGCTTGCGCAGCTCCGCGACGTGCGCGGCGACCGTGCCCGCGTCGCCGCGCGCGACGGGCCCGGTGAGGGCCGCGTCGCCCGACCGCAGAGCGTTGTCCAGGGCGGCGCCGAGGAGCGGGCCCAGCATCCGGTCGGGGGCTTCCACGCCGGCGGCGCGCAGCAGCTCCATGGACTCGGCGACCAGGGTCACCAGGTGGTTGGCGCCGAGCGCGAGGGCCGCGTGGTAGAGCGGCCGGTTCTCCTCGGCGATCCACTCGGGCTCGCCGCCCATCTCGATCACCAGGGCCTCGGCGGCCAGCCGCAGCTCCTGGGGCGCGGTGACCCCGAAGGAGCATCCGACGAGCCGCTGTACGTCCACAGGGGTGCCGGTGAACGTCATCGCGGGGTGCAGGGCGAGCGGCAGCGCGCCCGCCCTGAGCGCCGGGTCGAGCACGCGTGCGCCGTACCGCCCCGAGGTGTGCACGAGCAGTTGCCCGGGTCGCACGGCCCCGGTCTCCGCGAGCCCCTCCACGAGCCCCGGCAGGGCGTCGTCGGGGACGGTCAGCAGCACCAGATCCGCCCGCGCCATCACCTGCGCCGGGGTGACCAGCGGCACGTCGGGCAGCAGCTGCGCGGCCCGCCGTACGGAGGCGTCGGAGACTCCGGAGACGGCCACCGGGCGGTGCCCGGCGAGCTGGAGGGCGGCCGCCAGAGTGGGGCCCACCCGGCCGGCGCCGACGACGCCGACAGTGAGCCGCGCGGGGCGGTCCCTGGGATCTGGCTGTTGGAATGTGCTCACTCGACGACGGCCTTCCCGTTCCAGTCCGCTCGGGGTACCGGACGATGTACCGGACGATTTCTCGTCATGTTAACGCGATTGCTTCGAGGGGCGTTTTCGTTGTCCACAGGCTGTGGGTTTCCGCAGGTCCCGGGGGTGCGGAAATCGGGGTGCCACAGCGGCCTCGCGCGTTGCATCATCCGGGGATGAGCGATACGGCGAGTGAGACGGCGGCAGAACCGGTGGACCAACCCGCGGAAGAGACCGATGAGCAGAAGCGAGGGCGCCGTGTCGCCGCCTGGCGGGCCGCCCGGCGGGTGCTGTGGCGCCCCAGCTACCAGACCACGGTCCGCGACCGGCTGGCGTGGCTCAACGACGGGGCGGAGGGCGTCTACGACCTCGACCAGCCGGTCGACATGTACGGCGACCGGCTCGTGGAGACCCTGGAGGAGCGGGTCGCGGGCCTGCTCGGCAAGGAGGCCGCCGCCTTCTTCCCCACCGGCACCATGGCCCAGCAGATCGCCCTGCGCTGCTGGGCGGGCCGCACCGGGAACCCGGCCGTCGCGCTGCACGGGCTGAGCCACCCGGAGAAGTATGAGCGGCACGCGTTCAGCCAGGTCAGCGGTCTGCGTCCGGTCCATGTGACGGACGAGCCGAGGCTGCCGACCGCCGAGGAGATACAGGACATCGCGGAGCCCTTCGGCACACTGATGCTCGAACTGCCCCTCAGGGACGCCGGTTTCCTGCTGCCCTCCTGGGAGGAGCTTTCCGAGACCGTCGCGGCCGCGCGGGAACGTGACGCCATGGTGCACTTCGACGGGGCCCGGCTCTGGGAGTGCACCGCCCATTTCGGCCGCCCCCTGGACGAGATCGCGGGCCTCGCGGACAGCGTCTACGTGTCGTTCTACAAGTCGCTCGACGGACTCGGCGGGGCGGCGATCGCGGGCCCGAAGACGCTGATCGACGAGGCGAAGACCTGGCGGCACCGGTACGGCGGCATGGTCCTCCAGCAGTTCCCGACCGTCCTGGCCGCGCTCATCGGGCTGGACCGGGAGCTGCCGCGGCTGCCGGAATACGTGGCCCACGCGCGCGTGGTCGCCGCCGCCCTGCGCGAGGGGTTCACGGAGGCCGGGGTCCCCTGGGTACGCGTCCACCCCGAGGAACCGCACACCCACCAGTTCCAGATCTGGCTGCCGTACGCACCCGATGTCCTCGGGGACACGGGGCTGCGGCAGACCGAGGAGACGAAGACCGGCCTCTTCGGGCAGGGCTGGGCGCGGGGCGGCCCGGGACTGGCGTACACCGAGGTCACAGTGGCGGAGCCCGGCCTGGAGTGGACGGCTGAGGACGTCAAGGCGGCCGTACGCGACTTCGTGGACCGGCTGCCGCACTGACCACCGGTCACCGGCCGGCGTGCAGCCACCGGCCCAGGGCTTCCCGCATCCGCCCATGGGCCGGGCGGCCCGCCAGCACCGCGCGGAACCGCCGGTGGTCGCGCAGCTCGCGTACGGCCTGCCAGTCGTGCATGCCGGGGGCCGGAGGGGCGGCGTCGCCGTGCTGCCGGGCCCGGTAGGTGTCGAGGAGGTACTGCTGGGTGACGCTCATGGCGGATCGCCTCTCGGGACGGGGAAGGGGATCCGTGGGCCCCGCGCGGTGTGCCCCGGTGACCCCAGCCTGCGCCTGCTCAGGCCGTACGTCGCCTCGATTGACGGCTGCGGTCAATCGACGGCGGCGTTGTCAGTGGCGGGGTGCACCATGAGGTCATGAGCGTGCACATCGACATCACCGGGCTGCGGCGGGAGGACATCGCCGTCGTGCCGTCACCGCTGGCCGAGCTCGGGATGGCACTGCACGCCCTGTCCGAGCCGGGTCACCACCCCGGGCTGCAGGGCTGGGCGACGGGGGTGAGCGCACGCCTGGAGCCCGATCTCGCGGACCGGATGTGCGAGGCGGACTTCCTGTGGCGGACGACGTTCTCCGACCTGTTCCTGCCCGCCGCCGGGATCCCGGGAGGCACCACCCTGCCGGGCGCGACGCTCGCCGAGGACCTGGACCTGCTGGACAAGCTGACGGACGAGCAGTTCGTGGACGCGGCCCTGGAGTTCACGTGCGCGGCGGCGTACGACTCGGAAGGGCCCACCGCGCTCTCCGACCCGGAGGTGCGCCGCCGAGCGCTGGAGCTGGCCGCCTCGCGCGGGCCGCAGCAGGCGCGGTTCACCAGGCGGCTGCTCGACGATCCACCGACCGTCCGGGCCTGGCTGCGGCGGTTCCTGGAGGACTGCGAGGAGGCCTTCTTCGCCGAGGCCTGGTCCCGACTGCGCCACCAGCTCGCGGCGGACGCCCGGCACAAGTCGGAGCTGCTGCGGCACAAGGGCCTGGGTGAGGCGCTGGCCTCGGTGTCCCCCGCGACAGCGCTGGACGAGGCGGCCGGGCGGATCACCGTCGACAAACTGGCCGAGGGCCGCACCGTCACCGCGGACGTCGGCCTCCTCCTCGTGCCCACCAGCCTCGGCCGGCCGCACCTCATGGTGCTGCACCGATACCGCTGGCAGCCGGTGCTGCACTACCCGGTCAGCTCCCCCGAGCTCGCCGCCCCGCCCTCGGTCGAGCAGCTGACCCTGCGGATGACCGCGCTGTCCCACCCGGTCCGGATGCGGATCTGCCGCCACCTGGCCCGCAGCGCGTACACCACGGGCGAGCTGGCGCAGGTCCACGGGATGAGCGCCCCCGAGATATCCCGGCACCTGAGCGTGCTCAAGAAGGCGGGCCTGATCACCACACGGCGCCGGGGCCGGTATGTGCTGCACCAGTTGGACGTCACGGTCGTGGCCCGGCTGGGGAGTGACTTCCTGGAGGGGATCCTGCGCTGAGCGCTCCGGTGGACCTGGAGGGGATCCTGCGCTAGGGAGGCCTCCCCCGGCCGAGCCGAGCACCGGGCCTCCTGCCTTGGCTCAGTCGAGCCGGATGTGCCGCGCGCTCGTCCACGCCCGCCGCAGCCGCCCCCGCACGAGCCCGTCCCGGTTCGGTGTGAGGGTGAGGCCCGCCAGTACCGCTATCCGGTCCGCCGTCCTGGCGACCGTCGTGTGGTCGGTCCACAGGTGCTCGGCGAACTCCGGCTCGCGCAGCCGCTCCAGACAGTGGTCGAGCTCTTGCACGGCCCAACTCTCACGGCGCGGCGGCGCGTTCTTGCCGGCGACGTACTGCAGGAGGTGACCGAGGCCGCGTTCGCGCAGCCGCTTCAGTACGGTCTCGCGTTCGGCGAGGAGCGTGAAGTGGCATACGTCGTGGCCCATTTCGCGCAGCCGGCCGACGGTCTCCTCGAAGTAGCGGGGATCCGTGACCGTCATGGGGGCGATGACCACCCCGTCGTGCTTGCTGAGAGCCAGGTCGAGCACCTCGACCACGCCCTGCCGCCAGGACGTCAAGTCCTGGAAGTTGCCGCGCAGTTCCGGCGGCAGCATGCGACGCAGACCGAACCCGGCGTGTTCCGGGTCGCAGACGACGCTGTCCGGCAGCCGTCGCTGGATCTCGTGTGCGGTTTGCGTCTTGCCGCCCCCGAAGGGCCCGTTGATCCACAGGAGCATGCGCAGACCCTAGTGTGCGCCGGTCACGCGCCGGTCACACCCCCCTCGTTCACACCGTCAGGCCTGTCCGCCCGCCCGAACCAGCCCCGTCTCGTACGCGAGGACGACCACCTGCACCCGGTCGCGCAGCCCCAGCTTCGTCAGGATGCGCCCCACGTGCGTCTTCACGGTCGCCTCGGAGAGCACGAGACGGGCCGCGATCTCGCCGTTGGAGAGGCCCTGTGCGACAAGGATCATGACTTCGCGCTCACGGCCGGTGAGCCGTTCCAGCTCCTTGTGCTGGGGCTCCTTGCCGGCGTGCGGCAGCAGCGGCGCGAACCGGTCGAGCAGGCGCCGGGTGGTGGAGGGCGCGACCACGGCGTCGCCGCTGTGCACGGAGCGGATGGCCGTGAGGAGTTCGCCGGGCGGCACGTCCTTGAGCATGAAACCGGAGGCGCCGGCCTTCAGCCCGGAGAAGGCGTACTCGTCGAGGTCGAAGGTGGTGAGGATCAGCACCTTGGGCGGGTTGGGGTCGGAGCAGATCCGGCGGGTCGCCTCGACGCCGTCCAGCTTCGGCATGCGTACGTCCATCAGCACCACGTCGACCTCGGCCGCGCGCAGCACCTGGAGGGCCTCGACGCCGTCGCCCGCCTCGGCCACGACCTCCATGTCCGGCTGGGCGTCAAGCACCATCCGGAATCCGGTGCGCAGCAGCACCTGGTCGTCGACGAGCATCACGCGGATCGCCATCGGGGGCCTCTTCCGTTTCCGTCAAAATTCAATGCAATTCAATTCAAGTCAAGATCAAGGTCAGAGCGAGGCGCCGCGGGGAGGCGGCCGCAGGTGGTGTCAGTTCGCGGGCTTGAGCGGCAGCAGAGCGCTGATGCGGAAGCCGCCGCCGGGACGCGGCCCCGCGTCCAGGGTGCCGCCGACCATACCGACGCGCTCCCGCATACCGATCAGGCCGTGCCCCTGGCCGTCGGCGCCGCCCTCCTCGTACAGCTCGTGGGGTGCGCCCTTGCCGTCGTCCTCGACGAGCAGTCCGAGGCCGTCGTCGAAGTAGACCAGGCGCACGCTGGCGCCCGTGTTCGGGCCCCCGTGCTTGCGCGTGTTGGTGAGCGCCTCCTGGACGATGCGGTACGCCGTGAGTTCCACGCCGCTGGGGAGGGGGCGCGGGGTGCCCTCGACCTTGAAGTCGACGGGGAGGCCCGAGGTACGGCACTGCGCGATGAGGTCGTCGAGCTGCTCGACGTCGGGCTGCGGCACGTACTCGCCGCTCTCCTGGTGCTCGCCGGTGCGCAGTACGCCGAGCAGGCGGCGCATCTCGGCGAGGGCCTGCCGGCCGGTGCCGGAAATGGTCTCCAGGGCCTTCCTGGCCTGCTCCGGGGCGGTGTCCATGACGTACGCGGCGCCGTCGGCCTGGACCACCATCACCGAGACGTTGTGCGCGACGACGTCGTGCAGCTCGCGGGCGATCCGGGCGCGTTCGGCGGCGACCGCGACCTTGGACTGCGCCTCGCGCTCCTTCTCCAGGCGGGCGGCGCGCTCCTCCAGCTGGGCGAGGTAGGCGCGGCGGGTGCGGATGGAGTCGCCGAGCACCCAGGCGAGCGCGAAGGGCACCGTCTGGAAGACGGCTATCAGGACGACGCCCACCGCGCTCGTGTCCGACTGCGGCCAGCGGATCTGCGAGATGGTTCCCGCGGCCAGACCACCGGTCAGCGCGAAGCGGGAGGCCCAGCGGGCGCCGTCCGCGGCGACGGTGTAGATGATCACCAGCATCGCGAAGTCGGCCGCCATCACCTCGACGTCGAGCGCGAGCTGTACGACGCCCATCGCGGCGACCAGGAGCAGCATCTTCTCGGGCATCCGGCGGCGCAGCGCGACGGTCAGGGAAAGGACCACGGCGATCGGGAAGGCCACCTCGGGCGACCCGTGGTAGTTCTCCCGGGCCCCCGCGACACTGGTCAGATTCACGCCGGAGATCCCGAGCAGGACGACAGCCCAGAAGCTGTCGACCCACGTCGGGTGCCTGCGGAGGAAGTCATAGAGGCGCTGCACGTAACCCAGAGTAGGGAAGCGTGCAGTGTGCAGGGGTCAACCGGAGGATCGATCCGCGAGCGCCGGGCGTACTCCCCAAGGTGGAGGCCCGGGGGTCCCCGCCGCTTAGCCTGACTCCGTGAGACGTGAGGAAACGGACGACTTCCGGGGCCGGCGCGAGGCGACGACGGACGGGTTCCAGGACCGGCGCGCGACGACGGAGGACGGGCTCCAGGGCTGGCGCGCGGCGACGGAGGACGGGTTCCCGGGCTGGCGCGCGGCGACGGAAGAGGCGCTGTACGGGCCCCGAGGCTTCTATCGCAGGCCCGAGGGGCCGGCCGGCCACTTCCGTACCTCGGTGCACGCCTCCTCGCTCTTCGCGGGCGCCGTGGCCCGGCTGCTGTGCCGCGTCGACGAGGTGCTCGACCGCCCGTCCCCGCTCGCCTTCGTCGACATGGCGGCGGGCCGCGGCGAGCTCGTGACCGCGGTCCTCGCCGCGCTCCCCGCCGAAGTGGCCTCCCGCGCGCGCGGGTACGCCGTCGAACGCGCCGAGCGCCCGGCCGGTCTTGATCACCGGATCGAGTGGCTGGCGGAACCCCCGAAGGGCGTCTCCGGACTACTGTTCGCCAACGAGTGGCTGGACAACGTGCCCGTGGAGGTCGCCGAGGTGGACTCGGAGGGCGTGGCACGCGTGGTTCTCGTACGCCGGGACGGGACCGAACGCCTCGGGGAGCCGGTCGCGGAGGCGGAAGCGGAATGGCTGCGGAAGTGGTGGCCGCTGTCCTTCGAAGGAGCCCGCGCCGAAATCGGGCTCGCCAGGGATGCCGCCTGGGGAACCGCCGTCGCCTCCCTCGGACGTGGTCTCGCCGTGGCCGTCGACTACGCGCACACCCTCGGCGCGCGGCCGCCGTTCGGGACCCTCACCGGCTTCCGGGAGGGGCGGGAGACGGTGCCCGTCCCGGACGGCTCCTGCGACATCACCGCGCACGTGGCGCTGGACGCGTGCGCGCTGCCCGGGGGGCGCGTGACGACCCAACGGGATGCGCTGCGTGCGCTGGGCGTGAGCGGCGCACGCCCGGCGCTCACGCTGGCGTCCACAGACCCCGCCGCATACGTGCGCGCCCTCGCGAGCGCCGGCGCGGCGGCCGAACTGACCGCGTCCGGCGGCCTGGGCGACTTCGGCTGGCTGCTCCAGCCGGTTGGAATTCCCCGCTTGCCCAGCAACGGGCCGCTTGCCGGTGGCCTACTTGTCGATGTCCCCGACCACGAAGAACAGTGACCCCAGGATCGCCACCATGTCCGCGACCAGCGTGCCCGGCAGCAGTTCGGTGAGCGCCTGGATGTTGTTGAACGAGGCAGAACGCAGCTTCAGCCGGTACGGGGTCTTCTCGCCCTTGCTCACCAGGTAGTAGCCGTTGATCCCGAGGGGGTTCTCGGTCCAGGCGTACGTGTGGCCCTCGGGCGCCTTCAGGACCTTGGGCAGCCGCTGGTTGATCGGGCCCGGCGGAAGGTCCGCGAGCCGGTCGAGGCAGGCGTCCGCGAGGTCGAGCGCGTTGTGGGTCTGCTCCAGGAGGCACTCGAAGCGGGCCAGACAGTCGCCCTCCTGGCGCGTGACCACCTTGAGGGTGTCCTGGAGTTCCCCGTACGCGAGGTACGGCTCGTCCCGGCGGAGGTCGAAGTCGACCCCGGAGGCGCGCGCGATCGGCCCGCTCACGCCGTACGCGTGCACGGCCTCCGGCGTGAGCGCCCCCACGCCCCGCGTACGCCCCCTGAAGATCTCGTTGCCGAGCACCAGGTCGTCGAACCGGTCCATACGGGAGCGCAGGGCGGCGACGGAGGCACGCGCGCGGGTGGTCCATCCGGCCGGAAGGTCCTCCTTGAGGCCGCCGACCCGGTTGAACATGTAGTGCATACGCCCGCCGGAGACCTCCTCCATGACGTGCTGGAGCTCCTCGCGTTCCGTGAAGGCGTAGAAGATCGGGGTGATTCCGCCCAGCTCCAGGGGGTACGAGCCCAGGAACATCAGGTGGTTCAAGACGCGGTTCAGCTCGGCGAGCAGGGTGCGCGTCCACACCGCGCGCTCGGGGACCTCCATGCCGAGCATCCGCTCGACGGCGAGGACGACGCCCAGTTCGTTCGCGAAGGCGGAAAGCCAGTCGTGGCGGTTGGCGAGCATGATGATCTGGCGGTAGTCGCGCGCCTCGAAGAGCTTCTCGGCGCCGCGGTGCATATAGCCGATGACCGGCTCCGCGCGCTGGATCCGCTCGCCGTCGAGGACGAGCTTCAACCGCAGCACACCGTGCGTGGACGGGTGCTGGGGCCCGATGTTGAGCACCATGTCGGTGCTCTCCGCGGCGCCGCCGATACCGACCATGGTCTCCGTCGTGGGAGTCATGGGCACAGTGTCTCGTACGTACGCTTGCCAAATGGAGACGGGGAGCATGGACACCACCGGAAACACGGCGACCGAGCCGGTCTGGAGCGGGCTGCCCCGCGGGCTGCTGCGGATGCGGCGCCTGCTGCTGGTGGTGTGGCTGGGGCTGCTGACCCTCGCGGTGGGGCTGCTGCTCTGGCTGTTCGCCGGACCCCTCTGGGCCGCCTTCGCCCTGCTGCCGCTGGCCCTGCTGGCATGGGGCTGGCGGATGCTGGGGCGCAACTGGCAGTCCTGGCGGTACGCCGAGCGCGTGGACGACCTGCTGATCAGCAAGGGTGTGCTGTGGCGCGAGGAGACCGTGGTGCCGTACGGGCGGATGCAGTTGGTCGAGGTGACCTCCGGGCCCGTGGAGCGGCACTTCGGGCTTGCGAGCGTGCAGCTGCACACGGCGGCCGCGGCGACCGACGCGCGCATCCCCGGCCTCGACCCGGCCGAGGCCGAGCGGCTGCGCGACCGGCTCACCGAGCTGGGCGAGGCCCGATCGGCCGGGCTGTGACGACGCCGCCCACGGCGCCGCTGGACGCCGACAAGGGCATAGAGGACGCGAACCCGCTCATCATCGAGCGGCGCCTGCACCCGGTGACGCCCCTGCGGCGCGCGTGGGCGCCGATCGCGGTGGTCGCCGGATGGGCCGTGCACGACCCCAACCAGGCACAGGAGCAGCTCACCAAACTCGCCACCACCACGCTCCTCCTCGGGTTCGCCGCTGCCGTCCTGGGCGGCACCCTCTACGGCTTCCTGACCTGGTGGTTCACCCACTTCGCGGTGACCGACACCGAACTGCGTATCCGCACCGGCCTGTTGTTCCGGCGCACCGCGCACATCCGGCTCGACCGGCTCCAGGCCGTCGACGTCACCCAGCCGCTGCTGGCCCGTGTCGCGGGCGTCACCAAGCTCAAACTCGACGTCATCGGGACGGACAAGAAGGACGAACTGGCCTACCTGGGCGAGGCCGAGGCCCGCACCCTGCGCGCCGAACTGCTCGCCCGCGCGGCCGGTTTCGCCCCCGAGACCGCGCACGAGGTCGGCGAGGCACCCGTACGGCAACTCCTGCACGTACCGGCGGGCAAACTCGTCATCTCCCTGCTGCTCACCGGCGCCACCTGGGGAACACTGGCCGCCGCGCTCCTCGTACCGTCGCTGCTGTGGCTGGCCACCCACAGCGTGTGGACGGTCCTCGCGACCGCGCTGCCGCTGCTCGGCGCGGCGGGCGCGAGCAGCCTGGGACGGTTCGTCAGCGAGTACGACTGGACGGTGGGCGAATCGCCGGACGGGCTCCGGATCGACCACGGGCTCCTGGACCGTACGCACGAGACGGTGCCGCCGGGGCGCGTGCAGACCGTCCGGATCGTGGAACCACTGCTGTGGCGGCGGCGCGACTGGGTGCGGGTGGAGCTGGACGTGGCCGGGTCCTCCAACTCCGTGCTCGTGCCGGTCGCCCCGCGCGAGGTCGCCGAGGCGATGATCGCGCGGGTGCTGCCGGGGGTGACGGTGCCGGCCCTGTCACGGCCGCCGCGCCGGGCCGGATGGTGCGTGCCGTTCTGGTGGCGGGGGTACGGACTCGCGGTCACCGACACGGTCTTCGTGGCCCGTCACGGACTGCTGCGCCGCAGCCTCGCCCTCGTGCCGCACGCGAAGGTCCAGAGCGTACGGCTGGAGCAGGGGCCCTGGGCGCGCCTCAAGGGGCTCGCCGACGTCCATGTGGACACGGGGGCCAACAAGACGGTGACAGCGCGGCTGCGGGACGCACCCGAGGCCGCGGAACTGCTTCAGTCCCAGGCCGACCGGTCCCGCACGGGGCGGCGGGAGGCCCGGCCGGACCGGTGGATGGCATGAGTGGTCGTACGGGCTGAGTGTGGGGGTCCCACGACGTGCGGGTGGGCGGTGGCTTGTGTGCCACCGCCCACCCGCACGTCGTAGGACGACCGTTGGACCGTCGTCAGGAAACCGCGCTCCGCAGCTCCCCCATGTCGATCCGCTCGGTCTCGTCATGGACGGTCAGGTCGATGACCTGGCCGACGCCGCGAGAGTCCTCGTCCGCGGGCTTGAAGCCGGCCTCGGCCTCGGCCTTGTGCAGGGCGAGCGCCTCCTCGCCGACCACGTCCGCGAGGTCCTCGTTGTGCACCGCCTCCAGCGTGTCCGGGGACTCCTTCTGCGTACCGAAGAAGTCGAAGCCGCCCTCGACCGACGGACGCCGCTGGGGCGCGGCCGGTACGACGGCCACCGCGGTCGGCACGGTGAAGTGCCCGGCAGACGGGGCGGGCTTCACGGGCTTCACGGGCTTGACCGGCCTCGGGGGCGCCGGGCGGTCGGGGGGCGTCGGGCGGTCCGAAGGGGTCGACGGGTGCGTGTGACCCGCGGGATCCGCGCTCTCGTGTGAGGCCGAGGCGGGAGCCTCCTGCACGGGCGATGTCGGTGCAAGTGTCGGTGCCGGTGCCGGTGCCGGTGCCGGTGCCGGTGCCGGTGCAAGTGCCGGTGTCGGTGTCGGTGTCGGGGAGGGCGTCGCCTCGGCGGCCGTGCCCTCATGTCCGTCGACCGCCTCGGGCTTCCCCGCTGCTTCACCCTCCTCCGCGGGAGTGCCTTCGGACGCAGTCGCCGCGGTCTCGGCGCGGGTCTCGGTCTTGGCGTCGGTCTTCGCCTCGGCGTTCGCGTCGGTGTTCGCCTCGGTAGCGGCCTCGGCCTCCGCGGAACCGGCGTGCACCACCCGCTCGCTCGGCTCCGGGGTGTTCTCCGTCTCCGGGGCCGTCTGCGGATCCGTCTCCGGGCCGCCGCTCGCGATCCGGTTCAGCGCCGCGTTGGCCCGCAGGAAGAGCGACGAGCCGGTCGGAGAGAAGACCTCCGGAGACTCGGGGGACTCGGAGGCCTCGGAGGCGTTCGGCGCATCGGTCTCATCCTGAGCCTCATCGCCCTGGCCCTCGACGGGCTCATCGACCGCGTCGGCGTCCGGTCCGGCGGAAACCGCCTCAGAGCCCTCAGCCGCACCGGAAGCCTCAAGCGTCTCAATCGCCTCGGGCGACTCGGGTGACTCGGCCGTCTCGGAGTCCTCCGACTCCCCCGAAGCCGTCAGCTCGGTAGCCGGCTCCGAGGTCTCTATCGCGAGCAGCCGGCGCCCTTCGAGGGCGCTGGCCCGCTCCGCCTCCGCCGTGGCGTACCGCCTGAGCAGCGCCGCGTGTTCATTGCGCAGGCCCGCCAACTCGGTCCGCTTCGCACGCAGCTTGTGCTCCAGCTTGACCCGCAGCTCGCGCGACTCGTCGAGGTCCGTCTCCAGTTCGGCGACGCGCTCCTCGAAACGCCACTCGTCGCTCACTCGCGCGCGCTCGAGGTCAGCGACCTGTTTGCCCGCGGACCAGTCCCAGCGGCGCAGGACGACCGCACCGACGACCGCCGTCAGCGCGGCGCCCCCGGCCAGCCCGCGAAGCACCATCGGCTCCGTGAACAGCCAGGGCCCCACGGCGCAGACGAGCGAGACGGCCGCGATCGCCGACGGAGGCAGCAGCCTGTGCAGAGGAGGGGAATGACGGTGACGTCCACGTGGCATGGCCAGAAACTTACCGCGCGTAGGCGAATCTTGGTGCCCCGCCCGGTAAAAACACAACCAGCTCGCAGCCTTCACAGGACTCCGCAGCCCCTGCGGTCACCCGCCCCCGCTTACTTGATCAAGCCCTTCGCCCCTTTTCTCCATGGTTTTCTCCACGATGGGGAATTCCGTGAACATCACGGTGTATCCCCGAAGGCGGCCGCCCTATCGGTGAACGCGCCGCCGCGCATTCGACCGGAGATCGATAAGAAGCTCTATGAGCTCCAGCGTGTCCTGGTAGTTGGCCTCGCCCGCCCTGCTGCTGCTGACGAGGAGCGCGGTGTCCGGCGCGGGCCGGTACTTCGGGCACCACCGCAGGTCGGCGCTGTACCGCAGCTCCTCGTTCCCGTGGAGCGCAACAGCCGCCCGTGGAGTCGCCGATGACGCCCCAACCGCCGGTTTTCTCCCACCCTGTAGTGGGCCGGTACGGCGTCAGCATGACCAGGATCATCGGCTGCATTGCGCCGTCCCTGGTCAACTCATGGGCAGTCCGCGGGTAATGCGGTCCCTTGATGAGCGCCTCTGCGGTACCCGGGTATCCGGTGAGGACGGTGACGGCCGGGAAGGTACGGGTGCCTGCCGAAGAGGTCGGCCCGACTGGCGTAGAAGCGGAACGGCCCCACAGCTTCGCGAGCGCTTGCCCCGCGCTTTCCCTGACCTTTGGACCGGCTTTCCCGCAAGGAGTGAACCTGGCCCCCCAAGACACCGTCCTAGAGGGCGCAATGTCGCCGGATGCCGGAATGGCCCCGGAAACCAAGGTCTCTCGCAGAACCACAGGGTGCGATGTCTGTCAGGGTAGAGGGTGAATTGTCGGGCGGGGTTCCGGACCGAACGGGGTACGCGCGGCGGATGGTCCGTGGCTCGCTGGTCCGTGGTCCGCGTCCTGACGCGGTGCCCGCCCTGATCGCCAGGGCCTGCACGTTCGTGGGGCTCGTGGACATCGCCGCCGGGGTCTTCCCGCGCTTCAGACACAGCCGTATGCACACCGTCGCCGAGGTACTGCCGGGCGCCCTCGGCCCGTTCGCCGCCGCGCTGTCGCTCAGCACCGGCGTACTCCTGCTGCTCCTCGCCCACGGGCTGCGGCGCCGCAAGCGTCGGGCATGGCGGGCCGCCGTCATCCTGCTCCCGGCAGGCGCGGTCGCGCAGTTCGCGTACCGGCATTCGTTCCTCGGCGTCGCCATCTCGCTGGCGCTGCTCGCGCCACTGCTGCGCCACCGTGACGAGTTCACCGCCCTGCCGGATCCGCGCAGCCGCTGGCGCGCGCTCACCAACTTCGTTCTCATGGGCGCAGGTTCGCTCGTGCTCGGACTGGTCATCGTCAGCGTCCACGCGAACCGGATGATCGGCGACCCGAGCCTGGCCGACCGCATCGCCCACGTCCTGTACGGCCTGTTCGGCATCGAAGGGCCCCTCGACTACACGGGCCCCACCTCCTGGACGGTCGCCGTCTCGCTCGGAGCGCTCGGTCTGCTGACCGCGATCACCACGGTCTACCTCGCCCTCCGCCCCGAACACCCGGCCGCCCGGCTCACCCAGGACGACGAGACCCGGCTGCGCGCCCTCCTGGAGAAGCACGGCGGCCGTGACTCGCTCGGGCACTTCGCGCTCCGCCGCGACAAGGCGGTCGTCTTCTCGCCGAGCGGCAAGGCGGCGGTGACGTACCGCGTAGTGTCGGGAGTGATGCTGGCGAGCGGCGACCCCGTCGGCGATGTGGAGGCCTGGCCCGGCGCCATCGAGCGGTTCATGGACGAGGCCAAGGCGCACTCCTGGACGCCCGCCGTGATGGGCTGCTCCGAGACCGGCGGCGAGGTGTGGACCCGCGAGACCGGGCTCGACGCCCTCGAACTGGGTGACGAGGCGGTGGTGGACGTCGCGGATTTCTCCCTGGCCGGGCGCGCGATGCGGAACGTGCGCCAGATGGTGAAACGCATCGAAAGAGCCGGCTACGAGACCCGCGTACGGCGCGTCCGCGACCTGAGCGAGGGTGAGCTGGAGCGGATCCGGCGCGCCGCGGAGGACTGGCGCGGCACGGACACCGAACGCGGCTTCTCCATGGCACTGGGCCGCGTCGGCGACCCGGCCGACGGGGACTGCCTGATCGCCACCGCCCACAAGCCCGACGAGCTGCCGGACACCGCAGCGGAGCCCGGCCCGTACGGTGACCTGAAAGCCGTCCTCCACTTCGTCCCCTGGGGCACCGACGGCGTGTCACTGGACCTCATGCGCCGGGACCGCTCCGCCGACCCCGGCATGAACGAACTCCTCATCGTGGCCGCGCTCCAGGCGGCGCCCCGCCTCGGAATCAAGCGGGTCTCGCTGAACTTCGCGATGTTCCGCTCGGCGCTCGCGCGCGGCGAGAAGATCGGCGCGGGCCCCGTGCTGCGCGTCTGGCGAAGCCTGTTGGTCTTCCTCTCCCGCTGGTTCCAGATCGAGTCCCTGTACAAGTTCAACGCCAAGTTCAGCCCGCGCTGGGAGCCCCGCTTCGTCGTCTACGGCTCCTCCCGCGACCTCCCCCGCATCGGCCTCGCCGCCATGCAGGCGGAGGGCTTCGTCAGCCTCGCCCTGCCACGCCTGCTGCGCCGCCGGAGGGCGGCTCCGCGTCCCTGCGCGCACGCGGCGGCGGAGCGCGGGGTCCGGGCGGCGTAGGGCGGCCCATGACCCGGGCGGGCGGAGGGGAGACGGGGGCCGCGAAGCGGTCAAAAGACCCCTGCCCTCGGCGACCCGTACCCGCCGGCCGGGAGCAGCCCTTGTCCACAGGGGCGAAACCGCCCCCGGCCAGAGGCCTAGGCTGGACGTATGAGCATTGAGCGCGGGCGCGGCCAAGTCGCGGGACTGCCGACGTGGGACCGCTGCGCGGTCATGGGAGTCGTGAACGTGACCCCCGATTCCTTCTCCGACGGAGGCCGCTGGTTCGACACCACGGCAGCCGTCAAGCACGGCCTCGGCCTGGTCACCGAGGGCGCCGACCTGGTGGACGTCGGCGGGGAGTCCACCCGCCCCGGCGCCAGCCGCGTCGACGAGGCGGAAGAGCTCAAGCGTGTCATCCCCGTCGTGCGGGAACTGGCCTCCGAGGGCGTCACCGTCTCCGTGGACACCATGCGCGCCAGCGTCGCCGAGCAGTCGCTCGCCGCAGGCGCCGTCCTCGTCAACGACGTCAGCGGCGGCCTCGCCGACCCCGCGATGATCCCGGCCGTCGCGGCGACGGGCGCCCCCTTCGTGGTCATGCACTGGCGCGGTTTCCTGGCCGGCGGAAACGTGAAGGGGGTGTACGAGGACGTGGTCTGCGAAGTCGTGGACGAGCTGCACGCACGCGTGGAGGCCGTGCTGGCCGGCGGCATCGCCCCCGACAAGATCGTCGTCGACCCGGGCCTCGGCTTCTCCAAGGACTCCGAGCACGACCTGCTGCTCCTGGCCCACCTCGACCGCCTGCGCGAACTCGGCCACCCCTTGCTGGTCGCCGCGTCCCGCAAGCGTTTCCTGGGCCGCGTACTGGCGGGCCCGGAAGGCGCCCCGCCGCCCGCCCGCGAACGCGACGCCGCCACCGCCGCCGTCTCCGCCCTCGCCGCCTACCAGGGCGCGTGGGCCGTCCGTGTCCACGAGGTCCGGGCCACCGCCGACGCCGTGCGCGTCGCGAGGGCCGTAGAAGGAGCCCGGTGAGCGCCCCCCGTACCGACGTCGAGCAGGTCGAGCTCGCCAACACCGCCTTCTACGAGGCTCTGGAGCGGGGTGACTTCGAAGAGCTGTCGTCGCTCTGGCTGGCCCCGCTGGACACGGCCGACGAGGTCGTCGAAGGCGGCCCGGAGGACGAGGGCGGCCCTGGAATCTCCTGTGTCCACCCCGGCTGGCCCGTCCTCAACGGCCGCGGCGAAGTGCTGCGCTCGTACGCGCTGATCATGGCGAACACCGAGTACATCCAGTTCTTCCTCACCGACGTGCACGTCTCCGTCGTCGGCGACACGGCGCTGGTCACCTGCACCGAGAACATCCTCAGCGGCGGACCCGCTCCCGACGACAGCGACGAGCTCGGCCCGCTCGTCGGCCAGCTCGTCGTCGCCACGAACGTGTTCCGCCGCACGGCCTACGGCTGGAAGCTCTGGTCGCACCACGCCTCCCCCGTCCTCGCCGAGTCGGGCGAGGAGGAGGACGAGGACACCCCCGGCTGAGACAAGGACACCCCGGTTGACACGGGGACACCCGGTCGGGTGGGCGGGCGGTCCGCGAGCACCAAGGCGTGGTTGGAATCACGTACCCCTGGGTAGGGGCGGCTACCAACCCGTGAGCCGCCGTGTTCCCCAAGGGAAACACCCGATGAAGCCTCATGACCGCCGACCGGGCGGGCGGCCCCACGGACCAAGACTGTCAGTGGCCGCAGGTAGATTCGTTTGAGGCCGGTGTACCGACCGCACTCGGTACATATCTGCCCCTACCGACGATTGCAGGAGTGATTCGCGTGGATCGTGTCGCGCTGCGCGGCCTCAAGGCCCGCGGGCACCATGGCGTCTTCGCCAGGGAGCGAGAAGAGGGCCAGACCTTCATCGTGGACCTGACGCTGGGCCTGGACACCCGAGCGGCCGCGGCCGACGACGACCTGGCGAAGACCGTGCACTACGGCGTCGTGGCGGAGGAGGTCGTGGCCGTCGTCGCGGGCGAGCCCGTCGATCTCATCGAGACGCTGGCCGAGCGCATCGCCCAGACGTGCCTGAAGCACGACGGGGTCCAGGAGGTCGAGGTCTGCGTCCACAAACCGGACGCGCCGATCACGGTGCCCTTCGACGACGTGACCGTCACCATCATCCGGAGCCGAGTATGACCGCCTTCTTCACCGAGGGTCAGAGCGACCCGACCGTCCAGCCGGTGCCCGCCTCCGTGACGCAGCAGGTGGACGCCGCCGACACGACCCTGCAGAACCCGAAGCGAGCGGTGATCTCCCTCGGGTCGAACCTTGGCAACCGTCTGGAGACCCTCCAGGGCGCCATCGACGCCCTGGAGGACACCCCCGGCGTCCGCATCAAAGCGGTCTCCCCCGTCTATGAGACGGAGCCCTGGGGCGTCGCCCCGGACAGCCAGCCGTCGTACTTCAACGCGGTGGTGGTCCTCAAGACGACCCTGCCCCCTTCGTCCCTGCTGGAGCGGGCCCACGCGGTCGAGGAGGCCTTCGACCGGGTGCGCACGGACCGCTGGGGCCCGCGCACGATCGACGTGGACATCGTGGCGTACGCCGATCTGGTCTCCGACGACCCGGTCCTGACCCTCCCTCACCCGCGCGCCCACGAGCGGGCCTTCGTCCTCGCCCCCTGGCACGACGTGGAACCCGAGGCACAGCTCCCCGGCCGCGGCCTCGTGGCCCAGCTCCTGGCGACAGTCACCCGGGACGGAGTCGCGCCTCGCGCGGATCTGGAACTCCGGCTGCCCGAGTAGTCGTTAAGGTCAGGACGACCATCGGGCGGTTGACCGAAGGGGCATTGTGGCTGCTGCTGCGGCTTCCCGGGGGCAACCCCCGGCCCCCCGGCCGATACCTGTGGCTGCCGGGATCCGTAATCGCGAGGGGAACTGAGTGAAAGAGCTGCGCATCAGGACGCTGGCCGCGGTGTTCGTCATCGCCGGAGCGCTGTCCTGGGCAGGTGCCCGCCTGTGGAACTCGGTGGGCACGCTCCCCTCGGTCCCGCTGGCCGCCCCCATCGTCCTGGCCCTGATCGCGGTCGTCCTGCTGGCCACGGCGCTCTCGCTGCGCGGCCGCCTCAAGGCCCAGCGCGAGCGCCGCCCCGGCGCAAAGGGAGTCGACCCCCTGATGGCGGCCCGCGCCGTCGTCTTCGGCCAGGCCAGCGCCCTGGTCGCCGCGCTGGTCGCCGGTATGTACGGCGGCACGGGCGTGTTCCTGCTCGAATCCCTGGACATCCCCGCCCGCCGCGACCAGGCCATCTACGCCGGCTTCTCGGTCCTCGCCGGCATCGGCGTCATAGCGGCCGCCTTCTTCCTGGAGCGCGTCTGCAAACTCCCGGAGGACGACGACGAGAACGGCGGCACGGCCCCGGCCCTCTGACCGCGGGCCGGCGCCCGTAGGGGCGCGGGGAACTGCGCGACCAGCCACGACGCACCCACAGGCGGAACACCGGCAGGCGGCGCACCGCGTTCAGCGCACCCACAGGCGGAACGCCGGCCAGTCGGCGCACCGCGTTCAGCGAACCCGCAGGCACCCCACCCGGCACCCAGCGGAGCGCTACCGCGCCATGATGAGGCTCATCGCCTCATTGCGCGTAGCTGCATCCCGCAGCTGCCCCCGCACCGCCGACGTGATCGTCTTCGCCCCGGGCTTGCGGATACCGCGCATCGACATGCACATGTGCTCGCACTCGACGACCACGATCACGCCACGCGGCTCCAGGATCTCCATCAGGGAGTCGGCGATCTGTGTCGTCAGCCGCTCCTGCACCTGCGGCCGCCGGGCATAGACGTCCACCAGCCGCGCCAGCTTGGACAGACCCGTGATCTTGCCACTAGTGGCCGGAATGTAGCCCACATGCGCAACACCCCGGAACGGCACCAGATGGTGCTCACACGTGCTGAACACCTCGATGTCCTTCACGAGGACCATCTCGTCGTGCCCCAGATCGAACGTCGTCGTCAGGACGTCCTCGGGCTGCTGCCACAGACCCGCGAATATCTCCCGGTACGCCCGTGCCACCCGCCCCGGGGTCTCCCGCAGACCCTCGCGGTCCGGATCCTCTCCGACCGCGATGAGCAGCTCTCGTATGGCGTTCTCGGCTCGCTTCTCGTCGAACTCGCCGATCACACCCTCGCCGTCCAGCGTCACGGGGTCGGTCATGTGGGTCCTCGTTCCTGTGCCTCTCGCGCGCGCGGGTCGACGCGTCAAACGTACGGGCATACCGAAATGCCGCGCCCCCCAGGCTAGAACCTGGGGGGCGCGGCATCCATTCCGGGCCTGGTGGGGCCACCGGGAGCCGTGGAGGTCAGCTCTCGGGACGCTCCTCCGGGACTGCTTCCGTCGCCGGGACGGACTCCGTCGCCTTGGCGATGGCCGGCGTCGCGCCGTTCGCCCCGTTCGTCAGTGACAGCTCCTTGGGGGAGAGCACCGGCGGGCGGGTGGACGGGGTGCGCCGGGAGGAGCCGGTCCACGCGGGGCGGGCCGGGCGCTTCACGAGAGGAGCGAAGACCTCGGCGATCTGCTCCTTGCTCAGCGTCTCCTTCTCCAGCAGCTGGAGCACCAGTGCGTCGAGGACGTCGCGGTTCTCGACCAGGATTTCCCAGGCCTCGTTGTGCGCGTTCTCGATGAGCTTCTTGACCTCTTCGTCGACGAGCGCGGCGACCTCTTCCGAGTAGTCACGCGGGTGCGACATCTCCCGGCCCAGGAAGGGCTCGGTGTTGTCGCCGCCGAACTTGATGGCGCCAAGACGCTCGGTCATGCCGTACTGCGTGACCATCGCGCGGGCCGTGGCCGTGGCCTTCTCGATGTCGTTCGCAGCGCCCGTGGTCGGGTCGTGGAAGACGAGCTCCTCGGCCGCGCGCCCGCCCAGCATGTATGCAAGCTGGTCGAGCATTTCGTTGCGGGTCGTGGAGTACCTGTCCTCGTCCGGCAGGACCATCGTGTAGCCGAGGGCACGGCCACGCGACAGGATGGTGATCTTGTGGACCGGGTCGGAGTTCGGAGACGCCGCCGCTACCAGGGCGTGGCCGCCCTCGTGGTACGCGGTGATCTTCTTCTCCTTGTCCGACATGATCCGGGTCCGCTTCTGCGGGCCCGCGACCACACGGTCGATCGCCTCGTCCAGCATGTCGTTGTCGATCAGCTTCCCGTTGTTGCGCGCGGTGAGCAGCGCAGCTTCGTTCAGCACGTTCGACAGGTCCGCGCCGGTGAAGCCCGGTGTACGCCGGGCGACGGCACCGAGGTCGACGCCGGGGGCGACCGGCTTGCCCTTCTGGTGAACCTTGAGGATCTCCAGACGGCCCTGCATGTCCGGGCGGTCGACCGCGATCTGGCGGTCGAAGCGGCCGGGGCGCAGGAGGGCCGGGTCGAGGATGTCGGGCCGGTTCGTGGCGGCGATCAGGATGACGCCGCCCTTCACGTCGAAGCCGTCCATCTCGACGAGCAGCTGGTTGAGCGTCTGTTCGCGCTCGTCGTGACCGCCGCCGAGGCCGGCACCACGATGGCGGCCGACCGCGTCGATCTCGTCGACGAAGACGATCGCCGGAGCGTTCGCCTTGGCCTGCTCGAACAGGTCACGGACTCGGGAGGCACCGACACCGACGAACATCTCGACGAAGTCGGAACCCGAGATCGAGTAGAAGGGGACGCCGGCCTCACCCGCGACAGCACGCGCGAGGAGCGTCTTACCGGTTCCAGGAGGCCCGTAGAGAAGCACGCCCTTGGGGATCTTCGCCCCGACGGCCTGGAACTTCGCCGGCTCCTGGAGGAACTCCTTGATCTCGTGGAGCTCCTCGACCGCCTCGTCCGAGCCCGCCACATCGGCGAAGGTCGTCTTCGGGGTGTCCTTGGTGATGAGCTTCGCCTTGGACTTCCCGAAGTTCATGACCCGGGAGCCGCCGCCCTGCATCTGGTTCATCAGGAACAGGAAGACGACGACGATGAGGACGAAGGGCAGCAGAGAAAGCAGGATGCCCAGGAACGGGTTCTGCTTGGACGGCGCCACGGTGTAGCCGTCCGGGATCTGCTTGTTCTGGAACTTGTTCTGGAGTGTGTCGGCCAGGGTCACGCCCTGGTTGCCGATGTAGCTCGCCTGGATCTTGGAGCTGCCGTCGACCTTCTCGCCATCCTTGAGAGAGACCTTGATGATCTGCTCGTCGCCGGTGGTGATCTTGGCCGACTCGACCTTGTTGTCATTGATCGCCTGGACGACCTGGCCGGTGTCCACTGTCTTGTAGCCGCCGGACGAGCCGACGACCTGCATCAACACGACCACGGCAAGGACGGCCAGCACGATCCACATGACCGGCCCACGGAAGTATCGCTTCACGTCCATCCATACGGAGCGGTGACGCCCCGTCCCTCCTGCCATAGTGAGATTGATAAAGACTTTTAAAGACTGTGCTTCGGACGGTACCCCAGCATTGTCACCCGAAGCCGCAGGGGACTGCTGGCAATCCCGTCTACGCATGCTCCAACGGCGCGAACCCCGCTGGGGTTCCCGGTTGTCTTAGACAGCTGTGCTAGCCGCCGTACACGTGAGGCGCGAGCGTACCGACGAACGGGAGGTTGCGGTACTTCTCCGCGTAGTCGAGGCCGTAGCCGATGACGAACTCGTTCGGGATGTCGAAGCCGACCCACTCCACGTCGATCGCGACCTTGGCCGCGTCCGGCTTGCGCAGCAGGGTGCACACCTTGAGGGAGGCGGGCTCCCGGGAGCCGAGGTTGGAGATCAGCCAGGACAGCGTCAGCCCGGAATCGATGATGTCCTCGACGATCAGGACGTGCTTGCCCTTGATGTCGGTGTCGAGGTCCTTGAGGATCCGCACCACGCCGGAGGACTGGGTGCCCGCGCCATAGGACGACACCGCCATCCAGTCCATCGTGACGGGGGTGGACAGCGCACGCGCCAGGTCCGCCATGACCATCACGGCGCCCTTCAGGACACCGACGATCAGCAGGTCCTTGCCCGCGTACTCCGCGTCGATCTTCGCGGCCAGCTCAACCAGCTTGGCGTCGATCTCTTCCTTGGTGATGAGCACCGACTTGAGGTCGGTGCCCATGTCTTTCGCGTCCACCCGCATCACTTTCGGTCGTCCGTCCGAACCTTTTCGGCGGCCGCTCGAACCGCTCGCGACCCGCGTGAGCGGGCCCCCGGGAACCGCGTGGGCGGTCCCGGTGGAGGGTCCGGATTCAGCCTTGCCGAATCACCAGTCTGCCACCCTGGCGCTGGGCGACGACCTTGCCCGGGAGATTGATGGCTCCCTGGCCGCGCCAGCCGGTGATCAGCCGGTCGACTTCCTCGATGTGCCGGGCGAACAGCGAACCGGCCGGGGCGCCCGCCTCGATGGCGGCACGGCGCAGGATGCGGCGGCGGACGGCGGGCGGCAGGGCGTAGAGCTTCGCGCACTCCAGAAGGCCCGCTGCGTCCCGTACGGAGGCCTCTGCCTGGCTGGCCCAGGCGTCGAGGGCGTCGGCGTCGTCGCGGGAGAGCTGGGCGGTACGGGCGAGCGCCTCGACGACTCCCTTGCCGAGCGCCTTCTCCAGGGCGGGCAGGCCCTCGTGGCGCAGCCGGGAGCGGGTGTAGGCCGGGTCGGCGTTGTGCGGGTCGTCCCAGACGGGCAGCGACTGGACCATGCACGCCTTGCGGGCGGTCTGCCGGTCCAGGAACAGGAACGGGCGCCGGTAACGGCCGTCAGCCCCCGAGACTGCGGCCATTCCGGACAGGGAGCGGATGCCGGAGCCACGGGCGAGACCGAGCAGGACGGTTTCGGCTTGGTCGTCGCGGGTGTGGCCGAGCAGGATCGCGGTGGCGCCATGGCGTTCGGCGGCGGCGTCCAGGGCGGAGTACCGGGCGTCGCGGGCGGCGGCCTCGGGCCCGCCTTCGCGGCCCACGGTGACCGCGATGGACTCGGCCGGGTTCAGTCCCAGCTCGGTGAGGCGCAGCACGACCTCGTCGGCGCGCAGGTCGGAGCCGGGCTGCAGACCGTGGTCGACGGTGATGCCGCCGGCGCGGATGCCGAGTTTGGGGGCTTCGAAGGCGAGGGCGGAGGCAAGCGCCATCGAGTCGGCGCCACCGGAGCACGCGACGAGCACCAGCGGTGACGGCTGGTGCGGGGGTGCCGGAGGGATGTCGGGTGCGGTCGAGCGCCTTGTACCCGGAGCGGGTACGCGCTCGGCGGCGGACGGGCGCGCGGCCTCGGGGGCGGGCGTGCGCCTGGTGTCGGGGGCGGGCGTGTGCTCGGTGAGGATGTCGTGGAGTACGCGGCGAACCGCCAGGCGTATCGCCGCGACCGCAGGATGGGGACCCATGTCCGGTTCCCTTCATGAAGTTTTCGGGGGGTTAACCCGGTATCGGTCACTCAGAGTGTGTAGATGGTGACAGAACCGGGCCGTTCCCCGAGCATTGCACGCCTACCCAAGGCTCACGGTCCCTCGGACGGGTGATTGGAGGGGCGTTTGCCTGCCGTCGGCCGGATTCGCTTCACGACCCCCACGCAGGGTTCACGACTCCGCCTTGCGGTGCACCCGCGCGACCCAGTCCGCCGGTTTGGCGATCTCCGTCTTGGTCGGGAGGGTGTTCGGAGAAGTCCACACCCGGTTGAACCCGTCCATGCCGACCTCTTCGACGACGGACCGCACGAACCGCTCGCCGTCCTTGTACTGCCTCAGTTTGGCATCCAAACCGAGCAGCTTGCGCAGGGCGAGGTCCAGCCGGGAGGCCCCCTTGGCACGGCGTTGCTGGAACTTCTCGCGGATCTCGGCGACGGACGGCACGACGTCGGGACCGACGCCGTCCATCACGAAGTCCGCGTGGCCCTCCAGGAGCGACATCACGGCGGTCAGCCGGCCGAGGATCTCCCGCTGAGCGGGCGTCTGCACGATCTCGACGAGCGAGCGGCCGCCGTCGTCCTCCTCGCCCTCGGGCCGTCCGCCCGCCAGCGACTGGGCGGCTTCGCGGATACGTTCGAGGACTGTCATGGGGTCGACCTCGGTCTCCCCCAGGAACGACTGGATTTCGCCCTCCAGGTGGGCCTGCAGCCAGGGCACGGCCGTGAACTGGGTGCGGTGCGTCTCCTCGTGCAGGCAGACCCAGAGGCGGAAGTCGTGGGGCTGTACGTCGAGTTCGCGCTCCACGTGCACGATGTTCGGCGCGACCAGGAGGAGCCTGCCGCCGCCACTCGGTGAATCAGCGGGGCCCCCTGCGGGCAGCTCACGCGTCGCCGGGGCGAAGGTCTCGTACTGGCCCAGGACCCGCGACGACAGGAACGACAGCAGCATCCCCAGCTCCACGCCGGTCACCTTGCCACCGACGGCGCCGAGGACGGCTCCGCCCGGGGTGCTCGACCGCCGCTCCTGCATCTTCTCCAGCAGGGGCTTGAGCACCTCCCGGAACCCTGCGACGTTCGCCCGCACCCAGCCGGGCCGGTCCACGACGAGGATGGGGGTGTCGTGGGTGTCCTCCGTACCCATCCGGGTGAAGGCCCGGACGTGCAGCTCCGAGGCTTTCGCGTGCCGCCTCAGCTCCGCGACGACCTCTCTGGCCTCGTCCCGGCTCACCTCGGGGCCCGGACGTACAAGCCGTGTCGCGGTTGCCACCGCGAGATTCCAGTCGACCATCTCGGCACCACCGATGCTCGTCATGCGTCAACCGTACGTGAGCGTGTCCGACTGCGGTTAGAGGTACGAGGTCCTGGTCGCCCTCCGCCTTGGGGCGGGCGGTGCGCTTGATGCCGTCCGGGTCGGCAGGGGCCGGGGTGTGTTCGGTCGGTGCCCGGCGCAGCACTGGCGACCCCGGTGAGGGCGGCTACCTGCAGCCGCAGCCCGCCAGTGCCGTGGCCGCGCGGTCCAGGGCTGCCTGGGCCGCTTCCTTCTGCGGGGGGTGAGCCTCGTCGGAGGTCAGGAAGGCAAAGGCGAGGAGGCGGCCGTCGGCGTCGACGACCGTGCCCGCCAGGGTGTTGACGCCGGTCAGGGTGCCGGTCTTGGCGCGTACGACACCGGTGGCGGAGGCGTCGGTGGCGTAACGGTCGGTGAGGGTGCCGGTGAAGCCTGCGATGGGGAGGCCGGTCAGGACGGGACGGAGTTCGGGGTGGGCGGGGTCGCCGGCCTTCGCCAGCAGCGCGGTGAGCAGGCCGGCCGTCAGCTTGTCCTCGCGGTTCAGGCCGCTTCCGTCGGCGAAGTCGACGCCGGACAGGGCGAATCCGAGCTTCTCGAGCTGCAGGCCGATCGCCTTCCCGCCGCCCTCGAAACTCGCCTTCCCGCCCGTCGCGAGAGCGACCTGGCGGGCCAGCGCCTCCGCGATGTCGTTGTCGCTGTTCGTCAGCATCCGCTCCACGAGGGCGGACAGGGGCGGTGAGGAGACTGAGGCGAGGGCCTGCGAACGGCTGGTCGCCTTGGAGAGGCCGGGCGATGTCGTCTTGATTCCCTTGGCCTGGAGCAGCTTCGCGAACTCCCCTGCCGCCTCCCCCGCCGGGTCCTCGCTGCGCTCGGCGGTGCCGCTGTCCGAGTCGTCGGTGCGGGCCTCGTCGACCATCAGGGCGGTGACCGGTGCGAGGTTGGGGTTGTCACCGATGGGGTGCACCGTGGGCCCCGAGTACAGCGAGGTGTCGTACGAGAGCGTCACCTGGGAGAGATGACGCGCCTTCAGGGCGCTTGCCGTCTCGTCGGCCAGGGTGCGCAGGCTCGCGTAGCCCTTCGCGTCCTCACGGGCGGTCAGGGTCGGATCGCCGGCACCGACGAGGACGACCTCCTTGGTGTCGGGCTCCAGGACCGTGCGTGTGGTGATGCGGTGATCGGGGCCGGCCGCCGAGAGCGCGGCGACCGCGGTGGCGATCTTCGTGGTGGAGGCCGGGGTCTGGGCCTCGCCCGCACCCTTGTCGTACAGCCGCTTGCCGGTCGCCACGTCGACGACCACGGCGGTCCGGTCCGCGCCCAGGGCGGGGTCGTTCAGGAGCGGGTCCAGGACGTCCGCGAGGGCCTTCCCGGCGGGTGCGGGCACCGAACCCGCGGCCGTGGAGCCGCCGAGTCCGGTGAGCACGGAGGCGGCGCTGGGAGCGGGGCGGGGCGCCTTCGCGGACGTACCGGAGGTAAGGCCGTGATCTGTGCCACCCTCGCCCTCCCGCGATGCCGCCCAGTCGCGCTCCGCCGTACGCTGACCGGAGGAGTCCCAGGGACCGGCCGCGGCCACCGCCCCGGCCGCGAGCGCCAGGCCCACGGTGGCGGCGACGACTGTGAGCTGCGGTGTCGTGAACTTGACGGGACGCGGCCGCACGGCTTGGGTGATCCGCGCCACGTGCGGTTTCACCGAACTCGCGATCCGCACCACATGCGGTCTCGCGGCCCGCCAAGCCCTCGCCTCTGGCACGACCACCAGCCCCTTTCGCGATCACACACCTGCGTGAGGGACACTTAACCACCAGAACTATGTGCTGATCATGGAGGAGCCACCGGTGGAGTTCGACGTCACGATCGAGATTCCGAAGGGTTCGCGGAACAAGTACGAGGTGGACCACGAGACCGGTCGGATCCGCTTGGACCGTCGACTCTTCACCTCGACCAGTTACCCGGCCGACTACGGATTCGTCGAGAACACCCTCGGCGAGGACGGCGACCCGCTGGACGCGCTGGTCATCCTGGACGAGCCGACCTTCCCCGGCTGCCTCATCCAGTGCCGCACGATCGGCATGTTCCGTATGACGGACGAGGCCGGCGGCGACGACAAGCTGCTGTGCGTCCCGGCGCACGACCCCCGGGTGGAGCACCTGCGCGACATCCACCACGTGTCGGAGTTCGACCGCCTGGAGATCCAGCACTTCTTCGAGGTCTACAAGGACCTGGAGCCCGGCAAGTCCGTCGAGGGCGCCAACTGGGTGGGCCGCACGGAGGCCGAGGCCGAGATCGAGCGCTCGTACAAGCGACTCAAGGAGCAGGGCGGCCACTGAGCACGCCCGCTCCGGTTCGGGCCGCGTGATCCTCATGGGTCGCGCGGCCCGTTCGTGTGTCCGTACGCATACTGAGGGCACAGGGCATACAGACGGTACGCAAGAAACGCATGTGCACGAAAGGCAAGGCTGGAGCTGGTGGCGGACCCGGAGGCGGAAGACCGCAAACCGCAGTCGGACGAGGCGAGGAGTGCTTTCTCCCAGCCGGCCGGTGTGGCACCGCCGCAGCCCCCGGCGGTCGATGACGAGTCGTCGACGACGTCCGAGTTCGCACTCCCGAAGGGGCTGGGCGTAAGCCAGCCGTCCGTGGCCGACGCCGAGGGTTCGGCGTTCAGTACGCCGGCCTCGTACAGCACGCAGACCGCCTGGCCCGCGTTCACGCCTCCGACGGGCATCCCCATGGTCAAGCTGACCAAGGACGTGCCCTGGCAGGACCGGATGCGCGAGATGCTGCGCATGCCGGTGACCGAGCGGCCCGCGCCCGAACCGGTCCACAAGGAGGACGAGTCGGGGCCCGCCGTCCCGCGCGTGCTCGACCTGACCCTGCGGATCGGCGAGCTGCTGCTCGCGGGTGGTGAGGGCGCCGAGGACGTGGAGGCGGCGATGTTCGCCGTGTGCCGCAGCTACGGCCTGGACCGCTGCGAACCGACCGTCACCTTCACGCTGTTGTCCATCTCGCATCAGCCGTCCCTGGTGGAGGACCCGGTGACGGCGTCCCGGACCGTACGCCGCCGGGGCACCGACTACACACGCCTCGCGGCCGTCTTCCGGCTCGTGGACGACCTGAGCGACCCGGAGACCGCGATCTCCCTGGAGGAGGCCTACGGGCGGCTCGCCGAGATGCGGCGCAACCGGCACCCGTATCCCGGCTGGGTGCTGACGTCGGCGACCGGGCTGCTGGCCGGCGCGGCCTCGGTACTCGTCGGCGGTGACGCGCTCGTGTTCGTCGCCGCCGCGCTCGGCGCGATGCTGGGCGACCGGCTGGCGTGGCTGTGTGCGGGGCGCGGACTGCCGGAGTTCTACCAGTTCACGGTGGCCGCGACGCCGCCCGCCGCGATCGGTGTCGCGATCCAGCTCGCGCACATGGACGTGAAGGCGTCCGCCGTGATCACCGGTGGGCTGTTCGCGCTGCTGCCCGGGCGGGCGCTCGTCGCGGGCGTCCAGGACGGTCTGACGGGCTTCTACATCACGGCGGCCGCCCGCCTGCTGGAAGTCATGTACTTCTTCGTGGGCATCGTCGTCGGCGTGCTTCTGGTGCTCTATTTCGGCGTGAAACTGGGCGCGGAGCTCAATCCGGACCAGGCCCTGAGCATCTCCGAGCGGCCTCTGCTGCAGATCGCCGCGTCCATGCTGCTGTCGCTCACCTTCGCGATCCTGCTCCAGCAGGAACGGTCCACCGTGCTCGCGGTGACCCTCAACGGCGGCGTGGCCTGGTCGGTGTACGGGGCGATGCACTACGCGGGCGGCATCTCACCGGTCGCCTCCACGGCCGTGGCGGCGGGTCTGGTCGGCCTGTTCGGGCAGCTGCTCTCCCGCTACCGGTTCGCGTCCGCGCTGCCATACACGACGGCCGCGATCGGCCCGCTGCTGCCGGGTTCGGCCACCTACTTCGGCCTGCTGTCCATCGCCCAGAACGAACTCGACGAGGGGCTCGTGTCCCTGACCAAGGCCGCCGCCCTCGCGATGGCCATCGCCATCGGCGTGAACCTGGGGTCCGAGATCTCCCGGCTGTTCCTGCGAGTGCCGGGCGGGGGCGCCGGGGGCCGCCGCGCGGCCAAGCGGACGCGCGGCTTCTAGTCGTACGGGAATCCAGTCCTGACGGTGTTACCGCTTACCGCTTACCGCTTACCGCTTGGCGTGACGGCCGCCGCGCGGAGGCTGGTTCGGGTCCTGGTACGTGTCCTGGTTCGGGTACGGGCCCTGGCCGTGGTTCGGGTTCTGACCCTGATACGGGTCCTGGCCGTCGTTCGGGTTCTGACCCTGGTGGTGCTGGAACGGGGGCACCCGGAGCTGCGCCGTCTCGTCGTCGGCCGGTCCGGAGGGAGCCTGCTCAGGAGCCTGGGCGGCTTCCTTCTTGGACTTGCCACGCGCCCGGAGGTACTCGATGACGATCGGGATCACCGAGATGAGGACGATCAGGATCAGGATCGCCTCGATGTTCTTGTGCACGAACTCGATGTTGCCGAGCCAGGCGCCGAGCGCCGTGACACCGGCGCCCCAGAGGACACCACCGATGACGTTGTACGTGATGAACGAGCGGTACTTCATGCCGCTGACGCCGGCGATGATCGGCGTGAACGTGCGCACGATGGGCACGAAGCGGGCCAGGACCAGGGACTTGGGCCCGTGCTTCTCGAAGAACTCGTGGGCCTTGACCACGTTCTCCTGTTTGAAGAGGCGGGAGTCCGGGCGGGTGAAGAGCGAGGGTCCGACCTTCTTGCCGAAGAGATAGCCCGCCTGGTCACCGAGGATCGCGGCGACGCAGATCAGCGCGATCGCCGCCCACAGCGGGAAGTCCAGCGTGCCCGCGGTGATCAGCAGTCCGGCGGTGAACAGCAGCGAGTCACCCGGCAGGAAGAAGCCGATGAGCAGGCCGGACTCGGCGAAGACGATGAGCAGCAGGCCCCAGATGCCGAAGTTGTCCAGGAGCGTGTTCGGATCCAGCCAGCTTGGTCCGAGGGCAAGCGTCGTCACGGTTCCGGGCTCCTGTGGGGTGAAGGAAGGGACGGCGGTCCAGATGCGGCCGACCAAAGCTATCAACGCAATGCGTCGCGCCCAGGTTCCACCGACGCCTACAGGATGCACTGTGCGCCGACTGGTACAAAGCTGTGAGCCGTACAAAGCTGGGCGTCATGGGCATAGAAGAGTACGGCGGCGGTCAGGGACCCCACTCGGACGTTCTGGTCGTGACGACGAACGACGCGCCCGGTTACCGGGTCCAGGAAGTCATCGGCGAGGTCTTCGGCCTCACCGTGCGCTCCCGGCACCTGGGCAGCCAGATCGGTGCGGGCCTGAAGTCGATGATCGGCGGTGAGCTCAAAGGGCTCACCAAGACGCTCGTGGAAACCCGTAACCAGGCCATGGAGCGGCTCATCGAACAGGCACGCGCGCGGGGCGCCAACGGGGTCCTGATGTTCCGCTTCGACGTGACGGAGGCGGCGGACGTGGGCACGGAGGTGTGCGCGTACGGGACAGCGGTCGTGCTGGTCAAGGAGTAGTGATCTGGAACAGGGCTGGTCCTCGGGGATCAGGACTGGGCGAAGAAGTGCACGTCGGTAAGGGGCGTCGCCAATTGGCGACGCCCCTTACCGTCAGGCTCCCTGGGAGTGCCGGGCCGCGTTCGCCCCGATCGCGTCCCTCAGGTGCTCGGCGAGCCCGGGGCGCATGGAGTCGTAGAACGCCTTGAAGCGCTCGTCGGAGATGTACATCCCGGCGAGTCCCTGGTGGGTCTCGTACGAGCACTCGTAGAACCACTTGGTGATGTGCCGGCGGTGTTCCTCGGCCATGTCCATGGCGCGCTCACCGGCCGGCGGCTCACCGGCCTCCATCAGGGCGTCGTAACGCTCGCCCCAGGAGGCCACTTCGGCCTGCATGCGCTGCCAGTCGTCCTTGGTGTACCGGGCGGCGCGGCGCTGCGACTCGGCGTACGCCTCCGTGCCGCCCCAGCGCCGCTCGGCCTCTTCCGCGTGTGCTTCCGGATCCTTGTCCCCGAAGACCTCGAACTTCTCCTCGGGCGTGAGGTTGATGCCCATCTTGCGTGCCTCCATGGCGTGTTCCACGGCCGCGGCCATCTTCTGCAACTTCTCGATCCGGGCGGTCAGCAGCTCGTGCCGGCGGCGCAGATGCGCGCGCGGGTCCGCGGCCGGGTCGTCGAGGAGGGCGGCGACCTCGACGAGGGGGAAGCCCAGTTCCCGGTAGAACAGGATCTGCTGCAGGCGGTCGAGATCGGCGTCGCTGTAACGCCGGTGGCCCGCCCGACTGCGTCCGCTCGGTGCGAGCAGGCCGATCTCGTCGTAGTGGTGCAGCGTGCGCACCGTGACTCCGGCGAAACCTGCGACCTTGCCCACTGGATAGCTCACTTCCGCTCCCTTCTCCGTACGCCTCCCAGGCTGCTGCCTCACGTGACGTGAGGTGCAAGTCCCGAATCCCGGAGTCATGAAATCCCGGGGTCGGTCCTGCGGACTGGAGCAGGCCTGCTGGAGTTCTGGACCGGACCCCCTGGGGTGTTATGTCGGTTTCGCCCACTTAGGGTGAGCGCGTGACCACAGAAGCCACGGCGGGACCGGACCCGGAACAGGTCCCCGCGCCGCGTCTGCTTCCGTTGATCGTGCCCTCGGTGGTGGTCGGCGTGGCGGCGGCGCTCGTCCTGCTGGGCATCAGTCTGCTGGCCGAGCAACTCCAGGACGTTCTCTGGGAGACCCTGCCGGACGCGCTGGACGTGGGCCGGTACTCCGTGCTCTGGATGATCGTGATACTCACCGCCACCGGTGTCGCGGTGGGCCTGGTGGTGTGGAAAGTGCCGGGGCACGCGGGTCCGGACCCGGCGACCATGGGCCTGGTCGACCCGCCCCTGCCACCCCGCCTGCTGCCCGGGCTGCTCCTCGCCACCATCCTGGCGCTGGCGGGCGGGGTGAGCCTGGGCCCCGAGAACCCGATCACGGCCGCCAACATCGCTCTCGCGTACTGGCTGGGCAGGAAGGCGGCCCCGGACTCCCCCGCCACCCTGTGGATGATGCTGGCGGCCGCGGGCACGATCGGCGCGCTGTTCGGAACGCCGGTGGCCGCCGCTCTGATCTTCTCCGAGGTGCTGGCCGGGCAGCCGGGACCCGGCGCCCTCTGGGACCGGCTGCTGCCGCCGCTCCTCGCGGGCGGCACGGGTGCGCTGACCATGACACTGCTCGCCCACCCGAGCTTCGACCTCTCCCTGCCGGACTACTCCGGACCGCGCTGGGGCGACCTCCTGTCCGCCTTGGTGGTCGCCTCGGCCGGGGCGACGGTGGGGATGGCCGCGGTATACGCCTTCCCTTACGTCCACAGCGCCTTCTCACGGCTCGGGCACCCCATGCTGGCGATTCCCCTGGGCGGGCTCGTCCTGGGCCTGCTGGGCGCCCTGGGCGGGCATCTGACGCTCTTCAAGGGGCTGGACGAGGTGAAGGCGCTCGCCGGCAACCCGGAGGGCTGGTCGGCCGGACGGTTCGCACTGATGGCCGTGGTGAAACTGGCTGCACTCCTGATCGCCGCGGCCTGCGGCTTCCGGGGCGGCCGGATCTTCCCCGCCGTCTTCGCCGGGGTGGCCGTCGGCCTGTGCGCGCACGCTCTGGTACCCCAGGTCCATCCCACGGTCGGTGTGGTGTGCGGTGTCCTGGGCGTACTGCTGGCCGTCACCCGGCAGGGCTGGATCAGCCTGTTCACCGCGGCGATCCTGGTGTCCGACCCGGCCGTGCTGCCGCTGCTGGTGCTGGCGTCGGTTCCGGCCTGGCTGCTTGTCACCGGGCGCCCGCAGATGCAGCTTCACGACGACGGAACCCCGATCCGCTAGGAGAGATGTCATGCCGCTCCACCAAGGCCCCGAGAAGCGCGACGAGCGTCCCATGTCCGTGAACCCCTTCTTCGGGGAGGCCAATCCGGTCGGCGGCATGACCGAGGCCCCGCCCAAGCACCGGCTCCCGGACGGGCCTCTGCCGCCCACGACCGCGTATCAACTCGTCCATGACGAACTGATGCTGGACGGCAACTCACGGCTGAACCTCGCGACCTTCGTCACCACCTGGATGGAGCCGCAGGCCGGGTTGCTGATGACCGAGTGCCGGGACAAGAACATGATCGACAAGGATGAGTACCCCCGCACCGCCGAGCTGGAGCGGCGCTGTGTGGCCATGCTCGCCGACCTGTGGAACGCCCCCGATCCGGCTGCCGCCGTGGGCTGTTCGACGACCGGGTCCAGTGAGGCGTGCATGCTCGCGGGGATGGCGCTGAAGCGGCGCTGGGCCCAGCGCAACGCCGACCGCTATCCAGCGGCTCGCCCGAACCTCGTCATGGGTGTCAACGTCCAGGTCTGCTGGGACAAGTTCTGCAACTTCTGGGAGGTCGAGGCACGCCAGGTCCCCATGGAGGGCGACCGGTTCCACCTCGACCCCCAGGCGGCCGCCGACCTGTGCGACGAGAACACCATCGGGGTCGTCGGCATCCTCGGGTCCACCTTCGACGGGTCCTACGAGCCGATCGCCGAGCTGTGCGCGGCCCTGGACGCCCTTCAGGAGCGGACCGGGCTCGACATCCCGGTGCATGTGGACGGCGCGTCCGGCGGGATGGTCGCTCCTTTCCTCGACGAGGACCTGGTCTGGGACTTCCGGCTGCCGAGGGTGTCGTCCATCAACACCTCGGGGCACAAGTACGGCCTCGTCTACCCGGGTGTCGGCTGGGCGCTGTGGAGGTCGGCGGTCGAGCTGCCGGAGGAACTCGTCTTCCGGGTCAACTACCTGGGCGGCGACATGCCGACCTTCGCGCTCAACTTCTCCAGGCCCGGCGCCCAGGTCGTGGCGCAGTACTACACCTTCCTTCGGCTGGGCCGCGAGGGATTCCGGGCCGTGCAGCAGACGACCCGGGATGTGGCGCTCAGGCTCTCCGAACGCATCGAGGCGCTGGGCGACTTCCAACTCCTCACCCGCGGCGACGAGTTGCCGGTCTTCGCCTTCACCACGAAGCCCGACGTGACCGCGTACGACGTCTTCGACGTGTCCCGGCGGATGCGCGAGCGGGGCTGGCTGCTGCCCGCGTACACCTTCCCGGCCAACCGCGAGGACCTGTCCGTGCTGCGGGTGGTGTGCCGCAACGGCTTCTCGGAGGACCTCGCCGAGCTCTTCGTGGAGGACCTCGGGCGGCTGCTGCCTGAACTGCGCCGGCAGCCCCATCCGTTGACGCGCGACAAGGACGCGGCGACCGGCTTCCACCACTGATCCGCCGCTGCGGCCCGTCCTGGCCTGGACGGGCCTCGACGGGACGGGCCTGGACGGGACGGGCGTGGTCAGTCTCCGTCGCCCAGGACGAAGCTGTGCCAGTGGATCCCGTCGGCGGATATGCGGTAGCTGCCGACGCCAAAGCTGTCGCTCGCCAGATAGCCGAGCGGCGTCAGGGTCACCGAACCTCCCAGGCCCTGTGAGCCGCTGGCCGCCTGGAAGGACCGGCCGCCGTCGGTGCTGCGCCAGACGCCGTCCTCGCCCTGGATGGTGAGGCTGCCGTCGGCGGCGGCCACCGGATCACCACTCGTGGAGAGCGGGTGCACGCCCTTGCGGTACCTCCAGACCCGCTCCCAGGTGTGGCCTCCGTCGGTGCTGCGGTGCAGTGCGCGCAGGCCGTTCTTCACGCCCTCCTCGGCGGGCAACCCGCCCGACTGAGCCGCGTACAGGACGTCCCCGGACGAGACCACCCCGATTCCCCAGCCGCGCTTGTCGGAGCTGGCGAACGGGGACAGACGCCAGGTGCGCCCGCGGTCCTCGCTGACGGCGAGCGCCGGGCGGCCGGAGTTCGGGTCGGTGCCTGAGGCGAAGAGCAGCCCGCTTTCCGTCTGCCCCGCCGGGCCCAGCCGACCCGCCAGCGGGGGCTGGCTGGCCAGGACTTCGAAGTGGCCCGTGTCCGGGAGGACGACGATCAGCCGGGACGCCTCGCAGTTGTTCCCCTCCTTGTCCAGCCGGGAGCAGTCCTGCACCAGAACGCCTCCTTCGGGTACCTCGGGAGTCGTGCCCGAGGGTTCGTCGGTGCCGCGCCGCCAGGTGCGTCCGCCGTCCTCCGTGAACCAGGTCCGGTCGGGCACCGTCCGCCCCTCGGTGATCAGCGCACGGCCGGGGCCCAGCACCACGAGCCCCGCCGTGATGCCGACGCCCCCGGGCAGGTCGGCCAGCGGGGAGCGCCCGAGGCGCCAGGAGTCGGCGCCCTTGTCGAGCACGGCGACGTGCTGGCGGCAGGGCGCCTTCCCGAACTCCGCGAGCAGGGCGAACCCGCCGGCGTCCGACGCGAAGCCGACGGCGTGCGGAACGCCGGGGAGGTCCGGTGCGGACGGGATCCGGGGTGGCGCAGACCCCGTCCGGGCGGGGGCGCTTCTGCCCGCCCCCTCAGCCGCGCCTCTGTCCGCGCGCGCCCCGGCGTCGACACATCCGGCCAACAGCGCCAGTACGGCCAGTACCGCGGCCACGACCGCCTTGCCCCTGCCCCTGCCCCTGCCCCTGCCCCTGCCCTTGCCCCACTTCATGAGAATCCCCCGATCCCGCGACGCACCGTCATTTCTGGTACACCGCTCGCCGCGCTCGGGTTCCCATTTCCTCGCGACGACTTTTCGGGCGAAGGGCCGAGGGCGCCGTACGCCTGCTGACTCAGCTACCTACTCAGCGCCCCGAACCTCCGTACCGCCAGCGGAAGGAACACCGCCAGCAGGGCCAGCGGCCAGGCCACCGCCGCCCAGACGTGCCCCGGCTCTCCGCCCGGCCCGCCGAACAGGTCCCGTACCGCCGTGGCCGTCTGGGACATCGGGTTCCACTCGACCGCCGTGCCCAGCCAGCCCGGCATGGAGTCGGGGGTCGCGAACGCGTTGGACAGGAAGCCGACCGGCCAGACCAGGATCTGCACGGCCTGGACCATTTCCGGTTTCCCGGCGACCATCGCCAGGTGGATGCCGATCCACAGCATGGCGAACCGGAAGAGCAGCAGCAGTCCGACGGCGCCCAGGAACGCCGCGAACGTGCCGTGGGCGCGCCAGCCGATCGCGTACCCGACGCCGATCATCACCACCAGGGACACCGCCGACTGGAGCATGTCGGCGGCCGAACGGCCCACCAGGACCGCTCCGTTGGTCATCGGCATCGACCGGAAGCGGTCGATCACTCCCTTGTTGAGGTCCTGGGTGACGGCCAGCATCGTGCCCTCCAGGCCGAAGGCCATGGTCAGCGCGAGCATGCCGGGCACCAGGAAGTCGACGTAGTCGCCCTGGACGCCGCGGCCGCCGCCGATCAGATAGCCGAACATCAGCAGCAGCATCACGGGGAAGACCAGGCCGACGAGCACCTGGACGGGTTGCCGTGCCCAGTGGGCGAGTTCGCGGCGGGTCATGGTCCAGCAGTCGGTCAGGACGTACGCCCCCGAAGCCCGCGAGTCCCCCGAAGTCCCGGGACGGGCCGCCTCGTACGTACTCATACGGTCTCCTCCATACGGTCCGTGCGATCCGTACGGTCCATACGGCCCGTGCGGCCCGTGCGGTGCTCGTCCGCACGCTGTATGTCCCCGGTCAGGTCCAGGAACACCTCGTCCAGCGTCGGCCGTCGCAGCGCGATGTCCTCGGCCTCTATGCCGGCCTCGTCCAGGGCGCGGACGGCTCCTGCGAGTGCCGCCATGCGGTCGGTGACCGGGGCGCTGAGGAGACGGCGGTCGGTGTCGACGGAGACTCCGTCGGCGGGGAACGGCAACAGGGCCACGGCGGCGCCCAGTTGGCCGCCGTCCCGGAGGACCACGTCGATCCGGTCGCCGCCGGTGCGTGCCTTCAGCTCGTCCGCCGTGCCGTCCGCGATGACCCGGCCGTGGTCGACGACGGAGATGCGGTGGGCGAGCTGGTCGGCCTCCTCCAGGTACTGCGTGGTGAGCAGGACCGTGGTGCCGCCGCCGACCAGGGAGCGGACGGCGGCCCACACCTCCGCCCGGCCGCGCGGGTCGAGGCCGGTCGTCGGTTCGTCGAGGAAGAGCACCTCCGGCTCGGTGATGAGGGACGCGGCGAGGTCCAGGCGGCGCCGCATGCCGCCGCTGTACTGCTTGACCGCCTTGCGTCCGGTGTCCGCGAGGCCGAAGCGCTCCAGGAGCTCGTCGGCCCGCACGCGCGCGTGGCGGGCGCCCAGGTGGTGGAGCCGGCCGAACATCTCCAGGTTCTGGTGTCCGCCGAGCTCCTCGTCGAGCGCGGCGTGCTGGCCGAGCAGGCCGATGCGGTGCCGCACCCGGCCGGCCTCGCGCACCACGTCGTACCCGGCGACCTGCACCCGGCCCTCGTCGGGCCGCAGCAGAGTGGTCAGCACGCGCACCATGGTGGTCTTGCCTGCGCCGTTCGGACCGAGCAGCCCGTGCACGGTGCCGCGGCGCACCGTCAGGTCAAGGCCGTCCAGGGCCGCCTTGTCGCCGTACCTCTTCCGTACGCCCTCAGCGACGATCGCGTCGGTCATCCGATCCCCTTCGCCCAGTAGTCAAACTTGACTACGCCTCGAAAGTAATCCCCGGGCACCCATTCGTCAAACTTGATTAGCCGCGAGACCCGACTAGACGCGGTCCCCGGGGTGCGGGGTCCCCGTCGCGTACGGGTTCTCCTCGCCCTCGGCCAGGACGCCGACGAACGGCTCGCCCTCGCCCGCGAAGGCGTACGCCCCGCGCTCGATCCGTGCGATCAGTCCGCGCGTCCACTCGGCGTCGGAGTCGGCGGTGTGGACCCAGAGGTTCATGATCTCGCCGATGTGGCCGAGCTGTTCGGGGCCGTCCTCGGGCACGTAGTGCTCGGTGACGGCCCTCCGCCATTCCTCGATCCTGCGGATCCGCTCCTCCAGGAGGGCCACCGCCTCGGCCCTCGGCAGGTCGACGATGAAGCCGATGCCCGCAGACTGGGCGTCCATCTTCTGGTCGTACGACGTCAGGGACTCGCGCAGGAGCGACAGGAACTCCTCGGTTCCCTTGTCCGTGATCTCGTACTCGGTGCGCGGCGGGCCGCCTGCCGTGGACGGCGCGATCTCGTGCGCGTGCAGCAGTCCCTGCTTCGCCATCTGCTTGAGCGCGTGGTAGATCGAGCCGGGCTTGGCGTTGGACCACTCGTGCGCGCCCCAGTACTCCAGGTCGTTGCGGACCTGGTAGCCGTGGGCCCGCCCGTGCTGGCGGACGGCGCCGAGCACCAGGAGACGGATCGCTGACATGCGGTCCACATTAGGACCCGGCGCCTGCCTCCTACGACGTGCCCTGCCCCCGGGCGGACCGGCTCACCCCCAGGACGTGCCCTGCTCCTTGGCGACCAGTTGGAAGGCGGTCGCGCCGTCCAGGGACTCGCGGATGATGTCGGCGTGGCCGGCGTGCCGGGCGATCTCCTCGACGAGGTGGAGCAGGAGCCAGCGCATCGAGACGTCGCCCTTGGGGAACCAGGGTGCCTCGGGCAGCGGGAAGGTGTCGTCCAGGGAGCCGACGGAGCGGATGAACTCCTCGGTCTCGCGGGCCACGCCGTCCCAGAACGCGAGGGTTCCGGCCACCGTCTCGCCCTCGGCGAGCCGGAAGCCGTCTCCCCAGGTCTCCTCGGTACGCGCCCGCTCGTTGGGCTTCTGCTGGGCCAGCCGCAGCCAGTTCAGCTCGCACTCGGCGACGTGCTTGACGAGCCCGGACAGCGACAGCTCGCTGGCGCTGGGCGTACGCGCCGCCTGCTCGTCGCTCAGTCCGAGCACCGCGCGCCGCAGGCCGCCGCGCTGGGCCTCGACGAAGGCCAGGAGGGCCCCGCGCTCGTCTCCGGGTGCCTCTGCGGGAACGTGAGTGACCATGACCGGCCGCCTTTCATCGGGTCTTCCTGCCGGGCACCTTCTGCCTGACACCGATGAAGCTACGGGCCCTTGCGGTCAGGTTCTGTCCGCAAGGGCCCGTCGAAAAACAGAAAGCCGGAAGACTCGGAAAAGCCGGAAGGCTCAGAACGGGAAGAAGCTCCGCCCGTGCTGCACCGAGATCCACTTCATCGTGGTGAACGCGTCGACCACCGCTTCGCCGTTCAGGCGGCCGATGCCCGAGTTCTTCTCGCCGCCGAAGGCGACGATCGGCTCGTCGTGGACGGTGCCGTCGTTGACGTGGAACATGCCGGTGTCGATCTGCTTGGCGAAGGCGACTCCGCGCTCGACGTCGGCGGTGTGGACGGCGCCGCTGAGCCCGTACGGGGTGTCGTTGGCGATACGGACCGCCTCCTCCTCGCCGTCGAAGGGCACGATGATGGCGATCGGGCCGAAGATCTCCTGCTGGAAGAGGGCCGACTCGGCGGGCAGGCCGGTCAGGACGCTCGGCGAGACGAGGTTGTCGGTCGAGGTGCCGTGCACAAGCGCGGTGGCACCCTCGGCGATCGCCTGGTCGACCACGCCCGTGAGCGCGTCCGCCTGCGAGGAGTTGATGACCGGGCCGATGATCGTCGTCGGGTCGGTCGGGTCGCCGACCTTGAGCGTCTTCACCTTGGCGACGAACTTCTCGGTGAACTCGGCCTCGATCGAGCGGTCCACCAGGACGCGGTTGGCGGCCATGCAGACCTGGCCCTGATGGACGTACCGGCTGAAGACCGCCGCGTCGACCGCGTAGTCGATGTCCGCGTCCTCCAGGACCACCAGGGCGCTGTTGCCGCCGAGTTCGAGGATCGAGCGCTTGAAGTTCGCGGCGCAGACGGTGGCCACATGGCGGCCGACCTTGTCGGAGCCGGTGAAGGAGATGACCTTCGGGACCGGGTGCTCGATGAAGGCGTCGCCGATCTCGGCGATGTCGGTGATCACGACGTTCAGCAGGCCGGCGGGCAGGCCCGCGTCCTCGAAGAGCTTGGCGACCAGGGAACCGCCGGCGATCGGGGTGTTCTGGTGCGGCTTGAGGACCACGGCGTTGCCGAGGGCGAGCGCCGGGGCGACGGACTTGATCGACAGCAGGAAGGGGAAGTTGAAGGGGCTGATGACACCGACGACGCCGACGGGAACCTTGTAGACGCGGTTCTCCTTGCCGTCGACCGGCGAGGGGACGATCTTGCCCTCGGGGCGCAGCGCCCACTGGACCGACTCGCGGAGGAACTCCTTGGCGAGGTGGAGCTCGAAGCCCGCCTTGGTGTGGGTGCCGCCGATCTCGGCGATGATCAGCTCGGTGATCTCCGCCTCGCGCTCCTCGATGATCCGCAGGGCGCGCTCGAAGACGCCGCGGCGCGCGTACGGATTGGTCGCGGCCCATGCCTTCTGGGCACGCTCGGCCGCGCGGTAGGCGTCGTCGACCTGGTCGACCGTGGCTATCGTGATCGACGCCAGCTTCTCGCCGTCGTACGGGTTGAAGTCGATGATGTCCCAGGAACCGGTTCCCGGGCGCCACTCACCGTCGATGTACTGCTGGGCCAGGTCGGTGAAGTAGGACGACATGTACTCCCTCTATCCCTCAATCCCTGCGCTGCCGAAGCAGACATCTGATCAACACCTGATCGGACGTCATCGTACTTGCGTTTCAAGGGACTTGGAGAACAGCTCGGGAGATCCTGTGAAGAGTCCCAGGAATTCCCGGAAAGTCCCCACACGGTTCCCACGGGGTTCCCACAGGACCCTCAGGAGAGCTGGAGCAGTCCCCTGAGCAGGTCGCGGCTCTCCGACGGTCCCGGGCTGTCCTGCTGCAACTGCTTCAGTGCGCTTTCGTACTGCGTGACGTCCTCGCGCTTGTCCAGGTAGAGCGCGCTGGTGAGCTGCTCCAGATAGACGACGTCGGAGAGGTCGGACTCCGGGAAGCTGAGGATGGTGAAGGAGCCGCTCTCTCCCGAGTGGCCGCCGAAGCTGAACGGCATGACCTGAAGTCGTACGTTCGGACGCTCCGACACCTCGATCAGATGCTGGAGTTGCCCGCGCATCACCTCGCGGTCGCCGTACGGGCGGCGCAGTGCGGCCTCGTCGAGGACGATGTGGAACTCGGGGGAGCTCTCGGCGACGAGGTACTTCTGGCGCTCCAGGCGCAGTGCCACGCGCCGGTCGATGTCGGCGGCGCTCGCACCCTTCATGCCGCGCGTGACGACCGCGTGCGCGTACGCCTCGGTCTGGAACAGGCCGTGGACGAACTGCACTTCGTACGCACGGATCAGGTGGGCCGCGCCCTCCAGGCCGACATAGGTCGGGAACCAGCTGGGCAGGATGTCGGAGTAACTGTGCCACCAGCCCGCGACGTTGGCTTCCTTCGCGAGGGACACCAGGGACGTGCGCTCGGCCTCGTCCATGATGCCGTAGAGCGTCAGCAGGTCCTCGACGTCGCGCGTCTTGAAGCTCACCCGTCCCAACTCCATGCGGCTGATCTTCGATTCGGAGGCACGGATCGAGTAACCGGCCGCTTCACGGGTGATTCCACGCGCCTCTCGCAGGCGCCTGAGATGCGATCCCAGCAGCATGCGCCGCACCACCGAGCCGCTCGACTCACCAGCGCTCACGTTCGTCCGCCTCCCCAACCGTCTCCAGGGGCCGCAGTCTGCCACTAAAACACTTCGAGCTGTACTCGTTCGGTTACAGAAATGGAAAGGATTCAAAGGACTGCCACAGGAACAGACCACTGGACGGACAACAAGAGTGAAGAAGGTGACAGAAGAAATGAGCAAGAACCGGTAGAGGAAGGTCCAATTCGGGCGCGTGCACGTGCATCTGCCCTTGCATCTGCTCTGCGCATTCGGAACCATGGTCCTCGCGCCACCGCTGCATCGCAACGACCGCGAACACCCGGGAGTGCCTCGCATGGGGACGAATGGATCGACCATGCTCGAGCCCTTACGGCAGGGACTTCCGCCGCTCGATCCTGCGGCCGTGTCCAACGCCGCTTCCTGCGCCCTGCCCGCCCGCTACGAAGCGGTGCGCGAGGCGCGGCAGTTCACCCGCAGAACGCTCGACCAGTGGGAGATCGGCGACCGCTTCGACGATGCCTGTCTGGTGGTCTCCGAGCTCGTCACCAACGCGCTGCGGCACGCACTGCCCTCGGACACGCCCCGCCCGGAGGACCAAGGGCCGCCCGTGCGGCTGCACTTGATGCGGTGGACCGAGCGTCTGGTGTGCGCGGTGCGCGACCCCAGTCACGACAGCCCGGTCGCGGGTGACTCGGAGGACTTCTCCGCGGAGTCGGGCCGCGGCCTCTTCCTGGTCGACTCGTTCTCCGACAGCTGGGGCTGGCACCCGCTCGCGGGCACCCTCAACGGCAAGGTCGTGTGGGCGCTGTTCCGGCTGCCGTCGGCTCCGCCCGCGACACCCTGCGACTGAAGAACCGCGGCGCCTTCCGGCGCCGCGGTTCTACGCGCGTTACTCCCTGATCTACGGCGATCACACTCGGTTGCGTGATCAGGCGCCCGCGATCAGATGGTCGAACTCGCCGTCCTTGATACCCAGGAGCATGGCTTCGATCTCGGCGCGCGTGTAGACGAGCGCGGGCCCGGTGGGGAACCGCGAGTTCCGCACGGCGACGTCGCCGCCCGGCAGCCGCGCGAACTCCACGCAGGAACCCTGCGAGTTGCTGTGCCGGCTCTTCTGCCAGGCCACTCCGTTCAGCTCGGTCGCAGCCATGCCGTTGTACACGTCATCCACGAAATCCACGTCGTACACGTCGTGGTCCACAGGTCGCTCCCCGGTCGTGCAGTGGCTGATGTGGCCATTGATGCAGTGGTCAACTGACCCGGATCATAGCTCTGTTCATGTGCAGATGCATGGGCAGATGCACGTGCACGCGGGGTGGTCCTGTGGTTACAGCTTTTACCGGCCTTTTGACTACAGGCGGTTGTGCAAGCGATTACTGCTGGTCCCCAGCGCATTCCCGGAAGATCGCATCGCACACGATCTCCAGCCCCCGTGCCTGTAAGTAAGAGACGCACGAGACGGCCACTGTGTTCCAACCTCCTTGAAACCTCGACAAATAGGTAGCGGATAAAGCTGGGGGTTCCCTACGTATGACACATAGGGAACCCCCAGCCACATGTGCCCCACAGCGGGCCGGACCGCCGGTCAGCGGCTCGAGTACGGCAGCAGCGCCATCTCCCGGGCGTTCTTGATCGCGCGGGTCAGCATCCGCTGCTGCTGCGCCGTCACGCGGGTGACACGGCGGCTGCGGATCTTGCCGCGGTCGGAGATGAACCGGCGCAGCAGGTCCGTGTCCTTGTAGTCGATGTACGTGATCTTGTCGCGGTCCAGCGGATTGGGGCGGGACTTCGCGGGCTTGCGCTCGGGCTTACGGGCCATGGGGTCAGACCTCCAGGAGGGTGTCGAAGGCGGGCGGGAGCCGCTTCCAGGCGGCGCGCCCGGCGGCGTACTCGGCATCGGTCAACAGGCAGGACTCCAGGAGCAGTTCGAGGCCGTCGCGGTCCAGACCGGGGGACGTGAAGACCAGGTGCTGGCAGCAGTCGCCGTGCTCCGGGTGCCAGTCGAGGGCTGCGGCGGCGCGGCGCACCGGCGGGACCATGTCCCATGCCGCGTCCGGCAGCGAGGCGAGCCACGGACCCGCGCTCTCCACGCAGAGCGCGCCCCCGGCCGCGTCCCAGTGCAGCAGCGTGTCGGGCCGGTCGGCGAGCCAGAACCGCCCCCTGCTGCGCGCGGCCGCGCAGCACAGATCCTCCAGCGCCTCATACAGCCGCTCCGGGTGGAACGGACGCCGACGGTGCCATACGAGGGTGGCGACCCCGCACTCGTCGGCCTCGGCCGGGAGCCGTGCGGAGGCGGGGTGCTGGGCGGCGGCGGCCGCCTCTACGTCGAAACCGGCGAGGGCGGCTTCGGCGAGGGGGGAGCGGGGAGCCGGCGTCATCTTCGACAGGGGCATCGGCATCGCCTTCGACGGAGGCATCGGCATCGGCCGGGCGAAGTCGCCCTCTCCGAGGGGCACTTGCCGGGCCGGCGGATGCTCCCCGATCGGCACCTGTCGCGCCGTCGGATGCAACTGCGCCAGCAGCGCGCGGTCCTCTTCGTCGGCCTCCTCGGAGGGGGCGATGGCGAGGACGGGCGCGTACTCCAACTGGCGGGCGAAGGTGTCGGCGACCGTGCGCTGGTCGGAGGCGGCCGCGGCGAGGCCGCCGTCGGCGAGGTCGTCGCCGTTGCCGAGGTAGGGCAGCAGGAGGGCCGGGTCGACAGCGGTGATCACGCCGGTCAGCGTGAGACCGCCGGCCGCCACGACCTCGGCCATGGCCTTCGGCTCGACCGAGTCCCACAGCTCCACGATCGCGAGCGGCGTGAGCCCCGCGTCAGAGAGTCGCTCCAGCTCCGGCACCAGGTCCTCGCGCAGGGCGCAGCACGCGCAGTCGTTGACGAGGGGTGCCTCGCCGACGGACAGCACGCCGGTGGCGTCCCGGATCGTACGGACGACCGTGCCCGCCGCGGCCGTCGCCAGGTCGTGGTGGAGCGCCACGCTCCCCGGCACGTCCGCCAGCAGCCGCTCGACGGCAGCCCTGCGGGCATCGGCGTGCAGTCCGCCGACGATCGCGACGGACAGCCCCCCGCCCGCCATCAGCGGCCCCCGCGCTTGCCGAACCGTCGCTCGAAGCGCTCCACGCGGCCCGCGGTGTCCAGCACACGCGCGTTGCCTGTGTAGAAGGGGTGGCTCACGTCCGAGATCTCGACGTCGAAGACCGGGTAGGTGTTGCCGTCCTCCCACTCGATCGTCTTCCCGCCCGCCGTGGCGGCGAGCGTGGAGCGGGTGAGGAAGGTGTGGTTGGCGGCGCGGTCGCGGAAGACGACGAGGCCGTAGGACGGGTGGATTCCCTCGCGCATGACGGTCAGCGCTCCTCTCGGAAGTCGACGTGCCGGCGGACGACCGGGTCGAACTTGCGCAGGACCATGCGGTCCGGGTCGTTCCGGCGGTTCTTGCGGGTGACGTACGTGTAGCCGGTCCCGGCCGTCGAACGGAGTTTGACGATCGGACGGAGTTCGTTGCGTGCCATGCTGATATCTTACTGAACATGAATCCCATTACCAACCAGCAATCTGGAGAGGTGCGTCACCCTTGTCCGCCCACTGCATGCTGACCGGCGCCCAGCCGGGCTTCGGCAATCAGATCTCTCACTCACACCGGCGCACCGCACGCCGGTTCGACCCCAACATCCAGCGCAAGCGCTACTGGCTGCCGAGCGAGGGCCGCCATGTACGGCTGCGGCTGAGCGCACGCGGGATCAAGACGGTCGACACGATCGGCGTCGAGGCGGCCGTGGCGAGGATCCGCGCCCGAGGGGTGAAGGTCTGATGGCGAAGAAGAGCAAGATCGCGAAGAACGACGAGCGCCGGCAGATCGTCGCGCGGTACGCCGCCCGGCGGGCCGAGCTGAAGGAGGTCATCCGACGGCCGTCGTCGAGCGAGGCCGAACGGCTCGCCGCCCAGGAGGAGTTGCGCAGGCAGCCGCGCGACGCCAGCGCCACCCGCGTACGCAACCGGGACAGCGTGGACGGGCGCCCCCGCGGCTATCTCCGTACCTTCGGCCTGTCCCGGGTGAATCTGCGGGAGCAGGCGCACGCGGGATTTCTTCCCGGGGTGCGAAAGTCCTCCTGGTAACTTGCTGCGGTCGTTCCGGCGACCCCGGCATCTTCTCCACCCTTTTCTCCACCTTGGGGGCTTCAGTGACTTCGGCGACCTTCCCGCGGCGGCGGGCGCGTATCGCGGCGGCCGCCGCGGTCACGGGCCTGACGGCCGCGCTCGTGCTGACCGGTTGCGGCAGCGGCGACGGCTCCACGGACGACTCCGCGAGCCCCAGCGAGTCCGGGAGCGGATCGGCCTCGGCCGACACGGGAGGTGGCTCCGGCGCCGCCACTCCCTCCGGCGGCAAGCTGGAGGGCAGTTGGCTGGCCACGACGGACGGCAAGGCCGTGGCGCTCGTCATCACCGGCACGCAGGCGGGGCTCTTCGAGACCGGCGGCACGGTGTGCAGCGGCAGCGCGGGCGAGGATTCGGGCATGCAGATGATCCGTCTCACCTGCACGAACGGCGACAAGGACCGCGCGGTCGGGATGGTCGACTCGGTCAGTGGTACGACCTTGAAGGTCACCTGGGAGGGCGACCTCGGGGCGGAGTCGTATACGAAGTCCGAGGGTGGACAGCTGCCTTCGGGGTTGCCCACGGCGAGCTTGGGCTGACCTCTAGGTGGTTTCTGGACGGGCCGCGGAATCCTTCGGGTTCCGCGGCCCGTCCGCGTTCGTGGACCCGTCGACGGTCATGGGAGGTTCGGCGGTGTCGAGGGCCTCGGAGAGTTCGGTGAGGGAGTTCAGGAGAAGACCGGCGCTCCGCCGGACCGCCGCCCCGGGCCCGCCCTCCGGGACGCCCGCGCTGTCCCAGGCCTCCAGTGCCTCGCGTACGGCGTCCCAGCGCGGGACACGGCCCTCGCGTACGGCCTCCGCGCCCTGTTCCGTCGCCGCCCGCAGCGCCTCGGCGAAACGGGCTGCGGCCGGGACGGGGGCCGCCCCCCGGTCCGGGAGGTGTGCCTCCAACAGCATCGCAACGCGGCCCATCTGCTCGAGGGCGTCCTCCGCATCGTCGGCCGCGGTCCGGGACAGGCCCCGGTGCCGCACCGGCTCGTCCTGGGCACGGGCCAGGGCCGCGTACCAGGCCGCACGGGCGGCACGGGCGGCCAGGAGGGCCTCGCGGACGTCGGGGGGTTCGGTGGGGGTGGAGGTGGGGGTGGGGGTGGGGGTGGGGGTGGGGGTGGAGGTGGGGGTGGGAGTGGAGGTGGGGGTGGCGCTGTGGGTGGGGGCGGCGATGGGGGCGGCCGGGGTGCCGGCGGCGGGCTCGGCGGTGGGGGCGGCCGGGTCGGCTGGGGAGGCAGCCGGATTGGCGGTGGGGGCGGCCGGGTCGGCGGGGGAGGCAGCCGGATTGGCGGTGGGGGCGGCCGGGTCGGCGGGGGAGGCAGCCGGATTGGCGGTGGGGGCGGCCGGGTCGGCTGGGGAGGCAGCCGGATTGGCGGTGGGGGCGGCCGGGTCGGCTGGGGAGGCAGCCGGATTGGCGGTGGGGGCGGCCGTGTAGGCGCTGATCACCGTGGCGGCGTAGCGGCCCTGGGCGGAGAGCCAGTCGGCGAGGCGGGTGCGTAGTCGGGGGGTTTCCCAGGCTGGGTAGACGGCGTACGCGGTCATCGCGAGGACGCCGCCCAGCAGGGTCAGCAGTACGCGTTCGGGGACCGTCTGTGCCCAGCCCTCGCCGCCCATGCCGAGGAGGAAGACGACGTACGCGGCGATGCAGGCCTGTGTGGCGATCTGGCCGGTGCTCACCAGCAGGTACATGAGCGCCGCGCTGGCGACGGCGAGGGCGGCCGAGAGGTACGTCCCCGGGTGCGCCGCCTGTACGACGCCCGTGGCCAGGGCCACGCCGACCAGGGTGCCGCCGAAGCGGGCGACCGCGCGGCTGTACGTCAGGGAGAAGTCCGGGCGCATGACCATGACCGAGGTCAGCGGGGCCCAGTAGCCGTGGCCCAGCGGGAGCCAGCTGCCGAGGAGGTAGCCGGTGGCGGCGACCGCGCTCACGCGGGTCGCGTGGCGGGCGATCGGGGAACCCCGGTGGAGTTCTCGTCGCATGGAGGCGAGGGCCACAGGGACCAGTTGAGGGAGGGTGGGGCGCAGGCGCGGCCCGGGCACCGTGCCGCCGTCGGATTTCTGGGTACCCCCCGCCGTCTCCACCACGTCCTCCAGGAGAGTCTTCAGGCGTCTCGCCGCGCGGTACGGCGGACCCGTGAGGATCGACCCCGTGTCGGGGGTCCGGAAGGTGGCGACCGCGGCCGGCGGCACGGACACCGGCGTTCCGTGGCGGACGGCGTGGGCGGTGGCGTCCAGGGTGGTGGCCGCGGCGGCGAGGAGTTCACGGACACGGTCGATCTCGCGGCCCTCGGACGGCAGGCCCGCGGCCGGATCGGCGAGGGAGGCGAGGACGGGGCGGACGATCTCGCGGCCCTCGGACGGCAGGCCCGCGGCCGGATCGGCGAGGGAGGCGAGGACGGGGCGGATGCGTTCGGCGAGGCCGCGGGTGCCGTGGAGTTCGGCGGGGCGGGTGCGGGCCTGGCGCGGGGTGACGGCCGCCGCGTCGCGGGCCGCCATGAGCGGGAGCGGGTCGAAGGGCGCCACCGGGTCCTGGCGCAGACGGCGTGCGTAGTCGGCCTCGGCGGCAAGGGCGTCGGCCAGCGCGTCACGGTGGGCACCCCAGCGTCGTACCGGAAAAAGCACGACGAGCACCGCCTGCACAAGGCCGCCCACGATCATCATCGCCGCGTGGCCCGCCGCCTGCGCGACCGAGGTCGGCAGGGTGACCGTGATCAGCATGATCGCGACGTTCGAGGAGGCGATCAGGCCGATGGTCGGGCCCGCCGCCCAGCTCATCCCCGCCAGGAAGGTCCACGCCACCAGCAGCGTCAGGAACAGGAACAGGTGGGAGACGGTGAGGTAGCCGAGGAACGTGGAGACGGCGAGGCTCGCGCCGGAGGCCAGGGCAAGTTCGGGGCGCGGGCGCCAGCTGCGCTGGAACGTCGCGATCGCCGCCTGGAACGCCCCGAACGCCGAGCTCGCCGCCGCCACCGGCCCGAACGCCCACATGCTCACCGCGATCACCAGCGCGAGGCCGGCGGCGCCGCGCAGCGCGACCAGGGGTTCGAGACGCTTCCGCTCGACCACCAGGCCCGAGCGCGTGGTCTTCCTCAGCGCCCGGAGCCAGCTCATCCCGTCAGCGTACGGAGATTTCCGGGCGTTCGCGGTCCGGGAGGGGTGGCTGACAGGAGAGAGGAGGGGCTGAGAGGAGATGAGCCGAGTGGGGTGGTGGAGCGGGAGTACCGCGATGTGCGTGATGATCCTCGGAGCACCGTCACGATCTCAGGGGAACCAAACATGCGCGCCATACCGATCGCCGTCACCGCCCTCGTCGCGGCCCTCACTCTGACCGCCTGCGGTGACGGCGGCGACGGCGACAGCGGAGGTGACGGCGGTACGAAGGCCACCGCCTCCTCCGCCGCCGATGCCTCCACCTCCTGCAAGGTCGGCCAGGTCGGCATGGAGGTCGAACCCGCCAGTGCCGCCCCGGCCGCGGGCGACACCGGCATCGTCCCCGTCACGATCACCAACACCGGGACCCAGTGCACGCTGGAGGGCTTTCCCGGCATCGGCCTCGCGGCCGGTGAAGTCTCCGCGACCGTGGCCGGTGACGAGGCCGCGCAGCCGGAGAAGCTGACCCTGGCGAAGGGCGACACCGCGACGTTCACCATCACCTACGTACGCGGCGAGGCGGCCGACGCCAACGGTCTCGACGCCAAGACGGTGAAGATCAGCCTCCCCGGCGACGCCGCCACCCAGGACTTCCCGTGGTCGTACGGCCCGGTCGCCGGCAAGGCGGGAAAGAGCGGGGCGGACGACCCGGACGCCTCCGTGAGCCCGTTCCAGCACGCGGGCGACTGAGCGACGGGGGCTGGGTCGGCAGGCCCTCGGGGGAATCGGACGCCGCCCCCTGGCTTCCGCGAACTCGGGGGACTGGACCAACAGGCCCTACGGGATCTGACCGGATCGGGCCCAGCCCCCTGACCTGCGGCTGAGCTCAGCGGGCCTGGCCAACAAGCCCTACGGGATCGGGCGCCGCCCCCTCACCTGCGCCCGGTCCGCCGCCGCGGCCCCTTCCTGCCAGCCGGCCGCGTCGGTCACCCCGCGCAGCCGGGTGGTCACCGTCTCGGGGAACATCCGCTCCATGTGGTCCGTGACGGCCACGTCGCGAGCCACCAGAACTGGCAGCAACTCGCCCTCCGCGGAAGCCACTTGGCTCTCCGCGGCGGACGCGAGCCGGTCGCCGATCCGGTGCGCGTACGCGGCCAGGAACGACTGCCGGAAGGTCTTCGTACGCTTCCGTCCCCCCGCCCGCTGCGCCGCCTCCGCCTTCGTCATCGCGGCCGTGGCCTGCACCAGCAGTGAGGTGTAGAGGAGTTCGACCGCCTCCAGATCGGGTTCGAAGCCGACGACGGTCGAGAAGCCGAGGGCGTCGTTCCAGACGGCGCGGCAGCGGTTCGCCCCGGCGACCGCGTCCAGGAGCACCGCCTTGGCCGTCTCGTACGGCGGCTCGACCCCGATCCGGCAGGCTCCGGGCGCGTCCTTGGCATGCGTACGGGCCGCCAGCAGCGCCTCGTCGATACTGTGCCGCGCCATCAACTCCTGCGCCTTGGCGCTCAACGCCTCGGCCTCCTCCGGGAATCCGGTCGCCTCCGCCTTCGCCAGCAGGGCGCGGATACGGGTGAGCATGCGGGAGTCCTGCGGGGCGGCGGTGGTCCCCTCCGGTACGTCGTCCAGCGGCTCGATGGTGGGGAGGCGGAGGAGCAGTCGGTACAGCTCCAGGGCTGCCGTGGCGTAGGAGAAGCGGTCGGTGCGGGGCGGCCGTGCGTCCAGGTCTTCGAGCTGGGCAGCCCAACGGGGCCCGCGGGGCTCGTGGTTCTCGCTCACGATCAGCGCGGACACCAGATGTACGTGTACGTCCTCCAGCTCGCGGCGCACGAACCGTACGAGATCGGCGGGCTGCCAGCCGCGCCGCCACGCCCCCGCGACGAACTCCTCGCCACGCCAGGCGAGTTCGGCATCGCAGGCGGGGTCGGCGGCGAGCATCGAGGCGCCGGTGTCGAGGGCCGCGTCGGAGTCGGCATAGAGGGCGGCCTCGAAGGCGCGCTCCACGGTGGTGGACGTACTGCTGCTCATCCCTCGATCGTGCCACGGGCGGGGCCGCGCCTTCCCTCGAAGGCCCTGGTGGTCGTACCGGCCCACCCCCTCGGAGGGCCCTGGCGGTCGTACCGGCCCTACGTCCGGAGACCCGCCGCTGGTCGTCGTACCGGCCCACCCCCCTCGGAGGGCCCTCGCGGTCGTACCAGCCCTACGTCCGGAGACCCGCCGGTGGTCGTCGTACCGGCCCACCCCCCCTCGGAGGGCCCTGGTGGTCGTACCGGCCCTACGTCCGGAGACCCGCCGGTGGTCGTCGTACCGGCCCTTCCCTCCCAGAGACCCCCTGATGGTCGTACTGGCCCTACCCCCGGGAGACCCCCTGGTGGTCGTGTCCTGGCGGCCTCCGGACGGTTCGCTGGAGGGCATGGACACCACCACAGCCGTACGTATCCGATCTCCGCGCCGCGAAGTGCTGACCTTGGTCATGTCCTCCCTGCGGGTTCGCTGGGCCTCCTTTCTCGGCTCCTTCGTCGCCGTCGCGCTCGGGGCCGCCGTGATGACGGCGATGGGGCTGGGGCTCGCCGCCTCCCTCGACGCGCCCGCCCGGGCACCGGAGCGGTTCGCGTCCTCGCCGGTGGTGGTGATGGGCCAGGACATGCTGACGGTGGAGGTGAAACGCGGGCCGGGCACCGCCCTCGTGTCGAAGAAGCTCGCGCATCCACACCCTGTGGACAGTGAACTGATCGGCGAGCTGGGGGAATTGGGGCAGGTGCGGCTGGACGGGGCGGCGCGGGACGGCGTCGGTGTCGATGCTCCCGCCGCGGCCGTACGAGAGCTGGTCGGGGACCGGGCCCGTGTCCTGACCGGCGACGACCGCCACCAGGCCGACCCCTCCGCCGCGCGTGACGCCGAGGCGCTGGTTGGGGTCAACTCCCTGCTGGGCACCGCGGCCGGGGTCGCGGCGTTCGTGTCGGTCTTCGTGACGGCGTCGACGTTCGCGTTCGTGGTGGCCCTGCGGAGAAGGGAGTTCGGACTGCTGCGGCTGATCGGGGCGCTGCCCGGGCAGGTGCGGCGGCTCCTGCTCGGCGAGGCGCTCGCGGTGGGGCTGACGGCCTCGGCGGTGGGCTGCCTACTCGGGTCCTGGGCGGCGCCCCGGCTCGTGCGGGCGCTGGTGGACGGCGGGGTGGCGCCCTCGTGGTTCACACTGCGGGGGTCGGAGAGTTGGCCGTATCAAGTCGCCTGCGGAGTAGGCGTGTTGGTCGCGGTCACCGGAGCGTGGTCGGCCTCGCGGCAGGCCTCCCGTGTCGGCCCCCTCGAAGCGTTGCGCGAGGCGTCCGTGGACACAGGCGTGATGCCGCGGTCCCGACGGGTGATCGGTTTCACGCTCCTCACAGCCGGACTCGGGCTGCTGGCCTGGACGTTGGGGACGGACCCGGCCGCGCTGCTGAAGCGGAAGACGTACGTGACGCAGCCGATGATCCTGATCACGGCGGTGGCCGCGCTGGCACCGGTCCTGGTGCGTCCGGTCGTACGCCTGGTGCGGCTTGACCGGCTCCCCGGGGCCGTCGGGGCCGTAGGTCTGCTGATCCGCGCGAACGCCTCCGCCTCCGTGCGGCGAACTTCCGCCGTGGCGGCCCCCGTTCTGGTGACGGTCGCGCTGGCCGGCTCGCTGCTGGGGTCGGCGGCGACGGTGACGGAAGCGAAGGCGGCGGAGGCGCGGGAGCAGACGCGGGGCCAACTCATCGTGACCGGGGAGGGGTTGGAGGTGGCGCGGGTGGCGGGGGCGACCGTCTCCGGGACCGCCTCCACCGCCGTCTTCGTACGGGAGGAAGGAACCGCTCTCATACGGTCCGACGCGCGGGCGGTGAGCGATGTGGCGGCGTTCGCGTCGCTGACCCGGCTCCCGTTGGTGGCGGGCGACGTACGCGATCTCGACGACCGCTCGATCATCGTGAGCGAGGAGTGGGAGCGGCACAAGGTCGGTTCCTGGGTCCGGGTCTGGCTCGGGGACGGAACTCCTGCCCGGCTGCGTGTGGCCGCGGTGCTGGCGCGCGGGACGGGTAAGAACGGGGTGTACGTGACCTCGGCGAACGCGCCGGGCGCCACGGTCGACCGGCTCGATGTGCGCGTGGCGCGCGGCGCGGACCCGGCGGCGGTCGCGGCAGCACTGGGGCCGACGGGCGGGACTGTGCGGTCCACCTCGGCATGGCTCGCCGCCACCCATCCGCGCACCGGCCCGCAGACCCGGCTGGGGCTCCTGGTCGTCCTCGGCATCACCCTCGCCTACGCCGCTCTCTCACTCGCCGGAACCCTGCTGATGGCCACCTCCGCCCGGCGCGCCGAACTGCGGTCACTGCGGCTCGCAGGAGCCACCCGCGGACAGGTGCTGCACGTGGTCTCCGGCGAGGCCGCGCTGGGCATCGGCGTGGGGACCCTCCTCGGCGCCGCGGTCGCCGGCGTGAACCTCGCGGGGCTGGCCGCGGCACTGGGCCGGTTGTCGGCACCGGTGGGGATGGAGGTGCCGTGGGCAGAGCTCGCCGGGTGCGTGGGGGTGTGTTTGGTGGTGGGGGTGGGGGCGGCCCTTTTCGGCGTGGGGCGGGGAGGGTCTTTCAGCCCACCGGGTGTTTGAGGACGAGGCGGTCCCCGAGGCGGTCCCGTCCCGATCCCCCACCCACCCACGAGGGCGAGATTCAGCCCGCCCGGCGCTTGACGACGAAGCAGTCCCGTCCCGACCCCCTCACCCGCCCACGGAGGCGGCACCCTTCAGCCCCCGGCCGGGGAGGGTCTTTCAGCCCGTCCGGCGTTTGAGGAGGAGGCCGTTCAGGCCGATGGGGGGTCTGGGGGCGGCAGCCCCCAGGAAGCAAGGGACGGGTAGGGGCGGAGGGGGCGAAAACCCTCCCCTCACCGACTCCCACAGGGGTGTCAACCCAGGGTTGACACCCCCCGGCTGCCAACCTACGGTTGACACATGACGACGAATCAACCCGCCACGACACCCACATCCACATCCACATCCACATCCATCCGTCTCGACGACCTCATCGACGCCATCAAAAAGGTCCACACAGACGCCCTGGACCAACTCCAGGACGCGGTGATCGCCGCGGACCACCTGGGCGACGTCGCCGACCACCTGATCGGCCACTTCGTGGACCAGGCCCGCCGCTCCGGCGCGTCCTGGACGGACATCGGCAAGAGCATGGGCGTCACCCGCCAGGCCGCCCAGAAACGCTTCGTCCCGAAGGCCGAGGCAGACCTCGACCCCAGCCAGGGCTTCAGCCGCTACACCCCCCGCGCCCGGAACGTGGTCATCGCCTCGCAGAACGAGACGAAGTCCGCTGGCAACGCCGAGATCCTCCCCGCACACCTCATCCTCGGCCTCCTCGTCGAACCCGAAGGGCTCGGCGCGAAGGCGATCACCGCACAGGGCGTGACCCTGGACGCCGTACGCGAGGCGGCGACGGCGACGCTCCCGCCGGCCGGCGCCGACGTGCCGGCACTCATCCCGTTCGCCCCTCCGGCCAAGAAGGCCCTCGAACTCACCTTCCGCGAGGCGCTCCGCCTCGGCCACAACTACATCGGCACCGAACACATCCTGCTGGCCCTCCTGGAGTTCGAGAACGGCGAGGGAATCCTCAGCGGAGCCGGCGTGGACAAGGCCGCGGCCGAGGCCCACATCAGCCATGTGATCGGGGAGATCGTGAAGGCGCAGAAGGGGTCCACCTCCGACTGATCGGACCCGCAGTCGCCGCCGGAGTCGGCCCCCGGAGCGTCGCCGGGTGCGTCCCGTTGTCAGACCCTCCTGCGAGACTCGGATTCATGACCGACCGGTGGGCTCTCGCACCGGCCGAGGACGGCGGCGCGGAGGTCGCCCCCCTCGGCCCGGACGGGCTGCCCGCGGGCCCGGTGCGCAGGGAGCCGGATCTCGTCGACGCCGTGCGCACACGGCCGGACGTGACCCGGTGGGTCTGGCGGTCCACGGCCGACGTATATCCGCGACTGCTCGCCACGGGGGTGCGAGTGGAGCGGTGCTACGACATCGAGGCCGCCGAGACACTGCTCCTCGGCCACGAGGGACGGCTCGGGGAACCCAGGTCGGCAGCCGCCGCGCTCGCGAGACTGCGCGGCGGCCCCGTACCGCCGGACCCGCCCCAGCGCTCCGCCGAACCGGGCTCGCAGTCGTCCCTCTTCGAACCGCGCCCGGTCCACGTACCCCTGGCGGACCTCCTGGAGGTGTACGCGGACCAGCGCCGCCGACACGAAGCGACCGCGCTCCCCGAGCGGATGCACCTGCTGACGACGGCCGAGTCGGCGGGGATGCTGGTGGCCGCCGAGATGAACGAGTCGGGACTGCCGTGGAGCGCGGACGTCCACCGGGAGGTGCTGCACGAACTGCTCGGCGAGCGGTATGCGGGCGGGGGCGAGCCCCGGCGCCTGGCCGAGCTCGCGGAAGAGGTCTCGGCCGCCTTCGGGAGACGGGTCAGACCCGACCTGCCCGCCGACGTCATAAAGGCCTTCGCGCAGGCCGGGATCAAGGTCAGGTCCACCCGGCGCTGGGAGATCGAGTCCATCGACCATCCGGCCGTGAAGCCACTGATCGAGTACAAGAAGCTGTACCGGATCTGGGTGGCGCACGGCTGGTCCTGGCTCCAGGACTGGGTGCGGGACGGACGGTTCAGACCGGAGTACCTGCCGGGCGGGACGGTCACCGGCCGCTGGGTGACCAATGGCGGCGGGGCCCTGCAGATCCCCAAGGTGATCCGCCGCGCCGTGGTCGCCGACCCCGGCTGGCGGCTCGTCGTGGCCGACGCCGACCAGATGGAGCCCCGGGTGCTCGCGGCGATCTCCCGCGATCCGGGGCTGATGGAGGTCGCGGGCCGCGAGAGCGACCTCTACCAATCGGTGTCGGACCGGGCGTTCTCCGGTGACCGGGCACAAGCGAAGCTCGCGGTGCTGGGCGCCGTGTATGGGCAGACGTCCGGTGACGGGCTGAAGAACCTCGCCCTGCTGCGCCGCCGTTTCCCCAAGGCAGTCGCCTACGTGGACGACGCGGCCCGCGCGGGCGAGGAGGGACGGCTCGTCCGGACCTGGCTCGGGCGGACATGCCCTCCGGCGGTCGGCGCCTCCGACGCCGCGGACGCCGCATCGGAGGAGGCCGGCATCCCGCAGGACGACCCCGCCGAGACCACCGGCGACCAGGCGTCCGCCTGGGGCCCCGGCTACGCATCCTCCAACTCCCGTGCCCGCGGCCGCTTCGCCCGCAACTTCGTCGTCCAGGGCAGCGCCGCCGAATGGACCCTGCTGGTGCTCGCCGCCCTCCGGCGCACCTGCGCCGGCCTCACCGCCGAGCTGGTCTTCTTCCAGCACGACGAGGTGATCGTGCACTGCCCCGCCGAGGAGGCGGAGACCGTGGTGACCGCGATCCGCGCGGCGGCCGACCTCGCGGGCCGCCTCACGTTCGGCGAGACACCGGTCCGTTTTCCGTTCACGACGGCGGTGGTGGAGTGTTACGCGGACGCGAAGTGAGACGGGCAGACGTCGCTCAGGAGCAGGGCATCAGGTCACCGCGGCCGACTGGGCCAGGAGTTCCCGCAACTCCCCCACCACCGAGGTGTCCGTCCCGTCCAGCGCGTCGAGCGCCGACCGCCACAGCTCGCAGGCCCCTTCGGCGTCCCCCTCCAGGCGCAGCAGCAGCCCGCGCTGGTGGTGTGCGAGCCCTTCGGTGTACCGGTCGGCGCGGCTGTCGGCGCGGCGCAGCAGACGGTCGCACTCGTGGGCGGCCCTGGCGCTGAGGCCCGCTCCACGCAGGGCGCGCACCAGTCCGAGCCGGGTCTGGGCTTCGCCGTGCCAGTCGCCGTGGCTGCCGAGAATGCGCAGGCTCTCCTCGAAGTGCGGCAGGGCGGCGACCGGTTCACCGAGGGTGAGACGGGCGTAGCCGATGTTGCAGTGTGCGGAGTGCCGGATGATCACGTCCTCCAGCGCGTCGCCGATCGCGAGGCTCCGCCGGTGATGGTCGATGGCGGCGCGGGGGTCCGTGTGCCCGTACAGGTTGCCGAGGTTGCTGTAGGTGATGGCCTCGGTGTGCCGGTCTCCCAGTCTGCGTGAGAGTTCGAGGCTCTGCAGCAGTGCCTCGCTGGACTCGTCGTGCCGGCCGAGCCCTTCGAGGAGCATGCCGCGGTTGTTCAGTCCTCGCCGCACCCACGACAGGACGCCGAGCCGCCGCCAGATCACCAACGCCTCGTCGTTGAGCGCGAGTGCCTCGCCCGCGCGCCCGGTCATGAAGTGCAGCCCCGCGAGGTCCCCGAGCGCGTACGCCTCGGCGGCCTCGTCCCCCAGCCGCCGCGCGGCGCCGAGCGCGGCCCGCTGGAGCACCTCGGCCTCGGCCACCCGGCCGCTGCGCTGGGCGTACGGGTGGAGCAGCCGCACCAGGACGGGGACGTACGCGCACACCTGCGCGTACCGCTCCACCAGCGCCACCACGTTCTCCAGCTCCAGATCGCCCCAGGCGAAGGCATCCCTTGCGGAGGCGAACGGCACCGTGTCCGCGATGTCCGCCGCGTGCGCTGCCGGCTGCGACGCGGTCGGCCTGCCGCGGTCGTCGCGGTCGAGGCCCGGTTCGACGATCGCCGCGAGGGTGCGCGCGGCGACGGCGGCGTACCAGCGGAGGGCGCGCTCCGCGGGGAGGGGGACCTCCTCACCGGAGACCGTGCGGTCGCCGATCACCTCGGTTGCCGTGCCGTCCGCCTCCTCGGCAGCCGTGGTGCCGACCTCCACTGTTGCCGTCTCGCCGGCTGTCTCAGCAGCCGTCTCGCCGGCGTCCTCGTGCCCCAGCGGCGCCCCCGCGATCTCGCGGGCGAAGTCGCGGACGAGGTCGTGCGGTGCGTAGCGGCCGTACGCGGTCTCCTCCAGGAGGGCGACGTCGACGAGGCGGTCGAGGGCGGCCTCGGCGCGGCGTTCGTCGGTGCCGGTGAGCCGGGCGAGGAGGTGAATCCCGTACGCCGGGAGATCGAGCGCGCCGATACGGCACAGGGCGAGCGCCGCGTCCCGGTCGGCCGGCCGCTCCGAGGCGCGCAGCGCGTCATGGGCGACGGCCAGTGACCTGCGTACGCTCAGGTCGTCGTACTCGAGGTGGTGCAACCGTCCTTCTGTGGCGGCCAGTTGACCGGCGAGTACGTCCGGGGTGAGCGCACGGCGGGCGGCGAGGCGGGCCGCCACGATACGGAGGGCGAGAGGCAGCCGTCCGGTGAGTTCGACGAGCGGGTGTCCGCCGTCGAGCCCCTCCTCGCGTCCGGAGATCGCGCGGAGCAGCGCCGCACTGTCCTCGTCCGACAGCGGCGCCAGCGGGAAACGGTGCGCGCCGTCCAGGGCCGTGAGCGGCGAACGGCTCGTCACGATCACCGCGCACCCCGCTCCCGCGGGGAGCAAGGGCCGTACCTGCCCGGCGTGCGCCGCGTCGTCGAGCACCATCAGCGTACGGGTCGGCGCGAGCGTCGACCGGAGCAACGCGGCTGCCGCGTCCGGGTGTTCGGGGATACGCCGGGGCTCCGTACCGAGGTCCCGCAGCAGCGCGGCCAGTGCCTGGCCAGGCGTGAGCGGGGCCATTCCGGGCGTGGCCCCATGCAGGTTGACGTACAACTGCCCGTCGGGGAAACACTCCCTCGTCCTGTGCGCCACATGCAGCGCGAGCGCGCTCTTGCCGACGCCGGCCATCCCACTGATGACTGCGACGCCGGGTCCGGAACCGGGCCCGGAACCGGGTCCGGCGGCGGCCCGGCGATCCGCGTCCAGGATCAGGCGCAGCGACTCTTGTACGTCGCTTCGGCCGGTGAAGTGAGCGGGTGGGGGCGGGAGTTGGGCAGGGCGGGGGGTGCTGGTTACTTGAGGGGTGGTGGGTCCGGGAAGGGTGGCGGAGTCGGGAGAGGTGGCGGGTCCGAGAGGAGTGGCGGAGTCGGGAGAGGTGGCGGGTCCGAGAGGAGTGGGCTCCACGGGGCCGGGCCCCGGGGCGACGGACCCCGGGGAGCCTGCCTCTGGGAGACGTGACTTCGGGGAGACGGGCCCGGGGCTTACGGGTTCCCGGTTGCCCGGGCCAATGCTCGGGCCCGGGCCCGGGCTGACGGTCCCTCCGGAGCGGGACCCTGCGATACGGGACCTTGTGGCGCCGGGCCCTGAGGAGTCGGGGCCTGTGGCGAAGGGCCCTGAGGAGTCAGGCCCTGAGGAGCCAGACCCTGAGGAGCCAGACCCTGAGGAGCCAGACCCTGAGATGCCAGACCCTGAGATGCCCGCCCCCGTGGAGTCGAACCGTGAAGCACCCCGCCCTGAGGAGCCAGGCCCCGAGCCACCGCCCCCTGAAGAGTCGGCTCCCGAGGCACCCCGCCCCGAGGAGCCAGACCCTGAGATGCCCGCCCCCGAGGAGTCGAACCGTGAAGCACCCCGCCCTGAGGAGCCAGGCCCTGAGACGCCGCCCCCCGTGACACCCACCCCACCGCGCTCAGCCCCATCGCGCCCGGCAGCTCCTCGGTCCGCCTCCTCCTCCGCCACGGCATCCTCCCCCGCCCCTGCCCCTGCCCAGCCCGGGTTGCGGGCAGACCTCGGCGCCCGCTCCCCTCCCTGCTCAGCCTCCCCGTCTCGCTCCCCCTCTCCCTCCCGAAGGATCTCCAGATGTGCCTCCCGCACCGCCGTGCCCGGCTCGACGCCGAGTTCCTCGATCAGGCGGGCTCGCAGGTCGCGGTGGACGGCCAGGGCTTCGGCGCGGCGGCCGGTGCGGTGCAGTACGAGCATCAGCAGCCGGTGGAAGGACTCGCGGAGGGGGTGCTCGGCGACGAGGGCGGCCAACTCCGGGGCGAGACGGCACAATCGGATAGACCCGGCACCCCCGGTCCCCGCTCCGACAAGGCTCACCTCAGCCTCGTACCGCCATTCCAGGACAAGCAGCCGTGCCTCAGTGAGCCGCTGGACGAGCGCGTAGGCACCGCCCTCGGGCGGGAGTCCGCTCAGCGGCTCGCCGCGCCACAGTGCGAGCGCGTCCGTGGACTCGCTCAGCGCGCGCTGCCACTCACGCCCGGCGTGCGCGGCCCGCGCCGCGGTGACGTGGCTGTCGAAGACGGAGACGTCCAACTCGTCCTCGTCGACGCGCAGAACGTACCCCGGCGGTACGGCACGCAGCCGTTCCGGATCGTCGAGAAGGCGCCGCAGCCGTGTCACATGGTTCTGCAGCGAGGCCTGCGCGGACGCCGGCGGCACCTCGCCCCACAGCGCGTCCTTGAGCGCGTCGACCGGAACGACCCGGCCCGGTTCCAGCAGCAACGCGGCCAGCAGCGCGCGCATCTTGCCGCCGCCGACCGACCGGGCCTCGCCGTCGGCGCCGTACAGCACCGGTGGCCCCAGCAGCCCGAACCGCAGTCCACGGCGCAGCCCGTCCCGCATCACGCCGCCCCACTGCCTTCCCGCGCGGCCACTCCACGCCGCAGCACATCCAACCCGCGCACGCCCACGGCGGGTTCCCACCGCCCGGCGCTCGGCTCCCCCTGGAACCGTTGGCCGTTATGTTAGCGATCTGTTGGCGCGACCTGATGTGATCATTACATCGGATCTGGCCCCGACGGCGCGCGCGTACGACGCGTAACTCGGGGGAGTGTCGCCGCCGTGGCCGGATCCGGGAACGCGAGAGGTCCCGGTCGCCGGAGGTGAGCGACCGGGACCTCCGTCTGTCGTGGCGGACTGACCCGTACGCGATCTCAGGCTCCCTTTGGCCTGGAGCCCCGCAGGTTAGTGGCGCCCCCCGCGGCGGTCGGCGAGCCGGTGCACGGCCGCGACCAGCGTGTCCACTTCCTCGTGCGTGTTGTAGAAGGCGAACGACGGCCGGACAGTGGCCTCCAGGCCGTACCGGCGCAGGATCGGCTGCGCGCAGTGGTGGCCCGAACGCACCGCGATTCCTTCCTCGTTGAGGGCGGTGCCCACCTCGGCCGGCTCGTAGCCGTCCAGTACGAACGAAACGATGCTCGCCTTGTGCGGGGCCGTGCCGATCAACCGGAGCCCGGGCACCCCGCGCAGCCCTTCGGTGGCGTGCTCGACCAGGGTGTGTTCGTACGCGCCGATGTTCGGCAGGCCGATGCGCTCGACGTAGTCGATGGCCGCGGCCAGCCCCACCGCGTCGGCGATGTTGCCGGTGCCGGCTTCGAAACGGCCCGGCGGGGGCTGGTAGCTGGACTTCTCGAAGGTGACGTCGGTGATCATGTTGCCGCCGCCCTCCCAGGGAGGCATGTCCTCAAGCACCTCCCGCTTGGCGTAGAGCACGCCGATCCCGGTCGGCCCGAACAGCTTGTGCCCGGAGAAGACCAGGAAGTCCGCGTCCAGCGCCCTGACATCGATCGGCAGATGCGGGACGGACTGCGCCGCGTCGACCAGGACGCGTGCCCCGGCCCGGTGCCCGAGCTCGATGACCTGCTCGATCGGTACGACGGTGCCGAGCGCGTTGGACATCTGGGTGACCGCGACCAGCTTGGTGCGGTCGGACAGCAGCGCGGTGTACTCGTCGAGCAGCAACTGCCCGTCGTCGTCGACCGGAATCACCTTGATCACCGCACCGGTCTGCTGCGCCAGCATCTGCCAGGGCACGATGTTGGCGTGGTGCTCCAGATACGAGATGACGATCTCGTCGCCCGCGCGGATGTTCTGGGGTCCCCAGGCCTTGGCCACCAGGTTGATCGCCTCGGTGGTGCCCCGGACGAACACGATCTCCTCGGCGGAGCCCGCCCCGATGAACCGGGCGACGGTCTTCCTGGCACCCTCGTACGCGTCCGTCGCCCGGGCCGCCAACTCGTGCGCCGCGCGGTGGATGTTGGAGTTCTCCCGCGAGTAGAACTCGGCCAGCCGGTCGATCACCGCCTGCGGCTTCTGCGTGGTCGCGGCGTTGTCCAGCCAGATCAGCGGACGGCCGTTGACCAGTTCGGACAGGATCGGGAAGTCCCGCCGGACGGCCCGCACGTCGAACGCCGGATGCGGGTCGAAGGGCAGCCCCACCGGCGCGGCGGGGGCACCGGGTGTGCCGGGTTCCTGGATGAAGTAGTACGGCGCCGTCGTGGCCGCCGGTGGCACGGGCTCGGAGAGGCGCGGCAGCCCCAGGTGCCCGAAGCCGGGCAGCTCCGGCGCCTGTGCGGGGAACCCGGGTGCCTCGGTGAGGAAGTAGTACGGCCCGGGGTCCGGGAGCCGGACCGGTGCGGGCGCCGACGCCGCAGGCGGCAGTGTCGGGGTCACCGGCAGCTCCGGGGCGGCTCCGGCAGCACCGGGCGCACTCGCCGCGTAACTGGCCGGAGCACTGGTCGGCGGCGGCCCGGCCGGCGGGCTCATCCCCGCGGTGGGCGCCGGGGGAGGCGGATCCCCGGCGGGCAGGCCGGTCGGCACCGGAGGAAGCGGGTTCGCGGCCGGCGTGCCGGTCTGCACCGGAGAAGTCGAGTTCGCGGCAGGCATGCCGGTCGGTGCAGGCATGCCGGTCGGTGACAGAGGAGACGAACCCGCGGCAGGCGGGCCGGCCGGCACCGAGGGAGACGAGCCGACGGCCGGCAGTCCGGTCGAAACCGGAGGAGGCGAGTCCGCACCCGGCGCACCCGTCGACACCGAAGGAGACGAACCGGTCGCAGGCAGGCCGACCGGCACCGAGCCCGCACCCGGCACACCCGTCGGCGCCGAAGCAGACGAACCCGCGCCCGGCGGCCCGGCCGGCGACGGCCCTCGCGGCGACCGGCCGTCGGGGCCGGAAGCCTCCATGCCGGCCGGCTGCCCAGGGAGCGCTCGGAAGAACTCCCCGGCCAGCCGGCTCAGCGTCTCCTCGTCCGGCAGCCACGCCGGGGCGCCTTCGTTACCGGTAACTGGGGGCGTAGTCATGGAACTTATCCACCTCGACGTCGTCGAGCACGGCCAGCGCGTCCTCGGTGAGCACCGCGAGCGAGCAGTACAGGGAGACCAGGTAGGAGGCGATGGCACTGCGGTCGATCTGCATGAAGCGCACCGACAGACCCATCCCCTGCTCCCCCGAAAGCCCGGGCTGGAACAGTCCGACCACGCCCTGGCGCGACTCGCCCGTGCGCAGCAGCAGGAACTTCGTCCTGCCGTTCTCCAGCGGGACCTTGTCCGAGGGGATGATCGGCAGGCCGCGCCAGGTCAGGAACTGCGAGCCGAACATGCTCACCGTCGCCGGCGGAACACCGCGCCGGGTGCACTCCCGGCCGAACGCGGCGATCCCTTCCGGATGGGTGAGGAAGAAGGCGGGCTGCTTCCACACCTTCGTGATGAGGGCGTCCAGGTCGTCCGGCGTCGGCGGCCCCGCCAGCGTGGAGATCCGCTGCGTGTCCGCCACGCTGGCCAGCATCCCGTAGTCCGGGCTGTTGATCAGCTCGCCCTCCTGATGCTCCTTCACCGCCTCGATGGTCAGCCGCAGTTGCTGTGCGGTCTGGTTGTGCGGGCTGGAGTACAGGTCGGCGATCCGGGTGTGCAGGTCAAGGACCGTCTGGACGGCCTTGAGCCGGTACTCCCGGGGCTCCTGTGAATAGTCGACGAAGGTGTCGGGCAGCGGCGACTCGTCGTAGTTGTCGCACTCGATGCGTACCGACTCGGGATGAACGACCTTGTTCACCCGGTAGATGCCCGCCTCGACCGGCACCCAGGACATCAGGTGCACCAGCCAGCGAGGCGTGATGGAGGCCATCTGCGGAACGGTCTTGGTGGCGTTCGCCAGGGTCCGCGCAGCGTTGTCGCCGACCGACATCGATCGCGACGGTGGATTCACAGCCGTGGTCATTCAACGTCTCCTTTCCGCGCCCGGGGAGCAGGCACGTTTCCGCACCCGAGAGGCAGGCACGCGTGGTGGGAGGCGAGATCGTCGACGGTGATGTGCGCGGTCGAACTCACTCGCAAGGTCTCGCACGAACTTTCCCACTCACCCTCCCAGCGGCCCTGGTAGCGGTCCAATGCGTGTTTTCGAGGCTGTCATCGAAGCGGTCTATGATTCACAAATGATCGACTTGAGTCGGCTGCGTGTGCTGGTCGCCGTCGCCCGTGAGGGTTCGATCACGGCAGCAGCCGAGGCGCTGCACTACGCCCAGCCGTCGGTGAGCCATCAACTCGCGAAACTCGAGGCCGAGGTCGGCGTACCGCTGTTGCAGCGGATGGGGCGCGGTATCCGGCTCACCGAAGCGGGCCGGCTCCTGGTGGACCGCGCCGAGTCGATCCTCGCGCAGGTCGAATCGGTCCACGCCGAACTGGACGAGCTGGCCGGGCTGCGCACCGGCCGGGTCCGCCTGGCCGCCTTTCCCTCCGCGCTGGCCACCCTGGTGCCGCTTGCGGCCGCGCGCGTCTCCGACCGGTACCCCGGCATCGAGCTCACCCTCGTCGAGGCCGAACCGCCCGACGCGCTCAGCGCCCTGCGCAACAACGACGTCGACGTGGCGCTGATCTTCGAACACGGGGACCCGCCCCAGCGCGACCGCCGCGACACCACCATGACACCGCTTCTCGAAGAGCCGTTGTACGTGGTCACCCCGAAGGACCGCTCCTGGGACGGCCCCCGGGCGGAGCTGGCCACCTACGCAGGGACTCGCTGGATAGCCGGTTGCGAACGCTGCCGCGAGCATCTCGTCGCGGCCTGCGGACGGGCCGGGTTCTCGCCGATCGTCGAGTTCGAGACCGACGACTACGTAGCCGTACAGGCACTGGTCGCGGCCGGGCTCGGCGTGAGCCTGCTGCCCGGCCTCACCCTCCTCGCCAACCGGCACCCCGGAGTCAGGCTCGACCCCATCGCCGGCATGCGCAGACAGGTCGTGGCCGCCGTACACGGCAAACCGCCCGCGTCCCAGCCCGCCCAAGTGCTCCTCGACGCCCTCCACGCGACCGTCTCCGAACCGGAATGGCCGTCCTGACGACGCATGCGAGTGGCGGGTGCGGTCGGAAGGAGGGGCTCGGGGAACGCGCGACGCCGATACGGTCGTACGCCGCCCAAGCCGTGTCCCTCCGCAGGCGGCAGCGGAGGTTCACCACCCCCTCGGCCCGCGGCCCGCATTGTCCATAGCCGCATTGCCCATACTGGAAGGGCACACCGCTCCCCAGCCGCGAAGTGACCCATGCCCAAGCGCCCCACCCCCCGTCCGACCGCCCCGGAAACAGTCTGGCTGGCAAGCGGACATCACACCGGGCCCACCCCGGAGGACATCCTTAGGAACAACCTGCGGAGGCTGAAGACCAGCGGCACGATCCAGGACTTCCTGGAGCCCCGGCCGTCCTCGGACTCGGTATCGGAATCGGAATCGGCGTCGGCGTCGGCGTCGGCGTCGAACCCCGAGTCCGGGTCTGAGTCCGAGTCCGAGTCCGAGTCCCCATTGGCCGAGCATGTGTTCGAGGCCCGCTGGCACGTCGCCGACGCCGTCACCGTGCGGGCGCGGCTCACCACCGGTGAGCGTGAGCGCCCGGACCAGGAGCCGCGATGGACACTGGCGGCCGAGGCGGAGCGGCCCTGGGACCCCGCATGGCCCTCCCCCGCGACGATGTTCTGGCCGGAGACGAGCGCCGTGTCCTGGGACCACGACGTCGTGGCCGGACTCCGCACGCAGGACATCAACCCCCTCCCGCAGGACGACGCGGCCCTGCGCCGCCTGCTCAGGGAAGCGGGACGCCGTAGCTGGAGCATCAACGTCGTCGTCCATGAGGCCATGACACCCGACGAGCGCGGGCTTCTCCCGCTGGCCCGTCTGCTCCCGCCCGGACTGCGGCACCGCGTCGTGGAACACCGCGCCGCACCCGAACAGTTCCAGGCCGTCAACTGGGCTCTGTACGACCTGGGCGTACGGGTACCTCGGGGCGGCGCCGTGATCCTGCCCGGCACGCCTGCCCGGATCGGGTACGAGGCGCAGGACTTCTCCGTGCGCAGCGTGTTCCTCGACGGCTCGGAGCCGACGGAGCTCCTGGACAAGGTCGTACGGTTCGCCGCGCTGCCCTGGCCGCTGCCGGAAGACGCGGAGAAGGCCCTCACCGCCCTCCGGCAGAACTGGCACCTGGTGACCCTCGAAGAGGAACTGGCGCACGCCCGCGCGCTGGTGGACTCGTACGCCGAAGCGCTCGACGCCATGACCAAGTCGCGCGACCGGTACCGCGAGGCGACCGAACTCGCCCATGAGGCGCTGGCCGAACTGAAGGAGCTCCGGCGGACCGCACCCTCGGAGCGTGAGACGTCGTACGGACTGCACGAGCGCCCGGCCACGGGCAACCCGCTGACGACCGCGATCCAGCGGCTGACCGGTCCCCTGAGAGCACGGCGCGTGTCAGGCGACGAGGCGAGCGAAACCAGGGAATCCGACGGCGGCCGCTGATTGTCGTGCCTCCCTGCGCGGATTTCGGGTGGCGGGACACGGGAGGGGCGATTACAAAGGTTCAAAGTTCACATGACATGACATAAAGGTCCTCATCATGTCCAGCGCCCCGAAGTGGAGAAAACACATGGCCACCGAGCCTTTCTCTCCCGGTCCGGAACAACCCGGGACACGCCGACACCTCGATGCGACCTCACTGCACTGGGGAATCACCGGACTCGGCGCCCCAGCCACTGCCCCGGCACCTCCCCCAGCGCCTGCTCAGGCGCCTGCCCAGGCTCCTGCTCCGGCGCCTGGTCCCGCGCCTGCTCCGGCCGCGACCCGCCGGCTGATATCCGCGGACGGCACCCACGGCCAGGTACTTCAGGCGGCCGACGCCGCCATGGACGAGCTGGTGCGCACGGCGGTCGTATCGCGGTCCCTGGACGACGTCGTTCACCTCGTCACTCTGCTGGAGCAGACACCGGACGGCGTACCGGTCGCGGCGAAGGTGCTGCGGCTGGCCGCGGTGGCACGTTCCGTGGACGACGTCACGAGGCTCGTGGAACTGCTCGGCAGCCCGCCGCACCGCGCCGACCGGATGGACGAGGCGATCCGGGTCGCCGCCGAGCAGCGCCCGGTCGCCGAGGTCGGCCGCCTGCTGTTCCTCCTGCACCGGCCACCGCACGACCCGCACACCGGGACCGAGGCGGTACGCGCTGCCGCCACCGGCCGCCCCCTCGAAGACCTGGTGGAGCTCCTGGGCCACCTGGGCGAGGACCGGGCCACCGGCCCCGGCACCGTCGGCGCCGAAGTACCGGACACGGACACGAAAGCCACCGGCCGTGCCACGAACGGCCCCGGGGCGGCCATGGATGGAAACCTGTCCGGGCACTCCCTGGCCCCGGGAACGTCCAGCGGCTCCGAGCCGGTGACGTGGCTGCGCCTTCTGGCCGGCGTTCTCGTCCTGCTCTGCGCAGCGGCCCACTTCCCCCTGCACTGGGCGGATGCGCCGTCCCGCGGACTCGTCGCCGCCGTCGGCGTCGCCGCCTGCTGCCTGGCTCTTGGGGTCGCACTGATCCTCAGCGGGAAACCGGCCGTGGCCGCCGCGGCCGCCGTCGTGACCGGTGCGCTGGCCATCGCTCCCCTGGTGGACGGCAGGGTCGGTTCCGTGACGCTGTCCTACGTGCTCAACCCCGGCGGGGTGGCCCACCCCCTCCCGGCGCTGTCGGCCGGGATCGCCGCACTCGCCGCGCTGATCGTCCTGACCGTGACCGTCACGCGACGGCAGACCACCGGTAAGCGCCGGATGAGCCTGCCCGAGTAGCCAGGCCGTCGCCGCGCACAACCGTCCGGGCCAGACGACCATCGGCGTGTGTCCCCTCCTGCAGTAAGGAGGGGACACACGCGTCTTCATGCCGCCGCGGGAACGACCGGCGCAAGAACGACCGGCGCAGGAACGACCGGCGCAGTATTGGTACGGACCTTGACCCCGTATCGAGCGACTTGTTCAATGCCTCTGAAACCTTCTGGAACCGTCTGGAACCTTCTGAAGCCTTCTGAACACCTTTCGAATGCCCCCACACCACTGCTTCCCGGGGATATCCGACGTCTCGTACGCCCCAACGGGAGCGCCTTCACCGCTCACGGGCATTTCCTCACGAGACGGAGACCCACTGTGCGAACAGCCGTCCTCAGAATTCCCAGATCCGCGGCGACGCTGGTCTTCGCGGCGTCCCTGGTCGTGACGGGCTTACAGATCCGGCCGGCCCACGCCGCCGGCGAGCCGTACCGCGATCCGACTCTGCCCGTGCCGACCCGCGTGGAGGACCTGCTCTCCCGGATGACCCTGGACGAGAAGATCGGCCAGATGACCCAGGCCGAGCGGGCATCCGTCACCACCGCCAACGTGCCCGCCTACGGGCTCGGTTCGCTGCTCTCCGGCGGCGGTTCCGCGCCCTCGCCCAACAACGCGACCTCCTGGGCGAACATGTACGACGGCTTCCAGAACGCCGCGCTCACCAGCCGCCTCGGCATCCCGGTCATCTACGGCGTCGACGCCGTGCACGGCCACAACAACGTCTACGGCGCCACGATCTTCCCGCACAACATCGGTCTCGGCGCCACCCGGAACCCCGCCCTCGTCCAGCAGATCGGCCAGGCCACGGCCCAGGAGGTCTCGGGCACCGGTATCGACTGGGACTTCGCGCCCTGCCTCTGCGTCGTACGCAACGACAGATGGGGCCGCAGCTACGAATCCTTCGGCGAGAAGCCCGAGTTGGCCACGATGATGACCAGCTACATCAACGGCATGCAGGGCAGCGCCCTCAACGCACCCGGTTCCGTACTCGCCACCGCCAAACACTTCATCGGCGACGGCGGAACCGACAACGGCGTCAACGCGGGCAACGCGACGCTGACCGAGGCCCAGCTGCGCGCCATCCACCTGCCGCCCTTCCAGGAGGCCCTCCGGCGCGGCGTCGGCTCCGTGATGATCTCGTACAACAGCTGGAACGGCGTGAAGGACCACGGCAACCAGTACCTCATCACCACCCTGCTCAAGGGCGAACTCGGCTTCTCCGGCTTCGTCGTCTCCGACTGGAACGGCATCGACGAGATCGACGGCCAGGCCGGCTTCACCGCGGCCGAGGTGAGCCAGGCGATCAACGCCGGCATCGACATGGTCATGGTGCCCACCGCCTGGCAGCAGTTCATCTCCACCCTGCGCGCCGAGGTGCAGAACGGCCATGTGCCGATGTCGCGCATCGACGACGCCAACCGGCGCATCCTCACCAAGAAGTTCCAACTCGGCCTGTTCGAGAAGCCGTTGACCGACCGTACGTATACGCCGACGGTCGGATCCGCCGCCAACCGGGCGCTCGCCCGCCAGGCCGTACGTGAGTCACAGGTCCTGCTGAAGAACTCCGGGAACATCCTTCCGCTGGCGAAGACCAACAACAAGATCTTCGTGGCCGGCAAGAGCGCCGACAACATCGGCTACCAGTCGGGCGGTTGGACCATGTCGTGGCAGGGCGGCAGTGGCGCCACCACGCCCGGCACCACCGTCCTCCAGGGGATCCGGTCCGCCGCCGGCACGGGCACGACCGTCACCTACAACGCCAACGGCACGGGCATCGACAGCTCCTACAAGGCGGCAGTCGCGGTCGTCGGCGAGACGCCGTACGCCGAGAGCGCCGGAGACCGGCCCGGCGCGATGGGCCTGGACACCACGGACCTCAACACCATCGCCACGCTGCGGGCGTCCGGGGTGCCGGTGATCGTCGTGCTCGTGTCCGGCCGCCCGCTGGACATCGCCGCCCAACTGCCCAACTGGAACGCCCTGCTGGCGGCCTGGCTGCCGGGAACCGAGGGCAACGGCGTCTCCGACGTCCTCTTCGGCGACTACGCCCCGACCGGCAAGCTCCCCAGCACCTGGATGCAGTCGGCAAGCCAGCAGCCCATCAACGACGGCGACGGCAAGACACCCCTGTTCCCCTTCGGGTACGGCCTCACCTACGGAACAACGCCCACCCGCAGCGCGTACGACGTGACGCAGGCGGAGAGTTACACGTCCCAGTCCGGTACGCAGACGGAGACGACGACGGACACCGGCGGCGGCCAGAACGTGGGCTACATCACCGCGGGTGACTGGCTTTCCTACGGTGCGGTGGACTTCGGCTCGACGACCGCGGCCTCGGTCACGACACGGCTGGCATCCGCTTCCGCAACAACCGGGACGATCCAGTACCGCCTGGACAGCACGACGGGCCCGGTCATCGCGACCGTCCCGGTGACCAGCACAGGCGGCTGGCAGACCTGGACGAGCCCCAGGGTCAACCTGTCCGCCACCGCGACCGGCGTCCACACCCTCTACACCACCTTCACCACCACCGGCTCCGGAGACCTGACCAACCTCAACTGGTTCCAGTTCGCCCGGTAGGCGCATCCGATCGACCGGGCCCTGGCTCGCCACAGCTCGGTGTGCGGGGCCGGCGCCACGATGCGGCCCTTCTCCAGCCCACCGCCGGAAACAGGACTACGGCCGCACAACCCCAACGGGGCCGTGCGGCCGTAGTCACGAAGGCCCTCGCGGATTCACCAACAGCGTCCGGCGTTCGCACGGGGCCCACAGCGTGTGGCTCGGGGGAATGATCGGGCGGAGTTCGGAGTACGGAGCGCGGGTTCCGGCTAGGCGTTGGGGTCGAACGGGATGCCCGCGGGCTCGGTCAGGGAGAGGTTGTACTGGAAGTCGCCGTCGTCGATCTTCAGCGTGGCGTCACCGAAGTCGGCGCTGATCAGCTTGTCGCGGTAGCCGGCCGGGTAGCCGTCCCAGCCGACCAGTCGCGGGTAGAACCAGCCGCCGGTGGCGTTCTCCGGCGGTTCGTCACCGGTGCTCGCGAAGCGGAAGTCGTGGGACCCGATCGAGTCCTTGTGGTAGACGATCTTCGGGTGTGTTCCGTCGAAGAGGATCGAGGAAGCGGGGAGGAGTTGATAGGTGTCGTGCTGTGACACCGCGACGTATTGGACGGCGTTGTTGTAGATCCAGACCACGACGTGCTCCCAGTCATGGGTGTGCCCGATGGGCAGCACATCGACGTCCTGGTCCTTCTCGAAGTAGCTGGCGTACATGACCGCGCACCAGCCGTTGTTGCACTTCTCGCGCGAGTACGTGTTGTCGTTGTTGAGCTGGGCCATGTCGTGGCAGTTGCCGTTCACTGCCCCGCCGAGCGGCAGGCCGGAGTTGATGCTGCTGTCGGCGCCGATGGCAGCGGTGGAGTAGCAGCCGTCGGTGTCGAAGTCGTAGGCCGGGGAGAACGTCTGCTCCACACCGCTGGCGTTCTGCGGCAGAGCCGTGAGGACGTTGGCGCTCGCGGTGCCCGGTGCGACCAGGACGAGGGCGGCGGCGCCCATGACGGTCGCGATCGCGGACCGGTGGAGCGACCGTCCCCGGCGCTCGGGGCGGGGCGTGGCTTCCCCCAGGTCCTGCTCTGGGTTCACGGTCGATGACAGCTTGTAACGCACAGCGGACTCCTCAATATCAGCGGGGTGAGCAAGGCCCCTCGCCCGGGATGCCTTGCATCGAGATCCATGAATTCCGTGCGACGAAAAGGGAAACGCCCGCCGTGCCGGAGGGGTCCTTTTCATCCGACATGAGCACGTCATCCACTTAGCGCGGCGTTAAAGTACCCCGAGCCGATGCCGGGGGCAAGAGAAATCCCCGGGTTAATTAATTCCCCGAATGCGGTATTACGGATATTCCGGAACCGGAAGCGGGGATACGTCGCGATGCGCGTCACGTATGCCCAGGTCAGACACGGCCTCAAACCTGGAGGGACAGACCAAGCGGAGAGCATCGGCAAGGCGGGGGATCTGACGGCTCGCAAGGCGGGGGACCTGACGGCTCAACCCTCAAAGAGAATACACAGATATCGCTCACCGGCATTACGCGGAGACGCAGCGCGAAGCTTGCATTCCTGTGAGAATTCAGTGACCCGTGGATGAGCCAATGACGATGATCGTAAAGGGAACGGATTGGTGTCGGCCTTGCCACCGCCCCGTCCGCCGACTGGCTGGCTGGCTGAGGGAGTGAGTGAGTGGCCGAGTCTTTGCCGGTATCGGACCGGGGCGACACGCACCTGGCCCCAAGGGCGGCGACAACAAGCAGCTCCTGTCCCCTGGCCCCTAGCTACCGGCTCCTAGCTCCCGGCTCCCGCTCCCGCTCCCGCTCCCGCTCCTAAGCAAGCGATGCCCGAACCCCCGCAGCGGGGTTCGGGCATCGCGTAGCCGTGCTGGGATCAGGACGCTTGCGGGGACAGGAAGAAGGACTGCGCGGTGCTGCTGTCGCAGGTGCTGACCTGGAACTGGGCGCCGTTGGCGGTACTGGGGGCGGTCAGGCACAAGCCGCTGTTACGGGCGACGAGGGTGAAAGTGCCGCCCGTCTTGGCGACGGCCTGCCACTGCTGGTTGGTCTCCGCGTGGTAGGACCAGGTCTGGACCTTGGCTCCGGAAGCGGTGGCCGTGGCGCTGCCGATGACGTCCCATGCCTGGGTCTGGGCGGAGGCGTTGCGGTTCAGCACCTCGTAGTAGCCGGAGCCGGCCGAGACGAACTGCCATTCCTGGTTCACGACGGCGGCGACGCAGGTGTACTGCTGGACGACGGTGCCGTTGGCGGTGCCGGAGCCGGTGGCGTCCACGCACTTGCCGCTTTTCTGGTTGACCAGTTCGTACCACGCCGAGGAGTTGACGGCGGACGCGCTCTTGTCGGCGAAGGAGAGGGAGTTGATGTTCCAGCCGGCCTTGTCCTCGTTGAGGGTCAGGACCTGCTGGCCCGCCGGGAGGGTGACACTCGCGGTGACCGTGGTCCACTTCTGGTAGTCGCCGGTGGCGGGGATGTCGACCGCGCCGCTGAGGTTGGTGCCCGACGCGTTGGACAGGTGCAGGGCGCCGGTCACGGCGGAGGGTGCCGCCACGCGGAAGCTCACCGTGTACGTACCGGCCGTCAGCGGCTTGACGGTGTAGCGGAACCACTGAGTGCCCGCTGTGAAGCCCAGGTTGTAGCCGCCGCCGGTGTCGGTGGTCGTCATGACGTCGACGCCGTCGGAGCGGTAGGTCTCGCTGTTGTTGACGGAGGAGACGCTGTAGCCGACGCCCTGGCCGCCGGTGTCGTAGTTCTCGGCCTGCACGGTGCCGGGCAGCGCGGCGGCGGTGCCGCCGTACGGCGTCTCAGTGGTGGGGGTGGCGCCGGTGCCTCCCTGCCAGCTGTTGTTGCTCAACGTGGCGGTGAAGGTGCTGGAGTTGTTCTGGTACGCGGTCATCCCGGACTTGAGACCGCTGACGGTGTTGCTGGTGATGCTCGCCGATCCGATGGGCGCGGGGAAGTTCGGCGGTGCGATCACGATGCCGTTACGTCCGGGGTTCGTGACCGTGTTGTTCTGCAGCTTCGAGTTGTTCGAGTTGGTGAAGCCGATCGCGTCGAAAAGCGAATCGGAGATGGTGTTGCCGGTCATGGTGATGTTGCTGATAGCTCCGTTGTTCACGCCGGCGGCGCCGTCACCGATGATCACCGCGGGCGTTCCCTGGCCCCAGGAATTGCCGCCGGACCGGACGATGACGTTGTCCTTGATCGTGGCGGAGGTCAGGTCGCTGCCGTTGTCGCTGAACACGCCGGCGTTCAGGGCCATCATCCGCCCGGAGTCGGCGAGGTAGTTGTCGCTGATGACGTGGCCGCCACCGCCGTAGATCCCGATGCCGTGGGCACCCCAGGGGGCGATCGCGGTGTTGTGGGTCATGGTGACGTTCGACATAGGCGGGTAGGTCTGCGACGGGTCGCTGGCCTTGAAGGCGACGGAGTTGATCGCCAGCTCGTCGTCACCGGTGCCGCGGATGTAGTTGTTGGTCACCGTCAGGTTGGACCCGGTGAACGTGTTGAGCGCCTGGTTGTTCACGTTGATGCCGTCGGCCCAGATGGAGGTCAGACGGTTGTTCTCTATCGTGCCGCCGGTGCCCGAGGCCCAGAAGCCGGACATCGTGTGCTGCGACCACAGACCGCTGGCGGACCAGTCGGTGCCGGTGGTGTCCATCGCGCCGCCGTCACCGTTGTGACGGCTGGTGGAGTTGGAGTCGATGTGGAAGTTCTGCACGGTGCACGAGGTCACCGAGAACAGCGCGCTCATGCCACCGGTGAAGGGCAGGGGCACGTCGCGGTAGATGTTGCTGTACCACTGCCCGGCGCCGGCGATCGTGATCCCCTTGGCGGTCAGCCCCGTGGTGCCCTTGACATAGAAGGTGCCCTCCGGGATCCAGAGGATCTTCTTCTCTGTCTGCGCCTGGTTGATGCAGGTCTGGATCGCGGCGCGGCTGTCCACCGACCCGCTGGCGGCCGAGCCGTTGGTCGGGACATCGCTGACGACCGCGCCGCAACTGGTGATGGAGATGGAGTTGGCCGGCTGCGCGATGGGCGCGGGCGGGTCCTCCACGTCGATCACGTCGATGTTGTAGTAAGACGCGGTGTTCGCCGAGCTCTTCTTGAGCTGGATGGTACTGCCGGCCGCGATGGGAGTGCCGGTGACGAATGTGCGCGACTCGTCCCAGAAGACCCGAGGGTCGCCGTTTGCGGGATTCTCGTCAGTGCTGCTGTTGTATGAGCCGCCCTCGTATATCCAGGTCTGCTTGGAATTGAGGTTCAGCGCTTGCCGGAACGTGCCGTTGACGTACAGATCGAGGGTCGCGGTGGTCCCGGCGCCGTCGGAGGAGTCCGGGATGCTGGCGCGGACGTTGACGTAACTGACCGGCTTGCCGGTGTTGTTCGTCCACTGCACCGACTGATTGGTCGCGGCGAGGTGCGCGTAGGCGAGCCCGGACGCCTCAAGGGCGGCACTGGAGTACTTGCTGGTGGGCGCGGAGGTGACCGCCACCTTTGTCGCACCGCCGGCGAGGGTGCCGTCTTCAGCCTCGTAGCTGGTGAACGCGGTGGTGGCGCCGGCCGCGGTGGCCGTGGTGGTCGCCGCACCGGCTTCGGGGGCGGCACTTACCGGGCCGAAGGTCATCCACGCCAGGCCGCCCACAGCGACGGCGGCGGCAGCGGTCACCGCCATCACGCGGCGCCTGGTGCGCGACAGACGGCGTAGCCCCTTCGACCTTCCGACGCGTTTTGGACGTGATGGGGCCTCATGCACAAGAAACTCCTCGAAAGTGGGGGGAGGACGGGCTCAGCAATCCGCCGAAATCCGAACGCGGGCCTGGGACATGGGAGTCGGCCCGGCGCCCGGACGCCCCGAACTTATAGAGCACCTGGACGCAGGCACAAACTCTCAGCCGATGGCGCGACGGGAAATCACGCATAACAAAAAGCGGCAAGGAAAAGGAGCGCGGCTGGGGAGGCTGTGACCTGAGGTCCTCTCACCGAGCGCCGGGATATCACTTATTCAACGTGACTTGATTCACTTCGGCGCGAGGTGCGGCCGCGCCTGTTCGCGCCTCGCCACGGCGTGGTCGGCACCTTCCCGTACAGCCGGTTGCCCTGTGACAGCCGGTTGCCCTGTGCCGCCTGGATGACGTCGTCCAAAGCCGTTCCGTCACCGAGCGGCCACCGTGAGCGCCACCGACGCAAGTGCTGCCGTCCCACGTCCCCGCCCCACCGATTGTGGCACCCCTACAAGCCCCAGAGAGCCCCAGAGAGCCCCAGAGGTTTCGCCCTCCGGCGCTCGGCCTACGAAACTTTCAGGGAGCGCCCCTTCCCGGACGCGAGGCCAGGAACCGGCCGGTGGGCTCCGCCGGCGACCCCCGGCTGCTGCTCCTGCTGGACGAGGCGTTCCGCCACGGCAAGGTCATCGGCGGCTGGGCGGGGGCGGACCGCGTCCTGGACACCGCTTCCATCCCGGCCGATGCTCCGGGCGTTGTCGTCGGGGACGTCCGGACGGCTGCGCGGCCAGGTGAAGGACCTGCTGGGCACACCCCGCTCCTGGGAGCGTTTCAGCATGATGCGACCTTCTTTCCGCCACGCGTACGGGGTCGGTCCGCCTGACGCTGCGAGAGGCTGGCCGCCGGCCGCGCGGCCCTGGAGCTCCGGCTCCTCGGGCGCGCCAAGGCTCCGCCACCGAGCACTCGCTCGCGAGGCCTTCGACTTCTTCCCGCCTCAGATGGTGTCGAGGAGGCAGAGGCGGGCACTCGAAGATCGTCCACAATCGCAACGGAGAAGGGCGACATGTCGAAGATCGAGGAATCCATCGAGGTGGACGTCGCTGTTTCCACCGCCTACAACCAGTGGACCCAGTTCGAGGACTTCCCCCAGTTCATGGAAGGCGTCGAGCGGATCGAACAGCGAACCCCGACCCTCACACACTGGGTGACCAAGGTTGATGGCGTGGGCCGGGAGTTCGACGCGGAGATCACCGAACAGATCCCCGACGAGCGCGTCGCCTGGACCACCGTGGGCGGCGAGGTCAAGCAGGCCGGCGTGGTGACCTTCCATCACCTCGCCGAACAGCGGACCAAGGTCATGCTCCAGCTCGACCACGACCCCGAGGGCATGATCGACACGGTCGGAGACAAGCTCGGCTTCGTGAAGCGCCAGGCCGCCGGTGACCTGAAGCGGTTCAAGACCTACATCGAGTCCCGCGGCAGCGGCAAGGAGACCGGCGCCTACCGCGGCCGCATCTGACGTCCTCCGCAAGAGCAGCACTGGAGCCGCCCCCCGGGGGGCGGCTCCAGTGCTGTCTCGGACCACTGCCTGCTCGAACATCGCCCGGCGGCAGGAAGTGCTGCGACGCCGGGCGGGAGAAGCAATGATCAGCACATTCGCTGAAGGCGATGGCGATTCCGTGCCCCGGCGCCGCTGGCGCGGGTCGACGGGTGCGGCAGCCGTCGGCCTGTTCAGCTCTTGTCGAGCAGCGGCAGGAGAAAGTCGTCCCAGTGCAAGTGATCGCTCTCCGCACCTCGCGGAAGAAGCCGCAGGGTGACGTCCAGCCAGTCGGATATCACGGCGCGTTCCGCCTGGAACACAGCGCAGCCCCTGGGTGGCCCGAGCCGGATGCTGAGCCGCTCAGGCCCCGCGGGAGGCCGGACGGGCCACACGGCCACGTCGCCCAGTCCCTCATGCCGACGAAGCCCGAGCAGAAGCGCCTCCCGGGACAGCGACCAGCGTACTGAGGCGCCGTCCGCCAGCAGGGTGATACGGACGGCGAAGGGGTCCACCGCGGTGTAGTGCAACTCCAGGTCGAGCGACACGGGAGGCTGACCGTTGCGCAGCAGGTGCGCGCGGTGGCGGAGTGTGGTTGTCGGGTGCGGGTGCACCTCTACGTGAGTGACAGGCTGCGGCACGTGTGATCACCTTCGAAGCTGGGTGAGCGACGGACCGATGACCATCGGCCCTCCTGCGTACCTGCCCCCTCAAGTACCGGGGTGGTACAAGTACCCCGGCTTTTACGCGTCATGTCAGAGGGGTAGCGCGCTCGACTCCTGGCTTCAGGACAGCGGTACGGAGAGTTGGTCGTCCTGCGCCATGCAAGCGCTGGGCGTGGGTGCTCGACCGGCCGTCCACCCCATGAGACCGCGAGCAGAAGACGAGACGCCGTATGCCGTCCCCCGTACCGAATTCCTGGCCCTGGCGTCTCACTCGGCGTGGGCAGCATGATGGGCTTCCTGCTGTTCAGGCGTGACATTCATGGACTCCAGCGGGATCAACGTCTTCGTCACCGCCCACCAACGCCCGAGCGACGCTCAGGGATGGCTGCGCATCGCCGGCGCCCAGGACTCCGTCGTGCGCCTGCCACGCGAGTCGCGGCCACCGGGTCCGGCTTGCCGGCGCGAGATGAGTACAGGGGCGACAAGGGCGACCGGTCAGCGCCGCGTCTGCCCATCGCCGCTCTCGTCGGGTGTCGTCCAGGAGTCCTGCCGCGGCGCCGCCTGCGGCCTCTCGCCTGCTGGATGGGCGCCCGGAGTCCTGCGGTTCGCCGCGCGACGGCTGCCGTACCAGAACGCGCCGATCAGGAGAGCGACCACCACCACGCCGGCGACGATCAGGAAGAGCGATGCCGAGCTTTCGGCCGCGAGGATCTGGGAAGCGATCATGCTGGCCGAGTACCCCGCTGCCGCGTTCCTACCGGAAACGAGTAAATCGGCGTGAAACACAAACGCGATCGGCTCTGGGCCATCGACCTGACATGCGGCCTACGGGCCGCCGACTGAGTGCTGAAGCAGAGCGCGGTCTAGGGGCCCCTAGCCCTCGACGCCGGTGGAGGTGTGGGCGGTGCCGACGGGTTTGGATTCCGGGGAGCCTCGCTGGCGGAGGTAGACGGAGAGGATCACCATCGAGGCGACGGCCAGCAGTTCCGACTGCCAGTTCTGCAGCGAGCGGCTCCAGAAGTCGGCCGACATCACATACTCTCCCCAGCCGATGGGCGCCTGGAGTTGGCGCAGCCGCTGTTCGTCAAGGGCGGCCACTCCCGCGATGGACTGCGCGAGCCAGGAGAGGAAGAAGATCGTTGCCATGACGAGTCCGAGCGAGCGGGAGAAGACCGCCTGGCGCCAGTCCCGCGTACCCGCCCAGCGCGGTGAATCAGGACCGGTGTGCTCGCCCATCCGCTGATCCTTCTCGGATTCGATGCCCGCCTTGTGCATTTCCTTCGACTCCGGCGAGCCCCGCTGCAGCAGATAGACGGTGCCGAAGATATAGAGGAAGAACTGCAGATACTCCGACTGCCAGTTCTCGGATACATCCACGGCGAAGTCCGATGACATGAGGTAGTCACCGAATCCGAGCGGCGCCAGCCCGTCGACCACGAGCTGCTGGTTGAACTCGGCACGGCCGGCCACCGCCTGACCGGCCAGAGCGAGCAGGAACGCGACGCCGAAAGCCAGCGTCAGACTGTTGTCACGAACGAACCGGCGCATGCTCCCCCCATCCGTCCCTCATCGGTGCAGCAGTCCCAACGTGATGAAATAGGTCAACCCGCCGAACACCGTCACAAGACACAGCGCGAACAGCGCTCTCACCGGTCTCAGGCCCCCTTGACCTGGCACTTGTACGGCCTGTCCCGCTCGGGTTCACAGCCGGCCGCGACCACTCTCCACCCGCCGGGGAACTGCGACAGGAACAGCGTGTCGTTCCGAAGGGTGACCATCGCCTGTCTGCCGTACACATCCACGCTCCGCACCGGGCCTCCTTCGGGAAGCTGCTCCTCTCCGAGCGCGGCGACGCACGTCATGCGCCCGGAGTCCTCGAGCTCATCGCGTGTCTCCGGAGCGAGGAGGGCGCAGGCGGCCAGGGCCCTTCCGCTCGTCACCGCACGCTCGAACGCCTCGACCGCCGTCGTGGCGTCAGCGCCGCGAGCGCCGGTGCCGCCACAGCCGCTCAGGACGAGCAGGGCAACGAGCAGCCCCGACCCCCTGCGTACCTCTCGACCGTGCAACCCCGGCTCCCGCCGCTCGGTGACCAACAGCGTCATTGTGACCAGGAGCCAGACCGTTGTGGCTGCGCAACGCCATGCCGCCAGGCGGGAAAGGGCCGAAGCATCACGGTCGGGTGTCTGGGACAGGGGTCTGCCATGCCTTGGAGTACAACGTCCGAACCGCGTCGGCAGATCACCGTGGCCCGGTCTGCGCGGAATCCGCCATCGGGCCCAGTGCTCGCACTGAGGACGGTCACACGCAGCCCGGCTGTGCGCGGCGGCAATCGGCTGCTGCCCGGTCTCGGCGGTCCCCCTCGGCTGTCCGTCACGCGTTCTTGCCGATGTCTCTGCGCTCGAGGGGCCGGGTGGCCGGGCCCTGGAGAATCTCTCCGTCGGAGCTGAAGCGGGAGCCGTGGCAGGGGCACTCCCACGCTCCTTCCGCCCGATTGAAGGCGACCAGACACCCCAGGTGCGTGCACCGTGCGTCAACGGCATGCAGCTGACCGTCCGTGTCACGGTGAACCGCACAGCGGTGACCTCCTACGCGGACGACAGCACCGTCCCCAGGGGCGATGCTGTCCACGGAGGCACCCGATATCGCAGGCAGCCGGTCCCCGACGAAATGCCCGGCCACGTGGGCCTGGTGTTTGAGGAAGGCCGGCGCCTCACGCACGGCCGAACGCACCCGGCGGGGGTCGTACAGTTCGCTCCACGAGGGCTGCCTGCCGGTGATCAGGTCCGAGAGGAGACGGCCGGCCATGATGCCGCCGCTCATGCCCCAGCCGCCGAATCCGGTCGCCACGTAGGTGTGACGGCTCCCGACGTGCAGGGGTCCGACAAGCGGGACGGAGTCGGTGGAGTCGTTGTCCTGGGCGGCCCACCGGTTCGTGAAAGTCAGCTTTCCGAAGTGCGCCTCGGCCCAGTCGGCGAGTCGCGCGAACCGCTCCTCGACATCACCGGTGCCCGGGGTGAAGTGCTCACCGGTGACGATGAGCAGCCGCTGCCCGTCCGTGTACGGGGCGGTGCGCACGGAGCGCGTCCGCTGGTCGAGCGTGATGAACATGCCGTGCGGATCGCGTTCGGAGGGGATGGGCGCGGCCACGACGAGTTCACGGCGCGGGGAGAGCCGGGTGAAGAGCAGCGCACGGTCGAAGACCGGGTAGTGCGTGGCGACCACGACGTCGGTCGCGGTGACCGTCACTCCCGCTTCGGTCGTCAGCCGACAGGGCTCACCCTCCTTGAGGGCGACGACCCTCGTGCCCTCGTGGATCACCGCGCCGGCACGGACCAGATCGTCGGCGAGCGCCAGAAGGTACTTCCGTGGATGGAACTGAGCTTGCTCCGTCACACGGACGGCGCCCGCGACCGGGAACGGCAGACCCGTCTCGGTCACGAACTCGGCAGGCAGCCCTGCTTCCCGCGCGGCGTCCGCCTCGGCCTTCAGCTGGTCGACAGCCCCGGTGTCCTGGGTGTAGGTGAAGGCCGCCTTTTCCTCCCAGTCACAGTCGATGTCCAGTTCCCGCACGATCGCCGCGGCGTGCTCGATCGCTTCCAGTTGTGATCGTCCGTAGAGCTTCGCGGCCTCGGCGCCCCTGGTGTGCCGAAGCCGGTCGTAGATCAGGGTGTGCAGAGCGGTCAGTTTGGCTGTGGTGTGGCCGGTGACCCCCACGGCGATCCGGTCGGCCTCCAGTACGGCGACGCTCCGACCGCTCCTGGCCAGCTCCCAGGCAGCGCTGAGCCCCGCGATACCCGCGCCGACCACGGCCACGTCGACTGTGAGATCAGCGGTCGCCGGCGGATGAGGAGGTCCGGTCGGAGCTGTCTCGATCCAGTACGACCCGTGCTCGCCCATAGCCTTGTCCATGCAGGCCGAGTTCCCGCGGCGAGTGGAACGAAGCGTGTCGAGGCACTTCCGCGGACACTGGGACGACAGGCCGCTGACCAGCGGGGCGAGGCAGGCGTGGGACGCGGGAAGCGGCCGCACCGCTGGAGTTCCGGACGCAGCGAACGGCCGCAGTTCAGCCGCCCGCACGCGCGGTCGCGTGCCGGCGCGCTGAAGGCCCCGGCATGAGCACCGCTTCAGGATCCGCGATCCGCAGAAGGGCTGACAGAAGCCGTCTGGTGTCGGCCAGGAGCCCCGCGGTCGTCGATGCGACCGCCCGGTTACCGCTGGCGGATATGACGGACAGACGCCGGTGAGCCGCGGAAGCGTGAGCCAGGGGGTGTCGAAAATCCCTGGCCGGAACGACATCGTCGACGGCGCGGCGGTCTTCGACTCGATGCCAGTAGTCGTCGGACCGGCAGGCGTCTCCGGCCGTCCGCAGCAGCACGGTCAGGCGGTCCCTCGCATCGGAGGAGAGCGCGGGCCGCCGGGCGGGCTCGGCCAGCGTCCGGACGGTCGTCGCGATGTGCTCGGTGACCTGGTCCCATACGAGATCCCAGGCGGCCTTCGGACGCGCGGGCGCGGCCCCGTGCCGCAAGCCGCAGGCCCCGGTTGACGCGGTAACTCTCGTCCGACCGGCGGCGCTGCTCCCTGAGGTCGGTCACCACATCGGCGAGCCGCAGTGCCCGGTCGTACCAGTCGCGTGCCTGCGCCTCGCTGTATCCCTCGGCGAGGCCGTCGGCGACATCGTGCAGCAACTCGGCTGACTGGAGGGGTAGTTGGGCGCTCAGGTGGCGTATTCGACGAGAGTGGACGGGAGGGAACACCAGGGCGTTGACAGCGCTGCCGACAGCCGCTCCGAGCAGGGTCTCCAGGAACCGGTGGGCGATCTCTGGGCCCGTGTAGGAGCCGTAGGCGAGAACGAACAGCACGGCGGTCGGCGCGTAGAGGCCCTGGGTGCCGAAACGGGCGTAGTCGCGGAGGAGGACAGTCAGGGGGAGCGCCAGCGCCATCGCCGCCATGGTGTTATCGGTCAGCACGCCGGCCGCGGCGGCGAGGAACGTGCCGACGACAACCATGGCGAACTACTGCAACGCGGACAGCAGCGAGCGGTAGACGGTGTTCGGCACGAGGAACAGTGCCGTCCAAGGCGCCGGCAGCGCCATCGGAGCATCCCACCACCAACCGGCCACGGCCCAGGCGAGCAGTGCCGCGCCGGCAGCCTTGAGAGACTGCACCGCCGTGTCGCGCTCGGCTCCCGACTCGGTGACGGCACGGCGGACGGAACGCCAGACCGCCCTGGTCTCCCAGGTCAGGACATTCGCGACGACGGGGAACCTCCTTCGTTGTCTCGTCTGCCGGTTCGGTCTCCTTGCTCTGTTCCGTCTCCTTGCTCTGTTCCGTCTCCTTGCTCTGTTCGGTCAGGGCAGGGGTGTGCCGCCGGTGGCGTTCATGATCTCCGCCGTGATGAAGCCGGCCTGTTGGGAGGCGAGGAAGACGTAGGCAGGAGCCATCTCGGCCGGTTGCGCGGGCCGCCCCATCGGCGACTGCTTACCGAACTCGGTGGTGTCCGGCATGGTCGCGGGAATCAGCGGCGTCCACACCGGGCCGGGGGCCACCGCGTTGACACGGATCCCGTCGGAGGCGACCATCTGCGCCAGCCCCTGAGTGAAGGTCACGATCGCACCCTTCGTCATGGCGTAGTCGAGAAGGTGCGGACTCGGCTTGTAGGCCTGCACGGACGTGGTGTTGATGACCGAGCCGCCGGCCGGGATGTGCGGCAGGGCGAGCTTGCAGAGCCAGAACATGCCGTAGAGGTTCGTGCGCACCACACGGTCGAACTGCTCGGTGGAGATGGCGCCGATGCCGTCGGGCTGCGACATCTGGTACGCGGCATTGTTGACGAGAACGTCAATGCGCCCGAACTCCGCCACAGCGCGTTCGATGAGTCGGCGGCACTGCTCCTCGTCACGGATATCGCAGGGCACCGCGACCGCCTTGCGCCCGGCGTCCTCCACGAGCCGGGCGGTCTCGCGGGCCTCCTCGGCTTCCTCGGGCAGATAGGTGAAGAGGACGTCCGCCCCCTCGCGCGCGTAGGCGAGTGCGACGGCCCGGCCGATACCTGAGTCGCCGCCGGTCAGGACCGTCTTCCGGTCGGTCAGCTTTCCGCTGCCCCGGTAGGAGTCCTCGCCGTGGTCCGGCGGCGGATCCATGGGGCCGGTCCATCCCGGATGAGCCTGGTCCTGCTGCGGGAAGTCCGGCTGAGGATGACGTTCGACAGGGTTCTGCTGATCGGTGTCCTTCATGAGCACTGCCTTTCTCGCTCTGAGGTCGGGTCCTTTGTGGGCCAGGGGCACGGCGTCAGACATCGGGCCTCCTCGGACGGACGGTCGACAGCGGCCGACTCGGTGACGCCATCCAGGCGCTTACCTGTGATTTCAGCTCGGCGGATAGGGGCGACCGGTGAGTTGGCGCGCCAAGTGCACGGCGTTCACGGCGAGCGTGTGTGTCGTCGCCTTCACGGCGTCGGGGGTCTCCTTGAGGTCCTGGTAGTCCGTGCCCTGCTGGGCTTCGCCGACCCAGTAGGTGACCGCCCCCGGCGCGAGGGAGAAGCCGATGTCGTTGAGGCCCTGGAAGACATCGGCGCTCACCTTGTGGGCACCGTCCTCGTTGCCCACCACAGCTACGGCCCCGACCTTGCCGTAGGTGAGAAGGCGGCCCTCGTCGTCCGTCTCGGACAGCTCCGCGTCCAGGCGCTCCAGGACCCGCTGGCAGATGCTCGAGGGATGCCCCAGCCAGATCGGCGTGGCGATGACGACGATGTCGGCCCGCATCACTTTCTCGCGTAGCAGGGGCCACTGATCGCCCTCGCCCATGTCCAGTTCCACTCCGAGCCGGACATCGAAGTCAGCCACGCGCACGGCCTCTCCCTCCACATCGAGATCGCGGAATTCGGCCATCACCTGCTCCGCGAGCAGGTGACTGCTGGAGGACGTGGGCGAGGTGTTCAGCGAACAGACGAGAGACAGTGCGCGCATGACGGTCAAGCTCCTGACGTGGATTGGCCACAGGCCCGGGGTCCATGGCGTGGCGCCTGTGTCAGAGTTCCCAGGTTGGACCGTTTCACCCCGGCCGCATCCGCGCATCCCCTGAGCCTGGGCGCGCCCAGGGCCGGCACCTCAGTCGCCGCGACCGGAGTGGCCTGGCCGTCGCTGAGGCCGCGTGGGGAGCCCGGGCACACGGCGTCGGTAGGCCGGGTCAGCGCTCTGTGAGCGCCTCAGTCCCGCCTCGGCCGGATGCCCCACGTCGCCCCCTGCCGACGCCTCCATATGGGCGAAGAGTCTCCGGACGGACGCCTTGCGCAGCACCTCAACAGCAGGAAGCGATTACCCGTGCCCACGCGTGAAAGCACAGGAGGCCGCACCGGTCGCCCGTACGGGAAAGGGTCGGCCGCGGTAGGCATCCTGTGTGCAGACCTTTCTCCCGTATGCCGACTTCACCCGATCCGCCGCGGTCCTGGACCGGGCACGACCGGGCAAGCAGCGGGTCGAGTCCCTCCAGGTGCTGCGCGGCCTGACCGTGCCCGGCTACGGATGGCGGCACCATCCCGCGGTTCGCATGTGGATCGGCTACGAGGAGGCCTTGGTCCGCTACGGCTTGGACGTGTGCGCGGTGTGGGTGTCGCAAGGGCACGCCGATACCTGCTCCTCCAGGCTCGCCGTCGACTTCGCCCCTGCGGCAGCGGCCAGGAGGGCCGCGGCGGCGCGGAGACGGTGGAGGGTGCCTGCGAGGGCGATGGCCGCCGCCCAGGCGGTTACGGCGATGGCCGGCGCCCGGCCCTGGCGGCGAACGCGCCCGATCCACCCGCTGAACAGCCCCGCTAGGGCTGCCCGATGGCGATAGCGATGGCGATGGCGATGGCGATGGCGATGGCCGAGTACAGCGGCCACGTTCCTCCGCCGAAGCGCACTTGTGCCGCTTGAGGGAAGGGGGCGGTGGGCATGGCCAGGGTCATCGCCCCGAGGTCGACCACGAAGGACATCCCGAGCTCGGGGCGGCAGCGATGAAATGCAGCCATCGAAGACCGAGCGCAGCCCACCGGTCCGGGCCCCCGATCCGGTCGGCATGATCGGGGGCAGGTGCGCGGCCGAGTCCAGCAGGAGAGAGAACAGCACGGCGACGGCGCCGTATGCCCAGCAGTAGCCGTTCGGCAGCGAGATCAGAATGCCCGACACAAGCGGCCCAGCGACCCGCCCGATATTGCCGACGGTGAAGTACAGCGTGTTCGCGGTGGGTAGCAGCCGTGCATTCTCGTGCCCCGAGACCTACTGGTCTGCGCTGGGTACGGCCAAGGGGTCACCCGGAGCCTGTTTCTTCGCCTCGCTCATCTGCTCGCCGAGGTCGGTCAGACGGTTGCGGCCCATGGCCTTGCGGACCTCCGGGAACCACTCCTTCTCTTCCTCCTCGACGTGGTGACGCACATTCTCGATGAGGACGGACATCTTGGCGTCGAACCGCTCATCGGCCGGGTCGAGACCCTTGATCTCGGAAAGCATCCACAGCACCACATGGTGCTCCTCGACGCTTTCCAGCACGTGGTCCCTGGTGTCCGGTGCGGACTCCCGAGCAGCCGGGTAGAAGATCTTCTCCTCGATCCAGGTGTGGGTGGTGAGTTCCTCGATCACCTGATCGGCGATCTTCCGCTTCTCGACATAGGCCTTCTCGCCGGCCTTCTCGAACTGCTTGAACAGCTTCTCCACCGTTTTGTGGTCTTCCTTGAGCAGTACGATCCCGTCCACCAGGTTCTCCTTCGAGTACGTCAGGGGGTGGAACGCTCTCCCACCCTCACGCCGTGTACCCAAGGCGGTGACGGGGACACCGCGCGCCACCCGCCTGTACCCCCGACGGGCTCCTGCCCTACTCCAAGCGCGCGGGTTACGCCTCCACCACCCAGCGCCCCGGTCAGAGCCGAACCGCGGAACTGCGCACGACGGAAGCGTTCATGTTGATCCGCATCATCTTGAGTGCCGCGTCGGCCAGGTCAGCGTGGATATGCGCCACCGCGTCCCTGACCACGGTCACTCGCAGGTGACGGATGTGGGCGTCGAGAGCGGAGTACAGGACGCACTGTTCGGTGACCTGCCCGCACAGGATGGTGTGGTCCACCCGTAGTTCCCCGAGCAGGTAGGCCAGTGGCGTCTCGAAGAAGATGGAGTGCCGCGCTTTGACGACGAACAGGGAGTCCTCGTCGGGGCGGACGGGGTCGACCAGATCGGATCGGGGACCAGCCAGCGCCGTTTCGAGAAGCTCGCCGTGGTGCGAGCGCCACTGCCCGAAATTGTCGTTGACGTAGATGACCGGAACCTCGGATTTCCGGGCCCGATCAATGAGACGCCCAATCGGTGGGAGAGCCTTTTCCACCGAAGGGATCAGCAGCTTCGCATCGGCGTGGTCGTACGTATTGATCATGTCGATCACGATGACGGCGCTCTTCCTGTGGCTCATGCGCTCATGATCCCGCTGTCCCCTTTCGCTCGCAGTACCCGCCTGCAGAGCCCGGGGAAATGTCCCAGCGGGTGAACCTCCGGCGCGGGCGGGCGGGCGGCTGCGTCGCGGTCGCGGAAAGGGGTACTCACGTCCTGCGGATCACGCGGCTCGTCCCTCTGACAGACAAAACCGTCCCGTCCTCTCTCATGATCGGAAGCCCTGTGAGCGCAAAAAAGAAGAACCCTGTGACGGCAGCCGCCGACAAGGTCGCCGAGAAGGTGCAGGAGGTCACCCGCCCCGGCAACGAAATCCCCGGCGCCCCGGCCCCCGCGCCGGTGCCGGTGGACGAACCGACCGAGCCGACAGGTCCGCTGCCCCCCAAGCCCGACCAGCGCGGTCCGGATACCTACAGCCCCACCGGACAGGCGACGGGAACCCCGCAGGAAGACGTCGCGCAGGGCGGCGAGTTCCTGACCACGGCGCAGGGTGCGCGGTTGTACGACACCGACCACTCGCTGAAGGCCGGAGCGCGGGGACCGGTGCTTCTGCAGGACCACCATCTGCGCGAGAAGATCACGCACTTCGACCACGAGCGCATCCCCGAGCGGGTGGTGCACGCCCGCGGCGCCGCCGCCCACGGCGTCTTCCAGGGGTACGGCACCGCAAAGAAGATCAGCAAGGCTGCGTTCCTCGGCAAGGACGTCGAGACACCGGTCTTCGTACGCTTCTCCACGGTGCTGGGCTCCCGCGGCTCCGCCGACACGGTGCGGGACACCCGCGGATTCGCGACGAAGTTCTACACCAGGGAGGGCGTCTTCGATCTGGTCGGCAACAACATCCCGGTGTTCTTCATCCAGGACGCGATCAAGTTCCCCGACGTCATCCACGCCGGCAAGCCCCACCCGGACCGCGAGATCCCGCAGGCCCAGAGCGCTCACGACACCTTCTGGGACTTCGTCACCCTGCACACCGAGGCCACTCACCACACTCTGTGGAACATGTCCGACCGTGGCATTCCCCGCTCCTACCGGATGATGGAGGGCTTCGGCGTCCACACCTTCCGGTTCGTCAACGCCAAGGGTGCGACCACGCTGGTGAAGTTCCACTGGAAGCCGAAACTCGGTGTGCACTCCCTGGTCTGGGAAGAAGCGCAGATCACCGCCGGCGTGGACCCCGACTTCCACCGCCGTGATCTGGCGGACGCGATCGAGTCCGGCGCCCACCCCCAGTGGGAACTGGGCGTCCAGACCTTCCCCGACACCGAAGACCAGATGTTCGAGGGCATCGACCTGCTGGACCCGACCAAGATCGTGCCGGAGGAGCTGGCCCCGGTCCAGCCGATCGGCCTGCTCACCCTCAACGCGAACCCCTCGAACTACTTCGCCGAGACCGAGCAGGTCGCCTTCCACCTCGGCCACCTCGTGCCCGGCATCGACGTCACCAACGATCCGCTGCTCCAGGGCCGCCTGTTCTCCTACCTCGACACCCAGATCAGCCGGCTCGGTGGCCCCAACTTCGGTCAGCTGCCGATCAATCGCACCCACGCCCCGGTGAACGACATGCTCCGCGACGGCATGCACCAGAGCGCCGTCCATCGCGGGGTGGCGCCCTACCGGCCCAACTCACTCGACGGGGGATGTCCGTTCCTCGCCGGCGCGGACACGGGTGCTTACATCGAAGTTCCCGAGCAGGTGCCCGCTGCCCGCAAGGTCCGCGAGGCCGCGGCCTCTTTCGACGACCATTACAGCCAACCCCGGCTGTTCTGGCTGAGCATGACGCCGACCGAACGTGAACACATCGTCGCGGCCTACACCTTCGAGCTGAACAAGTGCTGGGAAACGGCGATCAAGGAGCGGGCCCTGAAGGTACTCGCCAACATCGACACCGAGCTGTGCGCACAGGTCGCCACCGGACTCGGCCTCCCCGCACCCGCGCCGTCCGTGAAGCCGGCCGACCCGGCACCGAGCCCAGCGCTCTCCCAGCTCGGCGGCACATGGCCGCTGGACGGGCGGATCGTCGGCATCCTCACCGCGGGCGACCAGGAACTGTCCGGCGTACGGTCGGTCCGGGAGGCCGCCCTGGCCACCGGCCTGGTGCCGCTGGTGATCGCCCCGACCGGCGGCGTGCTCGACGGCGACGGCGAGCCCGTCAGCGTACAGCGGACCTTCGCCACCGCCCGCTCCACCGAGTTCGACGCCATCCTCGTGGCCGGCGCGCCCGCACCGGGTGTCGACGCCTACGGGGCCCGCGACGCCAAGGTGGACGACGACGTCGCCGCGACCGCGGGCATCGACCCACGTGTGCTGCTTCTGCTCACCGAGGCGTACCGCCACGGAAAGGCGATCGGGGCGTGGGGCGATGGAACCGAAGCGCTGGAAGTCGCCGGTATCGCACCTGACGCCCCGGGCGTGGTGGTCGCCGAAACCGCCGATGCGGGGCTGGAACAGCTCGTCGGTCTGCTGGCCGGCCACCGTGCCTGGGACCGCTTCTCCCCTGCGGTCTGACCCCGGCCCCCGGGCGGCTCCCACCTTTCTCAGGTGGGAGCCGCGGCACCACCGTGCCTCCCACCGCGCCGATTTAGCGCTGGTCCCGCACAGCACCTCCGAAGGCGCCCGGAATATTTCGTTCCGTCCTTTATGAATCAGCTGGATTCCAGGGGTACTCGTCAGGGGCGCCTCCCGTCCAGGACGAACGCGGATGGCAAGCGCGGCGGAATCGAATCCGGCCCGAGGGGCCGGGGTACGCAGCGACTGAGGAGGACGCGTGAGGGCGTTGACGTGGCACGGCAAACGTGACGTACGGGTGGACACGGTTCCTGATCCCACGATCCAGGATCCGACCGATGTGATCATCAAGGTGACGACGACCGGGCTGTGCGGCTCCGACCTGCATCTGTACGAGGTCCTGGGTCCGTTCCTCGACGCCGGTGACATCCTGGGCCATGAGCCGATGGGGATCGTGGAGGAAGTCGGTCCCGAGGTCGTGAACGTGCGTCCGGGCGACCGGGTCGTTGTGCCGTTCAACGTCTCCTGCGGCACCTGCTTCATGTGCGACCAGGGACTGCAGTCCCAGTGCGAGACGACCCAGGTCCACAGCCAGGGAAGCGGTGCGTCCCTGTTCGGGTACACCAAGCTCTACGGCCAGGTTCCCGGCGGACAGGCCGAGTACCTGCGTGTACCGTTCGGCAACACCCTGCCCATCGCCGTCCCACCGGGGCCGGCGGACGAGCGGTTCGTCTATCTGTCCGATGTCCTGCCCACCGCCTGGCAGGCCGTCGACTACGCGGCCATCCCTCCCGGCGGCACCGTGGTGGTGCTGGGTCTGGGACCGATCGGAGACATGGCCACCCGCATCGCGGCCCACCGCGGCGCCGGGCAGGTCATCGGAATCGATCTCGTGCCGGAGCGGCTGGAACGGGCGAAGGCGCACGGGGTGCACGTCCTCAACCTCGACGAGTACGGCGACGACCTCGTGGAGGCCGTCCGCGACCTGACCGACGGACGCGGCCCCGACTCCGTCATCGACGCAGTCGGCATGGAGGCCCACGGCAGCTCCGCCGCACAGGCGGCCCAGCAGATGACCACCCTCCTGCCCAACAAGCTGGCCGCCAAGATGATGCAACGCGTCGGTGTGGACCGTCTTGCCGCCGTGTATCTGGCCATCGAGCTCGTCCGTCGCGGTGGCACCGTCTCCCTGTCGGGCGTCTACGGCGGGATGGCCGACCCCCTGCCGCTGCTGACCATGTTCGACAAGCAGATCCAGTTGCGCATGGGCCAGGCCAACGTCTGGCGATGGGTGGACGACCTGCTGCCCCTGCTCACCGACGCCGACCCGCTGGGCGTGGAATCCTTCGCAACTCACCGCCTGCCGCTGGAGCAGGCACCCGACGCCTACGCCATGTTCCAGAAGAAGCAGGACGGCGCCGTAAAGATCCTCTTCAACCCGTGACCGGCTCACCGGCCTGCTGATCGCCTCCGACGGGCTGCCCTTCTGCACGACCGCGATATTCCCCAGCCGCTGCGCCGGAGAATTCCGCATGGGGATCCCGGTGTTGGGCCTGCGCGAGCATCTGCTGAAAGCGGCCCAGAGGTTTCCTACTCAGGCCGTTCGGCGAAGAAGCCCGCAAGGGAGGACGCGAGCGCTTCTGGAGCTTCTTCGGCCACGTGGTGCCCGGAGTCGATGCCGTGGCCCCGTACATCCGGTGCCCACTGACGCCAGATCTTCACCGGGTTCCCGTACAGGTCCTCGAGATCGTCCCGGAGCGACCAGAGGATCAGTGCCGGGCACCGGATCCGTACCCCGGCGGCGCGATCTTCCTCCTCGTGCCGCCGGTCGACTGTGAGGCCGGCCCGGTAGTCCTCCAGCATCCCCCGCACCACGGCGGGGCTCCTCGTGGCCGCACGCCACTCGTCGTAATTTTCCTGTCCCATGCGCTGGGGATCGCCGCGGTACCAGTTGTCCGGGTCGGCGTTGATGACTCGCTCGGGGATGTCCGGCTGAGCGAAGAAGAACCAGTGCCACCACTGCGTGGCGAACTCGGCCGTGATGCGGGACAGGTGCTCGGTGAGGGGCAGACAGTCGATCAGCGCCACCCGCGAGACCGCGTCGGGATGATCGAGCGCGAGACGCAGCGCGGCACTGCCTCCGCGGTCGTGCCCGGCGAGTGCGAACCGGGCATGGCCGAGGGAACGCATCACCTCGACCACGTCACCGGCGACGGCCCGCTTGGAGTACCCGGCGTGGTCCGCGGCAGGCGCCGGGCCGGTGGACCGGCCGTATCCCCGGAGATCGGGACAGACCACGGTGAAACCGCGCCGGACGAGGAGTGGGGCGACGCGATGCCAGGTCGCGGACGTCCGGGGGTGGCCGTGCAGCAGCACCACTGGCGGCCCTTTCCCGCCGTAGCGAACGAAGATCGATGCTTCATCGATCTGAACCCGCGTGGTCTCAAAGTCCTCGAACAAGACCTGAACCTCCCGCCCTCGTTGACACACCGCCCACCGCGCCTACCGGCCCAGGACAACCCTGCGCCGGCCCGCGAGGCCCAACGGGCCAACAGCTTGCGCAAGCTGAACCTCCTCGTCGGCGAATGCTGGACCGACGCGGCCTTCCTCTTGCCCCCCGTGGGTGCCCGTACACAACCGCCTCTCAGGACACGGCCAGGAACAAGGCACACGGACAACTGGAGCAGGGCCTCGGGATACTCGACGAGGCCGTCGCTTCAGTCGTAGAGGTACGGACCTTCGCGGCCTGACATCGGATTCAACGTCCCAGCTCCAGGCACTCGGCTCCTGGACGAACCATCCCCGGCGGCAGCACGCCCACGGGGCTGACGAACGGAGAGCGGATGTCGGTCGACCTCATCGGGTTCCTTGGTGTGGTGCTGGTGGCGTACGTCGTGCCGGGGCCGGACTTCCTCGTGGTGCTCCGGTCTGCGACCGAACATCCCTCGAAGGGCCGGGCCGCAGGGCTGGGCGCCCAGGCCGGGCTGTGCGTGCACATGCTCGCCGCCGCCACCGGGCTGTCGCTGATCGCCGCCCGGTCCCCCATGGTCTACGACGCCATCAGGCTGCTCGGCGCCGCCTACCTCGTCTACCTCGGCGTACGGACCGTGTGTGCAGCCCGGCGGGCCGCCCGCCGACGGTCCCCCGGGCGAGCAACGCCCAGCCCAGAGGACGGCCCAGCGCCGGAGGACCCCGAGAAGCTCGGCCCCGCCCGAGACCAGTGGCGGTCCGGCTTCACGCAGGGCTTCCTCACCAATGTGCTCAACCCCAAAGCGGCGCTGTTCTTCATCAGCATCCTGCCGCAGTTCGTCAACGGCAGCGGATCGATGACCCGGCAGATCTTCTTCCTCGGCACCTTGGACATCCTCATCGGCATCGTCTACTGGCTCGCCCTGGTCGCCGTCGCCACACGCCTACAGGCGCTCTTCGCCCGGCCGAAGATCCGTCACCGCTGGCAGCTGACGGCCGGATGGCTGTTCATCGGCATCGGCATCGGCGTCGCCGCAATCGCCTGACACACAGGTTGTCGATCTTCTCTGTAGCGACGACGGAGTTCACCGGAAACGCGACTCCAAGAGATCCCCGCCTACGACGGCTTCTTCTTTGCCACAGACTCGTAGTCGCAGGGGCCACCGACAGCGCACTGGAGAGATCGACTGCCAGTGATGGCCACCCGGTTGAAGGCCGACGCTGACGGTGGAGCGCACCAATGAGGTAGCCCGCCGCGCCTCAACTTCCGCGTGCATCCCCGGCCGACGACTACCAAGTACCGACGGCGACTGGACGGGCGTCGCCTTCACCGGCGTTGGCCTCGACTGCTTCGCCCTCGCGGTCCGGGCCATCGGCCGGCGCGGACCACTTCTGCCCTCAGCGCCTCCCTGAGCAGCAAGTCGACGGTTCAGAAAGCCGGGCGACTCCTGCCCACGCCTGCCCACGCCTGCTCACCAGAAGGCACACCACCCCATCCAGATCGACTGGATAGGCACATCTGCGCGGGCTTGACTGTCGAGATCGCACAACCCGCACGCCGGTCGCCCCGACCGAGTGCAAGGCCGACAGGGATGCCCCCGCACGCTCGCCGCACACTTGGCCACCAGGCCGAACCGGGCAGACAGGAGGCTGCTTCGCTCGCCTCGGCCGGCCCGCGACTACGAGCGGCGCCCCGACTCCAGCGAGGCGATGATCATGTGGTCGATGACCCGGCTCATGAGCCGCCGCCTCGCAGCCCCGGCGCGAGCGCGAACCGCCCCGACGGCTCCTTGACCAGCCAGCCCCTCGCCACCAGCCGGTTCGTCTTCGACCGCACCCCCTCGGTCTTCGCGTGCACCGGCGCCACCCCGACTGCCGACACGATCTCCTTGCAGCTCAACGAGCCGCCCTGGACAGGCAGGGCCGCCATCAGCCGCTGATAGTCCGCCGACAGCACCGACGCCTCGCGCCCCTCACACCACACCGGCACCACCGGCCTCACAACCGGCGTCGGCGTCGGGTTCCCGGTCGCTGGACCGTCACTCCCGGCCGCAACGTCGTCATGGTCGGGACCAGCGAGGACCTTCGACCACAGTCTCCCGTGAGATCACGAACCGCTCCCAGTCCCGTTCCCAGTCCCGTTCCGCGTCCCGCAGCTGGGCAAGGATCCGGTCCGCCTCCTGGCGCAGCACTCCACCCGCCGAGCGGCTTCCCGTTCCCGCTCCTCCAGCAGACCGATCACCGAAGGCATCCCTGGACCTCCACCACCGCGACAACACGACGCCCTCTGCCTGCCACCGAACCCACGACGCCATGCCTGACCAGCGGAAAATCAGCTGTCACGTCCGGAAAGACCCCCCTAGGTGGGACGGACTCAGTTGAGGGCGGCGTGGGCCATTCGAGTTGTATCCGATGACTTTTACGGTTTCTCAACACATCCTTTGACGTTTTATGACATTCATTACGAGCTCGGACAATAAGTACGACAATCATCCCGGCTTGAAGGAGTCCCCCATGCTCATGTCCTCTCTCCTCCACTCCCCTGGCGTCCGTGGGGGTGCCGCGGTGGTCGTCCTCGCTGGTGCCACCTTCGCCGGGGCAGGAACTGCCTACGCCGCTCCCGGTGACAGCGGCGGCATCGACGTCCGCTCGGTCGACTGGCACTCGCGCGGCGGCGACGGAGTCGAGGTCTGCGAATTCGTCCTCTCCGCGAGCAACTTCGAGTCGTTGCCGGCGGTCGCTTGGACGATCACTGCGCAGCCCCCGACCATGCCACCCGGCGACACGCTGCAGAGCACGCTGCCGCTGGTCAACGGCTCAGCGAACAGCGCGAAGTACCGGCTCCCGCAGGGCACGTACCAGCTGGTGTGGATCACCCCGGCGGGCCCCAAGCAGAAGAGGTTCTCGGTCGACTGCCAGCGCCAGGAGAACCACCGCCGCGGCCCGGCGGAAATCACCCCGGGCAAGGGCTACCACAAGCCCATCGGCGCGGTGCCGGCAGGTGGCGGAGGCGTTCCGGACCTGGAGAACGTCAGCTCCCAGAGCGACTTGAACGCCGGACCCGCCGTCGCCCTGACCGCCAGCGGGATCGCCGTCGCGGCGCTGGTCATGACCCGCCGAGCCGCGCGCCGCCGTGCCCGCAACGAGGCATAGCCAAAGCCGACGGCCACGGCGGCGGGGACCCAGTCGTGCGTGCCGTCTGTCGATGACGCTATGTGCGACCTCCTCGCTGGTGACCGGCGTCGTCTGGGCGGTTTCAGACTCCTCCGACGGGCCCCAGGTCACCGACGCCCGCGCAGGTGACGCCGAGGGCGGCGGTGACCCGCCGCCCCAACAGTCCGCGCACGCACCCCTGGCGCGCTCCCGCCCGGTCAAAATCGCCATTCCCGCCATCTTCATCGAGGCCCCGGTCATCGACCTCGACCTCGACAACAAGGGCCGCCTCGGCGCTCCTCCACTGAGCAGGCCGAAAGTGGTGGGCTGGTTCCGCAACGGCCCGTCACCCGGCGAGGCAGGAACGTCCCTGATCGTCGGTCATCGCGACACCAGGACCGGACCGGCGATCTTCCTCAATCTCAACACCCTGCACCGAGGTGACACGGTGAAGGTCACCCGGGCCGACCGGGCAACCGCCATCTTCACCGTCGACGAGGTGAAGAAGTACGCGAAAGACAAGTTCCCCGACAACAAGGTGTACGGAACCACCAACCGTCCCGAACTTCGACTCATGACGTGCGGCGGAAGCTTCGACAAGAAGCACGGCTATTCGGCCAACGTCGTCGTCTTCGCCCACCTGGCCTCGCTCAAGAAGCAGACAGCCTGAGCACGGAAAACGCTGCGGAAACGGCGACCCTGGTGACCTCCACCGTCGATGGCACTTCGCAACAGGTCAACGAAGGCCACGTCACCGAGCCCGTCGATGAGCAGCTCCATGTCCCGGTAGCCAGCCTGGAAACTGTGCGCCGGCATCTACAGCCATCACTCGGGAACGTCCACTTCCTCGGCCCCGTCCCTCGGCGCCAGTTCCCACTCGTCGGTGAACGCCCACTGACACTCCCCGCCGGACAGATCGAACCAGCCGCCGGACCCACCGCGTCAGGCGTGTCAGGCGTGTGCGTGTCAGGCGGCTAGCGAATACGCGACTCCTCAACATGCGAGCCCACCAGTCCCACGGCCAAAATCGAGCCCGTACGCCGCAAACGGACACTGCCTCTGCCGGTCCAGATGCAATGCCGCGCGTCGCCTCAACCCGGGCATGCGACTGCCGCACCCGGGTCGGCGATTTGCTGTCGGCTGGGACGCCTGCTTGGCGGGATTCGGCTCTCGGCCTGGCTGTCGATTACCTACAAGGGAGCTGTCAGCGCTGAGCCCGGAAAGATGGCCCCTGAAGGCCGTCTCAGCACTGTTGCTGCACGCATGGCCGCACATTGGCCGCACTTGATCCTTGACAGCTCATCAGCTAAAGCCGCCGCGACCACAGAAGCCCAGCTCAGGGGCAGGACCCTGGACATCATTACAGAAGCTGCACCTTGGACCTACGCATTGCGATGCACAGGCTGCCTGCGTCCGATTAGCCCGGATTCCAAGGTCAACGAAAACAAGAAACCCCAGGTCACGGCGAGTGAGTCCTGGGGTTCCTCAGAGCCGCCTTCGGGATTCGAACCCGAGACTTACGCATTACGAGCAATAACGGGCGCCGAACGCGATCATGAGGCTCACCTGCGGCTTTGGGGATCTGAACCCCCGGCGCGCCTGCTGACCTGCGGCTATTCCGGCCCCAAGGTTCCCGACCGGTCCCCGCCACTCCTGATCGCTCTCGAACACTCCGTCCCCTGGGTGTCCCCGTGGGTCCTGTTGCCCCCGGAGCGTCCCCGATGATCCCGCATGGAACCGGGGGCGATGACCTGCCGGGAAGGGGTCCCGACGAAGCCGCAACTGTCAGGCGTGGCCCGGTTCTCGAGACCTACGCACTGCCACTCGGGCGCTGCATACTTCTCTGTCCCCGGAAGCCTGCCGCCCAGCAGGCGTGTCCAACTGACTCGCTGCCGCAGCCCGGGCACGGCCGCCGTCTCAGCACCAGCAACTGCCTCGCCCGCCCAGCCCCACAGCGATCAGCGGGTGAGCTCTTGGTGCCAGTGGGCGAACTGTTCACGGATGGCCGCTGCGGCATGAGAGTCAAGGCCGTACACGGCGAACTGCCTGTCGCTGTATCGCTGGATGCGGGCAAGCGCGTCGGCGAACATACGCCGGTCGAACCCTGCATCGTTCTGCGCAGCGAGCTCGATCAGTTGCTCCCGGGTGTACCCGGCTCTGAGCAGTCCGTCGACATCGACCGCATCCCGCACCTCCGCCCGGCTGAACAGGGCTCCTGTCTTGCCTGCGGCCACGTCATCCGGGTGCAGCACAGGGCCGAGTTCGGAGTCCACTGGCGGGTGGTGCAGAAACTCGGCGACCAGTTCGACCTTGCTGTGTGAACCGGTGGCCGGGTCCGTGACGCTCAACCGGGTGTACGTGGGCACCTGTTGGGTGATCTCGACCAGGTACCCGGCAGCCTCGTAGGCGGCAGTCACGCGCGCCGCGGCGGCCGTCATTTCACCAGTTGCCCGATCGATCGGCGCGAACAAGTCCACATCGTCACTGATGCGGTTGGTGAACTGATGAGCCTGGACCGCGTATCCGCCGGCCAACGCGTACCCGAAGTCCTCCGCCAGTGCGTCCAGCCCGATCCGGATGAGACGGCGGTGCAGTGCGTCCACTACGCGGCAGCGCCCATGGCGCCGAGTTCGGGAAACCTCGCCTGCCAAGCGGCACGCAACGGAAGCGGAAGGAACAGATCCGTCCACAGGCGCCGCAGCAGCGCTCCATTCAGATACGTCCGCAGATCGTCCTGTGTCGGAGCCTCGCGGATCACCCGCTCGTACATCAACAACACATCGGCCTCGTCCGCAAGGTCGTAAAGATAGCGAGGACCCCAGTCGATGTGCCGAGGAAGCTCGACAGAGCCACTCGTCGGGCCATCCAGGTCGGCGAGCGACGTCGGCAACGCATACGGCTTCGCCTCGGCGTACCTACTGCTCATGTCCACCAGCATGCCCTACCCGCGAACCGGGCGGTACCGGATACGCCCTCTGACCGACCTCCACAATGATCTACACATAGCAGATAGATCACGACAAAGTGATGCACCGTGTCCCCGGCACGTCCCCGGAAGCCACCCATCACTCACGCAAGAGGCCCCGTGACCCCTCAGCCACAGACCCCTGAAGGTCAAGGAAAAGCAAAAGCCCCAGGTCACGGCGAGTGAGTCCTGAGGCTTTTACAGAGCCGCCTTCGGGATTCGAACCCGAGACCTACGCATTACGAGTGCGTTGCTCTGGCCATCTGAGCTAAGGCGGCGCGCTGTCCGCACTATGGTGCGATCAGCAACGCCGGTAAGTCTACACAGTTTCCGAGGGTGCTCAGAACACTCCCGGGGAGGTCGCTTCCGGGGCCTGCGGCAGGGCTATGAGCAGCGCTTTCCCTTGGTGGAGGGGGTGCCCTGAAGGAGGTAGCGGTTGATCGTGGAGTCGATGCAATCGCTGCCGCGACCGTAGGCGGTGTGGCCGTCACCGACGTACGTGAGCAGGGTGGCGGAGGAGAGCTGGGAGGCGAGTCCCTGGGCCCACGGGTACGGCGTCGCGGGGTCGCGGGTGGTTCCGACCACGAGGATCGGGGCGGCACCCTCCGCCTCGATGCGGTGGGGTTCGCCGGTCGGTTTCACCGGCCAGTACGCACAGTTCAGGGAGGCCCAGGCCAGCCCCTCCCCGAAGACGGGGGACGCCTTCTCGAAGGAGGGCAGCGCCTTCTCCACCTGGTCGGGGCGGGAGAAGGCGGCCGGGAGGTCGAGGCAGTTCACGGCCGCGTTGGCGTACATCAGGTTCGCGTACCTGCCGTCGGCGTCGCGCTCGTAGTAGCTGTCGGAGAGGGAGAGCAGGCCCGCGCCGTCCTTTTCCTTCATCGCCGAGGTCAGAGCCTCGCGCAGCTGCGGCCAGGCCGCCTCGTCGTACATCGCCGCGATCACGCCCGTGGTCGCGAGCGCCTCGCCGAGCTCACGGCCGTCCGCGTCGCCCGCCGGGATCGGGTCAGCGTCGAGCTGCTGGAAGAAGGCCTTGAGGTTCTTGCCGACCTGGTCGGCGCTGGTGCCCGCACCGCCCAGCGGGCAGTCGCTCTGGCTTACGCAGTCCTTCGCGAACGACTGGAAGGCCGTCTCGAAGCCCGCCGTCTGCCCCTCGGTCAGCTTGCGGGCGCTGAGCGACGGATCCATCGCACCGTCCAGAACCAGCCGCCCCACCCGATCGGGAAAGAGCCCGGCGTACGTCGCCCCGAGGAACGTTCCGTATGACGCCCCGACGTACGTCAGCTTCTTGTCGCCCAGCACCGCCCGCAGCATGTCCATGTCGCGGGCCGTCTCCACCGTGGAGACATGCCTCAGCAGACCGGCCGACCGCTGCCCGCACCCCTCGGCGAACTGCTTGTAGGCGTCGACCAGTTGGTCCGTCTCCTTCTCGTCGTCGGGTGTGCTGTCCGTTTGCGTGTACGTGTCCATCTCACGGCCGGTGAGGCACTCGACCGGCTCGCTGCGGGCCACGCCGCGCGGGTCGACGGCGACCATGTCGTACCGGGCGCGGACCTCCGCCGGGTAGCCGATCCCGGCGTACGCCTGGAGATAGCCGACCGCCGAGCCGCCCGGCCCACCCGGGTTGACCAGCAGCGAACCGAGACGCTTCCCCGGACCCGTGGCCTTCTTGCGGGAGACGGCCAGCCTGATGTCGCCCGAAGCCGGCTTCGCGTAGTCGAGCGGCGCCTTCATCGTGGCGCACTCGAAGCCGGGCACACCGCAGGTACGCCAGGTCAGCTTCTGCCCGTAGTACGGCGCCAGCGTCGACGGCGTGGAACTGGGCAGCGCGGCCAGCACCGCGTCCGCCGTCGCCGCGCTGGTCGAACTCCCCGAGGAACAGGCCGACACGAGCAACGCGGTGGCGGCCAGCAGCACGCCGCTCGCACGGAGGGTCCGGGACGGTGTACCGGACCGCCTAGGGGAACTGATCGGCCGGCCGGACCGGGCCGGCCGAGGAGTGCGCCTGATGTACATCCCGCGAGCGTAACCTTGCGCGATCAATTGATCACCATCAGTTGTGGATGGAGCTCGTACGAGTGACGCGGTCAACTGGTCACGCGGGGCAGGCACGAGGGCATCACCGGCCACCCCGATCACGCCGGTAGCGGTCAGAGGCCCGGAACCCGAAAGCCCGGCTCAGAAACCCGGAGAACCAAGAGCCCGAGGGTCCGGAGAACCGGATGCCCGACTCGGAAGCTCGGAAGTCCCGATCCCAAAAGCTCAGAAGCCCGGAGCCCGGGAGACGCAAAGCCCAACCCCGTCACCCCGCCCGCAGCGCCATCGTCATCGCCTCCACCGCGAGCAGCGGGGCCACATTGCGGTCGAGGGCCTCGCGGCAGCCGCCGATCGCGTCGATGCGCCGCAGGGTCGCCTCCGGCGAGCTGCCGCGGGCCAGCCGCTCCAGGGTGTCCTCGGCCTCCGTGTTGGCGAGGGCCACGCGGGAGCCGAGCTGGAGGGCGAGGACGTCGCGGTAGAACCCGGTGAGGTCGATCAGGGCCAGGTCCAGTGCGTCGCGCTGCGTCCGCGTTCTTCGGCGCTTCTGGTTGTCCTCCAGCTCCTTCATGACACCCGCCGTACCGCGAGGCATGCGACCGCCCTGGGCCGCGCCGAGGGCCGCCTTCATCTCCTCGGTCTCCTTGACGTCGACCTCCTCGGCGAGCTGCTTGGCGTCCTCGGATGCCGTGTCGATCAGCTCCTGGGCGGCCTTGAGGCAGCCGCCGATGTCGTCGACCCGGAGCGGGAGTTTGAGGACGGCGGCACGCCGCTCACGGGCGCGCGGGTCCGTGGCAAGGCGGCGGGCCCGCCCGATGTGGCCCTGCGTCGCGCGGGCGGCCACCGCTGCCACGCCGGGCTCGATGCCGTCACGCCGTACGAGGATGTCGGCGACCGCTTCCACGGGCGGGGTACGCAGGATGAGGAGGCGGCAGCGGGAGCGGATGGTGGGCAGGACGTCCTCGATGGACGGAGCGCACAGAAGCCAGACCGTACGGGGAGCCGGTTCCTCCACGGCCTTCAGCAGGACATTGCCCGCACCCTCCGTGAGGCGGTCCGCGTCCTCCAGGACGATGACCTGCCAGCGGCCGGTCGCCGGGGAAAGCTGGGCGCGCCGGACCAGGTCGCGGGTCTCCTTCACGCCGATGGAGAGCATGTCGGTGCGGACGATCTGCACGTCGGCGTGGGTGCCGATCAGGCTTGTGTGGCAGCCGTCGCAGAAGCCGCAGCCGGGGATGCCGCCCAGCGCGCGGTCGGGGCTCACGCACTGGAGCGCGGCCGCGAACGCCCGCGCCGCGGTGGAGCGGCCCGAGCCGGGCGGGCCCGTGAACAACCAGGCGTGCGTCATCTTGGACGCCTCGGGCGGCGGGGTGCCCGAGGCGATCGCCGTGACGAGGGTGTCGGCGTCGCGCGCAGCGGCGGCGAGCTGCTCGCTCACCTTCTCCTGGCCCACCAGGTCGTCCCACACAGGCATGGGGCACCGCCCTTCCGTCGCACTTCGCCCTACCGCGTCCATTGTGCGGGTCACCACTGACAACGGATCCCCGGCCCGAGGACGAGCGGCGGCGACCGCCGGATCTCAGCCGCGACGACCACCAGATCTCAGCGGCAGCGACCGCCGGATTCAAGCCGCGACAACCACCGGACTTCCGCGGCACCGAACGCCGGATTCAAGCCGCGACAACCGCCGGACTTCAGCGGCGGCGGCCGCCCTTGCCCCGCTCCTCGTCCCATTCGTCGTCATCGCGATCACGCGGGCCCAGCAGTTCGTCCGCCAGCGTCGGGAGATCGTCGAGCGGGGTCTCCTCCGCCCAGTCGGGGCGAGGGCGTCGGCGCGGGGTGCCCTCGGCGTCGACCTGGGGCAGTTCGCGCGTACGGTCCGCGGAATCGTCGGACGGCTGCGCCTGCGCCTGCGCCGGTCGCTCGTCACGGAAGAAGCCCGGGGGCACCCGATCCGCAGGATCACCCGCGGAACCGCCGCCAGCACTGGCACCGCCGCCCGCACCCGCGTCCCGGACCGGAGGCAGCACAGCCGTCTCATCAGCCGCACCCGGAGCCACCGGAGGCAGTACCGCCGTCTCGTCCGCCGAACGCGGGGGAACCGGAGGCAGCACGGCCGTCTCGTCCGCCGCACCCGGAGCCACCGGTCGCAGTACCGCCGTCTCCTCCGCACCCCGCTCAGGCGCGGGCGGCTGCGGCAGCTTGGCCGTCTCCTCGGCGTCGAACCGGGAACCACCACGGGTCCCTGACCCAGAGCCACCACGGGTCCCTGACCCAGAGCCGGCACGAGTCTCCGCCCCGGAGCCGGGCCGCGAACCGGAACGAGCGTCCGCCCCGGCCTCGGACCCCGCACCACCCGGACCACCCGGACCGCCCGGACCGCCCGGACGATCATCAGCCCGCACCGCCCGCAACACCGCCGTGTCGTCCACCGCCCCGGCCGACCCGCCCGACGGCGCCACAACCGGCGTAGGCACGGTCGTCTCGTTGTCGGGCGCGGCCGGAACAGAAGCCGACGAGACCGAACCCGCAGCCGAATCCGCCCCGGAAGCCGGGGCCGAAGCCGACGTCGAAGCTGACGTCGAAGCCGAAGCCGATGCGGCCGCCTCCGCCGCCGCAGCTTCCGCCGCCGCAGCCGCCGCTTCCTCCGCCCCCCTCCGAGCCTCCTCCGCCCGCAGCAACGCCTCCTCGGCCTTCCGCTGCTTCTCCAGGCGGCGCTCCTCCGCCTCGGCGCGCAGCCGCGCCTCCTCGGCGGCCAGCTTGCGCAGACGCTCCTGCTCCACGGCCCGCGCCTGGTCCTCCGCGAGCTTGCGGGCGCGCTCCTCCTCGGCGCGGCGGCGGGCCTCCTCGGCGCGCTGCCGGGCCTCCTCCGCCTGGCGCTCGGCCTCGCGCCGCTGCGCCTCCTCCAGCTCGCGCTGCTTGCGCTCCTCTTCCTCCGCGCGCAACCGGGCGAGCTGCTCCTGGCGCTCGCGCTCCAGCCGCTCCTCCTCGGCCTTGCGCGCGGCCTCCTCCTCGGCCTTGCGCCGGGCCTCTTCCTCGGCCGCCTTCCGAGCCTCCTCCTGGGCCTTCACCTCGGCCTCGGAAAGCGGCAGCAGTACGTCGAGCCGGTGGCGGACGACGGTGGTGACCGCCTCCGGCCCCTGCGCGGCATCGACGACGAGGTACCGGCCAGGGTCGGCTGCGGCGAGCGTCAGGAAACCGGACCGCACGCGCGCGTGGAACTCGGCCGGCTCGGACTCCAGCCGGTCCGGCGCCTCCGTGAACCGCTCACGCGCCGCTTCCGGAGAGACATCCAGCAGCACGGTCAGGTTCGGGACCAGCCCGTCCGTGGCCCACCGTGAGATCCGCGCGATCTCGGTCGGCGACAGATCACGCCCGGCCCCCTGGTAGGCCACCGAGGAGTCGATGTACCGGTCCGAGATGACGACGGCGCCCCGCTCCAGCGCGGGCCGCACCACCGTGTCGACGTGCTCCGCGCGGTCGGCGGCGTACAGCAGCGCCTCCGCACGGTTCGAGAGACCGGCCGAGGACACATCCAGCAGGATCGACCGCAGCCGCTTGCCGACCGGGGTGGCTCCCGGTTCCCGGGTCAGTACGACCTCGTGGCCCTTGGCGCGGATCCACTCGGCCAGCGCCTCCGCCTGGGTCGACTTGCCGGCCCCGTCACCGCCCTCCAGGGCGATGAAGAACCCGGAGACGGCCGGCACCTGCACCGGATCGTCGCCGCCCCGCAGCGCGTCCCGCAGGTCGTGCCGCAACGGCACCCCGGAGCGGTCGTCGGCCTTGGCCAGTACCAGGGCTGCTACGGGCAACAGCAGCGCGCCGACCAGCATCAGCGTGAACGCGGCGCCCCCGTGCGCGAACACGAACTTGCCGCTTTCCAGACGGTGCGGACCGATCAAGGCCGCCACCAGGGGCGCCACCAGAGCGCCGAGCGCCACGAACAGTCGTACGACCGCGTGCAGATGCTCGGTTGTCCGCGCCCGCCGGTAGTCCTCGGCCTCCTGGTCGAGCAGCGCGTGCCCGGTGTTGGCCGCGACACCCGCGCCGATGCCCGCGAGGCCGACGATCAGCAGCACGGTGGTGACATCCGGGACCAGCCCGGCGGCCAGCAGTGCGACACCGGTGAAGGCGATCGCCAGCGCGAGCAGCCTGCGCCGCGACAGCGTCGGCAGCACGGAAGCAGCCGCACGGATACCGACGACGACACCGCCGGTCAGCGCCAGCACCAGCAGCCCGTACGTCACCGGTCCGCCGCCCAGGTCCTTGGCGTGCAGTACGGAGACGGAGACGGCGGCCGCGATCGCCGCGGCGACGGCGGCACAGGCCAGGACCAGCAGCGGAATCGCGCCCGTACGGCCCGTGTCGACGACCGAACCCGTCCTGGGGCGGCGCAGGCCCTCCAGCGGCGACCGCGCGCGCGGGGTGCGTGCGTCGGGCAGTTCGAGGAAGGTGAGCACCGACAGCGAGGCGGCGAACAGCCCCGCGGCGACGTACGAGGCCAGCGCCGCCTGGTGCTGGCCGAACCAGTCGATCCCGGTGCCGAGCAGGTTGTTGACGAGGGACACGACGACGAGGGCAGCGGCCGCGATCGGCACCGTCAGGAATGCCGTACGCAGCGACAGGCGCCGCAGGGCGTCCATGTGGTCCGGCAACGGGCGCACCGTGGCGCCCTCCAGCGGCGGCGTGGGCAGCAGTGCGGGCGCCGCACTCTCCCGGCACACCGTCCAGAACCGCTCGGCGACTCCGGTCACGAAGGCGACGACGAGGATGGCGGCGAGCGCGTCGTCCGGCGTCCAGTCGATCCACAGGGGCGCGACGATCAGGAGCGCGGCCCGCACGCCGTCCGCGCCGACCATGGTCCAGCGCCGGTCGAGCAGCCCCTCGGAGGACGTCAGCGAGGTGAGCGGACCCAGGAGTACGGCTCCGAAGAGCAGCGTCGCGAGAACGCGTGTCCCGAAGACGGCCGCCACCGCGAGGGCGACTCCGCGGTAGCCACCTCCGAAGGAACCCTCGGAGATCGCCGCCTGGAGTGCCAGGACGACCAGGACCAGCAGGGCCAGGGCGTCACCGACACCTCCCACGAGCTGGGCGCTCCACAGCCGTTTCAGCTGCGGCCGGCGCAGCAGGGCGCGCACGGCGCGCTCCCGGGAATCTGCGACCAGGGCGTCGTCGGGGGCCGGATTGTGGGCCGTTGGCTGCTCGGCTCGCGTCATCCTGACAGCCTATCCGGACCCACTGACTCCCCGAAGAGGTGGCCGAACATACGGACGCCCCCACACCAAAAGGTGTAGGGGCGCACACACGTCGGACACACGAAGGACGGTCGCCGGGAGAGCATCAGGAGGGCACCGGGCTCTCCCCCACCTGCTATCCCTCCGAAGCCGCCGTCTTCTTGGCGACGGCCTTCTTGGCGGGTGCCTTCTTGGCAGCCGTCTTCGAAGTCGTCGTCTTCTTGGCAGCGGTTTTCTTGGCAGGGGCCTTCTTGGTGGCCGTTTTCTTGGCGGGAGCCTTCTTCGCGGTCTTCTTGGCCGGCGACTTGGCGCGCTTCTCGGCGAGCAGCTCGAAGCCGCGCTCCGGGGTGATCTCCTCGACGCTGTCGCCGGACCGCAGGGTCGCGTTGGTCTCGCCGTCGGTCACGTACGGCCCGAAACGGCCGTCCTTGACGACGACGGGCTGCCCGCTGACCGGGTCCGCGCCCAGCTCCTTCAGCGGCGGCTTGGCGGCCGCACGCCCACGCTGCTTGGGCTGGGAGTAGATCTCCAGCGCCTCGTCGAGGGTGATGCTGAAGAGCTGGTCCTCGGCGGTGAGGGACCGCGAGTCCGTGCCCTTCTTCAGGTACGGCCCGTAGCGCCCGTTCTGCGCGGTGATCTCCACGCCCTCGGCGTCCTTGCCGACCACGCGAGGCAGCGACATCAGCTTCAGGGCGTCGTCCAGCGTCACCGTGTCCAGGGACATCGACTTGAACAGCGAGGCCGTACGCGGCTTGACGGCGTTCTTGCCGGTCTTCGGGGTGCCCTCGGGGAGCACCTCGGTGACGTACGGGCCGTAGCGGCCGTCGCGGGCGATGATCTGGTGACCCGTCACCGGGTCGGCGCCGAGCTCGAAGTCGCCGCTCGGCTTGGCGAGCAGCTCCTCGGCGAGCTCGACCGTCAGCTCGTCGGGGGCCAGATCCTCGGGGACGTCCGCGCGCTGGTGGTTCTCGGAGTCCTTCTCGCCACGCTCGGCGTACGGGCCGTAGCGGCCGACGCGCAGCATGATGCCGTTGCCGACCGGGAAGGACGACACCTCGCGGGCGTCGATGGCGCCCAGGTCGGTGACGAGTTCCTTGAGGCCGCCGAGGTGGTCGCCGTCGCCGTTCCCGGCCTCGGCAGCACCCCTCGCCTCGCCCTCGCCGAAGTAGAACCGCCGCAGCCACGGAATGGACTGCGCCTCACCCCGCGCGATGCGGTCGAGGTCGTCCTCCATCTTGGCGGTGAAGTCGTAGTCGACGAGCCGGCCGAAGTGCTTCTCCAGCAGGTTGACCACGGCGAAGCTCAGGAAGGACGGCACGAGGGCCGTGCCCTTCTTGAAGACGTAGCCGCGGTCGAGGATGGTCCCGATAATCGACGCGTACGTCGACGGGCGGCCGATCTCGCGCTCTTCGAGCTCCTTGACCAGGCTGGCCTCGGTGTAGCGGGCCGGGGGCTTGGTGGCGTGCCCGTCGACCGTGATCTCCTCGGCGGACAGCGGGTCGCCCTCGGCCACCTGCGGAAGCCGGCTCTCGCGGTCGTCCAGCTCGGCGTTCGGGTCGTCCGCGCCCTCGACGTACGCCTTCAGGAAGCCGTGGAAGGTGATCGTCTTGCCGGACGCACTGAACTCGGCGTCGCGGCCGTCGGCGGACGTGCCCGCGATCTTGACGGTGACGGAGTTGCCGACCGCGTCCTTCATCTGGGAGGCGACGGTCCGCTTCCAGATCAGCTCGTACAGCCTGAACTGATCGCCGGTCAGGCCGGTCTCGGCCGGAGTGCGGAAACGATCACCCGACGGGCGGATCGCCTCGTGCGCCTCCTGCGCGTTCTTGACCTTCCCGGCGTACGTCCGCGGCTGCGCCGGCAGATAGTCGGCGCCGTACAGCTGCGTGACCTGGGTGCGGGCGGCGGAGATCGCCGTCTCCGACAGGGTCGTGGAGTCCGTACGCATGTAGGTGATGAAGCCGTTCTCGTACAGCTTCTGCGCCACCTGCATGGTGGCCTTCGCGCCGAAGCCGAGCTTGCGCGAGGCCTCCTGCTGGAGCGTCGTCGTACGGAAGGGGGCGTAGGGCGAGCGGCGGTACGGCTTGGACTCGACCGAGCGGACCGCGAAGTTCGTGTTCTCCAGGGCTGCGGCCAGCGAGCGCGCGTTCGCCTCGTCCAGGTGGAGCGTGTTGGCGCCCTTGATCTGGCCGAGCGAGTCGAAGTCGCGGCCCTGGGCGACGCGCTTGCCGTCGACGGCCGAGAGACGGGCGACGAGCTGCGAGGGGTCGGACGCGTCCCCGGTGCGGCCGGTGCCGAACGTGCCCGTCAGGTCCCAGTACTCGGCGGAGCGGAAGGCGATGCGCTCGCGCTCCCGCTCGACGACGAGCCGGGTCGCCACGGACTGCACGCGGCCCGCCGACAGCCGCGGCATGACCTTCTTCCACAGGACCGGCGAGACCTCGTAGCCGTAGAGACGGTCGAGGATGCGGCGGGTCTCCTGGGCGTCGACCATGCGCTGGTTGAGCTCACGCGGGTTGGCGACTGCGCTGCGGATCGCGTCCTTGGTGATCTCGTGGAAGACCATCCGGTGGACGGGAACCTTGGGCTTCAGGACCTCCAGGAGGTGCCACGCGATGGCCTCGCCCTCGCGGTCCTCATCGGTGGCCAGGAAGAGTTCGTCGGAGTCCTTCAGCAGGTCCTTGAGCTTCTTGACCTGGGCCTTCTTGTCAGCGTTGACCACGTAGATCGGCTGGAAGTCGTTGTCGACGTCCACGCCGAGGCGGCGCACCTCGCCGGTGTACTCCTCGGGCACCTCCGCGGCGCCGTTGGGAAGGTCACGGATGTGCCCGACGCTCGCTTCGACGACATAGCCGGGGCCGAGATAGCCCTTGATCGTCTTCGCCTTGGCAGGCGACTCGACGATGACGAGTCGGCGGCCGCCGTGTGCGGTGTCGCTGGTCGGGGACAACTTCGCTCTTCTCTCCGGTCGACGCGGGGAATCTCCCCAGGCCTTGCTCCCGGGGGTCGGGTGGTGCTGACGCTGCGGAGTGTGACGGTACATCCCGCCCCCGTGTCAAACGGGAAAAGCCCGCAACGGCCACTCGAACGGTAACCCGACTACCGCCATTCCTGCCGCCCGGAGTGTCGACCAGCCGTTTCGGCTCTATCCGGAGTGTGACCTACCAGTTACTGAAGTCATCGCCCTCACGCGCGCGTGATGCACCAGATCGCGAGCGCCAACGCCCCCACTCCGGCGACGCTTGCGAGCGTCGCCGATGCGACGCGGTTCACACCGACGGCGACGGGCTCGCCGCGGCGCAGCCTGGTCCCGGTCCAGGCCAGCAGTCCGCCTCCGAACAGCGCGAACACCGCCCCCACGAAGATCGCCGGTCCGCTTTCCACGGTTCAGTCCTTCCGCCCGAGTCTTCAGGGTCGGGACGCTGACAGGTCCCGGCGGCGGACACACGAACCCCTGGTGAACACCGGGCGGCCGACACCCCATGAGCCCCTCGGCCGCGCCGCGCGTGCACCCCGGGTACGGCACGGTGCGTCACGGGGCCGCCTCACCACGCCGCACCAACTCGTCTCGAACTTGTTGCTTCCGGGCTCCGGAATCCCGGGAGCCGTACGCACTCGGCGATCAGGAGCCGTACGTACTCGGCGATCGGAAGTCGTACGTACTCGGCGATCGAAGTCGTACGTACTCAGCGATCGGGAGTCGTACGCAACAGCCGCACGGAGGCGCCTCGGGCACGATGCCGCAGGCTCACCCGCAGCCCGCAGCCCTGATTCCTCATCACCCCGCGGGCTCAAGGAACCCCTGCTCCACCAGCAGCCGGATCTGCGCGGGCGTCCGGTCGCGCAGCAACACCGGATCCTCGCCGACCAGTTGGGCGATGGCGTCCAGAATCCGGCCGGCGCTCAGTGTGCCGTCGCACACACCGGCGAACCCGGCGCCGACCGTGTCGACCTTCGTGGCCCGGCGCATCCCGCGGTTCTGGCGCAGCACCACGTGCTCAGGGTCCTCGGCGCCGGGCAGCCCGACCTGCTCCTGGACGACCTCGACCGCGAGCCTGAAGTGCTCGGCGAGCAGGGCGGCGTCGTCGTGCGCCCGCAGGTAGTCGACCCGGGCGAAGTGTGCGCGCACGGCCTCGCCGAGCGGCTGCTCGACGGGATGCGGCCACTCCTCGACCGTGATCGAGGGCTCGGCGGCCGCGGCCCTGCGCAGCGTGATCCACCCGAAGCCGACCGCCTTCACCTTGCGCGCCTCGAACTCGTCCAGCCAGGCGTCGTACCGCGCCTGGTACTCGGCGGGATCCACCCGGTGGTCGCCCGCGTCACGCAGCCACAACTCGGCGTACTGCGTGACGTCCTGGACCTCGCGCTGCACGATCCACGCGTCACACCCGCGCGGCACCCACGAGCGGAGCCGGTCCTGCCACTCCTCGCCCTCCAGGTGCTGCCAGTTGGCCAGAAACTGCGCGTACCCCCCGTCCCTGAGACGCTCCCCCGCCTGCTGAACGAGCGTCCGGCACAGATCGTCCCCGCCCATGCCGCCGTCGCGGTAGGTGAGCCGGGCGCCCGGCGAGATCACGAAGGGCGGGTTAGAGACGATCAGGTCGTACGTCTCGTCGGCGACCGGTTCGAAGAGGGAGCCCTCCCGCAGATCGGCGGCCGGGGCGCCGGAGAGGGCGAGGGTGAGCGCGGTGATGTGCAGCGCGCGGGGGTTGACGTCGGTCGCGGTCACGCGGGTCGCGTGCTGCGCGGCGTGCAGGGCCTGGATCCCGGAGCCGGTGCCGAGGTCGAGGGCCGACTCCACCGGCGTACGGACAGTGATGCCCGCGAGGGTCGTGGAGGCGCCGCCCACGCCGAGCACGACACCTTCTTCCCGGCTGCCGATGCCACCCGCACCGCCGACGGCACACCCCAGGTCGGACACGATGAACCAGTCCTGCCCGTCGGACCCTCCGTAGGGCCGGACGTCCACGGTCGCGGCGACCTCGTCCCCGCCCACCCGTGCCAGCCAGCCGCTCTCCACACAGTCTCCGACCGGCAGAACGTCCGCCACGCGTGCGTGCGGCACGGGCTGCTGCAACAGGAAGAGCCGTACGAGCGTCTCCAGCGGCGTATCCCCCCGGGTGGCCCGGAGCGCGGGCACGGTCTCGCTGCGCGCCAGCGCCGCGTACGCGGGAGCGCCGAGCAGATCGAGCAGGCCATCGGCGGTGAAGGCCGCCCCGAGCAGGGCATCACGCAACCGGGCGGCGACGTCGGTGCGGTCGGACGAGGGCAAGGGTGACTGGCTGGTGTGGCTCACGCCCCCCATTGTGTCCGCTCCCGCCGATGGGCGCGTGCGCCTGTGGACAACCTCGCCGACCACCACGCACACCTGTGGACAAGTCCGCGCCGCCCCCGCCGTAGGCCTGGTGAACAGCCGGCGCCAACCCCTCGTAGGCCCATGGGCAGCCGTCGCCGCACAAGCCACACAGCCGACGCCCCCAGGGCGCGCCGATGGCCCGGCACGCGCGTGTACCGGGCCATCTTTCGGTTGACGAACGATCGCCCTCCCGGGACCAGGGAGTCAGCCCGGGAGAATCGGCCTCGTCCGGATCAGCCCTCGGTCGACGAAGGCGACGCCGAGGCGGCCGCCGAGGCAGGGGCCGACTTGCAGCTCTCCTGCGTGGCCATGGCCTTGCCGACGTCTCCCTCTTCGAGCTTCTTCAGGGCGTCGTTCCCGCTCTTGCCCAGCTCGCCCAACTGCTCGGCGACCCCGCTGAGTCCGTCCGCGAACTTCGCCTGGTCCTTGGTGTCGAGGGCGTCCGACTGCTTCACCAGGTCGGCGTAGGACGTGGAGAGGCCGTTGAGCTCCTTGACCGCGTCCTCCTGCTTCTTCTGGCCGTCGTCGACGTCCGGGGGCCCGACGTTCTCGATGGCGGTCGCCATCGTCTTGTAGGCGTCGGAGATGTCCTGGAAGCCCGTCGAGTCGGCCTTCTGCACCTCTTCCGGTGTGCTGTCGTCCGAGGTCTCCTGCTGGATCTGGGCGTTGGCCGCCGCGATCTTCTGGATCTGCGGCTGCACCGCGTCACAGACCTGCTTGGCCCAGGAGTTCAGCTTCTCGTTGCTGTCGTCGCTGCTGCATCCCGACAGCGCCAGTACCAGTACCGCACCGCCGGACAGTGCGGCCGCGAGCTTCTTGTTCACCGGATTGGTCCCTTCCATGGCTCTCGGCCCCGGAACATACACGGCATGCGCGCGACATTCCCACGTCGAATGTCCGCTTTAATACTTTCTAAAGCCATTTGCACCAAGCGAGAGAAGGCTCACGGAGAAGGTGTGAACACACACAAGACGGGCGGACGGCACGTGTGTACGCGCCATCCGCCCGCTCCTTGTGCGGAACCCATGAGAACCCTTTGGAACCCTGACCAGGCGTGCGGCCAGGGGCCACCGGACTCCCTAAGGCGCCACTACGACACCACTGCGGGGTCAGCCGGCTTGGTCACCCTTTCCGCGTTGCCTTCGTCACCAACGGCGATCCCGCGCCGCTTGGAGATGTACACCGCGCCGATGATGACAAGGAACGAGAGCACCGCGATCAGCACCCGCACAGCCACGCTCTTGTCGTCGCCGTACGAGAACTTGACGACCGCGGGCGCGATGAGCAGCGCCACCAGGTTCATCACCTTCAGCAGCGGGTTGATGGCGGGGCCCGCGGTGTCCTTGAACGGGTCGCCGACCGTGTCGCCGATCACCGTCGCGGCATGGGCCTCGCTGCCCTTGCCGCCGTGGTGGCCGTCCTCGACGAGTTTCTTCGCGTTGTCCCAGGCACCGCCCGAGTTCGCGAGGAAGACCGCCATCAGCGTGCCGGTGCCGATCGCTCCGGCCAGGAACGACCCGAGCGCGCCGACGCCGAGCGTGAACCCGATCGCGATCGGTGTGAGTACGGCGAGCAGACCGGGCGTGGCCAGTTCGCGCAGCGCGTCCTTGGTACAGATGTCGACGACGCGTCCGTACTCGGGTTTCTCGGTGTAGTCCATGATCCCGGGGTGTTCGCGGAACTGCCGCCGTACCTCGTAGACCACGGCCCCGGCGGACCGCGCGACCGCGTTGATCGCCAGCCCCGAGAAGAGGAAGACGACCGCGGCGCCCGCGATGAGACCCACCAGGTTGTTGGGCTGGGAGATGTCCATCATCAGGTTCATCGGGGCACCGGGTCCCGAGACCTTCTCGCCGACTTCGTTCGCGGCCGTGAGGATCGCGTCGCGGTACGAGCCGAAGAGCGCCGAGGCCGCGAGTACGGCGGTGGCGATGGCGATGCCCTTGGTGATGGCCTTGGTGGTGTTGCCCACGGCGTCCAGGTCGGTGAGCACCTGTGCGCCCGCGCCCTCGACATCACCGGACATCTCGGCGATGCCCTGCGCGTTGTCGGAGACGGGCCCGAAGGTGTCCATCGCCACGATCACGCCGACCGTGGTGAGCAGACCGGTGCCGGCAAGCGCCACGGCGAACAGGGCCAGCATGATCGACGTACCGCCGAGCAGGAAGGCCCCGTACACGCCGAGGCCGATCAACAGGGCGGTGTAGACGGCCGATTCCAGACCGATGGAGATACCGGCAAGGACGACGGTGGCGGCGCCGGTGAGCGAGCTCTTGCCGATGTCCCGCACGGGGCGTCGGGTCGTCTCGGTGAAGTAGCCGGTGAGCTGCTGGATCAGCGCGGCCATGACGATGCCGATCGCGACGGCGATGACCGCGAGGATCCGCGGGTCGCCGTCCTTGGCCGAGATCGCGACGTCCGTGACGCCGTCGAGGTCGGCGTACTTCCCCGGGAGGTAGACGTACACGGCCACGGCCACCAGCACCAGCGAGATCACCGCGGAGATGAAGAACCCGCGGTTGATCGCGGACATGCCGCTGCGGTCGGAGCGCCGGGGCGCCACCGCGAAGATGCCGACCATCGCGGTGAGTACGCCGATCGCGGGCACGATCAGCGGGAACGCGAGCCCGGCGTCGCCGAACGCCGCCTTGCCGAGGATCAGCGCGGCGACCAGCGTCACCGCGTACGACTCGAAGAGGTCCGCGGCCATACCGGCACAGTCGCCGACGTTGTCGCCCACATTGTCGGCGATGGTCGCGGCATTACGCGGATCGTCCTCCGGAATGCCCTTCTCGACCTTGCCGACCAGGTCGGCGCCGACGTCGGCGGCCTTGGTGAAGATGCCGCCGCCGACACGCATGAACATCGCGATGAGCGCGGCACCGAGGCCGAAGCCCTCCAGGACCTTCGGCGCGTCGGCCGCGTACACCAGCACCACACAGGAGGCCCCCAGCAGGCCGAGCCCCACCGTGAACATGCCGACGACGCCGCCTGTGCGGAAAGCGATCTTCATGGCTTTGTGCGAGACGGCGGTGAGATCCTTTTCGGGCTCGCCCTCCGCCGGAGTCGCTTCCCTTGCCGCGGCGGCCACGCGGACATTGCTCCGTACGGCGAGCCACATACCGATATAACCGGTGGTCGCCGAGAACGCCGCGCCGATCAAGAAGAAGATCGACCGTCCGGCACGCTGATTCCAGTCGTCCGCAGGAAGCAGCATGAGCAGGAAGAACACCACGGCGGCGAATACCGCGAGGGTGCGCATCTGCCGTCCCAGGTAGGCATTCGCGCCCTCCTGGATCGCCCTTGCGATCTCCTTCATGCTGTCGGTGCCCTCGCCCGCCGCGAGCACCTGGCGTACCAGGACCCCGGCGACCACGAGCGCCGCGAGCGCGACGACTCCGATGACCATCACGATGAGACGGTTGTCGTCGGTCAGTACTGCGGCTGCGAAGGTTGTGGACTGGTCAAACTTCTGAGGGGTAGAAAGCCCCGCCATTCGTCCTCCTTGACGCTTGGACCGAGCTCAAGATGTGGACGGATTGTAGGTACCGGAACCTGATCAAAACAGTGGGCGGTAAACGGAATTAGCCTTCACATGCTCTTCAGCAAATGATCGCCCCGTGTCCATGGGCCCCAAAAGAGGTAATGCCCCAAAACCGTTGACGCTTGATCAAATAATCGCGGGATTGATCGTGAATTCATTCACGAAAAGGCGCGGGATGGGGCGTCAGGAGTACCGGGGCATGCAAAAGGGCCCTGCTGAGCAGGGCCCTTTTGGTTGCTTGAGCGGTGGCGAGGGGCTACGGGGACGTCCTCAGGGAGCGAGCGTGGCCGGCGGCGTGGTCGGCCAGCTCATCCTGATCAGTCCGCCGTTCTCCCCCGCGGTGACCTCGACGTCGTCCACGAGGCCGCTGATGACAGCGAGCCCCATCTCGTCCTCTTCGGTCTCCGCGTCGGAGTCGCCGTGGGATGCGCCGGGCACCGACTCACCGGGAGCCGTGCGCGGCGCTTCGTCGCCGACCTCGATGGAGAACTGCTTCTCCTCCTCGATCAGCAGCACCCGCACCGGCGCCGAGATGCCGCTGCTCTGGTGCAGTCCGACGGCGCGGGTGCAGGCCTCGCCGACGGCGAGTCTGACCTCGTCGAGTACGGCCTCGTCCACTCCGGCCCTGCGCGCCACCGCTGCCGCCACCAGTCGGGCGGTCCTGACGTGCTCGGGCAGCGCGCTGAAGCGGAGCTCAACGGTGGCCATGCATCCCCCTCAGCTACGGGCGTGCTGTCGGAGGGCCGGGCCGCCGAGGCCCGGTCCCCCCTCTGTTGCTTCTGCCGTCATGGGCGCGCGACTTGTGCCGTGCTTCGGCTCGCGGCCGCGGACGGGTCAGTCGGTGGCGTTCACCGCTTCCTCGACCGAGGTGTGGATCGGGAACACCTTGGTGAGGCCGGTGATACGGAAGATCTTCAGAATGCGCTCCTGGTTGCAGACCAGGCGCAGCGAGCCCTCGTGGGCGCGCACACGCTTCAGACCGCCCACCAGGACGCCGAGCCCGGTGGAGTCGAGGAAGTCCACGCCCTCCATGTCGACGACGAGGTGGAAACTGCCGTCGTTCACCAGCTCGACCAGCTGCTCGCGCAGCTTGGGCGCGGTATATACATCGATTTCGCCACCGACCTCGACGACCGTACGGTCGCCGTTAGGGCCGGACACACTGCGAGTCGACAGAGACAGGTCCACGAATCCTCCAGCACCTTGCTATCGAGCGGTCGCCCCACGGGACACCTCGGCGGAGCCCCCGGGACGGTTCGCCAGCCGCGATGGCATTCAATCACTTACCGGCAGGCGTGCACGACGCCTTGGCTCCATTGTCCGTCATGCCGGTGACACACTCGATGCCGATGGCCAAGAATCACCGATCCGATCGACCCTCGACGGACACCGCTTCCCGACCCTCGCCGAGCACGGTCCTGGACCGGCTCGCCTCGGGGCCGAGCCGGGCTTCGCGCATCACTCATACGGAGCACTTGCCCCCTCGTGCGGGCCGCCATGCCGTCTGGCCCGACCGGATCCGCTCGGAGGTCATCGCCGCCGTGCAGGCCGCGGGCATCGAACACCCCTGGTCCCACCAGGCACTGGCCGCCGAACACGCCTTGGACGGCGAGTCGGTGATCGTCGCCACGGGCACGGCCTCGGGCAAGTCCCTGGCTTATCTCGTGCCGGTCCTCTCCGCCCTCCTGGACGGCTCCGAGGCCCCGAACGGCCGCGGCGCGACCACTCTCTACCTCGCCCCGACCAAGGCCCTCGCCGCAGATCAGCGCCGATCTGTGAAGGAACTTTCACAACCTCTGGGGAACGCAGTCCGCCCAGCCGTCTACGACGGGGACACGCCCTTCGAGGAACGCGAGTGGGTCCGCCAGTACGCCAACTACGTCCTGACCAACCCCGACATGCTGCACCGCGGCATACTGCCCTCCCACCCCCGCTGGTCCTCCTTCCTCCGAGCCCTGCGCTATGTCGTCATCGACGAGTGCCACACCTACCGCGGTGTCTTCGGCTCCCATGTCGCCCAGGTCCTGCGCCGCCTGCGCCGGCTGTGCGCCCACTACGGCGCCTCTCCCGTCTTCCTGCTGGCCTCCGCGACCGCCGCCGAGCCCTCGGTCGCCGCGCGCCGTCTGACGGGCCTGCCGGTCGTCGAGGTCGCCGACGACGCCTCCCCGCGCGGCGAGCTGGTCTTCGCCCTCTGGGAGCCCCCGCTCACCGAGCTGCACGGCGAAAAGGGCGCCCCCGTCCGCCGTACCGCCACCGCCGAGACCGCGGACCTCCTCACCGATCTCACCGTCCAGGGCATGCGGTCGATCGCGTTCGTACGTTCCCGCCGCGGCGCCGAGCTGATCGCGGTGATCGCCCAGGAACGCCTCGCCGAGATCGACCGCTCACTGGCCCGGCGCGTGGCCGCCTACCGCGGCGGCTACCTCCCGGAGGAACGCCGCGCCCTCGAACGCGCCCTGCACTCCGGCGAACTCCTCGGCCTCGCCGCCACCACCGCCCTCGAACTCGGCATCGACATCTCCGGCCTCGACGCGGTCGTCATCGCGGGCTATCCGGGCACCCGGGCCTCCCTGTGGCAGCAGGCGGGCCGCGCCGGGCGTTCGGGGCAGGGCGCGCTGGCGATCCTCGTCGCCCGCGACGACCCGCTGGACACCTTCCTCGTGCACCATCCCGAGGCGCTCTTCGACCAGCCGGTGGAGTCCACCGTCCTCGACCCCGACAATCCGTACGTCCTCGCCCCGCACCTGTGCGCGGCCGCCGCCGAGATCCCGCTCACGGACGACGACTTGAAACTCTTCGGCCCGGCGGCCGCCGGTCTGCTGCCCCAGCTGGAGGCCGCGAAGCTGCTGCGGCGCCGGACGAGGGCCTGGCACTGGACGCGCCGGGAGCGGGCCGCGGACCTCGCCGACATCCGTGGAGAGGGCGGCAGCCCCATACAGATCGTCGAGGCCGGAACCGGCCGGCTGCTCGGCACGGTCGACGCCGGCGCCTCGCACACGACGGTCCACGAGGGCGCGGTCCACCTGCACCAGGGCCGCACCTACCTGGTGCGCAAGCTGGACCTGGAGGACTCCGTCGCGCTGGTCGAGGAGGCCAACCCGCCGTATTCGACGGTCGCCCGCGACACCACAGCCATCTCCGTCCTGGAGACGGACGTCGAAATCCCCTGGGGCCAGGGCCGGTTGTGCTTCGGCTCCGTCGAAGTCACCAACCAGGTCGTCTCCTTCCTGCGCCGACGTGTCATCACCGGCGAGGTCCTGGGCGAGACGAAGCTCGACCTCCCTCCTCGTACGCTGCGAACCCGCGCCGTGTGGTGGACGGTCACCGAGGACCAGCTGGACGCGGCCCGGATCAACCCGGAGATCCTCGGCGGCGCCCTGCACGCCGCCGAGCACGCCTCCATCGGCATGCTGCCGCTCTTCGCCACCTGCGACCGCTGGGACATCGGCGGCGTCTCCGTCCCGCTGCACCCGGACACCCTGCTGCCCACGGTCTTCGTGTACGACGGCCACCCGGGCGGGGCGGGCTTCGCGGAGCGCGCCTTCCACACCGCCCGTGCCTGGCTCACGGCCACCCGTCAGGCCATCGCCTCCTGCGAGTGCGAGGCCGGCTGCCCGTCCTGCATCCAGTCCCCCAAGTGCGGAAACGGGAATGACCCCCTGCACAAACGGGGCGCTGTGCGCCTGCTCACGGAACTGCTGCGGGAGGCGCCGGAGGTCTAGGCGCTCTGTCCGGGGAGGTTGTTGACGGTGCCAGGGCCCCGAGCCTGTCCGGCGCGGTGATCTCTTTGCCGTTCCGGTCGCGCATTCAGGTGATTTCGGTACGAACATCGATTTTCGGCCACTTACTATCTGGTCCCGTGACAGACGGGAAGAATCGGCGGCGACCAGCCGAGCACGTGACCGATGTGGTCGTCCTCGGTGCGGGGCCGGCCGGGCTCGTGCTCGGCAACATCCTGGTGGACCGGGGGATCGACTGCGTCGTCCTGGAGCGGGCCGAGCGCACGCATGTGCAGACGCGGGCACGCGCCGGGTTCCTGGCCGCCAACACCGTGCGGATCCTGGAACGGCACGGTCTCGCCGAAGGGCTGCGGCGGCACGGGCAGACCCACAGCACCTGCGAGTTCCGTACCGAGGACGGCCGGTTCCGGCTGGACTACAGCGGGCTCGGGCAGGGTGAACGGCACACCGTCTACCCCCAACAGGAGCTGGTGACGGACCTGTTGACCCGGTTCCTGGAACGCGGCGGGCAGATTCGTTTCGGCACCGAGGCCGTGGCCGTGCGCGACGCCGACAGCGAGCGGCCCGAGGTGGCCGTGCGCGAGGCCGACGGGCGGCCCGGCCTGTGGCGGGCGCGGTACGTGGCCGGGTGCGACGGGCGGCACGGCGCGGCACGGCGTTCGCTGCCGGCCGGCGCGGTCCGCCACCACCGCGATCACGGCGTGACCTGGCTCGGCCTGCTCGCCGAGGCACCGCCCAGCCTGGACGCCGTCGGGTACGCGGTGCACGGGCGCGGGTTCGCCGGGCACATGGCCCGCACCAGCGAGGTCACCCGCTACTACCTGCAGTGCGAGCGCGGCACCCCGGCCGACGCCTGGTCCGAGGAGCGCATCTGGGACGAGCTGGAGCTGCGGATGCGGGCGCGGGAGTACGGCCCGCTGCGCCGCGGACGCGTCGTGCAGCGTTCCGTCGTCGACCTGGAGTCCGACGTGCTCGAACCGCTGCGCCACGGCGCGCTGTTCCTCGCGGGCGACGCCGCCGGTCTGATCAGCCCGTCCGCCGCGAAGGGCGCCAACCTCGCGGTCCTCGAAGCGGCGGTCCTGGCCGACGCCCTGACCGACGACCTGACCATCGGGGACTCAAACGGCCTCGACGCCTACTCATCGCAGTGTCTGACGCACATCTGGCGTGCGCAGGAGTTCTCGCACTGGATGATCGGGCTGCTGCACGGCCCGTCCGGCGCGGACGGCGAGTCGCTGTTCCACAACTCCCTGCGCCGCTCCCGCCTCACCTCACTGCGCACCTCGCGCAGCCACCAGGACTGGTTCGCCGAGCACTACGTCGGCGTATAGGCCGAGCACTACGTCGGCGTACAGGCCGACCACTGCGTCGGCGTACAGGCCGAGCACCACGTCGGCGTACAGCCCGTCACCCCGCCCAACTCCGCCCCCGCGTACATCCGTATGCGTCCATCCGTATGCACGCGTCCACCGTATGCACGCGTGCATCCGAACCCCGGAATGAGGATCCCCCCGCGATGATCACGGCATTGTCGGGCGATACGTCCCGCCTGCGCGCGACGGTCGACTTCGTCAAGGAACAGGACACCGCCGCGCTGCTCCCGCTCCTGCTTCCCGGGCTCGACGGCCCGGAGCTGCGGGCCCTGGTGGAACGCTGCGACTTCTCGCACGCGGCACTGCTCGTCTTCCCGGCCGACGAGGCGGCGCTGGACGCCACGCTCGCCGACTGCGGGCTCGTCGCGGACGCGCCGCCACGGCCGAGCGTCGTCGTGCGCGAGCGTCTCGCCGTACGGCACAAGCGGCCTGCGGCGGAGCTCGACGTCGGCATCCTGCGCCCCCCGGTCGACTGCCTGGACGGGGTGCGGCGCATGGTCGAGGTGTTCGCGCTGACCGTGCCGCCGGGCTCGGACCTCGACACGGTCGCCGCGCACGAGCGGGCGCGTCAGCACGAGGCCCATGTCGCCTTCGAGGTCGAGGCACCGGACCCGCTGGTGCTGCGCGGCCTGTGCGCGGTCTTCGGACGGTACGGCGCCACCCCCGACGGCGGCGGCTACAACCCCCATGAGAACGGCACGGTGCTGTACTTCACCGCCCCCGCCGAGACCAAGGCCGGCTACGGGCGCGTGGAGCTGTACGTCCCCGGCGACCACCGCGACGTCCTCGCCGCCCACCTCGACGAGCACCGCAGGCGGCAGCCCGCGGAAACCTTGCTGCGCCTGCTGACCGGAGCGTGGACGACACAGGCCCTGGCCGCGTTCGCGCGTCTTGAGGTGGCCGACGCGATGGACGAGGAACGGGGCGTCGGCGTGGCGGACCTGGCGCGGCACGTCGGTGCGCTCGCGCCGAACCTGGCCACCCTGCTGCGCTACCTCACCATGCTCGGCGTGGTGAGCGAGCACCGCGACGGTTTCCGGCTCACGGACACCGGCACCCTGCTGCGCGCGGACGCCGAAGGGTCGATGCGGTCACTGGCCCTGATGTACGGGGGACCGTTCTACGAGTCCTTCGCCGGCCTCGGGCACACCGTCCGCACCGGACAGGTCGCCTTCGAGCAGCGCTTCGGCGAGAACCACTTCGACCACTTCGCCCGCGATCCCGAACTCGCCGAACTCTTCGACCAGTCGATGGCCGCCGGTTCACGGATGTTCGACCCGCTGCCCGCCCACCCGGTCCTCACCGCGGCGGCCGAAGGAGCCACCGTGGTCGACATCGCGGGTGGCAACGGCGAACTGCTCGGACGAATCCTTTCCGCACACCCCCGCCTCAACGGCCTCCTGTTGGAGCGCCCGCACACCGTCGAAACCGCCCGCCGCCTCCTCGGCGCGGCCGGCCACGCGGCGCGGTGCACCTTCCGGGTGGGCGACTTCGCGGACGTACCCGAGGGCGGCGACGTCTACGTCCTGTCCCGCGTCCTGCACGACTGGGACGACGACCGCTGCCTCGAGATCCTGCGCCACTGCGCCCGCGCAATGCCCGAAACCGCCGATCTCCTCGTCGTCGAACGCGTCCTGCCCGCCGACGGCTCGGCCTCCCTGGCCACGGCCTGGGACCTGCACATGATGTGCAACGTCGGCGGCCGCGAACGCCGAGCCGACCACTACGCCCGACTGTTCGCCGACGCGGGGCTCGCCCTGGTGGGCCGGGCACCGCTCCCCCTGGACGGCAGCGTGCTGCATGTCCGCCGGACGGGGGCGGCTAACACCGGGGCCGCTTGAGGCGGTTGAGGCGGTTGAGCCGGTTGAGCCGGTTGAAACGGTCGAGGCGGTCGAGGCGGTCGAGGCGGTCGTGGCGGTCGTGGCACCGTTTCACGATGTCGTGCCGCTTGTAGAGGTCCGAGGTAGAGCGCGGAGCTCCTTGTCGATGCGGGGCGGGTGCCCGCCCCGCATCGAGGCGGGTATCAGCAATCGGACGAACGCCTCCTCCGCATCGGGCAGTTCATGACGGGCGTCATGCCAGCCGTCCATGACCCCCTACTCGCGATCGACATTCGGCGAGCGGGCCAGGCCACCGGGATCACCGAGATAGCCGACACCCCCGGGTCTGCTCTGCGGAAGGCCGCGCCGAACTGGTCCGGAGACCTCCGCCGGCTGCGCGGGTCCCACCGGCCCCGCGGGCCCCGCCCTCGACCTCACCTCCGCGGCGAAGGGCCCCCGGCCCGACGCCGCCGTGACGTCCGAGATCTCACCGCCCAGCGCGCACCGGACGAGCCGCGCGTGCTGGGCCCGTGCCACTCGGTCCGCCTCGCCGCAGGCGGCCGTTGAGCCGTCCATCCAGTGGTCCGCCGCCGCGAGCGCGGCCAAGTCGGCCGCGCCCGCCGCCCGGTGACGGACCAGGACGACCTGCCCCATGGCCAGCACCACCCCGAACACCACACACAGCACGGCGATCACCCCGACCGACCAGACGGTCGCCGACCCTCTGTCCGACCCAGCCGGTATGCCGGGCCTGCGCAACGCGGTCAACCTGTCTGCCGTGCCCGACGGATGCAACCAGCTGACGCGCCCATCCCGCGAACTCTCCCCTGGCCGCTCCAAGCCCGCGGCCCCGCCACCTCCCGTCATCCCCCGCTCACCCCCACCGTCTCCTCCGCCAAAGCGACCGCCTCGTCGCTCAGCTCCAGAGTCAGCGCGTCTGGACCCGGGGCACTCGCCGTGACCGTTACCCGGACGAGATCGCCCTCCCGGCTCACCTCGACCCGCGCTCCCCGAGGCGCCGCGCGGCGCGTCGTCGTCAGGACCGCGTCGGGCGAGTCCTGGCGGGCCGCCGCACGGGCGCCCGCCCTCGCCGCGTCCTGGCACTGGATCTGCGCGGAGGCAGCCAGCAGCGCCCACACCAGCGACATCGCGACCAGCACCAAGGCGGGCAGCACCACGGCTGCCTCCGCGGTCACGAATCCCCGATCCCGATCCCGGTCCCAATCCCAGCCCCAGTCCCGGCAGCGGCGCGGACCGCGGACCGCCCTTCCGGCCCGAACCGGCCCCCTCACCACCGACGCAACCCGCTGCGCCCTCGTCCGCCGTTCACATCTGGACATTGAGCGCCCGTTCCACGATGCCCTGCAACTCCGCGCTGACCTGCCCGCTCGTCAGCACCTTGTAGAGCGCGGCGGCGAAGGCGACCGCCGCGATGATCCCCACCGCGTACTCGGAGGTGACCATTCCCGCGTCCCTCCGCTCCAGCCCGAGAAGCCATGCCCGCATCCGCACCTGTACGCGTACTGCCTTGCCCATCTCAACCCCCGTAAGGTCCAAGCCCATTGGTCATTTGTCGCTCACCGCACACCGTCAGCCGTCACCCGTGACTGGTCTCCCGTCATCCATCACCCCCTCCCAACAGCCCGCCCGCCAGTCCGATCACCACAGGCAGCACACCGATCGCAAGGAACGCGGGCAGGAAGCACAGCCCCACCGGCGCCGTGACCATGACGGCCGCCCGACGCGCCCGTGCCGTGGCGGTACGCCCCCACTCGGCGCGGGCCTCAGCGGCAAGGCGCCCGACGGGCACGGCCGCCGGTACGCCCGACTCACCCGCGCGCTCCAGGAGCCGTGCCAGCGGCCCGGCCCCCGGTATCGACGCCAACCTCCGCCACGCCGCGACCGGTTCACCCCCGAGGCGCACCTCGGCCGCACCTCGTGCGAGCCGCTCCCCCACCGGTCCTCCCAGCGCCTCGCCCACGGCCTGAGCGGCCACCACGGGGCCTGCGCCCGCCGCGATGCACGCCGCCAACAGATCAGCGGCAAGCGGCAGTTGTCGCGCCGCGCGCGCCCTGTCGTACTCCTCCGCAGGGCCAGGTCCCCGCCGCTGCCGCCACCGCCAGACCCCGAACCCGGCCGCCAGACCCACCAGGGCCCCGACGAGGCCCCCGACCAGCACCCATCCGGCGCACAGGGCACCCACCACGGGCAGCCACTTCCGCCCCCCACCTCCCAGCTCGAAACGCCGCGCACTCGACGCCGCCTCCAGGGCCAGCAACTCGGCCAGCCTCCGACGCACCCGCCGTTCGCGCCGCGCCGCCCAGAGCGACCGCGCAAGCCAGCCGAAGGCCAGCACTCCGCACACGGCCACCCCCAGCCTGTGGACAACTTCCGTGCTCATACGGCCTCCGCTCCTCGTACGATCCGCAGCGCCCACCACAGCCCCACGCCCTCCAGCACCCCGCCGATCAGTAGGCAGGCCAGGCCGGGGCCGGTGTGCAGCAGCACGTGCAGCGGGTCGGCGCCCAAGGCGGTACCGAGCAGGAGCCCCAGGACCGGCAGCCCCGCGAGCATCACCGCCGTGGACCGCGAGCCGGCCAACTGGGCCCGCAGATCAGCCCTTTGGTCTCTCTCGGCACGCAATGCCCCCTCCAGCCAGTCGAGCCCCGCGGCAAGCCCCGCGCCCCGGTCCACGGCCACGCGCCAACACGCGGCGAGCCCCACCAGCCCCTCGGCCCCCGGCTGCCGTGCGGCGTCGGTGAGTGCGCCCGGCACATCCCCGCCGAACCGCGCCGCCGCCAGCACCACCGCCTGCGCCTCACCGAGCCCCGGCGATTCGCGCGCCGCCCGGAGCAGCGCCTCACCCGGCTGCCTCCCGGCCCGCACCTCCCCGGCGAGCGCCCCGCACAGCCCGATCACCGCATCTCCCCGGCGCTCCAGCTCCCGCCGAGACTCCGCGGCCCTCCGCACCCTCCCGAGCAGCGGTACTCCGGCCACGCCCAGGATCAGCGGCACCACGGACGTACCGATCAGCGCGATCACCAGGCCGGCGACCAGCGACCACCCCTCGACCCGCAACCGCCCACGCAGTCGCCGCCATCCGACGAGCGCCCTTTCCCAAGGCGGCGGATCGGGCCCCACCACTCCGCCGTCCGCCAACAGCAGCCGCGCCCTTCGCGCCCCCGAGTCCCACCCGCCCGTCAGCCAGGCCGCAGCCCCGGCACACGCCATGGCCGCCCCGAACGACACCCCGGACATCTCACCGATCGCCATCCCACTCCCCGTTCCTGTCCCGACTGCGCCCGTCCCGACATCGAGCCCTCACTGCCGCCCCTCGCTCCCATCCCGAAGCAACTCCTGCAGCCGCTCCCACCCCCGCTCGTACACGAAGGCCTCCGCGCCCCACCGCAGCGCGGGCACCGTCACCACCAGCCCGGACGGGTCCCGCTCCAGCACATGCACCTCGGCGATCCGGCGCCGCCCGGCCCGGTCCCGTACGAGATGCAGGACCACCGACAACGCCGCCGCCAACTGGCTGTGCAGCGCGGCCCGGTCGAGCCCGGCTGCCGTGCCCAGCGCCTCCAGGCGGGCCGGCACCTGCGCCGCCGCGTTCGCGTGCACCGTCCCGCAGCCGCCCTCGTGACCGGTGTTCAGCGCGGCCAGCAAGGACACGACCTCCGGCCCCCGCACCTCGCCGACGACCAGCCGGTCCGGTCTCATCCGCAGGGCCTGCCGAACCAGATCCTGGAGTGCGACGAGCCCGACGCCCTCCTGGTTTGCGGGCCGCCCCTCCAGGCGCACCACATGGGGATGGTCGGGCCGCAGCTCCGCCGAGTCCTCGGCGAGAACGATCCGCTCCCCGGGACCGACCAGCCCCAGCAGGGCACTCAGGAGTGACGTCTTGCCGCTCCCCGTCCCGCCGCTGACCAGGAACGACAACCGGGCATCGAGCAGCGCTCTCAACACCCGGTCCCCGCCGGGCGGTACCGTCCCGGCCGCCACCAACTCGTCGAGCGTGAAGGCGCGTGGCCGTACGACCCGCAGGGACAGACAGGTCGAGCCGACGGCGACCGGCGGCAGTACCGCGTGCAGGCGTGTGCCGTCCGGAAGCCGGGCGTCGACCCACGGCCGGGCGTCGTCCAGCCTTCGCCCGGCGACGGCCGCGAGGCGCTGCGCGAGACGTCGTACCGCCGCCGCGTCCGCGAACGACACGGACGTCAGCTCCAGGCCGCCGCCCCGGTCCACCCACACCCGGTCCGGCGCCGACACCAGCACGTCGGTGACGGACGGGTCGGCGAGCAGCGGTTCCAGCGGGCCGCTGCCGACCAGTTCGGAGCGCAGTTGCTCGGCCGCACCGAGGACTTCGGCGTCCCCGAGCACCCGCCCCTGCTCGCGCAGCGCCTGTGCCACGCGCGCGGGAGTGGCTTCGGAGCCGCTCTCCGCGAGCCACTGCCGTACGCCGTCCAGCAGACCCGTGCTCCCGCCGAGACCGGCGCCGCACTCCATCCCCGTACCGGCGTCCCAGCTCATACGCCCCCGCCTTCCACCGGAACCCGCTGCCAGAAGGCCGCGCAGAACCGGGCGAGCGGGCCCCGCGCCGATCCCCCAGGGGGCACGCCGCCGTCCAACAGCGGTGGTTCGGCGGGCACTTCGCCCACCAGCGGCAGTCCGAGCAGCCGTGCCACCTCGCGGTCGTCGAGGCCAGGGGCGTACGGCCCGCGAACCGCGACCCGGAGGTCGCGCAGGACCATGCCGACCGAGGAGGCGACGCGTCCGGCCGCCGCGATGGCGCGCAGGTCGGCGGGGACCACCAGCAGCCCGAGGTCGAGCTGGGCGAGGGCCTCGGCGACGCCTTCGTCGATGCGGCGTGGCAGGTCGACCACCACCGCACCGCCACGCCGTCTGGCGGCGGCAAGGACCGCCCGTACGGCCTGTGGCGGAATGGCGACGGAGTCGCCGCGATCCCAGCTCAGCACCCGCAGCGCGTGCAGTTCGGGCAGGGACTCTTCCAGGGCGCCGCCGCCGACCCGGCCGCGTGAGGCGGCGAACGCCGGCCAGCGCAGGCCTTCGGCCGCCTCGCCGCCCAGGAGTACGTCGAGTCCGCCACCCAGCGGATCCGCGTCCACGAGCAGGGTGCGACGCCCCTCGCGCGCCGAGGTGACGGCGAGCGCGCAGGCCAGCGTGGACGCTCCGGCCCCGCCACGCCCGCCGAGGACACCGACGGTGAGCGCGGGCCGGCCGACTCCTTCAGCCACATCGGCGATGCGGTCGACCAGCCATTGCTCGCCATCGGGCAGCATCAGGACGTGATCGGCCCCGATCTCGACAGCCCGCCGCCAGACGCCGGAGTCGTCCTGATCCCGGCCCACCAGCACCACTCCGCGTCTGCGCGCGGCTCCGCGCACCCGCCGCGCCGCGTCGTCGCCGACCAGCACGAGCGGCGCGGCCTCCCAGCGGCCCCTCCGCTCCGGCACCCCGTGATGGACCTCCGGCCTGGCGCCCGCCGCGGCGCACAGGCGCAGCAGATCGTCCAGTAATACGGCGTCCTCCGTGACGATCAAAGGTCCGCCCTGCCGCCCCTCGGCGGCGGGCGGCCGGTTGTCTGTGATGGCTCCCGCCACGATCTCCAGCCCCCTTCGCTGCTTCCTGCGCGGGGCCCTCTTCGGCCCCGCTGATTCCCGCTCGTATGGAGATTCGGCAACCGGCCTCCATATGAACGGCCGATACGAACCGGCCAAACACGCTCAACAAACCGAACCGGCCATGAACTTGCCGCGAGCGGAGCGCGTGGGAATCACGGTGCAGCGATCCTGGAAATCGTGTGGATCTTGGTCGATTTCTGTGGACAACCGAGTGGCTGTGAATATCGCCTTCACCCTTACCGGTGACGCCTGTGCGACTTCCACAGAGCAGCCTCACAGCTACGCAGGGTGACGGATCTTGGGCATGCGAAAGCCCGCGACCTCAGCCGCGGGCACAGGGTTTGCGGGCCGTGCATGGGGGGAGAAAATGCATCCGGACATGCGACGACCCCCGCCGGGGGGGAGAGCGGGGGTCGTCCCCACGGTCCGACTCGGGGGGGGAGGAGCCAGACCGGGTTAGCACGGTCGCGAACGATCCGTGACTTCCATGGTGTACCCGAGAGGCCTCTCAGGCAAACCCACGCGCCTCACCTTACGCCGAATGGTGGGCGCCTATGCTCTTGCTCGTGGAAAACCACTCCTTGCCTCGCACAGCAGCCTTCTTTGATCTGGACAAGACGGTCATTGCGAAGTCGAGCACGCTCACGTTCAGCAAGTCGTTCTACCAAGGCGGCCTGATCAACCGCAGGGCCGCCTTGCGTACCGCATATGCCCAGTTCGTGTTCCTGGCGGGCGGCGCCGACCACGACCAGATGGAGCGGATGCGCAAGTACCTGTCCGCGATGTGCCGCGGCTGGAACGTCCAGCAGGTCAAGGAGATCGTCGCCGAGACCCTGCACGACCTGATCGACCCGATCATCTACGACGAGGCCGCGTCCCTCATCGAGGAGCACCACACCGCCGGACGCGACGTTGTGATCGTGTCCACGTCCGGTGCGGAGGTGGTCGAGCCGATCGGTGAACTGCTCGGCGCCGACCGCGTGGTGGCGACCCGCATGGTCGTGGGCGAGGACGGCTGCTTCACCGGAGAGGTGGAGTACTACGCCTACGGGCCCACCAAGGCCGAGGCGGTCAGGGAACTGGCCGAGTCCGAGGGATACGACCTCTCGCGGTGCTACGCCTACAGCGACTCGGCGACCGACCTGCCGATGCTGGAGTCCGTCGGCCATCCGCACGCGGTGAATCCGGACCGCACGCTGCGGCGCGAGGCCCTCGCGCGCTCCTGGCCGATTCTGGACTTCAACCGTCCGGTCCGGCTGAAGCAGCGACTGCCCACGCTCTCCGTACCGCCCCGTCCGGCGCTCGTCCTGGTGGCCGCGATAGGAGCGGCGGCGGCCACGGCGGGACTCGTCTGGTACGCGAGCCGGCGGCGCACGACGGTGTCGTGATCGCGTCACGGATCACGCCGGCCATCACGTCACACGTGCGCCGACAGCACCCTCCCGCCCGTTTCCGTCCCGTTTGAACCTAAAAGTAAAGAAGTGCATCCGGGGGTTCCGCTTCCTCAGGACCTGGAGTACAAAGGGGTTAACGGCCCGCGAGACCAAGGACATCCGAGAGGATCACCTTCAAACGCAACCAAGGCCCCACGGACCGCGCATGAACACCAGGCACCCACGCGACGTCGACCCGTCGATTACGGGCCAGCCGCACCAGGAAACGGGCCACAGTTCCCGGCCTGATGGGCAACATTCGAGGACGCTTGGTAACCAGGTGAACATGCCAGCGGCGGTACGAATCCTCGTACCGCCGCAACCCTGTTCAGGGAGTTTTCCGCCCTCTTCGTAGAGGTCGTTTTTCAGACTTTCCGAGTCCTACGCCGCCCCGCGCTGAAGCGCCTCGCAGACGGCCGTCGACTCCCTGGCCCCCAGTTCAACCGCCTTGCCGCAGTGGGCGATCCATGCCGCCATCCCCTCCGGAGTACCGGAGGCATAGCCGTTCAATGCCGCGGCGTAGGCCGCGCGTCCCAGTTCGCCGTGGCCTACCTCGGCCGGGCAGACGGACTTCGGGTCGAGGCCGCTGCCGATCAGGACGATGCGCTCGGCCGCGCGTGCTACCAGGCCGTTGTGCGAACCGAAGGGACGCAGGGCGAGGAGTTCGCCGTGGACCACCGCCGCCGTCACCAGGGCGGGTGCCGAGCCGCCCGCGATGATCAGCCGGGAAAGGCCTTCGAGACGGCCGGCGACCTCGTCGGCGTCCGGCAGCGGCAGCTCGATGAGCGGCTCGTCCACCGGCTCGCCGTCCCGGCGCGGACGGCCGACCTCGTCGCCCTTGTCCGCCGCCGCCACCAGATGCAGCCGGGCCAGCACACGAAGGGGCGACTGCCTCCAGATGGACAGGAGTTGGCCCGCCTCGGCGGTCAGCCGAAGGGCCGCGCCGACCGTACGGCCCTCTTGGTCCGCGCTGAAGTCGGTGCGGCGGCGCACCTCTTCGAGACCCCAGTCGGCGCCGGACAGCGCCGCGGATCCGCGCGCGCCACGCAGCGCCGCCTCGGACGTGATCTCGTTGCTGCGGCGACGCATGATCCGGTGTCCGTAGACCCGGTCCACGGCCTTGCGCACGGACTCCACGGAGTCCGTCACCCCGGGCAGCGAACCCAGGGCCGCGAGCGGATCGGCGGTCGCGTCTGTCGTACTCATGAGTACGACATTACGCACCCCTGCGCCCCGCCCCACGATGGAGTGGTCTTCTTCACGCAAGCGGTGCACCCGGGGCGATCAGCCCACTAGTCTTTGTGAACATGAAAATTGCTTTCGTTGGGAAGGGCGGCAGCGGCAAGACCACGCTGTCCTCGCTCTTCATCCGCCACCTTGCCGCCTCCGGGGCGCCGGTCGTCGCGGTGGACGCCGACATCAACCAGCACCTGGGCCCCGCGCTGGGCCTCGACGAGGCGGTCGCCGCCGAGCTGCCCGCGATGGGCGAGCGGCTTCCGCTGATCAAGGATTACCTGCGCGGCACCAATGCCCGCATCACGTCCGCCGAGACGATGATCAAGACGACCCCGCCCGGCGAGGGCTCACGGCTGCTGCGGGTGCTCGAGGACAATCCGGTGTACGACGCCTGTGCGCGGCCCGTGGAACTCGACGGCGGCACCATCCGTTTGATGGTCACCGGCCCCTTCACCGAGGCCGATTTGGGAGTGGCCTGCTACCACTCCAAGACCGGTGCAGTGGAGCTCTGCCTGAACCATCTCGTCGACGGCCGGAGCGAGTACATCGTCGTCGACATGACGGCGGGCTCGGACTCCTTCGCGTCCGGCATGTTCACCCGGTTCGACATGACGTTCCTCGTCGCCGAGCCGACCCGGAAGGGCGTCTCGGTCTATCGCCAGTACAAGGAGTACGCCCGGGACTTCGGCGTCACCCTGAAGGTCGTCGGCAACAAGTGTCAGGGCCAGGACGACATCGACTTCCTCCGCGCCGAAGTCGGTGACGACCTCCTGGTCACGGTCGGGCACTCGGACTGGGTCCGCTCCATGGAGAAGGGCCGCTCGCCCCGGTTCGAGCTCCTGGAGGACGCCAACCGCCGCGCCCTGCGCACGCTGCAGGGCGCCGCCGACGCCATGTACGAACTGCGCGACTGGGAGCGCTACACACGTCAGATGGTCCACTTCCACCTGAAGAACGCCGACAGTTGGGGCAACGAAAGGACCGGGGCCGACCTGGCAGCGCAGGTCGACCCCGGCTTCGTACTCGGCGAGGGACTGGTGGCTACGGCTTGAGCGACGGCCCGCGGGCAGCCGCTTGGGCTTGACCGCCGGCCCGTGGGGAACCGGGACCGCTACGGCTTGACCGCCGGCGCCCCGGGGACGCCCTTCGGGGCCGGGGCCGGGCGGCCCGAGAGGAAGGACGCCCAGCCCTGCTTCGGGGTCTCGCCGACCTTGAGTCCGCGGAGCTTGTCCAGGGCGGCCGGGTCCTGGACATCGAGCCAGTCGGCGAGCTGCCGGAAGGAGACGCAGCGCACGTCCGACTTGGTGCAGACGCGTTCGACGACCTCTTCGACGGCGCGCATGTACGTGCCGCCGTTCCAGGACTCGAAGTGGTTGCCGATGATCAGCGGCGCGCGGTTGCCGTCGTAGGCGCGGTTGAAGCCCTTGAGGAGGCCGTCACGCATCTGGTCGCCCCAGAGCTCGTGCTTGTCGGGATCGCCCTGAGTGGTGGTCCCCGACTGGTTGACCATGAAGTTGTAGTCCATGGTCAGCTGCTCGTAGGAGTGTCCGGGGAAGGGCACGAGCTGCATCGACAGGTCCCACAGGCCCTCCTTCTTCTTGGGCCAGAGCTGGTCGTTGACGCCGCTGGTGTCGTAGCGGAAGCCCAGTTGGCGGGCCGCCTTCATGAAGTTCTTCTGCCCTTCCAGGCAGGGCGTGCGGGCGCCGATGAGTTCCTTGTCGTAGTCGAAGGGCAGCGGGGACGCCTTCTTCATTCCCGTGTTGGTCTTCCAGGACTTCACGAACGACTTCGCCTGGGCGATCTCGTCCTTCCAGTCCGCGACCGACCAGTCACCGACGCCGCCTTCGGCACCGCAGAAGTGGCCGTTGAAGTGCGTGCCGATCTCGTTGCCCTCCAGCCACGCACCGCGCAGCTGCTTCACGGTCTCCTCGATGCCGGCTTCGTCGTTGAAGCCGATCTCCGAGCTGCCCGCCGAGTGCTGCGGCGGCTTGTAGAGGTCACGCTTGTCCTCCGGCAGCATGTACACGCCGCTCAGGAAGTACGTCATCGTGGCCTTGTTGGCCTTGGAGACCTTCCGGAAGTGCGAGAAGAGCTTCTGGCTGTCCTCGCCGGCGCCGTCCCACGAGAAGACCACGAACTGCGGGGGCTTCTGCCCGGGCTTCAGCCGCTCCTGCCGCGGCAGATGCGGCTGTGCGCCGGTGTAGGCGGTGGAGCCGTCGCCGATCAGGCGGACCGCGCTCTTGGGCGCCGGGGCACCCGCCGCCTTCTTCGCGCCGTGCGCGCCTTCCTTGGAACCGGTGGTGTCGTGCGCACAACCGGCGAGCGCCGTGGCGCAGGCCGCGGCGAGTGCTACGCCCGCGGCGATCCTCTGGGTGACGGCCATCTTCCGCCCGCCTTCTTCCTTCAGTCTCGGCAACGCTGATGAGCGTTTTCTGGAGTTATCTGCGGCTATGAACCGCCAGTGCGGCCAAGGTCGCATGAGGCCGAGATTGAATAAGTACGACAAGCCGATCAATTGCCTGGTTCACTCCACGGGGTGAAGTAATGCCCCATTTGCCATAGTTTTCCGCACGAAGCCTTTACTCTGCATTACGATCCGTTTACCGAGCGTTGAAAATCCCGCCGCTGCACGCCGTGACCCACGGCCGCGATCCGCCCTCCGCCTCCCCGGCGGGGGACCACCTGTTCCGCGACCGCGCCGCCCCGGAGGAGACGGGAACCATGACTGCCTGCGTCCCCACCCGCGCCACCGACTCGACTCGACAGAAGCGCATCCGCCAGCCCCACAGCCCCCCGCCGGCTCCGCCCCGCAGATTCCGCATCGCGGGCGCAGATCTGTCGGCCTCGATCGCGGTCTTCCTGATCGCCCTGCCCCTGTCCCTCGGCATCGCCCTCGCCACCGGCGCGCCGCTCCAGGCGGGCCTGGTGGCCGCAGCCGTCGGCGGACTCGTCGCCGGACGGCTCGGTGGCTCACCGCTGCAGGTCAGCGGGCCCGCCGCCGGGCTCACGGTCGTCACCGCCGAGCTCATCCATCTCTACGGATGGCGCACGACCTGCGCCATCACCGTCCTCGCCGGCATCACCCAACTGGGCCTGGCCCACCTGCGGGTGGCCCGTTCGGCGCTGGCCGTCAGCCCCGCGATCGTGCACGGCATGCTCGCCGGCATCGGCGTGACCATCGCCGTCGCCCAGCTGCACATCGTGCTCGGCGGCACCCCGCAGAGCTCCGTTCTGGACAATGTCCGCGCACTGCCGGACCAGTTGGCGAACGTCCATCCCGCGGCGGTGTCGATGAGCGCACTGACTCTGGCGCTCCTCCTCGCCTGGCCGCGGATTCCCGGCCGGGTGGGCCGGCTGCTGCGCAGGATCCCGGCGGCGCTCGTCGCCGTCGCCGGGGCCACCGCGACCGCCTCGCTCGCCGGCCTGACCCTGCCCAAGGTCGACCTGCCGTCCTGGAGCAGCCACGCGCTGGCCGGGCTGCCCGAAGGACCCGTACTCGGGATCGCGGCCTCCGTCCTGACCGTCACGCTCGTGTGCAGTGTCCAGTCGCTGCTCGGCGCCGTGGCCGTGGACAAGCTGGTGGCGGGCCGCCCCGAGTCACTGCCGCGGGTGGGCCGCTCCGACCTCGACCGGGAGCTGCGCGGGCAGGGCGCCGCCAACATCGTCTCCGGCGCGCTCGGCGGACTGCCGGTCGCCGGGGTCGCCGTACGAAGTTCCGCGAATGTCCAAGCCGGCGCCGTGAGCCGGAACTCCACGATGCTGCACGGCGTTTTCGTAGTAATTGCCGCGCTGCTGATGGTCCCGATCCTGGAGCTGATCCCCCTCGCATCGCTCGCCGCCCTGGTGATGGCCGTCGGCATCCAGATGGTGTCCCTGCACCACATCCGCACGGTCACCCGCCACCGCGAGGTGCTGGTGTACGCGGTCACCACCGCCGGCGTCGTCCTCCTCGGCGTCCTGGAAGGCGTCGTCATCGGCGTCGCGGTGGGAATCGCGGTCGCCATGCACCGCCTCGCCCGCACCCGCATCACGTACGAAGAGAGGGAGGGAGTTCATTACGTACACGTACGAGGGCAGTTGACGTTTCTCGCGGTGCCGCGGCTCAGCCGTGCCCTGCACCAGGTGCCCCAAGGGGCCGACGCGTTCGTGGAGTTGGACAGCTCCTTCATGGACCACGCGGCCTACGAGGCGCTGCAGGACTGGCAGAACTCGCACTGCGCGCAGGGCGGCACGGTCGAGCTCACCGGACGGACCGGAAGCCGGATCACCGAGCCCACGGGCTCCGCCCACTGCCGCTGCCGGCCCTGGACACCCTGGCGCAACCACCACTGCGAGACCTCCGCGAGCCCGCGGTCCGCACCTCCAGGAAGCCGTCCTGGCGGGCCGGGTGAACCGGCTGGACCGGAGGACTCGACCGGACCCGCTGGGCTCTCCGGGGCGAGCGGTCGGAGCGGGCACCAACTGGCGCGCGGGATCAGCGCGTTCCAGCGCAACACCGCGCCCCTGGTGCGGGGTGAGCTGGCGCGGCTGGCCCGGGAGGGGCAGCGGCCGGCGCAGCTGTTCCTGACCTGTGCCGACTCGCGGCTCGTCACCTCGATGATCACCTCCAGTGGTCCGGGCGACCTCTTCGTCGTACGGAACGTGGGCAACCTCGTGCCCATGCCCGGGGAGGAGAGCGGCGACGACTCGGTGGCCGCGGCGATCGAGTACGCGGTGGACGTGCTGAAGGTGCGGTCCATCACGGTGTGCGGGCACTCCGGGTGCGGCGCGATGCAGGCCCTGATGAACGCGGAGCCCGGAGGGGCGATGACGCCGCTCAAGCGGTGGCTGCGGCACGGGCTGCCGAGCCTGGAGCGGATGGCCGCCAAGGACCGGCCGTGGGCACGGCTGGCCGGGCGGGCGCCGGCCGATGCGGTGGAGCAGCTCTGCCTGACCAACGTGGTGCAGCAGTTGGAGCACCTGCGTGCGTACGACTCCGTGGCGCGGGCCCTGCGGGAGGGCGCGCTCGAACTGCACGGGATGTACTTCCACGTGGGCGAGGCGCAGGCGTATCTGCTGGCCGACCACGAGGGAGCCGAGCTGTTCGATCGCGTGGGAGCGGCGGAGGACCTGCGCCATCCCGCATGACCGGTCCCGGCATCGCGTACGGGGGGCCCGGCATCGCGTATGGGGGCCCGGCATCGCGTAGGACCGGCCCCGTCATCGCGTAGGACCGGTCCCGCATCCCGCGCGACCGGTCCCGCGGTCACTCACGATTGGTCCCCCATCGCGCATGGTCTGTCCCGCGGTCACGCGTGACGCGTCGCACAGTCACGCGTGACCCTGTACCTCGTGTCGGGTGAACCCGACCGCCGAGCCGTACGTGCCCCAGAGTGGTCCTCCTGAAGAGTGCCCCGGCCACCGACACTGCCGCGCTCTATAGGTCTAAACCAATTTCGGGTCGGCCCTTGTCATCGGACCCCCGGGTCTGATGAGCTGTGGCCTGGGACACAACGGACACCCTGGGAAAGGGAGATGTCGTGAGCAACGAAAGCCTGGCCAACCTGCTGAAGGAAGAGCGCAGGTTCGCGCCGCCCGCCGACCTGGCCGCGAACGCCAACGTCACGGCGGAGGCGTATGAGCAGGCCAAGGCTGACAGGCTCGGCTTCTGGGCCGAGCAGGCCCGTCGGCTGACCTGGGCCACCGAGCCGACCGAGACGCTGGACTGGTCGAATCCACCGTTCGCCAAGTGGTTCAAGGACGGCAAGCTGAATGTCGCCTACAACTGCGTGGACCGGCATGTGGAGGCGGGGAACGGCGACCGGGTCGCCCTTCACTTCGAAGGTGAGCCCGGGGACAGCCGGGCCATCACCTATGCCGAGCTGAAAGACGAGGTCAGCAAGGCCGCCAACGCGCTGACCGAGCTGGGAGTCGAGAAGGGCGACCGGGTCGCCGTATACCTGCCGATGATCCCCGAGGCCGTCGTCGCGATGCTCGCGTGCGCCCGGATCGGCGCCGCGCACTCGGTCGTCTTCGGCGGGTTCTCCGCGGAGGCGATCGCGACCCGCATCCAGGACGCGGACGCCAAGCTGGTCATCACCTCCGACGGTGGCTACCGGCGCGGCAAGCCGTCCGCGCTCAAGCCCGCCGTCGACGACGCGGTCAGCCGGGTCGACGGGGTCGACAAGGTGCTGGTGGTGCGCCGTACCGGGCAGGAGGTCGCCTGGACCGAGGGCCGTGACGTGTGGTGGCACGAGATCGTCGAACGGCAGTCCGCCGAGCACACGCCGGAGGCGTTCGAGGCCGAGCACCCGCTGTTCATCCTCTACACCTCCGGGACGACCGGGAAGCCGAAGGGCATCCTGCACACCTCGGGCGGCTACCTCACGCAGGCCTCGTACACCCATCACGCGGTCTTCGACCTCAAGCCGGAGACCGACGTGTACTGGTGCACGGCCGACATCGGCTGGGTCACCGGGCACTCGTACATCACGTACGGGCCGCTCTCGAACGGCGCGACGCAGGTGATGTACGAGGGGACGCCGGACACCCCGCACCAGGGGCGGTTCTGGGAGATCGTGCAGAAGTACGGGGTGACGATCCTGTACACGGCGCCGACGGCCATTCGTACGTTCATGAAGTGGGGCGACGACATCCCCGCGAAGTTCGATCTGTCGTCGCTGCGGGTGCTCGGGTCGGTCGGTGAGCCGATCAACCCCGAGGCGTGGATGTGGTACCGGAAGCACATCGGGGGCGACCGTACGCCCATCGTGGACACCTGGTGGCAGACCGAGACCGGCGCGATGATGATCTCGCCGCTGCCGGGCGTGACGGAGACCAAGCCGGGTTCCGCGCAGCGGCCCTTGCCGGGGATCTCGGCGACCGTCGTGGACGACGAGGCGCGGGAGGTTCCCGACGGGGGTGGCGGCTACCTCGTACTGACCGAGCCGTGGCCTTCGATGCTGCGGACCATCTGGCGCGACGACCAGCGGTTCCTCGACACGTACTGGTCGCGGTTCGAGGGGAAGTACTTCGCCGGGGACGGGGCCAAGAAGGACGAGGACGGAGACATCTGGCTCCTCGGGCGCGTGGACGACGTGATGCTCGTGTCCGGGCACAACATCTCGACGACCGAGGTCGAGTCGGCGCTCGTCTCGCACCCCTCCGTCGCCGAGGCGGCGGTCGTGGGCGCGGCGGACGAGACGACCGGGCAGGCGATCGTGGCCTTCGTGATCCTGCGGGGCACCGCTTCCGCCGAGGACGAGGGGCTGGTGGCGGACCTTCGCAACCACGTGGGCGCGGTCCTCGGACCGATCGCCAAGCCCAAGCGGGTGCTGCCGGTGGCCGAGCTGCCGAAGACCCGCTCCGGCAAGATCATGCGGCGTCTGTTGCGTGACGTCGCGGAGAACCGCGAGCTCGGTGACGTCACCACGCTCACGGACTCCACGGTGATGGACCTCATCCAGGCGAAGCTGCCGGCGGCGCCCACCGAGGACTGACCCACCCGGCGTGACGGGTGTGGGGGCGCCGTACGTCCCCACACCCGGTTCGGGGGCCACACCCGGCTCGGGGGCCACACCCGGCTCGGGGGCCACACCCGGCTCGGGGGCACCATGAGCCCCCACACCCGGCTCCTCCGGCGGCAGACGCGCCGATCCCCCCGTTTCCCCCTACCGTGAAGATCACCGGATAGGTCCCGCCGCACCTTGGGTAGGCTGAGTACCGCGTCAACGACGCGACAAGATCCTCAAGGTGCGCCGGGAAGTCTGGTCGGCATGTGCTCCGCCCTGCCCGCCCGACCGGAGGTCTCCTCGTGCCCGCCCCCGCACCGCACAGCACCAGCCGCAAGTTCCTCGGCCGGCTGTCCCTGCCCGAGCGGAATTTCGTGGCGGACGCGCTGCGCGCCGAGACCGTCGGCGGCGTACTGCTGCTCGTGGCCGCGATCGCCGCGCTGATCTGGGCGAACACCCCGATCAAGGACAGCTACCGAACGGTCCTCGACTTCCACGTCGGCCCCGGCGCGCTCGGGCTGGACCTCTCCCTCCAGCACTGGGCGGCGGACGGACTGCTCGCCGTGTTCTTCTTCGTCGCCGGCATCGAACTCAAGCGCGAGCTGGTGGCCGGGGATCTGCGGGACCCGAAGGCGGCACTGCTGCCGGTCGCCGCCGCGGTGTGCGGGATGGCCGTTCCGGCGCTCGTCTACGCCCTCACGAACGCGCTGGGGGGCGGCTCCCTGGACGGCTGGGCGGTGCCCACCGCGACGGACATCGCGTTCGCGCTCGCCGTCCTCGCGGTCATCGGTACGTCCCTGCCGTCGGCCCTGCGTGCCTTCCTGCTCACGCTCGCCGTCGTCGACGACCTCTTCGCGATCCTGATCATCGCCGTCTTCTTCACCGCCGACCTGAACTTCGCCGCCCTCGCCGGTGCGGTCGTCGGCCTCGGCGTCTTCTGGCTGCTGCTGCGCAAGGGCGTACGCGGCTGGTACGTGTACGTTCCGCTCGCCCTCGTCATCTGGGGGCTGATGTACAACAGCGGCATCCACGCCACCATCGCCGGTGTCGCGATGGGCCTGATGCTCCGCTGCACCCGGCACGAGGGCGAGCCGCACTCCCCCGGCGAGCACGTCGAGCACCTTGTACGACCTCTGTCGGCCGGGCTCGCGGTTCCGCTGTTCGCACTGTTCAGTGCCGGGGTCGCGGTCTCGGGAGGCGTACTGGGAGATGTCTTCCAGCGGCCCGAGACGCTCGGTGTCGTCCTCGGGCTCGTCGTCGGCAAGGCGGTCGGCATCTTCGGCGGGACCTGGCTGACGGCGCGGTTCACGCGGGCCTCGCTCAGTGACGACCTGGCCTGGCCGGACGTCTTCGCCGTCGCCTCCCTCGCGGGCATCGGCTTCACCGTCTCGCTGCTGATCGGCGAACTCGCCTTCGACGGCGACCCGGAGCTCACCGACGAGGTGAAGGCGGCCGTGCTCGTCGGCTCCCTCATCGCGGCCGTGTGCGCCGGAATTCTGCTGAAAATACGCAACGCCAAGTACCGGGGGCTGGTCGAGGCCGAGGAGCGCGACGACGACCTCGACGGCATCCCCGACATCTACGAACAGGACAAGCCGGAGTACCACCTGCGGATGGCCGAGATCTACGAGCGCAAGGCCGCCGAGCACCGAAGGCTTGCCGAAGTGACGGGCGGGGCAAGCGAGGGGGACGACGGTCCGGCATGATCTGACACGACCGTACAAACATGCAGGAGAGGGAGATCGCGATGAGTGCACCCGACGGCAGTCCGGTCGGCGCCGAACGCAGCATCGGCCAACTGTTCGCCTCGGCGACGACCGAGATGTCCTCGCTGGTGCACGACGAGATCGCGCTGGCGAAGGCGCAGCTCAAGCAGGACGTGAAACGCGGGGCGATCAGCGGTGGCGCGTTCGCGGTGGCGGGCGCGGTGCTGATCTTCTCGCTGCCGATGCTGAGCTTCGCCCTGGCGTACGGCATCCGGACCTGGAGCCACTGGAACCTGGCGATCTGCTTCCTGCTCTCCTTCGCGGCGAACGTGCTGCTCGCCGTCGGTCTCGCGCTGATCGGCGTGGTCTTCGCGAAGAAGGCCAAGAAGAGCAAGGGCCCGCAGAAGGTGGCGGCCTCGGTGAAGGAGACGGCGGGCGTCCTGCAGAACGCCAAGCCGCACCCCCGCGAGCTCGCCGCGAAGGATCGTGCGCCCGAGGCCATCGAGGCTGTGGCACGCTCGTCCTCATGACGGACCCCGCCACACCTCCGGCGCAACCCACTTCGGTCGTACGCCTCGACATCCCCGGCGGACGGGAACTCACCCACCGGGACGTCGCCGCCAACGGCGCACGCTTCCACATCGCCGAGATGGGCGACGGGCCGCTCGTCCTGCTGCTGCACGGCTTCCCGCAGTTCTGGTGGACCTGGCGGCATCAGCTGGTGGCGCTCGCCGACGCGGGTTTCCGCGCCGTGGCCATGGACCTGCGGGGCGTCGGCGGCAGCGACCGCACGCCGCGCGGCTACGACCCCGCCAACCTCGCGCTCGACATCACCGGGGTCGTACGGTCCCTCGGCGAGCCCGACGCCGCGCTGGTCGGGCATGACCTGGGCGGGTATCTGGCGTGGACGGCGGCCGTGATGCGCCCCAAGCTCGTACGCCGGCTCGCGGTCTCCTCCATGCCGCATCCCCGGCGCTGGCGCAACGCCATGCTCTCCGACGTCAAGCAGACGACCGCGAGTTCATACATCTGGGGGTTCCAGCGGCCGTGGGTTCCGGAGCGGCAACTCGTCGCGGACGGCGGCGCCCTGGTGGGCCGTCTGGTACGGGACTGGTCGGGGCCGAGCCTGCCGGACGACGAGGCCGTGGAGACGTACCGCCGTGCCATGTGCATCCCCTCCACGGCACACTGCGCGGTCGAGCCGTACCGGTGGATGGTGCGGTCCATGGCGCGCCCGGACGGAATCCAGTTCAACCGGCGCATGAAGCGGCCGGTCCGGGTGCCGACGCTGCATCTGCACGGTTCGCTCGACCCGGTGATGCGCACGCGGAGCGCCGCGGGGTCCGGCGAGTACGTCGAAGCGCCGTACCGGTGGCGGCTGTTCGACGGGCTCGGGCACTTCCCGCACGAGGAGGACCCGGTGGCGTTCTCGACCGAACTGGTCAACTGGCTGAAGGATCCCGAGCCCGACCGGTGAGGCCGTCCGGGCTGGTCCGCTCGGGTGTCCGGCACCCGAACCGGAACGCTTGTCCTACGAACGGCCAAGTGCCTTACGCATAGGCCAATTGGGGGCCCAGGGGGTGGTTATCGACCTTGGGGCGGGGGCAGACGTCGGGGTATGGGCTGGACGCACGACTTCAGTGACGCAGCACGCACTCGCCGCTCGGCCGCGGGCCTGAGCTCCCCTCGGAGGAGCACCCCGCCGCTGCCGGGCACGGACCTCCGAGTGGGGATCCCACGTATTCTGCGGCGCCGAGCCCGCTGGGTCTCGGTGCGGCTGCGCCATCCTCGCGACTGAACGACCGAACCGACACACCTCACACCTAGCACTGCGGGCTGCGGGCTGCGGGCTGCGGGCTGCGGGCTGCGGGCTGCGGGCTGCGGGCTGCGGGCTGCGGGCTGCGGGCTGATCATCGGTCGGCCGGCTGACCGGTGTCAGAGCGCGCAGTTGTCGCTGTCCACCTGCTGGTTCGCGGTGCGCCCCTTGGCGATGTCCTCCTGGACCTCGTCCGCGGTGAGCGCGTACCCGGTGTTGGCGTCATCGAGCGACTTCGCGAAGACCACGCCGTACACCTTGCCTTCCGGCGTGAGCAGCGGGCCGCCCGAGTTGCCCTGGCGGACGGTCGCGTAGAGCGAGTAGACGTCGCGGCGCACCGTGCCCCGGTGGTAGATGTCCGGGCCGTTCGGCTTGATGCGTGCGCGCAGCCGCGCGGGCTGGATGTTGTACGCGCCGTTCTCCGGGAAGCCGGCGACGATCGCGCTGTCGCCGCTGACCGCGTCGTCGGTCGTGAACTGGAGGGCGGGCGCGTCCAGGTCCGGTACGTCGAGTACGGCGATGTCGCGCTGCCAGTCGTAGAGGACGACCTTGGCGTCGTACTTCTTGCCCTCGCCGCCTATCTGGACGGTGGGCTCGTCGACTCCGCCGACCACGTGGGCGTTGGTCATCACGCGGCGGTCGCTGAAGACGAAGCCGGTGCCTTCGAGGACCTTGCCGCAGCTCTGGGCGGTGCCCATCACCTTGACGATGGACTTCTGGGCGCGGGCGGCGACAGGGCTGTTGGCGAGGGCCGGGTCGGGGGGCTGGACCTCGGTGATGGGCTCGTTGGCGAACGGGCTGAAGACCTGCGGGAAGCCGTTCTGCGCGAGGACCGAGGAGAAGTCGGCGAACCAGGTGTCGGCCTGGTTGGGCAGGGCACGGGACACGCCGAGCAGCACCTTGGAGCTGCGGACCTCCTTGCCGAGTGTCGGCAGCGTCGTACCGGCCAGGGCCGAGCCGATCAGCCAGGCGACCAGGAGCATCGCCACGACGTTGACGAGGGCGCCGCCCGTCGCGTCCAGGGCGCGGGCCGGGGACCAAGTGATGTACAGGCGCAGCTTGTTGCCGAGGTGGGTGGTGAGGGCCTGGCCCACGGAGGCGCAGATGATGACGACGACGACCGCGACGACCGCGGCGGTGGTGTTCACCTCGGCGTCGTCGGTGAACGCGCCCCAGATGACCGGGAGCAGGTAGACGGCGACCAGGCCGCCCCCCAGGAAGCCGATCACGGACAGGATGCCGACGACGAAGCCCTGGCGATAGCCCACGATCGCGAACCACACAGCGGCGACCAGCAACAGGATGTCCAGCACGTTCACTGCTTCTAGCCTCGCCTCATCACTCTGCGGTCACTCCGTCTCGGCTGGGGGTCTGACCCGCGGCACGGCCGCTGACGGGTGCGGCGTCCCCCAGGAAGACACAGCACGGAGCCACCCTGTCATGCGCGCCAGTCGAGCGGGACCTGCTTCTCGCGGTCCCAGGGCAGCTCCCAGCCCGCGTAGTGCAGGATCCGGTCGATGATGCCCGCGGTGAAGCCCCAGACGAGGGCCGATTCGACCAAAAATGCCGGGCCCTGGTGACCTCTTGGATGCACGGCGGTGGCGCGGTTGGCGGGGTCCGTGAGATCCGCCACGGGGACGGTGAAGACCCGCGCCGTCTCGTTCGGATCGACCACGCCCACCGGTGTCGGGCGGCGCCACCAGCCAAGGACGGGCGTGACGACGAAGCTGCTCACCGGGATGTAGAGCTTGGGCAGCACGCCGAAGAGCTGGACGCCGCCCGGGTCGAGCCCGGTCTCCTCCTCGGCCTCGCGGAGAGCGGCCCGCAGCGGCCCGTCGGCCTGCGGGTCGCCGTCCTCGGGATCGAGGGCTCCGCCGGGGAACGAGGGCTGTCCGGCGTGTGATCGCAGGGAGGTGGCGCGCTCCATGAGCAGCAGCTCGGGGCCGCGCTCGCCCTCGCCGAACAGGATGAGCACGGCGGACTGGCGCCCCGCGCCGTCACTCGGCGGCAGGAAGCGGCTCAGCTGGAGCGGCTCCACCGACTCGGCGGCGCGCACCACCGGGTCCAGCCAGTCGGGCAGGCCTTCCCTGCTCAGCGCCACCGGGGCGCCCTGCGTGCCGCTCTCCAAGCGACCGCCCTGCGTGTTACTCGCGTGCGTCATCGCCACCCCCGTTCTGCTGATCCCAACGCCTGCCGGTACCGAGTTCGTTCCGTCATCCGGTGGCGGGGGGTGTATCCGGGCAGGGGCGTCTTGCGGTGCCCCGCTGTGTGTCCGGGGGTTGAGGCTGCGGTGCTGCCGACGGGGGCCGTCATCCAGTGCCCTGCGGTGTTCCCAGCGGAGGTGCCGGGATGCCGCCCGCGTCCAGGTAGGACTGCGGCGGGTTGAGGCGCTGGCCGGGGAAGCCGCCCTTCTCGTACTTCAGGAGCTTCTTCGCCTTCTCCGGGTCCGTCTCGCCCTCTCCGTACGCCGGGCAGAGCGGCGCGATGGGGCAGGCGCCGCAGGCGGGCTTGCGGGCGTGGCAGATACGGCGGCCGTGGAAGATCACGTGGTGGGAGAGCATCGTCCAGTCGCTCTGCGGGAAGAGCGCGCCGACGGCCCTCTCGATCTTGTCGGGCTCCGTCTCCTCGGTCCACTGCCAGCGGCGCACCAGCCGCTGGAAATGGGTGTCCACGGTGATGCCTGGGCGGCCGAAGGCGTTGCCGAGCACCACGAAGGCGGTCTTGCGGCCCACTCCGGGGAGCTTGACGAGCTCTTCGAGGCGACCGGGCACCTCGCCCCCGAAATCGTCCCGCAGGGCCTTGGAGAGCCCTATCACCGACTTGGTCTTGGCCCGGAAGAACCCCGTCGGGCGCAGGATCTCCTCGACCTCCTCCGGGTTGGCCGCGGCCAGGTCCTCGGGGGTCGGGTACTTGGCGAAGAGCGCCGGGGTCGTCTGATTCACCCTCAGGTCGGTCGTCTGCGCCGACAGGACGGTGGCGACGACCAGTTGGAAGGGGTTCTCGAAGTCCAGCTCCGGGTGGGCGTACGGATACACCTCGGCGAGCTCGCGGTTGATGCGGCGGGCTCGGCGGACGAGAGCGGTGTCGGGCGCGGGGGCCTGCTGTGAGGGCTTGGCGGGGGTTGCCTTCTTTGCTGGGGTTGCCTTTTTGGCGGAGGCCCGCTTGGTGGTCGTAGTCGTCGCCTTCTTCGGGATCGCTGCCTTCTTAGGGATCGTTTTTGCCGGCTTCTCCGGGGTTGCTTCTGCGGGCTTCTCAGGGATTGCTTTTGCGGGCGACGCCTTCTTGGCGGCTGCCGGCGCCTTTCGGGCAGGCTTCCTGGCGGGCGCGCCGACCGTCGCTTGCGCCCGCTTTGCTCCCTTTGTCGTTTTCTTGGCACCGTCCGTGGGCTGTTCGCCCACAGCGGAATCACGACGTACAACCACCCGCCCAGCCCCCTTGGCCTGTGCTCTCACCGGCGTTTTGGACACCCGGCCAGCCTAAAGCCCGGTACTGACATCCGCCCCGGACCCTGGAGATCGGCCCCCAATTGGCCCCCTGCCGCACTGCCCGGGACTCCAGTGCGGCAGACTTGTGACTGATCACACTGTTTGGACCGTCCGGCAAGATGGGGAACACGGTCCCCTGGTACCAAGGGGGAGCAAGATCCCCTGAGCAGGTCGACAAGGAGAGAACTCGTGGACGACGTTCTGCGGCGCGCCCCGCTCTTCGCGGCGCTCGATGACGAGCAGGCCGCGGAGCTCCGCGCCTCCATGAGTGAGGTGACCCTCGCGCGCGGTGACGCCCTTTTCCATGAGGGTGACCCCGGGGACCGCCTTTACGTGGTCACCGAGGGCAAGGTGAAGCTCCACCGCACCTCCCCCGACGGCCGCGAGAACATGCTGGCCGTCCTCGGCCCCGGGGAACTGATCGGCGAACTGTCGCTGTTCGACCCGGGTCCGCGCACAGCCACGGCCAGCGCGCTGACCGAGGTCAAGCTGCTGGGCCTCGGCCACGGCGACCTCCAGCCCTGGCTGAACGCGCGGCCCGAGGTGGCCGCCGCCCTGCTGCGCGCCGTCGCCCGGCGCCTGCGCAAGACCAACGACCAGATGTCCGACCTGGTCTTCTCGGACGTGCCCGGCCGCGTGGCCCGCGCACTCCTGGACCTCTCGCGCCGCTTCGGTGTGCAGTCCGAAGAGGGCATCCACGTCGTGCACGACCTCACGCAGGAGGAGCTGGCCCAGTTGGTCGGCGCGTCCCGCGAGACGGTCAACAAGGCCCTCGCCGACTTCGCGGGCCGCGGCTGGCTCCGTCTGGAGGCGCGCGCCGTGATCCTGCTGGACGTGGAGCGGCTCGCGAAGCGGTCGCGCTAAGCGTCGTCTTCTTTACTGAAGGGCTCTGCCGCAAGGTAGGGCCCTTCTTGTATCGCCGTATCGCCGGGCGGGGACCCGGGAGGCAAGGGGGCGGGAGTGCACGAGGACAGGGCGCCCGAGTCGGTCTGGGCTGGGCGGTCGACGAAACGTCGGTGGCGGCGAGGACCGGCGGCGGCCCAGCAGCTGTGGAGCACCGGGCGGGAGAAAGGCAGCCCGGGCGCGCCGCTGGGCACCTGGGCGGTGGACGGGACCCTCGCGATGGCCCGCATCGACGGAGTGCGGGCGTACGGGCTGACGTCCGGTGAGCCTCTGTGGAGCTGGCAGCCGCCCGGAGGGGGCGACCAGGTGCTCGCCCACGTCTCGCAGGACACGGCGGACGGCGTGGCCGTCGTACTGCATCACGACGGCAGGGACGGCGACGACGCGCTCAGCGACGCCTGGCACGTCTACCTCACCGGCCTCGACCTCCGCACCGGCTCGGCGGTCTGGACGCGCGCGCAGCCCGCCGACGAACTGGGATCCGTCTCCACGGAGGCGCGCGGGATCGCGCTCGGCGGCGGCCTCATCGCGACCGCGCGTACCCGCGACGGGAACACGGAGACCACGATCCGGGTACTCGACGCGCGCACCGGAGCCCTCCAGTGGGAGCGGCCGCTCCCACTGGAGGGCTGGGGGGACGCCGCCGTCCTGGCGGCCGAGCCCGTCGTCGTATCCACCGTCGGACCCGGGTATCCCACTCCCCCGCTCGCTCCCCGCCGGCTCTTCGCGTCGAGTGCTCCTCGCCGCCTCCACGTGGTGAGCGCGGACGCGGAGCAGGTCATCGATCTGCCCCAGTACTCCGAGGTACCGCCTCCGTTCGACGTGCCCCCGAGGTACGAGGCTTTCGGTGGGCACCCGGTGTTCGTCGGCGACACCCTCGCCGTCGAACTCGTCGCGCCCCAGCCGGACGACCAGGAGCACACGGGAAGCAGTCTCCGGGCGTACTCCGCCGCCACGGGCGACTTCCGCTGGTCGTGGTCCAGCACGTACGGCGGGACGATCTTCCCGCTGGCCCACCGGGGCTACCTCGTGGTCCTCAACGGCTATGGCGACCGGGCGACGGTGCTCGACCCCGCCGACGGCCGGGTCGTGGCCGAGCGCTCGCTGCCCGGCTACAGCTTCCAGGCACGTCTCGTCGCCTCCGGGGACTGCCTCGCCGTCGTCTGCACAGCGCCGCGCACCACCCGGCGCGTGCGCGTGTTCCGCTGGAAATGACATGACCCTCCACCGCGGGCAGCTGCACAGTGGTGCCATGCAGAACAAGGGGCTCGACGCCCAGGGCTACCTCGCGCCCGAGGGCGCTCCCGGACTGATCCCGAGGGAGTTCCGGCCCGTGGTGGCCACGGCACGGGACCGGCTCCTCGATGTCTTCGGGGCACGGCTCAACAGCGCGTACCTCTACGGCTCGATTCCGCGCGGCACCGCGCGCGTGGGGCGCAGCGATCTCGATCTGCTGCTCGTCCTGCGCCAGGAGCCCACCGACGAGGACCGTGCGGACGCCCGCTCGCTCGACGGTGCGCTGGACAAGGAGTTCCCGCAGATCGACGGCTCCGGAACGCTCCTGGTCAGCCGTACGCGGCTGCTGAGCGCCCTGGAGACGTACGACCTCGGGTGGTTCGTCGCGTGCCTCTGTACGCGCGTCCTGGGCGAGGATCTGGCCGAGTATCTGCCGCGCTACCGCCCCGACTCGCTCCTCGCCCGCGAGACGAACGGCGACCTCGCCCTGTTCCTGCCGCGCTGGCGCGAGCGGATCGCCGGTGCCGCCGACACGGAGGAGGCCCGGCGCCCGCTGGTGCGGTTCATGTCACGCCACCTCGTACGGACCGGGTTCACGCTCGTCATGCCGCGCTGGAACGGCTGGACCAGCGATCTGACGGAGATGGCCGAGGCGTTCGCCGCGTACTACCCGGAGCGGGCCGACGGAATGCGGGCGGCGGCCGTCCTCGGCTACGAGCCCAGCGGCGACCTCGCCGTCCTGCGGTCCTACGTCGACGACCTCGGGCCGTGGCTCGCCGAGGAGTACGCGCGCGTGCACGGCGTCAAAGCCCCGAGGCCCGACGCACCGTAAGGCGGGCCTAGATGAGCCCGTGCTCGCGCAAGTAGTCCAGCTGGGCGCGTACCGACAGCTCGGCCGCGGGCCACAGGGAGCGGTCCACGTCCGCGTACACGTGCGCGACGACCTCGGACGCCGACCGGTGGCCGCTCTCGACCGCCGTCTCGATCTGGGCGAGGCGGTGGGCGCGGTGGGCGAGGTAGAACTCGACGGCGCCCTGGGCGTCTTCGAGGACGGGCCCGTGGCCCGGCAGGACGGTGTGGACGCCGTCGTCCACCGTCAGGGACCTCAGGCGCCGCAGGGAGTCCAGATAGTCGCCCAGCCGGCCGTCAGGGTGGGCCACCAGGGTCGTACCGCGGCCCAGGACGGTGTCCCCGGTCAGGACCGCCTGATCGGCCGGGAGATGGAAGCACAGCGAGTCGGACGTGTGACCGGGGGTGGACACGACACGCAGCTCCAGGCCGCCGGTGGTGATCACATCACCCGCGCCCAGCCCCTCGTCCCCGAGCCGCAGCGCCGGATCCAGCGCCCGCACCTTCGTCCCCGTGAGCCCGGCGAACCGTACGGCCCCCTCGGCATGGTCGGGGTGTCCGTGGGTGAGCAGGGTCAGCGCGATCCGCCTGCCCGCCTTCTCCGCCGTATCGACGACATTGCGCAGATGTACGTCGTCCAGGGGCCCCGGGTCGATCACCACCGCGAGTTCGGAGTCCGGCTCGGCCAGGATCCAGGTGTTGGTGCCGTCCAGGGTCATCGCCGAGGCGTTGGGGGCCAGGACGTTGACGGCTCGCGAGGTGGCGGGGCCGGAGAGCACCCCGCCCCGTGGCTGGCCCGGGAGGGCGGCTGCGTCGGTCATGCGGGGGCTCCACCGGTCGGGATGTGCTTGGTGAACTCGTCGTGTCCCGGCCAGGAGAGGACCACTTCGCCGTTCTCCACGCGGGCCCTGGCCAGGACGGGGGTCAGATCGCGGGCGGGAGCTGCGGCGAGGGCGTCGGCAGCGGTGTCGTACGCGGTGAGCCGGCGCAGGGTCGCGATGGTCGGCGGCATCATCAGCAGCTCGCCCTTGTCGTACGAGGCCGCCGCGTCCGCCGGGCGGATCCATACCGTGCGGTCCGCCTCCGTCGACGCGTTGCGGGTGCGCTGCCCCTCCGGGAGGGCGGCCACGAAGAACCACGTGTCGTAGCGGCGGGTTTCGAACTCCGGCGTGATCCAGCGTGCCCAGGCTCCCAGGAGATCCGACCTGAGGACGAGTCCCCGGCGGTCCAGGAACTCCGCGAAGGAGAAGTCGCGGGCGACCAGGGCGGCGCGGTCCGCCTCCCATTCGTCGCCAGTGGTGTCGCTGATGACCGTGTCAGGGCTGGCGCCCGCGAGGAGGACGCCCGCCTCCTCGTACGTCTCCCGGACCGCAGCGCAGACGATGGCCTGGGCGGAGATCTCGTCGCCGCCGAGCCTTTCCGCCCACCACGCGCGCGTGGGGCCCGCCCAGCGGATGTGCTGCCCGTCGTCGCGCGGGTCGACGCCGCCGCCCGGATACGCGTACGCGCCTCCGGCGAAGGCCATGGAGGCGCGTCTGCGCAGCATGTGGACCACCGGGCCCCGGGGGGTGTCCTTGAGCAGCATCACGGTGGCCGCGCGCCTGGGGGTCACCGGTGTCAGCGTGCCCTCGGTGAGCGCGCGGATCCGGTCGGGCCACTCCGGGGGGAACCACTGCCCATTCGCCATGGGCGGAGGCTATCCCGAGCCGGGCGGATGTTCGAGGGGCCGCCCCTTGGGGATCCGCTGGCCGGCGGTGGGGGCGGGACCAAGGAGTTTTTCGCCCCCCCTCCGCCCCTACCCGTCCCGTACCTGGGGGCTCCGCCCTCAGACCCCCGTGTCGCGCTGAACGCGCTCGTCCTCAAACGCCGGACGGGCTGGAATCCTCAAGCTCCGGACGGGCTGGACAGCTCCACCTGGATCTCGACCTCCACCGGCGCGTCCAGCGGGAGGACCGCCACGCCGACCGCGCTGCGGGCGTGGACGCCCTTGTCGCCGAGGGCCGCGCCGAGGAGTTCACTGGCGCCGTTGAGGACGGCCGGCTGGCCGGTGAAGTCGGAGGCGGAGGCGACGAAGCCGACGACCTTCACGACACGCGCGATGCGGTCCAGGTCTCCCGCGACGGACTTGACCGCGGCGAGCGCGTTCAGGGCACAGATGCGGGCCAGGTCCCTGGCCTCCTCGGGCGTGACCTCCGCGCCCACCTTGCCGGTGAGCGGAAGCTTGCCTTCCACCATCGGGAGCTGGCCCGCGGTGTAGACGTACACGCCGGACTGCACGGCGGGCTGGTACGCGGCCAGCGGCGGGACCACTTCGGGCAGCGTCAGCCCGAGTTCCGCCAGCTTGGACTCGACGGCGCCGCTCATGCCCTCTCCCGCTTCAGGTAGGCCACCAGCTGCTCGGGGTTGTTCGGCCCGGGCACGACCTGGACGAGCTCCCAGCCGTCCTCGCCCCAGGTGTCCAGAATCTGCTTCGTGGCGTGGACGAGCAGAGGCACGGTTGCGTATTCCCACTTGGTCATACGGGCGACTGTAGCGGCTGTCACGGGCGCCCTCCCGCGGGCCTCGTACGCCGCCCGACCCACACGTTGTCCACAGCCTCCTGCTTAGTACCGCGGCCGACTGGTTAGGCTCGAATACGTGAGCAGGCTCCAGGTCGTCAGCGGCAAGGGTGGTACCGGCAAGACCACGGTAGCCGCCGCCCTAGCGCTCGCCCTCGCGACGGAGGGCAAGCGCGCTCTCCTCGTCGAGGTCGAGGGCAGACAGGGCATCGCGCAGCTCTTCGAGACAGAAGCGCTGCCCTACGGCGAGCGGAAGATCGCCGTCGCTCCCGGGGGCGGGGAGGTGTTCGCCCTGGCCATCGACCCCGAACTGGCTCTTCTGGACTACCTCCAGATGTTCTACAAACTCGGCAGCGCCGGCCGCGCCCTGAAGAAACTCGGCGCCATCGACTTCGCGACCACCATCGCGCCCGGTCTCCGGGATGTGCTGCTGACCGGCAAGGCCTGCGAGGCCGTCCGCCGCAAGGACAAGAGCGGGCGGTTCGCCTACGACCACGTGGTCATGGACGCGCCGCCCACGGGCCGCATCACCCGCTTCCTGAACGTCAACGACGAGGTGGCGGGCCTCGCGAAGATCGGCCCGATACACAATCAGGCACAGGCCGTGATGCGCGTCCTCAAGTCCAAGGAGACGGCCGTTCACCTGGTGACGCTCCTGGAGGAGATGCCCGTACAGGAGACCGCCGACGGCATCGCCGAACTGCGGGCCGCGAAGCTGCCGGTGGGGCGGATCATCATGAACATGGTGCGTCCCGCGCTGCTCGACGACGCCGATCTGGAGCTCACTGCCGCCGCCCCCCGTACCGCCATCGCCAAGTCGCTCTCCGCGGCCGGACTCGGTGGCGCCCGTCGCGGCGGGCTCGCCGAGCGACTGGTGGACCCGCTCCTCGAAGAGGCCGCCGAGTACGCCGAGCGCCACACCCTGGAACGCGAACAGCGGGCCGTGCTCAGGGAGCAGGGCCTGCCGCTGCACGAACTGCCGCTGCTCGCCGAGGGAATGGACCTGGCGGGCCTGTACGAACTTGCCAAGGAACTGCGTCAGCAAGGGATCTCATGAGTTCGGACCCGGCCCGCGCACACGACTCCGCCCACACACAGGAATCCGCCCACGCGCAGGAATCCGCCCACGCGCAGGACTCCTCACGCGGGCTGCACGCCGCACGCATCCTGGAAGTCGATCCGCTGATCGACGACCCGAAGACCCGCATCGTGGTGTGCTGCGGCTCGGGCGGCGTCGGCAAGACGACCACGGCGGCGGCGCTGGGGCTGCGCGCCGCCGAGCGCGGCCGCAAGGTCGTCGTGCTCACCATCGACCCCGCGCGCCGACTCGCCCAGTCGATGGGCATCGACTCCCTGGACAACACCCCACGCCGGGTGAAGGACGTCGAGGGGGACGGCGAACTGCACGCCATGATGCTCGACATGAAGCGCACCTTCGACGAGATCGTCGAGGCGCACGCGGACCGCGAGCGAGCGGCCGCCATCCTGAGCAACCCCTTCTACCAGTCGCTTTCGGCGGGCTTCGCGGGCACGCAGGAGTACATGGCGATGGAGAAGCTGGGGCAGTTGCGGGCGAGGGACGACTGGGACCTCATCGTCGTCGACACCCCGCCGTCCCGCTCGGCCCTCGACTTCCTGGACGCGCCCAAGCGGCTCGGGTCCTTCCTGGACGGACGGCTGATCCGGCTGCTGACGGCGCCGGCGAAGCTCGGCGGGCGCGCGGGGATGAAGTTCCTGAACGTCGGTATGTCGTTGATGACCGGCACCCTGGGGAAGCTCCTCGGCGGTCAACTCCTGAAGGACGTACAGACCTTCGTGGCCGCCATGGACACGACCTTCGGCGGGTTCCGTACCCGCGCGGACGCCACGTACAAGCTGCTCCAGGCACCCGGCACGGCCTTCCTGGTGGTGGCGGCCCCGGAGCGGGACGCGCTGCGCGAGGCGGCGTACTTCGTGGAGCGGCTGGCGGCCGAGGACATGCCGTTCGCCGGTCTGGTGCTCAACCGGGTGCACGGAAGCGGCGCCGCTCAGCTGTCGGCCGAGCGGGCGCTCGCCGCCGCGGAGAACCTCGGACTCGTCACCGCGGAGAACCTCCGACTTGCCACCGCGGAGAACCACCGACTCGCCACCGCGGAAAATCATGACCTCGAAGCTGCGGAAAATCTTGACGAGGCTCGCATTGTCGATCAGGGGGGCGGGAAGGCTGGACTTCGTAACTCTCCCGACACGTACGACCGTTCAGAATCTCCCGCTTCCGAGGCACCGGTTCCCGACGCGACCGACCATCCCGACGATCCCGAGGAAGGCTCCCCCGCCGCCACGGACAGGACCGTCACCACGAACGGGAACGTCACCACGAACGAGAACGGAACCGCCGTCACAGACACCGGCCGGACCGTCGAACAACTCACCGCAGGCCTGCTGAGGCTGCACGCCGAGCGCATGCAGCTGCTCTCCCGCGAGCAGCGCACACGTGACCGCTTCACCGCCCTCCACCCCGAGGTGGCGGTGGCCGAAGTGGCGGCGCTGCCCGGTGACGTGCACGACCTGGCAGGGCTGCGGGACATCGGGAACCGGCTCGCGGCCGGTCGGCCGGAGCTGCCCGAAACCAGCGCCTGACGGGGCGCTTTCCGTGGCCTGCGAGGCCATGACCTGAACACGCGTGGCCATGACCTACAGAGGCTGAGGCAAACGGCCTCAGCCCACCGCCAAGTAGCGCTCGTACACCTCTTCCTCGTCGAGGGGCAGCAGGCCCGCGCCGCGCTCGTACTCCGTGCGCGCGGTCTCGAGCAGGCGTCGCCACGAGGTGACGGTGGGCCGCCGGCGCAACAACGCGCGCCGCTCCCGCTCGGTCATGCCACCCCACACGCCGAATTCGACGCGATTGTCGAGCGCATCGGCGAGGCACTCCGTGCGTACCGGACATCCGGTGCACACTGCCTTAGCCCTGTTCTGCGCTGCTCCTTGAACGAACAGTTCATCTGGATCGGTAGTGCGGCAGGCCGCCTGCGCACTCCAGTCGGTTACCCAGCCCATACCGGCGCCGTCCTCTCCCGAATCGAGGCTCCCCCACGGCGGCAGCGGCATATTCACCGCCGCCAGTTGAGGACGTTACGGAAGGTGGGCACAGCGCAACACCCCCTTCGGGCCCAATCTTGAATGGCCCGAACGGACTATGCGTAAGCGGCAGATCACCCGGGGGAGTGACCTGGCGACATGCGTGAGTTTCCCGGCAAACCGGGACAGTTCAGTTGAGTCACAACGGACGCCGGGTGACACACAAGGCGGATTCGGACACGCCCCCAACAAAAGTTGGGCTACCTCCGGAACGATTCGGGGTCGCCGGACGTATTGATACATGGCCGCACTGCTGTGACAGTTGTGAGCAGCTTAGGCCAAGGCCTATACGTATGTCCGGCGATTGAGAACGTAGGCTGCCCCTATGCCAAAGAAGCGCTCGGGCGGTGGTCTGTCGCCTTTTCAGCAGTCCGCCAAGTTCCTCGGTGTCAGCGTCCTCGCAGGTGCGGTCATGGCCGGGATCGCGCTGCCCGCAGCGGGCGCGCTCGGCCTCGCGGCCAAGGGTTCGGTCCAGAGTTTCGACGAGATTCCGGACGAGCTGAAGAGCCCGCAGTTGAGCCAGCGGACCACGATCCTGGACAGCGAGGGCGGCCAGATCGCCACGGTCTACTCGCGCGACCGGACCGTGGTCGACCTCAAGGACATCTCGCCGTACATGCAGAAGGCGATCGTCGCGATCGAGGACTCACGCTTCTACGAGCACGGCGCGGTCGACCTGAAGGGCGTCCTGCGCGCGCTGAACCAGAACGCGCAGAGCGGCGGAGTGTCCCAGGGTGCCTCCACGCTCACCCAGCAGCTCGTGAAGAACTACTTCGTCGAAGAGGCCGGCGACGACCCGACGAAGGTCGCCCAGGCCACCCAGCAGACCCTCGGCCGCAAGATCCGCGAGCTCAAGTACGCGATCCAGCTGGAAGAGAAGCTCGGCAAGAAGAAGATCCTCGAGAACTACCTGAACATCACGTTCTTCGGTGAGCAGGCCTACGGCATCGAGGCCGCCGCCCAGCGCTACTTCTCCAAGCCCGCCAAGGACCTGAACCTCCAGGAGTCGGCGCTGCTCGCGGGCATCGTCCAGTCGCCCAGCCGGTACGACCCGGTCAACGACGAGGCGGAGGCCACCAAGCGCCGCAACACCGTGCTGCAGCGCATGGCCGAGACGAACGACATCTCGCAGGCGGAGGCCGACAAGGCCATGAAGACGCCGCTCGGCCTGAAGGTCAGCAAGCCGAACAACGGCTGCATCACGGCGGTCGAGGGCGCGGCCTTCTTCTGCAAGTACGTGGAGAAGGTCTTCCTCAGCGACCCGGTCTTCGGTGAGACCAAGGAGGAGCGGGCGAAGATCTGGAACCAGGGCGGCCTGACGATCCGTACGACGCTCGACCCGCAGGCACAGCAGTCGGTGCAGGCCTCGCTCAAGGACCACGTCAACCAGACGGACACGGTCACCGCGGCGGCCACCCTGGTCGAACCCGGCACCGGCAAGATCGTCGGCATGGGCCAGGCAACTCCGTACGGCTACGGCAAGAACGAGACCGAGTACAACTACTCGGTCAACTACGACATGGGCGGCTCGAACTTCGGTTTCCCGACCGGTTCGACGTTCAAGCCGTTCGTCGCCGCGGCCGCGCTGGAGGAGGGCCGGCCCGCGACCCAGGAGTACGCGTCGCCGTACGAGATGGAGTATCCGAGCCCCGTCCAGACCTGTGGCAGCAAGCCCTGGGTCAACCTGGACGGCGACACGGTGGAGAACGAGGCCGAGTCGGAGGTCGGGCCGTACCGGCTGAAGGACGCGATGGCCAAGTCGGTCAACACCTACTTCGTGCAGATGATCTCCGACATCGGCCTGTGCCCGGTGGTCGACATGACCGACAACCTGCACGTCACGCAGGGCAACGGCGACAAGCTGCCGGAGAGCCCGTCCATCGCCCTCGGCGCGGTGGGCCTCTCGCCGCTGACGATGGCCACCGCGTACGCCTCCTTCGCCGCCCGGGGCATGTACTGCACCCCGATCGCCATCGAGTCGATCACGCAGAAGGTCGGTGACGCGCAGAAGTCCCTCGCGGTGCCGAAGTCGACGTGCTCGCGCGCGATGTCCGAGAAGACCGCGGACACCGTCAACACCCTCCTGAGCGGCGTGATCGACTCCGGTACGGGCCAGGCGGCCGGTCTCACCGACCGCGCCAACGCCGGTAAGACGGGTACGACGGACTCCCGCAAGAACGCCTGGTTCGTGGGCTACACGCCGAACCTCGCCGGCGCGGTCTGGGTCGGCAGCGCCACGCAGAAGGTCGAGATGGAGAACATCACGATCGGCGGCGTCTGGCACGACAAGGTCTACGGCGGCCAGGTGCCGGGTCCCATCTGGAAGGACGCGATGACCGGCGCCCTTGAGGGCCACGACTCCCCGTCCTTCAACCTCGTCAACATCCCCGACGCCCCGAAGGGCAAGGGCGACGACGGGAACAACGGTGACGACGGAAACGGCAACGCGAACGGGAACAACGACAACGGCGGCCCGACCGACGGCGGCCTCACCACCACCGGTGCGACCACCGGCGGCGGAGACGTCCCGACACCGTCCTTCTCCATCCCGGAGGGCTTCCTCCAGGGGCAGAGCAACGGCGGGAACGGGACGGGTGGGCGGGACTAGCGTGCCGCCCGCCTGACGGTTTCGGGCCGAGGGTTTGATACGCCGGTGGGGGCGCCCCTTGTTGCTGGGGGCGCCCCCGTCTTATTACTGGGGGCGCCCCCACCGGCGTATGGGTAGGCATGCAGGTAGGTAGGTCTGCTTTGCGCGGTCGCCTTCGTACGATCGCTTGGTGCGGTCGCTCAGGCGCCCGCGAGGAGCTGCTTGACCAGGGCCGCGACGCGGCCGCCCTCCGCCAGGCCGGCCACCTTCGGGTTCACGATCTTCATGACCTGGCCCATGGCACGCGGCCCCTCGGCGCCTGCCGCCTTCGCCTCCTCGACGGCCTGGGCGACGATCTGCCGGAGCTCGTCGTCGGACAGCTGCTTGGGAAGGTACGTGGCGAGGATCTCGCCCTCCGCCTTCTCACGCTCGGCCGACTCGGGGCGCCCGCCCTGCGCGAAGGCGTCGGCGGCCTCGCGGCGCTTCTTCGCCTCGCGGGTGATCACCTTCTGCACTTCGTCGTCGGAGAGTTCGCGCTTGGTCTTGCCCGCGACCTCCTCGTTGGTGATCGCGGAGAGGGTCAGCCGGAGCGTCGAGGAGCGGAGCTCGTCGCGCTCCTTGATGGCGGCGTTGAGGTCTTCCTTGAGCTTCGACTTAAGCGTGGTCATGCCGTCGATTGTCGCAGGTGTGGTGAGACGGGTGCCTGTTGATTTCGGGGGGCGTACGTCGTGGGCGGCAGGGTTGTCCACAGGGGGCGCGTCGAGTTGCCGCGGTCTGACACGATGGACGTATGCGCGCGCTATACGGAGTACCCCTGGGAATCACGGCGGTGGGCGCCGCCGGTCTGTTGTATGCGGCGGGTTTCGAGGCCCGTTCCTTCCGGCTGCGACGGGTGACCGTGCCGGTGCTGCCGCCCGGCATGCGACCGCTGCGGGTTCTCCAGGTCTCCGACATCCACATGGTGAGCGGCCAGCGCAAGAAGCAGCGCTGGCTGCGCTCACTGGCAGGCCTGCGCCCCGACTTCGTCATCAACACCGGGGACAACCTCTCCGACCCGGAGGGCGTACCCGAGGTGCTGGACGCGCTGGGTCCGCTGATGGAGTTCCCGGGCGCGTACGTCTTCGGTTCGAACGACTACTACGGCCCCAAACTCCGCAACCCCGCCCTGTACTTGTTCGAGAAGGCCCAGGGCCGCCACGGTCTGAACGGCAACAAACCGGTCGTCGGCGCCCTCCACAACCCGTGGGAGGGTCTGCGCGACGCCTTCGACACCGCGGGCTGGCTGAACCTCACGAACACCCGCGGGGAGCTGAAGATCGAGGGCGCGTCGGTGGAGTTGACCGGCCTCGACGACCCGCACATCAAGCGGGACCGGTACGAGCGCGTGGCCGGCGGCCCGTCGGAGTCCGCCGACTTCTCGATGGGCGTCGTCCACGCCCCGTACCTGCGCACGCTCGACGCGTTCACCGCCGACGGCTACCCCCTGATACTGGCCGGCCACACCCACGGCGGCCAGCTCTGCCTCCCCTTCTACGGCGCCTTCGTCACCAACTGCGACCTGGACACGGACCGCGTGAAGGGCCTGTCCACACATACGGCGGAGGGGCGGACGTCGTACATGCACGTCTCGGCGGGCTGCGGGGCGAACCGGTATACGCCGGTGCGGTTCGCTTGTCCGCCGGAGGCTTCGTTGCTGACGTTGGTGGAGCGGAAGTAGGAGGCGGGGGGCGTGGTCGCCTGGCCCTGACTGGCCCTGACTGTCCCTGACTGGGTCCGGCCCGTGGGGCGGGGCCGGGGGGAGCCGAGTAGGACCAGGGACGGGCCGGGGGAGCAGGGACGGATCTGGCTCGGCGGGTCGGGAAAGGGCGAGGTCCGGTCAGGTGCTGGTCCGGTCAGGTGCCGGTCCAGAGGGGGCCTGGTCCGGAGGGGGCCTGGTCCGGAGGGGGCCTGGTCTGAACGAGTCCCCGTCTGAACGAGTCCATGTCTGAACGAGTCCATGTCCATGTCCATGTCTGGACGGTCAGGCCGATCCGTAACCCACCCAGATGACCCGTATCGCCCGATTCGTCGATCCGCTTTAGCGTGGGGCCATGATCGCCCCGATCCCCAAGGACATACCCGACCTCCCCGCGATACCGGGTATCCCCGCGCCAGCCCCCTCCATCGTCCCCGCGACGGCCGTGGTGGCTCCCCTACGCCGCCCGCTGGTGGCGGCGTTCCGCACCCTCGTGGCCCTCGCGGCGGCGACGGGCGTGGCCATCGACCTGATTCTGGGCAGCCCGTTCCGCGTGCTCAGCTACTTCACGATCCAGAGCAGCCTGCTCGTGGCGGTGGTCCTCGTCGCCTCGGCCGGGCGGGCGTGGACGGCTCGACGACCGCTGCCCGGTGCGGTGACGGGCGGCACCCTGCTGTACATCTCGATCACGGGCCTGGTCTACCACCTGATCCTGGCGAACGAGTCCAGCGTCTTCTCCATGACAGGGGAGGTCACCCCGCCCACCGGCTGGCAGGCGGTGGCCAACCACCTCCTGCACACGGTGACGCCGATCGCGGTCGCGGCCGACTGGCTCCTGCTGACGCGCCCCGCCCCACTGGCCCTCCGCCATGCGGTTACCTGGCTCCTCTACCCCATCGCCTACCTGGCCTTCTCCCTGGCCCGCGGCGCGATGATGTCCCCGGGAACCCCGGCGCGCTATCTCTACCCCTTCATGGACGTCGACCGGCACGGCTACCCCGGCGTACTCGCCAACGCCTTGCTCCTCGGCCTCTCCTTCTACGCCCTCGCTCTCCTCCTCGTCGCCCTCGACCACATCCGCCCCGACCCGGTCCGTCGCCGGGTCAGACGCCCCGAAAACCGGATTTCGTCTCCAGCCACCAGTGGGCTAAAGTAAACGACGTCGCCGCCACGGCAGCGACAATCGGGGTGTAGCGCAGCTTGGCAGCGCGCTTCGTTCGGGACGAAGAGGTCGTGGGTTCAAATCCCGCCACCCCGACAGCTGTAACGCCAGGTCAGGCCCGGTGCTGAGAGATCAGCACCGGGTCTGATTTGCGTTGTAGCCCTGTTTTGGGAGCCATTTGGGAGCCAACTGGGTGTGATCTTCGGGATCCGGCTCCCGGGTTGGCTCCCGAGGAGCGGCGTTCCGACTCCTCCCAGCGCGCTGTACGCCTCGCGCCCCCCAATGAGTCACTGCACGGCTTGTGCTGGGCAGACCTGAGACGGTACGACGATCACCATGCACCCTTGGTCTCCGTTGAATGACCGGCAGCTCGCGCTCCTCACCCGCATCGGGGGCGGAACCGATCCCGTCACTTCTGACAGCCCCGAACTCGCAGTCACGGCTCGGGCGCTCAGGGACCGGGGCTTGGTGACCATGCCCAGGAAGAAGGGGAGGTGGCAGGCGGAGATCACTGACGCGGGTCGCTTCTATCTGGAGCACGGTCACCATCCCGACCGTCCGGAACTGGCTCCACGCAAGCCTCGCGCGGCGACGTCTGAAGCCGAGACGCCGGTTGCCGCTGACCCTCGGCAGGAGGCCGATCCTCCGACGGAGACGAAGCCCGTATCGAAGCGTGCCGTACAACCTCCGCGCCCGTCGCCGGCGGCTGTCGGGCCAGCGCTCATCGCGCAGGTGCAGAAGGCCGGACGATTCCTTCGGATCCCGGACCCCAGTGCCGAGGAACGGGCTCGGTATCGCAGGGCGTTCGACGCGGCGCGGCAGTGCGCTCCGGAGGGGTATCACCTGAAGTACAGCGGGCGGGCGAAGGGCGACTTCTTCCTCGGCCTGCTCCGGGTGACTGGTGAGGACGACACCGAGTGGAATCGGATCCGTTTGGCGCGCAGCCGTGTGATCACCGACGTCGAGGACGTGCTCGCCGCGGTCACCAAGGACCACAGCGCCTTCGAGATCTCCGAGGAGGTCCTGCCGAGGGTGCTCGCGCTGCTCCGGCTGCTCGCCGAGCAGGCTCTCGCGCGGTACGGCGAGATCGCGGTGTCCAAGAAGCGCAGGCAACCCAGGCCGCTGCTTACCGTCCACGGCAGGACGTACGAGGTCAGCTTCCGTGAGCGGCAGAAGCAGGTCCGGTACGTCCCCAAGCAGCCGGGCCGGCGCACGTACGACTGGCAACGGGTTACCCCAGCCCACAAGTTCGAGCCGTCCGGCGAACTGGAGCTGCTGGTCAGCGAGAACTCGGGTTACAGCTACAGCTACGGCTGGAAGAAGGAATGGGCCGACACGGCCAAGAAGCCGTTGGAAGAGCAGATCGCCTCAATCTTCCGGGCGTTGAAGGCACGCGCGGAGGAGCAGGAGCGCGCCCGGCTGGAACGGGAGGCGGAGCAGCGGCGTCTGCGAGAGGAGCGGGAGCGGCAGGAGGCCGAGCGCCGACGGCTGGCGGCGGAGCAGGAGGAGCGCGAGCGGCGGGAGTGGGAAGCCGCGGTAAGTGCGGCTTCGGTCAAGGCGGTTCACGCGGTACGGGCCGAGCACTTCGGCACGGCCCTTGAGCAGTGGCGGGCCGCGGGTGAGATCCGGGCGTTCTGTGCAGCGCTGGATGAAGTCGCCGCCGCGTCGGGAGACGTCCTCGAAGTCGAGAGGCTGCGTGAGTGGTCGGCTTGGGGGAACACGGAGGCCGATCAGCTCGACCCCACGACGAACGGCAAGGGCCTGGCCGCCCGCGACTTCAACGTGGAACCGACGAAAAAGCAGCTGCGACCGTTCCTCGACGGCTGGCGGCCGGACCGGCCGGAGAAGGAGAAGCCTCCGGCTCAGCCAACTCCTCCGAAGCCGGAGCCAGACCCGTGGCGCGGCGTCATCGACGCACATCAGGATCAAGGGTGGCGATATGGACGCCAAGGTCGCGCTCAATGGTGGAGGCGATGACACCGTGACCACGGTCGCGAAGGGCCTTTACGGCCTTCTCGACCAGCTCTCCGAGCCGGATGACCTCCGCGCGTAGGGCCACCAACTCGTCGTAGCGATCGGCCTTGTCCTGGCCGCACCACGCCCGGACGGTTCGTAGGACGGCGGCTTCCGCGTCCAGCTTGCGTTCGTCCCGTCGGCTGTAGGAGTGCCAGGAAGGCTGGGCACGCTCCTGCTCGATGTCCTGTTGCTTGCGGTCCACCTCCGGGAGGATCTCGTCGGCGAGGCGGGCTGCCACGTGGCGGGCGACGCGCTCGGTGACCGGCCACCCGGCCAGGCACATGCCGTGGCGGTTTTCGTAGACCATGGTGTCGCTGCGGAGTTCGGCGGCATCTATGCCGATGAGTGGTGCCGTCTCGTCAAGGCGACTCAGCTCCAGAACGCCTGCGTCCGCCACTGTTCGGCGCAGGCGCAGCCTGTTCTTCGGGCGGACGAACCCGAGGATCATGCGCGCCGCCTCAAAATCCGTGCTGCCCCGGACGTGGCGAGAGGACTCCGCCAGCGCCAACTCCGCCGCATCATCCGTTCTGAAGGACTCGACGTCACTCCACGAGGCCACCAGGCAGGCGAGGCTCACCCACTCCTGCAAGCCAGTCTCGTCACCGTCCAAGAACCGCACGTGTACGTGCCCTGATCCTCCAGAGCCGCCGACCCGGACGATCTCCACCTGGCGCACCGCGCCACCCAGCTCCTTCGGTGCGGCCCGATACGCCCAGCGTTCCCCGGTCTCCATACGTCCATTGAGCCAGGTCGACGACACCGCCACGCGCCAATCAACGGATCTGAGGTATGTCTGGTTTCCACCGTCCCCTCGGCAGAAACCTGAGAGAAGATCACGGTCAGCGTCTCCCGGGGGGATCTCAAATGACTGACCAGCACAACCGCACCTGCGGGCGCCCGACCCGCTCCGGGAACCCATGCAAGGTCCGGATATCGGGCTCGGACGTGGCGTGCGGCACGCATGCCACGGAACAGGACAAAGCCGTGGCCGAGGCTCACCGACGCGGGTGGAGCGAAGGCTACAAGTCCGGCAGCGAGAGCAGCGCAAGCTTCTCCAGATCTCGGATCGAACGGCTGGAACAGCGCGTCAAAGAGCTCGAGGAACAGCTGGACGGTGCGAAGCGTGTGTACGAGATCGACGGCCATCAGGTTGTGGACGTCGGTGGATACGCCTACCGCTGGCGCGGCAGCACACCACTCGAGGTCGGCGACCGGGTGCTGCTGCCCGAAAACTACGTGAGCCGCATGAAGAACGGCCCCGGCCCCACCCTGGGTGTGGTGAGCAAGCTCGGCACCACCTATCGCGGACCGCTGTCCGACATCGTCAGGCGAGCGCCAGCAATGGGCGAGTAAGACAAGAGTGCCATCAGCTGGGTCGTGCCCCACCGAATGATGCGATGGGGATTGCCTCTCATGTCGCACCTGCACCAAGCCGCAGTGGCCTGACCTTGCTGAGTTTTTGTGCCGACTGGAACAGGGACTTCGTCGAGCACCCGCACCCGTCTCGGACCAGTGGGTGTGACGCAGGCCATGAGGTGCGAGGCCCGTGGCGATCGGGAGCGAGCAGGCATCGGTCCAGTCGCTGGCGCCACGCCCCCGGCTGGGCCGCCCGGCCGTCACTGACGAGCGCCCATGTACCTGCACTCCTCACGAGCGCTGGGTGCTTGACTCCGTCAATCGGCTCCCGCAGGGCCGGGATGATCGCAGGGCTGACGCACACCACAGATGCCAGCTTGGGTGCCCGGCAAGCGCCGAAGGCAACCAGCCAGCCAACTGCGCACTGCTCGACTGCATCACTTAAAAAGCAACAAGCACCGCACTGACTCCTAGATGCTTTACTTTAGGCACCCACTAAAGTGCAACGAGAGGTCACGAGGCACACCGATGTTGCCCTTCAGTCCCGAGTCAGACTTGGTTACAGCGCGTGCCCGACTGCGCGCACAGGTTGATGGCGTACTACAGAAACTGCGCGCCGGGGTGCTGCCTGACGAAGCTGAGCGTCAGCACGTCGACTGCAAGGAGGAGGCCGGCCGCCGCGGGACAGGAGGCGTGCTGCTGCCCGGCACCCCACGCAACCTTGCTGCCGCCGACCAGCTAGCCAGCGAAGTTGCTTGCCTCGCCAATACGCCAGGCGGCGGAGCTTTGATCGTTGGTGTCGAAGATTCCACCGGCCGTTTTCTAGGCGCCGCACTCGAAGAAGACTGGCTTCGGCACAGGATCTACGAGCGGGTAGGCATTGCCCCAGCTGTGGAGGCCATCACGATTGACGGAATGCGCCTTCTGGTGGTCTACGTAGCCGAGGCGAGGGAGCCCGTCGAAGACCTGAAGGGCCGCATCCGATGGCGAGCGGGCGGCCATTGCGAGCCCGTCGACCGCGCAGAGTGGTGGCTTCACCGACAGAACACCACTGGTCACGACCCGATGGCATCGGTTACTGACCACTCATATCTTGAGGTGTCTCCCGGCGCCGTCGCTGCTGCCCATCGCTACCTTGACTCGTCCGGATCACTCTCGAGGCAATCACGCCAAGGATCCGTGCGGGACCTGCTGAGCTCCCTGGGCGTTTTGCGCCCCGACGGCAAGCTGACCCAAGCAGGGGCTCTCACATTCTGCCCTGCCGACAGAACGTACCTCTCACTATCCGTAATCGATGTAGAAGGTGGCGACGTGATCTCGCCTCCGCCTGACCTATCAGGTCTTAGCCTGCTGGAACAGGTCGCGGCAGTGGAGGACCGGCTTGACGCGCTGAATACCTCCCTGCGCTTGGAAGGTCGCCCCGGCTTCGCAGTCACCTCCGTTCGCCGCCTTCCTGAGGGCGCCGTACGTGAGGCAGTCCTGAACGGAGTGGTACACCGCGACTGGATGCAACCCGACCCGGTAGTCATCACATGGATTGACGCGGACTCAGCCGTACAGGTCGTGAGCCCTGGCGGCTTCGTTGGCGGGATGAACGCAAGCAACGTCCTTACCCAGCGCTACGCCCGATATCCCGCTCTGGCAGACCTCTTCAGGGCACTTCACCTGGTCGAGAAACAGGGCTTGGGCGTCGACCGCATGTACCGAGACATGGTCTCCCTCGGGCATCGCCCCCCGGTCCTGGTAGAGGAAGAAGGTCCCCGAGTACGTGCACGACTAACCGGTGGGCGTCCGGTTCTACCGGTGATGAACCTCGTTACCCGGATCCAACCAACGATTCGCCAACGCGACGTCCGCGTGGCACTGATCGTGTACACGCTTCTCCGAGAGCCCTTCGTTACAGCCGAGCGGCTCACAGGCATCCTTCAACGGAGCGCTGATGAAGCTGCAGAGGCTCTCGAAACAGCAGCGGAATGCCTGGTAGGTGACGCACCTCTACTGACCCACTACAAGGACGTTTGGGCCCTTTCGAAGGCTGCTGTATCAGCCGTAGAGACCGTTGCAGATCGGGACGAGCTCAGACGCCGTGGCGTGCTTCCCTACCTAAAGCCAGACATCACGGGTGCCGAAGCCGTGGCTCGCGAATGGCTCTCCGACCATGATCGCTACACTTCGGGCGATCACGCCACGCTCACAGGGCTTACTACCACCGGCGCCCGGGGCCAACTGGAGCGATTGGAGCGAGATGGACTGCTCCTACGCGGTGAAGGGGCAGGGCGAAATTCCCATTTCGTTGCTGGGCCCGGCCTCAAGCGAGCCACAGAGTGAGAAGCCGTTGGGTTGTCAGACCCGTCGTGCATGCTGGGTCAGTCACCAACCTGGGGAGGATTCGTGCCTGGCATCCCTGCCACATTCCTGTCGGGAGGTTCTCGGACTGGTCGGGAGAGCCGGCCGGGGCCAGAAGAGCACGAGCGCTTCTGCACCACGTGCGTACTGTGCGGTGCCCCTCTGATACCTGGTCGACACAGGTTCTTCACAATCGGTGCGGAGAATGGCTGGCCGCTCGCCTGGCACACTCCGACCGAAAGCACGACGTGCGTCGCGGGGGTCAATCCCACCCCGGTCACTCTCGCCGCGCTCAAGCCGGGCGACCACATCATGGGGCCAGGCGGAGTACCGATGCTCGTCCACGAGTGCAGGCGGATTCGCAAGCCGAATCAGGCGCCTTACTACCGACTCCGCACAGGCAGTTCCGCGCCAGTGTACGTGCACCGCGCACACTTCTTCCTCGTCCCTGGCCTCGACGAATTGGCTCGTCTGAAGGCCCAGCCCGGCGCGAGTCAGGTGGACCTGTTACCCGACGACGGATTCCTCTTTCCCACGTTCGACTCGCTAAGTATCAGCCTGGCGAGGATCGACCGCCTCGCGCCAAGCCAGTTCGAGCAGTTCGTGTCTGGACTCCTCGAGCGATCAGAGTGCTCGATCACTCGACGGGGTGGTCGGGCCAACGACATGGCGGCTGACATCCTCGCCACCAACCGGGATGGGGTCTACATCGCGGTCCAGTGCAAACACACCCGAACAGGTCGGAACGTCGGCGCTGCGACCATGTACGAGGTGAATGGCACAGCCGCCCCTGAACACGGGGCAAGAGTGGCGCTCGTAGTGACTAATGGAGGTTTCACGAGGTCAGCGCTGGCCTTCGCAGACAAGCACGAGATTCGAGCCGTCGGCAGGGACGACCTCGCGAAGTGGGTAGACGGGGCGCTAACCCTTGCCGACATCCTTGGCGAGGTACCCACCAGCTAGTGACGGAAAGGTATCGGGGAGCCGACTAGCGCCGAGGAGAGCGCCTGGGCTGTTCTTCGAAGGAACGCACGGTGAGTTCCCGTGGGGAACAGCGTTCTCGTTCCCCGACACCAAGCCCACCAACAGGCCCCTGTCTTGGCGACCTCTCCGAAACTGCTGGAACGGAACGCCGTAGTCCATGTGCTGGCCACACACAAGTAGCCGAGCCCTCGCACGGCGGAGCAGATGTGTAGTGGACTGGTCGTGCACGTTCACCAGGCTGCACAGACTCTGCGATTACCGCAGTGCCCCGCAACACTGTTGCGGGGCACCGTTTAGATGCTGTGGGCGACCATGCGTGCGCGCAGGAGATCGTCGAGGACGCGCACGGGTGACGCGGGACACATTGTCAGCCGAGCGTCGAGCGCCATCTCCCACTGCTCAGTCAGTCCGAGCATGAGGCGCTTGCGCATGCCCGGGGTGACGTGGGCGTAGCGCGCTGAGACGGAGCCGTCGATATGGCCCATGCGTTCGTCCATGAGGACCTTCTCGGTGCCCAGGTCCTCCATCACGGTCCGGTGGGTGTGCCGGAGACCGTGAGGTGTGAGGCCCTTGGCGATCGGGAGCCAGCAGGCATCCGCCCGGTCGCCAGCGCCGCGCCCTCGGGCCGGGACGCCGGGCCACGGTTCGCCGAGCAGCGGTACGGGGCGGGGCTCCTGTGGGGCCTTCTTCGGGTACCAGCCGGAGACCGCCGGGGTGAACAGCCACGTCGCAAAACCGTTTCGACGCCAGTGTGCAGCGTGCTCCGACACCGCTCCGCCGCGCACGAACCCCAGGTCCGCGATGGCCTGTTCCACCTTCGCCCGCTTGGCTGCCGTCACCCGGTCGGGGTGGTTGAGCACGTTGGACACCGTGCCCGTGGAGACTTCGGCACGGCGTGCGACGTCGACGAGCTTCGCGCCCTGGTGGCCGCCGGTGCGGGCAGTGCCCTGGCCCCGGAAGACGTAGGTCTTGCCGTGACACGGGCAGGGTTTCGGCTTCGTGCGGGCGACGTGGTTGGAGACCAGGGCCAACAGCCAGCACATCGCGTCGATGGTGCGGTAGCTGTCGTCCTTGGGTGGGCAGCGCACCAGCTCGCCGGTGTCGAGTTCGTACAGCTGCCATTCGACGCGAACGGCTCCGGGACGAGCGAACTCCGTCTCCAGGCCGACGATTTCGCCCCAGCGCATGCCGGTGTACCCCTTGAGGACGACGGCTACGAACTCGTCGTCACGGCCGGAGAGCAGGGCGGCGCGCTCGGCGGTCAGCAGGATTCCGAGCGGGTCGGTGACGACCTTCTCCGGGCCGCGGTCGCGGGAGCGGCCGGCGCGCTTGCCGCGTCCGCGTCGCCTGGCAGCTGGGTTGGACGTGATCAGACCCTCGTCGATCGCGTCCTCGAAGATCAGGTGGAGCGTCGAGCGCCAGGTCTTGACGCTGGAGGCCGCGTAGACGGCCTTCTCCTTCTTCTCCCACAGGTCGACGTCCGTGCGCAGGATGCCGGCGAGCGCCTTGTCCTCGAAGTCAGGGAGCAGGTGCTCCTCGATGTGGCGCTTGTAGTTCTGCATGGTCGAGGCGGCCAGGTCCTGGGCCTCGTACCAGCGGTTCGCGTACTCGCCAAAGGTCTCCTGGCCGAGTGCCGGGTCGCGCCAGTCACCGCGCCGGTACTTGTTCTCGGCCTCGCTCGCGGCGCGCTGGGCCTCCCCCTTGGTGGCGAACCGGATCGCCTTGCCGGTGTCGTCGACCACCGTGAGGTGCTTGCCGGGCGCGGTCTTGTACCGGCCGCGCCAGTAGTTTCCGCGCTTCTCCGCGAAACCCAACTTCCGTCTTCCTCCCCTGTTCTCGGCTTGTGACTGGGCGCGGGCGTGCTACGCGACGGTCTCGTACTGGGTACGGCGCGGCGGTCGGGCCCGCAGACGCCCTGACGTCGGAGCCGTAGTCGGCCCAGGAGGCTGGGCGGCACGCGTTCGTGCAGCGGGAGGTCTTGTTGCTGCCGGACTGACCGCCGCGGGGCTGGCGGATCGCCTCGGGCGTTCTTCGTGGAGGCGCACGATCTCGGCGAGGTGCGCGGCGGTGAAGCGGTAGGCGCGGCCAACGCGGGTGTGCGGGATGAGTCCGCGTCGGGCCCGGTCCTTGACCCACCAGGCGGAACAGCCGAGGGCTTCGGCGATTTCATCGGGACGGTAGAGACGGGGCAAGGGGGCACCGCCCTCGGTGACGGGCAGGCGTCGTACGAGGGCAGGGGGTATGTCGGAGTAGTGCAAGAAGGGCGGGTCCTTACTGAGTGGAGCGTGCTCTGTCAGCGGCGCTGGGCTGGCCTCGTCACGTGGCGGTCGGCCTCTGCAGCAGGACGAGAGGCGAGACGAGGAGGGCTTCGGCGATCGCGACGAGGTCGTCGGCATCACATCGGCGTTGGGCGCGTTCGATGCGGGACAGCATGGTGTTGGACATCGGGTGGCCGAGGGCGGTCACGCGGCCAGCCAACTGGCGTTGTGACAGGCCGCGTTCGGTTCGGAGGATTTCGATGGTGCGCGCCGCCCGTATTCCAGCGGGTCCGACTTCCAGTGAGCGTGGGGGCATGGCTCCAATTGAAAGGTGCATTCGCCGGTTTGGGTAACCGGCGATCGTGGTCTATGTTGCGCTCGCGTCGTTCGCCGAGATGCGGTTCCCTGGGGTCGGGAAGGGACACGGAACAGCACATCGATCATGGCGTTGACGTGCGGTGTTGTGTTGTAGCTTCCCCGTCTGCGGCTCGTCAACGGCTTGCTGATGTGATGCTTCTGGCTCGGCAGTCCGGGCAACTATTTGGTCAACCGCCGATCGTGCCTTACGGTTTTCCTCCCGCCCGCCACCCAGCCCCATTTCCCGCAGCTTTCTGCCGTGAGAGATTGCGCCGGATAGGGCTGGACTTGCGCAACGGGGGTGTGGCTATGTTGACGACACCCCCGGAAACGCAATCGCTTCTCCGCGCGCGTCCGCGCCAACACCCCCTCGAATCCCACCCCGACCGACGGTGAGCCGTGCCGTCCACGCACAGGCCACCGAGTGAGGACCGCCCCGCACTTGGCACGAATCCGCACCATCAAGCCCGAAGCCTTCGTCTCCGAGTCCCTGGCCGCCGTCTCCCTGACCGCCGAGCGCACCTTCCTCGGCCTGCTCACCCAGGCCGACGACCAAGGCCGCCACCGCGACCACGCCGCGATCATCGCCGGACAGTTGTGGGTCCTACGCCCGGAACACACCTCCTCCGACGTCGAGACGGACCTCGCCCAGCTCGCCGACACCGGACTGATCTGCCGCTACAAGGGCCCGGATCACAAGCGATACCTCCACGTCGTGACCTGGCACCAGCATCAGAAGATCAACCGGCCCAGCAAAAGCCGCCTCCCCGCCTGCCCGATTCATGACGCCTCTGGCGCTGCCGCACCTGCCGTGAGCGACGGTGTCGTGGAGTCCTCACTGCCGCCTCATGCAGTCCTCCCTGAGGGCTCCGGCGAGGGACGTGAGTCCGCGCTGAATCCGGGGCGCTATAGCGAAGCCACAGGTCAGAAGCGCTTCACGGAGTCCTCCGTGAAGGATCAGGGAGCGCTCGGTGAGGCGGCAGTGACGTCTCACCGTCCGGATCTAGGACCTAGGACCATGGATCTAGGAGATATCCCTTCGGGGGGCGCAAGCGCCCACGCGCCCGACACCGTCTCGGCCAAGCAGCTCCTTGCCGAGTACATCGCCGCGTGCAACCACCGCCCGCCGGACGCCTTCCTGAACCATCTCGGCAAACAGGTGCGCACGCTGCTCGACGAGGGCATCGCCCCCGCCCACCTCCGGGCCGCGCTCGAACGCCATCGGGTCAAGGGCCTGTCCCCGGGCGTCCTGCCGAGCCTGGTCCACGAGGTCATGAACGCCGCCTCCTCCGCCCCGCCCGCCGCCCACCGGGCGTGGACGAACCCCACCGACGTCGTCGCCGCCTACGGAGATGAGCTCTGACCGCCACCCTCACCCGCGCTCCCCAGCCCGTCGGCGCGATCACCGACCGGCTCAACACGATCCTCGCCAACCGCGGCATCGACCCCACCACCGCTGCCGCCCACGAGCCGGCGCCCGAGACCGTCACCGCCCTGGAACTCGCCGACGCCCGCATCCCCGCCCGCTACCGCCGCGCCCTGGCCGACCACCCCCAGATCACCACCTGGGCCGACCAGATCGCCCGCGCCGGACGCCCCGGCCCGACCGGACCGGGCATCGCCGAGGGCCCGTCACTGCTGATCGCCGGCCCTACCGGCACCGGCAAGACCCACCAGGCATACGGCGCGGTACGCGCCCTCCTCACCCGAGGTGTCCGCCTGCGCTGGGAGGCCACCACCTCCGCCGACCTCCACGCCCGGCTCCGCCCCCGCGCCGGCCACGACGGCGAACGGGAACTGCAGACGCTGGCCCGCTGCCCGCTGCTGCTCCTGGACGACCTCGGCGCGGCCAAGACCAGCGAATGGACCGAGGAGCTGACCTACCGGCTCATCAACCACCGGTACGAGCACATGCTCCCCACCCTCATCACCACCAACCTCCCCACCGCCGAGCTCCGCACCGCACTCGGCGACCGCGTCGCCTCCCGCCTCGCCGAAATGACCGAACGCGTCATCCTCACCGGCCCCGACCGACGCCGCACCGCGCCCGCCGCCTGAACGACACGCGCGCCCTCACCGCCCCGCCCGTCCGCGCTTCCGCATGCCCTCGAACGCGCGGACCCCTTGGAGAGCCTCTGCATGACACCTGGCACCACCACACTCATCAACGCCAACGGCATCGGCATGCCCGCCTTGCCGCACTGGCTCCCTGCGCCTGCGGCTATCGCGGCCCTGCTCGTCGTCGCGCTGTCCGCCGCATGGTCCCTGCAGCGGTGCCTACGGAAGCCGAGCACTGGAAAGCGTCTTAGCACCGCGGCGATCCCGGTCGCCGCCATCGCCGCGATCGGCTGCACCGCCTACAGCGCGGACACCAGCTGGCGCTTCGCCGCCGACTACCTCGACATGGGCAGCACCATCGAGCGCGCCGCGATGTTCGCCGCCGCTGAACTCGCCTTGTTCGCCAGCGCACTCATGGCCCGGCAGAACCTCAACGGCCCGAAGCAGGCGCCCGGCGCGCCCGGCACCCTCACCTGGGTAATCACCGGCGTGCAGATCGTGCCTGCCTACGCCGAGTCCGGCCTGGTCGGCGGAACCGTGCGTGCCGTCGTCGGCCCGGTTCTAGCGGCTGTGCTCTGGCACCTGGCCATGGGCATCGAACTGCGCCACCGCAGCCCGCACGCCGACTCCCGCAGCCTGACCGCCGTCCTCACCCGACAGGCACGCGAACGGCTACTAGCTCGTCTGGGGATTGCCGACCGGGACGCGGATGCCGCCCGGATCATCCGCGACCGCGCCCTCGACCGGGCCGTCACCCTGATCCTCCGGGCAGAGATCATGCCGCCCGACAAGCGCACGAAGTGGCGAGGCCGGCGCCTCACCCGCCGCCTGCACCAGGCTCTGGAGCAGGCCGATGTCGACCGCGACGAACGCCAGGACGAACTGCTGCTGCGCAAGCTCGCCACCCGCCAACAGGTCACTGCCCTGGCCTCCAAGCCATTGCCCGCGCGGTGGCCCGAACCCGCCACGCGTACGAGGGGCGGCTCCGCGACGGCCCACCCGCGGGCCACGGCAAGAGAGCGGGCAGAAACTTCGGGCCGCCCGCCCTCCAAGGTCGCGGGCGATGATGCCGCCGACGGGGCAGCCCGTCCCCAGCCCGAAAACCGCCCGCAACAGCCCGCCCGCACCACCGTCGGCCCGGAACGAAAGCCGGGCGAGGAGCCGCCGAGCCACGACCAATGGACGGCCTCGCGGGTGGAGTCGAAGCGCCCGGGCCCCAAACCACGCGCGACACGGGACCTCCTCAACGAGTACGCCCGTGACCTCCACCGCGAGCACGGACGTCTCTCCCGTGACCTGCTGGAGGAAGCCGTGCGCAAGGACGGCTACAGCGTGGCCAGCGACACCGCCGGCGAGGTGGTCCGCACCGTCAAGGCCGAGCTGCCGACGGCGCCCGTCGGCCACCCACGCTGAGACCACCCCCAACACCCAAGGAAAACCACTCAATGCACGACTCGCACAACGAACTCCCCACCCCCCAGGAGGGGATGATCACCGGCCTCGACAGCGCAGCAAGCAATGGCGATGGACCGTCCACAGGCCGGTCCATCGCGGACTCCTCCGCCCCGGGGGTGGCGGAGGAGCAGCTCCGGCACGAGGGCGTGCCGGAGCAGGAACGGGTGGGCACCGGCAAACAGCCGCGCGATCCCTCCGTTGGGGCCACACAGCGTGCGCCGTACCGCCGCGCGAACCTCGATGCGCAGCGCTCCGAGCACGTCACCGCGCGCTTCGCACCGCACGAGAAGCACGACATCCAGTCTTCGGCGAAGACCTCTCACGTGACCATGGCCCGCTACATTGCCGACGCCACCATGGCCCGCGTTCGCGGTGAGATCACCGTCGCTGCCGAGCGCACGATCTACGACGATGCGGTCGACGAGCTCGCCGCTATGAGGGCGCAGATCGCCCGGATCGGCAACAACGTCAACCAGATCGCCCACCGCCTCAATGCGGACGGCGATCCACACCCTGTGGACGCCGCGATCCTCCACCGGGCGGACCGTCTACTCACCACCGCCCACGACACGGTCCGGGCGATCGATGACGCCGCCTTCCGGGCAGCCGGGCAGAAGTGGGCGGTGTGAGGTGATCGCGAACATCGTCAAGCCGGGCAACCGCACCTACGGCGTGCTGGCCTACCTATTCGACAAAGGCGACGCCAACGAACACACCGACCAGCACATCGTCGCCTCCTGGGACGACTTCGTCCCCGACCCTGGTCCCTGGGACAGCCCTGGCCACAAGCAACGGCTCGGCCAGCTCACCCGGGCCCTGGATCTTCGGGTCAAGCAAGCTGGTGACAAGGCATCTGAGGGGCACGTGTGGCACTGCTCGATCCGCGCCGCGCCCGAAGACCGCATCCTCACCGACGCCGAGTGGGCCGCCATCGCCCGGCGCGTGCTGCACGCGACCGGCATCGCACCCGACGGTGATCCGGACGGCTGCCGGTGGGTTGCTGTGCGTCACGCGGAGGACCACATCCACATCGTCGCCACCAAGGTGCGCGGTGATCTGCGCCGACCGCGGAACTGGAACGACTACCACCGCGCCATGAACGAACTCAGAGCCGTCGAGGACGACTTCGACCTCACCCGGGTTACACATGGTCCCGAAGCTGCTGCCGGCACCTCGGCGGTCAAGCGCTCCACCCGGGCCGAGGAGGAGAAGGCCAAGCGCCTGGGTCACGACAAGACCGCGCGTGAGCGGCTGCGGCACACCGTGCGTACCGCGCTGTCCCACGCGAACGATCTGGACGAGTTCTTCAACCTGCTCGCCGATGCCGGACTCCAGGTCGAGACCCGCACACTGCCCTCCGGCGACCTTCAGGGCTACAAGGTCGCCCTGCCTGACGACGGCACGCCCATCTGGTTCTCCGGCTCCAGCCTCGCCACCGACTTGTCCCTCCCCCAAATCCGACAGCGCCTGGCCGCCACCGAGGCACAGCCCACCCCAGCCTCATCAGCCCGCCAGCACCGCCCCAACTCGTGGCACGTGGCCACCGCTGCCGCCGAACGCATCCCCCACCACCTCGCCCACGCCGAAGACGGCGCCGTCCAGGCCCATCTGACCGTCTTCGGCGAAGTCCTCTACGCGCTACCCGCCCACGCCCTTGCTGGCCCCAAGGCCGAACTCCACCGTGCGGCTGTCGCCTTCGAACACGCCGCCCACACCCGCGCCCGCGCCGACCACCAGCACGCCCGCGCACTGCGGGGCGCGCTGAAGGCCATGCGCTACCAGCCTGCAGACCACACCGCGCTGGCCATGTTCTTGGACGCCGCCATCCTCGTCGTCCTCGCAGTCCAGCGCCACAGCGCACTGCACCACCACGACCGGCAGGTGGCCGCCGCCCGTCAGACGCTCACGCACCTGCAAGCCGCCTACGACCAGATAGCCCCCACCAGCCTCGCCGCACTCGCCAGGCACAATCCCTCCGACAACACGGTGCGCCGGTACGCCCGAACCCTGCACGAGGTACTGCCTCGCCACGCCGAACAGATCCTCACCGAAAACGCCTGGCCCGCACTCACCGCCGCCCTCGCTGCCGCCGAAGCCGCTGGCCACAACCCGGCCACCGTCCTCCAGCAGGCAGCCCAGCACCGCCCCTTGGACGACGCGAAGTCAGCATCCGAAGTCCTCGTCTGGCGCATCCAACGCCTCGGCGACCGGCACGCACCCGGCCCCGACGCACGAACCGCGCAAGCCCGTCGCCTTCGCACTCAGACCCCCACACTGACCGATTCCGGGCTCCCGGGCGCGTACACGCCGCCCACATCCCGCCCAGGACAGTCCCGCTGAGCAGGACCCCCTGACGCGGAGGCCACAAGGAACGACACCGCGCGCAGCCACGAACCGACACGAAGCGACGGATCGTAGCCCTACATGCCCGGTTACCGAAACCGGGGATTCTCCGGACCCTATGTGTTGCCCAACCGCCCCATCCCTCAACAAGGAGCACCCGCATCCTCCTCATCGAACCCCGCCGGCACGTCGTCGCTCAGCTGTGCGGCGCGTACTTCAAATACCACGCCGGCACCAAGACCTGGCGCCACGACGATGGAGGCCCCTACACCAAGGCGGAACAGGCCGCCGCCCTCGCGCCCACCATCAACGAGGTCAAAGAGGCGAAGAAGCAGATAGACCGGTACCACGAGTACCTGCAGACCTGGCTCGAAGCCCCCGAGGTCCTGGACCGCTTCCTCGCCCCCTTCCTGGACCAGCTCGACGAGCGGTCCTTCGGCAAGGCCATCCACATCATGAACAAGAACGAGCGGTTGAAGCTCCAGCGGCTGGTCAACGCGGCGGCCGAACCTGTCCGTCCGTTCTCCCCTTACGCCTTCTGACAAACGGCGGCACCAGCCGCATCCCCAGATGACGAAGGGGGCCGGTGACCGGGAAACATCCCGGTCACCGGCCCCCTTCACTTGTCCCGGAGTCACCGTGTCCGCTGAACTTTGTCAACGGCCTTCGCCAGGTGCGCGTCGACAAGGCCCGGCGAGCCGGAAACGACCACGACCACTGTCCCAGTGCGGACGGCCGTCTGCTTGACGATGCTGCTGCGCCCACCGGAGGAGAAGGTCAACAACTGACTCCACCGCTCGTCGCCCAACCGAGCGGCGAGCGCCTTCCGAGCCGTGACCGTGACGGAGGTACTGCCGCCGAGGACCCGATACGTGGAGCAGGAGGTCATCGCCTCGAATATCCGGGCCACGCCCTCCGAGAGTCTGGTCTCGGTGTCGCTGTACAGCTCCTCGGACACCTCGGAACCGCCGTCACCGACGTAGGTGAAGGACACTTTCGCCCTCTGGGCGAAAGTGAGGCTGCCACCGACTGCAGCCTCGCCATCGAGCTCCTCCAGCGCCGGACAGCCGATCACGGAGACGTCATCGTGGCGCTCCGCACGCTGCGGCTGCCGGACGTAGCCCTCACCGAGATCCCTCTCGTCCAGGAGCCGCTCCACCAGCACGGATGAGGACAGTGGAGCGGGCACCGAAGCCCTCTCGCCCTCTGAACTCGCCGAGAGGGCCGTCGAGGGAGGGGGACCGACGGAATCAGCACTGCCGGTCGAACAGCCTGTCAGGGCGAGGGCTGTGAGGCTGAGGACGGTCGTGGTGTGAAGGCGCATTCGACCCCTTGGTGATCTGGGGAGCGGACAGGTCGACCAGGCCGGCCCTCCGAGCGCCGACAGGGAACGGGGCCGAGTGGATTCCGGGGTTCAGTGGCCAAGATGGCGCAGCCCGTCCTCAAGGGTGGGGTGCCAGTGGTCGGCCGGACCGGCGTGGCGGTTGTACCAGGCCGCGTCCAGGCCAAGCTCCCTCGTCGTGTGGCCGGCACGGCACCGCAGCCACACCGAGTCGTCGCGCATACAGAGGACAACCCAGTGCCGGTATACGCCGCACTCGGGACACTCACGTACCTCGCCGTCGATGACGAGCGGCTGGTCCCAGGGCATCATGAACCCGGCGACGTCCTGGCGGGACGGCGCCCTGAATTCCGGCGGAAGGAGGTCGGAGTCCAACGCAGCCTCCGTGGCGTCCTGGGCGGTAGCGGCGGCCGAGCCGGGTGCATCGGGCCAGGGCATGTCGGTGTGTATCTGCAGCAGCGCTTGGCCCGCACGCTGGACGTCACGGAACTCACGGTCGGTGCCAGCACGTCGCCGGAATATTCGGAACATACGGGTCTCCTTCTCTGCCACTCGACAAGTTCGGGGAACGGTCCGTTCAGGGGAAATCGGCGCTCGACAAGGAGCAGCACAACAGCCGCTCCTGGGCGCGGGGCGTCAGCTGCGGCGGACAACCATGAGCCGGCCCTCGGCGCCGCTGGGCAGGGTCCGGCGGGACACCAAGGCCGGCGAAGCCAGAGAGGAGGCAAACGCGGCGACCAGATCATGGGGAACGCCGGCGCTAAAGCTGGCACTCCACAAATATGGGGCCCCGAGAACGGGTTCCGCCCACGCCTGCCACCCCATCAAGTCCGTGCGCGGATCCGCATCCTGGACAAGCGGCGGCTGCAACCCCAGGGAGACGGTGGCGGAGAACCCGGGGTCCATGGCGGTGGTGTGGGGGCTGTCCAGGTCACGGACCCAGCCTTGGGCACCGAGCGCGCTCAGGACGGTCTCGGGCCCTTCGAAGCCGATGTCGGGTGCCTCGCGGGCGTCGATCGCCACGAGGAGGTCGGCGAGTGCCTCATACGGGATGCCGACGGTGAAGTAGGCATTCCACTCCGCCATCGCAGAGTCGGCATGCGGGCGGGCGCTCAGCTGCCAGGCCACGGGCAGTCCGCCCAGTTCGAACGGGTAGGCCGCGAGGATCCACTCGGCACCGCACAGCTCGTCCGGGCTCACGTACAACAAGGTGTCGCGGGAGGTGGGCCACATGCGCCAGCCGAGGCCGGTCAGGGTGGTCCCGATCTGCTCGGCGAGCGCACTGTCGTCACCGGCCAAGTGGCGCGGGGTGACCCAGTACAACGGCTCCTGCGAGTCGGGGCGGAGAGGGTCGCTGGGATGGTGCGGGTACAGGGGCGCCTCCATCGGTTCCGGGGGGGTAGGTGTTCTGGCGAAGCGTTGTACGTTGGCATGGCTTGCGGCCGGGCACCAGTCGTTTCCGGGGTTTTCCTGTCTGCCCCGGGCGAACTGGAAAGAAAGTGGACGCATTTACCCTCGTACGCGGGGTGGATCACCCTCACTCTGCCTGTGCACGGGAGGGTCAGAAGGCATGACGATGAGCGAACAGACCGCGTTCGACTCCGCGGCGGCCGAGAGCATTCTGCGTAGAGCTTGCGTCCTCGCGGGGCTGGACCCCGACGGCGTGGAGATGCTGCGACTCGGTGACCATGTGGTGTTCCGCATCGACGGCGGGCGCTTCGTCTCCCGCGGACTTGAAGGCAACCAGGAAGCCGGGCGGTGGAGCCGCTGGTTGTTCGCTTTCCTGTACGCACGCACCCTGCATGACATCCAGGACTCCACCGGGCTTCGCCTGACTTTGGAGGTGAAAGGCTGCCTGCTGGACGTGACGAAGCCGGCCGTGTCGGAGGCCCACGAAACCCAAGAGCCGTTCGACCTGAACACCGAGTGGGCACCTTTGCGCATCCTGGTCGAGATGGACGGCGCCGCCCAGCGACGTTTTCGCTGGGACCCCCTGGGTATCCCCGGGCAGATAGCCCTGGCAGCCCTCATCGACAGCTGGCGAAACCCCCCAGGCCATACCAGCGATCTGACCTTCGACACCTTCCTCGAGAAGTTCAACGACCCCCGGCAATGGCAGGTCGACGAGCCTGTACCTGTCCCTGAACCTCATTTCGCCGGCCGGTTGGAGCGCCTCAAGCGGAAGCACTTCGAGCGGCTCTCCGAAGGGCTCGACGCCGGGAACATCAACGATTACGTACGCGAGTGGGAAGGAATCCTCCGCGAAGCTCGCACCACCCTGGTTCCCAACAACGCTCCGGACGAAGACCTGAAGGCCGTCGTCCTGACCGACGTCGTCGGGCTGGCCGATCACCGCATGATGATGCTGGCCACCCACCCGCTGAAGCTGCGATGGCTGGCACGGAACTACACAGAGATCGCCCGCAGCATTGAGACCGCCCTGAACAAAGATGGAGGTCTGAGCCTCAACCAGGAGAACGAGGATCTCTTCTTCGACGCTATCGACCGCATCTCCCCACACGGAACACCAGCGGTCCTCGTCGGGCCGGGCGGCACGATCGCCATTCCGATGCGGGAATCAGCCGGACACGAAGAGTACGCACCGGTCCGCCATGGCGGCAACGAGTCTAAGGAATGGCTCTCCAGCGTCGACGAGACTGCGATCGATGAGATGGTCCGCGTCATCAGCGACTATCTGACGACCTACCCCCACAAGCTCGACGGCCTCCGTGTACTGCTTCTGGACCGCAACGGCGATCCCGTCCTGCCAATGCGCGTGGCCAAGCAAGTACGGGCCAAGAACCCTCGTCTGAAAGTTGATCTGGTCGTGCTGGCCCCTCAGGCCACGCATCACGAGATCATCCAGGGTTTCGACTTGCAGTTCTCCGGCGCGGAGATGTCCGAGGACAGCTTCCTCCCCGACGTTCAACTCATCCTGCAGGCTTGGGAGCCCAACCAGAAAGCAGACCTGGCAGGGCTGGAAGACACCATTGACCTCGTCCTGGCTCCGGCACTGTTCGGCACCCAGACCAGTATTAAGGAAAGTACCAAGAAGGAATCCTTGTCGGGCTTCTTCAACCCCTGGAAGCACCCAGCATCACACAACCTGGCTCAGACCAGCGAGAATGTCGTGAGAGCGTTGTTGCCCGAAACCGCCGACGAGGCTCTTGAGTCTTGGTCCACCTTGTGCGTGCGCTACGACCGCCGTTCCCCGGTCTCCCGGGAGAGTGTCGACGGCATCGACTACTTCGAGATGCAGGTGCAGTTCGACCAGCATCAGGACCTGTTCGCCGATCTGCACCGCGTGGCCCACTGGGTCGTCACCCTCGACAGCTTCATCGGCCGTGAGCAGATCGATGCACTGCGCAACCGCCCTGACGTCATTCTCGTCAAGCCGAATGTCGGCAAGAACGAGTCGTACACCCTCATTGTCAGCTCGCAGACCGGTCGGCAATTCGTCGTCCAGCGACTGCGACGCCGCCTGGAGCAGATCGGTGTCGTCACCCCGCGGGACTCCGAAGGCACCGCCAAGCGGATCTACGAGATCGGCCGCAACGTGGCTCCTGGCGCCGTGCTGCGCTCCCTCGGTATCGGCACCACAGTCAACGAAGTCGTCGGCCTGGTTGCCACACGGTTTGTCATCGACCAGCAGTTTCCCGTCCCTCGGCAGGGCACGAGCCTCGTCACCTGGATTAGCTTCGACGAGCACCATCGCTGGTTCGGCCGCGGACACAAAACCCGTGCCGATCTGGGCCGGTTCGTGCTGACCGTCCAGGACGACGGCACGGTTCGCCTGGATGTCCTGGTCGCCGAGTCCAAGTTCCGCCAGACCTTCGACGTCGGTTCGGCTGAAGAACAGCTCAACCGAACCACCGACCTGTGCAAGGACGCTTTCCGCTCGGACGGCGAAGCTCGCCATGACCGTCCCTTCTGGCTGGACGAGCTTGCCGCCGCAATCGCTCAGACCAGTGGAAACGCCCTGGACGCGGCAGACCTTCCAGCTCGCACCTTGATCGGCAATGACGATCACCGTCAGGTCGAGGCGAAGGTCCTTGATGCCCTGCGCTCCGAACAGGTCCAGCTCGGTCAAGTCACCGGCATTGCCGTGGCCGTCTCAGCCGAGGACGATCAGTCAGCACCCGCGGTCGGACGCCTCGGCAAGCACATCCTGGTGAGGCTGAACAAGCACGAACTGCTCAACCTCATCGGCGCTCTGCGCGCCAACCAGGACCCCACCAACGCCGGCCCGCTTGTCGTGTCTGAGGACCACATTGGGAACGTCCCCGATACTGGCGTCGAGACCTCCTCAGCAGGAATTGCCGCCGAACTGCCTACTCCGGAAGAACCGGCGGCGCCTGTTGAAGTTGTCAGAACAACTGCTCTAGCAACCACGCCGAGCACGGTAGTTGTGCCTCCCCCTGCCACAGAGGTAGATCCTCTCCCCTTGAAGGCTCATCGCGGTGGCCTCTCCGAGGAGGAGCTGAGGCTTCGATACAACAAGGTTGTCGACGTCTTCGCCCGCCACAAGGTCGTAGTGACCGCCCCGGAGGTGGGCAAATGGCAGGAAGGCCCGGGCTTCTACATCTTCCGGTTCATCCCCAACCCTGGGGTCACCGTGGACAAGCTGACCAACCGACGCGACGAGATCTTCCTGGCCCTGGCACTGCCCTCCGGGTTCAGCATTCGTACCCGCAGCGACCGCGGCTCCGTGCTCTTCGAGATCCCCAAGATCGACGACGAGAAATACGGGGTCGACGCCAAGGCGCTGTGGCAGCAGTGCCCGACCGACCCCGAGAGCCTCATCGCCCCCCTTGGCGCCGACATCGAGGGCAACCCGGTCACCATCGACCTGTCCTCCGCGGACTCACCGCACTTGCTGGTGGCCGGCACTACCGGATCAGGAAAGTCCGTCGCCCTGGACACAATCCTCAAGGGCTTGGTCCGGTACGACAGGAGCACCCTGCGACTCCGTCTCGTTGATCCCAAGGGCACCGAGCTTGTCGACTTCGACGACGACCCTCACCTTGATGGCATGATCGGTATGGACGCCGCCGACGCCATCGAGATTCTTGAGGAAACTGTCGAAGAGATGGCCGTGCGCTACAAGGACATGAAGGCGATCCGCACACGCAAGCTCGTCGAGTACAACGCCAAGGTCGCCAAAGCAGACCGAAAGCCCTGGATCGTCATCGTCCTGGACGAGTACGCCGACCTCACCAGCGATCCCGAAGAGAAGAAGAAAATCGAAGCGCTACTCAAGCGCCTCACACAGAAGGCCCGCGCTGCCGGCATCCATGTCATCGCAGCCACGCAGCGCCCGAGCGCGGACGTTATCTCGACGACCATCCGCTCCAACTTCCCCGCCCAACTCGCCCTGCGGGTCAAGACCGCGACCGACAGCCGCATCATTCTGGACGAGACCGGAGCCGAAGCTCTGGCCGGACAGGGCGATGCCTTTCTACACACGGCCAAGGGCACCGTACGGCTGCAGGTCGCCTACGACGGGAGCTGACCAGGCCCCCGCCATGGCTGACCGCTGCCGCCAGCGACGCGGCGGTCAGGAGGCCTTCCTCGCATGCTTCGAGGTTTCGGCCTCCTGCCGCCGGGCGGCAACTGCCTCAATGACGGTGACGGCACACGCCTGTGGTTCGAGGTGCTCCCAGAAGCGGAGCACCAGCCAACCTGCCTCCGCGAGGCGGTTGTCTGTGTCCCGGTCTCGCTGGATGTTCCGGCCGATCTTGTCCTCCCAGTACGGCCGGTTCGTCTTGGGCATCACGAAGTGCTCCGGGCAGCCGTGCCAGAAACAGCCATCGATGAAGACTGCCACCTTCACAGGGCGGAAGACCATGTCGGCCGTGCGGCGCATCTTCGGGAGCGGCTTTGCAGCCACCCGGTAGCGCAGTCCGGCGGAGTGGACAAGCGAGCGGAGGAGCAGCTCGGGTGCGGTATCGCGATACCGGTTGCCGAGCATGCTCCGCCGGTTCGCGGCCGACGACGCCCACGACCCTTCCGGCGGTGTCCACAGCTCCGCTGGTGCTTCTAGTTGTCCTTGCTCGCTCATATCTCCGACAGCTTAGAGACGGCTTCCTCCGGGTCATCCGGCTTGGCGAGGACCCATTCCTGTCCGTCCAGCTCTATTCTCGATGCTTCCCCTTGGTGGGACGGGCGGCCGCAAGCCTCGCACTCACCGACTCGCCTGAGCTCGGTACGGGCAACCAGCGCGCTTCAGCGATCCGGCAATGAAGTAGTCCATGCTGTTGCCATAGGCGAAGCCTGATTCCCGCTGGGAGCCATCTGGGAGCCGATCTGCTCCCCAAACCCCCTCCACACCGCCCGAGACCTACCGGGACCACCTACCTGAACTGCGCAAACACAATCCAGGCAGGAAAGATCATTAACCGAACCTCATTCGGGACGAAGAGGTCGTGGGTTCAAATCCCGCCACCCCGACAGCTACATAGCAGTTCAGAGGGCCCTTACCGAATCGGTAAGGGCCCTTTGGCGTTGCTGCGTGTCTAACTGCGTGACTACCGCTCCTGCGTGCGTTTGAAGATGCCGTCCATGACCACGGCTCCGGTCTGGATCACGGGCCGGATCTGCTTCCGGTACAACTCCTCAGTCACGGCCGTGCCCGAGTGGCCTACCAGCCGGGAGATCTCCTCCAGCGGGACGCCCCGGTCGGAGAGCAGCGACACGAAGCTGTGCCGGAGCTCCCGAGGCGTCCACTCGTCGACGTTGATCCCGTCGACGTCCTTGAGCGCCTGGCGGAAGGCGCGCCGGACGTTGGGCGCATCGAGCGGCTTGCCTACGGCCGAGGAGAAGACAATTCCGTGTTCCTCCCGCTTGTCGTCGGCGGCGAGCCGTTCCCAACCCTGGTCCTCGAATTGCTTCCAGAGCGCTTCGACGCAGCGCGCCGGCAGGGCGAGTGTGCGTCGGGATTTCCGGGTCTTGGTGTCCCCGCCGCGCCGGACCGAGCGCCACACGGCGAGGTGTGGAGGCTGAGGCGGATCGGCGTCCGGCCTGCCCCTCAGAAAGACGTGGTCCCAGGTCAGCGCTCGCAGCTCCTCGGTGCGGGCACCGGTCAGCAGGGCTACGAAGTTGTATGCGTACATAGAGGTCCCTTCAGCCCCCTTCAGTACGGCCTCGGCTTGGGCGAAGGTGAGTGCCTTGGACGGCCGCCCCGCCTTGCCCTGGGGTACCGAGCACAGCTCGACAACGTTGCGCTTCACCTTGTCCCGGGCCACGGCCCCGCTTGACCGAGCGGTTCAGGCGGGAGTGGAGCGGCGGGAGAGTACGAGTGGTTCGCCGGGTTGGTGTCGTGGCGGTCGGCCGAACGGCGGGCACGGAAGCAGCATTCCCGGCAACCCTCAAACTGGAGGCAGGCGTTCTTTCTGCCTCCAGCACCTCCGCGGACTGACGTAACTTCAGGGATGCCGCAGAACCACTATCGTCCGACGGTCCCGCACCCGCACACTTGTCCGCATGACTGATTGGCTCCTGCTTGTGGGGTACTTGGCTGTGGTCGTCGGGGCGGTGCGTGTGGAGTTGCGGGCGGCTGACGCCCGCGCTCGTGAAGTCCGGGAGCAGTTACTGGCGAAGGCCGCTCTCGACGCCGTCGCTGAACCGGACGCCGATGAGCGGCTGGGGCCGGTTGCCCTCGCTCTGCTGACCGGCGGTTCCTACCGGGCTGTGGAGGCCGGGACGGTCTCCCTGGTGGCCCGGGGAACGCTTGTTTTGCGGCCGGAGGAGAACACCGACAGCTGGGCGAGTTCCCCCTCGCCCCTGTTGAGGGCCGAGGGGCCCGCTCCGGAGAACCCCACGGAGGTGGAGACCGGAATCCTGGAGGCTGTCGGCGACGCGGGTCTGCACGCAGGGGGTCTCTACCCTTATGTGCTGCGTTTCATGGACCTGGACGCGATCGCCCGGTGTCTGGTCGACGAGGGGTATCTGTATCCCGCCATGCCCGCGGCCGCCCGGCGGCGCCACCCGTGGGGGTGGGCCGCTGCGGCCTTGTCCGTACCCCTCGCTGTGGCGATGGTGTTCACCGGCAGCGGCTGGGCGCCTGTGGTGTCCACCCTCGTCCTGGGCCTGCTCGCGTGGTTCGCTTCCGGGTTCGGTCCCGTGGTCACCTTGCCGGCCACCACCGGCAAGGGCGAGATGGCGATCCGGCAGGCGAGGGAGCGGCATGAGCGTCTGGACCCGACGCGGGAAGGGCTGCATCCCGCCGGCGTCATCGAACGGCCTCCGTACGTATTGGACGATGTGGGTCTGGCCGTTGCCCTCTTCGGTGACAAGGCGTTCAGAATGGCCGACCACTATCTGATGGGGGAGATGCGGACGACGCCCGACCTGGGCCAGAGGTACCTGGACGGTCCCGGGGACTGACGCGAGTGCGTCAACCATGCGGCGGGCCTCCGCCGGGGAAGCGTCCGATCCGACTGCTGGGCCGCTGAGGCAGTTCACCATCGCCAACTCGAACCACCCCAACCACACCGTGGAGACCGGGCCCCGCACGACTGCCTCCGCCGCGCAACGCCAACGCCCGCCACCGCGATGTCCTGGCCGCCGAGCGCAAGGAACGCGCCCGCATCCGCAGCGAGAAACGCACCCGCTGGGGCGGTCGGCCCCTCACCACGGCGGCCTGAACGCAACCCGGCAAACCTATGCGTTCACAGCACTAGCGACGACCAGTGTCACTTGAGGACTGCTGCGCATGGGTGGCCCAGTCCAGTCACATACCTCGCTCGCCACCTCACCCGGTGTAAAGCATCAACCGAGACACGACAAGCCCCACGCGTCCCACGCGTCCGACTGAGTTACAACTTTCTCTACGGGTTCAAGGCGGCTCGCTCCGCTCCCCGCGCGCGGCACGGCCCCCGGCCGGGCCTGCGCTCCTGTCTCCGCCCCGCTCCAGCCCGGCCAGCGCCCGCGCCGCGCGCACAGCAATCAGCCGCCTGACGTCACAAAAGGGAACCGTCGTGGCTGGGGCGGTCGGCTCCGCAATTTTAGGCAGCCACTTTGGCGCGAGCCTCGAAGATCATGGCCCCAACGTCGTGCTTTAACGGGCAGGTCCACAGACTGCCCGACTCGCCGGAAGCTTACGGGGCCAAGATCACTCGCCCCAAAGCAGCTCCAGCCCAAAGCCGCTCCGCCGACCTGCGAGATTTCATGCGGAAAGATCGACAGCACCGGCAATGAGCACCTTCTGTGCCAGAAACCGCATGAGCACATTCTCGGCACGGAGAGACTCGGCTTCGGGCGAGAAGGGCATCAGCAGTGAGTCAACCTGGCCTCCACCATCTTCCTTCGTGTGAACCACTCGACACCTAATCTCATAGATTCTCTCGCAAAGCAAGTCGGCCAGGTCCCCCTTTTTCCGCTTCGGGTCTACTGGCTCTAGGCCTGCGATTGCTTGCTTTTTAGCGCTGAAGTGTCCAAGGACTTCCGGATTCGCCGAGAAAAAATCCGAAATTGCATCTTCGGAAACGGAGTATCTGACCGTTGCCTTCAGCTGGCTACGCTCATCCCCGTATCCTCTTCCAGGTTGACGTGTGATTCGCAGGATGCGCGACAACTGACGTTCATCATCCGCTCTAAAGTTCGGATCACGCAACTCGTTGCGCAGCTTATCGAGAAGATCTCGCTGACTGTAGCGAGAGAAGTAGTATTCGAGTACCTGATAGTAGGCAAGGAACTCAAGCAGAGGCATTCCCACGGCTGACCGGGCGTACCGGTAGAGACTCAGCGGCTCAGCGGCGTACTGAAGCTTAGGTAGCGTAGGAGCGCTTGCGTTTTGGTGGTTCCGCCGACCGAATCTCATTGGGCCCACCGGTCGCATGCGCCGGAAGGTGAATGAAAGGCCATATTTCAGATCGAGCTCGAAGAGGATGGCATTGCCCGCACTTTCAAGAAATGCCAAAGCCTCTGGATAAGTTCTGAGCTGTCGCCCCTTAAGTTTGAGAGTGACGGGCCCAAAGCTGCAGAAAACAGAGAATCTCTTAGACGGTGAACTGATCTCTGCAGACCAGTCCTCACCCCTAGTGCCGGTTATCGTAACGGATCCTTGCGCTTTGGTGCGTAGATTCTCTTCCGGATCTGCAGTTACCCATCCAGGGATACGCTCCACTAGGCGGTGAGTTGGCCCATTGGTGGCTGCCAGGGCAACTTCGATACTGGGATTTTCCTCCAATGCATCAAAGGCTTCATACTCCCCGAGGGCGCGAATTTTCGCGAAATCCATTTCCAGGCATGTGGGTACATCTTCTTCGGAAAACAGTACAGCGCGAGAGCTCCTGCCGGACGCAATGCCGATCTGCAGTAGTGCCGATTCGTCCCACGATGTCGTCCATTCGCAGGAGATGCCTGCGGCCTGGATTTTTTTCTCCAGGGCAAGCAATGGGGAATTCGGCTTCAGGGAACCCGCAGGGTTGTTATCGACAGTCATCGTTCTTCCGGTGATTACGTGGATTCTGGGGAAGTGATGATCCCACAGTGCGTGGTGTCGTGTCCTGCATTATGTTCCACCGTCGTGACGTATCACGATTCGGTGTAGTCAACGCCTCGGAAGATTCTGGCGGACGGCTGCGGTCGACCACTTGGAGAGCTGTACAGCCATGCTGGCCGCGGGAGGTCGCCATCAGTTCACGTCCTTGGGCCGTCCCTGGGCCGTCCGAGGCCGACCAACGCTGACAGTCGGCACCCACGGGCGACCACCCCCACCCCCTTCTGGCTAGGCTCCCCGAGTTGATCTGCGACACCGGAAGGGTTATGCCGAAGCCCGGAGAACTGAGCTGACGTTCGCTGGTCCCGCACACAGGGTGTCGTCAGTCGGAACGTGCCACAGCCGTGCCACATCGTGCGGTCAACCACGGTCAACGACGGCCCTCCACGGCCGAGATGCGCCGTTCACCTGGGCTGCCGCCACAGCCGTAGTGACCTGGAAGGACATGCCGCCGGCCACGTCCGCCCTTACAACGCAGTAGTCGCCGACTCCTCGGCGGGTCATGATCTGGTTATGGACGAGTACAACTGGCCAACGCGCCGCCCCGACGTGCGGGGGCAGTCGCCGGAGGAGGTCTGGACGGCGACGCTTGCAGCTCTCCCTCTGGGAGCTGCCGTCGCAGGAGAAGTGATCGCACGTCAGCCCTTCGGCGTCTTCATCCGCGTCGATGGAGTTCCGAACGCCATGGCGCTTGCCGAGATCATTGCCATGCCCGAGGGGATGGGATTGCCCGCTCTCGGGGTACGCATCCGCGGTGAGGTCATCGACCACGTTGAGCACAACCACCAGGTGAGAGTTCGGCTGCACTGATCAGGACCGGCGCTTGAGTGGTACTCGGTAGTGTGCGGCGCATGGCCAGCGACGTTCCACCCTGCCCCGAATGCAGGCAGCCCCTGAAGTCTGGTGGCGTCGTACTCTCCAAGGGCAACGACGACGGCCGGCGGACCTGCCGATCGCTCTGGCGGTGTGCCAGTCGGCACGTCTGGTGGAACTGGGCGGATCGGCCGAACGAGCCCTTGGAGGTCTGCCCCGTGCCGGAGTTGTTCCGCTGACATCCAACGCTGACAGCAACGCCCACGGGCCGCTGCGGCATTGGGCGGCTACAGACGACACGTGCGGGCGGCTGGGCCATGCCAAGCACGAGTTGGAGCGAACTGACAAGGCGGATGACATGCCACCTTGCCCTGGTTGGCGAGCACACCTCGGTACCGTGGCTAAGGCCTGTGGGGGTGCAGCGAGGCACACGCGCGCCTGCTCGGTCGGCGCGCCCACCGTCGTGGCTGGCTGTCGTGGGCTGAGGTGCAGGCCGACCCGAGCGCACCTCTTAGTAGATGTGCCCGGTTACCCGCCTGCGGCCGGCACTTTGACGATGTGCATCCTGGGCAGCATGACGAACCCTGATGGTCCGTACGTGAAGGTCCACTTCCGGCTTGAGGTCAAAGACGACTGGCCCCCGGCGTCGGTGGAGAGCCTGTGGGCCGTCGAGCAGGGGGACGGCACTGTGCGGCTCGACAACATCCCCTGGTTCGTGCGAGGTATCGCCTGCGGGGACATCGTGGTGGTCGAGCCCGACGAGGAGGGCGTGCGATGGGTCGGCGAGGTGGTTCGTCGTTCGGAGAACTGCACGATTCGCCTCATCGTGTTGCGTGATGGCGGCTCGGGAGCCGCACGGCAGAGCGTGATCAACATGTTTCAGCAGCTCGGCGTCGACGGCGAGGGCATTGAGCAGTTCCGCATGGTTGCCCTGGACGTGCCACCCACCGCCGATCTCGCCCAGGTGCAACGGCTGCTGAACCACGGCGTTGCCAAGGAGTGGTGGCACATGGAGGAAGGGTGCATCACCACGGAGTGGCGGGCCGCTTCCGGCGACTGACGCAGCCCATGTACTCCATTGCTGGGCCGTCCCTGGGCCGTCCGAGGCTGTTCGACAGGGACCAACGACGACCAATGACGACAGCTCGGCCGCCCACTGCACCCACCCTGAGCTGCGAAATCCCAGCTCACCAAGATCCCCGACAAGACCCAGGGCAAGTAGACACATGCAGGGAGGCGAGGAGCCTCGGCGAGTGATGGCAGGTCACAGAGGCCTCGGGGCCCGGGTGGTCGGCGTGTGCGTGCGGACAGGTGACGTGCGGGACAACTCCGACCTACGCGAGTTCCTCTTCGGTGGAGTAGATCTCCGGCATCGGATGTCCCACGCCTTTGCGCCACATGTGCCGCTGGGCGTTGTCCTCCACGTCGGCCTGGAAGGGATCGCCGCCGCGAGAGTGAGCGCCGCACTCACAGCGCCAGTGCCAGAGCATCCGAGTGCTCGGGCCGCCGCTCGCGCTGCCCGACCGGGCCGCTGCCCCCTGGAGCACGCGCCCAATGATCAATGCCCCACCCACGGCCACCGCTGTCACGCCACGGACGGCCCATCTTCGGATCTTCATGCGCGGCACCGTAGCGTCGGCCGATGGCTCGTGCACCCATTTAGCCCGGTTCGCCATATGGGCTCGCCGCCTGCCACGCCCATGAACGCAGGTGAACGGCCCTATTCGAAGCGGTCCATCGGTACCGCTTCCAAGCCGATGGGGCCCCTTCTTGTTGTCACTGAGTGCGACTCGCTGTAGTGGCCCGTGTCCGGGCCGACGTCATCAAGCCGGTACCCGAGCTCCGTACTGAAGCAGGCCGCACCACTGGTGCACCAGATAGAGGGGGAAACAGCGGGGAGTCACGGTGAATGCGGCCAAGGCAGATGAGTCCCGTCCCAGGCATTCGCCCAGCTCAGCGGCTGAACTCGCCGCAAATGCCCCCAGCTTCCCAAGCTGATGGCCCACTGCCGGCCTTGACCCCATCGGCATGCCCTGATCGGCTGAGCCCATGGCCACGGACCCCAGCGAGTACGACAAGGCAATGCCGATCGTGGCAGCGCACCTCGCGAAGATCGAGCGAGCGGTTGACCGGACGCGTGCCTCACACGCCGGACAACCGTATGCGGCAGTCCACCAAGCACTTGTCGAAGCGCTGCAAGACGAGGACGCTCAGCGTGTGGTGCCCCAAGTCGTCGAGGAACTGGCGCGCCAAATCTCTGGGACAGCGACCCTGCAGTGAGGGGCGGCGGGGCGAGTGTCTAACTGCGTGACAACGCCGACGCACACCAGCGGACAAACACGGACGTCTGCGGACCGTCAGCACAGGTGAGAGGCACACAAGCCCAAGGCCGCGCCCCCACCCAAGTTGCTTCGGGACGAAGAGGTCGTGGGTTCAAATCCCGCCACCCCGACAGCTAAGCACCAGGGCAGGGCCACCTATTCGAGTAATAGGTGGCCCTGATTCCGTGGTGCGTGAGTAACTGCATGTCCATCGCTTCGGACCGGTGCCGAAGTTGGCGTCCATGGCGATCGCGCGGACTGGATCACCGGGCGGATCTACTTCCGCTGAACCTCTCCCGTGGCGGCTGTACTGGAGTGACAGAGCAGACGGCAGGTTGATCGCGTCTGCGATGGATGCCTACCTGGCGCCCGACGACATGGCCACCGGAGACCAGCCCTGTCGCGCGTGGCCGCGCCCGATCCGCTAACGTCGCGTCAGTTCTCGTAGTGGTAGCGGCACTGCGCGATCAGGACGCAGTCCTCGGTGGCCTTGTAGATCAGCCGTTGTTCGTCGCTGATGCGGCGTGACCAGTAGCCCTGGAAGCCGTGCTTGAGCGGTTCCGGTTTGCCGATCCCCTCGTTGCCGTTCCGGGCAATGTCAGCGATGAGCGTGTTGATGCGCTTCAGGATCTTGCGGTCCTGAAGCTGCCACCACAGACAGTCCTCCCAGGCGCGAGAGGAGAAGGTGATCTTCATTCGCGGCCCTTGTCAGTCGGTCGTCAGCTCGCGTACGGTCCCGCCGCCGTTTTCGAGCTCGTCGATGGACGCGAGCAGGCGCCGGGCATTCGCAGGGCTGCGCAACAGGTACGCCGTCTCCTTCAGGGACTCATAGTCCTCCAGGGAGACGATGACGACCGGTTCATGTCCGGCCCGGGTGATGACGACCTCTTCGCGGTCGTCGGTAACGGCATTGAGCACCTCGGCATACCGCGCGCGAGACTCCGAATACGTCATGGTCTTCACGAACAGCCCTCCACCTATCGACGTACAAGAAATTGTACGTCGCTGTTGGTGGTGCAGCAGGTGCCTGACCGGCGACCCCACGGACGGTGGACCGACCCCCTAACCGGAAGCGGTCCCTCATGAAGATGTGACGCAGTAAACACGGACAGGAGGGATGCCCGCCCTGAACAGGGCTTTCGGACGTGTGTTTGAGCGATTTGAGACACCTTCCCCCACTCCAACGTTCATGAGAAAGGCCTAAGATCATCGAACCTAGGTATCATATTAATCGAACCTGGGTTCCCAGGCTCGAAAGGGGGAGGGCCATGCCCGAAAACAATCTCAACTACTCCAGCACTGTCCCGCGCAACCTGGTGCACCGGGCATCAGTGGGTGAAGTGTTCCTGACAGACCACCAACCGCATCAGCAGGGCGCACTCATCGCCGCGTATCTGCCCCGTACCCACGCCTACTACAGCGACCACACGATCAGCCCGGCTCACTACGACCCGCTGCTGATCATGGAGGTGCTGCGGCAGTGCGGCATCCTGGCCGCGCACGCCTATGTGGGCGCGCCCGAGGGCGCGAGCTTTGTCTTCGACTCCGCGAGCCTGGCCGTTCTGGACATGGCCGCGCTGCGCATCGGCCCGGAATCCGCGCGCGCGGTCATCGACTTCCAGGTGGTCGAGACCAAGACCCGTGGCGGGCGTGTCACCGGAGCCGTGTACGAGGGCCTGGTCCGTATCGACGGACGGGACGCGGTCAGCTCCCGTATCGAGTGCCGCTGGATGCCGAGCCGAACCTGGCAGGCGCTGCGTGAGCGTTCCCGCAGCGGTCTTGACCTGACCCCGCGCGCCCATCTGACGGGCCTGCGTCTACCGACGTACCTGGTGGGGAGGCGGTCGGCGCAGAACGTCGTGCTGGCCGACGCCGTGATGTCCGGCAACGATGTCACCGGGCACATTGTGGTCGATCAGGGGCATCCCGGCCTGTTCGACCATCCGCTGGACCACATACCTGGCGCCCTGATGTTCGAAGCCTTCCGTCAGACCGCGCTCTACGCCGCGAGCGAGGTCCACGGGTTCGCGCCGCGTGGACTGGCGCTGGAATCGCTGCAGACCACGTTCGCACTGGTCGGGGAGTTCGAACTGCCCACCGACTGCAGGGCGACGGTGGGTGCGGCCACCAACGGCGGGGTGGATGTCGATCTCGTGCTGGCGCAAGAGGATCGCACCGTCGCCACCGCCCAGCTGCGCTGGGGGCGCACTCTCTGCCCGGCCAGCCCGTCCCAGGACGCCCAGCTGGTGTCCGCATGACCTCGCAGGAGCAGCAGGAGAGGGCCGAGCGCCACTCGGCCCTGACCGTGTGGTTCGACTTCGGGGGAGTCCTCTCTCCTCCGCTCGCGGAGCTCTTCCGCTCCTTCGAGAAGAAGACCGGCATCGGCCCTGAGCAGATGTATGCCGCGATGTCCGACGTCGGGCGGGAGCTCGGCGTATCCGCGCTGGCCCCCATCGAGTTGGGTGAGATGCCGGAGAAGGAGTGGGCCGCCCTGCTTTCCGGGGCGCTGCTCCAGCGCTGGCCCGACCTCGACCAGTCACGGGCCGAGTGGCAGGAGTTCGGGAGGCAGTGGTTCGAGGGCGTCACCGTGACCGAGCCCGTCGCGGAAGCCGCGCGGCAGCTTCGGAACGAGGGTTTCGGCGTATCCGTGCTATCGAACAACGTTCGAGAGTGGGCTCCCTATTGGAAGCGCATCATCGAACCGGCCGGTCCTTTCGACCACATCGTGGACTCCTGCGAACTCGGCGTGCGCAAGCCCCAGCCGGAGATCTTCGCCCTGGCCGAACGTACCGCTGCCGTGCCCGGCGAAGAGTGTGTTCTCGTCGACGACCTTGAGGAGAACTGCCGGGCGGCCGAGCGCGCGGGCTGGACCGCCGTGCACTTCCGCGACTCCCAGCAGGCGCTGCGTGAACTCAGCGCGATCACCGGTGTACGTCTGTGCCCGCTTCCCTGAGCGATCCGTCTCTCCAGCACTTTCCCCGTCGCGCCCCTCTGGAGTACCCATGACCACATCGACCTCAGCCCTGGCCGACATCGAGGGCATACCTCACCTCAACCCGGTGCCCGCGTTCGTGCCCGCCCCCGAACGCAGCCGCGGTGGTATACCTCAGCTCACCCTGCCCAGTGGGCACAGGGCGCTCCACCTCACCCGGTACCAGGACGTACATCGCGTACTCACCGACCCGACGTTCGGCCGTACCGCGACCAACGTCGAGGGCGGGCCCAGCTTCCTTCCGACCATCATGCCGAAGGAGCTGCTGCTCAACCTCGACGTGCCCGACCACGCCCGGATGCGGGGTTTCGTCAACGCCGACTACAGCGCCGCAGGGGTCGAGGCACTTCGCCCCGCGGTGCGGGAGATCCTGGCGGCGAAGGTCGGACAGCTCCGCAGCGCCAAGACCCCCGATCTCTACGCCCACGTCCTCGACACGCTGCCGGCGGAAGTCAACGGCCGTTTCCTCGGTATTCCGGACAGCGACATCGCCTTCTACCGACCGCTCGGCCACACCGTGCAGATCGCCTCTGACGAAGACGTCCCTGGCCTGGTCGAGGAATTCACCGCCCTCTACATCTACCTGACCGAACTCGTCACCGGCGCCCGCCCTCGTATCGAAGGTGGCCTGATCGACCGGTTCGTCGCGGCACGGGACACCGTGGAACCGCCGCTCGGCGATGCCGAGTTGGTCGGCATCCTGCTCGGATCCCTCCTCGGCGCGGACCAGAACATCCTCTCGGTCTCCGCCAAGATCCTATACGTGCTGCTGTGCCGCCCGGTGCTCTGGCAGCAGATCGCCGAGGACCCCGAAATCACCGGAGCCCTGGTGGAGGAGCTGATCCGGCTCATACCGCTGGGCAACATCTCGGCCTTTCCCCGCATCGCCACGCAGCGCGTCGAGGCGACCGATGGGGTGATCGAGGAAGGGGACATCGTCTACCCGGACGCCTTCCAGGCCAATCGGGACCCGGACGTCTTCCCCGATCCTCTGCTGATCGATCCGCACCGGAAGGGGAAGCGGCACCTGCAGTTCGGGTACGGCATGCATCACTGCATGGGAGCCGCGCTGGCCCGGATGGAGATCGTGGAGACGGTCTCCCTCCTCGCCCGGGAGTTCCCGGCTCTGACCCTCGATGCCGATCCGGCCACTCTGCCCTGGGACAGCGGTGTCGTTCTGCGGCGGCCGACCGCGCTGCCGGTGCGCTGGTAGCTCGTACACGCCGAGAGGCCCTCATCACGTCGCGCCCGCACACTCGGGGATTCCCGGTGTGCGGGCGCGGCACTTCAGCCTGCCAGCAGGTCGTGCCGGCCGGGGAGTGCGGCGTTGTCCGCGACCAGGCGGAGCAGGCCGGGGAACCGCTGCTCGATGTCCTGGCGGCGGAGCTGGGCGCCGCGGCTGTTGCCGCGGTCGACCTGCTGGACCAGACCGGCCTCACGCAGGATCCGGAAGTGGTGGGTGCGGGTCGACTTCGACACCGGCAGCCCGAAGGACGTGCAGGTGCGTTCGGTGCCCTCCGGCTCCCGGGCGAGCGTGGCGATCACCTGATAGCGCAAGGGGTCCGACAACGCCCTCAGAACGGTCTGGAAATCGATCTCCTGGAGATCGGGGTGGCCTTCGGCATCCGGCATGGCGCGGCTCCTCACCTTCCATCGCGGGTGCCGCCTCGTCGCGACACCCCTCCAAGGTACTACTTGCATCAAACCTACGATCCATGCGAGCCTGAGGTTCGATAAATTACGTACCTAAGATGAGGGACGGGTTCGCGCTCTGGACCGCTGCCTCCCGTCCCTCATCTGCGGTGCCCTTCGTCCCCCTCGACGCCCGAAGGTGTCCCGACAGATTCCGGAGTCCCCCGTGGCCTCGCAGACCACTGACCCAGCCATCCCCGCACCTACCGCGCCACCCGGGACGGACACGACGCCGAAGCAGCCCGGCGGCGGCGGTCTGACCCTGTTCGCCGTACTGCTCGCCGTATTCGTCGTGCCGACCTCGATCTCCGGAACAGCGGTCGCACTGCCCGCTATCGGCCTCGACACCGGGGCCGGGTCCGCCCCGCTGCAGTGGGTGGTCAACGGCTTCAACGTGGCCTTCGCCTGCTTCACCTTGGTATGGGGCTCGCTCGCCGACCTGATCGGGCGTATCCGCGCCTTCGCGATCGGCGCCGCGGTCTTCGCCGTCGCCTCGGTCGGCTGCGCCGTCGCGCCCAACGTGTACGTACTCGACGGGGCACGTGTCCTGGCCGGTATCGGCGGTGCGGCGATCTTCGCCTGCGGCAGCGCGATCATCTCCTCCGCCTTCGAAGGTCCGGCCCGGGCCAAGGCGTTCGCCCTGTTCGGCGCCGTCGCCGGGATCGGCGTCGCGCTCGGCCCGACGGTCTCCGGTCCCGCGGTGGACTCCCTCGGCTGGCGCTGGATCTTCGGGCTCCAGGCGATCGTTCTCGCCGTGGTCCTGGCCTGCGTGCCGGCCATCGCGAAGAAGGTGAACGAACAGCCCGCGCAAGGTGGCCGGCTGGACGTACGTGGCGCGGTCGTCTTCGTTCTCGCCATGGCCTCCCTCACGTACGCGATCGTGCAGGGGTCGGAGTGGGGCTGGGCTTCGGCCGGCACACTCGGCCTGCTCGTCGTCGCCGCGGTCCTGCTCGCGGTGTTCGGCTGGCTCTCCAAGAACACCGAGGCACCGCTGCTCGACCTGTCCGTGGTCCGCAACCGCCGCTTCCTCGCCTACACCCTGGTTCCGGTCGCGGCCTCCTTCGGCTTCGTCACCCAGCTCACCTACCTGCCCTCGTACCTCTCGGCCGTCGCCGGATACAGCGCGTCAGCCGCCGGTACGACCATGCTGCTGCTGACCGTTCCCGTCCTCGCCCTGCCCCTGGTCGGCGCCAAGCTCGTCGAACGCGGCACCTCCCCGCTCGCCGTCGTTCTCGCCTCGCTGCTCTGCCTGGTCGTCGGCGACCTGGCGCTGCTGCTGCTCGGCCCGGACACCTCCGTGTTCGCGATGGCTCCCGCGATGCTGGTCACCGGCGCGGGCATGGGCCTGTCCGCGGGACTGGTCGACGGCCAGGCTCTGGCCATGGTCGAGGAGGAGAAGGCGGGTATGGCCGCAGGTTTCCTCAACACCCTGCGCCTGGGCAGTGAGGCGATCGCGGTCGCCGTCTTCGGCTCCGCCCTCACCTCCATGGTCACCACCGACGGCAGCGCGGCCGAACATGCGGCGTCGTACGACAGCGCCTTCCACAACCTGCTGTGGGCGATGGCCGCCGTCAGTCTCGTCCTCGGCCTGCTCGTCGTCGTCCTCGCCCGTCGCGGCGCCGACTCCACGAGGTGAGCCGGCGATGACCTCCTCCCCGCCCGCACCCCAGCGCCGTACCCAGGTCGCCGTCGTCGGCGGCGGTCCGGTCGGCATGCTCGTAGCCGCCGAACTCGCCCACTACGGCGTCCAGGTCACCGTGGTGGAACAGAACTCCACCACGCTCGACGTCCCCAAGGCCGGAACCCTGCACGCCCGCACCGCGCAGTCGCTACGGCGCCGGGGCTATCTGCCCGGCCCGGACGCCACCGTGGAACTGCTCGGACAGGAGCGGTCCCAGCCGTTCCACTTCGCCGGGCTCCCCGGGCTGGACATCACCGGCCCCGCGGTGGAGGGCGAGCCGATCGTGGGCCGCGCTCAGAGCGAGCTGGAGCGGACCTTCGAGCGCATCGCCCGCCAACGCGGAGCCACCGTGCTGCGCGGATGCGCGGTCAGCGCGGTGCGGGCGCGGGAGGAGGAAGCCGACGTCGTCTTCGAGGACGGCCACGGCACGGTGACCCTGACCGCCGACTGGGTGGTCGGAACGGACGGCGCTCGCAGCCTGGTCCGTGAGCAGGCCGGCTTCACCAGCGAGGAGCACCTCCCGCAGACGCGGGCCGTACTCGGGCTCGTCGAACTGGACGCGCCCTATGAGGCTCCGGCCGGCTGGAACCTCACGGAGCGCGGCTGGACCGTCATCGGCCCCAATCCGTTCGGCCCCAGCCGGGTCGCCGCCTTCGACTTCGACGGCCCCCACACCGACCGGCGCGTCCCCCTCACCCTGGATGAACTCCGGTCCACCGTCTCGCGGATCGCCGGCCATGACATCCCCATGCGGAACGCGTACTTCCTTGATCGTTTCAGCGACTACGCCCGCCTCGTCCACAGCTACCGCGAGGGCCGTGTCCTGCTCGCCGGGGACGCCGCCCATGTCCACTTCCCCGTGGGCGGCCAGGGCCTCAACCTCGGCCTCCAGGACGCGCTCAACCTCTCCTGGAAGCTCGCCCACCACCTGAACGGCTGGCCAAGTCCGTTCCTCCTCGACAGCTACACGGCTGAACGGCGTCCGCCCGCCGCCCGCACCATCGCCAACACCCAGGCCCAGCTGTCTCTGATGCGCCCCGGCGCCACGCACGATCCGCTGCGTGCGCTCTTCACCGAGCTGCTGCAGAACCCCGCGGTCAGCCGCCAGCTCGGCGACATGATCAGCGACCAGGACGTCACCCTGCCGACGCGCCCTTCCGCCTCGTCGTGGTCCGGAACCTTCTTCCCCAACCTGCCGCTCACTGTCCGGGGGAAGCAGACCGACGTGGCGCGCCTGCTGCACACCGGCCGACTCCAGCTGGTCCTGCTCGGCTCCGAAAACGAATCCGACCTGCGCAAGGCCGCCGCCCCCTGGGAGGAGGCACTGGACATCACCAGCGCCGGCACCGAGGTGCCGCTCAAGGTGAACGCACTGCTGCTCCGCCCGGACGGCTATCTGGCCTGGGCCGACGGCGGCACGGGACCTCAGAGCGGACCCGTCGGCCTGGAGAACGCCCTCGACGAACTTCTCGGCCGCCAGGTCCCCCGTACGTAACCTCGTCCCTCCGAACCTTCCGGAGTCACCGCCATGACCGGTAGCCGTATCACCGCCCTCGGCCACTATCAGCCCTCCCGGGTCCTCACCAACGACGACCTCGCCGAGATCATCGACACCAACGACGCATGGATACGCAGCCGCGTCGGAATCCGGACCCGGCACATCGCAGCCGACGACGAGACCGTCGACTCCATGGCCGCGGAGGCGGCTCTCAAGGCCCTCGCACAGTCCGGGCTGGTTCCCGCCGACATCGATCTCGTACTGGTCGCCACCTGCACCGCCGAGCACCGGGCCCCCAATATGGCCAGCCGCACGGCGGCCCGCCTCGGCATCCCCGGTCCGGCAGCCATCGACGTCAACACGGCCTGCTCGGGGTTCAGTCACGCCCTCGCCCTCGCGGACCAGGCGATACGCGCCGGCTCCGCCACCCGGGCACTGGTGATCGCGTCGGAGAAGTTCACCTCCGTCGCCGACTGGACCGACCGCACCACCTGCATCCTCGTCGGTGACGCCGCCGCCTGTGCCGTGGTCGAAGCCTCGGAGGTCTCCGGCATCAGCCCGGTCGTCTGGGGCTCCTTCCCCGACAAGGGCGCAGCGGTACGCATCGAGGGCACCCCGCCCCGGTTCGCCCAGGAAGGCCAGTCCGTCTTCCGCTGGGCCACCACCGAACTCCCCGCTCTCACCCGCACCGTCTGTGAACGTGCGGGCATCGAGCCGGAGGAACTGGCCGCCGTCGTCCTCCACCAGGCCAATCTGCGCATCATCGAACCCCTCGCGGCCAAGCTCGGCGCGGTGAACGCCGTGGTGGCCACCGATGTCACCGACTCCGGCAACACCTCGGCCGCCAGCGTCCCGCTGGCCCTGTCCAAGCTCCTCGACCAGGGCCGGGTTCCGGCCGGAGCCCCCGTCCTCCTGTTCGGCTTCGGCGGCGGACTCGCCTACGCGGGGCAGGTCGTCCATGTCCCGGCCTGACGCTGCCCCGCAGGACGCCGCCCTGGCCGGGACGCCCTCCCCCGAAACGCCGCCCCTGCCTCAGAGTGCCCCGCCGCCTCTTCCCCACCTGGGAGAGATCTGGCAGCAGATCTTCTCCCAAATGCTTCCCGCCAGGCTGGTCCCGGCATATGAAGTACCGGAGGAGTAGGCACTCATGGTGGCCGAGATGGCACAGCGGGCGGAGGACCGCGCGGGGCCGCCTCCCACGGAGGCCCTCCTGGGAGCCATTTGTGGATTCACATCCCGCCCCCCGACACCGGTCAGAGGCCCATTCGCTTGATCGCGGATGGGCCTCTGCCGTGCTCAGGTACATGCCGCACCGTTCGGTACCGGTCCCTCCCCACGTGGGGACCGGTACCGAACGGTGCGGGCGGGATCGATCCGTGCCGGGTTGCCGTGATGGCGGCCGGCGCGGATCGAGGAGTGGGGCGGGCCCGTGGTCGGCGCGAGGGCGGTCGCGAGTTTTTCGGGCCACGCGACGAGGCGGTGTCCGCCGTCTCGTCAGTCCAAGGGAAGTTGACCGAAAACATGCAGCGTCATGAGGTGCTCTCCGAGCGCTGTGCTGGTGGCCTGTCCGGGCGGTGCGAGGTGTTTTCGTCGGTGCGTCGCGATCCTGCCAGTTGTGGCCGCCGACGAGGAGGTTCCGGTACCGGAGCGATTACGTAACCGCAGGTCAGCCATATAAGGTGAGTTTTCCGGTCCGGATGTTCAGGTGCGGGGGAAGTAAGGGGTGGTGGCCTTGAGTTCCGACTCAGGGGCACGCACGGCCTTCGCGGAGCGTCTCGCGCTGCTGTACAGGGAAGCCGGCAATCCGCCCCTCAACCGCGTGGCCGAGGCGGTCGTACGGCTTCAGCGCGTCGACGAAAAGGGGCGGCCCGTACGGGTGTCCGCGCAGCGCATCAGTGACTGGCGCCGGGCCAAGAACGTGCCGGCCCAGTTCACCGCCCTCGCGGCGGTGCTGCAGATCCTGATCCCTGAAGCGCGGCGCTCGCGGACCGCGCCGGTGTCCCCGGGACTGTACGACCTGGTCCAGTGGCAGCGGCTGTGGGAGCAGGCCGTCGCCGGCCCCGTAGGCGACCGCGCCTCGGCGACCGCGGCATCGGCGGCATCCGCGGACGAGGACGGTCAGTCCGGCCTCGACGCCCCGGCCGGCGCCGGCGTGTGCCCGTACCGGGGACTGGCTTCGTACCGTCAGGAAGACGCGCGGTGGTTCTTCGGCCGCGAGCGGAGTACGGACGCCCTCATCGCCCAGCTCGACGCGGCGGAGGACACGGGCGGCCTGGTCATGCTCGTGGGGGCCTCGGGGGCGGGCAAGTCCTCCCTGCTGAACGCCGGGCTGGTGCCCGCACTGCGGAATGGCGCGCGCGGCGACGACGGCGGCAGCCACCCGGCCAGGGTGGTTCTGCAACTCGTGCCGGGCGGCGATCCCCTCGCGGAGCTGACCGGCCGGATCCCCGAGCTCGCGCGGGTCGTCGCCGATAAGGAGGGACCCGCGGCCGCCGACCCCTCCAAGGACCTCCGTACCCGGGCCTTCGCGCACGGAGTACGCGAGGCCGTCACCGCGTGGGCCCGACGCGAGGCGGCCTGCGAGGACGGCCGGCCGGGCGCGGCCAGTGGGGACGGGCGCCCGGTCGCGGCCTGCGGAGACGGCCCGCCGGTCACGACCTCCGCCGGCTGTCGGCCGGTCACGACCGCCGACGACAGTCGACCGATCGCTGCCTCCGGCGACAGCAGACCGGTCCTCATCGTGGACCAGTTCGAGGAGGCCTTCACCCTCTGCTCGGACGAGGCGCAGCGGCGCGCCTTCGTCCAGGTCCTGCATGCCGCCTGCTCGCCCGCCGGCCCTGGTGATCCGGCCCCGGTGCTCGTGGTCCTGGGCATACGCGCCGACTTCTACGAGCAGTGCCTCAGGTATCCCGAACTGGCCGACGCGCTGCAGCACCGCCACATGGTTCTCGGGCCACTGGCCACCGCGGAGCTGCGCGAGGCGGTGACCGGCCCGGCCAAGGCCGTCGGGCTGGAACTCGAGCCGGGGCTCGCGGAGTTGATCGTCCGGGAGCTGAGCGCCGACGGTCCTCGCGGGACGCACGACGCCGGGGTGCTGCCGCTGCTCTCGCACGCCCTGCTCGCCACCTGGCAGCGCCGGAAGGCGGGGAGGCTCACGCTGGCCGGTTACCGCGCGGCGGGCGGCATTCAGGGAGCGGTGGCGGCGACCGCCGAGCGGGCCTGGTCCGGTCTCGACCCGGCGGCACGCACGGCCGCGCGGCTGCTCCTGCTGCGGCTGGTCCGGCTGGGCGAGGACACGCAGGCCACCCGGAGGCGGGGCACGCGGCGCCAACTGGCGGCGGAGTCGACGGATCCCGGCAAGACGGAGGAGTCGCTCGAAGCGCTGGTCCGGGCGCGGCTGGTGACGCTTGACGCGGAGACCGTGGAGATCACCCATGAGGCGTTGCTGCACGCCTGGCCGCGCCTGCGCGACTGGATCGACGAGGACAAGAACAGCAACCTGCTGCGTCAGCGGCTGGAGGAGGACGGCAGGGCCTGGGAGGGTTCGAGCCGCGACACCGCACTGCTCTACCGGGGCTCGCGTCTCGAACAGGCCCGTGCCTGGGCGAAGTCCGCCGGGGACACCTTCCTCACGCGGAGCGCGGTGGAGTTCCTGGCCGCATCCGTCAGGCTGCGCAAGCGCACGGTCTGGATCGGCCGCGGCGCGGTGTCGGCGCTGGTCGTCCTGGCGATGCTGGCCGTCGGTTCGGCGGTGGTCGCGTGGCAGCAGCGCAACGACGCGGTGTTCGAGCAGGTGGTCGCCGAAGCCGACCGCGTCCAGTACACGGACCCGTCGCTGTCCGCTCAACTCGACCTGGTGGCCCACCGTTTGCGCCCCGACGACGAGGGTGCCAACAACCGGCTGATCTCGATCGTCAACGCTCCGCTGGCCACACCGCTGCTCGGCCACACCGGCGCGGTCTACCTCACCTCGTTCAGTCCGAACGGGCGGATCCTCGCCACCGCCAGCTACGACAGGACCGTACGGCTGTGGGACGTATCGGATCCGGCGCGGCCCAGGCAACTGGGCAAACCCCTTACCGGCCATACGAGTTGGGTGAGCAGCGCGGTCTTCAGCCCGGACGGCGGCACCCTCGCCAGCGCCTCCGACGACGGCACGATCCGGCTGTGGAACGTGCGGGATCCCGGCCACCCGCGCCCGCTCGGAGCACCGCTGACCGGCCGCGGCGGCACGATCTACCTGCTCGCGTTCAGCCCGGACGGACAGACACTGGCCTCCGCCAACGAGGATCACGTCGTACGGCTGTGGGACATGCACGAACCGGGGCACGCGAAGGAACTCGGTGAGCTGACCGGTGCCACGGCCGCCGTACGCTCCGTCGCTTTCAGTCCCGACGGACGGACGCTGGCGGCCGGCGGCGACGATGACGCGGTCCGGCTGTGGGACGTGGCCGATCCGCGTCGGGCGAGGCGGATCGGCAAGGTGCTGACCGGGCACACGGACCTGGTGCACTCCGTTGCGTTCAGCCCCGACGGCCGCACGCTCGCCAGTGGCAGCGCGGACAACACCGTCCGGCTGTGGGACGTGGCCGACCCCCGCCACGCCGCGCAACTCGGCTCGCCCCTCACCGGCCACACCGGTCCCGTCTGGTCGGTGGCCTTTAGCCCCGACGGAACGATGATCGCCGCCGCGAGCGCGGACAGTACGGCGAGCCTGTGGAACGTCAGCGACCCGGCCTACCCCTCGCAGGTCGGCGAGCCCCTCGCGGGGAGCAGCGGCGAGATGTACGCCCTGGGCTTCAGCCCCGACGGCCGTACGCTCGCCACCGGGAGCGGTGACAGCAAGGTCCGCCTGTGGTCGATCCCGGCGTCGGACATGATCGGCCGCATCGGCGCCTTCCGCCCGGACGGTCAGGTGCTGGCCACGGCCGCACGCGACGGCCGGGTCCGGCTGTGGAACGTGGCCTCCCCCGGCCGGCCCGCGGCACTGGGCGACGCGCTCACTCCCGCCGAGACCGAGGTACGTTCCCTGGCGTTCTCCCCCGACGGCCGCACCCTCGCGGTGCTGACGGCAGGCGCCGTACAGCTGTGGGACGTCACCGACCCGGCCAGGCCCGTCGCGTACGAGCCCGTCGAGCTGCGGACACGGTTCGCGGGCCCCGACACGCTGGCCTTCAGCCCGGACGGACGCACGCTGGCAACCGCCTACGAGGACCGCACCATCCAGCTCTGGGACGCCGCCGACCCGTCCCGCCTCCTCCCGCTCGGCGAGCCGCTCGCCGGCCACAAGGGCTACGTCAACTCCCTCGTCTTCAGCCCGGACAGCAGCACCCTCGCCAGTGGCAGCGCGGACGACACGATCCGGCTCTGGAACGTGGCCGACCCCCGCCACGCCACCCAGCTGGGCGCACCGCTCACCGGACATCCGGGGCCCATCAACGCGCTCTCCTACAGCCCGGACGGCCATACGCTGGCCAGCGGCAGCGACGACGACACGGTCCGGCTCTGGAACATCACCGACCCCCTCAGGGCGACCCCGCTGGGATCGCCGCTCACCGGTCACACCGAAGCCGTCGTGTCACTGACGTTCAGCCAGGACGGCCGCACCCTGGCGAGCGGCGGCAACGACAACACGGTCCGGCTCTGGAACGTCACCGACCCGTCCGACGCCTCTCCCATCGGCCAATCGATGAGCCCCAACGCCAAGACGGGCAATTTCTTGTCGTTCAGTCCCAAAAGCCACATGCTCGGGGTATCGAGCGGCGCCGATACCGTCCGGCTGTGGAACCTCGACGTCGACGACGCAATTCACCGTATTTGCTCGACCACTCGAGGTGTTCTGACATCGGTGAAATGGCACGAGTATCTGCCGCGCCTCTCCTACGATCCCCCGTGCGACCAGTAGCGGAGCCGCACCGTCCGGTGCCCTGGGAGACCGCCGCGCCACGTGATCCCGATCACAAGTCCTCGTAAGAGCTGGCCAGTCGGCTCCCGCTGGCCAATCAGCCTTGTTAGGCTTGGGCTCGGCCCGATCGCTGGTGCATCCCCCGTCTCCAGCGGTCGGGTTCTTTCATGCCGGCTTCTTTCATGTCGGCCATGTGCCGACGATGTGCCGATCATCGGGTCGACCATCACATCAACCATCGCGTCGACCATGAATTTCGATACCGGCCGGCCCATCGCTGTTCGATACCTGTCGCCGCCGTCTCTGTCCTTGATCGAGCATGTCACCGATCAATTTCAGAACGAATCTCCGAAAGAATTCGGCCTCTGCGTGAATTTTCTTCTCATCAGGACCTCCTGAGGAAGTCATAGGCTGAGGTCCGAGTCGGAGCCGCTCTTCACCACTCCCCCGGAAAGGTGGTGACCGCTGCCGTGAGCCGGCGCATCATCATCGTCACCGCCGTGCATGGGCCCTCGGCCCACTTCTTGCCGGAGGCCTACAAGTCGCTGCGCGAACAGGTGCTCCCGGACGGCTGGGAGTGGCACTGGGTGATCCAGGAGGACGGAAGGACGGACGCCGTCGCCCCGCACGTGCCCGAGGACGAGCGCGTGACCTTCCGCCAGGGCCGCCAAGGCCGTCCCGGCGGCCCCGGCGTCGCCCGGACGCTCGCCCTCGCCCATGCCGACGGCGAGTACGTCAAGGTCCTGGACGCCGACGACCGGCTCACTCCGGGCGCGCTCGCCCGCGACCTGGCCGCCCTCGAAGGGGACCGCACCCTCGGGTGGGCGACCTCCCGGACCCTGGACGTCCTTCCCGACGGCTCCACCGTCGGCTTTCCGGGCGACCCCGGCAACGGGGCCATCGAGCGCGGTGCCGTGCTCGACTTCTGGAAGTCGAACGGGTTCCACGCGCAGGTGCACCCGGCCTCGCTCTTCGTACGGCGTGATCTGGTGCTCGCGCTCGGTGGGTGGATGGCGTTGCCGGCATCCGAGGACACCGGCCTGCTCCTCGCGCTGAACTCCGTCAGCCGGGGGTGGTTCTCGGCGGAGGTCGGACTCCTCTACCGGAAGTGGGAGGGGCAGGTGACGGGGCAGGCCTCGCATGTCGATCCCGCCGAACGGGACGCTCGTATGGGTGTGGTGGAGGCCAGGGCCAGGGCGCTGGCCTCGTTTGGCTGGCGCTTTCCGGTCTCCGGGTGAGGGGTGTTTTTTCGCCCCCTCCGCCCCAGACCCCGCTCCTCAAACGCCGGAGGGGCTGGAGATTTTCAGCCCGTCCGGCGTTTGAGGATGAGCGCGTTCAGCGCGACAGCGGGGGTCTGGGGGCGGCAGCCCCCAGGACCAAGGGACGGGTAGGGGCGGAGGGGGCGAAAAACCCCGCCCCTCAACCCAGCACCTCGGCATCCCGCCTGGAGAAGATCAAGTCGCTCTCGCCGGGCAACGGCCCTCGCCACCGCACCGGAACACGCGGCGCACCGCTCAGCGCACGCGGGTAGCTCTGCGGGGCGTAGTCGTTCTCCATCCGGTAGACGTGGAAGCCGGCGCCGGCCATCGTCTTCATCAACTCATCAGCGGAGTCGCCGAGTTGGGCCATCCGGTCGGGAGTGACCTCGACCGAGATCTCCGCGTCCGGCCGGAGCTTGTCCAGGATGGGCTCCAGACCGCGGACTACCTTTCCTTCCGCGCCCTCCACGTCGATCTTGATCACCCGGGCCCTGGCGATCTCCGAGGGATCGAGCAGCTCGGGCAGCGGACGTGCCTCGATCTCGAACGAGGATTCCGCCGGGCCGTCGTAGGGAACGATGCTGTTCGCCCCCATGTTGCGCGAGCTCGCCAGCACGAACGTCAGCGTCTGGCGGCTGTCCGAGACTCCGGCGTTGACCGCGCGAAGGTTGCCGCACTCATTGAGCCTGGCCTCCTGCAACAGCCTTTGGTGGAACACCGGCGAGGCCTCGATCGCGACCACCTGGCCCTCCTCACCGACGAGTTGCGAGGCCAGCACGCTGAACACACCGATGTTGGCCCCGACATCGATGAAACCGTCCCCCGGCTTCAGCCGGCTCCGGAGCCAGTTCGTCATGTGCGGCTCCCACACCCCGAACAGATACAGGTACCGCTGGATCAGGTCCTGGGTGTCGACGGCGAACCGGGCACCGGAGCGCGTCTCGACGACCCGGCGGCGCGGGTGCTCCCTCAGGTGGGGATTGAGGAGACGCGCGGCGAGGAGCGCCTTGCCGAACGAGCCGGGAGCCCCACGCACATACCCGCGACCGAGGGTGACCAAGGCCTCCGAAATGGGGTTGCTCATCCGCTCGCCTCTCCGCGGGTCCGGCGGAAACCGTAGCTCGTGACTCCTGCCGGGTACGGCTGGAGCCCGGCACCCCGGTCACTACTCAGTGATGACGATGGCCTGGGACGGACACCAGTCGGCCGCCTCCCGGACCTGTGGATCGTCGCCGCTGTCCTCCCGTCCCGGCAGCACGGAGCCGTATCCGGGGTCCACCAGGGCGAAGACGGAGGGGACGCGGTGGGCGCAGTCGCCGGAGCCGTAGCAGACGTCGCGGTCGACGGAGACCTTCATTCGCACTCCAGTTGCCAGTGGGCGCCGTCCCCGGGAGCGGGCCGACGAGCCGGTCGGAAGACAGCAGACTTCCGGCTTCCCCCCTTGACTGCCCGCCGGGCAATTGGCTGAATCGGCCGGGCAGTCAACTCGATCGACGACGCCCCGAGGTCTACTTGCCCTGGTCAAAGGGGAGTTGCAGCATCCGGATCGCGTTCCCCCGCAACAGCTTGTACGTCACGTCCGCGGAGAGCCCGGCCACATGGTCCGCCGCCACCTCCTTCGTGTGCGGCCAGGTCGAGTCGACGTGCGGATAGTCCGTCTCGAAGGTCGCGTTGTCCACGCCCACGGTCTCGATCGACGCGATGCCGTGCTTGTCGCGGAAGAAGCAGCAGAAGATCTGCCGGTAGTAGTACGTCGAGGGAGGCTCCGGGATCAGATCCTTCACGCCGCCCCATGCCCGGTGTTCCTCCCACACGTCGTCGGCGCGCTCCAGGGCGTACGGGATCCAGCCCATCTGGCCCTCGCTGTACGCGAGTTTGAGGCGGGGGAACTTCACCAGGACCCCGGAGAAGAGGAAGTCCATCATCGACGCCATGGCGTTGTTGAAGCTCAGCGAGGCCTGGACGGCCGGCGGTGCGTCCGGCGAGGCGGCCGGCATCTGCGACGACGAGCCGATGTGCATGTTGACCACGGTCCCGGTCTCCTCGCACACCGCGAAGAAGGGGTCCCAGTAGCCGGAGTGGATCGACGGCAGCCCCAGGTACGTCGGGATCTCGCTGAAGGTCACCGCCCGCACCCCACGGGCCGCGTTGCGCCTGATCTCCGCGACGGCGAGGTCGATGTCCCACAGCGGGATGAGGCACAGCGGGATCAGCCGCCCTCCGCTGTCGCCGCACCACTCCTCGACCATCCAGTCGTTGTAGGCGCGGACGCAGGCGAGCGCGACCTCCTTGTCCTTGGCCTCCGCGAAGGTCTGCCCGCAGAACCGCGGGAAGGTGGGGAAGCAGAGCGAGGCCTCCACGTGGTTGAGGTCCATGTCCTCCAGACGCGCCTTCGGGTCCCAGCAGCCGCGCCGCATCTGCTCGCGCGTGATGCCGTCGAGAGTCATCTCGTCCCGCGAGAAGCCCACGGCCGCGATGATGCGCTTGTACGGGAAGACCTCGCCCTCGTACCTCCACCAGTCGGTGATCTGGCCCTTCGGATCCGTGGTGAACCGGTACTTCCCGCCGATGTACCGGAGGTCACCGATACCGGCGGTGAAGGGCTGCGGCCCCAGGTCGCGGTACTTGCCCGGGAGCCATGTCCCGAAGAGGTGCGCGGGCTCGATCACGTGGTCGTCCACGCTGATGACCCTTGGCAGATCGCTGGTGCCACTGCCCCTGGGCAGATCGCTGGTGCCACTACCGGTGCTGACCACGCCTTACCCCCTGCTGCCTGCCGATTTCCCCAACCCGTATCTGACGGTCCATCAGATTCACCGATTCAGGCTAGGCGACCACTCCCCCGACAGCAAGAGCGAGCACCCCTTCCATCCCTTGCGATCTCCACCGCCCATTGAATAGACGCGACGACTAGTCTAATCTCCATGATTAGACGCAACGCTTAGTCTCGTCTAGATCTGTAGTCCCGCGTCCCGCCGTTCCACCTGCAACCGCACTCACGAGAGGCCACTTCAGTGGGGAACTCGACCGTCCGCGCCGATCCGACCGGCGCGCCAACAAAGGCCCGGGGCAGCCGCCTCGCCGTGGTCAGCGTGGCTTTCGCCTTCTGGATCACCATGGCGGGGACGACAGCGCCCACGCCGCTCTATCCCCTGTACGGCGAGGCGTTCGGCTTCACGCCGTTCACCGTCACCGTGGTCTTCGCCGTCTACGCCCTCGGTGTTGTGGTCGGACTGCTGGCCTTCGGGCGGCTGTCGGACCAGGTGGGCCGCCGTCCCGTACTGATCGCCGCGACCCTGCTGTCCGTGCTCGCCGCCGTCATCTTCCTGCTCACCCAGAACGTCGCCGGGATGCTCGTCGCGCGGGTCGTCTCCGGCCTCTCCGCCGCGCTCGTCACCGGCGCCGCCACCGCCTCACTGACCGAACGGCTCGGGCAGAACAGCCGCATCAAGCCGGCCACCCTCGCACTGTTCGCCAACATGGGCGGCCTCGCGTGCGGCACCTTGCTGGCGGGCATCCTGGCGGACCTCGCGCCGTCTCCACTCCGTACGCCCTGGGTGGTCATGCTGGTCCTCGCCGCCATCGGCACGGTCGGGGTCCTGGTGAACGGCGAGAGCTCCAACCACCGGTCCGGCTTCTCCTTCCAGTTCCAGCCCCTGCACGTGCCCAGCGAGATCCGGTCGGACTTCCTGCGCTCAGCCATGGCGGCAGGCGCCGGCTTCGCCGTGCTCGGCGTGCTGACCGCCGTGACGGGCCTGTTCCTGGGAACCGTGCTGAACCAGTCCAGCCATACGCTGACCGGCCTCGTGGTCTTCGTCGCCTTCGCGTGCACCGCCCTCGGTCAGCTCCTGGTACGCGTCCTCAAGCCCGGCACCGCGTTGCCCGTGGCGTGCATCGGACTGATCGGCGCTGCCGCCCTGATCGCGCTGGCCATGGCCACCAGCACCCTGGCCCCCCTGCTCATCGGTGCCGCGGTGAACGGGCTGGCGACGGGAATCGCCGTCGGGCACGGCATCGGCAGCATCACCACCCGCAGCGCCCCGCAGCACCGCGGTGCGACGGTGTCCACCTTCTTCGCCATCCTGTACTCGATGCTCGCCGTGCCCGCCATCGGCGTCGGCGTCCTGATCCGCGAGACCAGCCTGCGCCCGGCGGGCGAGACATTCAGTGCCGTAGTGGCCGCGCTCGCTTTCTGCGTACTGCTCAGCCTGATCCGCACCACCCGGAAGACCGCCTGATCCTGTCCGCACGTACCGCTTGCCGGTGGTCTCGGCTGTGCCAGAATCACGGAAACGTACGAGTCGAAGGGTTGAAGGAACCATCAGCGCCACGCGGAAGACACCATCGCCCTGCGAACAGACTCCCGTCGTCAGCCGAACCGGTCCCCGACGCAGCGAGAGTGTCCGGCTCGCGGTGCTCCATGCCGCGGACGACCTCCTGGTCGAGAGGGGGTTCGCCGCCCTGACCATTGAGGGCATCGCCCAGCGCGCGGGAGTGGCCAAGCAGACGATCTACCGCTGGTGGAAATCGAAGGTCGGCATCCTTCTCGACACGCTCACCGACGACGCTCGCGAGGCTTTGGAGTGGCGTCCGGGAGAGGGCAGCCCCGAGGACGAACTCAAGAACCATCTGCAGCGTGTGGCCGACTTCTTCGAGGAGCCGGCCGGCCAGGTGATGCAGGCGCTCCTCGGTCATGCCCAGCTGGACAAGGAAACCGCCGCTTCACTGCGCGGCGGTTTCCTGCTGGAACAGCGCGAGCGCGATATCGCCGGTCTGCGCACGCTCCTCGCGCGCACCCACGGCCTCAGTGTCGACAACCGGACCGCCGATCACCTCGTGGATCTGCTGCTCGGCCCGCTCTACTACCGGGTGCTGGTCTTCGGCAAGCCGATCGACAAGGAGCTCGTGGACACCACGTCCCGGCTCGTGATCACGTTGGCAAGAGAGTCCGTTCTCTGAATTCACCCGCCTCCGGCGAACCTTCCTGCCGAGGGCTGACGGTGTATGTGTGACCGTTTACACGTGTGGCCCCGGGCAGTCACGCCGGGGGCCACACGTATACAACCGTCAGTGCAGGCTTATGCACCCGTTCCGAATCCCTGCGATGACGGCCTCGGTGCGTGAAGCGGCGCCCAGCTTGATGAAAATTGAATGCAGATGAACCTTGACAGTCCGCTCAGAAATCCCGAGGACCCGTCCCACCATCCTGTTGGAATAACCTTCTTTGATTCCATTCAGGACTTGACGCTCTCGCGGCGTGAGAGTGGAGACGGGACGCTCCGCTTCCCGGCCGGAGTCCTCATTGTCGAGGCCCAGCACGGGAACTACCTCTTCGGAAGCCGTACGGGATAAACGAAACTCCCCAAGAGACATGTGCTTCCCCCTAATCATGCAACGAAAATTGTTCACCAAGGGCATGCGCGCGAGCTCCATTGCTCCCACTGCCGCTTCGCCAACGATTACACCCTGTGGAATCATTGTATAGGCTGAAATCAAACGAGTCGATTAAAAGTGGGTTACGTCACGCGCAATAGTTGCGCTTTGAATCTCCTGCGGGGATCCAGAATGAATTCGCCACCATGATTTACATCGTGAAAGAGTTTCGAGAAATCGAGGGGGGGCAATACTAAAGCACTTTCCGATTGCCAAGCGGAATCCACTTCCCCCATTTGGTAAATTGACCAAATTTCCTCTTGACATCTCTGACGCTTCTCAGGAGGAGTGGAAATTGACTGTAATTGGTATCGGCGACCCGGACCATGGGGACAGGACCGATGAAATGTCCGCTCTGTCCGCGGTCCATGTGGATGTACGTCTGCTGCCGGCTCTGGACGCTCTGCTACAGGAAGGCAGCGTCACGGGTGCGGCCGAGCGGCTGGCGGTCTCCGCACCCGCAATGAGCCGTGCGCTGTCCAAGATCCGGCATGCTCTCGGAGATCCCGTACTGGTCCGAGCCGGCCGCGGTCTGGTGCCCACCCCCAGGGCACTGGAGCTTCGGCCCAAGGTCCGTGCGCTGATGCGCGCGGCCGAGGACATCCTCACGCCGCGCTGTCGGGAGGACGTCGCACAGATCAGCCGGATGCTCACCATTGTCGCGGACGAGGCCTTCGCCGCGGTGCTCGCTCCGGCTCTGCTGTGCCGGGCGAGCGTGGACGTGCCTCTCGCCCGCTTCACGTTCACCGTCGAGAGCACTCACGGCAGCGCGCCGCTGCGGGAAGGCACGGTGGACATCGAGGTCGGCATCATCGACGAGGCCTCCCCGGAACTGTGCATCGAGCCGCTTTTCACCGACAGGTTCGTGGGGGTGGCCCGGACCGGTCATCCGCTGCGCGAACGCGCCGTGACCGCGCAGGCGTTCGCCGCAGCACGGCACGTCAGCGTGTCGCGCAAGGGCCGTATGACCGGACCGATCGACGTCGCCCTGCACGAACTCGGACTGCGCCGGGAGGTCGTCGCCTCCGTGCCCAACTACGGCGAAGCGCTCCTGATGCTCCCCTCGACCGACTTCGTCACCGCGATGCCCCGTTCCCTCGCCGCCAGCGCGCAGAAATCCCTGGGCATCGAGGTGTTCGACCTTCCGGTCAGGACGGACCCCATCAGCATCTGTCAGGCCTGGCATCCAAGGCACGAGACCGAACCCATGCACGTGTGGCTCAGACAGGCCATACGGTCCGCGTTCACGCGGCCCTCGTCTCCCGTATGACGCCCTCCGGCCGGTGTGTCACGGCGCCTCCCGCGGGCGCCAGCCCCTCGAACAGTACGTCGATCGCCGAGGGCGAGAGTGAACTCCGCTCTTCTGGAGGGCAGTTGGGACCGACGACGGCCCCGAGAAGTAGCCTGGCGGCGAGCCGGGGCGCGATGTCGTCCCGTACGTCGTCCTCGTCGATCGCCTGCTCCAGCAGTTCCACCAGCCGCCAGTACACCAGCTCACGGCATACGGCATCGCGGTCGTCCTCGTCTGTCACGCTGCCCGTTCCCCACAGGAGGGCATGTCCGGGCGGATCGGCCTCCGCCACCGCGACCAGCCCGCGCAGCAGCCCGGCGAGCCTGTGGACGCTCCGCTCGCCAGACGCCGCGCCGGCGCCCAGCAGGGAGAGCAGGGCTGCCCGCATCGGCCCGGTGGCGGCATGGAGCAACTGTGACTTGCTCTTCACGTGGTGGTATACGGAGGCCTTGGCCATACCGAGATGATCGGCGATGTCGCTCATGCTCGTGGCGTCGTAGCCCCGTTCGCAGAACAAGGCCGTCGCGGCCGCGAGGACGTCCTCACGACCGCGACGGAGACGGGACGAGGACCGTGGCGTCCTCAGTGGCGGGCTCATTGCGGGGCCCGTCCCCGGCACATTTCGAGCACGGCCTCCGCGACCCCGCTCCCGCCCTCCCCGAGGTTGTCCGCGTACCGGCCACGAATCGACTGCTCACGCCCGGAGTCCACGCGCGAGCCGCCCTCGCCGGTGCGCAGTCGCTGGATCTCCCGGGACGCCTCCAACCGCTCCCGAAGCATGCCGAGGAGTGACTGGTCCAAGGCGTCGATCTGTTCCCTCAGCCGACTGATGTCCGCGCGCGTGGGCGCTACGGAGGCGTCGGCTCCGGTGGTGGACTCGGTCTGCATGGGCTTGCTCCGTTCGTACGGGAGAACCTCTGACAGGGACAGCGGGAGCCGCGCGGCGGCGGCCGAGACGTACGACCCCATCGATCTCAGCCCCGGCAGGCGCAGTTGGAGGAGGCCGACGGCGCGAACGGTCCCGGGACGAGCCGTACTGCCCGGGCAGTCGACGAAGAGGACGGAGCCGTCCGTGCCGTGCGGTACGACGTGCAGGGACACGTCTCGCAGGAAGGGGTGGCCGCTCAACTCGTCCAGTGTTTCGCCGAACAGCTCCGGTCGGCCGTCGAAGCGCCCGATCAGCGACGTGCGGTCGGCGCCAAGCGACGTGCGGCCGGCGCCGTCGGCATCCGGGGCACTCGCTCTGCCGTGCCGCGCACAGAGCAGGAACCGTGTGGCGGCACCTGAGGTGTCCTGTATCCCGGTGACGGAGGCTTCCAGGCCGTAGGGCGCGGCGGCGAACTCTCCGGCCACCGCGGCGTCGCACTCTCCGTCCCTGACTCTGCGGGCTCCCTCGGCGTTGGACGGAGCCGGAGTCCAACGCGCGTGTGGTGCATGGGTCTTGAGCCACCCGATGACCTGTCTCCCCGCGTGCGGATGACCGCTCACCGTACGGACACGCGAGAGCGGCGTCCCCGGGCGTACCAGCAGGGCGAACTCGACACGGAGCACGACCTCCCTCAGCACCTTCGGTGACGGTGCTGCCACCAGCGCGCGCAATGTGTCCGGGACCATTCCGGCCACCGTGTTGTGCACGGGCAGCATGGCGGCATCGGCGAGTCCCCCACTCACATACGCCAGTGCCTCCGCCGCCGTGGCAGCCGGCAACAGCCGGGATCCCTCGGCCTCCGGGACCGATCTCAGGGCCTGCTCGGTGAAGGTTCCCTTCGGCCCCAAATAGGCCAATCTCCGCTCCATGCTCTGGAGTTGGGCCATGTTCGGCGACTCCTTCGTGTCCTGTGCCCGCGGAGGCATATCAGGCAGACGGCAGAGCCGCGTCCACCGTGCTCGCCACGGCGCTCTTGGCCCTCCGCAGCTCCTTCTCCTCCAGGAGACCGGGGGCGAAGGCCGCCGCGTCGATGGTGACACCGGCGGCGGGCCGCCCCGCCTGCACCACTTCCACCGTCGTCCGGACCGTGAGCCGGCTGGGCTCCGACACGTCCGACTCGTCCACCTTCAGCCGCAGTGTGGCGCTCACCGGGAAGAGGAAGTTCGAGAACGTGGTGTTCATCGAGTTGAGGACGATGTAGTAGCGCTGCTGGGGCCAGCGGGCGGTGAAGTAGCGCTCGATCACCGCGAGGAACATCTGCCGGGCGGCCTCGATCGCCACCATGCCCTGGACATGCACCCGATCCTGCACGTCGACCAGGAGTTCGTTGTGGTCGTGCAGCCGCAGCTGGGCTTCGTACGTGGTGTCATCGACCTGCGTGAGTCCCGCGACCAGGACGTTGTCCTCCCGGGCCTTGTGCAGCTCCTGACGGCGGGCGGGCTGTCCGGTGGTGTGCACCAGGACGATGCGGTCGTCCAGCTGCCGGCGGGTGATGGCGTCACGGAGGTAGGAGATCTCGAACTCGCCGAGGCCCTGACCCGTGACCACATGTACCGGGCCCTGGAGGGCATCCAGGTCGCCCGCGTCCAGTGAGCGGGTCAGGCCCGAGAAGGTCTCGGCGCCGACGGCCTCGGCGAAGTCCCGGAACCGGTCGCCGACGACGAGTCGGGAGGTGGCTGCAGTGCTCATGGACATCCTCCTGGCTGGGGGCCGCGGCCATGCGGAGTCGCGGCTGGTCCGTTCAGCGTGGTGTGCCCGAAGTGCCGTCGGTAGTCGCCAGTTGGAAGTAGAGCCCTGCGCCTAGTCCCAGGGGCCTAGCCCCGGTGGTCCCTGGGTTTCCGGCTCCGGCCCGATGGCCCGATGGCCCGATGGCCCGACGGCTCGGCGGCCCCCGCGCCCCCACGGCTCTGCGGCTCTGCGGCTCTGCGGCTCTGCGGCTCTGCGGCTCTGCGGCTCTGCGGGCGGTGGGGCGGCGGTTCTTCGGGGCGGTGGGGCGGTGGGGCGGCGGCTCTTCGGGTGGCGGTTGGGCGGCCTGGCGGGGCGGGGAAATCCGGGGGTTAGAGCCGAGGTACTAGCCGTATCGGCCGACTGCCGTCACTTCCCTCCACCACGAATGCTGGGGCGGGGACGTCGGCTCCCGGCCACTGGCATGCGCTCACAGGCGTGTACTCAGGCGCCGGCGGCCCCACTCACCCGGTTGAAGGAGCCTCATCCACATGACAGTTCTTGATCCGCCAGATGTCGGCGAGGACGTGACGGCCATGCTGCCTTCCTCGGAACCCCTGAGCCTCATCGGCGACGTGTCCGGAACCGAGTTCATGGACACCGCTGTCCTGCTCGACCTGTACCGGCAACTGGTCCGGGGCCGCCGCTACAACGTGCAGGCGACCGCACTGACCAAGCAGGGCAGGCTGGCGGTCTATCCGTCCACCACGGGGCAGGAAGCCTGCGAGGTGGGCGCCGTGCTGGCTCTCGACCGGCAGGACTGGATCTTCCCGACCTACCGGGACACATTGGCCCTGCTGGTACGGGGTGTCGACCCCGTCGAGGTGCTGACGCTTCTGCGGGGTGACTGGCACAGCGGTTACGACCCTCGCGCGCACCGCGTCGCACCTCTGAGCACCCCTTTGGCGACGCAGACCCTGCACGCGGTGGGGCTGGCTCACGCCGCCGCCTTGCGCGGGGACGACCTGGTCGTGCTCGCGATGATCGGCGACGGAGGCACCAGCGAGGGCGACTTCCACGAGGCGATGAACTTCGCCGCCGTCTACCGGGCCCCCGTCGTCTTCCTGGTGCAGAACAACGGCTACGCGATCTCCGTCCCGCTCAGCAAGCAGTCCGCCGCTCCCACGCTCGCCCACAAGGCGATCGGTTACGGCATGCCGGGTGTGCTGGTCGACGGAAACGACGCGGCGGCCGTCCATCACGAGGTGCGGAAGGCTACGGAGCACGCCCGCGGTGGCGGCGGACCGACCCTCATCGAGGCGGTGACGTACCGGATCGACGCACACACCAACGCCGATGACGCCACCCGCTACCGCGACGCGGCCGAGGTCGAGTTCTGGCGTCGGCGGGACCCGGTCGAGCGCATGGAACGGCACCTTCGGGACCGAGGGATCCTGGACGACGCCGAAGTGGACCGGATCCGGCAGGAGGCGGAGGACATGGCGCGGGATCTGCGCGGTCAACTCTCCACGGACCCGTCCCCCGAGGCGCTGGACCTGTTCGAGCACGTCTACGCCCGGCGCACCCCCCAGCTCGACGAACAACGCTCCCTGCTGGCCGAAGAGCTGCGGGCTGCGCGGAGCGTGGACAACAACAACGGCACCGAGGAGGCCCGCCAGTGACCGCCATCGTGGACATCGCCGCCACGCCGCCCGTCGACACCGCCCCGGCCACCGAGCAGATGACCATGTCCAGGGCGCTCAACCGGGCACTCCACGACGCCTTGGCCGCCGACGACCGCGTTCATCTGACGGGCGAGGACATCGGCACTCTGGGCGGTGTGTTCCGGGTCACCGACGGCCTGGCCGCGACGTTCGGCGACAGCCGGGTCTCCGACACACCGCTCGCCGAGGCGGGCATCCTGGGAACCGCCGTCGGGATGGCCATGTACGGTCTGCGTCCCGTCGTGGAGATGCAGTTCGACGCCTTCGCGTATCCCGCCTTCGAGCAACTGGTCAGTCACGTCGCCAAGATGCGCAACCGCACCCGTGGCGCTCTGCCGATGCCGCTGACCATCCGCATCCCCTATGGCGGCGGCATCGGCGGCGTGGAACATCACAGTGACGCCTCGGAGGCGTACTACACGCACACGCCGGGTCTCCACGTGATCGCGCCGGCGACTGTCACCGACGCGTACGGCCTGCTGCGCGCGGCCATCGCCTCGGACGATCCCGTCATCTTCCTGGAGCCCAAGCGGCTGTACTGGTCCAAGGGCGAGGTGGACCGCTCGGCGGATCCGCCCGTCCTGGGCGAGGCGGCCGTACGCCGGGCCGGATCGTCGGCCACCCTCATCACCTACGGTCCCTCACTGCCGGTGTGCCTGGACGCCGCGGAGGCCGCGCGTGCCGAGGGGTGGGACCTGGAGGTGGTGGATCTGCGCAGTCTGGTGCCCTTCGACGACGAAACGGTGTGCGCCAGTGTCAGGCGCACCGGTCGCGCCGTCGTCGTGCACGAAGCCCAGGGGTTCGCCGGGTTCGGCGCCGAGATCGCCGCCCGCGTCTCCGAACGCTGCTTCCACTATTTGGAGGCTCCGGTGCTACGGGTCACCGGATTCGACATCCCGTACCCGCCCCCGATGCTGGAGCGCTACCACCTGCCCGATGTCGACCGCATTCTGGACGCCGTCGCACGCCTGCAGTGGCGTGACAGCGCCCAGGGGGAGGACGTATGACCCGCGGGGAGCGGGAGTTCGCGCTGCCTGACCTCGGCGAAGGCCTCACGGACGCGGAGATCGTGCGGTGGCTGGTCGGGGTCGGGGACTCCGTGTCCGTCGACCAGCCCGTGGTGGAGGTCGAGACGGCGAAGGCAGTGGTGGAGGTGCCGTGCCCGTTCGCCGGTGTCGTCACCCGTCTGTGGGGTCGGGAGGGCGAAAGCCTGGATGTCGGGAGGCCGCTGCTGTCGATCGGCGAGAAGCGGACAGCGGCCACCGGGGGTGCGCCGCCTGCCGATGCCGCGGCACCCGCCAGAGGCGCGGCATCGGAGGACTCGGGAAACGTGCTGGTCGGTTACGGCACATCCGCGCCCTCGGCCCGTCGGCGGCGGGTGCTCGTCCCCTCTCCCCGGGCAGCGACTGCCGCGCCGGTGGGGCCGAAGACTCCCTCCGCCGGACCGGTCCGCGTGATCTCTCCGCTGGTGCGGAGACTCGCCAGAGAGCACGATGTAGATCTGCGCTCGGTGCACGGAAGCGGACCGGGAGGGCTCATCGTCCGCAAGGACATCGAGCGGCACGACCGGTCGCCCCAGACGTCACCCGCGGCGCGACCGCAGCCTTCGCCCGCTCCGTCCGGGGGGCCGGCCGCAAACCCGGTACAGGAAGCCGTACGCATCCCCTTGCGTGGGATCCGGCGCACCGTCGCGGACAAACTGGCACGGAGCCGACGGGAAATCCCCGATGCGACGACGTGGGTCGACGTGGACGCCACCCGGCTCCTGGACACGAAACAGCAGCTGGCGGCTTCGGACGGTACCAGGATCTCGCTCTTCGCCCTCCTCGCCCGGATCTGCGTCGCGGGCCTCGCCCGGTACCCGGAGCTCAACTCGACCGTGGACACCGACAACAGGGAGATCGTCCAACTCCCCTCGGTCCACCTGGGATTCGCCGCGCAGACGGAACGGGGTCTGGTCGTACCCGTGGTCAGGGAGGCGCAGCGGATGCGGCTTCCGGAGCTGTCCGCAGAGATCACCCGCCTCACCACCAGCGCGCGTGAGGGCACGCTGACTCCCGCGGACCTGTCCGGAGGCACCTTCACACTGAACAACTACGGGGTCTTCGGCGTCGACGGGTCCACCCCGATCATCAACCATCCGGAAGCGGGGATGCTCGGCGTGGGGCGCATCCTGCCCCGCCCATGGGTCGTCGACGGCGAGCTCGCGATCCGTCAGGTGTGCCAGCTGTCGTTCACCTTCGACCATCGTGTGTGCGACGGCGGGGCGGCCGGCGGGTTCCTGCGGCACGTCGCGGATCTGATCGAGCGGCCGGTGTCCCTGCTCCGGGTGCTGTGAGAACCAGGGGCTTTGGGCGCTGGCCGTCCGGTCCCGCTCGTGAAGTTCACGGGCGGGGCCGGACGTTTTCCCTCAGCGCCGCCCTCATGGCGTCGACCGTTGCGCCGTCGCGCCGGGTGGTCATCAACTCGACCTGGGCAACGGCTTGGTGGAGCAGCATGGACAGACCACTGACGATGGTGCCGCCGTGCGCGGCCACCATGGCGGCGCAGCGCGTCGGCCAGGTGGCGTACACCACGTCGAACAGGGCACGGCAGCGCAGCGCGGTGGCGTAGTCGTCCGCAGCGCCGGGCGGCAGAGTGCTGAGCACCAACTCTTCCTCAGCCAGGGCAGGTTGGGCGGGCGAGAGAGTTCGTACGGTGATGTCGACGCCGAGCCGTTCGGCCGCCGCCTCGGTCCGGCCGGCCCGCGACCGGTCCCGTACGAGTAACGTCGCCCTTGCCAGGCCGAGTTCACGCAGTGCGGCCAGCGCGGAGCCCGCGGTGGCACCGCCGCCCAGAACAGTGGCCGAAGCGGGGGCCGTGACTCCGGCCTCACGGAGCGCGGTGGCAATGCCGTGAACGTCGGTGTTGTCGGCGTGGCGCAGGCCGTCGCGCAGGACCAGCGTGTTGGCTCCGCCCACGGCCCGGGCCACGTCGGTCGCCGTGTCCGCCAGGGTGAGCGCCACCCGCTTGAGCGGCATGGTGAGCGAGAGTCCCACCCAGGACTGGTCCAACTGGTCGAGGAAGAAGGGAAGTTCGGCCTCGGTGCGCTCGATCGCGGTGTAGGACCAGTCGAGGCCCAGCGCGCGGTACGCGGCTCGGTGCAGTGCGGGGGAGAGGGAGTGGGCGACGGGCTTGCCGAGGACCGCCGCGTGGCGTGTCACGGCCGCCCCTTCTTCTCGTGGCCCGGCACCGGCATCAGACAGCCTTCCGGTACGCGGCGAGGAGGACGGCCGGGTCGGGTCCCTCCAGGACGGTCGGTTTGGCGAGGCCGTCCAGGACGATGAAGCGGAGCAGGTTGCCGCGGGACTTCTTGTCGACCTTCATGTTCTCCAGGAGCTTGGGCCACTGGTCGTAGCGGTAGCTCAGCGGGAGACCGACGGACTGAAGGATCGTGCGGTGCCGGTCGGCGGTCGCATCATCCAGCCGGCCCGCGAGACGGCCCAGTTCGGCGGCGAAGTGCATCCCCACGGAAACAGCCTCGCCGTGCCGCCACTTGTAGCGCTCGTTCTTCTCGATCGCGTGCGCCAGGGTGTGCCCGTAGTTGAGGATCTCGCGCAGCCCGGACTCCTTCAGGTCGCCGGAGACGACCTCCGCCTTGACCCTGATGGACCGCTCGATCAGCTCGGCCGTGTGCGGGCCGGCCGGCGTGCGGGCCGCCTCGGGGTCCTCCTCGATGAGCTCCAGGATCACCGGGTCGGCGATGAATCCGGCCTTGATGACCTCCGCGAGCCCGGACACGAAGTCGTTGACCGGCAGCGAGTCCAGCGCGGCCAGGTCGCACAGCACACCGGCCGGCGGATGGAAGGCGCCGACGAGGTTCTTGCCCTCGGCGGTGTTGATGCCGGTCTTGCCGCCGACCGCCGCGTCCACCATGGCCAGCACCGTGGTCGGGACCACGATCCAGCGCACCCCGCGCAGCCAGGTCGCCGCCACGAACCCGGCCAGGTCGGTGGTGGCGCCGCCGCCGACACCCACGATGACGTCACTGCGGGTGAAGCCGGACTGCCCCAGCGCCTTCCAGCAGTACGCGGCGACCTCGGCGGTCTTGGCCTCCTCGGCGTTGGGCACCTGGATGGCGACGGCCTCGTAGCCCTGCTCGGCCAGATCGGCACGGAGAACCTCACCGGTGCCGGCGAGCGACTCGGGGTGGATGACCGCGACCCGCCGGGCCCTGTCTCCGATCAACCCGCCGAGCTCACCGAGGAGTTGACGGCCCACCAGGACCTCGTAGGGCTCGGTGCCCGCGGTTCCGCCGACCTGGATACGGGTCACTGCCTCGCTCATGCTTCCTTCAACTCCACTGCGTCGAGGACCGCTTGGGTGACCTCTTCGGGGGTGCGGTCGTCGGTTGCCACGACTGCCAGGGCTACTTCGGTGTACAGGTCTTGGCGCGCGTCCATCAGCTCGCGCCACTGCCGGCGCGGGTTGACGGCCAGCAGCGGCCTCGCCGTGTTGAGGCCGGTGCGCCTGACCGCTTCCTCGACGTCCATCGACAGGTAGACGACCTGGTGCCCGGCGAGCAGCGCGCGTGTCTCCTCGTCCAGGATCGCGCCGCCGCCGAGCGCCAGCACACCGTCGTGCTCGGCCAGCGCCCGCTTCACGGCCTGCTTCTCGATCGCGCGGAAGACCGGCTCACCCTCGTCGACGAAGATGTCGGCGATGGTGCGGCGCTGCTCGCTCACGATGTCGTCGTCGGTGTCCCGGTAGACACAGCCGAGCCGCTCGGCGACCAGCGCACCGACCGTGGACTTGCCCACGCCCATCGGGCCGACGAGGACGATCCGCGGACCCGTCACCGCACGACCAGGTTCTCGAGGTAGGACCGCACATTGCGGCGCGTCTCGGGGACGCTGTCCCCGCCGAACTTCTCCGCCACCGCGTCCGCCACCACCAGCGCCACCATCGCCTCCGCGACGATCCCGGCAGCCGGAACCGCGCACACGTCCGAGCGCTGGTGGTGCGCCCTGGCCGCCTCGCCGGTCGCCACATCGATGGTCGCCAGCGCACGCGGCACCGTCGCGATCGGCTTCATCGCCGCCCGGACACGCAGCAGCTCACCCGTGGTCAGACCGCCCTCGGTGCCGCCGGAGCGCCCCGACGTGCGCCGGATGCCGTCCCCGGTGCGGACGATCTCGTCGTGCGCCTGCGAGCCCGGCACCCGGGCCAGCTCGAAACCGTCACCGACCTCGACACCCTTGATCGCCTGGATCCCCATCAGCGCGGCCGCCAGCCGGGCATCCAGCCGCCGGTCCCAGTGCACATGCGAGCCCAGACCCACCGGCACCCCGTACGCCAGCACCTCGACCACGCCACCGAGCGTGTCGCCGTCCTTGTGCGCCTGGTCGATCTCCGCGACCATCGCCTTCGAGGCGTCACCGTCCAGGCAGCGCACCGGATCGGCGTCGAGCCGCTCCACATCCGAGGGCTGGGGGTAGACGCCGTACGGGGCCTTCGCCGCCGCCAGTTCGACGACGTGCGAGACGATCTCGATCCCCGCCGTCTCCTTCAGGTACGAACGGGCCACCGCACCCAGCGCCACCCGCGCCGCGGTCTCCCGCGCGCTCGCCCGCTCCAGGATCGGCCTGGCCTCGTCGAACCCGTACTTCTGCATGCCCGCGAGGTCGGCGTGACCGGGCCGGGGCCGGGTCAGCGGGGCGTTGCGGGCCACCTCCGCGAGGACCTCCGGATCGATGGGGTCGGCCGCCATGACCTGCTCCCACTTGGGCCACTCGGTGTTGCCGACCATGACGGCCACCGGCGAACCGAGAGTGAGCCCATGACGTACACCGCCCAGAAAGGTGACCTCGTCGCGCTCGAACTTCATCCGGGCACCGCGCCCATAACCGAGCCGCCGCCGGGCCAGATGGTCCGCCACCATCTCCGTGGTGATCGGCACGCCGGCGGGAAGTCCCTCCAGCGTCGCGACAAGTGCGGGACCGTGGGATTCCCCCGCGGTCAGCCAGCGCAACCTGCTCAACGGTGCTCCTTCGTCAATGTGCCGGATTCCAGGGGAAGTTCGTATCCCGGAAACAGGCGCCGCATCTCGGCATGGAACCCAGGAAAGGTCTTCGCCACGCAGTCCGGGTCATCCAGGGAGATCGTTCCCGGCACCACGAGCCCGAGCACAGAGAAGGCCATCGCGATCCGATGGTCCCGGTGGCAGGCGATCCGCGCGGCACGCGGAACCCCGGGGCGAATGGTGATCCAGTCCCTGCCTTCCGCGGTCTCGATACCGCAGGCACGCAGGTTGGCCGCGACGGCGGCGATACGGTCGGACTCCTTGAGCCGCGCGTGTCCGATGCCGCGGATGGTGAGGGGAGCGTCGGCGAGCGGTGCCAGGGCGGCGAGCGTCATGAACGTGTCCGAGATCTCGCCCATGTCCACGGTGAATCCGCCGCGCAGCCGCCCGGTCCCGGCCACCGTCGTCCCTGCACGGTCGACCTGGACTCGCGCACCCGCTCTCGCCAGCACCTCCACGAACCGCACGTCGCCCTGGAGGCTTCCCTCGGTCAAGCCGGGCACCGTGACGGTCTGTCCGGTAGCGGCAGCGGCGGCGAAGACATAGGAGGCCGTGGAGGCATCGGGCTCGACGACCGGATGGGCGGCGGTGTATCCGCCGGGCTCGACCTCGAAGGAACCGTCCTGGCACTCGGTGACGTGCGCGCCGAAGCGCCGCATCAGGGCCACGGTCATGTCGACGTACGGACGGCTGACCAAGCCCCGGAACCGGACCGTCAGTCCACGGCGCATCAGGGGGGCCGCCATCAGCAGACCGCTGAGGTACTGGCTGCTCATCGAGGAGTCCACGGTGATCTCCCCGCCGTCTAGACCCCTCGTGCGGATCACCAGGGGCAACGCACCGCCCGGGGCCGCCTCGATGTCCGCGCCGAGACGCAGGAGCGCGTCGAACAGCGGCCGTTGCGGACGGGCCCGCAACTGCTGAGAGCCGTCGAAGACGAAGGAACCCGTCCCGGTGGCCGCGAACGGCGGGAGGAAACGCGCGGCGGTACCCGCGTCCGCGCACCACACCCGCGCCTGCCCCTGCGGACCGCGTCCTGTTCCAGTCACATCCCAGTACTCGTCCAGCGGGCTGGACTCCACCCGGACGCCCAGCTCCGTGAGGGCTTTCCGGAAGGCCACGGTGTCTTCGCTGACCAATGGCGCCTGTACACGGCTGGTGCCCGCCGCTGCGGCGGCCAGCAGCAGGACCCTGTTCGTCAGGCTCTTCGAGCCCGGTATCCGAGCGGTCAGCCCGGCCCGGCCGCTTTCGGCGGCGTTCACGACTGTGTTGTCTGTGGTGGTCGGCTTGGTGCTCACCCTGAGTCAGGGCTCCTCTCCCCGCCCGGGCATCGCGCCCTAGGCGTCGAAGTCGACGACGATGTGCCGCCCGACCGGCTCCGCCTGGCAGGTCAGCACGAACCCGGACTCGGTCTCGCTCTCCTCCAGCGCGAAGTTCCGCCGCATTCGCGCCTCCCCCTCCACGACGCGGGCGCGGCATGTACCGCACACCCCGCCCCGGCACGAGAACGGGAGGTCGGGCAGGGCGCCCTGCGCGGCGTCCAGAATGGTCGCGCCGCGCGGCACGGAGACGTCCGTACGCCGGCCGTCGAGAATGACCGTAGCGGCGGACACCGGCGACGTTCCCGCCCGCGGAGGAGCGGCGGACGGCGGGTTCGCCGCGTCCGCATCGGCGTAGAACAGCTCCTGATGAATGCGGTTCGCGGAAATGGCCAGGTCCTCGATCAGGAACGTACGGACGCGCCGCACCAGTTGCTGCGGGCCGCAGAGCCACCAGTGGTCCACAGCGGCCGGTTCCGTCTGGATCGCGAGCAGCTCCCTCAGCCGCCTCTCGTCCATCCGGCCGCTCAGCAGCTCCGCCGGACGGCCCTCCCGGGACAGCAGATGGGTCAGTGAGAACCGAGTGCCGTGACGGTCCTTCACATCGGCCAGTTCGTCCGTGAACATTGCGCTGCCGCTGCTGCGGTTGCCGTAGAACAGCGTCACGCTGGAGTGCGGTTGGCGCAGCGCCGTGGCCGCCAGGGACAGCATGGGAGTGATGCCCGAACCGGCCGCCACCATGACGTGCGTGGCCGGACGGGTGAGGTCGGCGGTGAACCCACCGCTCGGCGGCTGCACCTCGATCCGGTCTCCCGGCTGCAGTTCGTCCACGAGCCACCCGGACACCAGACCGCCTTCGACCTTGCGCACACCGATCCGCAGGGGTGTGCCCTCCGGCGTGCAGATCGAGTAACTCCGCCGCTCCTCCTGTCCGTTGACGGTGTGCCGCAGGGTCAGGGCCTGTCCTGCCCGGAATGTGAAGAGTCCGGCGAGGCGGTCAGGGACCTCGAACGAGATCACGACGGCGCCCGGGCACGAGCGGTCGATTCCGGTCACCGACAGCGGGTGAAACGCCCGGCGTTCACGGCGGCCGGGCAGCGGAGCGGCCGGGGGTTCCGCGGGGGCCGACGCCACAGGCGTGACCATCAGATCTCCTTGAAGTGCTCGAAGGGCTCACGGCACGACCCGCAGCGCCACAGGGACTTGCACGCGGTGGCGCCGAACCTCGATATCTCCGCCGTGTCGGTGCTGTCGCAGCGCGTGCACGGCGGGCTGTACCGCGCCGTGGGGAGGGACAGCCAGACCGTTCCCGTCCTTCCCGCGGGGACGGGGCCCGGCGGGGAGATGCCGTGCTCGCGCAGCTTCCTGCGTCCCGAGTCCGTGATCCACTGCGAGGACCACGGCGGATCCAGCAGCGTGCGGACCTCGACGTCGGTGAACCCCTCCGCGCGGATACGCCGTGCCAGGTCGTTTCTCATGGTCTCGATCGCGGGGCACCCCGTGTAGGTGGGCGTGATGTCCACTCGTACCCGCCCCGACGGCAGCACCGCCACCTCGCGGAGGACACCGAGTTCCGCCAGGGTCAGCATGGGGAGTTCGGGGTCGGTGACGCTCTCAGCCACCCGGCGGCACGCCTCCGTAGCGGTCCGCCACCGGGTCTGCGACTGCGTCTGTGCCTGCCCTTGAGTCTGCGTCTGCCCGAGACTGTCCACGCTCACCAGACAGCTCCAGGGTAGGCACGTGCCACGCTCTGCATCTCGGTGAGCAGGGCCGGCAACGCCTCGCTGTGGCTGCCGTCGCGCCCGCCCGCGCGGGTGACGGGCGGCGGGTTCGCAGAGTCGTACAACTCGATGCCCGCGGCGGCGAGCACCGCGTCGAGCGCCTGCTCGACATCCGCCCGGACGTCCGCGGCCGGTACGGCGCAGCCCGCCACGGCCAACCGGCGTTCCACGTCGTGCGTGACGAACAACTCCGGAAGCAGGGGCCGCAGTCGCTGCCAGGCCCGCTGGGTACGGGCCCGCGAGTGTGCCGTGCCGTCGCCGAGTCGCACGGCCCAGTGCGCCGCGAAATCCCGGTGGTAGGCGATTTCCCGCACGCCTCTGACCGCGACCGCGGCCAGCGTGGGGTCCGTGGACGAGGCGAGGCTCGACAGAAGCGCCCCTCTCCAGGTGGAGAACACCAGCAGCCTCAGCACGCAGTCCGCGAAGTCCTCGTGCGCGTCCTCGACGAACAGCACATTGCGGAAGGCGTCCGGGTCGCGCAGGAATGCCAAGGAGTCCTCGTCCCGGCCGGCCCGCTCGACATGGCCCGCCCTGCCGAGCAGGAGTCGTGCCTGCCCCAGCAGATCGAGCCCGAAGTTCGCGAGCGCCACCTCGACTTCGAGCTCCGGGGCCCGGGTGCACCACTCGATGAGCCGCTGGGTGAAGACCAGAGCGTCGTCGCCGAGCATCAGGCAGTAGGAGAACAGGTCCTGTGCGTCGACCCCCCGCGGGATGTCCGCCTCCAGTTCGGGAGCGGAGGTGTCGAAGCCGGTGCCGAAGGTCCCGTCCGCTTCCAGTTCCGCGATGTCGGTGTCCTGCGACAAATGATCATTCATCGTGATTCTCGCGTTCTGCCGCGCCGTGTACCGGCGTCCGCTGGGGCCGTTCCGTTCCCAAGGCGCCTCAGATGTGGGGTACGTCATCGGGGATCACATAGAAGGTCGGATTCCGGTACGCCTTGTCCTGGCTGGGCGTGAAGAAGGGGTCCTTCTCGTCCGGACTGCTGGCGGCCAGTGCGTCGGTGGGGACCACCCAGATGCTCACTCCTTCGTTGCGCCGGGTATAGAGATCCCGGGCACTGCGCAGCGCCATCTGCTTGTCCGCGGCACGCAGCGAGCCGACATGGGTATGACTCAGCCCCCGCCTCGGGCGGACGAAAACCTCGAAAAGCGGCCAGGAATTCACGGATCCCGCGCTGTCGGTCCGGTCGGTGGTGTCGCTCATCGCGTCCCGCCTTCCGACGGCGCCGGGTGCGCCGGGTGCGCCGTCGGCCCGTTGTGCTCGTTGCGTTCCTTGTGCTCCTTCTTCCGCTGCTTCGCCGCGTGTGCGGCCGCTGCCTCGCGCACCCAGACGCCGTCGTCATGCGCGGCTTTCCTGCGGGCGATACGTTCCGCGTTGCAGGGGCCGTCGCCCTGCACCACCCGTTCGAAATGGGCCCAGTCAGGCGCTCCGAACGCGTAGCCGCCCTGTTCCTCGTCCCAGCGGATCTCGGGGTCGGGAAGAGTGACCCCAAGGGCCTGGGCCTGGGGAACGGCCATGTCCACGAAGCGCTGCCGCAGCTGGTCGTTGGTGTGCCGCTTGATGCGCCATGCCATGGACCGGGCGGTATTGCGCGAGCGTGCGTCGGGCGGCCCGAACATCATCAGCGCCGGCCACCACCAGCGGTTCGTCGCCTCCTGTACGGCCTCGCGCTGCTGTTCGGTGCCGTGCATCATCGTCGCGAGGAGCTCGTACCCCTGGCGCTGGTGGAAGGACTCCTCCTTGCAGATCCTCACCATCGCCCGGCCGTAGGGGCCGTAGGACGTGCGGCACAGGGGGACCTGGTTGCAGATGGCGGCGCCGTCGACCAGCCAGCCGATCACTCCGACGTCGGCGTAGTCCGTCGTCTCGTAGTTGAACACCGAGGAGTATTTCTGGCTGCCGTCGATGAGGCGTTGGGTCAGGTCCTCCCGGTCGGCACCGAGCGTCTCGGCCGCGGAGTACAGATACAGGCCGTGCCCGGCCTCGTCCTGGACCTTGGCCAGCAGGATCGCCTTGCGGCGCAGGCTGGGGGCGCCGGCCAGCCACGTCGCCTCCGGCTGCATACCGATGATCTCGGAGTGGGCGTGCTGGGCGATCTGCCGGATCAGGGTCGCGCGATAGGGCTCGGGCATCCAGTCCCGAGGCTCGATGCGTCCGTCCTCGGCGATCGTCCGGTCGAAGTGCCTTTGGAGCGGCCCGGCCTCCTCGGCCACGGACACGGTCATCTCTCTTCACCTGCCTCTCTTGCTGTCCCGGCCTCAGCGGACCCGGAATTCGTGCAGAGTGACGTGCTCGGGTTCGGCGGGGCGCGCGTTGTCGGCGGCGTCCGGCTCGGTGAGGGCCTGCGCCGGGTGAAGGCCGGCGAGGCAGCGTTGCGCCAGCTTCTGGTACTGAGCGGTTCCGTTGCCCTTCCAGGCGATCTCGTCCGCTGTGAGCTCGCGCAGCACCTTGGCGGGGCTTCCCGCCACAAGGTGCCGCTCCGGTACGTGGAAGCCGGACTTGACGAAGCTGCTCGCGCCGACGAACGCCTGTGGTCCGACGACCACGCCGTCCATAAGTACGGCCTTCATGCCGATGAGGCTGTCGCGGCCAACCCTGCAGCCGTGCAGCACACTGCCGTGCCCCACATGGCCGTCCTCCTCGACGACCGTGTCGGCTCCGGGGAAGCAGTGCAGGACACAGCAGTCCTGCACATTGGAGCCCGCTCGCAGTTCGACACTGCCGAAGTCGCCCCGAAGGCTCGCGAGGGGACCGACATAGCACCCGGGCCCGACGACGACCGAGCCGATCAGTACGGCGTCGGGGTGGACGAAGGCCGTGGGGTGGACGACGGGGACGTTTCCTTCGAAGGCGTAGATCCTTGCCATGGTCCTTCTCACCATTCGTCGGCTGTCAGACAGAAGCCGGGGCCGAGGGCGACCGCAGCTCCCCGAGGGCGTCGTGCCCGTGGATCCAGGCGAGGTCCTCGGGCAGGCCGGTCAACCGGATGTTGCGCGCCTCCGCTTCGGGCCCGTCGGGCAGCTGGAAGCAGGCGGCGTTCTTGCGCGAGCCGGTCTGCAGCAGACGGGTGCGCGGCCGCCGCAGCTGCTCGTAGGTACGCAGGGCCCCCTCGACCCCGTCGGCGTCCGCGCCGCCGAGGACGTGCGCGAGGACCACGGCGTCCTCCAGTGCCTGGTTCGCGCCCTGCCCGTGGTGCGGCAGCATCGCGTGGGCGGCGTCGCCGAGCAGTGTCACCGGGCCCGAACTCCAAGTCCGCTGCGGTTCACGGTCGTACAGGGCCCAGCGTCCGGGGCGCTCGCAGGCGCCGAGGATCTCGGTGACGAACGGATGCCAGCCGTCGAAGGCGGCCAGCAGCTCGGCGGTCTCGCCCTCCGTCGACCACGACTCGATGGTCCATTCGCGGTCGGGGACGACGGCCAGGAAGTTCAGGGCGCTGCCGCCGGCCACCGGATAGGCGATGAAGTGCCTGCCGGGACCCAGCCACAACCACAGCACCGACTCCACGAGTTGGGGAACGTGGCCCAGTCGTTCCATCGGAACCAGGGCGCGGTACCCACTGGATCCCGAGAACACGGCGTCCTCGGGTCCGAAGACGCTGTGACGCACCACGGAATGGATACCGTCGGCTCCGATCACCGCGTCGGCTTCCACCTCGGTGCCGTCCTCGAAGCGGATCGTGGCTCCCTTTCCGGTCTTCTCCACACCGGTGCAGCGCGCTCCGAGACGGATGTGCTCCGCACCGAGCTCGGTGATCAGAGCCTGCTGAACCGCCGCTCGTTCCACGGTCCAGAAAGGTGCCTTGAACCGTTCCTCGTACGCTCCGGCCAGCGGATGCGACACCATGGACCGGCCCGTACGCCAGTGCCGGAAGTCGGCTCGCCGGGGCGCGACGGCCGATCCTCGCAGGCGCTCGGCGACTCCCACCTCCCGAAGCGCCCGGTGGCCGTTGGCGCCGACGGCGATACCGGCGCCCTGGTGGGCCACCTCCCGCGCCTGTTCGTGGACGACCACCTCGATTCCCTGCCGCCGCAGTCCGATGGCGGCGGCCAGGCCGCCTACGCCGCCGCCCACGACAGCCACGTACGGGCGCCTGCCGGCCATGGTGTCTCCTCTCCTGATTCCCTGATCCTGTTCACTGACGGTGGGTTCTGCCGGTCACTTCGACGATGTGATCGCGGTGAAAGCGCCTCGATGGAAGACCAGCGGATCGTCATCGCGGCCGGTGGCGCCCAGCACCCTCCCGACGACGAGTACGTGGTCACCGAGTGTCTGGGTCAGATGCAGCTCGCACTCCAGGGTGCCGGGGCCTTCCGGCAGAACCAGGCATCCGGTGTGCGGTCCGACTGCCCAGTCCGCGGCCTGCTCCACCGGAGGGCGTTCGGCGGCAGGTGCGGTGAGCACACCCACCAACGAGCGCGCCTGGTTTCCCAAGAACGAGACGGCCCACTGACCGGTTGTCCGCACCCGCTTCAGAAAGGTGGAGTCGTCGCGCAGACACATGGACACGAGGGGCGGGTCGAGGGAGACCGAGGTGAACGAGTTCACCGCGATGGCATCGTGGCGTGGCCCGGCCGGGCCCTCGAAGCGGGTCGATACCGCGCACACACCTGTCACGAACTGCCCGAGAATGCGCCTCAGTTGGGTGTTGTCCAGAACATCGGGGGCAGCGTGCGGTGCGGTAGGGCCGGCCGCAGAGGTGCCCGTGGTCACCGTGCGCCCTCGGCAGGGACCACGGCCACGGGGCTCTGCGTGCCACCACCGATGACGGTGGTGTCCTTGGGGTTGATGAGGTCGGGGACCGTCCAGCCGTTCTCGTCGTACTCGGACAGGCACCTGTCGACGAGCTGCTTGTACTCCTCGAACTTCCCCGAATGCTGCTGGGCATGGAGCGCTTCGTAGCGGATCTGCTCGTGGTTGCCCGCGTAGTTCATTTCGTACAGCTCCCACCGGGCGCCGAACTCCGTCCCGACGGCGTCCCACGCCAGCTTCATGAGCTTCGTGCGGTCGATCGCCTCAACGCCCAGGCCGCGAACATACTTGTCCAGGTAGGGCCGGACCTCGGGGTTCGACCAGTCGAGAGCGTGGGAGTTGTTGTAGATCAGTGCGCTGCCCAGATCCCGCAGGAAGACCTCGCGGACCTTGGGGAAGATGGAGGAGGACAGCACGCGGAAGGCCATCGCCGTCTCACCGTTCGGAGTGACGGTTCCGTCCGGCCACTTGGTCGGGTTCTCGGCCATGGAGTCCACCAGGGCCCAGAACATATTGCGATACGCGAGGACCTCACCGAGCCGGCTCTGCACCCCGCGGAACTCCGAAGTGCCCGTCGTCTCCAGCCCCTTGGCCAGCAGGCCGGTCAGGAAGTCCATCTTCACGGCGAAGCGGACACAGGCATGGAACATGGCACGGTAGAAGAATCCCGAGCCATAGAAGAAGTTGTTCGCCTTGTCCACGTCGTAGCAGAAGACGTTCTCCCAGGGAATGAGGACCTGGTCGAAGACGAGAATTCCGTCGTTCTCGTCCAGACGGCTGCTCAGCGGCTGGTCGAAGGGGCTGCTGACGGTGGCCGCGGAGAACTCGTACGACGGCCGGGAGATGATCTTCAGGCCGGGGCTGTTGGTCGGCACGATGAAGTACGCCGAGAAGTCCTTGGCGCCGTCCGGGATACGGCCGTAGCTGCCGATGAAGATGTGCTGGGTGAGCGCCGCGCCGGTGCCCACCACCTTGGCACCGGAGACGACGAGGCCGGCGTCCGTCTCCCGGTCCACCGTCAGCATCACGTCCCGCAGCTCGGTGAGGCCGCGGTTACGGTCGATCGGCGGATTGACGATGCCGTGGCCGATGAACAGGACGTTCTCCTGGGCCTTGCGGTACCAGGCGGACGCGTTGTCCTCGAACGGCGCGTAGTGCTCCTTGTTGGAGCCCAGCGTCGACAGGAAGGCGGCCTTGAAGTCCGGGGTGCGCCCCATCCAGCCGTACGTCATGCGCGCCCACTCCTCAATGGCCCGCGCGGACGCCCTCAAGTCACCCGACGTGTAGGGCGCCTTGAAGTAGGGGTGGGTGAACCCTCCGTTGCCGGTGTCGGTCGGGACCACCAGCTTGCTGTTGCGCTCGGGGTCGTGCAGCGCGTCGTACAACCGGGCGACCATACGGGCGTTGTTGCGGAAGGCGGGGTGGGTCGTGACGTCCGCCACCCGCTCGCCGTAGATCCTCACTTCCCGGCCGTCATCGAGGCTCTGCAGGTATTCGTCCCCTGTCTGCGGGCGGGTCACGGTCCCGGGCGGGGTGGCGGTGCTGCTCATGTAGGGATCACCTTTCGAGGCCGGTCGTCTGGCAGAAGCAGGGCGCCGGCTTCGAGTGCCGTTGCTTGCGCCTGGCGAAATCCTTCCGGAGGCAGACCGTCCCCGACAGTCGGCCGCTGGGGCTAGTACCCGGGTATTAGATCCGCCCTGCTAGCCCCAACGACCCACTGCACACGCCCTGTTCACCCATGCCAAGCTGCGCGCACGGCCAACCGCAACCCCGTGCCGGCCCTCGGAACAGAAGGTGTTGAGGTTCTCTCCGTGGAGAATTCGCATAACGAATCGTGGCGGACACTGCCCGCAGCACAGCAGCCCGACTGGCCCGATCCCGCCGCGCTGCAATCGACCGTGTCGACCCTGTCCTCCGCGCCACCGCTGGTGTTCGCGAGCGAGTGCGACACCCTGCTCGACCGTCTCGGCGAGGTGGCCCGTGGCAAGGCCTTCCTGCTGCAGGGCGGCGACTGCGCCGAGACCCTCGACTCGGTGAGCGCAGAATCCGTCCGCAACAAGCTGGAAGTCCTGCTCCAGATGGCCGCCGTACTCACCTACGCGGCCGCCGTTCCCGTGGTCAAGGTCGGCCGCCTCGCCGGCCAGTACGCCAAACCCCGTTCACAGAACACCGAGACCCGCGACGGTGTCACCCTGCCCTCGTACCGGGGCGATGCCGTCAACGGACTGGAGTTCACCGCCGAGTCCCGCGTCCCCGACCCGGCACGCCTCCAGCGCATCTACCATGCGTCCGCCGCGACGCTCAATCTGCTCCGCGCCTTCACCGCCGGAGGGCACGCGGACCTCGACCGCGTCCACGAGTGGAACCGTGATTTCGTGGCCCTCTCCCCCGCGGGCCGCCGCTACGAGCGGCTGGCGGACGAGATCGACGCGGCACTCGGCTTCATCCGCGCCTGCGGCATGAACGCCTCGACCCTGCGCACCACCGAGGTGTTCGCCAGCCACGAGGCGCTGTTGCTCGACTACGAGTCCGCCCTGGTACGCACGGATCCCGACACGGGGAAGCGGTACGCACTGTCCGGGCACATGGTCTGGATCGGTGAACGCACCCGCCAGCTCGACGGCGCCCACGTCGCGTTCGCGGCCCAGGTGAGCAACCCCGTCGGCGTGAAACTGGGACCCGACGCCGACGCCGACGCCGTACGGACCCTGATCGACCGGCTCGATCCGCACCGCACGCCCGGTCGTCTGACGTTCATCGCGCGGATGGGGCGCGGCCGGGTACGCGACCGGCTGCCCGGCCTGGTCGAGGCCGTGCGTGCGACCGGTGCCGAGGTGGTGTGGACCTGCGACCCCATGCACGGCAACACCTTCACCGCCCCGAGCGGCCACAAGACCCGGCGCTTCGACGACATCCTCGACGAGATCACCGGCTTCTTCGAGGTGCACAGGGCACTGGGCACCCACCCGGGTGGCGTGCATGTGGAACTGACGGGTGAGGACGTCACCGAATGCGTGGGGGGAGGCAGCGAAGTCCGCTCCGACAACCTGCACCTGCGGTACGAGACCGCGTGCGACCCTCGCCTCAACCGGGACCAGTCGATGGACCTGGCCTTCCGGGTCGCCGAGTGGTACAGCGCCGAGAAGCGCCGTCTCACCCGGCCCCGCCCCGAACCTGTCTCCATACGTCCCCCGGCCGTGCCCGCGTACGCGGACTACGCGGCGTCCCTCACCTGAGCACCGGCCGGCCAGTACGGAGGACAGACACCTTGCGGCACTTCGAAAGCTTCCCCGTGGGCAGCACCTACGAGTTGGGGTCCACCCGGCTCTCCAGCGAGGACATCATCGGCTACGCCCGCTCCTGGGACCCCATGCCCTTCCATCTCGATCCGGTGGCGGCACGGAGCTCGCCCTTCGGCGGCCTCGTGGCCAGTGGCTGGCACACCGGGGCGGTGATCATGGGCCAGTTCGTGCGCGCGCTGCTCGCGGACTCCGCTTGTGAGGGCTCGTACGGAATGGACGAAGTCCGCTTCCTGAGTCCCGTACGCCCCGGTGACGAACTACGCGGGCGCGCCACCGTGGAAGACGCCTCCCCGCACCCCCGGCGTCCGGAGACAGGCACGGTGCGCTTCGTCGTCGAAGCCGTCAACCAGCGGGGCGAGGCGGTGTACCGGATGCGTACGCGGCTGCTGTTCGGCCGCGGGCAAAGAGGCGACGTACCCGCGGACCGGCCCGAGGCCACCGTCGCACACCCCTGAGGCCGGGCCCCACGCCCGGCCGTCCGAGAGGTCCCGTTCCTCCCCGGCACTCCCCCGTCGGGGAGGAACGGGACTCCCTACCCCTTTGACCATACGCACCGTTGCGTCTAGTCTCTTTGTGTCGATCTTCCAGGAGGTCACGGTCACACGACGCGACGAGGAGGCCACGTCATCGAGGAACAGCACGGCAGACCGCAGACGGCCATCGCGCCTCCGACGCGGCGCACAAAGACCGGGCCACAGCGCAGCGAGGCCGCGCGCGCCGCCGTTCTGCGGGCCACCGACGACCTGCTGGTCGATGTCGGCTTCCACACCATGACGGTCAGCGCGATCGCCCAGCACGCGGGAGTCGCCAAGCAGACCATCTACCGTTGGTGGCGTTCCAAGGTGAGCATCCTCATCGACGTCCTGGAGGAGGACCTTCCGGACGAAGCACCCTGGCCGGCTCGGCCGAAGCCGCCCGAGGCCGCCCTGGAACACCATGTGCTCCACTTGAGCGCCGTCTTCACGCGGTCCTCCACCGGACACGTGCTGTTCGTCCTGATCGGTCACGCCCTGCAGGACCCCGCGACCGCCGTCGTACTGCGTGATCAGGTACTGAGCCATCGGCGCCGGTACGACCTCGACCGACTCCACGCCGCCCTCGCCGACGGTCCTCCGCGCGCCCTGAACGGGCACAAGGCCGGCCAGCTTCTCGACCTGACGGTGGGTCCCGCCTTCTACCGGGCCTTCATGACCGGACAGCCGATGGATCCGGGGTTCGTCAAGCGCCTGACCGCCGCCGCTGTGGGTGCCTGTCACGGCTCCACGCCGCCCCGGCCCTCTCCCTCCGACTGAAAGGCTGTCACCTCTCATGTTCCGCCCACGCCGTACCCGCTACACCGCCACGGTGGAGTCGGTCTCCCTGATCGCCCCGCGCATGGCCCGCATCACCCTGGGAGGGTCCGGCATGTCGGGCTTCCAGTGCGACGAACCCACTCAGTGGGTGAAGCTGTTCGTGACCGATCCGCTGGACGGGCAGACGGTGGGCCGGGCCTACACCGTCCGTCACTACTCCGCCCAGGAACAGCGGATCGACGTCGACGTGGTCCTGCACGGGAAAGGGCCGGCCGCGCGCTGGGCAGAAGCCGCGGTACCCGGCCAGGAAGTCTCCTTCGGAGGGGCCAGGGGGTCCTTCCGCCTCGACGCCGACGCCGGTTTCCACCTCCTGGCGGGCGACGAGAGCGCCCAGCCCGCGGTCCTCACCATCGCCGAGAGCCTGCCGCCCGGCACTCGCGGCGCCGTATACCTGGAAGTGGAGGGACCACAGGCCGAAGTCCCGGTGAACCTGCGGGCCGACCTCGACATCGTGTGGGTCCACCGGGCCGCGAGCATGCCGAAGGGCGAAGCTCTGCGTGACGCGGTCCTCAAGGCATCTGTTCCGCAGGGGCGACTGGCGCCCTGGGCGGCGGGGGAGTCCGGTGCCGTCAGGGAGATCCGCCGCCACTTCACGGACGGCCTCGGCCTGGACCGCCGCCAGGTATACGCGAAGGGCTACTGGAAGCTGGACGAGGCCGACCACCGCGATCCGCTGGCCTCGGACTGACCGGGCGTGTGCGGGGCACTCACGTGTCCCGGCAGCGGGCAAGCTCCCAGGTCCGTCCGTTCGCCTCCCGTTCGGCCACGGCGTTTCTTTCCGATCATCCGAATCGTTGGTCCGGTCGTGTCCGCCCCTCCACTGCCCTGGCAGCATCCGGAGGGCATGCGAACGGAGAGCTCAGTGCGATTGACCGACATCCAGCGTTGCGAGATCCGGCCCGGATGTCTCGTGGAGTGGACGCTGCACCCCAAGACCGTCGAGGCGGCGGCCGAACTGCCGGAGGACGGCAGACCGCCCGCGTACGTGCAGGAGTCCCATGTCCGGACGGCGCGAACAGTGCGGGAGGACGGGTTGTTCGTGCCCACCTGGCTGGGCACCGCCTTCGACATCCCGGGGAAGGTCGACCTCGATGTGCTCCAACGCGCCTTGCGGGACTGGACACTTCGGCACGAGACGCTGCGCAGCGGGTTCCGCTGGGTCGGCGACGACATGCGCCGGTTCACGCTGGACGCCGAGGCCGTCGTACTGCACCGCGAGGACGTCGGCGACTTCGCCGAAGCGGCCACGCTGACCCGGTATCTGCAGGACCGTTTCGACGTCGCCGCCGACGCGCTCAGCTGGCCGAACTTCATCTACACCGCGGTCGTACGGGAGGACGGCGCGAGCGTTTACATGGCGTTCGACCACAGCAACGTCGACGCGTACTCGCTCCACCGCATCGCCTCCGAGATCCATGAGCTCTACGAAGCCGGCCTCGAAGGACGCGCGTTGGCCGCGGCGCCGGTCGCCAGTTACGTCGACTTCTGTGCGATCGAGCGTGCGCAGGCCGACCAGATCGACGACACGCACGCGATCGTCGCCCGCTGGCGGGAGTTCATCGCCCAGTGCGACGGGAAACTGCCCGGCTTCCCCGTCGACCTCGGCCTCGACCCCGAAGGGCCATTGCCGGCGCAGAAGTTCATGCACGAGATGCTGGTGGACGACACGGACGCGGCCGCCTTCGAGGCGTACTGCCGGCCGTACGGCGGAAGCCTGGTCGGCATTCTCGCGGCCACCGCCCTCATCGTCCGCGAGATCGGCGGGCAGGAGGTGTACCGCACCGTCGTGCCGTTCCACACCCGCGCGAAGTCCAAGTGGTCGGACTCGATGGGCTGGTACGTGGGCGGCGCGCCGATCGAGATTCCGGTGGCCCGCGCCACGGACTTCGACAGCGCGCTGGAGATGGTCCGCGCCGCACTGCGGGAGAGCCGGCCGCTGTCGCGGATGCCCATCGCCCGCGTACTGCGCCTGCTGGGCTCCGACTTCCGGCCCACCTCCCCCGACCTGTACTCGATCGTCTCGCTCGTCGACTCGCGCGCCACCCCGGGCTCGGAGCGGTGGCAGGAACTGAAGGCGTACGGGCTGATCCGCATCTCGTACGGCGACCAGGTGTGCGCCTGGCTCACCAGGGTCCACGAGGGCCTCCAGTTCGCCTGCCGCTACCCGGCCACCGACATCGCGTACAAGAACATGCGGCTCTACGCCGAGGGGCTGCGGGAGTACATCCTCTCGGTCGCCGGCAGCCGGGAGAAGGAGTTGGCCGCCCGCGCCCGGGTCTGAGGTACGGGGGCGGCCGACACCGGGCCGCGCCTCGCTCGTACGTCCGTCACAGACCTGCCGCGTCCGCCACGGCGCCCAGGTCGACGAACTTGAAGCCCGTCGCCGTGCGCGTGCCGCCCTCCCCGTCCGGCACCTCCGGGGTCTCGGCACCGTCCTGCACGACGAGCAGGCCGCGCGGATAACGCTTGCCCAGTGGGGCGTTGAGGATCGCCGCGCCGTCGCATTCCTCCACGCTGTCAAGCGTCTGCGAGGCCGCGCCGACACGGAAGCCTCCCTCGTACGCGTTGCCCTTGCGGACGTCACGGTCGTACAGGGCGAAGGTGTTGTCGCCCTGGCTTGAGGCGAGGAGGTGGCCTTCGCCGCCCCGCTCCTGGAGCAGGGTCAGACCCTCGACGTCGGCGGACAGATGCGTGCCGCCGTAGCCGGGGTCCGTGCCGGGCACGCACTCCTCGGTGGCCTCGTCGTAGACGCCGGGGACGCCGAACTCCTTTGTCCTGTCTACCAGTACGGGCTTGCCGGTGAGGTCGGCGCGCAGCCGCCAGATGCCGATGTCCTCCTGGCCTGCGTAGAGCGTGCCGGTGACCGGGTCGACGACCATGCCCTCGACCTGCGGGAGTTCGCCGGGCTCGGCGCAGGGGCTCCACGAAGTGCCGTCGGGCAGCCGGAAGGTGGAGGGCAGGTCGAGGGTGCGCACCTTGCGGTAGCCGACCTTGCCGCCCGCCGCCGGGACCAGTTCGAGCAGCGCGAGCCGGGTCAGCTCCCGCTGGCTGACCAGCGCGTACGTCCGCCCGGTGGCCTTGTTCGTCCAGGTGGCGAGGCCGTACGTGGTCCGCTGGTCGTTGATCTCGCTCTGGTCGGCGGAGAACACGGGCGCGGCCGCCGGGTCGGTGATGTCGCTCAGCGGGCCGCCACGGCGGGACGGGTCGATGCGGTAGATCCGGAGGCGGTCGTTGCCGCGGTCGCTCACCACCGCCACGTCGGCCCGGCCGGCGGAGGTGCGCAGCCCGGAGACGAGGTCGACGTTGTTGAAGCGGCCCGGGGCGTCGTCCTCGGCGGGCGGCTTCGGGGCGGCCAGGGACTGCACCAGGCGGGCGTCCAGGTCGTAGACCTTCAGGCCGCCCTCCTTGGCGGTGGCGACGACGAGACTGCGCCCGGGGTCGGCGGTGTTCCGCCAGATCGCCGGGTCGTCCGCGTCGGAGTTGCCGCCCGCCTCGTCGTCGTACAGAGCGGCCGACTCGCTGGTGGCCGTCACCACCGGCAGCCCGGCGGTGCCCGCCCCCGCGGGGGATGCCGCGACGAGGGAGAGGGAGACCAGCGCGGTGCCCAGGGCGAGGGCGGCGGCTCTCTGCGGGATGCGATGCGATCTCACAGGGATCAGACCTCTTACGGGGATCAGACCTCTTACGGGGCTCACGGACGCTTCCTTACTGTCGGCGAAGTCGGTCGCTACGAGTGTCGAGGACATGCCGATGGCGCGTGGGGAAGCTTGCGCCAAGAGAGCCGCCAACTGCCCATGCTGTCATGGGGAGTTCGGTGGTGCGTCAGCGGAAGTTCGCCTGAACTTGTGGCGCATCGGGCGACCGCCACGTACGCCCCTCGTCGGCAGGCCCGGTGGAACCACCCGTACAGGTGAGGCAGTCTTCTCTCCCGTGGTGAACCTTCCGTCTCAGAGCGCATCGAACGCAGCGGGCGCATCGCGCCCATCGGGCTCAGGCTCGTCGGGCGCGGCAGGCTCGCCGGGCGCGTCAACCGACCCCACCGCGCACATGATCGTGTCCGGGGACGACGCCCTGGCGCACCGGCTGGCCGCCGAGCTGCGCGGGGTGTACGGGGAGCAGGTGACCCTGGTCGTGCCGCCCGCCCATCGCAGCGTGCGTCCGCCGGTGGTGGGGCGGACGCGGGCCACCGCGCTGTTCGACCGGGTGTCCGCGGCGGTGAACCGGGCCGCCGGGAACGGCGATGCGGCGAACAACCGGACGGCCGAACCCCCGGGCACCGAGCGCGTGTTGGAGGCCGCCGAGCTCACCGAGTCGGTGCTCTCCGACGCGGGCGTGGAGCGGGCCGCCGCGTTGGCGCTGGTGTATGACGACGACGAGACGAACATCCGGGCCGCGCTCACCGCCCGACGGCTCAACCCGCGTATCCGGCTGGTCCTGCGCCTCTACAACCGGCGCCTCGGCCAGCACATCGAGGCCCTCCTCGACCAGGCCTCGGCACTGGCCGCCGCCGGCGAGGGCGGGGACACCGGCGGGTTCGACGCGTCCACCACCGTCCTGTCCGACGCCGACACCGCCGCGCCTGCACTGGCCGCGACCGCCGTGGCCGGCACCAGCAAGGTCGTCCAGACGGACGGGCTGATGCTGCGCGCCGTGGAACGCCCGCCGCCCGCTCCCGGAGAGGTCGCCGATCCCGGGCTGTGCACCCTGGCGCTGCTGTCCGCCACCGCCAGCGACCCCGCGGGCGCCGACGGATCCGAGAGCAGTGGCGCGCAGGGGCCGCGGCTGCTGCCCGACGAGAGTGCGATCGCCGCCGCCACCGGGCGCGGCACCGTCGTACTGGAGACCGTCTCCTACTCCGGGCCCTCCTCGTCCCCGGGGCGCAGCGTCGTGCCCTTCGGCTCGCTGATGTCGCGGCGGCTGCGGTGGTCGTTCGCGGGCCTGGTGGCCTGTGTGATCGGCCTCGCGGTCGCGTCGGTGTTCGTCACCGGTGAGCATCCGCTGCGTGCCACGTATCTGACGCTGCTCGATCTCTTCGGCATCAACGACCCCGCGATCGGGCGGCCGATGGGGGAACAGGTACTTCAACTCCTCTCCGGGCTCGTCGGGTTGCTGCTTCTTCCGGTACTCCTCGCCGCCGTCCTTGAGGCGCTCGGCACCTTCCGCAGCGGGTCCGCGCTGCGGAGGCCGCCGCGCGGTCTTTCCGGGCACGTGGTGCTGCTCGGGGTCGGCAAGATCGGCACGCGCGTGCTGGCGCGCCTGCGTGAGCTGCACATTCCGGTCGTCTGCGTCGAGGCCGACCCCGAGGCGCGGGGGCTGGCGCTGGCCCGGCGGCTGCGGGTGCCTGTGGTGCTCGGCGATGTGACGCAGGAAGGAGTCCTGGAGGCCGCCAAGATCCATCGGGCGCACGCGCTGCTCGCGTTGACCAGCGCGGACACGACGAATCTGGAGGCCGCGCTGTACGCCCGGACCGTGCAGCCCGATCTGCGGGTGGTGCTCCGGCTGTACGACGACGACTTCGCGACCGCCGTGTACCGGACCCTGCGGGCCGCTCATCCGGGTGCGCTCACCCGGAGCCGGAGTGTGTCCCATCTGGCGGCGCCCGCGTTCGCCGGGGCGATGATGGGGCGGCAGATTCTCGGGGCGATTCCGGTGGAGCGGCGGGTGTTGCTGTTCGCGGCGCTGGATGTGGGCGGGCATGCGCAGTTGGAGGGTCGGACGGTGGGGGAGGCGTTTCGGGCGGGGGCGTGGCGGGTGCTGGCGCTGGACACGGACCCGCGGCCTGCGTCGTCGCCGCGGTCCTCCTCGTCGCCGAGGGCCCCTCGGTCTTCTTCTGGACTGGTGTGGGACCTTCCCCCCACGTACGTGCTGCGGGCTGAGGATCGGGTGGTGTTGGCGGCGACTCGGCGGGGGTTGGCGGAGTTGCTGGGGCGGCGGGCTCGGGAGCGGGCGGGGGCGTGAGGGGGGGGTGGGGGTGGTTTTTTCGCCCCCTCCGCCCCTACCCGTCCCTTGCGTCTGGGGCTCCGCCCCAGACCCCGCTCCTCAAACCCCGGAGGGCAGAAGTGTCTT
>NZ_JBHXWK010000011.1:0-288445 GCF_042671685.1 Streptomyces sp. NPDC127595 | reverse complement strand
GCGCCCGAGTCTTCCGGGGCGCCCTCGACGTCGTACCGGCACGTAGGCGATCTCCTGCGTGCGCGTGCAGAGGTTGGCCGCAGCCGCCGCGGGTCCGTCGTGGGTTCAGGAGCCGTCAGGCCCGGCCGGTGGACGGGAGAGGTCGCGAAGGCGTTCCATCTCACGGCGGTCGCGCTTGGTCGGGCGGCCGGCGCCGCGGTCGCGGATGCCCGCGGGGGCGACGGCCTCGCGCGGCGGTGGCGGCGGGCTGTTGTCGATGTAGCACTCGACGGCGACGGCCGGGCCGACCCGTTTGCGGATCACGCGCTTCACGACGACGACCCGTTCCCGGCCCGCGTGCCGCAGACGTACCTCGTCGCCGACGCGCACGGCGTAGGCGGGCTTGACGCGCTCGTTGTTCACCCGGACATGCCCGCCGCGGCAGGCGGTGGCACCCATGGAGCGGGTCTTGACGAGACGGACGGACCAGATCCAGCTGTCGACCCGCACGGTTTCACCCCCGCCGGGACCGGCGGCCTTCGCCGCGGCTACGGCATCGGCCGAACTGCCCTCCGAGCCACCCGTGCCCTCCGAGCCACCCGTGCCCTCCCAGCCGTTCGTGCCTTCCGGGCCGCCGGTGCCCTCCCAGCCGTTCGTGCCCTCCGGGCCGCCGGTTTCCCTGTCTCCGGTGCCCTTGTCGTCGTCCGCACCCTCAGAAGCCATGACCCGACTTTAGTCCCCCGAGCCGGGCGGCCCGGGAGGAATTTCCGTCACACGGCCCACCGCGGATCCGGCTGCTCAGGGCAGCCCGGAGGCTGTTGCCTGATGCCGTCCAGGGAACAGCGAGGGGCTCCACGTGGAGACAGCATCGCAGGTCGACGCCTTGATGGACGGCCTCCGCGCCGACCTGGAGCGGTTGGCCGCGATCCCCTCCGTCGCCTCCCCGGCTTCCCGGCCGAGCCGGTCCAGGAGGCCCACGATCTCCTCGTACGACTGCTGCGGGAGGCCGGCGTCGAGCGCATCGACCGTATCGACCTTCCCGGCACCGCCCCGTGATCTTCGGCGAGATCCCGCCGCCCACCCCGGACGCACCGACCGTCCTCCTCTACTCGCACTACGACGTGCAGCCGCCCGGCGACGAGAAACTGTGGCAGTCGCCGCCCTTCGAGCCAACGCCCGTCGAGGGCGGACTCAGGGCGCGCGGGATCGCCGACGACAAGTCGAACGTGATCGCACATCTGGGGATGCTGCGGGCGTATGAGGGACGGCTATCGGTCGGGGTGAAGCACCTCCGCTTCGTCTGGCCGCTCCTCGCTCTCCTGTTCCTCCTGACTGCGGCTTCGTGGCGGCCGGCGCGGCGATGACCTAGCCGTCCCCGCCGTACGGTTGTGGCATGGACAGCGGCGGCCTGGCGGAACTGGACGGGCGGATCACCGGGTGCCGGGCCTGTCCGCGCCTCGTGGAGTGGCGTGAGGAAGTCGCCCGCACCAAGCGCGCGGCCTTCGCCGACGAGACGTACTGGGGCCGCCCCGTCCCGGGGTTCGGACCCGCCGACGCGTCTCTGCTGATCGTCGGCCTAGCGCCCGCCGCGCACGGCGCGAACCGGACCGGCCGGATGTTCACGGGGGACCGGTCGGGCGACGTGCTGTACGAGGCGCTGTACGACGTGGGGCTGGCATCGCGGAGTACGGCCGTGAGCGCGGACGACGGGCTGACCCTGTACGGCGTACGGATCACCTCGCCGGTGCGCTGCGCTCCACCCGCCAACAAGCCGACGCCACAGGAACGGGACGCCTGCCGGCCTTGGCTCGTACGGGAGTTGGAGCTCCTGCGGCCTTCGCTGCGGGCGGTTGTGGTGCTGGGAGCATTCGGGTGGCAGGCCCTGCTGCCCGCGCTGGCGGGGGCGGGGTGGGCGGTGCCTCGGCCTCGGCCGGGGTTCGGACATGGGGCGCGGGTGATGGTTGGCTCGAGGGCGGTCGGTTCGACATCGGCTGGCTCGACGACATCGGCTGACTCGATGACGCCAGCTGGCTCGACGACGCCGGGTGGCTCGGCACCGGCGGGCTCGGGTTCCGTCGGTTCGGAATCGGTCGACTCGGATTCGGTCGACTCGGATTCCGTCGGTTCGGATTCGGTCGGCTCGATCGAGCTCTTCGGATGCTTCCACGTCAGTCAGCGCAACACCTTCACCGGGCGGCTGACTCCCGCCATGCTGCGGGAGGTGCTGCGTACGGCGGCGGACGCGGCGGGGTTGCCGAGGAGGCCGTACTCGGAGGGGCCCTAGGTCCGTTGTGGCCGACCCGCGGGCTTCGACAAGGTGATCTCCCCCCCGCCTCACGCGGTTGGTGACCCTGTGGGTCCGCGTCGAGCAGAAGTCTCCCGGCGTCGAGCTTGACATGAGTATTTCCGGTGATGCCGTCACCGCGTTCAAGGCCGAGCTCAATGACCCCGCCGGCGACCGGTAGTTGGCCTGGACGGGCGGGCGCCCGGGCTCTGTTGCCGGCCGGGGCGCTCCTGACGTACGGGGCCGGCTGCCGTCGGCGTGTACGCAGGACGCACACGCAGAGTGGACCTCACCGGGGCGGTACATGGAGCCCTTGCGCACGAGCTTGCCGCTCGCACTCCTCCGCAAGGGCCGGGTAGGCCTCGGCGATGGCTTCGAGGATCCGCCGCTGCAGGAGTGCGACGGCCGTGGCCCGTGCGGAGAAGCGGCCGTGCCCGGGAAGTCCGTCGAGGAGTCGGTCGTAGTGGGCCAGCCTATGCCGCAGGTAGTCGACCTTCCAGGGAGCGAGGGAGGCACGGTGACCGCCGGAGGCGAGTTGCGGGCGGACGCCGGGGGCATCGATGGAGGCATCGGTGGGGGAGACGCCCTCGCCTGGGGCTGGGGAGGGCGAGACGCGGCGGTCTGCGGGTTCAGGTGAGATGGGACGGTCTCTGGGTTCGGGTGGGGTGGGGCGAGTGGGCTCGCGTGGGGTGGGGCGAGTGGGCTCGTGTGTGGTGAGGCCGGGGCGCCCGGGTGCGGTGGGCCCAGTGCGTCCGGGCGTCGGGCGGCTGGCGGGCCCGGGTGGGGCGGGAGCAATTGGCCCGGGTGACATGGAACCGTCCCCGTCGAGTGCCGCGTACTCCTTCCGTGCCCGGTGTTCCATGGCGCGCAGGGCCAGCTTGCCCGGGTCGAGCCGTGGTACGTCGATCGGTTCCGCTCTGATGCGCTCCAGGACTTCCTGTCGTCGGCGCTCCAATGCGGCCCGCACCAGGTCGGATCGCCGCGCCGCGGTGTCCGCCACGCTTCGGAAGGTCTCGCTGCGCTCGGCGGCCTCGACCCGTTCGGCTCGGTAGAGGCGGGTGTGCGGGGCCGACCTCCGCCGCGGGTCGACACTGAGCCGGTCCGGCGGCCCCAGCAGCCGATGCACTATCGCGCCGGTCCACCCCCGCGCCCGCAGTCCGGCCACGGACACGTACCTCTGCCCGTCCTCCTCGTAACCCACGTTCGCCACCTCCCCCGTAGCCAGTCAGTAGTCGTGACGCTCTGTGACGACATCTCCCATTAGAGCGCGCGCCACTGACAATGGCCGCCGAGACCGGGGAGGGTTAGGGCGGGGAGGGTGAGACCGGGGAGGGCGAGGGCGGAGGATGCCCTCACGTCGGCGGTGCGCCGCCGCCGAATAACCTTTCGATATGCGCAGTTGACGCTGCTAACTTTTCTGACGTGGCGAAACTCAATCAGATCATCGCAGTGGAGAAGGGCATCAAGTCCAAGTCGCACCAGGACCTGACGTCCGCTCACCATGGGCTGCAGAAGCCCGCGTTGCTGGCCGGTATCTCGCGGACGTATCAGCCGAAGGACGAGGAGGGTGAGCAGTTGCCGCCCGAGTCGACCCGGGTGCAGGTACAGGCCGAGGATGTGCTGCGGGAGACCGCGGGGACGCTGACGCGGCTGTTCGACGTGACCGCCACCAAGGACTGGGCGAACTGCACGGCGCGGGCCGACGTGAAGGTCGACGGGCGGGTGCTCGTCGCCGAAGTCCCCGTTTCCTACCTGCTGTTCCTCGAGAAGCAGCTCACCGATCTCAACACCTTCGTACGGAAGCTGCCTGTCCTCGACGCCTCCGAGTCGTGGATTCAGGACCCGTCCACCGACGCGTGGAAGACCGAGCCCGTGCGGACGCTTCGTACGAAGAAGGTGCCCCGGAACCACGTCAAGGCCGAGGCCACCGAGAAGCATCCCGCTCAGGTCGAGGTGTACTACGAGGACATCCCGGTCGGTTACTGGACCACCGTGAAGTTCTCGGGTGCGCTGCCCGCGCGGCGCGTGAACGAACTCCTCGACCGGGTCGAGAAGTTGCAGCAAGCCGTCAAGTTCGCCCGTGAGGAGGCGAACGGCGTGGACGTCGTCGACCAGCGCGTCGGTGACTCCGTGTTCGGCTACCTGTTCGGGTAGCCTCAAGAACCCCCCGGCCACAGTGCACCACGGCCGGGGTGCGCGAGGAGCGCAAAGCTGAAGCTGAAGCTTGTCGTGACGGAGTGGCCAAGGCCCGGTGCCGGGCCGCGATCAATCTCAGACTCTCGCTCCAGACTCAGTATTCGCCGCCGATCGCCGGATCGACCGGGCCCAGGCCCCGGACGTCGAAATGCCGGTTCAAGTCCGGCCCGCACAGCTCGATGTGCGGTGGTCCAAAGGCAGGACGCGGCGACATGATGACTGATCTGGGTCCTCAAGCGTGCCGGCGTGTGAATTGGGTGGCATCACAGGGTCCGGGGGCCGGCTACGCCCTCGGACCCGCTCCTGCCTTCCGGGTACATCGGCCACGTACATCGGCCACGCTTCACGCAGGGCTTCCCACAAGAGTTGCGTTCATAAAGTTCGCCGCATCCCCGTGAAGTGTCACCTCGCTGAAACGCTTGCGCACCCTTCCCTCCAGCAACCCGAACTACCGTGGACTCCACGCCAGCCCGGCCGATGCCGCCCGAAGGCAACCCCGCCCTCGCCCGACAGGAGCCCCGTGTCCCTCCCCAGCGTCGCCGTACCGCCCTGGCTCGCCCATGCCCTGCGCGCACAGCGGGGACCGGTCCCCTGGAACGCGGTCTTCCGGGGTGCGCTGGCCGCCGGGCCCGTGCTGCTCGCGGCGGTGGTCGTCGGCCGGCCGTCCGTCGGAGTGGTCGCCGCGCTCGGGGCCATGCTGGCCGGGTTCAACGACCGGCCGGGGAGTCGGCGGACCGCCGTCAAGAGGCTTGGGGCGCCTGCCCTCGCGGGGGCCGGTGGGCTGCTCGTCGGGTCGTACGCCGGAGAGCATGTCGGGGCGTTGACGCTCACCGTCCTCCTGACCGGGCTCGGGCTTGTGGCGGGGGCCACCAGCGCCATCGGCCCCGTCGCCTCGGGCGCAGGGACCCAGCTCCTCGTGGCCGCGGCCATCGGGGCCGGGATGCCGCTCCCCGAACCCGGTTGGCAGCGTGCGCTGTTCTACCTCGCCGGAGCCGGCTGGCTGCTCGCCCTGCGGCTCGCGCTCCCGACGACCAGGGCCACCGCCGGTGACTACCGCTTCGACGGTGAGCGGGACGCCGTAGGTGCGGTGTACGAGGCGATCGCCGAGCTGCTGGCGGCGGTCGGAGGGACGGACGCGACCGCCCGCCGGGTCGCACTGACCGCCGCCCTCGATCACGCGCAGGACGCGCTCGCCGGGCCCCGGCTGCGGCGGTACGCCAGTTCCGGGGCCGAGCGGCGGCTGCACGCGCAGTACGCCGCCGCGCTGCCGCTCGCCGAGGCGGCGACCGCGCTCGCCTGGGTGGGAGAGGCGGTGCCCGCGCGGGCCGCGGAAGGACCCCGGAGGCTCGCCGCCGCCGTACGGACCGGTGCGCACACCGGACCGCTGCCTGCACCAGGTCTCCCCCACGCTCGGCTTCGCTCGCGCGGGGGGACCCCCATCGCACCCGAACTCCGCGCCCTCGACGACGCGCTGCTCCACGCCGCCGACGCCTTCGACGGAGGCGGCACGGGTAAGAACCTGCACACCCGGCGTCGTACCGCCCGGTCCCTCGTGCGGACCGCCTTCGGCGCGGGAGGGCGTGAGTACGGGATCCGCGTCGCCCTCTGCTTCGGCGCCAGCGCGGGTGTGGCGCAGGCACTGCATCACGCCCCGTGGTCCGGGAACCACTCCCACTGGTACTGGCTCCCCGCGACCGCCGTCTTCCTCGTCAAGCCCGATCTCGGGCCGCTCGCCTCGCGGGTGCTGTGCCGGGCGGCCGGAACGGTGCTGGGCGCCCTCGTCTTCGCCGGGCTTGCCGCGCTGCTGCCCAGGCCCGCCGGGCTCATCGTCGTCGTGGCCCTCTGCGGTGCCTTGATCCCCGTCGCCACGCGGCACTTCGCCGCGCAGACCGCCGTCGTCACCGTTCTCGTACTCGCCCTCGTCATGGTGGCGGGTGAGCCGCCTGCCGCCTGGAGTCGTATCAGCGAGACGCTGCTGGCCTGCGCGATCGTGCTGCTGGTCGGGCATCTGCCGGCGCTCGGGCAGCGCGGGGGCACGGTACGGGCCCGGCTCGCCCGTGCCATGGAGGCGGCCGACACCTATCTCGCACATGTGCTGAGCGACGACACGACGGACGACCGGGCCGGGCGCTGGGCCCTGCGGCGCGAGGCCTATCGCGCGCTCGCCGAGGCCAAGGCCGCGATCGACCTCACCGCCGCCGAACTCCCCGCCCTCGCACGGCACGCGGAGGGTACGGACGAGGTGGCGGCCACCCTCGAACGGCTCGTCGACACGACGACGGCGTGCGCCGTGCAGCTCGACGACACCGGGCGCCTCACGCCCCGCCACACCGAGCGGATCGCCGAACTCCTCGACGAACTGGCCGAGGGGCGGGTACGGGCGAGGCTCCGCGTGAAGCACGGGCGCGGGACCGAAATCCGTATCGCTGTATGACGGCCGCGGGACCGAAATCCGTATCGCTGTATGACGGCCGTGGGACCGAAATTTCCATCGCTGTGTGACGGCCGAGGGCCCGAAGTCCGCGTCGCTGTATGACGGCTGGGCCTCGCGATCTGCCGGGTCCGGCAAGAGATTCCTGATTCGCTGGTTCCACGGTTCATTCGCCGGTTCCGCGGGTCAGTCGACCCGGCGCCGCACCCCCGTCGTACGGTGACGCAATGACGCCGTCTCCCACGACCCCGTCCACCCCCGCGCAGGACCCCGCCGATCTCGTCATCACGGGATGCACCGCCCTGGTGCACGACGAGCACGAGGGGATCGCCTTCGTCGAGGACGCCTCGATCGTCGTACGAGGAGGGGTCATCGCGGCCGTCACCGCCGGCGATCCCGGTGTGGGCGCCGTCCAGCGCATCGACGCCCGCGGCCAGGTGGCGATGCCCGGCCTCATCAACTGTCATACCCACTCGCCGATGGTCGCGCTGCGCGGCATCGCGGAGGACCTGCCCGCCGAGGAGTGGTTCAACGACTTCGTCTGGCCGATCGAGTCCAACCTCACGGAAAGGGATGTGGAGTTGGGTGCGCGGCTCGCCTGCGCCGAGATGATCCGCGGTGGGGTGACCTGCTTCGCCGACCACTACTTCTCGATGGACACCGTCGCCGCCGTGGTGGCGGAAAGCGGGCTGCGCGCACATCTGGGGGAGGCCTTCTTCTCGTCACAGGGTCCCGAAGGCCGGGAGAAGTCACTGGAGTTCGCGCTGCGGCACCGGGGATCGGCTCACGGCCGCATCACCACCGCACTCGCCCCGCACGCCCCGTACACCGTGGACGACGCCGACCTTGCCGCGACCGCCGAACTCGCCCGCGCCCACGGACTCCCCGTGCATCTGCACGCCTCCGAGAGCCGCGAGCAGACCGACAACAGCCTTGCCCGGCACGGTCGTACACCGATCGAGATCCTGGAGCGGACCGGGATCCTCTCCACCGGCACGAGCGTGCTCATCGCGCACGGCACCGGAATCGTCGAGCGCGACCTGCCGGTGCTGGAGCGCGCGGCGGCAGCGGGGACCGTTGCTGTCGCGACCGCGCCCCGCGGGTACCTGAAGTTCGCGTGGGGTCCGACACCGGTGCGTGCCCTGCGCGAGATCGGTGTTCACGTCGGGCTCGCCACGGACGGGGCCGCCTCGAACAACTCCCTGGACGTATGGGAGTCCATGGCGCTCACCTCGCTCGTCCAGAAGTCGACCGAGGGCGACCCGAGGTGGCTGACGTCCCGTCAAGCGCTGCACCACGCAACGCTCCAGAGCGCGCGGGCCGTCGGACTCGGCGAGCGGATCGGCAGCCTCGCGCCCGGGCGGCGGGCCGACATCATCCTCGCCGACCTCACCGGGCCGCACACCCAGCCCGTGCACGACCTCGCGGCCACACTCGTGCACAGCGCCCGCTCCTCGGACGTCCGGACGACGATCGTCGCCGGGCGTGTGGTGATGCGGGACCGCGAGCTGCTCACGCTCGATCTGCCGTCCACCGTAAGGGAGTTGGGGGAGCGGCTGCCCGCCCTGGTCGACCGGAGTCACGGGAAGCGAATCCAGGAGTACGACGCCTGACCGCGCTGGCCAGGGTGGAGTCATGCCCGTGTCCCAGGACCCCGCAGCGGGGCTCATCGACAACCCGTACGCCGTCTATGAACGTCTTCGTGACACCGCGCCCGTGCACCGCGTCGCCGGTACGGACGGCAACCCGGCCTGGCTCGTCACGCGGTACGACGACGTATGCGAGGGCCTCGCGAACCCGCTGCTCTCGGTGGACAACCGGCATGCGCTGCCCGGGAGTTACCGGGGGATGGCACTGCCGCCGGCCCTCGACGCCAACCTCCTGAACATGGAAGCAGCGGATCACACCCGCATCCGGCGCATGGTGGTACGGGCCTTCACGCCGCGCCGCGTCGAGCAACTGCGCGCGCCCATCAGGGAAACCGCCGACCAGCTCCTCGACGCCCTCGGCACGCACGGCAGGACGGACCTGATCGCCGCGTACGCCGCGCCTCTGCCCATCACCGTCATCTGCGATCTCCTCGGTGTGCCGGACGAGCACCGCCGGGACTTCCGGATCTGGACGGACGTACTCGTCGCACCCGACCCGGCGCGTCCGGCGGCGGCCAAAGAAGCGGTCGTGGCCTGCTCGGGTTCTTCACCCAACTCCTTGCAGACAAGCGGAAGGAGCCCGCGGACGACCTGCTCTCCGACCTGATCGCGGTACGGGACGAGGGCGACCGGCTCACCGAGGGCGACTGGATCGGTGAGGGCGACCGGATCGGTGAGGGTGACCGTCTCAGCGAGAGCAACGGCCCCCGCCGACGCTGACCGTCTCACCGAGAGCAACGGCCCCCGCCGACGCTGACCGTCTCACCGAGAGCAACGGCCCCGCCGACGGCGACCGTCTCAGCGAGAGCAACGGGCCCGCCGACGGCGACCGTCTCAGCGAGGACGAGCTGATGTCACTCGCCTTCCTCATCCTCTTCGCCGGATACGAGAACACCACGCAGCTCATCGGGAGCGCCGTCCTCGGGTTGCTCACCCACCCCGACCAGTTGGCCACCCTCCGGGCACACCCGGAGCAACTGCCCGCCGCCATCGAGGAGTTCAGCCGCCACGAGGGCCGAGCCCTGCTCGCCATCCGGCGCTTCCCCACCAAGGACATGACGATCGGGGGAGTCGCCGTCGCCGCGGGCGAGACCGTCCTGCTGTCTCTGGCCGCCGCCAACCGCGACCCTCCCCCAAGTCTCGGCTTCGCTCGACCAGGGGGACCCTCATCGCTTTCCCGAACCCGACCGGCTCGACCTCGGCCGGGACACCTCCGGTCATCTCGCGCTCGGCCAAGGCATCCACTACTGCCTGGGCGCGCCGCTGGCCCGGCTGGAGACGGAGATCGCCCTGTCCGCGCTCCAGGAGCGCCTCCCGGACCTCGCGCTCGACGCCGACCCGGCCGAACTGCGGTGGCGTCCCTCCCTGCGCGCCCGCGGACTGCTCGCGCTTCCGGTGACGTACTGAATCCGGTAGCCCGTAGTCCGGTGCGTCCCGGACCGATTTCAGAAATTCTCCGTCTCGCCGATGAGTTCCGCGGCTCCCTTCGGTCCACCCCACGAAGGCACCGTTTCGTAGGAGGGGCACATGACGCTTCCGCAGATCGTCTCGCGCGACGAGTGGCGCGCAGCGCGCGAAGAACTGCTGGCCAAGGAGAAGGCCGCCACGCGTGCGCGGGACGCGCTCAACGCGGAGCGCCGTGGGCTGCCGATGGTCGAGATCGACAAGGAGTACGTGTTCGAGGGCGGCGACGGCAAGGCGACGCTGCTCGACCTCTTCGCCGGGCGGAACCAACTCGTCGTCTACCACTTCATGTTCGCGCCGGAGTGGGCCGCCGGCTGCCGAAGCTGCTCGGGTTTCCTCGACCAGATCGGACATCTCGCGCATCTGCGGGCCCGGGGTACCGAGTTCGCCGCCGTGTCCCGTGCACCGCACACGAAAATCCTCCCCTTCAAGGCACGCATGGGGTGGACGGTCCCGTGGTACTCGTCCTACGGCAACGAGTTCAACTACGACTTCCAGGCATCCTTCGGCGGTGAAGAACCCTACGAGCGACCGGGCATCAGCTGCTTCCTGCGGGACCGTGACCATGTCTTCCACACGTACTCGACATACGAGCGAGGACTCGACGGGATCGGTTCCACGACCAGTCTGCTGGACCTGACCGCGCTGGGAAGGCAGGAGGAGTGGGAGGAGCCCAGGGGGCGCTCATCCGCGCTGGGGGCGCCCGCAGGCAGTGAACGGATCCGATATCACGACGAGTACGAAGACTGAAACGCATAGTGATACGACGGCTCACGCGCGGCGTGGTGGAGCGAGACTTCCCTCACACCGAACGCGAGACGAAGTGTCGACTACGTCTCAGTACTGTTACTTAGCGAGCCGTTCACCCCATGAGGGGCGTTTAACTCTACGAGAGCAGCGCTACATGGAGGTGCAGGGTGAACGGGCGAACGGTGCTGAAGCGCTTTCCCGCAGGTGGGCCGCGCGGGTCGTGGCCCGCGGAGGAGTTCGCGCAGGCGCGCCGTCTGGAAGGTCAGGCCGCCGAGGTGGTCATGGATCTGTCGACGGACGCGTTCCTGGTAGTTGTCTGGGCCGCTGAGCTCGTCGAGTGAGGCCGCGGGCCGTCCGGCTCCGTCCGGCTCCGTCCGAGTCTTCCCGGTCCTTCCGGTCCTTCCCGGGGGGGATCAGCCTGCCTCCCTGGTAGGGACCGTGGACGTGAACTGTTCCGCCTGGAGCGAGTACAGCTCGGCGTAGACGCCCCCGGTGGCCAGGAGTTCCGCCGGGCTGCCGGACTCCACGAGGCGGCCCTGGTCGAGGACGTGTACGAGATCGGCGTGGCGGACGGACGCCAGCCGGTGCGTGATGAGGATGACGGTCTGACCGGTGCCCGCCAGCGCCCTGATCTTCTCGAACACCTCCAGCTCGGCCCGGGCGTCGAGCGCGGCCGTGGGTTCGTCCACGATCAGGATGGCGCCCCGCCGATAGGCGGCCCGCGCGATGCCCAGCCGCTGCCACTGTCCGCCCGACAGCTCGTGCCCGCCGCTGAAGCCGCGGGCCAGGAGTGTGTCGAGGCCGCGGGGCAGATCCGCCACGACGTCCTCGGCCCCCGCCTCGGCCACCGATGAGGTGAGGCGCTCGTCGGTGAGCGGCGCCGAGGCTCGGCCGACCGCGACGTTGACACGGGCGGTGAACGGCCAGCGTTTGAAGTCCTGCGCCACCATCGCGATGCGCTCGGCGAGCTGGTGCCGGTCCGCGGTCGCTGTGTCGACGTCGTCCCAGAGGATCCGGCCGTGCTCGGGCGCGTACAGGCCCGCGAGCAGTTTCACCAGGGTCGTCTTGCCCGAGCCGTTCTCGCCGACGAGCGCCACGATCTTGCCGAGCGGCACGCTGAGGGTCACGTCCGCCAGTGCGGGCCGGGTCGAGGAGCCCGGATAGGTGAACGTGACGTTCTCGAAGCGTATTTCGCGCGGATCGGCGGGGAGCGCAGTGCCGCCCAGGGGGATCGCGCGTTCGGCGGCCTCGACGTACAGGCGCTGCAGGTCTCCCACGAACAGGCCGTCCTCGTGCAGGGAGTTGATCTCCAGGACGAGCGTGCCGAGGCTCGCGGAGCCGGTGCGGATCGCGATGACCGCCGTACCGGCGACGGAGAGTGCCATCGCGCCGGCGAGCAGCAGTCCGCCGAGGGTCGCGTATGTCGCCACGGTGGCGAGCCCGGTCCAGGCCGCCGCGATCAGGCCGGTACGGGCGGACAGCCGGGCCAGGCGCGCCTGCTCGGCTTCCGCGCTCTCCGACATCGAACGGTAGTGGCGCAGCAGGAACGGCCCGACGCCGTGCACGCGGATCTCCGGAGCCGCGGCGGGCTCGGTGAGCAGGTTGCTGATCAGCCGCCCGGCGCGGATGTGCTGCACCCAGGTGTGGAACGACTGGTAGTGGCGCCGGGCGTTCGTCAGCGCGCTCCACGCGCTCGGCAGCGTCATCGTCACGAGCAGCGGCAGCAGCGCGGGGTGCAGCACGGTCAGGACGCCGGCCGCCGCGCACAGCGAGATCATCGCGTTCACCACCCGGGCGGCGATCGTGATCATGCGGCGGGCGGAGTGGGCGCCGTACTGCGCGGTGTCCAGCAGCTTGTGGAAGGCGTCGTCCTCGATGGCGGCCAGCTCCACGGCCGCCGCCCGCTCCAGATACAGCTCGGTCGCGACCCGCTCGACCTTCGGTTCCAGCCGCCCCGTCGCGTACGTCGACGCGGCCCGCAGCAGCGCGGCGAACAGCATCACGACGGCGACCGTGACCAGCGCCGGGAGCGCGCCGCGCAGCCGGTCCTCGACCGGGCCGCTGGTCAGCAGCCGGCCCAGCACGCTGTTGACGGCCAGCAGACTCACCGCCTGCGTCACGCCGCGGGACAGCTCGGCGGCCAGCACGATCTTGGCGGCGCGGCGGTCAGCCGTCCAGGCGAGCCGGAAACTGGACGCGAGCAGGGACGGCAGCCGCGTCATCATGGCGCGGAAGTTCAGCTCCAGGAAGGCGTCGGCGTGCTGGGACCATCCCATGTCGTAGCGGAGTGGTCCGCCGAAGAGCAGGTGCTCCGAGTCGGAGGGTGCCGGCTTGTCGTCGCCGCGCCGCTTCTTCGCCCGTATCCGCACCGTTGGCCTCCCCCGAGAGTGGACGCACGGTGCATTCCCCGGGAACGGTGCGCTCCACCCGGGGCGGCGACGGAGTTTCACGGCAACTGATGCACTTCGGTCACGTACGGAGTGCGCCGTCGTGACCCTGGCAGGATCCCAGCGGGCTGAGCCGGGCCCCTACGTACAGAGCCGCCGGGCCCCTACGTACAGAGCCGCCGGGCCCCTACGTACAGAGCCGCCGGGCTCCTACGCGCTGATCGGACGCGACCAAACGGGTGTCGCTCCCATCACCCGGCACACCGCCAGATAGAGCGGGATCGGCGGGGTGTACGGAACGGTGCCGGCGGGCTTGTGGATGAGCCCCGGGGTGTCGGGTGCGTCGGGTATGACCGCGCCCGTGGCGTAGTACGCGGGGGCCGGCCAGTCCAGGGCGACATCGGAGTCCGAGGGGACGATCCACCACCAGTTCGCCCGGTCGGCGTAGACACAGCCCACGCGGGGCAGCCGCGGCAGCAGCAGTGGTCCGAACCGGGCGGGCACGGAAACCGCGTCACAGCCCAGCGGCACGCTCATGCCCTGAGGCACCGGGAGACGTCTGGTCGGTCCGGGCACCCGCTGAGCGCGCTTGAGGCGGACCAGGGTGTCCAGGCTGAGAACCGGCGCTCCGGCTCCCGCGGACGACGTACCCCTGGCACTCATTCGGTCCCCGTTCCCCAGGACGCTTCCGTCCCGGTGCCCCGGCCGTCCGCCGGTGGCTTCTTCGCGCTCCATCCCAGGTCGAGCCGGGCCCCGGTGTCCGCGTCGAGGCGGTCGGGCGAACGGCGGTCCCCCGAGTGCTCAAGCTCCGCCCAGACCAGCAGCCCGGGGCCGGTCTCCTGAGCGCCCCAGGCCCTGCACACGGCCTCGACGAGGAGCAATCCCCTCCCGTGCTCCTCCTCGGGCCGCTGTGGCCAGGGGCGCGGCTGACCGGGAGCGCACCCCTCGTCACGTACAGCTATCCGGACCAGGTCTTCGTTGTGATGCAGCTCACAGACGACGCGCTCACCGGCGGTGTGCACGATGGCGTTGGTGACCAGCTCGGATATGACCAGGGTCGCCGTGTCACAGGTGTCCTCGCACACCGCCCAGCCGGACAGCCAGGCGTCGGTCAGCCGTCTGGCCCGGGCCACGGAGCCCGGGTGTGCGGCCAGCTCGAAGCGGAACCGACGCTCGGCGGCACGGAGGCCGGTTCGGTCCTCGGCTGCACCGGGACCAAGCCGGTCCTGGGTGGCGGCGCCGGGACCGAAGCGGTCCTCGGCGGCGTCTGTTCCTAAGGGCACGGACGGAGTCACGCTTGCCACTATCGCCCCGCCGTGAACACTTGGCAAGAGTCACTATGAAAAATGCAGAGTGCCGTGTGACTCCGTGAAGGCGCGTGGCACACTGCTCGCAACAGCACGCCGAGCGGCGCCAGTTGGGATCGTCGAAAAGGACCCCGAACGGCGCCGTCCGGGCTGTCAGGGCACTGTGGACCGGCTGTCAGACTCGTTTATGGAGGTGGGACGTGAGTGAACCGCGGTCCGCGCCGACGGTCGGCCAGGTCGTTCTGGGCCGGCGCCTGCTTGACCTGCGCGAACGTGCGGGCCTCAAGCGCGAGGAGGCCGCGCGGATCCTGCGTGTCGCACCCGCCACGGTCCGCCGCATGGAGATGGCCGAGGTCTCCCTCAAGATCCCCTACCTCCAGCTCCTCCTGAAGTCGTACGGCGTCTCGGACGAGGAGGCCGAGGGCTTCGTCGTGCTGGCCGAGGACGCGAACAAACCCGGCTGGTGGCAGCGGTTCCACGACATCCTGCCGGGCTGGTTCTCGATGTACGTCAGCCTGGAGGGCGCGGCCGCCCTCATCCGGCAGTACGAACCCCATTTCGTGCCCGGAATCATGCAGACCGAGGAGTACGCGCGTGGCGTCCTGAAGTCCGGCGCCATCGGCCAGACCAGACCCGAGGACATCGAGCGGCACGTCGCGCTGCGCATGCAACGCCAGGATCTGCTCACCCGCGCGGACGCCCCCCGGGTCTGGGCCGTGATGGACGAGACGGCCCTGCGCCGCCCCATCGGCGGCCCCGAGGTGATGGGCGCCCAGATCGACAAGCTGATCGAGGTCATGAAGCTGCCCAACGTGACGCTGCAGGTGATCCCGTTCTCCTCGGGACCGCACCCCGGCACGTACGGCCCCTTCGTGCTCTTCCGCTTCGCCGTGCCGGAACTCCCGGACATGGTCTACAGCGAGTACCTGACCGGCGCCGTCTACCTGGACGCGCGCTCCGAGGTGGCCACCCACCTCGAGGTCATGGACCGTATGGCGGCTCAGGCCGCTACTGCACATCGCACGAAGGAGATCCTTCAGGATCTCCGCAAGGAGCTGTGAATGGAACGCATCAGGCCGCGGATACGCAACGCGCGCATCTACAACGGAATGCCCGCCCGTGAACTGGGCAGCGAGGGCTGGCATAAGCCGTGGAGCGGCGGCAACGGTGGCAACTGCCTGGAGGCGATGAAGCTCGCGGACGGGCGCATCGCGGTCCGCCAGTCGGCGGACCCGGACGGGCCCGCACTCATCTATACGCCCGGCGAGATCACCGCGTTCATCCAGGGCGCCAAGGCCGGTGAGGCGGACTTCCTGCTGTCCTGATCCGCTTGCTTCTCTCTGCTCACTTCGCTTACTTCTGCCTCAACTCCCTGATTCCGGCGCCGACTTGACCACCGTCCGGGCGCCGACCTGATCGCTTGCCACGGCACGCACCACGGCATGGACCTACGGAGACCGTCATGACCGGGCAGGGCCCCATCGAGATCGACACGAGCAAACCGCATCCCGCGAGGATGTACGACTGGTTCCTCGGCGGCAAGGACAACTACCCCGTCGACGAGGAGATGGCCCAGCAGCTCCTCGCCGTCGATCCCCGGGTGCCGGTCATGGCGCAGGTCAACCGCGCGTTCATGCACCGCTCCACCCGCTGGCTGGCACAGAGCGGCATCCGGCAGTTCCTGGACATCGGCACGGGCATCCCCACCGAGCCCAACCTCCACCAGATCGCCCAGCGGGTCGCACCGGACGCGCGCGTCGTCTACTGCGACAACGATCCCATCGTGCTGGCCCACGCGGCGGCCCTGCTGCGCGGCACGGAACGGGGCGTCACCGAGTACGTCCAGGCCGATGTGCGGGATCCGGACCGGATTCTCGAACAGGCCCGGAAAGTCCTGGACTTCACCCAGCCGGTGGCCCTCTCGCTCGTCGCACTGCTGCACTTCATCCCCGACGAGGACGGTGCCTACGAACTCGTCGACCGTCTGCTGGCCGAACTCCCCTCCGGCAGCTACCTGATGCTGTCCCACGCCTCGGGCGAGTTCGACAAGGAGAAGGCGTCCCTGGCGGCCGAGATGTACCGCAGGCGCGGCCTGACCATGGCGCTGCGGAACCGCGCGGAGATCGCCCGCTTCTTCGACGGCCTCGAACTGGTCGAGCCCGGCGTGGTGTTGCTCGCCGACTGGAAGCCGGAACTGGGCGTGGTCATCGTGACGGAGGGCGACGAGCCGGTACCGGGGTACGCGGCGGTGGGGCGCAAGCCGTGACTTCGGCCTGAGTCGGCCGCGCCGGATGCGCGGCCTTGGATCCTGCGCCCCGTCTTCATGACCTTCAGATGCGGTCAATTTCTGGCGGGCGACGGCCGATGTCATTCGATCGTGGCCGATGGCAGGGTCACCCCGGCGGCAGCGCCCCGCACAACGCCTCAAGTGCCGCCCCGTAGGCATGCTCGGCAGGCGTCGCGTACCCCACGACGAGGCCGTCCGGCGCCGGCATCACGGCCTCCGGGTGCCGGAACTCGCCCAGCCCGTCGAGCGCCACGCCCTGCCAGACCGCGGCCTTGACGGCCGACTGCTCGGTCCCCGGCGGCAGTCGCAGCACCGCGTGCAGACCGGCCGCGACACCGGTGACCTCGATGTGCGGGGCCCGCTCGGCGAGCGCGGCGACGAGACGGTCACGGCGCCCCCGGTACCGCTGCCGCATGCGCCGCACATGACGGTCGTACGACCCGGAGACGATGAAGTCGGCGAGCGCGAGCTGCTCGGGCACGCCCGCCCACGCCTCCCGCTCACCCTTGACCGCGAGCACGGCGTCGACGTACCGCTCCGGAAGGACCATCCAGCCGAGCCGCAGCGCGGGCGACAGGCTCTTGCTGACCGAGCCGATATGGATGACCCGCTCCGGGTCCAGGCCCTGCACGGCACCGACCGGCTTGCGGTCGTAGCGGAACTCCCCGTCGTAGTCGTCCTCCAGGATCACGCCGCCACGCGCGCCTGCCCAGTCGATCACCGCGGCACGCCGCTCGGGGTGCAGCGGGCCGCCGGTCGGGAACTGGTGCGCGGGCGTGAGCAGTACGGCCCGTTCGCGGCCCAACTCGCCGACCTGGGCGCCGTCTTCGTCCAGGGGTAGCGGCACGGTCCGTATGGACGCGGCGGCCAGCAGCTCGTGGTGGAAGCCGAGGCCGTACGACTCGACGGCGAGTGGGCCCCGTAGAACCGCGGGAAAGAGCAGCCGCAGGGCATGCGCGAAACCGGAGCAGATCACGATCCGGTCCGGCTCCGTGCGCACGCCACGCGCGCGTGCCAGGTACTCGGCGAGCGCGTGCCGCAGTTCGACTCGGCCCGCTGGATCGCCCGGCCCGAAGGCCTCGTTGGGCGCCTGCTGGAGGGCCCGTCGGTAGGACGCGAGCCAGGCGGTACGCGGGAACGACGACGCGTCCGGGGTGCCCTGCCGCAGGTCGTGCCGTGGTCCACGCGCGCGTGGAGGTGCCTTTTTCGGTACGCGCGCGGGGGCGCCCAGCGGTTCGGCACGCGCGGCGACCCGGGTCCCCGACCCCTGCCGGGCGGTCAGCCAGCCTTCGGCGACGAGCTCCGCGTACGCGTCGGCGACCGTGTTGCGCGCGACGCCCAGGTCGGCGGCGAGCGAGCGGTACGGCGGCAGCCGGGTGCCCGGTGCGAGCCTGCCACTGCGTACGGCTTCGCGCAGGGCGCCGATCAGCGCGGCCCGGCGCCCGCCGGACCCGGCCACATCCAGATGCAGGTGCAGGTCAGCACCGATCCGCTCCGCGGAATTGACCCATGTTTCTTCCACAGAAATGCACCCTACAGCGGGTCTTTCGGCCCCGTAGATTCATGGGCATGACGACGAACACGAACACCGCCGGCGCCGCTGGAGCGGCCGTGACCGACACCGCCCGTCTCGACTTCGCGAAGTCCGCCCCGAAGGTCTTCCGGGCGCTGATCGGCTTCGACGCGGCGGCCCGCGACGGGCTCGACCCCGCCCTCGTCGAGCTCATCCAGATCCGTGCCTCGCACATCAATCACTGCGCGTACTGCCTCCACATGCACACCAACGACGCCCGCAAGGCCGGCGAGAGCGAGGACCGGCTGCACATGGTCCCGGTGTGGCGCGAGGCCCGGCACTTCTTCACCGAGAGGGAGCGCGCCGCTCTCGCCCTCACGGAGGCGGTCACCCTGGTCGCCGACGGAGGCGTCCCGGACGACGTCTACGCGCAGGCCGCGGCTGTCTTCGACGACCAGGAACTGGCCCACGTCCTGGCCCTGATCTTCACGATCAACACCTGGAACCGGGTGGCCCTGTCGACGGCGAAGGTGGCGGGCACGGACGAGCGCCGCTGACGGGTGTGACTGATGCGTCCGATGCGTGTGGCCGACGAGTGTCGCTACGCCGACATCGGGCGGTCGTACGGTCCGATCGGCGTCGGCAGTCGCGAGTCGCCGCCCGTCAGCCGGCGGTCGACCGCGGCCGCCACGGCGCGGCCCTCGGCGATGGCCCAGACGATGAGGGACTGGCCGCGGGCCGCGTCCCCGGCGGCGTACACCCCGGGGACGTTCGTCGCGAAGTCCGCGTCGCGGGTGATCGTGCCCCGCGGGTCGAGAGCCAGGCCAAGCTGGTCGATCAGTCCGTCCTGGCGGTCGGGTCCGGAGAAGCCGAGCGCGAGCAGCACCAGGTCGGCGGGAAGCGTCCGCCCGGAACCGTCGACCGGGCGGCGCCCCGCGTCCACCTCGACGAGATGCAGCGAGCGGACGTGCCCTGCCGCGTCCCCGGTGAAGCGGAGCGTGGACGCCGCGAAAAGTCGCGCGTCCGCATGCGCCGAGGGCGCCGTCTCCAGCGCGTCGGCCTCCTCGTGCGCGGCCGAGAGCCGGTAGATCTTCGGGTACGTCGGCCAGGGCTCGGAGTCGTGGTCGCGTTCCGCCTCCGGCAGCGGATAGATGTCGAGCTGGGTCACGGACGCCGCGCCCTCACGCACCGCGGTCCCCAGACAGTCGGCGCCGGTGTCGCCGCCGCCGACGATGACGACGTGCTTGCCGGCGGCGGACAGCGGCGATGTCTCCAGGTCGCCCTCACAGACCCGGTCGGCGAACGGGAGGTACTCCATCGCCTGGTGGATACCCTGCAACTCCCGCCCCGGTACGGGGAGTTCACGCCAGGCCGTCGCGCCCACGGCAAGGATGACGGCGTCGTAGCGCGCCCGTAGCTCCGCCGCTCCGATGTCCCGCCCGACCACCGTCGACGTACGGAACTTCGTTCCCTCCGCGCGCATTTGACCCAGGCGCCGGTCCAGATGCTGCTTCTCCATCTTGAACGCCGGGATCCCGTACCGCATGAGCCCGCCGATCCGGTCGGCCCGCTCGTACACGGCCACGGTGTGCCCGGCCCGCGTCAACTGCTGTGCCGCGGCGAGCCCGGTGGGTCCCGAACCGATGACGGCGACCGTCCGTCCGGAGAGCCGGTCCGGCGGGCGTGGCGGCGTGAGCCCGTCCGCCCAGGCGCGGTCGGCGATGGCGACCTCGACGTTCTTGATGGTGACCGCGGGCTGGTTGATCGCGAGCACACAGCCCGCCTCGCACGGCGCGGGGCACAACCGCCCGGTGAACTCTGGGAAGTTGTTCGTGGCGTGCAGCCGGTCGCTTGCCGCCCGCCAGTCGTCCCGGGAGACGAGGTCGTTCCACTCGGGGATCAGATTGCCCAGCGGACAGGCGTCATGGCAGAAGGGGACCCCGCAGTCCATGCAGCGGTCGGCCTGCCTGCTGATGATCGGCAGCAGTGCTCCGGGGACGTACACCTCGTTCCAGTCCCGCACCCGTTCCTCGACGGGCCGGCGCGGGTACTCCTCGCGCGGTGTCGTCATGAATCCTTTGGGATCGGCCATGGCCGTCCCCCTTGCGTACGCGACGGGCACGGGGCCGCGCCGCCGTCGGACGTCTTCGTCCCACGGCCTCCGGGCGGCACTCCTTTCCGGCCACGATACGTCGCCGGAGCGGGCCGCGCCGCTCAGCCGGCGGCCTCTGCTTCTGCTTCCCCTTCTGCTTCCGCTTCAGCTCCGGTGGCGGCGGCTCAGGCGATGGCGAGGACGTAGGAGATCGACGCGGCGGCCGCCGCGACGGTGCGGATGTGGTTCCACATCGACCACTCGCGCACATACGTGGGCCAGTACGCGGCAGCCTCCGGGCTGCCGGGGGCCATCTTCGCGAGCGCGTTGTTGCGGGGCACGTTCGCGGCGATGGTCACTCCGAAGCACCCGAACAGATACAGCGCGCTGCCCAGCAACAGCTCCACCGTCCCCTCGTCCGGCTGCAGCACGAACGTGACCACCGCGATGGCCGCGCACAGCAGCGCCGACCCGAGGAACGCCAGCATGAACGCGGGGCGCACCGCGAACACATTGATCGACTTCATCGCGGCGACCCCCTGCGCGGGAGGCAACTCGGCGATCGCCCTCATCACGAACGTCGAGAACCCGTAGAACACCCCCGCCACCAGCCCACACCCCAGCACCCCCACCAACGTCAGCACGAAGTACGGCCCATCGATCATGTCCACTCCCACGTCGACCCGAAGTCCGCTGTCACCACAAGTGAAAACCCGCACGGCGACGCCGACCATGGCTGAGGGGCGCGGAAGCATGCGGGAGCGTCCAGGAGAACCCACCTGCCGGTCCGGAGATCCTTCGGCCGGTCCGGCGTGGAGGACGAGGGGTGCCATCTTGGGGCTGAGCCCTGGTTCAGCCCGTCCGGCGTTTGAGGACGAGGTGGTGCCGTCCCGATCCCCACCCACCCGAGGGGGCGGTCTTTCAGCCCGTCCGGCGTTTGAGGACGAGCGCCTTCAGCGCGATACGGGGGTCTGGGGGCGGAGCACCCAGGAACAAGGGACGGGCAGAGGCGGAGGGGGCGAGGAAAACTGTTTCCACCTCACGGTGGCACCGGCCCCGCGCCCCACCCCCGCACGGTGGCCTCCACCACCCCAGCGATCCGCCGCCGAGCCTCATACCGAGGCACCCCGCTCATCAGCAACTGGTCGTACGGCGTGTCCGCATGCCGCACGGCCGCCCGGACCGCCGAAGCCACCGCCGCCTCGGACAGCGCACGCCCCGCCGCACTCCGCCCCACCCGCCCACTCCCACGTACCGACGCGTGCGCGGCGATGTCCCGCGCCCGATCGGCCGGACAACCCGGAAACATCCGCCGGATCTCCCGCGCGAAAGCGTCCGTGAACCGCAGATCCTCATCCTCCCGCCGCCGCGCGTCCCGGGCCCGGCGCCGCCGCCGCGCCTCCGCGTCCGCCAGGCACCGTTCCTCGGCCAGGGCCAGCGCCACCTCCTCGACGAGCACACCCTGCCGCTCGTACCGGCTCCTGCGCCGGTTGAACCGCACCACCACCGCCGACAGCGCACTCCCCTCCCGCGACCGCCGCGTCAGCGCGGTGTCGCCCCGCGGCAGGAACACCAGATGCCCGAGATCCGCGCAGTCCAGACACCGTGGCGCCCCGTCCTCCAGCACCAGCAACGCCAGCGGCCCGGACCGGCACTCGGCACACTGCCGCTTCTTGAGCGGCTGGATGACGAGAAGTCCGCTGCGGTGCGGGGGAGTTGCGATCGGTGCCATACGCGGTTCATTCCCCCGTCCGACCCTGGATCTACGTCACCGGCGAGTTGTCCCCAGCCCGACGCCTCCGTGAGCGAGCCGCAAAGCCAATCAGGGTGAGCCCTAGGTGCGACGACCCCAGCGATGCCCAACTACCTTGCCAGGCAGCGCATTTCACCGCCTGACCTGCACGGTATGCAAGAGATATCGGCTACTTCGACGAAATCGGCGCCAGCTGCGAACGATGCCCGAGCCGTCGCCCACCGAGCCGCACCCGGTCCCAGCCGCCCCGCGTACGACGAGAACCCGCCCCGCGTACGACGAGAACCCGCCCCGCGTACGACGAGAACCCGCCCCGCGTACGACGAGAACCCGCCCCGCGTCGAATACGCCCTCACCACCCACCCCCCTCGGCCGCACCCTCGTCCCCCTCCTCGACGCCGCCTGCACCTGGAGTGCCGCGGACCTTCCGCAACTCCTCGCCGCCCGCGACGCCCACGAGAACGCTTCCGGATCGCGGCATCATGGGCTGTGTGCGACTCCAAGCGATCACCTGGGAAAAGCTCGGCGACCTCCTCGCCGAGCGGCTGCTCGACATGGAACCGGACGACGGCAGCCCCTGGCCGCGCATCGCCTTCGACGGAGCGCCGGCCGCCCGCCCCGGTGAACTCGCGCACCGCGTCTCCGAGGCGCTCCGCATACGAGGCCGGGCCTCCCTCGTGGTCGGCACGGAGGGCTTCCTGCGTCCCTCGTCGGTGCGGCTCGAATACGGCCGCGAGGATGTGGACTCCTACTACGACGGTTGGTTCGACACCGGCGCCCTGTGGCGTGAGGTCTTCGGCCCCCTCGAACCCGGCGGCGACGGCCGAGTCCTGCCCGACCTCTGGGATCCGGCCACCGACCGCGCCACCCGCAGCCCGTACGTCCAACTCCCGCCAGGCTGCCCCCTGTTGCTGCACGGTCCCTTCCTCCTTCGCCACTGGTTCCCCTTCGACCTCAGCATCCACGTGTTCCTCTCGCCGGGCGCACTCCGCCGCCGCACCCCCGAGGCCGAGCACTGGACCCTCCCCGCCTTCGCGCGCTACGAGACCGAGACGGACCCCGGCACCACGGCCGACGTCCTGGTTCGTGCCGACGACCCACGGCATCCGGCGTGGAACGGCTGAGCGCAGGCGGTCACCCAAAACCCTTCTGCATGCACGTGCATATAGTTATGCTGGCGGTCATGACGCTCTCCTTCGGTGAATCGGTCCGCACGCTCCTCGACGCCAAGAACTTCGCCAGCGTCGCCACCCTCGGCCCCGGCGGCGCCCCCCAGAACTCGGTGGTCTGGATCAAACGCGAGGGCGACACCGTGCTGTTCTCCTCCACCGCCGGCCGCCAGAAGGTGCGCAACCTCCAGCGGGACCCCCGGATCAGCCTCTCGGTCTTCGACCTCGCCAACCCCTACACCTCGGTGGAGATCCGCGGCACCGCCGAGATCCTCCCCGACGACGCCAAGAGCCTCCCGTACGAGCTCTCCCACAAGTACCTCGGCATCGACCCTCCGGCGGAGAAGGACGACGAGGTCCGCGTGATCATCCGTGTCGTCCCGCAAAAGATCGTCGGCTTCTCCGCCTGACCCGGAAACGGGGCCCCTGGCTTGCAACCGGGAACCCTGACCCGTAAACGGGAACCCTGGCCTGTAGCCGGCAACGCTGACTCGAAACCAGGAACTCTGACCCGAAAACGGGAACTTCCGGGTGCGTTTCTCCGGGGGCGCGGCGAGAATGTAGGGCGCCGGGACTAGCGGTGCCTTCCGCTCCGCGCCGGCCGTCCGGCACCGGGAGGTACTTCATGACCACCGCCGGAGACATCATGCACCGTGGTGCCCAGTGGATTCCCGCTCACGAGACCCTGGACCGCGCCGCCCAGCTGATGCGCGAGCTCCACGTGGGAGCCCTGCCCATCAGTGACGAGAACGAACGGCTCTGCGGCATCCTCACGGACCGCGACATCGTCATCGGCTGTGTGGCCATGGGCCACGACCCGGCGCGGATCACCGCGGGCGAGATGGCACAGGGCACCCCGCGCTGGATCGACTCGAACGCCGATGTCGGCGAGGTGCTCCAGGAGATGAAGGGGCACCAGATCCGCCGGCTTCCCGTGATCGAGAACAAGCGCCTGGTCGGCATGATCAGCGAGGCCGACCTGGCCCAGCACCTGACGGACGAACAACTCGCCGCCTGGGTCGAGAGCGTCTACGCGAGGAGCGCGACGCGCTGACCTCGACAATCCTCCTGGTCCGGTCGATCCTCCCGGTCCAGTGGATCATCCCGCATCCCGCATCCCGCATCCCGTTGTCCGGCTGTCCGGCTGTCCTGACGGACCGGCAGTCGGACACGTGGACGGACAGCCGCACTTCGGAGAGCGGCGTCCCAGGTCGCGGCGTCCCAGGCCCCTCACAACCAGCCGCTGCGCCGGAACCCCCGATAAAGGACGAGGCAGGCGGTGGCTATCACGCCGAGGACCAGCGGGTAGCCGAACGTCCAGTGCAGTTCCGGCATATGCTCGAAGTTCATGCCGTACACCCCGCAGACCATCGTCGGTACGGCGATGAGGGCCGCCCACGCCGTGATCTTCCGCATGTCTTCGTTCTGCGACACCGTGACCTGCGCCAGGTGCGCCTGGAGGATGGAGTTGAGCAGCTCGTCGAAGGCGGCGATCTGCTCGGTGGCCCGCAGCAGGTGGTCGGAGACATCGCGGAAATAGGCCTGTATCTCCGGGTCGATCACCCGTATCGGGCGGGTGGCGAGCTCCTGGACCGGGCGGGCGAGCGGAACCACGGCCCGCTTCAGTTCCAGGAGTTCACGCTTGAGCTGGTAGATGCGGCCCGCGTCCGCGCGAGCGCCGTTCTCCGCGAAGACGTCGGCCTCGACCTGGTCGATGTCAGCCTGGACCGAGTCCGTGACATTCACGTAGTCGTCGACCACATGGTCCGCGATCGCATGCAGCACCGTGGCCGGGCCCTTGGAGAGCTGGCGGGGATCGGCCTCCAGCTCCTCGCGCAGCGGGCCCAGTGACCCGTGCCTTCCGTGCCGCACCGTGATGACGAAGTCCGCCCCGACGAAGACCATGATCTCGCCGGTGTTCACCACCTCGCTGGTCGCCGTCAGTTCCTTGTGCTCGACGTAGCAGACCGTCTTGAACACGGCGAAGAGCGTCTCGCCGTATGCCTCCAGCTTCGGGCGCTGATGGGCTTCCACCGCGTCTTCGACGGCCAGGGGGTGCAGGTCGAAGAGATCGGCGATGCCCGTGAACTCCTGGTCCGTCGGCTCATGCAGCCCGAGCCAGACGAACCCGTCGTCCTTCTTGCGGACCCGCTCCACGGTTTCGACCAGATCGCGGCCCCCGGGGACCCTGGCGCCGTCTTGGTAAGCCACGCAGTTCACCACTGCCGAGCCCAGCGGGGACCGGGCGGGGTGGCTCAGGTCGACTCGGGTGTGTCGCCGTGCCAGCCGCGCCACCTTGCGGAGGCCGCTGACCTTGTCGAGGCCCGCGACCTTCCGCAGATTCCCTGCCATGGACATTTGGATCTCCTTGCGTGGATCCCCTCGCGCCGCACTTTGCGCCTTGGCGTGTCAGTTTGCCAGGCCGGTTCGACCGCCGGAGAAGCCTGTGGGAACGGAACATTCCGCTCCGGTACATCGACCGCGGGGGAGTGTCGACAACGGGAGCGTCAGCGAATCATGACAAGGCGCTCAAATGGGATGATCTCTCTATGACGCGAACCGACGGGTATCTCCTCGACAACCGGCAGACCGAGGCGGAGCAGCGCTTCGACGCCTCCGCCACTCTCTTCGACCCCACGACGTTCCGGCACCTCGAACGCTTCGGCATCGGCTCCGGCTGGCGCTGCTGGGAGGTCGGCGCGGGCGGCACGTCCGTGGTGTCCTGGCTCGCCAAGAAGGTCGGCCCCACCGGACGGGTCATCGCGACCGACACCGACACGTCGTGGGTGAGATCCGCTGCCCGTCCGCCGATCGAGGTGCGCGTCCACGACGTGGGCGCCGAGGAGCCGCCGGGCGACGGCTTCGACCTCGTGCACGCCAGGCTCGTACTGGTCCATGTGCCGGACCGGGAGCGGGCGTTGCGGTCGATGATCAAGGCCCTGCGACCCGGCGGCCGGCTCCTCGTCGAGGATGCCGACCCCGCGTTGCAACCCCTGCTCTGCCTCGACGAGTACGGCCCCGAGCAACAACTCGCGAACCGGCTGCGCCAAGGCCTGCGCAGCCTGCTCGGGGAGCGCGGCACCGACCTCGGGTACGGCCGCAAACTCCCGCGCCTGCTCCGCCAGGCCGGGTTGCGCGGTGTCGAGGCCGACGCGTACTTCCCCGTCACCTCGCCTGCCTGCGCCGCCCTCGAATCCGCGACGATCCGTCAGATCAGGGAACAGCTCGTCACCGCGGGTCTCGCCACCCACGAGGAGATCGACCGCCACCTGGCCAATGTCGCCTCCGGGTCGATGGACCTGGCGACGGCGCCGATGATCTCGGCCTGGGGGCGCAAGGGGTAGAGGCGGGAGAGGAGTTGGCGCGCAGGCAGTAGGCATGACCAGTAGGCGCGACCAATAGCACGGCTGGTGGCCACGACCGGTGGGCATGACCGGTGGGCATGACCGGTGGACACGGCTGGTGAGCACGGCTGGTAGGTACGACCGATGGGAACGGGCTAGTAGGCGCGACCTGTAGGCCGCCACCGAGCACGGTCACCTGCCCGTCGGCGGCCTCCCCCCGACCCGCTCCACCGCCATCGCCCCCGCCCGGCACCCCCGCCCCGCGGCCTCCTCGGGCTCCGCGCCGGCGAGCAGGGCGGCGAGGAACGCTCCGGTGAAGGCATCGCCCGCGCCCGTGGTGTCGCGGGGTGTGGCGGGCGACGCCGGAACACGGGCGTGGACGGCGCCCGAGCGGGCCACCAGGGCTCCGTCGCCGCCCTGCTTGGCGACGACCAGGGGGACGTGGCGGCTCAACTTGGCCGCCGCGTCCGCCGGATCGGGCAGCCCCGTCAGGAGGAAGGCCTCGTTCCGGCTGGGCAGCATGATGTCGACGCCCTCCGCGAGTGCGAGGAAGCGGTCCACACCCAACTGCGTGAGGAACCCCGCCGACGCCGGGTCCAGGCTCACCGGTACGCCACGCGCGCGTGCCGACTCCAGCACCACCGACACCAGCGCCCGGCCCGACTCGGAGAAGAGCAGATAGCCCGACAGGTGCAGTCGCGCGACCCCGTCGAGCAGCGAGGGAGACCAGTTGCCGGGTTCGAGTTGCGGGGAGGACCCGAGGTCCGTGAGAAACGTGCGCTCGGCCGAAGCGCCCGTGTCCACCAGGCAGATGACCGTCCCCGTGGGCGCCTCCGGATCGACGACGAGGAGCGGGCGTACGCCGGATGCCGTCAGCTCACGCTCGTGCCACGCGGCCGCGTCCGCACCCACCCGGCCGAGCAGCCGTACGTCTGCACAGCCCTCGTGCGCCGCCCAGCAGGCGACGTTGGCGCCTGCCCCGCCCGGCAGCGTCCGGATCACGGCGGCCGTGTCGGTGCCCGCAGCCAGCGGACCCCGGTGCTGGGCGACGACGTCCGTGACCACGTCACCGACGACGAGCAGCGCACCCGTGGCCGCGTTTCCCTCTCGCCCGGCAGCCGCGTGATCCGTCCCGCTCACGCCGCCCCGGCCCAGGCGGCCGCGATGCCCCCCGCGAGGCGTACGTTGCCGCGCACCGCCGCGAGGTTGGCACTCAGCGAGGCGCCGTCCGTGTGCCGCACCAGATAGTCGAGCAGGAACGGAGTCACGGCCTGCCCGGACACACCCTCCGCCTCGCACGCGTGCAGCGCGTCGGCGAGCACGCGCGCGTGGAGCTCGGGATCGAGCTGCTCCGCTTCGGGGACCGGATTCGCGACGATGAGCGCCGACTCGGGACCCTCCAGCGTGTCCTGCGCGCGCATGACATCCGCCACCTGTCCGGGCGACCGCAGTGTCCACTCCACCGGATATCCCGAGTCGGACAGGTAGAAGCCGGGGAACCGCTCCGTGCCGTACCCGGCCACCGCCACGCCCAGTGTCTCCAGGCGCTGCAGTGTCGCGGGCACGTCCAGGATCGACTTGACGCCCGCGCACACCACCGTGATCCGGGTACGCGCCAGCAGACCCAGATCGGCGGACTCGTCCTGGGTCACCGTCCACTCCCGGTGCACCCCGCCGAGCCCGCCCGTCGCGAACACCCGTACGCCCGCGCGGGCGGCCAGCAGCGCCGTCGCGGACACGGTTGTCGCCCCGCTCGCCCCCGATGCCACCGCGAGGGGCAGATCACGGTGCCCCAGCTTGCGGATCCCGTCCTCGTTCGCGACCCGCTCCAACTGCTCCTTGTCCAGTCCCACAAGAGGGTGCCCGTCGAGCACGGCGATCGTCGCGGGTACGGCGCCCTCCCGCCGTACGACATCCTCCAGTTCCAGAGCGACCTGCAGATTGCGCGGGCGCGGCAGCCCGTGCGCGATGATCGTCGACTCCAGGGCCACCACCGGCCGGCGCGCGTCGAGCGCCTCCCGCACCTCTTCGGACACCACGATCACGCGCCTGCCTCCTGTCGGTCGGTCGTCTTTCCTCATCTCTGGCGAGCGGCACACCAGGTCAAACCCTTGCGACCGGCGTCACGCACCCCCAGCCTGAGGGCATGACGGACAACTCGGCACGTCTCGACCATGTCGTCCTCTGGGTGCGCGATCCGGTCGCCTCCGCCGGCTTCTACGAGGAGGCGGTCGGCCTGGAACCCCTGAGGGTCACCGAATTCGCCGCGGGAGAGGTGTCGTTCCCCTCCGTACGCCTCAATGAGGAGACCATTTTCGACCTCGCGCCGCTCGCCATGGCGCCGCACATGACGATGGTCCCCGGAGCTGCCGACAGCGCCGGTCACCCCGTCAGCCACGTGTGCCTGTCCCTCCAGGAGGACGATTTCACGGGGCTGCGCGCACGTCTGGAGGAGCGCTCCGTCCCCGTCTCGGACTTCTCGTACGACTCCTTCGGAGCCCGCGGAATGTCCAAACGCAGCTTCTACTTCCGCGACCCGGACGGAAACGTCTTCGAGGCACGGCACTACGAGTAGCGCACAGGGGTGCCCACGTGGGTGGGCACCCCTGTCAGCCGGCTGGGCGTATGCCTTGCAGCACCTCAGACGGGTCGTACGCCGTCCAGGGCCCCATGTGGATCGAGGACGTACTTGCGGCTGGCGCCCTGGTCGAACTCGGCGTAACCGCGCGGTGCGTCGTCCAGGCTGATCACCGTGGCGTTGACCGCCTTGGCGATGTGCACCCGCTCGTGCAGGATCGCCTGCATCAGCCCCCGGTGGTACCGCATCACCGGGCACTGGCCCGTGGTGAACTGGTGACTCTTCGCCCAGCCCAGGCCGAGCCGTACCTTCAGTGTCCCGGTCCGGGCGTCCTGGTCGACCCCTCCGGGGTCGTCCGTGACGTACAGCCCGGGGATGCCGAGGGCGCCGCCCGCGCGCGTGATGCCCATCAGCGAGTTGAGGACGGTCGCGGGTGCCTCCTGGGCGTTCGGGCCGTGGGCCCTGGCCTCGAAGCCGACGGCGTCGACGGCCGCGTCGACCTCGGGCTCCCCGAGGATCTGCGCGATCTGGTCCTCCACGCTGCCGCGGGACACATCGACGGTCTCGCAGCCGAAACTCCGCGCCTGGGCGAGGCGTTCGGCGTTGAGGTCCCCGACGATGACGACCGCGGCGCCGAGGAGCTGCGCGGAAGCCGCGGCGGCGAGCCCGACCGGGCCCGCCCCGGCGACGTACACCGTCGAACCGACACCGGCGCCCGCGGTGACCGCGCCGTGGAAGCCGGTCGGGAAAATGTCCGACAGCATGGTGAGGTCGAGGAGCTTCTCGCGTGCCTGGTCCCGGTCGGGGAACCGCAGCAGGTTGAAGTCCGCGTACGGGACCATGGCGTACTCGGCCTGTCCGCCGACCCAGCCGCCCATGTCGACATACCCATAAGCGGCGCCCGGCCGGGCCGGGTTGACGTTCAGACAGATGCCGGTTTTCCGCTCCTTGCAGTTACGGCACCGCCCGCAGGCGATGTTGAACGGCACCGACACGATGTCCCCGACCTCGATGAACTCGACGTCCGGGCCGCGTTCCAGTACCTCTCCGGTGATTTCGTGTCCGAGGACCAGCCCCTCGGGCGCGGTCGTACGACCCCGCACCATGTGCTGGTCACTTCCGCAGATGTTGCTGGCGAGCACCTTCAGGATGACCCCGTGCCGACACTTGCGGCCGACGTTCCCGGGAGCGAATGCCATTGAGGGACCTAGGTTACTGGGGTGCGGCGGCGGGGAGCGGCTATGGCTCCGTGATCTCCTCGACGATTTGGAGGGTGTCGTCGAGGCGCGTGAGTAGCCGCGCGATGGTCAGGATGAGGCCTGCGGGGTCCAGTTGCGCGAGGTCTGCGGCGCGGAAGTTCTCGAGGTCGCGGCGCGCGTAGTCGAGGCGCGTCTCCTGCTCCGCGGTGAGCTGGCAGGAGGGTGGATTGTGCTTGCGCATGTGGGGGTCACCTGGTGCTCGGCGTCGCGGCGTGTGCTGTTGAGTAAGTCTTTGTCGAAATGATCGAGTAAGGCGCCGATCTGAACAATGGTCAGATCCTGGCCATCGCTCGAACGCGCGCTCTATATGCGAGGTGGGTTCCGAGCGGCCAGGACTCGCAGGCGGCGATGTACCAACGATGGTACAGACAATGATCACCGCTCCCACCAGCGTGTATGCGTGCCTTCCGACCCCCTGCCCGCTTGGGTACTCGCCCGCCGACAGGCCATCGGAGATAACGTCCGCGCCGCGCGTAAGCGCAAGAAATTTACACAAGAGCAGCTCGGCGAGCGCATCGGACTGGACCGCAAAACGGTCAACCGGATCGAACAGGGCGCCTACTCGACACTCCTCGATCACCTGCTCCTCGTCGCCGACGCCCTCGATGTCCCGCTCGCAGACCTCGTCAAGTGACCCGCCGCAGCCCTCAGCAACAACAGGGGCAGGCTGCGACGGGTCACGACGGCCACCGCTCAACAGACGGAGCCGCCCTCATCCCGCTACCGGTTCGGTCGGCGCGACTGCCGGGAGTGGGGGCTCATGAAGCGGAACGACTCCGGAGCGGTCTGCCGCTCGGGACGCGCACACAGCTCCTGGTGGACGGTGACGGAATCGCCGCCCGCCGACGCGGAATCGTGGACGAAGGACTCGGCGGCCTCGCCGGGGCCGATCGGCTCATCGCAACGCGCGCAGATGCTCATCGGCTGCCACTCCCCGAGCGGGCCGCGCGCCCTGCTGCGGACCAGCGCCGGCGCAGGACACCCGCCCGGGTGCACTCCGTCTTCGGGTTCTCCCGGCACCACGTGCACGTGGTGCAGTGGGTGAGGAGGGTGTCGTACTCGGCGGGCGCGAGAGTTCGAATGGTGAGGGGGTGGCGCATGTAGGGACTGCCGGTCATGTCGCGTCGGCCTCCGTCCGGGGCTGGTCGGGTACCGGCTGGGTGATCCGTACGAGGACGGTTCCGTCGCCGAAGACGTCGGTCCATCCGGCCGGGAATGGTGTGGTGTTGTCCGTGGACGTCATGAGGTCGCCTCGTCTTGGATCTCGGCCCAAATCTCCGGGGTGCCTGAGGTGTCGGTGCTGCCGTAGTAGTCCGCGCTGCGGAGTGCGTCGAAGACAGCCCCCCACGTCGCGGCGTCGTGCGGCGGCGGTGCGGGGGCGTGGACGCGTGTGCCGCGCGAGGTGGTCAGCGCGTGCACCGGTTCGTCGAGGGCGCGCTCCAGCGCGGTCCGTAACGCCGCTGCTCGCAAGCTCAATGGCATGGCACATCCCCGCTCTCGTGCGAGAGAATCACTCTCGTACGAGAGTAGCGAGCGGGCACTACTCTGTCACGTAAGTCACATCGAAAGGAGCCCACGGTGACGACCGAGCCGCCGCTGTATCTGCGAGTCGCCGGGGAACTGCGCGCCCGCATCGAGAACGGCGAGTTCCTCCCCGGGGCGCGCCTCCCTTCCGGAGCGGAGATCTCCCGCCAGTACGGCGGCAGCAACAGCGTCGTCAGCGGCGCCTACAAAGTCCTCGTCGACGAAGGCCTCGTCATCTCCCGCCACGGCGCCGGCCACTACGTCCGCAGCCAGGACACCCCCGAACTCCTCATCCGCCAGCACCGCAAACGGTCCGAGGACAGTCCCTTCGGGCGAGGTGTCGCCGAGCAGGGCGCGGCCGGTACGTGGCGGCACGAGTCGACGACAGAGAAGGCCAGTGAGTCGGTGTCCGTACGCCTGGGCATCACGGAGGGCGCTGCGGTGATGCACACCTCGTACGTGTACCTCGCCGACGATGCTCCGGTGCAGCTCGCCGAGTCGTGGGAGCCGCTCTCGCTCACGGGCGAGTCGCTGATCGTGCTCCCGGAGGTGGGTCCGTACGCCGGGGTCGGTGTCGCCGCGCGTATGCGTGTCCTCGGCATCGATGTGGGTGAGCCGGTCGAGCGGGTGCGTGCCCGTACGGCGACGCGTGCTGAGGCGCAGGCGCTGGGCATGGTCCCGCCCGGTCCGGTGATGGCGATCGAGCGGACGTACTACGACCAGGCCACCGGGAGCCCTGTCGAGACCGCAGATGTCGTGATGCGCGGCGACCGCTGGGTCAGCGTGTACGGCGAGATCCCCTCGGGCACCTGACCCTGGGCATGACGAAAGGCCCCCACCGCCCGAAGGCGATGGGGGCCGCAGTGGTTCAGCGCATCAGGAACTGGGCGACGACCCCGGCACCCGCACCGAGGACCGCAGCGCCGCCAGCGGCACGCCACATGGTGTGCTCCAGGGCGCGGATACGGGACTCGTGGTCGGCGACGTCTTTGCCGACCTCGGTGAGGCCCTGGCCGATGGTGTCGAGCTTGGTCTCTACCCGGGTCACGCCATCGCTCAGGGATCTCAACTCCTGGTACATCTGGCCCGAGCTGATGTACACCCCGGGGTCTTGTGGCGTCGCCACCTATACGCCTCTCGCGAGGGATGCCGAGTTGGTGACGTCCTTCCAGCGGGCGACGAGGCCCTTCAGCAGCGACAGGGCCGCGCCGACCCCTCCGGCGCCCGCGGCGTACCACATGCTGCCGTCGAGGGGCTGGGTCACGACGATGCCCGCGATGCCCGCCTGGAGGAACGTCGTGAGGACGCGCTCCAGGAGGTCGCGGCCGTACGTCGCCGCGGTCTTGACGACCGTCTCGGTCGAGGGGAAGTCAGACATGGGTTACTCCTTCACGTCGAAGCCGCGGCGGGTGCCGAGCTTGGTGAGACTGCTCTTGCCGGGCAGGCCGTCGGCAGCGCTGCCGGTGAAGCCGCAGCGGCGCTGCCATGCCGCGTACGCGGTCTTCGTCGCGGTCCCGAAGTGGCCGTCCGCGAGGCTCTTCGCGAGGAGCCCCTCAGCGACGAGCGCGGTCTCCACGGTCTTCGTCCCCGTGTACGAGACGGGCGCGCCGGCCTTCGGTGGGTCGGCCTTCGCCGCGGCGAGGAGCTTCGAGAGGTCGACACTCGGCCGTACCGGTCCGGTGACCGTGCCAGCGCCCGGGCGGGGTGCGCCCTTCTGCACCCACGCGTACAGGTTGTCGCCGGGGCAGGCGGTGGCGTGGCCGTCGCGGTGGCCCTTGATCTCGGTCCCGGCGCCGTTCTTGCGGAGCAGGTCGATGCCGTCGCGGATCGCGTTAAGCAGTTCGCCGGTGGTCTCGGTCACGCCGGAGCTGCCGATGAGGCCGAGGACCGCATAGTGCGCCTGGTTCAGCGCCTGGTTGCCGTTGGCCCCGGTGCGGCGGCCGATGCCGCGGCCCTCAAGGAGGTAGCCGTGGATGCAGGCCGCGTAGTTGTAGGCGACGTCGCTGTAGTTCTCCTGCTGGTTGGCCAGGTGCGCGGCGCGGATGTCCTGCCACAACTCGATGCACAGGCTGTGGTCCTTGACGAGCTTCGTGGACACGGCCGCACCGGTGTAGTGGACCTTCACACCCTTCGTCTTGGCCTGAAGCGGGGCCGCGGACACGGGCCAGCCCAGAGCCTTACGCGTGACGAGCTGCATATCAGCTGCCCTCCTCCAGAACGAGGTCCACGGCAGCCCGTACGGCCGCGTCCTTGGACTCCAGCAGCTTGCGGAGCGCGACTTCGACCTCCAGAGCGTCGAGGCCGGCCTCCTCGACAAGCGACCACGCCAGCGCGTGGAACCTGGACGACACGCCCTGTAGCGCGGGCGGCAGGTGGCTGAACTCGAAGTACCGGAGGATGGGGCTGGGTTGGGGCGTTGCCATGAGTGCCTCCAGGGCATGAGGAAAGCCCCGGCCAGACGGCACAGGGCAGACAGAGTCGAAAGGGGCTACGCGTGGCCAGTGAAAGTGATGCTCATATGCGGCCGGGCGCTGGCCGTCGACGTATTCAGGGCGGCCCCGGAGTTCTGGCCCGGGGCCAGTTCGATGTAGTCCCCCACGCCGAGGAGTACCGGGATCGACCGGGCGTTGACCGCAGCAACGCCCGCTCCTGACGTTGCCTGTGAGCGTGCGCCGTGCCCTCCGGGAACGAGAGCGCCGGACTCGAACCAGCACGCCGCCCTCAGGCCAGTCGCGTTGAACGCGTAGGAGATCCCGCCGTTCAGGTGGTACCAGCCAGCGAGCTGGCAGGTGTAGCGCGTCGGGCTGCCTGCCGCCCATCCACCCAGGTCATCCAGGGTGATCGATTCCCAGATCATGGCGTTCGACAACACCGGATTGCCGTCCGTGCTGTTCGGCACAGACTGAGCGGTGTCCCTGGTCGCGAGGAAAACCACGCGCCCGACCAGGGCCGCGCTGTTGAGCCGGTCGGCGGTCATGACCATGCCCGGGTTCCAGCCGGGGAACGGGATGAAGGCCACGGGTCCTCCCTCCTACAGTGCGGCGCGAGCCGGATAGGCCAGGCTCAGGGGGGCGCCGATCGCGTGGGCCTTGGTGATGTTGTTGGCGCCCCGCGCGGCGGTGAACAACTGGGGAGTGGTGAGCCGGACGGCGTCGTACCTGATCTGCGGGTTGACGTTCGTGTTGGCTGCCGCGGAGATCGAGCGGACCCCCAGCAGGCTCGCCGTGGTGATGCTCGTGTCGGTCACCGACGCGTGCCACCACCCCGGCTCCGGGGTCCCCGTCGGCCAGGCCCTGGCCTGGAGCAGGCTCCCCACCGCCTTGAAGCGAACCCGCCAGTAGGTGCCGAGGACGTAGGCGGTGGGCAGCGTGACCGTGGTCAGCTGCGTCTCGACGGCCGCAACCCTCTTGCGGATGGTCAGGATCAGCGCGTTGGCCGTCGTGAACTCCAAGCGGGCCATGTACAAGTTGTCGCTGTCGAGGTAGCGGCCGGTCGGGCCTCCCATCAAACTGCCGCCGGTGGCGACCGCGGAGGTGGTGAGGTCCGCGTACATGTCGAAATCGACGAAGGGCGCCGTGACGAACGTCCGCCTGGACAGGTTGACCGTGGACAGGGTGTGCGAGCCGTAGCCGGAGCCCACCGCGAAGTCGCCGGCCACTCCGCCGCCCGTGGACCAGACTTGGCCCGAGTCCGCGGTCCCCCACCCGTTGGCGACGGTGCGGCCGAGCGCGTCCGACAGCCACGGGGCGATCGCGGTGACGGTCATCTCCTCGCCGCCGACGTTGACGTCGAACGCGGTCTCCCACACCCACACCGACCCGTCGGTGAACACGGGGAACGTGGTCGCCGAGGAGGTAACGGCGGCGGCGAGTTCGCTGCCGTCGGTGTCGACGATCCCCAGGGCGGTGTCGTCGGTGACGCCGACCGTCCACGGCCGGCCGGGGGTGCAGTTGAAGACGATGTCCCACGCGAACTCGTCGAAGGTCTCCTCGTAGCCCTGGACGATGAGTTCCACGTCGCCCGGGGCCACCCAGAGGGGCGGGTTCCGGATGACGATCTTGTCGCCGACGTCGACGGCGAGGATCTGGTCCGCCAGTCCCGGAGCCTGGTGCACCATCACGTGGACCTGCGGATAGCGGCGGCCCTCGTAGGTGCCGAGGTGCAGGCGCCAGTAGGCGATGGGCTCGGTCTGGTCGTCGGAGTGCAGGTTCAGCGGGATCGACGTGTCGTAGCCCGTCCCCACCCCGTTCGGCGGGGCCTGGATGGACAGGGCGCCTTCCTCGAGGAACGCCCGCCCCGACGATCCGTTGATCCGTTCCACGGTGACGTCGTTGACCGTCGCGTCGTCGTCCCCCGTCGGCCTCAACGGCGGTGCGAGGCCGGGCGCGTTGTAGTCCAGCACCAGAGCCGGGGTCTGGTTGTACATGCTGGCCCGGGGCCGGTAGCGCAGTGCGGGCCGGTCGCGGTCCTCGTACAGGATCCCGCCGTCGGCGTCCGCCGCCTCCTGGAGAAGGTCCAGCACCGCTTCGGGACGCTGGGGCCCCACCAGGGTCTGGTCGGCGACCACACCGCAGACGGTGACCGGGACGCTTTCCTCCGCGACGAGACGGTTCATGCGCGCGCCGGCGGTCTCCCCGGTGAACGCGATGTCGGCCGAGTTGTAGATCGTGGTGTTGGCGGTGGCGAACACGCTGATGTGGCCAAGGGCCATGCCCTCCAGGTCGCTATGGACGCCACTTGGGTTGCTGGAGAACCCGCTGATACGGCCGACGCTGCCCGCGTAAGTGGCGTTGACCGTGCCGCCCGAGCCGCCGATGGGGATCCAGGCCACGGTGACGTCGACATTGGAACCGTTCTGGACGGCGTAAATCTGCCAGCGTGTCCACGTGTTGAAGACCTGGTTGAGAGGTCCCACCAGCCACGACGTGACCACGTTGTCGTCCGCGTCGTAGCCGTAGACCTCCGAGCCGTTGGTCTTCAGCATCAGCCGCCATTTTTTGACCGTGCCGGTGCTGTTCCACAGGAGGACCGTGCGGGCGGTGGCCGGCCCACTGTTCGGCACGTTGAAGATGAACTCGGCGTGCCACTGAGTGGCGGGAGGGCCGAAGCCGCTGGGGACCGTCCCCGAGTACAGGGCACCCGCGCGGACGACAGGCAGCGGACGGGACCCGGCTAGAGAGTCCGCAGCCGCGAGATCCATGCCACTGGTGACGATCGGCCGCACCCGCAGGATCGGTGAGGCGAACTGAGTTGAGTTGGCGCCGTCCTCCATGGGCCAGTAGGCAAGCGGGCCCCCGGAGGGGATCCGGCGGCGCAGCGTGCTGTCGAGGGCGTGGTCACCGCGGCGCAGGCGACGCAGGATGCCCGCGGTGGTGGCGTCCACCCACGCGTGCTTGCCGGAGGGGTGCCACTCGGTGGGGTAGGCGGCCAGTTCATGGGACAGCCGGGTGCGCCGGTTGGTGATGGACGCCGTGCCGTTCACTGTCCACGTGCGGCCCACGCCGTCGACGAACGAGGTGACCCCGACCGCCTGCGCGGTGAAATCAGGGTTGGCGACGACCGTGCCGCCGATGCCGGAGCGGATCTCGGCCTTGTGTACGCGGCCGACGGGACGGGTGAAAACGAGATCGGTGGCGTCACCGATCTTGACCACGGTCGCGCTGTTGAAGATCGACGTGACGCCAGCCTGCACGACCGCGGCGCCGAGCTGCTTCCACGGTCCCGCGGTCCCGGACAGTGCTGTGTAGAAAGTGATCGTCCTGCCCGACGCGCCGTTGTCGACGTCCAACGTCGCCCGGATGGCCATCCGCCCCGACGCAGGCAGCGGCAGGTCCACCGTGGAACTCGCGGCCAGCGTCGCTGTACCGTCCGCCGACCACTCGAAGTACAGGCGGTTGGAGCGCGTGCCCAGCACCCAGGACTTCGCGCCGGCCGAGAATCCGAACTTGGCGATCATCTCGACCGTGTCCAAGCCGTCCGTCGCGTCCGTCCAGTTGAGGAAGGACGCATCCAGCCGGACGTCGATGTCGCCCACGATGTCGAGGGCGGCGTTGTCCGGCGTGCTGGCATGGTCGCCGACCGAGCCCAGAACCTCCAGTGCGGGGGAGCCTGCGCGGATGGAGACCCGGAACGGCGAGTTGCGCCCGAACTGGCCGTAGTAGGGGCCAAGGGGGTTGTCCGGGCTGTACTGGCCGTTCGTGTTGTCGAGCAGCGGCCTGCACGTGGACGGGTCCGTCAGTGAGTCCTGGTCCTGGCGCCCGCGCGTGTGCGAGAGGAGCTGCCTCTTCAGGATGTTGCCGGTGGCGTCCACCCATGCGCCGCCGATCTGCAACTCTCCGCGCAGGTCAAGCCGCACTGTGCACCTCCTACTTGCTGACGCGGCCGAAGGTGGCCTGCACTGATCCGCCGCCATCCGCCGCGACGATGCCGCGGATCAGGCGCTTCATCGGCTCCGGGCCGTCGACCACGATCCGTACGGTCGTGACACCGCCACCCGCACCCGCGCCGGCCGTCGCACCCACGCCACTGAGGGCCATGCCGGGCACCTCGCCCGTCAGTCCCTGCAACTGGGAGCGCAGGGAGGGCATTTGGTCGGTGATGCCGCGTTGGAATCCGGCGATGACCATGCGGCCTGCCGGGGTGAGGATCTTCCGGTCGACGTCCTCCGGCCCCTTCCACGAGGTCAGGTTGGAGGTGAGGTCGCCGAGGGTGGATTGCACGCTGCCGAACTTGGACTTGATGCCGTCGATGAAGCCGTTGATGAGGCTCCGGCCGGCGGCCGCGAGGACACCACCGAGGTTGCTGAGCGCCGAGCGGGCCCGCCCGGGGAGGCCCCGGATGGTGCTGACGGCGCTGGACAGTCCGCGGCTGACGGCGCTGCCCATGGACCGCATCGCCGAGGACGCAACGCCCGCGATGCGGGGGCCGAGGCTGGACAGTGCGGACACCGCCCGGCCAGGGAGTGCGGCGAACCAGCGGACGATGGCGTTGACCATGTCGGGCACGATCGAATTGCCGACGAGGACGTTGTAGAGCCACTCGAACAGGTCGACCGTGCCGGTGACCAGCCAGCGCACCGCAGCGATCGCGGGCCGAAACGCGGCCTGCATGCCCTGAAGGAACTTGATCAAGCCGGAGAGGGCCGGGATCACGACAGCGGTGATCACGCCCGTGGCGAGCCGGAGCAGCAGGACGGAGAGCTGCACAAGCGGCGGGATCAGCGGCAGGACCGCGGGCAGTGCCTGCGCGAGCAGGGTGGTCGCGAACAGCATGACCTGCGGGATAAGCGGAGCCAGCTCGGCGAAGATCTCCCCGAGGGACATGCCCAGTTGCAGCAGGGCCGGAGCCAGACCCACAACCAGCTGAGTCAGCTGCGGCAGCAGCGCAATGAACTGGTCGGCGAACTGGGTGACGATCTCCACGCCGACGTCCAGCAGCCCGCCAAGGACGGGCACCAGGGCGCCGCCGAGCGTGCTCGCGAGCACCGCCAGCGGCGGGGCCAGCTTCACGAAGATCTCGCCGATTTTCGCGATCACCGGAGCGAGGGGCTTGAGTGCGGTGACCAGCAGGTCCGAGATGACGGGCAGGAACGGCAGGAAAGCTGTGACGACCGACCCGACAGCCGTAGCCAGCTCGGCAAGGATCGGCCCCAGTGCCTCGATGACAGGCGACAGTGCCTTGCCCAGGGCCTTGATCAGAGCCTGTACCGGTGGGGCCAGCGCGGTGAGGATCGGGGCCAGCAGGCTGAGGGCCTGGCCGAGGAGCGGCGCCGCGGTCTGCGCGAGCAGGGCCACCGTCTCGAACAACGCCGTCAGGCCGTCCTGCACGGCCGGGCTCGCGAAGGTGTCCGCGAGCTGCCCGGTGATCTCCTTCAGGACCCCGATCAGGCTCCCGCCGGAACTCTGCGCCGCGTCGAAGACGGACCCCAGGATGGACCCGACGTTCCCGGCAATGTCTGCCAGGTCGCCGATCAAGTCGACGGCGCGCTCGATCGCGTCCTGAAGCGCGCCGCTCTCGAACGCCTCGCCGAGCCGCTCGCCGACCCCCGTAGCCGCTTTGCCCGCCGCCGCGGTGAGCCGCTCGAAGCTCGGCCCGGCCGCCGCCGCGAGCTGCCCGAAAGCCGTCACCACAACGCCCGGGACGCCGGACAGATTGTGAAGCCCGGCGCTCGCCGAGGCCATCGCCTTGCCCAAGGTGCCGGAGGTGGCCAGCTCCCGAGCCGACGACATCGCACCCTGCGCCATGTCGTTGAGCGCGTCCGCGGAGTCGACCAGACCCCGCCGCAGGACAGGCAGCACGCTGCGAGCCGTACGCGTCAGATCTGCGGCCAGCCCCTGGAACAGGTGCTGCTGGACGTCCAATTTCAGGGCGTCCCACGCGGGCTTCAGCGCCAGGACCGCGTACACGAACGCCCGCGCCGCCGGAGCCAGTTTGGCCATGGCCTCCGCGAACGGGTCGACCCCGCCGCCACCGCCCCCGCCGCCACCCGCCATGGCCTCGTTCAGGGCCTGCTGAGCGCGGCGGACCTGCTCGATCCCGTCCGCCGCAGTCCTGGCCGCTTCCTTACGGGCGTCAGCCAAGTCGCGCTCGCGGTCGGCGACCTCGCGCTGCGTGTCCGCGATGCGCTCCTGCGCGTCCCGCACCGCATCCGTGCCGTCCACGCCGGCCTTGTTGGCCTTCGCGGTCTCCTCGCGCAGCCGCTTCGTTTCGAGCCGCTGTTCCTTCAGCCGCTGCACCGCGCGGTCGTACGCCAGCTGCGCGCGCTCGATCTCGTCGGGGCTGCCGTCGTTCTTCGCCTCGTTGAGGGCCTTCTGCGCGTCCTCGACGTCGAGGATCGCGTCCCGCTGGTCAAGCTCCGCGTCGGCGAGGCTGTTGTTGAGGTCTTCCAGGTCGCGGGCGCCCTGCTTGCGGGCGTCGTTGAGGGCGAGCTGCGCCGCCTTCGCTTCCTTCTGCGCATCGGCGAGACCGCGTTCGGCGTCCTCTACCTGCCGTGCGGCCTGCTCGTTGGCCTCCGCTGCCTGCTTGACCGCGTCCTTGAGTGCCTGCTGCGCCGCCGCCGCAGCGTTCGCACCCGACGCCGCCCCGCCGGCGGCCGCCCCGGCGCCCTTGAATGCGGCCCCGAGCGCTGCCCCAATGCCCGATGTGCCGATCTTGAATGCGGCGGTGGCCTGCGCCAGCGAAAGGATCGCCGTCGCCCCCACAGCCGCGGCCGGAGCGATGTTGGCCAAGGCCCCCGCCGCAGCAGCAGCGACAGGAGCAACGGCGCCGACCCGCAGCGCCATGAGCCCGGCCTGGCCCGCCACCCGTCCCAGCACCCCGGCCATGGAGCCGATGCGGCCGAGGGAGACCGTGAGCCGACGCCCCTCGTTGGAACTGCGGCGAAGGCCCAGCGCCATCTGTTCGCCCGCGGTGGCGAACCGGCCGTTGAGGGTGCGCAGGCGGCCCTCGGTGTCGCGCTGGAATCCGCGCATCCGCAGCTCGGCGTCGTTCAGGCCGCGCCGCATCCCGGAGTCGTCCGCGCGGACGAAACCGACCAGCTCGCCGATGGTGAGGGCCACGACAAGCACCCCCGCCCGTTGTTCAGTTGTGGTGGATCACCTGTGCAGGGCGGCCCGGATCTGCTCGTCGTCGTCGATGATCGACACCTCGTCGCCTGCCATTCGCCGCCACATCGACTCCGGCGACAGGCCCGCTACGAGCGCGTAGAAGCGGCGGCGGGTGAGGTGCGCGATCTCTTGCGGGCCGAGGTGGTACTCGCGCTGGAAGTCGCTTTCGAGCGCCCACCAGTAGCGTTGGATTGCGATCGTCGTGCGGCTCGGTTCGGTGGCGCTTTTCCCGCGCCCTCACCCTTTTTGACGATCTCGTATGCCTCGGCGAACGACATCTCTTGGCCGCTTGCGTGGGCGATGCCCCATGTCAGGATCGTCTGGAATTCCTGAAGGCCCATTCCCGCTTCGCGCCACTGCTCCATACAGTCGGTGCCGAAGAGCAGCGAGATCAGCTCGGCTACGTCTTCTTCGCGTTCGGAGTCCTGGAGTTCGTTGATGCGCCGCTCCAGGATCAGCGGCACATCGGTGGGCACCTGCACTTCGACGCCGCGGATGACCTCCGTGCGGCCTGTGGAGACCTCTGCCCAGAAGTCATCCCACGACTGCTCCTTGGCGGCCGTGCGGGCGGTCACGGCTTGGCCACCGAGGTGTTCGCGCCAGAGCGGGTGAACGTCGCGCTCCAGCTGACCTTGTCGTTGTTGCCGCCACCCTGGTCCCCGAGGGTGACGTGCGCCGTCCACACCTCCCACGTGCTGTCGAGCTTGTGGGAGAACCGCACGCGGCCGAGGGAGTCCTCCCCGAGACGCTCCGACAGAGCTTCCACCTTGGCCTGGCCGGGAGCCTGGACACCGGTGACGTGGTCACGCTTGCGGAGGCCCTCGATCGTGAGGGTCTTGGCGATCTGCATCTTCTGCGATTCGGCCTGGCCGTTGGAGGTGTACACCGTGGTGTCGGTGGTCTCCTGCTCATGCGACTTGCTGAAGGTGTTGATTTCCTCGATCGCGATCCACGTTCCGGGCGACAGGAAGTCCTCCACCTGGAATTCCACATCGCGCGCGTTGTACTTCTGCTGTGTCATCTCTTCCTCCGGGCATGGCTAAATGCCCGCAGCAGAAATGCAGCGGGCTGAAAGGGAATTCGCTATCAGGTGCGGTGCTCAGTTACCGAGCGGTGCTCCATACGGAAATTCGCGACGTGCTCATGGCGGCCGTTCTCGTCGGTTCCGATGGACGCCGGCGCGTTCTGGAGGGCGACGGACAGGATCAGCTCGGTGCCGTCCGGGAGCGTGAGCGGGCCAAGTCCGTGCAGCTCGCTGCGGATCGCCGCGCACCGCTGCCGGGAGACCCGGGGGTCGCTCGTGCCGCGCACGCGGACCTGTACGCGGGGCTCGTCGTAGGCGAGTTTGGAGTCCGGCTCCCGGCCGTCGTCGTAGATGGTCAGGGCGACAGCCTCGTCGGTCTTGTCGGGCAGTGCCTCGAGGAAGCAGTCCCCGCCCGACGTTGCCGTCTGGTACGAGACCAGGCCCTTGCTTTCGAGATGACGGGCGATGCCGTCGAGGAGGTCAGCCACGCAGCCACCTCCGCAGCGGCACCGCCATCAGTTGCAGCACGACGCCCCGTTCACTGTTCATGGGGTCCTCGAGGTACTTCGCCTTGCGCCCTGGGAGATGCCTCCAGGTCAGCTCCTCGTGCTGCCTGCGGGCGTACACCGTGTCGTAGGAGATCGAGCCGTCCAGGCCGTCGACGTCGACCTTCCCGGACCTCTGCAGAGTGTCCTCATCGAGGGGCACCTGCGCCTGGGAGACTGCTAGGACATGCTCCAGGCCCCGCCGCAGCCCGTCCGAGGCAAGACGCCGGCCCCGGGTAGTCCACTGGCGTTGGCCGTCGAAGTTGAAACGCGTGTACTGCGGCACCAGTACCTCCTACGCGAGTTGGACTTCGAGGTGATCCGGCGTGGGCAGCCCGCCGCCGTTGTGCGGGACTTCGGCGATGACCGTCGTTGTCCGCTCGTCGGGCAGCGTGACCTTCGACTCCGGCGGCGCAGTGACCTCGTCGAGGCGGCAGTAGAACGTCGACGAGGACACGACCTCTCGGCCCTCCTTGTCGCGCACCCGCCGGTTCTGCTGCTCCAGGAAGCAGCGCACGGTGACCGGAGCCCCGTACAGCGGTCCGACCGCGCTGTCCCCCTCGTACGGCTCCACGACCACCTCGTGGCGCAGCAGGTAGGCGGGGATCAGCACGAGACCACCTCACCGAGACCGAAGATGTCCGGCGTCAGATCCGGCGTACGGAGAGCCTCCAGCACTGTGTCGGCGACCGTACGGCCACCCACAGCCGCGGTACTGCCCGATGACGAGCCGGGCCCCGACAGCGACACGGAGCCGATCTTCACCGAGCCCCACTGCGCCGCCGTACCCAGCTCGTCACCGGTCTCCGCCCACCACTGCACCTGCGCACACACCGCAGCCGCGAACGCCTCCGCCACAGCGGCGTTCGACGGATAGCCGTCCTCGTCGACCTCGTACCAGCACAGCCGGAACACACTGGACTCCACAAACCGACTCGCACGCGCGAGCCGAGCTGCGATGTCCGCCGGCGGGGTCTGCCCGGTGTAGCTCTGGTAGTCCGCCGAAACGGCGTAGATCCTCGCCACCGAGCACCCCCTCTACGTAGCCGCGCCGAGGATCAGCACGTCGTACGTCACCGACGTGCCCGCCGCGCTGTTGGTGACCGTGAGCAGGTCCCCAGTGGCCGGAGTGACCACCGCGCCCGCAGCGCTCGGGGCCACCCACAGGAACATCCCGCCAGGCTGCACCGCGACGCCGTCTCCAGCAGCGAGGAACAGCCCGGGGACGCCATTGGCGGCGGGCTGGGTGAAGTTGACGTTGTTCGTGTTCGCCGCGGCCGCCACGACCAGCACGGCCTTGATCCGTGCGAACGTGAGGGTGGCCCCGAACTTGTCGGCGAGAGTCGCCGCCAAGTCGAGGTTCTCGGTGGCGGACGCGGCGAGAGTGCGCTGGTCGTGGAAGAGCAGGTTCACCGCTCCCGCGCCCGCGCCATCCGCCAGGCTGAGGGACTTGAGGTAGGAGACCGCGTCCTGCGGGACGCTCAGGTCGTCCGGCTTCGTCTGGGTGGTGAGCAGCTTGACTTCCACCCGAGTCTGGGTCAGCGCCATCAGCTACCGCCTCCGTCCGCGTACCGCGCCGCGAGGTCGTCGCGCGTGGCCTTCTCCGCCTCGTCCTCGTCCAGACCTTCCTGGACGGCGTAGGCCTTCCAGTCCGCCTTGGACGCCGACTTCGCCGGCCGCTCCAAGACGACGGGCGCGGCCTCCGGCTCAGGGGCGGGCGCGTTGACCACATGCCAGCCGCCCTCACCACGGGAGACCAGCTCGTCGAGCCGCTGCTCTTCCTCGCTGCCGGGCTCCGGCTGCACGCGCTCCGCTACGTAGTCGCCCGCTCCGCGCTGATAGATCGCCATGATCAGATCACCAGGCCCGTCTGAACAGCGTGCGCGCGCTCCAGCCCGTACTTCAGGCCGACCTCGCCGTACAGCTGCCGCTCGTCACTCGCGCCGGTCTTGGCCAGCGGCTCGTCGAAGAACACGCCCTTGTCGGGGATGTTCAGGAAGACAGGCATCAGCTGCTCCAGCGACACCGCGGCGATGACGTCCTGCGGCATGTGCCGGTCCATCATCACGTTGAGCGTGCCGAAGTCCGTGACGAGGGTGGTCATGTTGACACCACCGACGTTGCGGGAGGTCTCTCGGTACTGCCCGTAGGCCGCGGCGAACGCCTTGGTGATGGCCCGCTTCTGGATGCTGTTGGACAGCAGAGTCGCGGTCTCCTGCTCGCTGATGCCGCCGTTGTCGTAGGCGAGCTGAAGCATGTCGTTGACGTGGTCGGTGGTCAGCGCGGTCGCCCACGGCTTGGTGAACGCGATACCGGTGGCCGTGCCCAGCGTGATGGGCGAACCGCCGTTCGTGGTGCTGACCTTGAAGGTGTTCGCGTCGATGGCGTCGACGAAGTACACGCGCCCGGGGATGATGCCAGTCGCTGCGCCGATGGCCGTGAACACGATCTTGTTGCCGTCGGACATGCCGTGCGCGGTCGAGGTGATCGTGTCCGTCGCCGAGGTCGCACCGGTCACCGAAGTGCCCCTGGCGATTCGGTTCGTGGTGATCGCCTGGAGCAGTCCACGAGTCTGCCGAGCAGTGGCGTTGCTCGTCGGGTTGACGAACGCGCCGTTGATGAACGAGAAGTTCACGTCCAGCGCGATGCTCTTGAGGGCCTGCGCCGTCTGCCAGTCCAGCTCGTTCGTGACCGGGTTCGACCCGTCCACGCCGTTGAACGGCGCGGCCTGCGGCGTAGCCAACTGGCCGATCGCCGCCTGCTTGGTGTACGAGACGGACACCTTCTCCTGGTGGATCTGGCACACGTTCCGCACGTTGCCGCGCGCGCGGTTCTCGGCCGTCGGGGCCGTCGCACCTTCCGTCTTGGTGCGCTGCGCCGGGTCACGCAGGTCGTAGGTCTGCCACTCGAACTCGGTACCGGTGGTCATGCCACCGCCGGTGAGGCCGCCGATGGCCGACAGCAGCGGGGTGTCGTCGGGCGTGATCGCGAAGAGCTCGCCCGCGTAGTTGGGCAGGTTGAAAGTCGTTCCCATCCCGGTGATGCCGGCCATGGTCCCTCCTCAGGTCATTGGGTCTGTGCGGCCTTGAGCCGCTTGAGTCGGATTGCTTCGGGGAAGTTCCGGGCCTTGGTGGCTTCCTCGATCGCCTTGTCGAGGGAGGCGGTCTGGTCGCCGGAGCCGCCTGCACCGCCGAGGTCAGCGCCGGAGCGTCCGGCGCCCTTCGGGGCGAGCTTGGAGAACTTGGTGACGGCGGCCTTGATGGCCTTGTTGTCGACCTGACCGTCCTCGCCGATGAACTTGGCGACGTCGATGTACTCGGCGAACTCCGAGAGGTCGACGCCGGCGCGCGCGGCAGCTACTTCGAGGCGGGCCTGAGCGATCTGGGGGGTGGCCTCAGCGAGGGCGGCCGTGCGGCCTTCGTCCTTCGCTGCCTTGACGGCCTTCTCCTGCTCGCTCATGTTCGCGGCCCTGAGCTTCTCCAGCTCGATCGCCGCGTTGGCGTTGGCCTTGGCGCGCCTCTCCCACTCGCGGGAGTGTGCTTTCCAATCCGTGGCGTCGCCTTCGCCGGATCCTGCTCCGGACGCTCCGGCTCCCTGTGCGCCCTGGCCGGAGCCTTGGCTGTCGGAGCCTCCTGCGCCCTGGTCTCCTGCGCCTGCGCCGCCTTCACCGCCGCTGTTCGCGCCGGATCCGGAGCCGCCTTCGCCCTCGCCGTTGCCACCCGCGATGGCGTAGATCGGCGAGCCGTTGCGGCGGAAGCCGAGCACCTCCATCGAGTGGTGTGTGGCGAGCGGGTGCTTGAAAGGGTGCTGCATGGTGATCTCCCGTGCGGGATGTCCGGCGGTCGCCGTGCGGCGGATGCCGGGGGTCTGTGGTCAGCGCGCTCCGTTGATCTGCTCGCGCGCTGGTTTGCGGCGCAGGTCCTCGTGCGCCGCTACGTGCTCGCGCGCGGCCTTCTGCCAGGCACGGACCTTCGCTCCGGCCTTGCGGCGGGCGGCGTCGTCCATGGCAGCGGCCTGCGTGCGCTTCCACGCGCGGATGTGGCGCTCGATCTGACGCTGGCGCTGGGTGTCCTCGTACGTCGTGCCGGGGGTCGCGTGGTGCGGCGGCCGGGTGGTCACGCCGGGCAGGTACGCGGCCAGGGAGTGCCGGCAGTTGGGGTGGAACAGGCCGGCCGCGCGGGCCTCGACGAGCGATCCGGCGACGTGCACGGCCACCGTGCGCGTGGGAGCGAACAGCCCGCTGGGCTGGATCGTGTGCTCGGCGCGGATCGTGTGCGGCCCCGACTCCTGCCCCAGGGTGAGGACTTCGCCCTCCCACCGTGCGCACAGCGGACACTCCAGCGGGGCATCGGAGACGATGACCAGGCCCACCTGGATCTCGGCGAGAGCGTCGATATGCCCCTCGATCGCCGCACGGGCGGTGACCGACCGTACGGCCATCTCTGCGTACGCGGCCAACTCCCAGTTGCGGCCTGCCGAGTCGGTGAACCCGGACACGCCGCGCCGCGCGAACTGGTCCAACGCCCGCTGGCTGGCCTGGCGTCGGGTCACGGTGCCGAGGAGCGGACCGGACGACACGCGGGTCACTACCGACCGGTAGGTGTCGACGACGGCACGGGTGATCCGCTGGTACAGCGGCCGGGTATCAGCGGCGTACGACGCGGCCAGACGGTCCACCGACGGGGCGTTCGGCAGGATCCGGCGGGCCTGTAGCTCCCTGCCGATGTCCAAAGCCCCCAGCTCCGCGACAGCAGCCTGCCTGCCACGCCCGTACGCCTCCGTGAGCGCCCGCGCGACCGCCCCGTTCGCGTCGGTCTGAAGCGCCGAGGCGACCTCCTCGACAGCCGCGCGTAGGTCGCCGACCGAGCGCAGCTTGATCTCCGCCCACAGAGGTGAGTCGATACCCTCCTCCAGAGCCTTGCGCAGCCGCTCGATGATGGACAACTCGGCGTCCGCGTACAGCGTGGTGATCGCGGCGGCGAGATCCTCGGCCATCGCGGGGGAAACCGGCATGGGCTACCCCTCCGACTGGCCTCCGGGAGGCGGGAAACCGGAGCCCGGCCCCTCGGCGCCCGTCAGGACCGGATCCGCGAGCGCCGATTCCGACTGAATCAGGGCCACTTCGGCCTCAATCTGGTCCTTGTTCCAGTCCGGATGGACCATGGCCACAAGGGTTTCCTTCGAGGCGGCCTCCGCACGGGCCAGCAGCTCGGCCGTGGTCGCCAGCTCGATCGGGCCTTCGGTGACGCCGTCCTGGAGTTCCACCTTCGGAGGCTCCAAGTCCAGCCCGGCCATGCGGAAGCGGAAGCCGGACAGGACCGCGAGCCAGGCCGAGGTGATGGCGGCAAGCTCGGGCCCCCAGTACTTGCCCTTGCGGCCGGCGGTGCTGAGGGAGCGCCGGTTGCGGGCCTTGACCTCGGTCGCGGTGACGGCCTGCCCGTCGGACTCGCCGAAGCTGCCTGCGGAGTAGCCAGCCTGCCGTACGGCCTGCTCCAACAGTGCCTGGGCGGTGTCGCGGTGCTCCTGGACGCGGATCTCGAACTGGACGACCGTGAGGGGGTTCGGGTCGCCTGGCCGCGCGAGCATGGTGAGGCCGGTGTAGATCCGGCGGTCCTCGTTGAACGTGGTGCCCTGGCCGGGGCCGAGGCTGTCCAGCATCGACGAGGGGACGACGATGCGGCCCTTGCCGTTCACGATGTCCCGCATCCACGACGAGTACGTCTCGTCGAGGGCGTCCATGAGGCCTTCGATGCCCTGGAAGTCGGACTGGCCCCAGTAGGCGGCGGTGGGGATGTGCCTCCAGGCGCGCGCGGGGCGGACGTTGGGCACGTACGTGGCGGTGAGGTGGTCGGGCGCGCCGGTGTCGAGGCCTCCGTCGGCGTCCACCATGGCGGCGAGTGGAGCGGTGGCGGGGTTGTCGGCGAGTGGCCGTACGGCGCCGAGGCTGCCCGCGGAGCCTTCGTAGAGGCCGTGGTAGATCCGGCCCTTCTCGTGCCGCTCCAGGTGCCGGAACACGCGCCGGTCGTTGACGTCGCCGGAGTCGAGGACGGTCCAGAAGGTGACCGCGCGCAGGCGCCCGTACGCGAACTCCGGTACCGCCCGGTCTGCGGCCACCGTGTCGATCCACGGCCGATCGGATACGTCCTCATCCCACACCACACGCAGGTAGACCCCGCCGAGCGCGGCGCACACCTCGCCGGCCTCCAGCAGCGTCGCCTGGAGGCTCGTCTCCATCAGCGCGTCGAGCACAGTCTGTGTCGCGTCGCTGGCGTCCTCGGCGGCGAGCAGCTTGGGTGCCTCCGAGAACAGCAACTCCGAGGAGGTGCGGGCGATGTCGCCCGCGAGCGGTACGTGCAGCTTCTCGCGCTTCTGGCCCGGCTCGGTGGGGTTGCCCCAGAACCAGCGGGCCAGCCTGCCGACGACGCCGCCGCGGTGCTGCGCGGGCCTGTCGACGGTGTCGCGGTAGCCGCGGCCGAGGTAGCGCTCCTCGAGGCGGTCGGGCTCGCTGGAGTACCAGGCGTCGCAGTCGGCGAGCGCGGATTGGATCCGCTCGTCGATGGGCGGCCAGGGGGTGTCAGCCGTCGGCAGAGGCATCCTCGGTCACCTCCTGCTCCGTGGCTTCCATCGTGTCGGCGGTCGCTCGTAGCGCGGCAGCGATGTCGGAGGCGGTCATGGTCACGGTGCCGTCCCCCTCGATGGCGAGGACGACTTGACCGACCTCTGTCTCGGTTCCGCTACCGATACGGAGGTAGATGGGGATGCCGTACGTTCCAGGCATCAGGCAGCCACCTCCAGGAGTGTCGGGATGTGCGGCCGCCACAGGGCCTCGGTCGTACGCACGCCGTACCGGAGCGCGTCGCAGGAGTGGTCGTCTTGCTTGATCGGCGCGTCCTCGCCTTTCTCGGCTTTCTCGTCGTCCCAGGAGTAGCCGGGGATTTCCTCGATCAGGCCCTTCGCCGACTCGTGGATGAACAGCCGGTTCGCAGCGATCAGCGACCCGACCGTACGGATCCCGTCCAAGACCGTGTTGTCGGCCGGCGTGACCCCGGAGACGCCGTCGCGGTGCAGCTGCTCGATGTACGAGGCCGCGGACGGGTCGACGACCGTCCACTCCGGCTGCACGCCGATCACGTTGGACTGCGGGTGAGGCACTGAGGCGAGCCAGCGCCGGCGTGCCTGCGAGTACTCCGCGTCCGTCTTCTTGCGCCGCTCCGCGCGGGAGTCCCACCGGTATTCGGAGGCGACGTACAGGTTGCGGTCGACGCCGAGGCCGATCAGGAGGTCGGCGTACGGGTTGGTGGTGCCGTAGTCGATCGCGTCGCACAGCCAGCGCGCCATGTGGGGCAGTTCGGTGACGACGTGGCGTTCGGCGTCGAACATTTCGTAGATCGCACCCTCGGACTGCACCCAGTGTCCGAGGATGAACCGCCGGTACCAGAGCCCGATGTACTCGCGCTTGAGGGAGGCGACGTACTTCGGGTCAAGCGCCGGGTTGTCGTCGAGGGTGAACTGCCACGAGCGGAGGTCGAGTTCGTCAGCCCGGTTGATGAACTCCTTGCGGAGCCAGTGCCCGGGGTTGTCCGGGTTGGTGGTGGCCATGAGGCGGGCGCCAGGTACGGACAGGCGGCCGAGGAGTTGGTTCCAGAAGCCGCGCGGGATGAGCGTGGCCTCATCGACGTAAGCCAGGCAGCAGGTCATGCCTCGCAGGCGGCCCTCTGCGCGGGAGTCCGCAGCGCCGACGAGGTGGACGGTGCGGCCGAGGATGACGGCTGTGCTTGCCCCGCGGGTGTGCTTGACCATGCGGGCGATCGGGCCGAACAGGGCTTCGTCCTGGAGGGGGTCGAAGACGTTCCGCTCGATGGTCTGGAGTGATCTGCCGACGATGACGATCAGTCCCGATGAGGGGGCTGCGGCGACGCCGATGAGGAACGCGATCAGCGACGCGAACGTCTTGCCGCTCCTGATGGCGCCGTGCCAGATGTTGATGCGTGCGGTCGCGTCGGCGATCGAACGGATCTGCTTCCGGGACAGCGGCAGCGAGTCGAGCATCAGCCCTCCTCGCGGTCGTCCCCCTGCGCGTCCGCGAGCTTCCGGATCCCGTCGGCGAGGCTGCCAAGGATCGAGCGGGCAGTGTCTGTCTCGGGGTCGCCGTCGAGCGCTTCGAGGCGGGCAGCTGCGGTGGTGGCGGTACTGACGCCGGTGATGAGGGCCTTGCGGTCCTGTGCTGGCAGTCGGTTCGCTTCGTAGCGGACGGGTGCGCCCATGGACACCTCGACGAGGTCGTATGTGTCGTCCTTGAGGTACAGGAGATCGTCCTCGACGACGTCGTACAGTCCGGCGATGATCGCTGCGCGGCGGGCCTTGCCGTCGATGACCCGGGCCTGGGTGGCGACGGCGGTCATGGTGCGGTCGAAGGTGACCGGGGGGTCCAGGGCTTCAGCGATGGTGCTGATCGTGCGCGGCGAGCGTTTCAGTTCGCGCGCGATGGCGTTCCGGCCGAGTCCTTCGCCAGCTAGGCGCCGTACGGCCTGGCGGTCCTCGTCGGTGACCGGTCGTTTGTCCTTGTTGACGGACACGGGTCACCTCCGGGCGTGCGAAGGCCCGGCCACGCGAGTGCGAGGGCCGGGCCGTTTCGAGGGTGGGCTACTGCTGGGGTGGCCACTGCCCCGGGGGCTGCTGGCCGTAGGGCGCCTGTCCGCCGGGCGGGGGCCCGTACTGCGGAGGCTGCTGCCCGTACTGGGGTGGTGGGTAACCGTACGGCGGCGGCTGCTGGAGCGGTGGCGCGTACGTTGTCGTCACGGTCTTGCGTCCCATCGCTGCGGCGATCGGCCAACCGGTGATGGCCCACAGTCCGCACGAGATGATCGTCAGGAAGACGTGAAGTCCGTGGTTCGCGCCGCGTTTCTGGACGTGGCGCTGTGGCTGCTGATGCATGCCCTCTCCCCCCTGGAGTGGACGGCCAGCGTCGCATGGGGGGCGGGTGCGTGGTGGGGAAATGGTGAAGGCCCACACTGTGGTGGGCCTGTTGTGTCCTGGCACGCCGGACGTGGGGCCAGGATGCGGCATGATCAGCCGAAACGTCAAGTGCGGTTGAGGTATGCGAAGGCCCCGCCGTCGGGGGGACGTACGGCGGGGCCCTAGTCGCGGGCCCCAAGGGCCTTCCCCCGGAGGGTCGGCGTGCGCGTCCTGCCGGGCTCCAGTGTGGCAGCTACAGCGCCGAGTTGAACGTGTTCGGCCGCACCGTACGCCGACCGGGGATGTCCGCCACACGGCCGGCGGCGCGCACCGCAGCACGACCGCGGGGGTCGATGGCGGCTAGCGGCGTATGCCGGCGGACAACCGGCGTGGCGGTCAGCCCGTGGCCTGTGGTGCTGATCATGAACTGATTCCTATCGATCGTGCCGTGTGCGGGCCAGTGTGGCAGGCACAGCAGGCTTACGGGCTCAGCGACCCCAGCAGTCCGCCAGGATCAGCGCAAGCAGAAACAACAGCGCCCACAACGAGTGCGCGGGCAGTAGCCCGTCGCCGCGGGCCTCCGCGTGGACGCGGCGCACACCGTCCCCGGCGGCCGGCCGGAGGCCGCCGTGCGTCGTGCGGCGGTGCTCGACGAGTTCGTCTTCGGCGTCCGCGCGGCGCTCGTGCTGCTCCGGGGACACCGCATCGCAGGCCTCACACCAGTACTCGTGTGGCATCGGGTTCCTCCGCAACAGGGGGTAGACGGCGCGTCTCCCGGGCGGGAGACGGGTGGTAGACGGGCAGGTCAGACGGGCGGAGACGGGGCGGGAGACGGGGACGTCTCCGGGAGCGGGGAGAGGGCTTCGAGGTCGGCCCGGAGCACCCCGCGGGTGGGTGTTCCGGCCACCTTCACCTTGGGCTGGACCGGGACCCCGAGGGCCTCCAAATGCACGCGCAACTCGGCCACCGTCCTGCCCTCCCACTGGCCGTGCTTCTGGAGGTGGGCGAGGACGGTCCGCAGGTGGACCCCGTGGGCCTCTCCGATGAGGTCGAGGAGGAGGCCCCGTACGGTCTCCAACTCGCCCCCAGGAAGGGGCGCGGCGGCGGGCTTCGACGGGCGCATGGCGCGGCGCTCGATGGTGGTGATCAGCCGGTCGAGGTGCTCGCGCGGGACGAAGAACAGGACAGCCATCACCCAGAACGCGGCGACGCCGACCGTGATCCACCCGCCGTAGAAGCCGCACGCCCACGCCGAACCTGCGTAGAGCAGCCACGCCAGACCGGGGCGGCCGCGGGCGGTGAGCCACCGTCCGGGCCCGCTGATTCCCGCCCAGACCGCGCCTACAGCACCGCGCGGGGCGTCGGGCTCCTCATCGTCCGTGGGCTCGGGCTCGATGGCCTCGTCATCCACGCCATCGGCTTCCGCCTCCGGCTCGGCACCACCTTTGCGCAGGCTGAAGTAGCTCACTGGAGGCTCACCCGCGCGTTCTCGATGGCATCGCTGATGTTGATCCAGGTACCGCCCGCGTCCGCGGTGACGTAGAAGAACACCAGGCCGACCACGGCGACCTGCTTGGTCGTCAGCTTCGCCCACAGCAGGAAGATCAGGAAGCAGAGCGCGAGGCCCGGCATGGTCATGCCCTTGACGAACCCGTTGAGGAAGCCGATGACGGTGCCTGCTGCGTCGGGGACGACCTGGAACATGCCGCCGGCCGCTTTGTAGGCGCTGGCGGCGAGCATCGAAACGAACAGGGTGGTCCACCAGCCGAGCGGCTTGAGCTTGCCGTTGCCGGGGATGCCGAAAATCATCAGGCAGGTGAGGGCTGCGGCCAGGCTGACGGTGCCCAGATCGCCGAACATGTGGAGTCCTTAGGGCTGGTAGCCGGTGCCGTAGAGCAGCACACCGACGACGGTGGATGAGGCGGGGACGGCGGCGAGCCAGGCTGCGAGCCACCAGCGGCGGCGGGTGGCGTGGTGCAGCAGGAGTGTGGTGGCGCCGACGGCGTACCAGAAGATCGCCTGAAGGCTGACCAGGCTGGTCGCCGCGATCCACGCGGTGACGTAGGTGGCGTAGTCGACGAGGCCTGTCGACCAGCCGAGATACGCGGCGGTCGCGTGGTAGGCCAGCCACTTCAGCCGGTACGGGACTGCACCCCACGCGTCGAGGAGCGACTGACGGGGCGACGGCAGCTCGGTGTCCCACGCGCTGCGTGGGGTGTCCGGGCCTGTCTGCTTCCGCCTGCGCCTCTTCCGTTTCCGGGCCTTGGCCGCGGGCTTCGGCTTGTCGGACGCTGCGGCAGCCTCCGGCTCCTCCTCGGGCTCAGCGGGCGCCGGCGCGAGGTCGGTGTCGATGACGTCGTCCAGCCAGTCCCGCGGACGGGCAGTCGGCTTCGGTGGGATCGCGTCGGGTCCTACCTCGCGGGTGCGGAGGATGCTGCGGATGCGGAGCTCGTCGGCGCCTGCCTTCGGCATGGTCATCACGCGCCCCGGAGGTAGCGCTCGACGGTGGCGAGCTTCGCGTTCGGGTCAGCGACCTGGTGGACGTAGCGCAGGACTGCGTCCGGATCGCGGATTCCGGAATCCTTCGCGGTCTGGACTGCGCTCTTCACGTTCATGCGCCCTGCGAGGGTGGGCAGCGGATTGGCGGATCCGGACTGCGGATCCGGTCCGGACTCATCCGGATCCGCGGATCCGCGATCCGGATCGCCGGTCAGTCCGCGCTGCTCGGCGTCGACTGTGGCCTGCCCGCGCTGGAGTTCGCGCCGGATCGGGATCATGGCGAGTTGGCCGTCGACCGCGGCGCGCCGCTTTGCCACCCACTGCTGAGTGCGCGGGTCGAGCGGGCGGGCGTGCACGCGCATGGCGATCATCCAGCCGCCCTTGGCGAGCGCGGATACCGCGGCTCCGACTGCGCCGATGACGAGCTGCCCGGAGACGTAGCCGTGCGCGAAGACCGCACCCATCGACACAGCAAGCGCCCAATGCCCTGCCTTGCGGGGCAGCTTGGCGCGCTCGGGGTCGTAGCGGAGCAGCCACTCGGCGCCCATGCACAGGATCCACGTCGCGTCGAAGGCGACGCCGGCGGCGTAGGCGACGACAGCGATGGTCGAGATGGCGAGGAGCGCGCCGACGGATGTGGTGGTCCAGACGAGGGAGGCGGTGACGAGGACGACGGCGCCGATGGTGACTGCAGCGCGGACGCGTTGGTCCCAGTCGGCAGGTGGTGCTGGTACTTCGATGATCTCGGTGTCGAGGACCATTTCGGTTTCGCCGTCGACGGTGTGTGGGACGAGGCGGGTCCGCTCGATGCGGCGGGTTTTCACGGTGGTCTCCCGGGCGGCGCGGTCAGTTGGCGGTGAGGCAGAGGGCGTACGCCCCGGTGTGGTGGACGTGGTCGGTTTCGGGCACGTCGCGGCACTCGTCGGGGCCGGGGTGGTGGATGGAGCCGACGATGCGGAGCGCGCCCGCGCGGGTGCAGGGGATGCGGTAACCGGTGTGGGTGACGCAGGCGCCGAGCGGCCACACGGAGGCGGTGGTGGGCTTCGGGGCCGGCGTTTTGGTGGGCGTGGGCTGGACGGGCTCGGGCGTCGCCTTGGGCTGTGCGGGCGCGCTGGGTGCCGGGTCGGTCCAGGTGGTGCCGTCGAGCATGGTGTGGGTGACCGCGGCGGCGGTGCCTGCGGGGATGCCGGCGGTGAGGGTGAGGATGGCGAGGACGCGACCGAGGCGGCGGAAGAGCTGGTGCATCAGCTGAGGTCTCCGTGGGATGAGACCGGGCCCGAGCGGGGGGAATGGTCGCTCGGGCCCGGCCGATCGGGGTTGGTCAGATGAGGGCGACGCCGAGCGCGGCGGCCAGGGCGAGGACGCAGAGGAGGAAGAGCGCGCCGCATCCGGTGTTCGGGGCGTTGTCGTAGCTGGCCCGGTCCTGGAGTTCCTTCTGCGAGCGGCCTTGGTTGCTGTGGCTGGGTCGGCGCCACTCGCCGCCGAAGGTGTCGCCCATCAGCGCTGCCCCCTGGCTTCCTGCTGCGCCATGACCTGACGGACGTCGGCCGCGTACTCGCCCTGCGTCAGGCCGTAGGTGAGCGGGACCGAGGCGAGGAGGTACTCCTGCTCCCGGGTGCTGCCCGTGTGCTGGTCGGCGAGGCCGATGAGGGTTTCCTCCGTCATCGGCGTGTCGGGGCTGGCGGTGAGGTCGTCGGCGATCCGGAGGGCCTGGGCGCGCATGGTGGCGTCCTCGGCGGGGGTGACCTGGCTCATGCGCTGACCTGCTGACGCGGGAGCGGGTTCGTCTTGAGGTACTTGGTGAGGGCGCGGCCGGCCTTCGCCTGCGCGGGGTGCCGGAGGAAGGCGCAGAGGTGGCACTCGCGGGCGGTACACGCGTCGGGGCTGTGCCGGGGGGTGGGTTGATCGGTACCGTGTTCCACAGTCATTTCTCCTGGTAGCTCAGGGGATCTGGCTGGCCCTGGCAGGAGTTCGCAGCTCCCGCCAGGGCCGTACTCGTTGTTGCCGACTTCAAAGTACCGACCTTGTTGCCACATGGCAACAAGGTCAGACAGGATGGTGCCCATGGCCGAGGCCGAAGGAGGGCCGGACATGGTGTCTTTCCGCGAGCTAGCACGCAGGCTCGTTGCCGACGGAATCGTCGAACGCATCACCCATCAGCGCGTGTCGAAGATTTCCCAGGACGATCCGCAGTTCCCGCCTGTCGTCCAGATCGGGAGCTCGAAAGCTGTGGACTACCGGCTGGCTGCGCCGTACTTCCGGACGCGGGTCACGCGGCCGGGGTGGCGCACGGACCTGAAGGGCAAGCCTCCGGTGGCCGAGGAGTAGCCGCACGCGGTCTTCCGCCCTGCTGCCCGCGCGCGTACCGTCGACGTTGCATCACAGAGGGGGGCACCCTCGAAGGCCCGCCGCACCCTATGGGGACGGCGGGCCTCGTGCTGCCACAACTAGGCGGCGATCACGCCCTCTGCCCAGATCCGCCCGCAGCTCGTGCAGTGCGCGACCGGGGATGCGCCGGCCCCGCCGTGCATCTCCAGCTGGCCGTCGCAGTCGGGGCAGCGCTTGGCGAGGGGTGCGCGCTGTACCGCGATGTCCAACGCGCGCTCCACACGCTCGGCCGCGCCCGCGGCGACAGCGCCGATGTGGGCCCGCTGCTCCTCGGCGAGCGGCCGGAACGGGCCGTGCTGGTCGGTGATGCGGCAGTACAGCCACAGCGCGGCCTCCTGCGCGGTCCTCGTGCCGGTCCACTTCCAGCGGCGCAGATCGTGGGCGTCCTTCATGGCGAGGAGTTCGCGACGGGCGCGGTCGGCGGCCGGATACGACGCGGGTAGGAGCCCCATGGGGGAGCGCTGGACGGCGGCCGCGGTGATGTCGGCGCATTCGACGAGGGCGGCCTGCACGGTGCGCATGGTGTCGAGGAGCGGGATGCGGAGGGGGGCGGCGGAGTGTCCGGGCTGGGAGGGGTCGCGCTCCAGGGTGCGGAGGGCGAGGGCGCGGTGGCGTTCGGCTTCCTGTTCCTCGTCGTCGAGGCGGTCGAGGGCGGTGAGGTAGTCGGTCATGCGTCCGGCGGGGGGCCAGGTTCGGGTGGCGCGGGTGCCGAGGGCGTCGTGGAGGTCGTTCCAGTGGCGGAGGACGGTGATGAGGTGTGTGGCGGTGGTGGTGGTCATCGCTGCTCCTGGGGCGTGCGGGGCGGTACGGTGTCCAGCACCTGAGGGGCGTGCGCTGTGGTCTGGGGAGATCGGGCGCGCGCCCCTTCGTCATGCTCAGGCTCGGGGCAGGCCGGGGCAGAACACGGCGCTCTCGCCAGGGCCGTACGGCCACGTGTGCGCGTCGTGCCCCTGCTGGAAGGTGCACGACCGCTCGGCTGTGGTCGGGAGGATGGCGACGCTGATCCGGTGTGCGAGCCCGCGCTTGGTGCGCTCGCTGGGGTCGGTGCGTGGTCCGTTGAGGATGGGGTCGACGAGGGCGCTGACGCGGGCGAGGGCTTCGCCGCGCTGCGCGTAGGCGTCGAGGAGTGCATCGAAGCTCTGCTGGGTGGGCATGGTCAGCGCCTCCTCTGTGCGGGTCGGTCGGCGGCCTGGATGGGCTTGTACTCCTCGTCGAGGTAGCCCGCGTCCTGGAGTGCCTTCGCGATCTGGGTGAACTGCTGTGCAGCGGCAGCGACGACAGGGACGAAGGCCTCGGCGACCTGTCGGAGTCCGGCGGTGACGGCCGCCACGGACCGGAGCATCTGTTCGCGTTGCTCGGCTGTGAGTTCGGGGATGCGTACGGGTTCGGTGGCGCGCTCGTGCATGGTCACTTCTCCTTGGGCTCGTCGAGGGCGGCGAGGACGGCCTTGCGTACGTCGTCGGGGCACACGTGGTCGTGGCCGTCCGAGTGAGGCTCGGCGAGCCAGGGCTGTTCGAGGAGCGCGAGCAGGCGGACGAGGGCTTCGTCAGCGGGCCCGGGTGTGCGTACGGCGTCGCGCATCTCGCCCCACGGCAGAGTGCGGATCCGCTGGTACTTCTCCTCGGTGGTGTGGCCGTCCCATTGCGCGCGGGGGTCGGCGACGTCGACGCGTTCGACGTGGGTCAGGAGTTCGAGGTCTCGCGGTGCGATGTGCCAGGACATCTGTCGGCCAGCCACGGTGAGGAAGAGCAGGTGCCAGCGGTTTTCGTCGTCGATGTCGAGGGCGGGGGCGAGGACTGCGTTCGGGCCGTGGAGGGTGGCGAGCCAGGCGAGGAGTTGGGCGCGTTCGCGGTACGCGCCGTCCCGCTCGGCCTCGGCGCGGAGCATCGCCTCGCGGACGTCGGCCACGTCCTCGATGACGCCCCGGATCGGGCCACGATCACTCCGGCCCACCGCTGCGGAGTGCATCTCGGCGATGGTCCCGCACGCCTTGAGATAGTCCTCCTTGAAGCGCTTCGCCTCAGCCTCCCAGTGCTCGGCAGCGCGCGACGCCCCATCGGCCACAGCGACGAACGGTGTGAGCCGGGCGATCTCGGAGCGGGCGTGTCGGAGTTCGATGAGGGCCATGGGCAGGCTGGTCGGCTCGTTGTCGGAGGCGATCTGGTCGGTCATGTGGTCTGGTCCTTTCGGGTGCACTGTGTGGGGTCGTGGTCGCGGCCGGCGGTTGCGGCCCATGCGTCGCAGCACCATCCGGCCATCGCGACGGCGACGACCATGTCGGTGGCAGGCGTCGCGGGCGGTCGGCTGGCGCGTTCGAGGCGTACGAGCGCGGCGCGCAACTCGTCGCGGTGGTAGGCGTGGTGGGCGATCGCTGTGCTGAGGAGGATCGCGCCGGCGGCGAAGAACGCGGTGTAGTGCGGTGCGCCGTTCTCAGCGCTGACCATGGCGCAGCGCACGAGGCCGCAGGCGACGAGGGCGTAGAGGCAGGCGAGGGTGTGTGTGAGGCGGCGCATCAGGGCCTCCTGGTGCGGGTGCGGGCGTAGTGGGCGGCTCGTACGGGTCCGCGGGCCCATGTGGGGCCTGTGCGGTGGCGGATGGCGGGTGCGGCGAGGGGTGTGCCGGTCGCGAGGATGATGAGGGCGACGAAGGCGAGGACTTGGATCACGACGCCTCCCCGCAATCGTGGTCGTCGGGGGCGAAGGGCTGCCCGTCCTGGTCATGCACGACGAGCCCGTCCTCCTCCGTGTACCAGCCGTCGCCGGTCGCACCGCAGGCGCCGCATTCCCAGGTGCCTGCGAGGCTGATGCCGGTGAATCCTCCGCCGCTCATGACCATGTCTCATCGCTCCTTGCCGGGCTGGGACACGGCGGCGGGCCACTCGCCGAGTTCCATCTGCTTGACCCGGGCCTGCCGCAGGATGTTCAGCGTTCGCTCCCGGTTCCCCCACGCGCGGTGCTGCGTCTGCGCCCGCCGGACCTGGCTGTCGATCGCTTCGACGCTGGCGTGCTCAAAGAACTCGGGCCGCAGGCGGTCGATGCGCGCTGGGTCTTCGGCCTGCGTCTCGGGCTGCTGCGCCTCGGCTCCGTCAAGGATCCGCAGCAGGTGCAGGCCTGCGACACGGGTCGGCTCGGTCATCAATTCGCGGGCCCACGCCGTGGCAGTCGCGTGGACCTGCTCCAGCTTCATCTCGGCCTGGCCGAGCGCGGCTTCGTGCCCGCACTCGATAGGATCCGGGCACGACGGGCGGTCCGTGGGCTGCTGTGTCTCGTCGGCCACACGGCGCAGTTCCTCGTCGGCGGCCTCGACAGTCGGGCACGGCCACGGCACGAGGTACTGGTAGCCATCGCCGCCGTCGTAGCTGCACGTCCGGCACTGCATGCTGTCGGGGAAGCCGCTGCCGTCCGGCTTGGGCAGGTGCAGGGCGCGCACGCGGTCGAGGGCCGCCCGGTCGGTGGGTGCAGGCACCGGGACAACGGCGGCGGCGCGCGCCACAGCAGCGGCGAACGCAGCGATGGTGCGCGGGTCATCGAGCACGAGCTGCGGCATGTTCTCGTCGTTGTGGGCGCAGCGCTGCCAGATGGTGACTGCGATGACCTCCATCAGCGGATCGCCGTCCACCCAGACCGCGCTGTCGATGTACGGCTTGGCGGCGGCCTGGAGCGCGAGGCGGGCCTTGAAGTCGTCGACGGCCTTCCGGTCGCCGGGGGTGAGTTGCAAGTTCGGGTTGTTGCCGCAGCGGGGGCCGGCTGTCTGGTCGGTCATGATCGTTTCCCTATATGTGCGTGGGTTGGCGGAACCGGATGACGGCGCGGTCATGCGGCGCCGTGTTCGTCGTCTGTCGTGGGGTGTTGGGGTCTGTCGGGGTGGCTGCCGGTTTCGGGGTCGCAGCTGAGGTGTGTGTCGTATCCGCGTTCGAGTCGGTAGCCGTTGAGGGGCTTTCGGCAGACGGTGCAGAGGGGTTCTTGGGGTTCGTGGTGTTCCTGCGTTCCCTCCCCCGTCCCTCCTCTGGAGGGAGGGACGGGGGGAACGGGGGGCGTTCCTGGTGTTCCCCCGGTGTTACCGGGGAACGTTTGACCTGCACCGTTATGCTCCTGTGATGCGTTCCGGGGAACGTTCCCCGGGAACGTCTCCGGGAACGGGTCGGGGGAACGCTCCGGGGGAACGTTGCCGTGATCCGTTTTGGCCCGGTTTTGGCGGGCCTTGACGATGCGGCTGACCTTCTCGGAGCCGGCCGCGATCTGGAGGTCGGCGAGCTTCGACTTCACGACCCGGTTTCCGGCGTCGAGGGGCACGCCGGCGCGGTCCAGGGCGGCGGTGATGTACTCGTCGGTTCCGGGGATGGTGGCCATGCCGGAGAGCGGTTCGTTCTCGTACGTCATCAGGACGTGGCGGGTGCCGCCGAGGGCCCAGTTGTCGCCGTCGCGGCGGGCCTGGCGGAGGATGACGAAGCTGTCGGGGCCGATGCCGGTGCGGGTGTGGGTGCGGCGCAGGGTGAGGGTGCCGCCGCCCTGGTAGCCCAGCTCCCACACGTGGTCGACGTCCTGTGTCTTGGCGGAGGAGCCTCGGCCGCCGCGGTCCTTGTCCTTGCCGAAGTGGTCGAGGCGTACGGACGCGATGCGGTCGCGCTTCAGGGGGAGGAGGGTGTGGCGGTAGAGGGAGAGCCAGGTGTCGGCGTCGTTCTCGGGTCCGCCGATGAAGCGGGACACGGTGTCGATGACGACGAGTTGGGCGCCGGTGGCTTTGACGAGGGCGATGAGGTCGGCGCCTCCGCCTGCGGTGTCGAGGGGGCGGATGGGCGGGAACGAGGCGTACTTGAGCTGGCCCATGGCGCGCGGTCCGGCGCCGAAGGAGAGGAAGCGTTCCTGGACCTGCTCCTGCCCGTTCTCGGCGTCGAGGTAGAGGATGCGGACGGGCTCCTGCGGGTGGTCGCCGAGGAAGCCCTGGCCGGTGGCCATGCGCCACATCCACTCCTGGGTGAACAGGCTTTTGCCGGCCTTGCCGTCGCCGACGAGGGTGATCTGCTGGCCGGGGCCCATGAGCTTGCCGGGCAGGAGCTGGATGGCGCCGAAGTCGGTGGTGAAGAAGTCGTCCCAGTTGAGGAGTGAGGCGACGAGGTGGGCGGGGCCGCGGCCGGTGTTCTCGCGGAGGGCTTCGACTTGCTGGAAGTCGGCTACGAGCGCGGCGAGTTCGTCGCCTTCGGCCTTGCGGTCGATGGCGGCTTTCAGCGCTGTGGAGTGGGCGTCGTAGCGGCGCTGGCGTGCGGTTTCGGCGATGCGCTCGGCGAAGGCGGCGGCCATGAGGGGGCTGATGGTCTGGCTGCCGAGCCGGTAGATCAGGTTGCCGCCCTCGACGCGGTTGAGGTCGCCCTGCTTCTCGATCTCGGCGCGGATGAGGGCGGGGTGGCACTCCTGCCCGGTGGCGTAGATGCCTGCGGCGGTGTCCCAGATGAGGCGGAGTGAGCGGTTGTAGATGTCCTCGCGGGTGATGAGGAGGGCGCACTCGTCGTAGGCCTGGCGGGAGTGCATGACGATGCCGACGACGTACTCTTCGGCCTCGGCGTCGTGGGGGGATGTGCGGTTGAGGCCGTCGTCGTCCGCCGTGTCGCGCGGGATGTGGCGGACGTTGTCCACGTGCGGGTCTCCTCGGTGGTGCGTGGTGGTGGGGAGGGGTGCCGCGGGCGGGGGCTGGTGGCTCCCGCCCGCGGGGCGGGTCAGGCTGGGGAGCCGTTCAGGATCGGCGTGTCCAGGCCCTCGGCGATGTCGGTGAGGACGTCCGCGAAGGCGGCTTTCACACGCTCTTCGGGCTGTTCGAGCTTGTAGCCGAGGAGGAGGACGCCGCGGTCGATGCGGTACTTGAAGCGGGCCGTCATCCGGTAGGCGTCGGCGCCTTCGAAGGGCGGGACGACGATGGTGAAGGTCTCCGGGATCGCGATCTCGCCCTTGCCGCCGGCGGTGGCCTTGGTGTCCTCGGTGTAGATCAGCTTCCGCTCGCCGGACTGGAGTCGGCTGCTCGACTGGAATTCGGCCTTGGTGCTGGCCTTGATCGACTGGGCGATTTCCAGCATGGTCGCGGAGTCGGGGGTCTCCAGGTACGGGAGTTGGTCCTCGAGGAAGTTGGCGAACGGGTCCTGGTCGAGGAGCTTCCCGTCCTTGCTCAGCCAGTCCTGCCAGGCCTTGGTGCGGCGGAGGCCGAGGATGAGGCGGTGGTCGCCGAAGTCGGCTTCCTCGGCGGAGTGGGCGTTGAGGACGGCGGTGACGGTGAGGGTTTCGACGTCGGAGTAGACCTCGGTGGCGTCGTCCTTGTGCTTGCCGTAGTAGACGAGGAAGGAAGCGGCGTCGCGGACGGTGGTGGTGCCGGTCTTGCGGTCGAGCTGGCCGGTGTACTGGGGGCCGCTGAGGTCGAATTCCTGGATGCCGCCGTTCGCCGTGGCGACGAGGTACACCTGGCCGACCTCGACTTCCTTGGGGGCGAGTGCCTGCTGGGCGAGTGAGGCGACGGCCTGGACGCTGGTTTCGGTGTCAGTCACTTCTGGATGTCCTTGATCTCGGTCTTGGTGGTGGGCAGGTCGCGGACGTCGAATGCCGCGGTCTGGCGGGGGTCGTTGCGGCTGGCGTTGCCCTCGGGATCGACGAAGTAGAGGGAGGGCGTGCCGGACGCCTTGGGGGCCTTCAGCTCGGAGTCGATGGAGATGACGACGGGGTCGCCGTCGATGTGGCCCTTGGGCGGTTCGACGGTGAGCTTGATGACGAGCTGGCCCTTCTTGCCGTGCTCGTTGACGGCGGCGAGGAGGGCGTGCATTTCGGCGCTGATCTCTTCGTGGGCGCGGCCGCCGACGTGCTGGACGATGAAGGCGGCGAACTCGGCGGGCTGTGCCTCGGCCTCGGTCTCGTGCTGGGTTGTCATGTGCTGGTGGTGCCTTTCGTGTTGGTGGTGCTGGTGTGGTTTTGGTGGGCCGGGTGCACCCCTGCTTGGGGGAAGTCGGGGTGCACCCGGGGCGGCCGCAGCGCTGGGGGTGGCGCTGTCAGGTCGGCCGCCGGTCAAGTGGCTTTGTTGGCTGGGCAGTTGGCCCGGTGGTCGGCGATGGGGTTGGAGCGGACGAAGTCGGCGACCTTGGCGCGGCCTGCGACGCGGCGGTGGGTGCCGCAGGCGGTGCACAGGAAGTCGGCGATGGCGGTCTGGCCGGGCTCCATACGGCGTACGGCGAGTCCGCCGATCCACGGGCCGGTCACGCGGCCACGCCCGCCCGGGAGGCGGCCCACTGCGTGCGCTCGCCCACCGAGATCAGATGGCCGGGCAGGACACAGCGTGTGATGCCGCAGTCCGACGTCACCTGCCCGTCGGGGAAGTGCCCGCGGTCGGCGATGTAGCAGGCCTGCTTGTGGGTGTAGACCTGCCCCCCGAAGTGCAGCTTCTTGGGGCCGGTCCAGGCGAGGTGTCCGCCTTCGAGCTGCGAGGTGCGGGCGGCGACAATCTCGGCGAGCGTGCTGGGCTCGGGTGTCTGGTCCCTGGGTGGCCGGCGGGCCTTGGCGATGCGGGCTGCGAGGGCCGCGTTGTTCAATCCCCAGCGTTGTTTGCTGCGGAGGAGGGAGCGGCGTTCGGTTTCGCTGAGGCCGCCCCAGACGCCGTACTCCTCGCGGGTGTCGAGGGCCCATTGCGCGCAGGCTTCGATGACTGGGCATGCTCGGCAGTAGCTCTTGGCGTGCTCGATCTCAAGCACGGTGCTGCCTGGGAACATGGCGTCCGGCTCGACGCGGCAGGCGCCTTGCTTGACCCACTGGCCTGCGGGTTCGAGGGTGTCGGGGGCGCGGGTCGTCATCGGGTCACCGCCTGGTCTTCGGCGCGCCACCGGTTGACGGTGCGCTGTGTGGTCCTCACTCGGTCTGCGATCTCCGAGGCGGCCACGCGTGCCGCGGTGAGGCGGCGGCAGGCGAGGCGGGCCTCTGCCGGGGAGAGGACGGGGTACGGGCGCAGGCCGCGGACGACGCGCTGTACGGCTTCCTCGTCGATCTCCCGGTGGCGGGGGCGCTTCACGGGCGGGGTGTAGCGCAGTGGCCGGGTCGCGTGTTCGAGGTGACGCGCGGCGCCGCGGAATGCCTTGGCCTGTCCGCGGTCGGCTTCGATGGCGGCGGCGGTGCGGAGGAGCCCGGCGAAGTGGCGTGCGCGGCCGGGCTTGAGGCGGACGGTGATCTCGATCATGAGGTCACCGCCGGCGCGTTCAGCGTCCAGACGTGGATGACGCAGCCGGGCACCGACAGCACGTCGTCGGCGTCGGTCTCCGCGTACCACTTGCCGAGCTGCACATACTCGACAACCCGGGCGTCGTCTTTCCACACGACGCCGGTGAGGGCGTCCTCGGTGGAGCGGACCAGCTTGGACAGGTCCGGCGTTCCGGCGGGGCGGGCGGGTGCCGCGTCGCGCAGCAGGTGGGCGTTGCGGCCCGTGCGGTAGTGCCCCTTGGGCCGGGCGAAGGTGAACGTCATGGCGACGGCGAGGGGGCCGTCGAGGACAGTCCAGTCGGCGAGTTGCTCGGTGATCGCGAGGGCGGAGTGCTTGACGTCCTGCCGCCACGGCTTGACCTTCTTGCTGGACTCGACCATGACGCCGTTGCCCATGTGGCGCTTCGAGCCCTGGGGTGCGGGGAGGCCGTGGACGGTGATGCTGATGGTGGGCTCAGGCATTCCGGGCCTCCTCGGCGAGCGGGTCGCGGCTCGGGTTGCGGCAGTCCATGCAGATCAGCTGCCGCGTGATCCGGGTCCGGGCGTGGAGCGTGACCCTGTTCTCCGTGCTGCACAGCGCCGCGGACCTGTCGAGGGCCTCGACGGGGCGGAGCAGCAGGGGGTTCGCTGGCGCGCGGTGCTTGGCGGTCGGTTCGGGCCGGACGTACCAGCGGGCCGCGAGGGCGCCGAGGATGCAGGCGGACAGCAGGATGGCCGCGCCGATGGTGGTCTGGTCGTTCATGCGTGCTCACCTGCCAGGCATGCCGACTCGTTGGCGGCCTGGACCTCGGCGAGCCGCCGCTCGAGGAGACGGGCCCGGTCCCGCTCGCGGAGCGCGACCGCCTCGGGGCGGACCGGACGGCCGGAACGTCCGCCCTCGATGAGCGGCTCGCCCAAGACGACGGCTACCGCCGTGCGGCTCTTCTCCGCGTCGACGAGCTGGCGCATCAGCGCGGCGTCGGCCGTGACGAACTGTTCCGCGCTCGTCTTGGCAGCCGTCCGGAAAGCGTCACGTTCATCGCGGGCGGTGTCCCGCTCGGCACGCAGCCGCTCGGCATCGGCGCGCAGCGCGGCCATGTCGCGCTCGTAGCGGTGTCGGGAAACGAACATCACCACACCTCGCTTTCTGTCGCGCGGGCGAGGTCGTCCGCGATGTTGTAGTCGTCTTTCAGCTCGATCCCGGCCTGCTCCAGATGGGAGGCGAGGTCGGAGAGGCTGTAGTCGTCGCCGCGGTTGTTCGCGACGACCAGGCGGGCGACCGTCGACCGGAACGCGGTCCGTTCGACTTCGCCGTCGATGAGCCGCCAGGCGAGGGCCTGCGCCCCGCGCAGTGCGCGGACGACGGCGGCTGAGTCGGTGCGGTTCTGGTCGGCGTGCCGGAGGTCGCGGAGGGCGAGGAGGACGCCGTCGCTGTCGGCCGCGGCTACGAAGCTGAGGAGCTGCCGGGCCTGGTCGGCCTGGGCTCGGGTCATGGGCGTCATGAACCGTCACCCGCCTGTGCGGGGAGCGGACGCAGCGGCCAGTGACCATCGATGACCGCGGACGGGTCGTACTTGTCCTTGGCCTTCTCCTCGTTCCGCAGCCACGACTGGTAGTTCGCAGCGTCCTCGCGGAACCACTTCACCTGCCTCTCGTGCAGCTCCTCGACGGTGATGCCCCGCAGGGAGTTGAAGCGGTTCGGCCGCAGTGCGAGCACCCACGCGGGCCTGGCCCGGTACGGGGTGTGCGCGATGACGCCGATCCGGTACGCGGCGCGCGCGGACATGAGCGCGTCGTACTCGGCGCCGTGGGCCTGGTCCTCATCCCACTCCAGGCCGTACGTCTCGGCCGTGGTCCGCATCTGGTACGGGCCCTGCGTCTCCGAGATCCGCTTCCGGAACGGGGCGCACTGCCGGTCCAGGACCATCGTGTCGACGACCCGCGTGATCGGCTGACGGCAGATCCCTTCGAGGCTGTCGCCGAGGTGACGGCGGCACTCGCGGTCGAGGAGGTTGAGGTCGTAGCCGCCGATGTTGTGGCCGACCAGCGGGATGCCGGCGGCGACGACTTCGGCAATGGCTTTAGCGATCTCGCCGACGCCCTGCTCTGCGGGCATGCCGTGCTCGGCGGCGTACTCGTCGGTGATGCCGTGCACCTTGATGGCCTCGGGCTCCATCGGGATGCCGGGGTTGAGCGTCCAGGTGCGGGCGTCGATGCCGCGGCCGACGCCGCCGAGGATGAGGGCGCAGGTGACGATGCGGGCCGTCTCGGAGTCCTTGTCGCTGGACTCGAAGTCAAGGGCCGCCATGTGCTCCAGGTGCCAGGCGGTCATGGGCGGGCCCCCGTACCGGGCTGGGCGGCCGCCGGCCATCCCTGCTCGCCCTGCTCAACCGCAGGGGCAGCCGCGGGAGTCGTGGCCTGCTGCTTGATCTCGTCGACCGTCACGCGAGGCAGCGGGAACTCCTCATCCGCCGTGACCTCACCGCGCTGGATCGACTGGAACGCGACAAGCAGCTGAGCAACATCGTGCTCCGTCCACTTCCCCGACGGTCGGCCAAGCTTCGTCTCGATGCGGTCCTGGACGATTCCGATGCCCTCGAACACGCGGATCGCGTCGGCGATGCGCTGAGGCAGAGGCTTCCCCCCGCCGTCGGCCAGCGTTTTCGTGCAGATCTGCTTCGCCTCTTCGACGAACCACGGCGGGAGGATCGCGAAGATCGCCTCACGGACGCGGCGGGCGCCGTTGTTGGCGTTGTTCTCGTAGATGTCCCGCATGTCGACGAGCTGCTTGGGGCCGCCCTTCTGGTCCCTCTTGTGAGGGACGATGAAAGTGCTGCTGTTGCGGGAGTTCTTCTCGACGTCCCAGGCGAAGGCCTGCATCTCGGACTGTCCGAACTCGTCGTCGCGGCGCATCTCGACGAGCCCGTATTGGATGTTGCCCCAGCAGCGGGCCAGCTCCCGGGCGAGGTGCACGCTGGCGCCGGTGATGTTTCCAGAGCCGCGGGAGTAGCGGAAGAACGCGCGCTCGGCGAGGAAGATCTGTCGGCAGGACTGGCGCATCTCGGCGATCGCGGCGTTGATATCGCGGGGTACCTGCTGCGCGACGACGATTGCGGCCTGGACTTCGGCCACGGCGCGGGACTGCTCGACTGCGGTGCCCTGTCCGATGCGGGCCGGAGCGGTGGCCGGGGCCGGGCGCTCGACGGGGTAGTTCACAGGTACTCCTCGGTGTCACGGACGGCGGCCCACGTGGGCAGGGAGAGGTAGGCGATCTCGTCGCTGTAGCCGGGCCAGACGCCGGACTCGGTGCACTCGGCGAAGACTTCGAGTGCGCGCCGGTTGCGGGCGGCGCCGATGCGGCGGGCTTCGGCGTCCATCTCGACGACCGTCACGACGTACGGGGCGGTCTTCTCCTGGCAGACGAAGACGAACGCGGCACTGTCGTCGGCGAGGTCGAGGGCGCGGGCAGCTGCCCGGTACCAGTCGTCTTGCTGGTGGTAGCCGAACTCCTGCACCGCCCGCGCGAGCGCGGCCGGTTCGGCGCTACGGCACGTCTTGTAGTCCGGGATGATCAGGCGCCCGGACCGCGCGTCGGGCAGCCAGTCGAAGCGGGCCCGCCGCATGACGCCAGTGGGCCGGTCACGCCAGAACAGGGACTGCTCCGGCTTCCCGCGCGCCGGGTCGAACAGGGCCGCGGCGATCGGGTGCCGTCGCAGGGCGTCGGCCATCGAGTGGACCTGCTCGTACTCGGCCGGCTTGAGCGGGATACCGCCCTCTTCGCGGATTGCGGCGACCTCGGCCTTGACGGCGTTCGTCGTCCACTTGTCCGCGTCGACCTGAACCAGGTCGGGGCCCTCGCCGAGGACCAGCTTGTGCGCGGCGGTGCCCAGTTCGAACGTCTTCTTCGGCTCCTGCGGGGTGTCCTGCGCGTGCCGGAACAGGGCCGGGCAGGACGGCGGGAGGAGGAGACGGGCGCCGCTGGAGGAGAGGCTGCCGCGGTCGGCGTGGTACTCCTCGTTGGTCATCTGGTGGATACCGGGCTCGACGGTGAGTGCCGGGCCGGCGGCCGGGGTGGTGGTCGTCATCAGGCGTCGGCCTCCGGGTCGTACTCGGAGGCAACTTCGATGCGGGTGACGGTGTAATCCGTCGTGTTCTCGACGCCGTCCTTCGCGACGACCAGTTCGTACGGGTCGTCAGGCTCGGACTCGTCGCCGATCCAGTCGAAGATGCCGCCCGCGAACTCCGGGGAGTTGTTGAGGGCATCGGCCTCGCAGTGCTCGCGGGCGGCGTCGGAGATGGTGTACGTGCCGAGCGGGGTCATGCCCCACGCGGCGCGGTAGACGTACACGTCCGTCGTCTCCGGCTGCGCGCCGCTGGCTGCCGGGCTCTGCGCGGCGGCGAGGGCGAGCGTCGCGTGCACCTGCGCCTCGGCGGCCAGGGCCGCGCCCGTGACCGGGTCTGCGCCGTCGCCCCAGGAGTAGTGAGTGACCTTCTTCAGGAGGCGCTCGGCCTCGCGGTAGTGCTCGGGGCCAGTCGCCATCAGGCACCGTCCTTCGTGGTCGTGGGGTGGTAGATGCGGCGGCCCTTGTCGTCGATGACCGCGGTGAGCACGCCCCGCGCGGCCAGGTTTCGGAGGTCCTTGCGGACCGTGTTCCGGCCGGACGTGGGCCAGGGGCTGCGGGCGAGGATGCTGATGGCGTGCCGCGTAGTGAGCGGGCGGCCGTCGGCCTGTATGGCGGCGAGGAGGTACCCCCGGCGCGTGATCAACTCGGGCATCAGGCACCGCCCGACTCGGGCAGATCCCGGCCCACGCGGTAGTCGTGGTGCAGCGGCGAGTCGTGCGCGTCCTCGCGGAGGGCCTGCGTCGGAGCGAGCAGCGCGGTCAGCCTGTCGACTGCGGCCTCGGCCTTCGGCGTCAGCGCGAACACGATCGGGTCCTCATCGACCGTCCCCTCACGCGGCGGCGTGTGGCACTTGCAGCGGCAGCCCTCACACAGGGGAGCGGGCTCCGGGCAGCGGCACTCTTCGGCCTCGATGCGGCGCTCCAGCTCGGCAACCCGGTCGAGGGCCTTGAAGAGCGCCTTCTGCATGACGGGCAGGCCGACCTCCAACTCGGCGACCCGAGCCCGCAGCCGCTCCAGCTCGGCCTGGTCGTCCTTCCGATGCGTACCGAGGACGGCCTCCAGCTCCGCCGTCCGCTGCTCGGACCGGATCAACCGCGCGCCGTCGACACGCGCCGACTCCAACTGCCGCCGCAGCTCTACCAGCTCGGCCGCAGTCTCCGGCGACATCAGCAACTGCGCCGACTCCAACGCCAGCGCGATACCCGCAGCCGTACGGTTCTGCATCAGCGCCGCGTTGATCACACCCGCCGCCGTGTTCACGAGCCTCGTATTCACGCGGCACCGCCCAGAGGCAGCAGCTCCGCGCCGAAGATCTCCTCAAGCTCCATCCGCGTCGACATCACCAAACGCGGGCACTTCTCCGGGTCAACACCGTCGATCACGTACAGCGCCGCACCGTTCCGCGTGTGCTGGGTGACGCGCCAGACCTTGCCGTTCGGGGCAACCAAGTCGCCCGTCGTGTTCTCGGGGCCGGTAATCTGAGTGGTCACGGTTACCTCTTCTTTCTGAGTGGATGAGGGTGCCGAGGGGCTTCCTGGACCGGGCATGGTCCGGGTGGCCCCGCTTTCGTCAGGCGGCGTCGACCGCCGAGGCCTGCGACACACGGCCGGCAGGACGGGTGAAGATCCGACGGAGGGCCTCGACGACGTCGGGAGTGGGCTCCGGAGCGGCGGCGACGCACTCGTGGATGTGGGCAATCACGTCGTCGCCGAGGAGGGCCCGCCGGCGTGCGGCTGCCGCTTCAGCGGCGGACATGCCGCTCACGCGACGGACTCGCCGTCGATGCGTTCCATCAGGGTGCGGAGGTCGACGTCGTAGACCTCCGCGAGACGGAGAGCCGTGATCAGGTCAGGTTGTGTCGCTCCGCGGAGGATCCGGTAGACGGTGGAGTTGTTGATCCCGGTCCGCTTCTGAATCGCGTAGCCGCTCTTGTCACCGCGTTCGCGGGCCTTGGCCCTGAGCTTCTTGACGTTCAGCTGGTACACGTGCGTGCTCCTCCTTCCGCAGGTAGCGGTGGGTTTCTGCCTCACGAGGCAGACTTTGGCACACACATTGCCTGCCGCGCAAGGCAGGGCTCACGCGCGGCAGTAGATTTTTTCCATGCGAACGCTTGTTCGATAGCGGGAGTGACCTGTGTTAATGCAGGTCAGTGGCCGATTGGCCACCCTTGCGCGCGAGGCAATCTCTGGCTACTGCCTCGCGCGGCAGGTACTGTGTCGGGACATGACGGATGCCCCCCAAGGCCACGCAGAACGCTTCTTCGCGGTCGTCCTTCCAGCCCTCAAACGCGCCGGCTACGACGGCTACAAGTCCCAGCAGCGCCTGGCCGACGACACAGGCATGTCCCCCAGCACCGTGTCCCGGCTCGTCCGTGGCCTGAAAGTCCCGGACATCAAGTACTTCCCGGCGCTCGCGAACGTCATCGACGCCGACCCGCTTGAACTGGCGGTCCTGGCCGCCCTCTTGCCCCCCGAGTTCCTTCAGTCCCATCGGACACTGTCCGAAACTAAACAGTCACAGGTATGGTCGGGACCTATCACTCCGGAGGAAGCGGCGGAGCGACTCGGCATCAAAGACGACGTGGGCAAGATGATGTTCTTCGGCGCTGTCGAGAAGCTGACGCAGCCGCAGGACCAGGCAAACGACACTGGCGAAGCCCCCGGAGGAACAGCAGCACAGATGTGAGGCGGGGGTACTCATGGATCTGACGGCCGGCACCAAGGCCACCGCAGTGTCCGCGGTGGCAGTCATGGCCGGAGGAATCTCAGTGATCCTCTACGGCATCGTGCGCAACGACCTGGCACGCTCCCTCGGCGGGGCGTGCCTCACCATGACGGCACTGACCCTGATAGCCATGGTCGCGATCAGGCGTTGGACCACTGACACGGGCGACGAACGGCGAATCCTGGCCGCGTCCACGCGAGAAGCCCAAGCCGAGCGGAGCCGCTACGTCGCAGCGCAGGCCGCCCTGGAGAACGAACAGGCCCGCCTCAACAGGGACATGGCGGCCGAGCGGGCCCGCGTCGCGGCCACCCTCGTTGCCGAGCGGCGAAAGATGGAAGCAGCATTCGAGGAGAAGCGGGCCCAGCTCGCGACCGAAGCGTTCACCACAGGCGTGCAGATGGAACGGGCCGGCATGCTGAGCCCGAAGAAGTCCGAGCCCGGCAACCTCATTCAGTTCCCGCAGCAGGAACGGGCCGCAGAGCGGGAGCGGTCCCGCGAGCACGGAGTAGTCGGTCCCTGAAGCCTGGAGTACCGACGAACGACAGCGTGATCCTGCCCGGCTCGATCGTCCGGACTCCCCGCTTGCGGGCCTTGAAGAGTCGCACCGTGACGATCCGGCGGATCGCCTCCCGCCTCTGCTCCATCGGCATCGCGGGATGGTCGGCCGTCCCGAACCACATGTCCCCCGGCTCCGCGGCGCTGAGCAGATCCTGGATCAGCAACGGCACACCCGTCACGGACGTGAGTCGCTCCTGCAACGTCTCGATCTTCGGGAGTAGCTCCAGCTCCAACTGCGAGAAGGAAGCCAGCGACAGCAAGGGCCTCCCCTGCTCGTTGCGCGTGCGGTTCAGCTTCCGAGCTTCGTCCAACTCCTCCTGGTACACATCCAGCAGGTCTTGGGCCTGGCGTACTTCCTCCGCTACCTGCTCCTGGTCCGGGATCAGAGCGGCACGTGCCTGTTCCTTCTCCCGCAGCCACCCCAGGAGACCCTCCTCCACATACCCGTCGAGGACGTCCTCCCGGATCGTGGTGTCGCCATTCTCCGCACACCGGTAGATGAGCCTGCGTTGGTGCCTCGCACCCATCTGGGTGGCCTTGAGTAGATGATCGTCTCCACACTCGCCGCACAACGCGAGACGCGACAGCATGTGCTCAACACGAGAGTCGATCTGCCCCCCGCGAGACGGGTCAGTGAGGATCTTCGTGACCCTCCGGAACAGCCTGCGCCCATCCGGGGTGTCCAGCCCTTTGAGTGGCTCCCAGGTGCCCTTGACGGCCTTCCCGTGGTGCAGCCGCTCACCGAGGTACACACGGTTCAGCAGCATGTATTTGACGAGGTGGTCGTTCCATCTGCTGCCGTCCTGGCGTGCGGCGTCGGTCTCGCTCTTGAGCCACTTCACCAGAGAGTGGAGGCTGCCGCCGGCATCGATGTGCTGCAGTGCTTTGAGCACGATGGGGCCTTGCGTTGGGTGTTCGAACTGGCCTACCAGGTCGCCTGTGTTCTCGTTGTACTTCCGCGCGTACCCGAATGGCAGTTTCCCCCAGACGCCGCCGGCTTCAGCTGTGAGCCGGGCCGTGCGAAGGTTCCGGTCGCGGATCCCCTCGGCCTCGTCCTCGGCAGCGATCGCGTCCATTGCGGTGGCCTTACGGTCCTCCCGCTTGGAAAGGTCGTAGACCTGGCCGTTGTAGCAGAGCAGGACGCCTGCGTCGTAGCAGGCGTTGCGGATACGGACGTACGCCTCAAGATCGCGGTAGTAGCGGGATGCCTCGTAGGCGACGACGATGCGGGCGACGCCGGATCGGATGGTGTCGAGGAGTTCCTCGAAGTCGTCGCGCTGGCGGCGTGCGTGGCGGGAAGCGGAGATGCCGGTGTCTTTGAACTCTCGGACGATGGGCCACTCGAACCGGTGGCAGATGTCTCGGCCGTCGGTGAGCTGGTCCTCGACGGAGCGACCCTTCTTGTGGGGGTCGACCGAGTTGCGGCCGTAGAGCAGGGCGTTGAAGACCTCGCCGGGGTAGACCATATGGAGGTATTCGGGAGCGATCGGCATGGCAGCACCCTAGCCGCACACAATGGTCTCTGGGGTGCATTCGCTGGGGCCACTCCTGGCCCGTCCTGCAGTTCAAGCGTCGGGCGGTCGATGGTCCTGACCTCCACCGCACCCGGCTTGAGATACGCGACTGCCCTGTTTCCGCTCATGCCTGATCGCCGTCCCTTCAGCCCCGTTGCTTCGGACGCCAGCGGCTGTGCGCATGGCGGAGTCTGCTACCAGCCGTGCCGTCCGGCCACCCTCCGCGCCAGGGCCTTTTTCGAAGCGGGGCACCCCGCCCGCACCCTCGGCGCCGGCCTGCGTTTAGGGTGACCGCCCATGACCACGAACTCCCAGGCCACGCCCTCCTTCGCCGTGCACATCCCCGAGGTGGAGCTCGAACCGGAGCCGCTGGACCCGGCCCAGATCCTCTCCGGCGACCCGGTCGTGACGGGCAAGGTCCTGTGGGAGTCGGCGGACGGCAAGCAGCTGCGCGGCATCTGGCAGATCACGCCCGGCGTCGTGACCGACACCGAGGCGAACGAGCTCTTCGTCGTCGTCAGCGGCCGCGCCACGATCGAGGTCGAGGGCGAGGGCGGTGCCGTCATCGACGTCGGCCCCGGCGACGCGGCGATCCTCCGCGAGGGCGACCGCACGACCTGGACGGTCCACGAGACCCTCCGCAAGGCGTACCAGATCAGCCTCTGACGGCCTGCTCGGCGGTTCGCATCGCCCGCGCCCCGGGACACGAGAGAGTTGAGGAGTGCCGAGCGGAGCACCGGTCAGAACAGCGGCTCCGGAAGCACTCCCTCCAGCGCGAGAAGCCTCCGCTTCGTCTCCAGACCGCCGCCGAAGCCGCCTATGCCGCCGTCGCTCTCGACGACCCGGTGGCAGGGCACGACGACCGGCAGCGGGTTCGAGCCCATGGCCACGCCCACGGCCTGCGCCGCGCGCGGCTGGCCGACCCGCCCGGCCAGGTCGCCGTAGCCCACGACCGCGCCGTACGGAACGCCGGACGCAAGCTCGCGCAGCACCTGGCGGTTGAACCCGGATATCAGCGACCAGTCCAGCGGCAGCTCGAAGTCGCGCCGCTCACCGGCGAAGTAGGCCGTCAGCTGACGTATCGCCTCGGCCAGGAGCGGGGAGTCGGGTGCCTCGACGGGCTGGCTGCCCAGACGTGACGCGAGCCGGTCGAGCGCCTTGTCACGCACCACGTCGGTGGCGTGGAACACGACGTTCACCAGGCCGTCGTGCGTCGCCGCCAGCAGCAGCGGACCGATGTCCGTGCCGACGACCACCCACACGACCTGCTGCTCGTACTGCCCGTGGCTGTTCATGCGATCCACCGTACGACGCACCACTGACAACGCCCGCGGCGTGGACGCCGGCCCCCGACCGGGGCCCGCTCGCCGACCGCCCGGAGCCGGGTGGACCACAGAAAGTAGACAGTCGTAGCTCAGTGTCAGGTCGTCACTGGAATATCCACAGGGGAGGGTGCGGGAAAACCACACAATGAACGGAGTTGCCCAAGTCCGCACACCGGCGCCGCACAAGTGGGGCGAGGCCGTAATTCTTTGCCGGAAAAGCGTTCGACCGTTCCGGTGGGAGTCATACTCTCTGCCTCGACCCTGACCGTTCTCGCGGTCCTGAGGGTGGGGGCAATCCGTGGATTTCCGGGCGCAACAGGGCGGGAAGGGCAGCCACCTATGCGGGGCACGGTCGACGACTTCAGCTACGGATTCGTCACACCTGTGGTGGCATTTCTCCTGGCCTGCCTGGGGGGAGCGCTGGGGCTGCGCTGCACCACCAGATCGATGCTGGTCACCCACTCCTGGCGCGCTGGCTGGCTCGCACTCGGTTCGGCGGCGATCGCCTCGGGGGTATGGACCATGCACTTCGTCGCGATGATGGGGTTCACGGTCGAGGAGACCCCGGTCCGCTACGACAAAGCGCTGACGTTCGCGAGCCTGGGCGTGGCCGTCGTGATGGTCGGCATCGGGATCTTCATCGTCGGCTACAGGGGAACCACCGGAACCGCGCTCTTCACCGGGGGCACCATCACCGGCCTGGGTGTCGCCTCGATGCACTACCTGGGCATGGCCGGCATGCGCGTCAACGGGAACCTCGAGTACAACACGCTCACCGTCTCCGCCTCGGTGGTCATAGCCGTCGTCGCCGCCACCTCCGCCCTGTGGGCCGCGGGACAGGTCCGCGGGTTCCTATGGAGCGTGGGTGCCAGCCTTGTCATGGGGCTCGCCGTCAGCGGTATGCACTACACGGGCATGGCCGCCCTCAGCGTCCATCTGCACAACGCGTCCGGCACCCCCGTGGGGGACTCGCCCGCCGCCCTGCTCGCCCCCATGATGATCGGACCGCTGGTCTTTCTCTGTCTGGCGGGTGTCGTGGTGTTGTTCGACCCGCTGATGGTGATGGGGAAGCCCGTCTGGACACCCGTGGAGAACAGGCCGGGAGTCCCCGCCCACCCCGCCGTCCCGCCCCCGGGCCGCCGTCCGCCGCTCCACCCCGGCCACGACCGCGGAAGGCGTAGGTCCCGCACCCGCACCCCGCAGAGCTGGTGATCCGGCCCCGTTGTCAGTGCGGGGTCGTACGGTTGATTCCATGCGGCCCGTATCCAAGATCGAACGTTCGGTGGCGCCCTTCGAGGTCGTCAGCTCCTACCAGCCGAGCGGTGACCAGCCTGCGGCCATCGCCGAGCTGGAAAAGCGCATCCTCGCAGGTGAGAAGGATGTTGTCCTGCTGGGTGCGACCGGCACCGGCAAGTCCGCCACCACTGCGTGGATGATCGAGAAGCTCCAGCGCCCCACGCTCGTCATGGCGCCGAACAAGACCCTGGCCGCCCAGCTGGCCAACGAGTTCCGCGAGCTGCTGCCGAACAACGCCGTCGAGTACTTCGTCTCCTACTACGACTACTACCAGCCCGAGGCCTACGTCCCGCAGTCGGGCACCTACATCGAAAAGGACTCCTCGGTCAACGAGGAGGTGGAGCGCCTGCGCCACTCCGCCACCAACTCGCTGCTCACCCGGCGTGACGTCATCGTGGTCGCCTCGGTCTCCTGCATCTACGGCCTCGGTACTCCCCAGGAGTACGTGGACCGGATGGTCCAGCTCAAGGTCGGCGACGAGATCGACCGGGACGACCTGCTGCGCCGCTTCGTGGACATCCAGTACACGCGCAATGACGTGGCCTTCGCGCGAGGCACCTTCCGGGTCCGCGGCGACACCATCGAGATCTTCCCGGTCTACGAGGAGCTCGCCGTCCGCATCGAGATGTTCGGTGACGAGATCGAGGCCCTCTCCACACTCCACCCGCTCACCGGCGAGGTCATCAGCGACGACACCTCGCTGCACATCTTCCCGGCGTCCCACTACATCGCGGGCCCCGAGCGCCTGGAGCGTGCCGCCAACGACATCGAGAAGGAGCTGGGGGAGCGCCTCGCCGAGCTGGAGAAGCAGAGCAAGCTCCTGGAGGCCCAGCGCCTGCGCATGCGTACGACGTACGACCTGGAGATGCTCCGCCAGATCGGCTCCTGCTCCGGCGTCGAGAACTACTCGATGCACTTCGACGGCCGCGAGCCCGGCACCGCGCCGAACACACTGATCGACTACTTCCCGGACGACTTCCTGCTCGTCCTCGACGAGTCGCACGTCACGGTCCCGCAGATCGGCGCCATGTACGAGGGCGACGCCTCCCGCAAGCGCACCCTCGTGGACCACGGCTTCCGGCTGCCCTCCGCGCTGGACAACCGCCCCCTGAAGTGGGAGGAGTTCCAGCAGCGCATCGGGCAGACCGTCTATCTGTCGGCGACCCCGGGGAAGTACGAACTCTCGCGGGGCGACGGCTTCGTCGAGCAGATCATCCGCCCCACCGGCCTCATCGACCCCGAGGTCATCGTCAAGCCCACCGAGGGCCAGATCGACGACCTGGTGCACGAGATCCGCAAGCGCACCGAGAAGGACGAGCGCGTCCTGGTCACCACGCTCACCAAGAAGATGGCCGAGGACCTCACCGACTACTTCCTGGAGCTCGGCATCCAGGTGCGCTATCTGCACAGCGACGTCGACACCCTGCGCCGCGTCGAACTGCTGCGGGAACTGCGCGCGGGCGAGTTCGACGTCCTGGTCGGCATCAACCTCCTCCGTGAGGGCCTCGACCTGCCCGAGGTCTCCCTGGTGTCGATCCTCGACGCCGACAAGGAGGGGTTCCTGCGGTCGGGCACCTCCCTCATCCAGACCATCGGCCGCGCGGCGCGCAACGTGTCCGGACAGGTCCACATGTACGCCGACAAGATCACCCCGGCGATGGAGAAGGCCATCGACGAGACCAACCGGCGCCGGGAGAAGCAGGTCGCCTACAACAAGGAGAGGGGCATCGACCCGCAGCCCCTCCGCAAGAAGATCAACGACATCGTGGCCCAGATCGCCCGCGAGGACGTCGACACGGAGCAGCTGCTCGGGTCGGGCTACCGCAAGGGGAACGACGGCAAGGGTGCCAAGACTCCGGTGCCCGCGCTCGGCGGCAAGGCGGCCAGGTCCGCGAAGGGCAAGGGCAAGGAGACGGTCCCGACCGACCGTCCCGCGGCCGAACTCGCCGGGCAGATCGAGGAGATGACGGCGCGGATGCGCGCCGCCGCGGCCGACCTGCAGTTCGAGATCGCGGCCCGGCTCCGTGACGAGGTCTCAGAGATGAAGAAGGAGTTGCGGCAGATGAAGGAGGGAGGACTCGCCTGACGCACGTCCTGAAGGTGCCGACCGCCTCCTGTACGCACTGTGTTGCAAGACCGACACAAAGTGCGCCCCAGGGTTCGGCACTGTCAGTGCTGCTGCGTAGGGTTCTGGTCATCCGCGGACTCCGTGGAAACAGGGGACTTTGAGAGGGGATCAGCGCGTGGTCGACGTATCCAAGGGCAGTACGCCCGGTGGGCCTGGCGTCAATCTGACCAAGGGTCAGGCCATCAGTCTGCAGAAGAAGGACGGGGGGACCCTGACGGCGGTACGGATGGGGCTCGGCTGGCAGGCGGCTCCCCGGCGCGGCCTGTTCGGCTCGCGCACCCGGGAGATCGACCTCGACGCCTCCGCCGTGCTGTTCGCCGACAAGCAGCCTGTCGACGTCGTGTTCTTCCGCCACCTCGTCAGCGACGACGGTTCCGTGCGCCACACCGGTGACAACCTCGTCGGCGGTGCGGGCCAGGGCGGCGACGACGAGTCGATCCTCGTCGACCTGCAGCGCATCCCGGTCCACATCGACCAGATCGTCTTCACCGTGAACTCCTTCACGGGCCAGACGTTCCAGGAAGTGCAGAACGCGTTCTGCCGGCTGGTCGACGAGACCAACGGACAGGAGCTCGCCCGCTACACACTGGCAGGCGGTGGGCAGTACACGGCCCAGATCATGGCGAAGGTGCACCGGGCGGGCGCGGGCTGGCAGATGACGGCCATCGGCACGCCGGCCAATGGGCGCACGTTCCAGGACCTGATGCCCGCGATCCTGCCGCAGCTGTAGGCAGTCCGGTGAGCGGCCCACGAAGCGACACAGGGACATAGGGGGACAAGGCGATGACGGCCGAGCTGGTCCGGGGGCAGAACCACCCGCTCTCCCAGGTCCGTCTTGAGGTCCGCGTTTCGGCAGGCAAGCCGATCGTGGCCGGGGCCACGCTCAGCGATGAGCAGGGCAGGGTCCGCGGTGTCGAGTGGGTGGCCCACCCGGGCGCGCCCACCCTGCCGGGACTCGAGGTCTCCCGGCAGGCCGCGGCCGACCATCGCCTCGCCTTCGACCTGGACGCCCTGTCGGAGGCCGTGCACCGGGTGAGTGTGCTGCTCGCGCTGCCGTCCGGGGTCGGCGGCCCGGTCCGGTTCGGAGCCGTCGCCGCCCCCTTCGTCGCGGTCACCGGCCTCGACGGCTCCGAGGTCGCCAGTTACACCGTGACCGGCCTGGACGCCGAATCGGCCGTCGTGGCCCTGGAGCTCTACCGCAGACAGGACGCGTGGAAGGTCCGCGCGGTCGGTCAGGGATACGCGGGCGGACTCGCCGAACTCCTCACCGACCAGGGCCTGCCCGAGGCGCAGCAGCTCGCCGGCAGCATCAACGAGGCGGTGGCCCAGGGCCTGGCCCGCTCGGTTGCGGCACCCCCTTCCCGTACGCCCGACGCGGACCGCTCACGACAGGCGGCCACCTCGGCGACGGCAGGGGACCAGCCGTACGCGGCACCGCCCCAGGGCACTTCCGGGAACGTATCGCCGCCGCAGTCCCCGTACGACGCGTCCGGCGCGCAGGGCGCCACGGCACCGCAGGCGGATTACCCCACGGGCCCGACGCAGGGCGACCCTTCCGCCGCCACACAGGCTTCCGCGGCGGGCGCCGGCGGTCCGGTCAACTACAGCCACCCCGGCCGGCAGAACGCGGCGCCGCCCCCGCCCCCGCCGACCGCACCCCCGACTCCGCCCGGGCAGCCCGCCCTGCCCGTCGCGGGCGACGCGACAGGCTGGTCCATGGAGGAGCGGCTCTACAACCAGGTGTGGGGCATGTTCGAGGACCTGGCCCGGACCGCCGCCGCCTATCGCAGCGCCGTCGACTTCGCCGAGTCGCGCATGGAGCAGGAGCTCGACAGGGCCCTGTCCGACCCGCGAAGCCGGATCGGCGGGCAGGGCGACGCCGCGCGCGAGGCGGCCCAGGCCAAGCACGCCCAGCTGGTCGACCAGGCACGGGCGGCCCTGGACCGGGACCTCGCGCAGCTCCGTGCTGAGGCCGATGTCGTCGAGCCCGCGCTCCCTGTGGCGTTCGCGCGCTGGGACAACCCGGCCTGGCACGGCTACCGGGTGCCCATGGAGGTCCCGATGGCCGTGCGTCTGGGCGACCTCCGGCTGCCCGAGAGTGACGGTCTGAGCATTCCGATGCTGGTCCGGCTGCCGTTGGAGCGCGGACTGTGGATCGACAGCGGCCGCGCCGGCCTCAGCGACTCACTCGCCGACTCCGACGAACTGCGTCGCCTCGCCATGGACACGGCCGTCTCGCACGCCGGGCGCCTGCTCGCCGTCTATCCGGCGGGTGAGTTCACCGTGCACGTCATAGATCCGGCCGGTTCGGCTGCCTCGTCTCTCGGGCCGCTGGTGCGGTCCGGGGTGCTCGACAGCGCGCCCGCCGTCGGCGCCGCGGGGGTCGCCGACGTCCTGGGCCGCCTCACCCAGCGTGTCGACCTGGTGGGGATGGCGGTGCGCGGCGGAGTGGCCGACTCGCTGCCCCCGGACCTCGACACCGCCGAACAGCTGTTGATCGTCAACGACTTCCCGCACGGCTTCGACGACCGTGCCGTGACCCAGTTGCGCTATCTCGCCGACGAGGGGCCGGCCGTCGGCGTCCATCTGATGATGGTGGCCGACCGGGAGGACGCCGAGGCCTACGGACCGTTGCTCGACCCGCTCTGGCGATCGCTGCTGCGACTCACCCCGGTGCCCGACGACCACCTCGCCGACCCCTGGGTCGGGCATGCCTGGACGTACGAGCCCGGGCTCGTCCCGCCGGGCAGTCAGGTGCTCCAGCAGGTGCTCACGGAGGTCGCGGCGGCCCGCCGCTCCTGGAACCGCTGACGCCTCCAGCGCTTATGTCAAGCTTAGGTAAAGCCGCCTGACCAGCGGACTTGCACTTTCTTTTACTAAACCCTTTACCTTTCCTTGGTGATTCGGGTACTGTTTTCCCTACGGAGGGGAGTACTCCCTACCAACTGCGGCGTACCCGTCAATACGGATCAGGCCAGATCCCGGGGCGTCGGCCCGCAGGCACCGGACGCATCGCGCGTCCCGGCCGCCGCGGGTGGAAGAGACCTCCAGCAGCGACGACGCTGAAATTTGCCGTTACGAACTGCCGGAGGCGCAGTGGATGTTTCCGTGACCCTTTGGGTCCTTACGATCGCGGGCCTAGCCGCCCTCATCGCCGTCGACTTCTTCATCGGCCGCAAGCCGCACGACGTATCGATCAAGGAAGCCGGAATCTGGACGGTCGTCTGGATCGCTCTGGCCGCCCTGTTCGGACTCGGACTGCTCGTCTTCTCGGGTGGCCAGCCCGCCGGAGAGTTCTTCGCCGGATTCATCACCGAGAAGTCGCTGAGCGTCGACAACCTCTTCGTCTTCGTCCTGATCATGGCGAAGTTCGCGGTGCCCACGCAGTACCAGCAGCGAGTGCTCCTCGTCGGTGTGCTCATAGCCCTCGTCCTGCGCGCGATATTCATCGCCGCCGGTGCCGCGGTCCTGGCGAACTTCGCGTGGGTCTTCTATATCTTCGGCGCCTTCCTCATCTACACCGCCTGGAAGCTGATCCAGGAGGCCCGGGCGGACGACGAGGACGACGAGTTCGAGGAGAACCGGCTGCTCAAGGCCGCCGAGCGACGCTTCGGCGTGGCCGACCGCTACCACGGCACCAAGCTGTGGATCCGGCAGAACGGCAAGCGTGTCATGACGCCGATGCTGGTCGTGATGCTCGCGATCGGCACCACCGACGTGCTCTTCGCGCTGGACTCGATCCCCGCGATCTTCGGCCTCACGCAGGACCCGTACATCGTCTTCACGGCCAACGCGTTCGCGCTGATGGGTCTGCGACAGCTCTACTTCCTCATCGGCGGCCTGCTGCGGAAGCTGGTCCACCTCAGCTACGGCCTGTCGGTGATCCTCGGCTTCATCGGCGTCAAGCTGGTGCTGCACGCGCTGCACGAGTCGGGCGTCCATGTCCCCGAGATCTCCATACCGGTCTCGCTCGGCGTGATCTGCGGGGTCCTGGTCGTCACGACGATCACCAGCCTCATCGCCTCCAAGAAGCAGGCGGCGCAGGAAGCGACCGAGAGCGCGCCGAAGGACAGCATCGACGTCTGACCGCACCGGACGTAGGAAAAAGCACTCCTGGAGCGGTGCTCGGTCGGTTGCCGGGTGCCGCTCCCGGTGCTTGCTTGGATCGTGAACGCTCCCCAGCCCGGGGACGCCACGGCCGGGTGGAGGCACCCATGAAGTTCGTGCAGATCATCGACTTCGAGACCGAGCGTATGGAGGAGATGCGGGAGCTGGTCGAGCAGGCGGACCGGCGCGCCGTAGGCCGCACCGGCGGTCCCACGCACCGCCTCGTCCTCCAGGACCGCAATACGCAGGGCCGCTATCTCGTAGTGATCGAGTTCGAGTCGTACGAGGACGCCATGCGCAACAGCAACGACCCGGAGACGTCAAGGATGGCGGAGCAACTGGCCGCGCTGTGTACCAGGCCGCCCACCTTCACCGACTGCGACGTACGGGAAATGACCGAGCTGAAGTAGTGGCTCGGTCCCGGGCCCCGCGTCACCGGAATGCGGGGCCCCTGCCCGCCTGAAAGGATCACTGCATGCTCGCTCGATTCCGGTCACTCCTGACGCAGTGGACGTCCGTAGTGCCCGTGATCGGGCTGGTCCTGCTGGCCCTCACCTGGGGGCGTGATCTGCCCGGCGCGGTGGTCGCGCTGGTCACGGTGGTTCTCGCCGGAGCCGTGCTGGCCGCCGTGCACCATGCCGAAGTGATCGCGCACCGGGTCGGCGAACCCTTCGGCTCGCTCGTCCTCGCCGTCGCCGTCACGATCATCGAGGTCGCGTTGATCGTCACCTTGATGGCGGACGGCGGCGACAAGAGCTCGACACTGGCCCGCGACACCGTGTTCGCGGCGGTGATGATCACCTGCAACGGCATAGTCGGGGTGTGCCTGCTCGTCGCCTCCCTGCGCCACGGACTGGCGGTCTTCAACGCGGAGGGCACCGGGGCCGCCCTCGCGACCGTCGCGACGCTGGCCACGCTCAGCCTGGTATTCCCGACGTTCACCACCAGCAAGCCGGGCCCTGAGTTCTCCACCGCCCAGCTCACCTTCGCCGCGCTGGCCTCGCTGGTCCTGTACGGCCTGTTCGTGGCCACCCAGACCATGCGCCACCGCGACTACTTCCTGCCGATCACCCGGCAGGGCAAGGTCATCGAGGTGGACGACCACGCCGACGCCCCGTCCGCCCGTACGACCGGAATCAGCCTGGGCCTGCTCGGCCTGGCCCTCGTCGGCGTGGTCGGTCTGGCCAAGGGCGTGTCGCCCACCATCGAGTCCGGGGTCGAGGCTGCCGGTATGCCGCACGCCGTGGTCGGTGTGATCATCGCGCTGCTCGTGCTGCTCCCCGAGAGCATCGCCGCACTGCGGGCGGCCCGCCGTGACCGCGTGCAGACCAGCCTGAACCTGGCCCTCGGCTCGGCGATGGCGAGCATCGGCCTCACGATCCCCGCCGTCGCGCTCGCGTCCGTCTGGCTCTCCGGACCGCTCGTGCTCGGCCTCGGCTCCACCCACATGGTCCTGCTCGCGCTGACCGTGGTGGTCAGCGCCCTGACGGTGGTTCCCGGGCGCGCCACACCGCTCCAGGGCGGCGTCCATCTGGTGCTGTTCGCGGCGTACTTGGAGCTGGCGATCAACCCCTAGGGTGTGTCGCGTACCGCACCGGTCGGTCACTCGGGGGCGGGTACGACCACCAGCCGGGGCACCGGCCGTGTCTCGGGCAGCAGCGCGAAGCACCCCAGGCTGAGCAGCGCGATCCCCGTCAAATAGGCGGCCACGCCCCAGGGAACCCCTTCCCCCTGGGCCACCGCCGTCGCCACGATCGGCGTGAGCGCGCCCCCGAGGACCCCGCCCAGGTTGTAGCCCACCGCCGCGCCGGTGCAGCGCACCCGGGGCTCGTACAGCTCCGGCAGATACGCGGCGATCACGGCGAACATCGTGATGAACGAGATCAGCGCCACCAGGAAACCGAGGAACATCAGCAGGGGTTCGCCGGTCGACAGCAGCGCGATCATCGGGAACATCCACAGCGCGGCGCCCGCGCAGCCCACCAGACACAGGGGCCGCCGCCCATAACGGTCACCGAGCATGGCCATCAACGGCGTCAGGGAGCCCTTCACCAGCACGGCGGCCATGATGCAGGCCAGCATGACGGTACGGCTCACCCCGAGCCGTTCGACGCCGTAGGCGAGCGCCCAGGTAGTCACCGCGTAGAAAACGGCGTAGCCGACCGCGAGGCCGCCGGCCGTCAGCAGCACCAGCCGCCAGTGATCGCGCACCACTTCGGCGAGCGGCACGCGCGCGGGGTCCCCCATTTCCAGGAACTGCGGGCTCTCCACGAGCGAGCTGCGCAGCCACAGCCCGGCCGCCGCCAGCACCCCCGCCGCCCAGAACGGCACCCGCCACCCCCACGCCGCGAACTGAGCGTCGGACAGCGTCGCCGACAGCACCAGCATCACGCCGTTGGCCAGCACGAACCCCAGAGAGGGGCCGATCTGCGGGAAGCTCGACCACAGCCCGCGCCGCTCGGCGGGCGCGTGCTCGGCGGTGAGCAGCACCGCTCCGCCCCACTCCCCGCCGAGCCCCAGCCCCTGCAGAAAACGCAGCACCAGAAGGAGCACGGGGGCGGCCACACCGATCGTGTCGTACGTCGGTACGCAGCCGACGGCCACGGTCGCCGCGCCGGTCAGCAGCAGCGAGGCCACCAGCACCGGCCGCCGCCCGCGCCGGTCCCCGATGTGCCCGAAGAGCACCGAGCCGAGCGGACGGGCGACGAAGCCGACGCCGAACGTCGCGAAGGCCGCCAGCGTCCCCGCCAGCGGCGAGAACGTCGGGAAGAACAGCGGCCCGAGAACCAGCGCGGCCGCGGTGCCGTAGACGAAGAAGTCGTAGAACTCGATGGCCGTCCCGGCGAGGGAAGCGGCCGCGAGGCGGAGCATGGACGGTTTCTTCACTGTGTGTACGTCGTACATGCCGCGTCAACTACCCACGGTGATCGGCGGTTACGGGGGCGTGCGGGGGCTTGTTCCAGGTCAGTAGGTGACCGTGATGCGCCGGGCGGGGCCGTCCACGCGGATCGTGCCCCCATAGGGGATGACGATCTGCGGATCGGTGTGACCGAAGTCCACATCGAGGACGACCAGCATGTTGGGCGCATATGTGTCTACGGCTCGGAGCACCGCCTCGTGCTGCTCCCGTACGTAACGGGCTCTGGCGGCGGAGTCGTTGGGCTGCTCGAACGACCACGCCTTGGGGCGGGCCATCAGGAGCGCGGGGAAACGTCGCAGCAGTCCGCGCTCGCCCATGCTGCGCAGAATCCAGAAGACGTCGCTCGCCCGAGGCATGTCCTCCGAGGTCTCCAGGAACAGAACACGACCCTCGTACACGGAGGGATCACGGGAGATCTCGCGGTCGGCCATCAGCAGCCAGGAGAGGATCTCGACGTTGCCACCCCAGGAGCGGCCTTCGATCACCTGGTCCGGGCGGTGCCAGGTCCAGCCGTCGCCCGGTTCCGTCGGCGGCTCGGAATCGAAGGTCGCCGGGTCCTCCCAGGGGCTGTTGACCTCGCCGAAACGGTCGGCGGGGCGCAGCTCGTACGGCCCGGAGGTGAACAGCGCGGCCCGCAGCGACTCGGCGGTCAGCGGGTCCATCGCGCCGGGGCGGCCGAGTTCGCACATCACCGATCCCCCGTGGTAGCCGACGATTCCGGCGTTCCAGAGGTAGGCGAGGAGGTTCGTGTTGTCGCTGTACCCGAAGAACGGCTTCGGGTTGGCGCGGATCAACTCCTGGTCAAGGAGCGGCAGCACGGTGATCTGGTCGTCCCCGCCGATGGAGGAGATGACGGCTCTGACCGTCGGATCGGCGAACGCCGCGTGGAGGTCGTCGGCCCGCTCCTGCGGCGTCGAGCCCATCTTCCGGGTCGCCGGATACTCGACCGGTTCGAGGCCGTACTCCTTGCGCAACCTCTCCAGACCCAGCTCGTAGGGAAGCGGGAAAAGCCCGGGGAGCCCGGAGGAGGGCGAGACGACCGCTATCCGGTCTCCCGGCGAGGGCTTGGGAGGGTACGAGGGTGTCGTCATGACGGGAGGGTACGGGGCCGTGCCGTCCGAGCGCACCGTGATAAACCGGGTCTGAGCAGCGGCCCTCCCCGGGCCGGCGTATCTGGAATGACCGGAGGAACTGTGCCCCGCACACTCGCCAACGCCCCGATCATGATCCTCAACGGGCCGAACCTGAACCTTCTCGGGCAGCGCCAGCCGGAGATCTACGGCTCGGACACGCTCGCCGACGTCGAGGCCCTGTGCGCCAAGGCGGCGGCCACGCACGGCGGCAGGGTCGACTTCCGGCAGTCCAACCACGAGGGCGAGTTGGTGGACTGGATCCACGAGGCGCGCCTGAACCACGCCGGGATCGTGATCAACCCGGCCGCCTACTCGCACACCTCCGTCGCGATCCTGGATGCGCTCAACACCTGTGACGGCCTTCCTGTGGTGGAGGTCCACATCTCCAACATCCACCAGCGCGAGGAGTTCCGGCACCACTCGTACGTCTCGCTCCGTGCCGACGGAGTGATCGCGGGGTGCGGGGTGCAGGGGTACGCGTTTGCGGTGGAACGGGTCGCGGCCCTTGCGGGGACGGGACACGCGGAGGCCTGACCGGGCGGGACGCGCGACCTGCCGAGCCGGAGGTCAGAGCCGGCCCGCGTCCACGATGCGCTTCAGAAAGCGCTGCGTCCGCTCCTGCCGCGGGTTCCCGAAGATGTCCTCGGCAGTTCCGCGTTCCAGGACCACGCCACCGTCCAGAAAACAGACCTGGTCCGCGACCTCCCGGGCGAAGCCCATCTCATGGGTGGCGAGGACCATGGTCATGCCGTCCTCCTTCAGGTCCCGGACGACGCCGAGGACCTCGCCCACCAGCTCCGGGTCGAGGGCGGCGGTGATCTCGTCCAGGAGCAGCAGCCGGGGACGTACGGCCAATGCGCGGACGATCGCCGCCCGTTGCTGCTGACCACCGCTCAGCCGGTCGGGGTACTCGCCCGCCTTGGCGCCGAGCCCGAGCCGGTCGAGCAGTTCACGGGCGTGCGCCTCCGCCTCCGCGCGGTTCACGCCGTGCACGCGGCGCGGGGCGAGGGTGATGTTCTCCAGGACGGTCATGTGCGGGAAGAGGTTGTACGCCTGGAAGACCACGCCGATCCGGCGGCGTACCGCGTCCTGGTCGGCCCGTGGATGGGTGATCTCCTCGTCGTCCAGCCAGATCGCGCCGTCGTCGATGTCCTCGAGGAGGTTGGCGCAGCGAAGGAGGGTGGACTTGCCGGAGCCCGAGGCGCCGATCAGCGCGGTCACCGTGTGCGGGGCGACATCGAGGTCGACGTCCCGCAGTACCACCGACTCGCCGAAGGTCTTGCGGACGGACTCCATGCGTAGCACCGGAGCGGCGGTCATATGGTCCCTCCCTGTGCCCGCTGACGGTCCATCCGGGCCGTGACCCAGTCCGTGAAGCGGGTCATCGGGATGGTCAGGGCGACGAAGACCAGTCCCGCGACGATATACGGCGTGTAGTTGAGGCTGCGGCCCACGATGATGTCCGCGGCGCGCACCGCGTCGACCGCCCCGCCGATCGAGACGAGTCCGGTGTCCTTCTGGAGGGACACCAGGTCGTTGAGGAGGGGCGGCACCTGACGGCGTATGGCCTGGGGGAGTACGACGTACCGCAGGGACTGCCGGTTGGTGAGGCCGAGCGAGCGGGCCGCGGCGCGCTGCGAGGGGTGGACGGACTCGATGCCGGCGCGGAACACCTCGGCGACGTAGGCCGAGTACGTGAGCGTGAGCGCGGTGCCGCCCAGGAGTATCGGGTCCACCGTGACGCCCTGGAGCCGCAGCGCGGGGACGCCCAGAACCACGATCATCAGGTTGATGATCAGCGGGAGTCCGCGGAAGAAGTCGGTGTACGCGGCGGCCAGCGCCCGCACCGGGAAGAAGACCGGACCGCGCAGGGTGCGCGCGATGGCGATCAGCATGCCGAGGACGAGCACCGCGGCGCCGCAGATCAGGAGCAGCCGGACGTTGAGCCACAGCCCTTCGAGGACCTTGGGGAACGCCTCGCGCGCGTACTGCCCGTTGAAGAACGTCTCCTTGGTGCGCGGCCAGCCGGGCGCGCTGACGACGACGAAGTAGAGGACGACGCCGGTGATCAGGGTGGAGAGCGCGGCGATCGCCGTCGCACGGCGGGAGCGGATGCGCTTGTAGCGCTCCCGCTCGATCCGCCGCTGCGACGGGACGTACGCCTCTCGCATGTCTCCTTCGCCGGAGTCGCTGCCGGGCGCGTCCTTCACGACCGTCACTTGAGTACCGGAGCGTCGACGGCGTCGGACAGCCACTGCTTCTCGATCGAGGCCAGCGTGCCGTCCTCGCGCAGGGCGTCCACCGCGTCGGTCACGCACGGGGTCAGCGCGCTGCCCTTGTCGAGGACGAGCCCGAACTGCTCGGGTGTGCCACCGGTGTTCTCGAACTGTCCGACGATCTTCGCGTCCGTCACCTCGGCCGCGGTGATGTAGAAGGCGGTCGGCAGGTCGACCACGATGGCGTCGACCTGGCCGTTCTTCAGCGCGGACTTGGCCTGGTCGTTCTTCGCGTACGCGGCCGGCGCCTCGGTCGGCTTCACGACGTCGTTGATGTAGTCGAGGCTGGTGGTGCCGACCTGGGCGCCCAGCTTCACGTCCTTGAGGTCCGCGATGCTCGTCGCCTTCGCCGCCGTGGAGTCCTTCAGCGCGATGACAGCCTGGCGGACGTCGTAGTAGCCGGACGAGAAGTCCACGGCCTTCTTGCGCTCGGCGCTGATCGACACCTGGTTGATGTCGAAGTCGAAGGTCTTCTCACCAGGCGCGAAGGCCTTGTTGAAGGGGACGCTCTGCCAGACGACGTCACTCGTCGCGTAGCCCAGTTGCTTCGCCACGGCGTACGCGACCGCGGACTCGTAGCCCTCGCCGTTGGCGGGCTTGTCGTCCTTGAACCAGGGTTCGTACGCAGGCTCGTCGGTCGCGACCGTCAGCTTGCCGGACGTCTTGGTGGCCAGCTTGCCCTTGTCGCAGGCGTTCGCGGAGGGCGAGGCGGCGGCGTTGTCCTCGGGCTGCGGGGCGCAGCCCACGGCGACGACGGCGAGCAGGGCGACGGTGGCGGCGGGCGCGGTGCGGCGCAGGGCGCGTTGGGCGAGATGCATGGCGGGAGAGTGACAGTGCGGCGTCCTGTTTGTCCAGGTCACAAGGACAACTGTCCGCATATTGGGAACGGGTGTTGCATTCCTGTGAATACACGCTCAGAAGCCTCACCGAGCAGCCCGTTGACATGCTTCGCCGGGGCCGCCGGCCGAGGGCGGGGATCGATAGGCCGGCGGCCCATCCGCGCCGGAGCCGTCATCCTGCGCGGGGCTGCTTCCAGTGGACAGCACCGGGGCGCGCGCCGGGAGCGCACGCGTGACACCGGCGTGTGTGCTCGGTTCACACGGGGCGCGTGCGGGGCGTGTGTGCTGATGGCCGCGCGGGTGCGGGACGGTCACGCGGCGGCGGGCGTGTCATGGCGTGCGCGGGGGAGCGCACGCCAGTGGTTTGCCGCCCCCGGAACGGGGGTTCACCACCCCCGCGCGCGCCACTCCGGCAGATGCGGCCGCTCCGTGCCCAGCGTGGTGTCGTTGCCGTGGCCCGGGTATACCCACGTCTCGTCCGGCAGCGCCTCGAAGATCTTCGTCTCTAAGTCGTGGAGGAGGCTGGCGAACGCGACTGGGTCCTTGCGGGTGTTGCCCACACCACCCGGGAAGAGACAGTCCCCCGTGAACACATGCGGATGCCCGTGCGGGTCGTCGTAGACGATCGCGATCGAGCCCGGAGTGTGTCCCACGAGGTGGCGTGCGGTGAGTTCCACCCGCCCCACCCGGATCGTGTCGCCGTCCTGGACCGGGACATCGGTCGGCACCGGGATGCCTTCGGCGTCGTCCCGGCCCGCGTACGTGCGTGCGCCCGTCGCCGCCACGACCTCCGCGAGCGCCTGCCAGTGGTCGCCGTGCTGATGGGTGGTGACGACGGACGCGATGCCGTCGTCACCGATCAGCGTGAGCAGGGTCGAGGCGTCGTTGGCCGCGTCGATCAGGAGCTGCTCGCCGGTGGTCCGGCAGCGCAGCAGATAGGCGTTGTTGTTCATCGCGCCCACCGCGACCTTGGAGATCATCAGGTCCTTCAACTCGTGCACATCGGCAGGGCCGCCGACCGTCACCGCTCCGCTGTACGTCATGGCGGCAGCCTAATTCCTTGCCGAGGGCTCCAGTGCGGCGGAGGGCGTTTCCGGACTGTTCGAGCGCAGGACCGTGATGCCTACAGCGGCGGGAGAACGGGGAGCGGGCCGCCGTCGGTGGTCAGCGCAGCACCGTCACGGCGTCCGGCGAACCAGCCGAGCAGGTCAGCCGGGCGGCCGGTGACGGTGATCGGCTTCCCCTCGCGACGGCCGGAAGTGATCAGGCGGGCGTCGTCCTCCTCGACCAGGAACGCGGGTACGTCGGGGTGGCCCCGAAAACGTTCCGCTAGGAAGTCGATCTCGCGCCGGATGAACTCCTCGGGAAGGTCCTCCAGCTCGTATCCGGTCCCCAGATCCACATGGTGCAGCTCGACCTCGGCCCACCGCCGGAACGGCACCCGGGACGCGGAGTCCGTGACCCCGTTGCGCAGCTCCACCGTGCGGGACCAGTCCGCGGGTGCGGCCCCGGTCTCCTGGAAGCGTGCCGCGCTCTCCCGCACATCTGTGAGCTGCACGTTCAGCGGGCGCGGGGCGTCTCGCTCGATGTCGGAGTCCCGGGCTTCCCCGGAGGCGTACATGGGGCGTCCGACGAGGACGTTCACCAGTGCGTCCGCGTTGCGGGCGATGTGGGCGAGGACATGTCCGCGGCTCCAGCCGGGAAGCCGTGTCGGCTCGGCCACAGAAGCGTTGTCCAGTTTGGCGGCTGCGGTGAGCAGCCGTTCGGTTGCGTCACGTACAGACGCCAGGTCACGCACATGATCGTTCATGGGGTCGACGATAGCTCCGCCACACGTTCGGGTGAAGGCAGTTGACCAGCACCTCAAATCGAATGCACGTGCTATAGGCTCGGGCGCGGCGTCGGGCATGCTGGATGGCCCGGGATTGTTGTGAACCAGGGAAACCGACCCGGCGCTGTCAGTGGCTCCCCCTACTCTGAAAACGACGGGGGCCTCGCCCCTGTCACTTCTCTCAAGAAAGGTGCGGACCGGCGTGGCCGACCGTCTCATCGTCCGTGGAGCGCGCGAGCACAATCTGAAGAATGTCTCGCTCGACCTCCCGCGCGACTCGCTCATCGTCTTCACGGGCCTGTCGGGGTCGGGCAAGTCCTCCCTCGCCTTCGACACGATCTTCGCCGAGGGGCAGCGCCGGTATGTCGAGTCGCTGTCCTCGTATGCCCGGCAGTTCCTCGGGCAGATGGACAAGCCGGATGTGGACTTCATCGAGGGCCTCTCCCCGGCGGTCTCCATCGACCAGAAGTCGACCTCGCGCAACCCGCGCTCGACGGTCGGCACCATCACCGAGGTCTACGACTACCTGCGCCTGCTCTTCGCGCGCATCGGCAAGCCGCACTGTCCCGAGTGCGGCCGCCCCATCACGCGCCAGTCGCCGCAGGCCATCGTCGACAAGGTCCTGAAGCTGCCGGAGGGGAGCCGCTTCCAGGTCCTGTCGCCGCTGGTGCGCGAGCGCAAGGGCGAGTTCGTCGACCTCTTCGCCGATCTCCAGACCAAGGGGTACAGCCGGGCCCGGGTCGACGGGGAGACGATCCAGCTCACCGAGCCGCCCACGCTGAAGAAGCAGGAGAAGCACACCATCGAGGTGGTCATCGACCGCCTCACGGTGAAGGACGGTGCCAAGCGCCGCCTGACCGACTCCGTGGAGACCGCCCTCGGACTGTCCGGGGGCATGGTCGTACTCGACTTCGTCGACCTCCCCGCCGACGATCCCGAGCGCGAGCGCATGTACTCGGAGCACCTGTACTGCCCGTACGACGACCTGTCCTTCGAGGAGCTGGAGCCGCGCTCCTTCTCCTTCAACTCGCCCTTCGGCGCCTGCCCCGAGTGCACCGGTATCGGTACGCGCATGGAGGTCGACGCCGAGCTGATCGTCCCGGACGAGGACAAGTCCCTGGACGAGGGCGCCATCCACCCGTGGTCGCACGGGCACACCAAGGACTACTTCGGCCGCCTGGTCGGCGCTCTCGCCGACGCGTTGGGATTCCGGACCGACATCCCCTTCGCCGGTCTTCCGCAGCGCGCCAAGAAGGCCCTGCTCTACGGCCACAAGACGCAGATCGAGGTCCGCTACCGCAACCGGTACGGGCGCGAGCGTGTGTACACCACCGCGTTCGAAGGGGCCGTCCCCTTCGTGAAGCGGCGGCACAGCGAGGCCGAGAGCGACGCGAGCCGCGAGCGCTTCGAGGGCTATATGCGCGAGGTGCCCTGCCCCACCTGCGAGGGCACGCGCCTCAAGCCCCTCGTTCTCGCGGTCACAGTCATGGAGAAGTCCATCGCCGAGGTCGCTGCGATGTCCATCAGCGACTGCGCGGACTTCCTGGGCGAGCTGAGGCTCAACGCGCGCGACAAGCAGATCGCCGAGCGCGTGCTCAAGGAGGTCAACGAACGGCTGCGCTTCCTGGTCGACGTCGGCCTCGACTACCTCTCGCTGAACAGGGCGGCCGGCACCCTCTCCGGCGGTGAGGCCCAGCGCATCCGGCTGGCCACCCAGATCGGCTCCGGACTCGTAGGCGTCCTGTACGTCCTCGACGAGCCCTCCATCGGCCTGCACCAGCGCGACAACCACCGTCTGATCGAGACCCTGGTCAGGCTCCGCGACATGGGCAACACGCTCATCGTCGTCGAGCACGACGAGGACACCATCAAGGTCGCCGACTGGGTCGTCGACATCGGCCCCGGCGCGGGCGAGCACGGCGGCAAGGTCGTACACAGCGGTTCCCTGAAGGACCTGCTGGACAACCCCGACTCGATCACCGGGCAGTACCTGTCGGGCAAGAGGTCGATCCCTCTTCCGGACATCCGGCGCCCCGCCGACCCGAGCCGCAGGCTCACCGTGCACGGCGCCCGGGAGAACAACCTCCAGGACATCGACGTCTCCTTCCCCCTCGGTGTCCTCACGGCCGTCACCGGTGTGTCGGGCTCCGGCAAGTCGACACTGGTCAACGACATCCTGTACACGCACCTGGCCCGCGAGCTCAACGGTGCGCGGAACGTTCCCGGGCGGCACACGCGCGTGGACGGCGACGACCTCGTCGACAAGGTCGTGCACGTCGACCAGTCGCCCATCGGCCGCACCCCCCGGTCCAACCCGGCGACGTACACCGGAGTCTTCGACCACGTCCGCAGGCTGTTCGCCGAGACGACCGAGGCGAAGGTGCGGGGCTATCTGCCGGGCCGCTTCTCCTTCAACGTCAAGGGCGGCCGCTGCGAGAACTGCTCCGGCGACGGCACCATCAAGATCGAGATGAACTTCCTGCCGGACGTGTACGTCCCCTGCGAGGTCTGCCACGGGGCGCGCTACAACCGGGAGACCCTGGAGGTCCACTACAAGGGCAAGTCCATCTCCGAGGTCCTCGACATGCCGATCGAGGAGGCGCTCGGCTTCTTCGAGGCCGTCCCCGCGATCGCCCGCCACCTCAGGACGCTCCACGACGTCGGCCTCGGCTACGTCCGTCTCGGCCAGTCGGCGCCGACGCTCTCCGGCGGTGAGGCACAGCGCGTGAAGCTGGCCTCCGAACTCCAGAAGCGGTCGACGGGCCGCACGGTCTACGTGCTCGACGAGCCGACCACCGGCCTGCACTTCGAGGACATCAGCAAGCTCATCACGGTGCTCTCCGGCCTGGTCGACAAGGGCAACACGGTCATCGTCATCGAGCACAACCTCGACGTCATCAAGACCGCGGACTGGGTCGTCGACATGGGCCCCGAAGGTGGCAACGGCGGCGGACTCGTGATCGCCGAGGGCACACCCGAGGAGGTCGCAGGTGTTCCGGCCAGCCACACCGGCAAGTTCCTGCGCGAGGTCCTCGGGGCCGACCGGATCAGCGACGGAGCCGCGGTGAAGGCCCCTCGCAAGGCGGCAGCCAAGAAGACGGTGGCGGCCAAGTCCGCCCCGAAGAAGGCAGCCACCAAGGCGGTCAACAGCACGGCGGTGGACAGCCCTTCGGCCAAGAAGGCAGCCGCGGCCACGAAGACGACGGCCGCGAAGTCAGCCGCCGAACCGAAGACGCCGGCCACGAAGAAGACAACCCCCGCGAAGAAGACCACGCGGGCCGCCAAGGCCTGACAAGTCACCAAAAAAGCGGCGTCCCACGGAACTCTCCGTGGGGCGCCGTCCGTTGCACAGTCAGCCGCCCTGTCCCTGCGGTTCGACGAACTGCATGTCCAGCTGAATCTTGACAACATCACTGAGAAGTCCGGCCCCGAAATCCAGACCGTAGTCGCTGCGCCGGATCTCGCCCGTCGCCTCGAACCCCGCGTGCCTGCGACCGTCGAGGGGGGAATCCACCACCCCGCCGAACTCGACAGCCAGCGTCGTCGGACGCGTCACGTCCCCGATGGTCAAGTCCCCTTCCATCGACCACATCTCGTCGTCGGCGAACACCCGAGTCGATCGGAACGTCATGGTCGGACGCTTCACGACGTCGAGCAGGTCGGCCGCTCGGGCGTGCGTGTCGCGGTCGGCGTTCCCGGTGTCAATAGAGGCAAGAGCGATCTCGGCGCTCACCCGCACGTCGTCGGCCGTCTCACCGACGTACAGTCCGGCCGTCCATTCACCGAACCGACCGCGCACCTTGGCGATCCCGAGGCTGCGAATGGTGAAGTTGACGGCCGAATGGAGGGGGTCGAGCTCCCAGTCGCCCGATACGAGCGGCAGTGAAGTGGCTTGCGTAGCCGTGGAGTTGTCGTAGGTCATGGCTCCACCCTGGGGTGGCCGGCGAGCGGGAGGGAGGCCGGGCTGATGGTGGTAGTGCCAGGGCCACGATCCGGTGACGCGCGCGTTGTACGTTCTATCGGTGAGCGACAACGAGCTGGGTACCTTCCTGCGCGCACGCCGTGAAGCGATCACGCCCGACGAGGTCGGGCTGCCGACCGGTCCACGCCGTCGTACCCCGGGGCTGCGCCGCGCCGAACTGGCCACACTCGCCGGCATCAGCGTCGAGTACCTCACCCGGCTCGAACAGGGCCGCGACCACAACCCGTCGCCGCAGGTACTGGGTGTACTCGCCGACGCGCTGCGGCTGCCGGTGACGGAACGGGTCCTGCTGCGCCGGCTCGTCAAAGAGGCAAGCCCCGGCGCCGTGTTCTGCTCGGCGGCGGTGGAACCCACACGTACGGTGCGCCCGACCGTGCGGGCGATGCTGGACCGGCTGGAACCCGCACCCGCCGTGCTGGTCAACTGGATCGGCGACATCCTCGCGTACACCACCGGCTATCGACGGCTCGCCGGACCGCTCGGAGTGCTCGACGGCAAACAGCCCAACATCCTCAGGTACGTGTTCACCGACGAGCGCGCCCGCGCCGCCTACGCCGACTGGGACCGGGTGGCCGACGAACAGGTCGCGCACCTCAGGGACGAGGCGTCGCTCCAGGACCCGTATGTCGCGGCCATGGCCGACGAGTTGACGGTCACCGCGGGAGCCTCCTTCGCCGACCGGCTCGCCGCCCTACCCGCCCTGCCCCGGCGGGCCGGGACCGACCTGCTCACCCACCCGGAGGCCGGCCCGCTGCTCCTGGCGTACGAAACGCTCGCCCTGCCGGACGACGGCCTCCGCATGGTCGTACACCTGCCCGCCGACGACCCCACGGCCGCCGCGCTGGACCGGCTCAACGGTCGGCAGCCGGGGGCGCTGCGGGTCGTCAGCGGCTGAGTGGCCGGACGTCGAAGAGCGCCGGGTCTCAGGGAGTCCTCCGGCCTCAGGGAGTCCTCCGGCCTCAGGGAGCGTCGAGTTCGGACGCGTACGGCGGTTCCGCGCCCGCTCGTGAGCAGGTGATCGCCGCCGCGCGGGCCGCGAAGCGCAGCAGGTCGGTCCAGCCCGCGGGACCGAGTTCCGCCAAGGCCGCCGGGGACAGGGCGTCGCGGGCGGCCAGGCCGTGCAGGAGGGCCGCGTTCACCGTGTCGCCGGCGCCGATGGTGTCCACGACCTCGACCGCTTCGCCGGGTACTGGGTGCACCGAACCGTCGCGGGTGAACGCCGTCAGACCGTCGCCGCCGTGCGTGATCACCACGGCCGCCGGCCCGGACGCCAGCCACTCGCGGGGGGTGCCCCCGAGCCACAGAGCGTCCTCCTCGGAGAGCTTGAGGAGTGACACCGACGGGAGCCAGCTCTTGAAGCGGGCCCGGTAGGCGTCGGCGTCCGGGATCAGTCCGGCGCGGATGTTCGGGTCGAGGGTGGTGAACACGCCCTGCGCGGCCGCGCTGCGCATCAGCTCCTCGTAGGCGGTGGCGCCCGGTTCCAGGACGAGCGAGCAGGTACCGAAGGACACCGCCCTTGTCGCGTCCGGGAGTTGGGCCGGGGCCGTGAAGAGTCGATCGGCCGTGCCTTCGACGTAGAAGGAGTACGAGGCCGAGCCGTCCGCGTCGATCGAGGCGACGGCCAGGGTCGTCGGCTCCGCTCCGCGCTGCACGGACGACACATCGACGCCCGCCCCGCGAAGCCCGTCCAGGAGCGCTTCGCCGAAGGCGTCGTGCGAGACCCGGGAGCAGAAGGCGGTGGGGGAGCCGAGGCGGCCCAGCGCCACCGCGGTGTTGTAGGGCCCGCCGCCGAGCGCCGGTTGCAGGCCGACGAGCGCGCCCGCGCCCTGCGGCACCAGATCGATCAGGGCCTCACCGGCGACGACGATCACGACACGGGTCCTTTCTCGGGGTTCTCAGGGTTCTCGGGGATCTCAGGACGCCCGGAAGCCGCGTAGCTCCAGGGCCTCCCGGACGTCTCCGGGCAGCCGCACGAGGTGCGGTGGACGAGGGTGGCGGGCAGCCGGACGGTACGGCCCGGACGGCTGGGCGATGCCAGCCGTTCCAGGAGCAGTTGGAGGGCCTGGGCGCCGATCTCCTTACTGGGCTGGGAGATCGCGGTCAGCCGGGGTGTGAACAGATCCGCCCAGGAGAAGTCGTCGAAGCAGCACAGGGCCATGTCGGCCGGCACGGACAGGCCTCGCTCGCGCAGGGCTCGCAGCGCGCCGATCGTCATGGCGTTGTTGCCGGTGACCAGCGCGGTGGGCGGTGCAGCGAGGGACAGCAGCGCGCCGGTGGTGCGCTCGGCGGCGCCGGACTGGGAATCGCCGTGCGCCACGAGCCGCTCGTCGTAGGGGAGTCCGGCGTTCGCCAGGCCGTGCCGGTAGCCGGTGATCCGCTCGGTCGTGGTGCTGAGTCCGGGCAGGCCCGCGACCAGTCCGATGCGTTTGTGGCCCAGCTCTGCCAGGTGGGTGACCAACTGCGCCATGGGCTCGGCGTTCTCGGCGCAGACCTGGTCGAAGTGGAAGGAGGCGGAGTACGCGGCGCCGGAGGAGCCGTCGGAGAGGGTGCGGGAGGAGCCGCCGGAGAGGACGCCGGAGGAGCTCTCGGAGAGGCCGTCGGAGCGGGCGTCGGCGGGCCTGTCGACCAGCCGGTCCAGGAACACGGTCGGTACGTCGTGTTTTGCGAGGTAGCCCAGCAGTTCGCCCGGGTCCGCCGAGGGCGCGATGATCATGCCGTCGACCCGGCGTTCGTGCAGCAGTTGGACGACCTTGCGCTCGTGTACGGGGTCGTCGTGCGGATCGGCGATGAGCAGGCCGTAGCCGTGCTCCAGGGCTCCGGCCTCGACGCCTTGGAGGATTTCCGTGAAGTACGGGTTGCTGATCGCCGACACCGCGAGGCCGACCGACCGCGTGCGTGAGGTGACCAGCGAACGGGCGAGGCCGTTGGGCGTGTATCCGAGCGCGTCCATCGCGTCGAGCACCGCCTGGCGGGTGGCCGGCCGCACGGGGCGCGTGTCGTTCAGTACATGCGAGACGGTCGCGATGGACACACCCGCGCGCTGGGCCACATCGACCATCGTCGTCATTGCGCTCCTGTCCCCGAACTCGACCTTCGCAGGGGGAAGGTATCCCATCCGGCGGAAGACGTAAACGCTTACGTAAGCGTTTACGTCACCGTGCGCCCCGCTCGCGCTCCGCGCGCCTGCCTGCCGGGTGGCCCGGGGAAAGAGCGCCTACCCCCAGGCCCACTCGATCCCCAGGATCCCCGACCGCACCCGTGGCTCGACCAGGTGGACCGAGCGGTGGTGACCGCTCAAAGAGAGCTCCTGGCGGCCACTGCGCGGCGCCGCCGCCGAGTGCTGCGTGAACCGGTGGCAGTGCACGGGCAAGGTCTCCCCGGTGAAGCGCACCTGGAGGGCGTACTGCCCGCCCGCGAAGCTGAATCCGCGTACGTACTCGCTGGACGCCCCGGCCGTGCCGTCGTCGAAGCCGTAGCGGAAGAGATATGTGTCGCCGGCGCGCAGTCGCGTGTCGAAGAGCAGCTCGGCCACGAGGACCCCGGTCTCCTGGTGCCAACGCACCCGCCCCGTACGGCAGTTCTCCAGGGCGCGCACCGCCATCCGCTCCGGAGCGCACCCCGGGTCGCCGTGGTGGATGGCCATATAGCGATCCACGCCCTCTTTGTGGGCGCGCACGATGTGGTGCGACTCGCGGCCCAACAGCTCGCGCTGGGCGCCGATCCGTACGCATTCGTGGTGGCCGAGGGTGTGCAGCCCGCTTTCGAGGGGCGAGTCCAACTCGTCCAGGAGCCGCTCCAGGACGCCGGAGGCCTCCATGAGAGCGCGGTACGAATGGCCCGAGGAGCGGTCCGGCGTGGCCTGCTCCTCGGCCTTCGCGAGCAGCCGGATCAGTGACTCGTCCGGGAGTTGGAGGATCTCCTCCAGGGCGCGGACGGCGCGCAGCGACTCTGGCCGCTGCGGGCGCCGGGCGCCCTGCTGCCAGTAACTCAGGCTGGTCACCCCGACCTTGACCCCGTACCGCGACAGGTGGTGCTGTACCCGCTGCAGGGGCAGCCCGCGGGCGGCGATCGCGGCGCGCAGTGCGATGTGGAAGGGCCCGCCGCGCAGGGCCGTCTCCAGTTCCGCCGTGGCGAGGTCCGCGTGCTGTGTGCCGTGCCGCATGCAGGGGGCCTTTCTGTGAATGCTCACAACGGCTGGTCAGGCCGCTCGTGCCGGTGGGCGGGGCCGCCGTGGCGGAGCGCGGGGTCTGTTCACGCGCGCGTGTCGCCGTTCGCGGCCTCAAGTTCCACCGCATTGAAGCGTGTTGGCCAAGCCGCGACAACACCTGATGCGCAACGTGCCCCAGCAGTCGCCTGAACCCCTGCCGACCCTTGTGTCCCGGTAGTCTCCTAATCCTCACGCCTCAGCAGCTCCCGTATCGCCCCCGCCGAAAGGGACGATTTGTGGAGGAAGCCGCGGGCCGGGCTGGCGGCGACGAGTTCCTGGAAGTCCTCCAGGGAGTGCGTGGAGATCAGGATCACGACGGCCGGGTCGTGCGCGAGCTGCCGCGCCAGGTCGAAGCCGCTCTCGCCGTCGAGGTCGAGATCGACCAGGACGACGTCCGGGGACAGGTCGTGGACCCGCGCGACGGCCTCCGCGCCCGTCGAGGCGACACCGACGACCTGCACCCCGTCACGCTCCAGCAGGGCGCGCGCGGCCTCCAGGAACCGGGCGCTGTCGTCGACGAGGAGACAGCGCATGGACATGCTGAAAGCTTCCCAACGGCTTGTCCGGTGCGCCTTGCAGCTAGCCGGAAAGAGGTGAAGTCCTTTGACCCGAAAGGGAGATTCGTGCTCACGGAGAGCGGCGGTGAGTCACGCGCGGTAGTTTGACGATGCCCTGGGGCGGCCGTGTTCTCTCGCTCGGACAGGGGGCTCGATGAATGTTGCTCCAACGGGGGAACCGCCGGCGGACATGTGACCGCCCGGGGCGTACACGGAGGGGGTCCAATAGGGGGGGCCTTGGACTCGGTGACGTGTGTACGCGCCGGGCGGTCGGTCTCGGACGGAGAGGCAGCCGTCCGGGTCTAGGGGGCAGACACAAGGTCCGTTAGGGGACACCTGGCCTGTCTCGGTGCCTCTATCGGCAGGCGGCGCCGCTTCGTGTCGCGCGCCGCAGACCCTTGGCACGCACGATGTCGGGGTCCCGCGGGTCGAGGGCATCGCGGAAGGAGCCCGCTTCGTCTTCGTAGCGGCGGACACGGACCGGCCGCCGTCGTTTGTCGATCCGTGTCCGCCGCATATCCCGCTGCCCTTCGACCGCTTGACCCGCCGCCCCTCGCCCGGGACGGCCGGTCCCTTGCATCTGCACTGGTTCGAGCATGGCTCCGCGAGGTCCGCGTGTCGTCACGGCCAGCCCCCAATTCCGTTTCCGGCTAGCCGTAACCACCCTGGTTCCGGCAGGCTGTTGGAGGGCGCACCGTGCCGCAGGGGCCGGGCCAGGGGAAGCCGGGACCATGGACGCCAATCAGCAGCTCCCGCGGGGACGGGTCGTCCTCGCCGATGACGACGTCCTGCTCCGGGAGGGGCTCGCGAGTCTCTGCGAGCGTGTCGGCTATCAGGTGGCCGGACAGGCCGGTGACGCCGCACAGCTCCTGGAACTCGTCGCCGACGAACGCCCGGACCTGGCGATCGTCGACATAAGGATGCCGCCCCATCACTCGACCGAGGGCCTCAAGGCGGCCCGCACGATCCGTGAGCGTCACCCGGCCACCGGCATCCTGGTCCTTTCGGCCTATGTCGAGGTCGAGGACGCCCTGGAACTGCTGGCCGGCGGCCACAAGGTCGGATACCTCCTGAAGAGCCGGGTCACGGTTGTGGACGAGTTCCTCGAATCGCTCGACCGGATCCGCCGGGGCGGCTCGGTCGTCGACCCCTCTCTGGTGCGCGAGCTGTTCTCGGCCCAGCGGCGCGACGACCCGCTCTCCTTCCTCAGCAGCCGCGAGCGGGAGGTCCTCGCACTCATGGCCGAGGGCCGCTCGAACGCGGGCATCGGCCGCCGGCTGTGGGTCACCGAGGGGACGGTCGAAAAACACGTCCGCAGCATCCTGGGCAAACTGCACCTCCCGGAGGCCTCCGACGACCACCGCCGGGTGCTGGCCGTGCTGACGTTCCTGGAATCGCGCTGAGACTCCCTCTCCCTACGTCGTGTCCCCCACGATCTGTCCACAGGCGGAGCCGGGAGGACGACGCGGTGTCACCCCCCGCCAGTAGGGTGTGAGACATGGCCGACCCCTCCAGCTACCGCCCCAAGCCGGGCCAGATCCCGGACTCTCCCGGGGTGTACAAATTCCGCGACGAGCACCGCCGGGTGATCTACGTCGGGAAGGCGAAAAGTCTGCGCCAGCGCCTCGCCAACTACTTCCAGGACCTGGCGAGCCTCCACCCGCGCACCCGCACCATGGTCACCACGGCCGCGTCGGTGGAGTGGACGGTCGTGTCCACGGAGGTCGAGGCGCTTCAGCTGGAGTACTCCTGGATCAAGGAGTTCGACCCCCGGTTCAACGTCAAGTACCGCGACGACAAGAGCTATCCGTACCTCGCGGTGACCATGAACGAGGAGTACCCGCGCGTGCAGGTGATGCGCGGCCACAAACGCAAGGGCGTGCGCTACTTCGGCCCCTACGGCCACGCCTGGGCGATCCGCGACACCGTGGACCTGCTGCTGCGCGTCTTCCCTGTGCGCACCTGCTCCGCCGGCGTCTTCAAGAACGCCGTCCGCACCGGCCGCCCCTGCCTCCTCGGCTACATCGGCAAGTGCTCCGCCCCCTGCGTCGGCCGCGTCTCCGCCGACGAACACCGTGATCTGGCCGAGGAGTTCTGCGACTTCATGGCCGGGCGTACGGGGACGTACATCCGCCGTCTCGAACAGCAGATGACGGACGCGGCCGACGAGATGGAGTACGAGCGGGCGGCCCGGCTGCGTGACGACGTCGAGGCGCTCAAGAAGGCCATGGAGAAGAGCGCGGTCGTGCTCGCCGACGCGACCGACGCCGACCTGGTCGCCGTCGCGGAGGACGAGCTGGAGGCGGCCGTGCAGATCTTCCACGTGCGCGGCGGACGCGTGCGCGGCCAGCGCGGCTGGGTCACGGACAAGGTGGAGGCCGTCACCACCGGTGATCTCGTCGAACACGCGATCCAGCAGCTCTACGGCGAGGAGACGGGCGACTCCGTCCCCAAGGAAGTACTCGTCCCGGCACTCCCCGACCCGGCGGAGCCCGTCCAGGAGTGGCTGACCGAGCGCCGCGGGTCGAACGTCTCGCTGCGTATCCCACAGCGCGGCGACAAGAAAGCGCTCATGGAGACGGTGCGCCGCAACGCACAGCAGTCCCTCGTCCTGCACAAGACCAAGCGCGCCTCCGACCTGACCACCCGCTCACGCGCCTTGGAGGAGATCGCCGAGGCCCTCGACCTGGACAGCGCGCCGCTGCGGATCGAGTGCTACGACATCTCCCACCTCCAGGGCGACGACGTCGTGGCGTCGATGGTCGTCTTCGAGGACGGACTCCAGCGCAAGAGCGAGTACCGGCGCTTCCAGATCAAGGGCCGTGTCGGAGACACACAGGTCTGGCACGGCGAAGGGCAGGACGACGTCCGGTCCATGCACGAGGTGATCGCCCGCCGCTTCAAGCGCTACATCGCGGAGAAGGAGAAGACGGGGGAGTGGGCGGACGGCGAGGCTCCGCTCACCGAGGACGACGGGCGCCCCAAGCGCTTCGCGTACCCCCCGCAGCTCGTCGTCGTCGACGGCGGGCAGCCACAGGTCGCGGCCGCCAAGAAGGCTCTCGACGAGCTGGGCATCGACGACATCGCCGTATGCGGCCTCGCCAAGCGGCTGGAAGAGGTGTGGCTGCCGGGCGAGGACGACCCGGTGGTCCTGCCCCGCACCAGCGAAGGCCTGTATCTGCTCCAGCGGGTCCGTGACGAGGCGCACCGCTTCGCGATCACCTATCAGCGCGCCAAGCGGGCCAAACGCTTCAGGTCGGGCCCGCTCGACGATGTGCCGGGTCTCGGCGAGGCGCGCAAGCAGGCGCTGATCAAACACTTCGGTTCGGTGAAGAAGCTCCGATCCGCGACAATCGACCAGATCTGCGAGGTTCCCGGCATAGGCCGTAAAACGGCCGAGACGATCGCCGTGGCCCTGGCCCAGGCGGCCCCGGCCGCCCCCGCCGTGAACATGGCGACTGGAGAGATCATGGAAGACGAGGAATACGGGGCGCCCGAAACGACGGCGGGATCCCCGGAGGAGCCCGTACCCGCGGGCGCCTCGGACAAGCGACGGGGGCAGGAGACATGAGCGAGAACGAACGCCAGGAACACGAACCGCTGACCGGTGCCGGTCAAGAACACCAGCCGCAGACCGGCGACGGTCCGGAGCGGCAGGCGCAGCCCGACGGCGGTCAGGAACAAGAGACACAGCCCGACGGCACTACGAGCGCCCCTGACAGCGCACAGGAGAGTACGACGATGGAGACGGTCGCGGTGCCCGAAGCCGCCATCCCCGAGCTGGTCATCATCTCTGGGATGTCCGGTGCCGGACGGTCGACGGCGGCCAAGTGTCTGGAGGACCTCGGCTGGTTCGTCGTCGACAACCTGCCGCCCGCGCTGATCCCCACCATGGTGGAGCTCGGCGCCCGCTCCCAGGGCAATGTGGCGAGAATCGCGGTCGTCGTCGACGTACGCGGCCGCCGCTTCTTCGACAACCTCCGCGAGTCACTCGCCGACCTGGCGTCCAAGAACGTCACCCGGCGGATCGTCTTCCTGGAGTCCTCGGACGAGGCCCTGGTGCGCCGCTTCGAGTCGGTACGCCGCCCGCACCCCCTCCAGGGGGACGGCCGCATCGTCGACGGCATCGACGCCGAGCGCGAACTGCTGCGCGAGCTGCGCGGTGACGCCGACCTGGTGATCGACACCTCCAGCCTGAACGTGCACGAGCTGCGCGCCAAGATGGACGCCCAGTTCGCGGGCGAGGAGGAGCCCGAGCTGCGGGCCACCGTCATGTCCTTCGGCTTCAAGTACGGCCTTCCGGTCGACGCCGACCTGGTGGTGGACATGCGCTTCCTGCCCAACCCGCACTGGGTTCCGGAGCTGCGCCCCTTCAACGGCCTCAACGAGGAGGTCTCGGCGTACGTCTTCAACCAGCCCGGCGCCAAGGAGTTCATCGACCGCTATGCCGAGCTGCTCCAGCTCATCGCGGCCGGATACCGCCGTGAGGGCAAGCGGTACGTGACCATCGCGGTCGGCTGCACGGGCGGCAAGCACCGTTCGGTCGCCACCGCCGAGAAGCTCGCCGCCCGCCTCGTCTCGCAGGGCGTGGAGACCGTGGTCGTGCACCGGGACATGGGCCGCGAGTGACCGGACGTGCCGCTCTGCGGCTGAGCAGGCTGCGCCGGGTGGCCGCCGAGGGCCAGGGCGGCAAGCCCGTCGTGGCGCGCGGTGGCAAGCCGCGTCGCCGTGGCGCCCAGCCCAAGGTCGTCGCCCTGGGCGGCGGCATGGGCCTGTCCGCCTCGCTCGCCGCGCTGCGCCGGATCACCGGCGACCTCACGGCCGTCGTCACCGTGGCCGACGACGGCGGCTCCAGCGGGCGCCTGCGCGACGAGCTGGGCGTGCTCCCGCCCGGCGACCTGCGCAAGGCCCTGGCCGCGCTCTGCGGCGACGACGACTGGGGACAGACCTGGGCCCGGGTCATCCAGCACCGCTTCCAGTCCAAGGGCGACCTGCACGAGCACGCGGTGGGCAATCTGCTGATCGTCGCCCTGTGGGAGCAGCTCGGCGACCATGTCCAGGCCCTTGACCTGGTCGGCAGACTGCTGGGCGCGCACGGCCGGGTGCTGCCCATGTCCGCCGTACCCCTGGAGCTCCAGGCCCTGGTCAAGGGGCACGACCCGGACCGGCCCGACGACGTCGACACCGTGCGCGGCCAGGCCACCGTGGCACTCACCCCCGGCGAGGTGCAGTCCGTGCACGTCGTGCCGCACGACCCGCCGGCGGTCCCCGAGGCCGTCGCGGCGGTGCTGGACGCGGACTGGGTGGTGCTCGGTCCCGGCTCCTGGTTCTCCTCGGTGATCCCGCACCTGCTCGTGCCCGAACTGCTCGACGCGCTCATCCAGACGAAGGCCCGCCGGGTACTCTCCCTGAACCTCGCGCCGCAGCCCGGAGAAACCGATGGCTTCTCACCGCAGCGTCATTTGGAGGTTTTGGGACGACACGCCCCTAAACTCGCCCTGGACGTGGTGCTGGCCGACGAGGCCGCCGTGCCCGACCGCGACTTGCTCACCGATGCCGCCAAGCGGCTCGGCGCCGCGGTCGAGCTGGCGCCGGTGGCCAGGACCGACGGTAGCCCGAGGCACGACCCGGAGCTGTTGGCCGCCGCGTACGACCGTATTTTTCGGATGCATGGAAGGATCGGCCCATGGCGATGACGGCAGCGGTGAAGGATGAGATTTCCCGGCTCCCCGTCACCCGGACCTGCTGCAGAAAGGCGGAGGTCTCCGCCATTCTGCGGTTCGCCGGCGGCCTCCACCTGGTGAGCGGCCGGATTGTGATCGAGGCGGAGCTGGACACCGCGATGGCGGCGCGCCGGCTGAAGCGGGACATTCTGGAGATCTTCGGCCACAGCTCCGAACTGATCGTGATGGCACCAGGCGGTCTGCGCCGCGGCTCCCGCTATGTCGTGCGGGTCGTCGCGGGCGGCGACCAGCTGGCCCGGCAGACGGGGCTCGTCGACGGCAGGGGCCGCCCGATCCGCGGGCTGCCCCCGCAGGTGGTCTCGGGGGCCACCTGTGACGCGGAGGCCGCCTGGCGCGGGGCGTTCCTGGCGCACGGCTCACTCACCGAGCCGGGCCGCTCGTCCTCGCTGGAGGTGACCTGCCCCGGCCCCGAGGCGGCGCTCGCCCTGGTCGGCGCGGCGCGCAGGCTCCAGATCGCGAGCAAGGCCCGCGAGGTCCGTGGCGTGGACCGCGTGGTCGTACGGGACGGCGACGCGATCGGGGCGCTGCTCACCCGCCTCGGCGCCCATGAGTCGGTGCTGGCCTGGGAGGAGCGGCGGATGCGCCGCGAGGTCCGCGCCACGGCGAACAGGCTCGCGAACTTCGACGACGCCAACCTGCGCCGCTCGGCCCGCGCGGCCGTCGCCGCCGGGGCCCGGGTGCAGCGAGCGCTGGAGATCCTCGCCGACGAGGTGCCCGAGCACCTCGCGGCCGCCGGCCGGCTGCGCATGGACCACAAGCAGGCCTCCCTGGAGGAACTGGGCGCGCTCGCCGACCCGCCGCTGACCAAGGACGCCGTGGCCGGCCGTATCCGCCGTCTGCTGGCGATGGCCGACAAGCGGGCCCAGGACCTCGGCATCCCCGGGACGGAGTCGAACCTCACCGAGGAGATGGCGGACAACATGGCCGTCTGAGTCTCAGTCTGAGACTCAGTCCGAGTCCGAGTCCGAGTCCGTACGGACGACCCATCCGTCTCGGCCCGCACGGACATCCGAGCGGTCCGGATCCGGGGGACAGACCGGCGTTCTGACACCCCCCGCGGACAACTGGGCTGCCTGAGCCCCTCGTTCACGTCTGACGCCGCTGGTGCCGAGTTCGGCACCAGCGGCGTTTGCCGGTCCTTGATGCCGTCTTGACATGATCATGGAGCGTGACCAGCCTGGCGTCTGCGCACAGATGTGCCGGACAAATGCAAGGGGGGCTCATGAGACGAAGAGCGAGATCGATCCTCGCCGTAGCTGCACTCATGCTGGGCGGGGCGAGTCTGGCGCCCATCGCTCAGGCGGAGGGCGGCCGTTCGGCCGACCCGGGTGCGGACGCCGTAAAGGTGTTCCACGCCGATGTCACACAGCAGCAGGTACCCCTGCTGCTGGCGGCCGGTCAGGACGCCCACGAACTCGGCGAGCAGGTCCCGGCGAAGGGCACCGCCCAGGTCGAGGTCTACCTCACCGACAAGCAGGCGGGCCAGCTGGAGGACAAGGGCGTCGACCTCACCGAGTACAAGATCTCGGCGAAGGCGGAGGCGCGCGTCGAGGCTGCCGCGGACGGTGTGTACCGCCCGTACAGCGGAGCGGGAAATATCCAGGAGGAGATCGTCAAGACCGGTCAGGCGAACCCTGACCTCACCAAGGTCGTCTCCATCGGAAAGACCCTCCAGGGGCAGGACATCCTGGCGCTCAAGCTGACCAAGGGCGCCAAGAAGACCAAGGACGGCGCCAAGCCGGCCGTGCTGTACCTGTCCAACCAGCACGCCCGTGAGTGGATCACGCCCGAGATGACGCGGCGTCTGATGCACTACTACCTGGACAACTACTCGACGGACAAGCGTATAAAGAAGATCGTCGACACGACCGAGCTGTGGTTCGTCATCTCGGCCAACCCCGACGGCTACGACTTCACGTTCGACGCGGCCGGTGACCGCCAGTGGCGCAAGAACCTGCGTGACGTGAACGGCGACGGCGTCATCACCACCGGCGACGGCGTCGACCTCAACCGCAACTTCGCCTACAAGTGGGGTTACGACAACGAGGGTTCGTCCCCCAACCCCACCAGTGAGACCTACCGCGGCGCGAGCCCCGGCTCCGAGCCCGAGACCCAGGCACTCGACGCCTTCGAGAAGCGCATCGGCTTCACGTACGGCATCAACTACCACTCCGCGGCCGAGCTGATCCTCTACGGGGTCGGCTGGCAGGTGGCGACCCCGAGCCCGGACGACGTGCTGTACGAGTCCCTTGCCGGTACGCCCGAGAACCCCGCGATCCCGGGTTACCGCCCGCAGGTCTCCTCCGAGCTCTACACGACGAACGGTGAGGCCGACGGCCACGCCTCCAACGTCAACGGCCTGGCGATGTACACGCCCGAGATGTCGACCTGCCAGACCGCGTCGAACCTCGACCCGAACGACGCCTGGAACGCGGCGGACTGCGCCTCGGTCTTCACCTTCCCGGACGACGAGAAGCTGATCCAGCAGGAGTTCGCGAAGAACATCCCGTTCGCGCTCTCCGTCGCCGAGACCGCTGCCCACCCCGACCAGCCGTCCTCCTCGCTCGGCCTCAAGGCGGCCGACTTCACGCCCGCCGCCTTCCCGACCTCGTACTCGCGCGGCGCGGACCAGGAGGTCTCCGTCGTCGTACGGAAGTCCGTGCGCGACAAGGAGCTCAAGTACCGCGTCAACGGCGGCCGTACGTGGGACCAGGCGCTCAAGCCCTGGGAAGGCGGCGAGACCTACGGAGGCGAGGACAACCTCTACTTCGACGAGTACCGCGCCCTCGTCCAGGACGGCGAGCCGGGTGACAAGGTGGAGGTCTGGTTCACCGGAGAGACGAAGGCCGGAAAGCCCACCTCCAGCGAGCACTTCACCTACACCATCGCCGAACGGCCGCGCGCCGACACCCTCGTCGTCGCCGAGGAGACCACCGCCGCCGCGCAGACCCAGACGTACGTCGACGCGCTCAAGGCCAACGGCCGCAAGCCCCTCGTCTGGGACGTCGCCACGCAGGGCGCACCCGATGCGCTCGGAGTGCTCGGCCACTTCGGCACGGTCGTCCACTACACCGGCGCCGACCGCCCCGGCTACACCACCCAGCTCCAGCTCCGCGCCTACCTCAACGAGGGCGGCAAGCTGATCGAGGCGGGCGAGCAGGCGGGCGGCAGCGTCGCTCTGCCGGGCGCCCTGACGAACGACTTCAGCCAGTACTACCTGGGCGCCTACTCCCGTACGAGCACACCCGGCGCCACCGCCTTCACCGGCTCCGGAGCGCTTGCCGGCACCACCGGAGCACTCGCCGGCGCGCCCGGCAACCCGCTCAACGCTGCCGGGTCGTACAGCGTCACCTCGGACAACCTGCCCGCCACCACGTACCCCCAGTTCACGAGCGCGGGAGCAGGACAGTACCCGGGGACCGTCAATCCGTACGGCCCCTACGAAGGCGTGTCCATGGCGGCCGTCACCCACTCCGACTACGCCTGGAACCGTCTCACCCGCACCATCGACCTCACCGGAGTGACCGCGGCCCAGGCGCCCACGCTGCGCACCCAGCTCCTGTGGGACACCGAGGAGGCCTACGACCACGCCGTGCTCGAAGCCCACACGGTGGGGGCGGAGGACTGGACGACGCTCCCCGACAAGGGCGGCGCCACCAGCACGGCCGTACCCGTCGAGTGCGAGGCCGGGTACTTCATCAAGGCGCACCCCGCCCTCAAGCGTTATCTGACGCTGGGCTCGACCGCCTGCACGCCGACCGGCACCAGCGGGTCCTGGAACAGCTTCACCGGAGCCTCCGACGGATGGCAGCAGGTCGAATTCGACCTGTCCGCGTACGCCGGCAAGACGGTCGAGGTGTCGCTGAGCTACATCACCGACCCGGGCTCCGGCGGCCACGGCGTCCTCGCCGACAACGCCACCGTCGTCATCGGCGGCACGGCCGGCCCGGTCGAGGGCTTCGAGACCTCGCTCGGCGCCTGGAGCGTCCCCGGACCGCCCGCGGGCAGCCCCGCGGTCATCAAGGACTGGGGGCTCTCCGGTGAGCTCTTCAAGACGTACGGAGCGGTCACCACGGACGACACCGTGCTGCTGGGCTTCGGCCTGGAGCACGTCACCGCGGCGGCCGACCGCACGGCCCTCATCGGGAAGGCTCTCGCGGCACTGCGTGGCTGACCCCGCGTGACAGTCGCGTGAACACGGAGGGCGGTCCGTACCCCTACTGACGGGTACGGACCGCCCTGCCGTCTATGGGGCATCTCGATGTCACCCCCGGCGCCTCAGGGAGGTAGGGTCGTAGGCGGTCGGGGACATCCCATACAACTCGCCGGCATCTGAGCCGGCGTACCAACGAGGAGATCGGTTCGTGACGATCCGCGTAGGCATCAACGGCTTTGGCCGCATCGGTCGTAACTACTTCCGCGCGCTGCTGAAGCAGGGTGCTGACATCGAGATCGTGGCTGTCAACGACCTTGGTGACACCGCGACCACCGCTCATCTTCTGAAGTACGACACCATCCTGGGCCGCCTCCAGGCCGAGGTGTCGCACACAGCCGACACGATCACCGTCGACGGCCACACCATCAAGGTGCTGTCGGAGCGCAACCCCTCCGACATCCCGTGGGGTGAGCTGGGCGTCGACATCGTCATCGAGTCGACCGGCATCTTCACCAAGAAGGCCGACGCCGAGAAGCACATCGCGGGCGGCGCCAAGAAGGTCCTCATCTCGGCTCCGGCCAAGGACGAGGACATCACCATCGTGATGGGCGTCAACCAGGACAAGTACGACGCGGCCAACCACCACGTCATCTCCAACGCCTCCTGCACCACCAACTGTGTGGCGCCGATGGCCAAGGTTCTCGACGAGAACTTCGGCATCGTCAAGGGCCTGATGACGACGGTGCACGCGTACACGAACGACCAGCGGATCCTGGACTTCCCGCACTCGGACCTGCGCCGCGCCCGCGCCGCCGCCGAGAACATCATCCCGACCACGACGGGTGCCGCCAAGGCCACCGCCCTGGTCCTCCCGCAGCTCAAGGGCAAGCTCGACGGCATCGCGATGCGCGTCCCGGTCCCGACCGGTTCCGCCACCGACCTCGTCGTGACGCTGCAGCGCGAGGTCACCAAGGACGAGGTCAACGCCGCGTTCAAGAAGGCCGCCGACGACGGCGACCTCAAGGGCTACCTGTCCTACACCGAGGACCCGATCGTCTCCTCGGACATCGTCGGCGACCAGGCCTCCTGCACCTTCGACTCCCTCCTGACCATGGTCCAGGAGGGCAACACGGTGAAGATCCTCGGCTGGTACGACAACGAGTGGGGCTACTCCAACCGCCTCGTCGACCTCACGGTCTTCGTCGGCGGCCAGCTCTAAGTCCCAGAGCAGGCAACTCGATGTGAGTCAGGGCTCGGGCAGCGCACGCCGCGCTGCCCGAGCCCTGTGCTACGTAGTGATCGATCAGCCCTCTCGGATCTGAAGAGCCCTCCCTAGGAGTCCCTTTATGAAGACGATCGACGAACTTCTCGCCGAAGGCGTGGACGGCAAGCGGGTCTTCGTCCGCGCCGACCTGAACGTGCCGCTGGCCGACGGCCTCATCACCGACGACGGCCGCATCCGCGCCGTCCTGCCGACCGTCAAGGCCCTCGCGGACGCGGGCGCCAAGGTGGTCGTCGCCTCGCACCTGGGCCGCCCCAAGGGCGCCCCGGACCCGGCGTTCTCCCTGCTGCAGCCCGCCGAGCGGCTCGCCGAACTCCTCGGCGCGCCGGTCGCGTTCGCCCAGGACACCGTCGGCCCCGCCGCGCACGACGCGGTGAACGGCCTGCAGCCGGGCCAGGTCGCGGTCATCGAGAACCTGCGCTTCAACGCCGGCGAGACCTCCAAGGACGACGTCGAGCGCGGCGAGTTCGCCGACCAGCTCGCGGCCCTGGCGGACATCTACGTGGGCGACGGTTTCGGTGCGGTGCACCGCAAGCACGCCTCCGTGTACGACCTCCCGGCGCGCCTTCCGCACTACGCGGGCTACCTCATCGCCACCGAGGTCGGCGTCCTGAAGAAGCTCACCGAGGACGTCAAGCGCCCCTACGTGGTCGCGCTCGGCGGCTCCAAGGTCTCCGACAAGCTCGCCGTCATCGACCAGCTCCTCGGCAAGGCCGACCGCATCCTCATCGGCGGCGGAATGGCCTTCACCTTCCTCAAGGCCAAGGGCTACGAGATCGGCGCCTCCCTGGTCCAGGACGACCAGCTGCCCGCCGTCACCGAGTACGTCGAGCGCGCCGAGAAGAACGGCGTCGAACTGCTCGTCCCCGTCGACGTCGTGGTCGCGCCCGGGTTCCCGGACCTGAAGACCAAGGCCCCGTCCAACCCCACCACCGTCGCCGCGGACGCCATCCCGGCCGACCGGATGGGTCTCGACATCGGTCCCGAGACCGGTGCCCTGTACGCCTCGAAGCTCGCCGACGCGGCCACCATTTTCTGGAACGGTCCCATGGGCGTCTTCGAGCACCCCGACTACGCCGAGGGCACCAAGGCGGTCGCCCAGGCCCTTCTCGACTCCCCGGCCTTCACGGTCGTCGGCGGTGGCGACTCCGCCGCGGCCGTCCGCATCCTGGGCTTCGACGAGACGGCATTCGGCCACATCTCGACCGGCGGCGGCGCCTCCCTCGAATACCTCGAGGGCAAGACGCTCCCCGGCCTCGCCGCACTGGAGGACTGACCTACATGGCTCCATCTATTTCCTCTGGGCGCACGCCGCTGATGGCGGGCAACTGGAAGATGAACCTCAACCACCTCGAGGCCATCGCCCACGTCCAGAAACTCGCCTTCGCCCTCGCGGACAAGGACTACGAGGCCGTCGAGGTCGCCGTCCTGCCGCCCTTCACCGACCTGCGCTCCGTGCAGACCCTCGTCGACGGCGACAAGCTGAAGATCAAGTACGGCGCCCAGGACATCTCGGCGCACGACTCCGGTGCCTACACCGGTGAGATCTCCGGCCCGATACTGGCCAAGCTGAAGTGCACGTATGTGGCGATCGGCCACTCCGAGCGCCGCCAGTACCACAACGAGACCGACGAACTCGTCAACGCCAAGGTCAAGGCCGCCTACAAGCACGGCCTCACCCCGATCCTGTGCGTCGGCGAGGAGCTGGACGTCCGCGAGGCCGGCGAGCACGTCGCGCACACGCTCAGCCAGGTCGAGGGCGGCCTCAAGGACCTCCCCGCCGAGCAGGCCGAGACCATCGTGATCGCGTACGAGCCCGTCTGGGCCATCGGCACCGGCAAGGTCTGCGGCTCCGACGACGCCCAGGAGGTCTGCGCGGCGATCCGCGGCAAGCTCGCCGAGCTGTACTCGCAGGAAGTGGCCGACGCCGTCCGCATCCAGTACGGCGGCTCGGTGAAGTCCGGGAACGTCGCGGAGATCATGGCGAAGCCCGACATCGACGGTGCGCTGGTCGGCGGTGCCTCGCTGGACGCCGAGGAGTTCGTGAAGATCGTCCGTTTCCGGGACCAGTGAGACGCGTACTCGCGGCCGCGAGTATGCCGTAGCGACGATCCGTCGTACCCTTGCGGGGGCCAGGTGGGCAGCCACCCGGCCCCCGTCGTCCGTCCAGATCCGAGGAAGTTGGTCCAGCCGTGGTTATGGGGTTCTCGATCGCCCTGATCGTCTTCAGCGGGCTGTTGATGCTGCTGGTGCTGATGCACAAGGGCAAGGGCGGCGGCCTCTCCGACATGTTCGGTGGCGGCATGCAGTCGTCCGTCGGTGGCTCCTCGGTCGCCGAGCGCAACCTTGACCGCATCACCGTGGTGATCGGTCTGCTGTGGTTCGCGTGCATCGTCACGCTCGGCATCCTGATGAAGGTCAACAACTGACCGACGGCCGACTTTGGCCGACGCACATCGGTACAACTGCACATTACGCACGCACTTTGCGCACGTAAGGCCCCATGTTCGGTACGCGACGTAAATCGCGACCTATCATGGGGCTTGCGTCTAGGGGCGGGGGTGTAACTCCAATCACTGGACGCGCGTTGGGCCTTACGTAGACTGAGGCGCTCGCAGCGAAGCGTCACGCCGACTCGCTTCGCGGCACCATTACGCAGGGAGTTACGACCGTGGCAAGTGGCAACGCGATCCGAGGAAGCCGGGTCGGGGCGGGGCCGATGGGCGAGGCCGAGCGTGGCGAGTCCGCGCCGCGGCTGCGCATCTCCTTCTGGTGCTCCAACGGGCACGAGACGGTTCCCAGCTTCGCCAGCGACGCGCAGGTTCCCGAGACCTGGGACTGCCCGCGCTGCGGCTTTCCCGCCGGACAGGACCGGGACAACCCGCCGGCCCCGCCGCGCACCGAGCCGTACAAGACGCACCTCGCGTACGTACGGGAGCGGCGCAGCGACGCGGACGGCGAGGCGATCCTCGCCGAGGCGCTCGCCAAACTGCGGGGCGAGATCTAGCTGACCGACAACCGGCCGGGTACCAATGGGTGCCTGGCCGGAGCTGTTTCCTTCGCATCCGGGCCGACATGGCTCGCCTGCGCCCCGGTCACCGGGGCGCAGGCGATTGTCAGTGGTGCCCTCTACGGTTCTTGAAGTGGCGGAACCGAGGGGGGCGTTGTGACGTTGACGGAGCCGGTAGGGGTGCGTGCGCCCGCGTGGCGCGGGGGATTCGGGCGGTTGTGGACCGCGGCTGTGGTGTCGCGATTCGGCGATGCGCTGCGGACCGCGGCGCTGCCGCTGCTCGCCGTGCAGCTCACCGACGATCCCCTCGTCATCGCCTCCGTCACGGCCTGCGGCTATCTGCCCTGGCTCCTCTTCGGCCTGCTCGGCGGGGCGATCGCCGACCGGGTCGACCAGCGCCGCGCGATGTGGACCGTGGATGCCGTACGGGGCACGCTGGTCGCCTGCTTCGCCCTCGCCGTCGGGCTGGGGCACGCCTCGATCGTCCTGCTGATCGTGCTCGCCTTCACCCTGACCACCCTCCAGACGCTCTTCGACAACGCCTCCACGGCCCTGCTGCCGTCCCTGGTGGCCCGTGCCGAGCTGGGCAGCGCCAACGCCCGGCTGATGACCGGGCAGCAGCTTGCCGGCGGCCTGCTGGCCAGTCCCCTCGTGCCACTCCTGTTGGTCGCCGGGGCCGCCATGCCGTTCGCCACCGACGCGGTCACCTATCTGCTGGCCGCCGCGCTGGTGGCCTCCCTGCGGATACGGCTGCCCGAGCAGGAGCCGCGTCCGGCCGGGAGCACCCTGCGCGCCGAGATAGCCGCGGGGCTGCGCTCCCTGTGGCGCGACCGGGTGCTGCGGGCGATGTGCGTGGCCACCCTGCTGTGCAACATCGGCATGGGCGCGCTCATCGCGACCCTCGTCCTGCACGTGACGGGCTGGCTGCACGCGGGGAACGCGGAGTACGCGGCAGTGATGACCGCCTTCTCCGTCGGCAGCCTGGCCGGAGGAGCGCTGGCCCCACGGCTGGCCCGCCGGATCGGGAGGGCCGGCAGCCTGTTCCTGGGCGGATGCATCCAGACGACCGCGCTGCTGCTCATGGGCACCGTCCGCCACCTGGGCGCCCTCGTCGTGGGCATGGCACTGCTCGGAGCGATGAACCTGGTGTGGAACGTCAACCAGGTCACGCTGATGCAGCAGCGCAGCCCGGACGCCATGGTGGGCCGCATCAGCTCCGCGTTCCGTACGGCCTCGACGTCCGGAGCGCCGGTCGGTGCCCTGCTGGGAGGCGCCGTGGCGGGTGCGTACGGGCTGAACGGGCCGGCACTGCTCGCGGCCGCGCTGTTCGCACTCGCCGTCACTTCGCTGATACCTGCGCTCAAGCCGGACGTATCTGTTGTTGAGCCGGACGACGGGACTACGACAGCTCACGTCAAGCCCTGATCAATTAGGTTGGGACCGGCAGCGGGGCCAAGGTACGCAGCAGCACAGGCAGGAAAGAAGGCGGAAGTCCGAGATGAACGCAGAAAGCCGTTCCAGGCTCAACCAGACGCCCGAGTGGACCGCGCTGGCCGAGCACCGCGCGGAGCTCGCGGAGACGCACCTGCGCGACCTGTTCGCGGCCGATCCCGGGCGCGGTGGCGGATACACCCTCGATGTCGGCGATCTGCACGTCGACTACTCCAAGCACCTCGTCACCGACGAGACACTGAGGCTGCTGCGCGAGCTGGCCTCGGCGACCGACGTCTTCGGGCTGCGGGACGCCATGTTCCGCGGCGAGAAGATCAACACGACCGAGGACCGGGCGGTGCTGCACACCGCGCTGCGTGCCCCGCGCGACGCGGTCATCGAGGTCGACGGCGAGAACGTCGTACCGGCGGTGCACGCCGTGCTCGACAAGATGGCCGGCTTCGCCGAGCGCGTCCGCTCCGGCGAGTGGACCGGCCACACCGGCAGGCGCATCAAGAACATCGTGAACATCGGCATCGGCGGCTCCGACCTCGGCCCGGCGATGGCGTACGAGGTGCTGCGCTCCTTCACCGACCGCGGCCTCACGGTCCGCTTCGTGTCGAACGTGGACGGCGCCGACCTGCACGAGGCCGTTCGGGACCTGGACCCGGCCGAGACGCTGTTCATCATCGCCTCGAAGACGTTCACCACGATCGAGACGATCACCAACGCGACTTCGGCCAGGAACTGGCTGCTGACCGAGCTGAAGGCCGGTCAGGAAGCCGTCGCCAGGCACTTCGTGGCGTTGTCGACCAATGCGGAGAAGGTGTCGGACTTCGGCATCGACACGGCGAACATGTTCGAGTTCTGGGACTGGGTCGGCGGGCGGTACTCGTACGACTCGGCGATCGGTCTCTCGCTGATGATCGCCATCGGGCCCGAGCAGTTCCGGTCGATGCTCGACGGGTTCAGGCTCGTGGACGAGCACTTCCGCACCGCGCCCGCCGAGTCCAACGTGCCTTTGCTGCTGGGCCTGTTGGGCATCTGGTACGGCAACTTCCACGACGCCCAGTCGCACGCGGTGCTGCCGTACTCGCACTACCTGTCCAAGTTCACCGCCTACTTGCAGCAGCTGGACATGGAGTCCAACGGCAAGTCCGTGGACCGGGACGGGCTTCCGGTGGAGTGGGAGACGGGCCCGGTCGTGTGGGGGACGCCCGGGACCAACGGGCAGCACGCGTACTACCAGCTCATCCACCAGGGCACGAAGCTGATCCCGGCCGACTTCATCGGCTTCGCCGAGCCCGTCGCCGATCTGCTGCCCGGTCTGGTCGCCCAGCACGACCTGCTGATGGCGAACTTCTTCGCGCAGACGCAGGCGCTGGCGTTCGGCAAGACGCCGGACGAGGTGCGGGCGGAGGGGGTGCCCGAGGAACTGGTGCCGCACAAGACGTTCAAGGGCAACCACCCGACGACGACGATTCTCGCGCGTGAGCTGACGCCGTCGGTGCTGGGGCAGTTGATCGCCCTCTACGAGCACAAGGTGTTCGTCCAGGGCGCCGTCTGGAACATCGACTCCTTCGACCAGTGGGGGGTCGAGCTCGGCAAGGTGCTGGCCAAGCGGGTCGAGCCGGCGCTGACCGAGGGGGCCGACGTGCCGGGGCTTGACGCCTCGACGACGGCGCTTGTTGCCAAGTACCGGGAGCTGCGGGGGCGTTAGCCGGGGTGGGCGGAGGGTTTTTTCGCCCCCTCCGCCCCTACCCGTCCCTTGTTCCTGGGGGCTGCGCCCCCAGACCCCCCTTTCGCGCTGAACGCGCTCGTCCTCAAACGCCGGACGGGCTGAAACACTGCCCCCAAGGGACGGGAATGAGTAGGGGCGGAGGGGGCGAAGGAAAGTCCCTTCGCCCCCTCCGCCCCTGCCCTCACGCCGAAGCCGGCGGATACAGCGACCGGGGCAGCTGGGAAGCCGCTGCCGCGTCCAGGAGCCACAGGGTGCGGGCGCGGCCCCGGGCGCCGGCGGCCGGGGCCTGGACCTCGCCCGCGCCGGACAGGGCGATCGCCGCCGCCTCGGCCTTGTCCTCGCCCGCCGCGAGCAGCCACACCTCACGTGCGGAGCGGATCGCGGGGAGGGTGAGGGAGATCCGGGTCGGCGGCGGCTTCGGGGCGCCGTGGACGCCGACCACCGTGCGTTCGGTCTCCCGTACCGCGGGCAGCTCGGGGAAGAGCGAGGCCACGTGGGTGTCGGGCCCGACACCCAGCATCAGCACGTCGAAGGTCGGGACCGAGCCGTGATTCTCGGGGCCGGCCGCCTTCGCGAGCTCTGCCGCGTACGCCTCCGCCGCGGCCTCCACGTCCGAGCCGTACGGCCCGTCCGAGGCGGGCATCGGATGCACCCGGGCGGGATCCAGCGGCACGGAGTCCAGGAGCGCGGCACGGGCCTGCGTGTCATTGCGTTCCGGGTCGCCCTCGGGCAGGAACCGCTCGTCGCCCCACCACAGGTCGAGGCGGGCCCAGTCGACGGCGTCCCGGGCGGGGGCCGAACTCAGCGCCGCCAGGAGCCCGTTGCCGTTGCGGCCGCCGGTGAGCACGATCGAGGCGTAGCCTCGCGAGGCCTGCGCGTCCACGATCTTCGTGATCAGGCGGGCCGCGGCGGCTTCGGCCATCAGCTCCTTGTCGCGGTGGACGACCAGTTGCGGAGTGCTCACTTGGCGGCCGTCCCCTTGGCCGGCGGCATCTGCGCCGGAGTCGGGCGGTTGCCGGCCGCGGCCGTGGCCGACGTCCTCGTGACCGAGTCGGCCACGGCGGACGCCGGAGTCCGGGTGGGCAGCGGAGACCTGTCCGCCGTCGACGGAGCGCCTCCCAGCCGGTCCACCCCGAACCGCAGCGCAGACGCGTACGTGTCGTCCGGGTCGAGGCGGCGCAGCTCCTCCGCCATCAGCTCGGAGGTCTCGCGGCGCTTGAGCGCCACCGGGCGGTTCGGCTGGCCCTCCAGTGTCAGGGTGGCCATCGCTCCGTCAGGGCGTTGCAGTGCGACGGGACCACCGGTGGTCTCCAGGCGCACGCTGGTCAGCCCGGGCCCGGCGGAGACCCCGCGCCTGACGTGTACGTGCAGCCGGTCGGCGAGCCACATGGCGAGCAGTTCGACGCTCGGGTTGAACTCCTCGCCCGTCACCTCCGCGGAGATGACCTCGCAGTCCACCTGGTCGAGGGCGGCGGCCAGCATGGAGCGCCAGGGGGTGATCCGGGCCCATGCCAGGTCGGTGTCGCCCGGCACGTAGTTCTCGGCGCGGGTGCGCAGCTCGTCGACGGGCTTCACCGCCGAGTAGCTGTCGGTGACCCGGCGCTGGCCAAGGGCCCCCAGCGGGTCCTTCGCAGGATCGCTCGGGGAGCCCACCGGCCACCAGACCACCACCGGGGCGTCCGGCAGGAGCAGCGGGAGCGCGACGGACTGGGCGTGGTCGGCGACCTCGCCGTAGAGGCGCAGGACGACCGTCTCACCGGTGCCCGCGTCAGCACCGACCCGTACCTCGGCGTCGAGGCGGGACTTCGTGCGGTCGCGCGGCGAGCGGGAGACGCGCCTGACGACCACGAGGGTGCGCGAGGGGTGCTCGCGCGAGGCGTCGTTGGCGGCCCTCAGGGCGTCGTAGGCGTTCTCCTCGTCGGTGACGATGACGAGGGTGAGCACCATGCCGACGGCGGGGGAGCCGATGGCCCGGCGGCCCTGCACCAGCGCCTTGTTGATCTTGCTGGCCGTGGTGTCCGTGAGGTCTATTTTCATGGGCGCCGCCAGCTCCGTCCGTCTCGCTCCAGCATTTCGTCCGCTTCGACGGGGCCCCAGGTGCCCGAGGGGTACTGCGCGGGCGTGCCGTGCTTGTCCCAGTACCGCTCGATCGGGTCGAGGATCTTCCAGGACAGCTCGACCTCCTCGGTGCGCGGGAAGAGGTTGGAGTCACCCAGGAGGACGTCCAGGATCAGGCGCTCGTACGCCTCGGGGCTCGACTCCGTGAAGGACTCGCCGTACGCGAAGTCCATCGAGACGTCCCGGATCTCCATGGAGGTGCCGGGGACCTTGGAGCCGAAGCGGACCGTGATGCCCTCGTCGGGCTGGACGCGGATGACGATCGCGTTCTGGCCCAGCTCCTCCGTCGCCGTGTGGTCGAAGGGGGAGTGCGGGGCGCGCTGGAAGACCACCGCGATCTCGGTGACGCGGCGGCCAAGACGCTTGCCGGTGCGGAGGTAGAAGGGGACCCCGGCCCAGCGGCGGTTGTCCACCTCGACCTTGATCGCCGCGTAGGTGTCGGTCTTCGACTTGGGGTCGATGCCGTCTTCCTGGAGATAGCCGACGGCCTTCTCGCCGCCCTGCCAGCCGGCCGCGTACTGCCCGCGGACCGTGTTCCTGCCCAGGTCCTTCGGCAGCTTCACCGCGCCGAGCACCTTGGTCTTCTCGGCGGCGAGCGCGTCCGCGTCGAAGGAGGCGGGCTCCTCCATCGCGGTGAGCGCCATCAGCTGGAGCAGGTGGTTCTGGATGACGTCACGGGCGGCGCCGATGCCGTCGTAGTAGCCGGCCCGGCCGCCGATGCCGATGTCCTCGGCCATGGTGATCTGTACGTGGTCGACATAGGACCGGTTCCAGATCGGCTCGAACATCTGGTTGGCGAAGCGGAGCGCCAGGATGTTCTGGACGGTCTCCTTGCCCAGGTAGTGGTCGATACGGAAGACCTGGTCCGGGGCGAAGACTTCCTCGACGGTCGAGTTGAGCTCCTCGGCCGACTTGAGGTCGTGGCCGAAGGGCTTCTCGATGACCGCCCGGCGCCAGGAGCCGTTCGGCTGGTCGGCCAGCCGGTGCTTCTTCAGCTGCTTGATGACCACCGGGAAGGCGGACGGCGGCACGGAGAGGTAGAAGGCGAAGTTGCCGCCTGTGCCCTGTGCCTTGTCCAGGTCCTCGATCGTGGAACGCAGCCGCTCGAAGGAGTCGTCGTCGTCGAAGGTGCCCTGCACGAAGCGCATGCCCTGGACGAGCTGCTGCCAGACCTCCTCACGGAAGGGCGTGCGCGCGTGTTCCTTGACCGCGTCGTGGACCTCCTGTGCGAAGTCCTCGTCGGCCCACTCGCGCCGGGCGAAGCCGACGAGGGAGAAGCCCGGCGGCAGCAGACCCCGGTTGGCGAGGTCGTATACCGCGGGCATCAGCTTTTTACGTGACAAATCGCCCGTGACGCCGAAGATGACCAGGCCCGACGGCCCCGCGATACGCGGGAGCCGTCGGTCTGCGGGGTCACGCAGCGGGTTGCTGCTTGACAAGGTTTCAGCCCTCCGAGGGGGCGAGGCGCTGGAGCTCTGCCTCAGTCGACTTGAGCAGGTCGTTCCAGGACGTCGCGAACTTCTCGACGCCCTCGTCCTCCAGGAGCTGGACCACGTCGTCGTAGGAGATCCCGAGCTTCTCGACGGCGTCGAGCTCGGCACGGGACTGCTCGTACGTACCGGCGATGGTGTTGCCGGTGATCTGGCCGTGGTCCTCGGTGGCCTCGAGCGTGGCCTCCGGCATGGTGTTCACCGTGTTGGGCGCGACCAGCTCGTCGACGTACAGGGTGTCCTTGTACGCCTTGTCCTTGACGCCGGTCGAGGCCCACAGCGGACGCTGCTTGTTGGCCTGCGCCTTGTCGAGGGCGGCCCAGCGGTCGGAGGAGAAGACCTCCTCGTACGCCTCGTACGCGAGCCGAGCGTTGGCCAGGCCCGCCTTGCCGCGCGCGGCCTTGGCCTCGTCCGTGCCCAAGGCGTCCAGCCGCTTGTCGATCTCGGTGTCCACGCGGGACACGAAGAACGACGCCACCGAGTGGATCTTGGAGAGGTCGAGGCCGGCGGCCTTGGCCTTCTCCAGGCCCGCCAGGTAGGCGTCCATGACCTCGCGGTAGCGCGCGAGCGAGAAGATCAGCGTGACGTTCACGCTGATGCCCTTGCCGATGACCTCGGTGATCGCGGGCAGGCCCGCCGGGGTCGCCGGGATCTTGATGAGGGTGTTGGGACGGTCGACCAGCCAGGCCAGCTGCTTGGCCTCGGCGACAGTCGCCGTCGTGTTGTTGGCCAGCCGCGGGTCGACCTCGATCGAGACCCGGCCGTCCTGGCCCTGCGTCGTGTCGAAGACCGGGCGCAGGATGTCGGCGGCGTCACGGACGTCCGCCGTCGTGATCATGCGGATGGCTTCTTCGACGGTGACCTTGCGGGCGGCGAGCTCGGTGAGCTGCTGCTCGTAGCCGTCGCCGCTCGAGATCGCCTTCTGGAAGATCGACGGGTTGGTGGTGACGCCCACGACGTGCTGCTGGTCGATCAGTTCGGCGAGATTGCCGGACGTGATCCGCTTGCGCGACAGGTCGTCCAGCCAGATCGCCACGCCTTCCTCGGAGAGGCGCTTGAGTGCGTCTGTCATGGAAATTGCATCTCCTACGTGTCGTATATCAGCGTCAGCGCTGGGCTGCGGCGATCGATTCCCGGGCGGCGGATGCGACGTTCTCGGCAGTGAAACCGAATTCGCGGAAGAGCACCTTGCCATCGGCCGAAGCACCGAAGTGCTCCAGCGAAACAATGCGTCCCGCGTCTCCGACGAACCGGTGCCAGGTGAGACCGATACCGGCCTCGACCGAGACCCGCGCGCGCACCGAAGTCGGCAGAACGCTGTCCCGGTACCCCTGGTCCTGCTCGTCGAACCACTCCACACACGGCATGGACACGACCCGCGTCGGGATGCCCTCGGCCTGGAGCTGCTCACGCGCCTCGACGGCGACGTGCACCTCGGAGCCGGTGCCGATGAGGATGACCTCGGGCGAACCGCCCTCAGCCTCGAAGAGCACATAACCGCCCTTGGCGGCATCCTCGTTGGGCTCGTACGTCGGGACGCCCTGGCGGGTCAGCGCGAGGCCGTGCGGGGCGCCCTTGCCGAACACCTTGGTGTAGCGCTTGAGGACCTCGCGCCAGGCGATCGTGGTCTCGTTGGCGTCCGCGGGACGGACCACGTTCAGACCGGGGATCGCACGCAGCGAGGCGAGGTGCTCGACCGGCTGGTGGGTCGGGCCGTCCTCGCCGAGGCCGATCGAGTCGTGCGTCCACACGTACGTCACCGGCGCGTGCATGAGGGCCGAGAGACGGACGGCGTTGCGCATGTAGTCGGAGAACACCAGGAAGGTGCCGCCGTAGATGCGGGTGTTGCCGTGCAGTGCGATGCCGTTCATCTCGGCGGCCATCGAGTGCTCGCGGATGCCGAAGTGGATCGTGCGGCCGTAAGGGTTCGCCCCCGGCAGCGGGTTGTCCGCCGGCAGGAAGGAACTCGTCTTGTCGATGGTCGTGTTGTTCGAGCCGGCCAGGTCGGCGGAGCCGCCCCACAGCTCGGGGATGACCGCGCCGAGAGCCTGCAGCACCTTGCCGGAGGCGGCACGCGTGGCGACACCCTTGCCCGCCTCGAACACCGGGAGGTGCGACTCCCAGCCCTCCGGCAGTTCACCGGCGGCGATGCGGTCGAACTCGGCGGCGCGCTCGGGGCTGGCGGTACGCCAGGCGGCGAAGCCCTTCTCCCACTCGCCCTTGGCCTCACGGCCGCGGTCCAGGGCCTTGCGGGTGTGCGCGAGAACCTCGTCGGCGACCTCGAAGGTCTTCTCCGGGTCGAAGCCGAGCACGCGCTTGGTGGCCGCCACCTCGTCGTCGCCGAGGGCCGAGCCGTGCGCGGCCTCGGTGTTCTGCGCGTTCGGGGCGGGCCAGGCGATGATCGAGCGCATCGCGATGAACGACGGCTTGTCCGTGACCGCCTTGGCGGCCTCGATCGCGTTGTAGATGGCGTGCGGGTCGAGGTCGCCGTCCGGCTTCGGGGCCACGCGCTGCACATGCCAGCCGTACGCCTCGTAGCGCTTGACGGTGTCCTCGGAGACCGCGGTCTCCGTGTCGCCCTCGATCGAGATGTGGTTGTCGTCCCACAGCAGGATCAGATTGCCGAGCTTCTGGTGACCCGCCATCGAGGACGCCTCGGCGGAGATGCCCTCCTGGAGGCAGCCGTCACCGGCGATCGCGAAGATGAAGTGGTCGAACGGGGATTCACCCTGAGGGGCGTCCGGGTCGAACAGGCCGCGCTCGTAACGGGTGGCCATCGCCATGCCCACCGCGTTGGCGACACCCTGGCCTAGCGGGCCCGTCGTCGTCTCCACGCCGGGGGTGTGCCCGTACTCGGGGTGACCGGGCGTCCTGCTGCCCCACGTCCTGAAGGCCTTCAGATCGTCCAGCTCCAGGCCGAAACCGGCCAGGTAGAGCTGGGTATAGAGGGTCAGGGACGAGTGGCCCGCGGACAGCACGAAACGGTCGCGTCCGGTCCAGTCGGGGTCCGCCGGGTCATGCCGCAGCACCTTCTGGAAAAGGGTGTACGCGACAGGCGCCAGGCTCATCGCCGTACCGGGATGGCCGTTACCGACCTTCTGTACGGCATCGGCGGCCAGGACGCGGGCGGTGTCCACGGCCCGCTGGTCCAACTCGGTCCACTCGAGGTCTGTGGTGGTCGGCTTGGTGCTCACCCTGGGTCAGGGCTCCTCTCCACATGTTCCACATGTCGAATACCGGCGCGCGTGCGCCCACCGGCCGTTGTCGAGCCTACCCCCGTAGGTACGTGCGTTTTTTCGAGTCATTCCAGACTGCCGGGAGTCGCCGGAATCCGCCTCCCGACCGGTCCATTCCGCATTCGGCAAGTGAATACGGAGCCGCCCGTCCGAGTGCTCAATCGACCTTCGCCACGCCCGTCGCCGGTGCGTCGCAACGCCCCTGGTGCGACGCCTCCCAACACGACCCCACCCCCGCGAATGTCGGGGTATGGGCAACGTCTACAGTGGCGTGGTACGCGCGAGCCTTTACGGGGAGTTCACACCCGGAGGCTTGCTGGGATGTCTCTGTCAGGGGTGTACGTGACGGCCGTCGAATCCCGTCCACCGGGTGTGCTCGGGACGAGCAACAGTCCGACCCACCGGCCGTTCGGGGCCCGTGTCATGGCGTTCGTGGCGCTGACGAAGCCACGGATCATCGAGCTACTGCTGATCACCACCGTCCCGGTGATGTTCCTGGCCCAGCAGGGGGTGCCCGACCTGAAGCTGGTGCTCCTCACCTGCCTCGGCGGCTACCTCTCGGCGGGCGGCGCCAACGCGCTCAACATGTACATCGACCGTGACATCGACGCGCTGATGGACCGCACCTCGCAGCGGCCACTGGTCACCGGCATGGTCAGCCCGCGCGAATGCCTCGCCTTCGGTCTCACCCTCGCCGCGGTCTCCACACTCCTGTTCGGCCTGACGGTCAACTGGCTCTCGGCCTGGCTCTCCCTCGGCGCACTCCTCTTCTACGTCGTCGTCTACACGATGATCCTCAAGCGCCGTACGTCGCAGAACATCGTCTGGGGCGGCATCGCCGGCTGCATGCCCGTCCTCATCGGCTGGTCGGCGGTGACCAACTCGATGTCCTGGGCCCCGGTCATCCTCTTCCTCGTCATGTTCTTCTGGACGCCGCCGCACTACTGGCCGCTGTCGATGAAGGTGCGAGCCGACTACGCGCGCGTCGGCGTGCCGATGCTGCCGGTCGTCGCCTCCAACAAGGTGGTCGCCCGCCAGATCGTCCTCTACAGCTGGGTGATGGTCGGCGTCTCGCTGCTGCTCACCCCGCTCGGCTACACCGGCTGGTTCTACACCTCGGTCGCCCTGCTGGCCGGCGGCTGGTGGCTGTGGGAGGCGCACGGGCTGCAGAACCGCGCCAAGGGCGAGGCGACGGGCGGCCAGCTCAAGGAGATGCGGCTGTTCCACTGGTCCATCACCTATGTGTCGCTGCTGTTCGTGGCGGTCGCGGTGGATCCCTTCCTCCGCTGAGCGTTCTCGATCTCCTCGACGGGCGGGGTGCGTGGTCAAGGCCACGCACCCCGCCCGTCGCCGTTTGATCTACCCGTCGGTAGCATCCTGGCCATGGCAGACACCCAGCAGGTTGACGAGAGCACCGGCGCCGCCCAGGACGCCAAGGCCGAGCGCAAGGCGGCCAGGTTCGCCAAGCAGATCTCCGCCTTCGCCAAGCAGCACGGCGGGGCCGAGGGCCATGTGGAGAACATCGGACAGCGCGGCGCCCGGATCGTGCTCGTCGGCGCGGACGGCGGCTGGGGCGACATCGTGGCCCCGACACACGCGATCGCCGAGCAGGCCGTGAAGAAGGCCGGGATCACTGTTCATGAGGAGTTCGACGGCGAGTTCGCGGCCAAGGTGAAGACGGGGCCGTACGAGTGGAAGCGGATGGCGGGGATCCAGCTCGGCGGGTCGAGCAAGGGCTGACGATCGCGCGCCTCGGAGAGGCCGACAACCGTCGGCTCTTCGCACGGGGTGTGTGCAAGCAACACCTGATACCCGGCTGGCCCGTTAGGACCTGAGGAAGCACGGTCCAGTCACGGGGAGTCCGGATGATCGAAACGCCGTCCCTGGTGGATCAGTACTGCCATGGAGTACTGAGGACGGAGCTGGGCCTCGGGACCTTCGAGGCCCACCTCGCCAGGACCGAAGGGCCGCCCGCTCCGGGAACGACCTTCTTCGACACCCAGACCGGGTTCGCGGTACGCCGCTGGTGTCCGCCCCTGCTGGGTCTGGAGCCGCACTGTCCGCCGGCCCGCTATCTCGCCCGGCGCCGTGAACTCGGCGTCCTGGAGTCGGGGCGCAGGCTGCTGCGGGGGAGTGGCATCACGACGTATCTCGTGGACACCGGGCTGCCGGGCGATCTCACCGGCCCCGGGGAAATGGCCTCCACCGGGGCGGCCGAGGCGCACGAGATCGTCCGCCTCGAACTGCTGGCCGAGCAGGTCGCGGACACCTCGGGCACGGTCGAGTCCTTTCTCGCCAATCTCGCCGAGTCCGTCCACGGCGCCGCCGCGAACGCCGTGGCCTTCACCTCCGTAGCGGGCGTACGGCACGGTCTGGCGCTCGCGCCCGAGCCGCCCGGGCCGGGAGAGGTACGGGGCGCGGCGGGGCGCTGGCTCGCGCGGCGCCCGGTGGGCGGGACGCTCAGTGACCCGGTGCTGCTGAGGCACCTGCTGTGGATCGCGGTCGCCTCAGGCCTGCCGCTCCAGCTCCATGCCGGACTCGGCGAACCGGGCCTGCGCATCGACCGCACCGACCCCGTCCTGCTCACCGACTTCGCCCGCGCCACGGCCGGACTCGGCACCGACCTGGTCCTTCTGCACGGCTACCCCTACCACCGGCACGCGGCGCACCTCGCCGGCGTCTTCCCGCATGTGTACGCCGACCTGGGCGCCGCCCTGGTGCGTACTGGGGCGCGGGCCGCGGCCGTGTTCTCGGAGATCCTGGAACTGGCGCCCTTCGGCAAGCTCCTCTTCTCCAGCGGCGCCCATGGGCTGCCCGAACTCCATGTGGTCGGCGCACGGTTGTTCCGTGAGGCCCTCGCCCGGGTGCTCGGCACATGGGTCGCCGAGGGCGCCTGGTCGCTGGCGGACGCGCAGCGGGTGGCGGGGCTCATCGCGGCGGGCAACGCACGCCGGGTGTACGGGGTGGAGTGAGCGCACCAGACTCTGATCCCATGACTGACGCCGACGCCGACGCCGCCACGGCCCGCCTGCTGGACCGTTTCCTGACCGACCTGCGCGCCCTCGCCCCCGTCGCCGTGTGGGCGCACGGTTCGCTCGCCGGGGGCGACTACCAGGAGGGGCGCAGTGATCTCGACCTGATCGCCGTCCTGGAGGACCCCGTTTCGCTGGGCACGGTGCGGAAGGTGGTCCGGCTGCACCGGCGGCTGCGGGTCGACGAGCCGCTCGCCGTGAAGCTGCACTGCAGCTACATGACCGCCGACAACATGGCGGACGCCGAGCGGTCGTACGTCACCTGGGCACAGAACGTGCTGATGAAAAGGCCGGTCACTCCCGTCACCCGGCGGGAACTGCATGCCTTCGGGCTGGTCCTGCACGGCAGGCCGCCCGGGGAACTGCTGCCTGCTGTCCGGGACCGCGAACTCAAGGCCTTCGTCGTACGGGACCAGAAGGAGTTCTGGCGGCCCGCGGTGGACAGGGCGCGGCTCTGGACGGACGACGGCTGGGTCGACCTCGGACCGGTCACCTTCGCCCGGGCGACCGTCACCCTGCGCGAGGGCCGGCTGATCTCCAAGAAGGAAGCCCTGGAACTGCTGCCGGAGCTGGGTGCGCCCCTCGACCTGGTCGAGGACATCAGGCGTCGGCGGTACGGGGATCCGGCGCCGCACACCGACGGGTGGCCGGTCCGCCGGGCGGAGCTCACCAGGGGCTACCTGGCCCCCGCGATCGATGGACTGGTCGCCACGTACGAGGGGTTCACGCGCGCGTGAGGGTCGATTCCGAGGCGGGACCCGGCACTTCCGCCAGGTTCTCCGGCCGTTCGCGCAGCGACAGCAGGACCCGCAGGACGCCGATCCACACCAGGCAGGAGCCGAACATGTGGAGGCCGACGAGGGCTTCGGGGAGGTCGGTGAAGTACTGGACGTAACCGATGACGCCCTGTCCGAGGAGGATGAGGAACAGGTCGCGGGTGCGGTCGAGGGGGCCCTTGGGGGCGTCGACGGCTTTGAGGACGAACCACAGGGCGAAGCTCAGCGTCACGACGATCCACGCCAGCACGGAGTGCACCTTGGTGACGTTCTCCCAGTCCAGCGGGATGCGTTCGACCTCGCTGGAGTCGCCGGCGTGCGGGCCCGCGCCGGTGACGACCGTGCCGAGCGCGATCAGCAGGACGGTCGCGGCGACCAGCACCCACACCATCTGCTGCACCGGCTTGCCCACCAGGGGGCGCGGCGTGCCGTCGCCCTCGCGGGTGCGGTGCCACATGAGGGTGGCGACGGCGATGAGCGCGGTGGAGAGGAGGAAGTGGGCCGCGACCGTATACGGGTTGAGGCCGACCAGTACGACGATGCCGCCGAGCACCGCGTTGCTCATGACGACCCAGAACTGCGTCCAGCCCAGCCGGGTCAGGCCCCGTCGGTACGGCTTCTGAGAGCGCGCCGCGATGATCGCCCAGCCGACCGCCGCGCACAGCACATACGTCAGCATGCGGTTGCCGAACTCGATGACGCCGTGGACGCCCATCGCGCTCGTCGTGGTGAGCGAGTCGTCGGTGCACTTGGGCCAGGTCGGGCAGCCGAGCCCGGAGCCGGTCAGCCGCACGGCACCGCCGGTGACCACGATCACCACCGCCATGACGAGGGCGGCGAGAGCCGCACGCCGCACCGTCCGGGTGGTCGGGGTCCAGCGATCGGCGATGAAGGCGAGCGGGTTGCGCGCCGCGCGAAGGGCGTCGGCTCGGGTCAGGTTGGGCACGCGCACCATCGTAGGGGGCCGCTTGTGCACGCCTTCACGAGGGCCCCATACCTACTCCCAGCGGAAGAATCTCCCCGCGGCCGCCAGCCCCACGACCGCCCACACCGCCAGGATTCCGAGGTCACCCCACGGCATTCCCGCCCCGTGCTGCAGTACGTCCCGCAGTCCGTCCGACAGGGCCGAGATCGGCAGCAGGCCGAGGACGTCCTGGGCGCCGGAGGGGAACTTGTCGAGGGGGACGATCACGCCGCCGCCGACCAGGAGCAGCAGGAAGACCAGGTTCGCGGCGGCCAGGGTGGCCTCCGCCTTCAGGGTGCCGGCCATCAGCAGGCCGAGGCCGGAGAAGGCGGCGGTGCCGAGGATCAGGAGGAGCAGGACGGCGAGCGGGTTGCCGTGCGGTGACCAGCCGAGGGCGAGGGCGATCGCCGTCACCAGGAGCACCTGGAGGATCTCCGTGACCAGGACCGACGCCGTCTTGGCGGTCATCAGGCCCCAGCGGGGGAGCGGGGAGGCGGCGAGCCGCTTCAGGACGCCGTAGCGGCGCTCGAAGCCCGTCGCGATCGCCTGGCCCGTGAACGCCGTCGACATCACGGCGAGCGCGAGGATGCCGGGGGTCAGGAAGTCGACCGCCTTGCCGGAACCCGTGTCGACGATGTCCACCGCGCTGAACAGGACCAGCAGGAGCGTGGGGATGACGACCGTGAGGAGGAGCTGCTCGCCGTTGCGGAGCAGCATCTTCGTCTCCAGGACGGCCTGCGCGGCGATCATCCGGGGAAGCGGGGCGGCCCCGGGCCTCGGGGTGTACGTACCGGCGGTGGCGGTGGTCACGAACTCAGCTCCTTGCCGGTCAGTTCCAGGCTGTGTCTTCCCGGGGGACGCTGTGCCCGATTGTCGCTGCGCGACGGGCCGGACCCCCGGCCGAAAGACGGGTGGGCCGGGCTCATGAGCGCAACTCCCTGCCAGTGAGCTCCAGGAACACGTCTTCGAGTGTGTGGCGTTCGACGGAGATCTTCTCCGGCATCACGCCGTGCTGGGCGCACCAGGACGTGACCGTCGCGAGCAGTTGCGGGTCGACCTTGCCGCCGATCCGGTAGGCGCCCGGCGTCAGCTCCGCCGCTGTGCTGTCCGCCGGGAGGGCCTTCAGCAGGGACAGCACGTCGAGCCCTGGACGGCCGCTGAAGCGGAGGGTGTTCTCGGCGCCGCCGCGGCACAGTTGCTCGGGGGAGCCGTGCGCGATGACCTTGCCCGCGTCGATGATCGCGACATCGTCGGCGAGCTGCTCGGCCTCGTCCATGTGGTGCGTGGTGAGGATGACCGAGACACCGTCGGTGCGCAGATCACGGACGAGTTCCCAGGTGGCCAGGCGGGCCTGTGGGTCGAGCCCCGCCGTCGGCTCGTCGAGGAAGACCAGTTCGGGGCGGCCGACCACCGCCATCGCCAGTGCGAGACGCTGCTGCTGGCCGCCCGACAGCCGCCGGTAGGTCGTACGGCCGCAGCTTTCGAGGCCGAGCCGTTCGATGAGCGCGTCCACGTCCAGCGGGTGTGCGTGGAGTTTCGCCACGTGGCGGAGCATCTCGTCGGCCCGCGCGCCCGAGTAGACGCCGCCGGACTGGAGCATGACGCCGATCCGCGGGCGCAGTTCCCCGGCCTGCCGGACCGGGTCGAGGCCCAGGACGCGCACCGTGCCGGAGTCCGGTCTCCGGTAGCCCTCGCAGGTCTCGATCGTGGTCGTCTTTCCCGCGCCGTTCGGGCCGAGGACGGCGGTGATGCCCGGCTCGGCCACCAGGTCGAGGCCGTCCACCGCGGTCTTCCTGCCGTACCTCTTCACCAAGGCCTGGACCTGGACCACGGGCTCGCTTCGCATGAGGAGCAAGTCTAGGGACGGGTCCGGGGCTCCCGGGCGCGGGGGGCCGCATCCACGTACGGCTCCCGTGGCCGGTGCAGTGCGAGCCACCGCTCCGCGTACGCCACCGCGTCGGCCACCGGGAACAGCCGGGTGTCGGCCGCGCCCACCCGGCCCCGTACGACGGGACGGTCGCGCTCGAAGTCGGAGCCCAGCTCGTCGAAGCGCTCGGAGGTGATCGACACCTCCGTCACCTTCTCCCAGCCGTCGGCGGCCGGCCGCCCCACCTCGACCAGCGGCGACGGTATCCGGTATTCGGCCAGGTGGAAGGCGGTGCACGCGTCGTATCCCGCGCCCAGCAGCAGCACCCGTGCGTCCAGCAGCTCCAGGCGGGCCAGCGGGCTGCGCTCGCCCAGGCGGCAGTCCGTCGCGTGGCCCTCGGTGATCTCCGCCGCGCGCGGGCCGAGCGCCGCGAACGAGGTCTGCGGGTGCGCGCTGCGCCGGGCGCCGGGCCAGGTCCGTACGGTCTCCGGGATCACGCCGACCCCGCGGGTGGGGGTGACGAGGGGGTCGTACGAGGGCATCTGCGCCCGGATGGCCGGCCACCACTCCTCCGGTACCGGCGGGTTGCTCCACAGGGCCGGGTCGGAGAGGTCGCCGGACTGGGTGGGGACCACCAGGGTTCCGTCGGGGCCGAGTGCGTCGAGGAGCCCCTGGACGACCGCGACGGCGCCGCCGCAGACCCAGCCGAGGGAGCTGAGCGAGGAGTGCACGAGGAGGGTCTCGCCGGGGCGTACGCCCAGTTGGAGAAGCTGTGCGGAGACTGTGTCCCGTGTGACGAGTGGCCCGGTGGGAGGGGGTGTCGGCATGGTTCGGCAGTGTTCCGGAGGGGCCGGTCCGTGGCTACTGAATTGATCGATCAAAGATCGTTTCCGCAGGTCAGCTTAGGTATACCTAAGTGATGCACGGCACCGTCCACGCCTCGGGCGCGGCTTGCCAGGCTCTGAGGAATTACGCAACAATAGCGTTGTGAAAAACGTTGGCGAGGCTCCGCAGGAGGAACTCGCGACCGGTGAGCGATCCACTCGCAACCGGGTCGCGCGCTCCATTCTGGACCACGGCCCCTCCACCGTGACCGACCTGGCCGGCCGGCTGGGACTGACCTCGGCCGCCGTACGCCGTCATCTCGACGCCCTTGTCGCCGACGACGTCGTGGAAGCACGTGAGCAGCGGGTCTACGGAGCGCGTACGCGTGGCCGTCCCGCCAAGGTGTTCGCCCTGACCGACTGCGGCCGGGACGCCTTCGACCAGTCCTACGACAAGCTCGCCGCGGAAGCCCTGCGCTGGATCGCCGAGCGCGAGGGCGGGGACGACGCGGTCGTCGCCTTCGCCCGCGCCAGGATCGCCGCACAGGCGGACGCGTACCGCGCCGCCATAGAGTCCGCCGCCCCCGACAAGCGCACCGAAGCACTCGCCAAGGCCCTGAGCGCGGACGGATACGCTGCCACGGCGCGTAGCGCACCGGTCGGCGAGCAGCTCTGCCAGCACCACTGCCCGGTCGCCCATGTCGCCGAGCAGTTCCCGCAGCTGTGCGAGGCGGAGACCGAGATCTTCTCGCAGCTGCTCGGCACCCATGTGCAGCGGCTGGCGACCATCGCCCACGGCGACGGCGTATGCACGACGTTCATCCCCAAGATTTCCAAGACTGTTTCCGAACTGCCTGACGCATCTGCAAGCACCGCCGGGAGGAACCCCGCATGACGCTCCCCATCGAGGAGACTGCCCACCCCGAGCTCGAGGGTCTGGGCACGTACGAGTACGGCTGGGCCGACTCCGACGTGGCCGGTTCCTCCGCCAAGCGAGGGATCAACGAGGACGTCGTCCGCGACATCTCCCAGAAGAAGAACGAGCCGGAGTGGATGACCAAGCTCCGGCTCAAGGGCCTGCGCCTGTTCGAGAAGAAGCCCATGCCGAACTGGGGCTCGGACCTGTCGGGCATCGACTTCGACAACATCAAGTACTTCGTGCGCTCCACGGAGAAGCAGGCGGCGTCCTGGGAGGACCTGCCCGAGGACATCAAGAACACGTACGACAAGCTCGGCATCCCGGAGGCGGAGAAGCAGCGCCTGGTCGCCGGCGTCGCCGCGCAGTACGAGTCCGAGGTCGTCTACCACCAGATCAACGAAGAGCTCGAGGCGCAGGGTGTCATCTTCATGGACACCGACACCGCGCTGAAGGAGCACCCGGAGCTCTTCAAGGAGTACTTCGGCACCGTCATCCCGGTCGGCGACAACAAGTTCGCGTCGCTGAACTCCGCGGTGTGGTCCGGCGGCTCGTTCATCTACGTCCCCAAGGGCGTGCACGTCGAGATCCCGCTCCAGGCCTACTTCCGTATCAACACGGAGAACATGGGCCAGTTCGAGCGGACGCTGATCATCGTCGACGAGGACGCCTACGTCCACTACGTCGAGGGCTGTACGGCGCCGATCTACTCCTCGGACTCCCTGCACTCCGCGGTGGTCGAGATCATCGTGAAGAAGGGCGGCCGCTGCCGCTACACGACCATCCAGAACTGGTCGAACAACGTCTACAACCTGGTCACCAAGCGCGCCGTGGCGTACGAGGGCGCGACCATGGAGTGGATCGACGGCAACATCGGCTCCAAGGTCACCATGAAGTACCCGGCCGTCTACCTGATGGGCGAGCACGCCAAGGGCGAGACCCTGTCCATCGCCTTCGCGGGCGAGGGCCAGCACCAGGACGCCGGCTCCAAGATGGTCCACATGGCGCCGAACACCTCCTCCAACATCGTGTCGAAGTCCGTGGCGCGTGGTGGCGGCCGTACGTCCTACCGCGGGCTCGTCGAGATCGGCGAGGGGGCCCACGGCTCCAAGTCGAACGTGCTGTGCGACGCGCTGCTCGTCGACACCATCTCCCGCTCCGACACGTACCCGTACGTCGACGTCCGCGAGGACGACGTGTCCATGGGCCACGAGGCGACCGTCTCCAAGGTCAGCGACGACCAGCTCTTCTACCTGATGAGCCGCGGCATGACCGAGTTCGAGGCGATGGCGATGATCGTGCGCGGCTTCGTCGAGCCGATCGCCAAGGAACTGCCCATGGAGTACGCCCTTGAGCTCAACCGGCTGATCGAGCTCCAGATGGAAGGCGCGGTCGGCTGACGCCAACCGCCGTCCCCGTCAAGCCACTCACGCAAGAAAGCGAGCAGACCGACAGCCATGGCTGAGGCTCAGAACATCCCGGTGGGCAGCACGACCGCCGGCCAGATCGCGGTGGCCGCCGAGTCGACCGTCGCCACGCGCATGAGCGCGCCCCCGTCCTTCGACGTGGCGGACTTCCCCGTCCCCCACGGCCGTGAGGAGGAATGGCGGTTCACGCCGCTGGAGCGGCTGCGCGGGCTGCACGACGGCACCGCGGTCGCGACCGGCGACGGCCTGAAGGTCGGCATCGAGGCGCCCCAGGGCGTCACGGTCGAGACCGTCGGCCGTGACGACGCCCGGCTCGGCAGGGCCGGCACCCCGGTGGACCGCGTCGCCGCCCAGGCGTACTCGGCGTTCGAGAAGGCCAGTGTCATCACCGTCCCCAAGGAGACGGTGCTCACCGAGCCGATCCGGATCGCCGTGCACGGTGAGGGCGGGGTCGTCTACGCCCACCAGGTCGTCGAACTGGGAGCCTTCGCCGAGGCCGTCGTCGTCATCGACCACACCGGTGACGCGGTCCTCGCCGCGAACGTCGACTACGTCCTGGGAGACGGCGCCAAGCTCACCGTCGTCTCCGTCCAGGACTGGGACGACAAGGCCGTGCACGTCGGCCAGCACAACGCGCTGATCGGCCGGGACGCCACCTTCAAGTCCTTCGTGGTCACCTTCGGCGGCGACCTCGTACGCCTCCACCCGCGCGTGTCCTACGCCGGTCCCGGCGGCGAGGCCGAGCTCTTCGGCCTGTACTTCACGGACGCCGGCCAGCACCAGGAGCACCGCCTCCTGGTCGACCACAACACCCCGCACTGCAAGTCGAACGTCGCCTACAAGGGCGCGCTCCAGGGCGAGGGTGCCCACGCGGTGTGGATCGGCGACGTCCTCATCGAGGCCAAGGCCGAGGGCACGGACACATACGAGATGAACCGGAACCTGGTGCTGACCGACGGCGCCCGGGTCGACTCCGTGCCGAACCTGGAGATCGAGACCGGCGAGATCGTCGGCGCCGGGCACGCGAGTGCCACCGGCCGCTTCGACGACGAGCAGCTCTTCTACCTGATGGCCCGCGGCATCCCGGCCGACGAGGCCCGCCGACTGGTGGTCCGCGGCTTCTTCGCCGAGCTGGTCCAGCAGATCGGTGTCGACGACATCGAAGAGCGTCTACTCGTGAAGATCGACGAGGAGCTGGAGGCGTCGGTCTGATGGCTGTCCCTTCGACGTTCCTGCGCGCCTGCGGGCTGAGCGAGCTGGAGGAGGACACCCCCAAGCGGGTGGAACTCGACGGCACGCCGGTCTCGGTCGTGAAGACCGAGGGGGAGGTGTTCGCGATCAACGACATCTGCTCGCACGCGAACGTCTCGCTCTCCGAGGGCGAGGTGGAGGACTGTCAGATCGAGTGCTGGCTGCACGGCTCCAGCTTCGACCTCCGCACCGGCAAGCCGTCCGGCCTTCCCGCGACGCGCCCCGTCCCCGTATACCCCGTACAGATCGAAGGAGATGACGTGTTCGTCTCCCTCAACCAGGAGTCCTGAGGAACCCATGGCAACGCTTGAAATCCACGACCTGCACGTCACCGTCGAGGCCGACAACGCCACGAAGGAGATCCTCAAGGGCGTCGACCTGACCGTGAAGCAGGGCGAGACCCACGCCATCATGGGCCCGAACGGCTCCGGCAAGTCGACCCTCGCCTACTCGCTCGCGGGCCACCCGAAGTACACGATCACCGGCGGCACCGTCACCCTCGACGGCGAGGACGTCCTGGAGATGTCCGTCGACGAGCGCGCCCGCGCGGGCCTGTTCCTGGCGATGCAGTACCCGGTCGAGATCCCCGGCGTCTCCGTCTCCAACTTCCTGCGCACCTCGGCCACGGCCGTGCGCGGCGAGGCCCCCAAGCTGCGTACCTGGGTGAAGGAGGTCCGTGAGGCCATGGAGCGCCTCAACATGGACCCGGCCTTCGCCGAGCGCAATGTGAACGAGGGCTTCTCCGGCGGTGAGAAGAAGCGCCACGAGATCCTTCAGCTGGAGCTCCTCAAGCCGAAGATCGCGATCCTCGACGAGACCGACTCCGGCCTGGACGTCGATGCCCTGCGTGTCGTCTCCGAGGGCGTCAACCGGGTCCGTGAGAGCGGCGAGGTGGGCACCCTGCTCATCACCCACTACACGCGCATCCTGCGCTACATCAAGCCCGACTTCGTCCACGTCTTCTCCGCCGGCCGCATCGTCGAGTCCGGCGGCGCCGAACTCGCCGACAAGCTGGAGAACGAGGGCTACGAGGCTTACGCGCTCCACGACACGGCCGACACGAAGGGTGGCGTATCCGCGTGACACAGTTGCCGGGCCTCCTCGACACCGAGGCGATCCGCAAGGACTTCCCCATCCTGGACCGCCAGGTCCACGAGGGTAAGAAGCTCGTGTACCTGGACAACGCGGCGACCTCGCAGAAGCCGCGCCAGGTGCTGGACGCCCTGAACGAGTACTACGAGCGCTACAACGCCAACGTCCACCGCGGTGTGCATGTGCTCGCCGAGGAGGCCACGGCGCTGTACGAGGGTGCGCGCGACAAGGTCGCCGCGTTCATCAACGCGCCGAGCCGCGACGAGGTCATCTTCACCAAGAACGCCTCCGAGTCGCTCAACCTCGTGGCCAACATGCTCGGCTGGGCCGATGAGCCCTACCGGGTCGACCACGAGACCGAGATCGTCATCACGGAGATGGAGCACCACTCCAACATCGTGCCGTGGCAGCTGCTCTCGCAGCGGACGGGCGCGAAGCTGAAGTGGTTCGGCCTCACCGACGACGGACGCCTCGACCTCTCGAACATCAACGAGATCATCACCGAGAAGACGAAGATCGTCTCCTTCGTGCTCGTGTCGAACATCCTCGGCACCGTGAACCCGGTCGAGGCGATAGTGCGCCGAGCCCAGGAGGTCGGGGCCCTGGTCCTGATCGACGCCTCGCAGGCCGCGCCGCACATGCCGCTGGACGTGCAGGCCCTCCAGGCCGACTTCGTGGCCTTCACCGGCCACAAGATGTGCGGCCCGACGGGCATCGGCGTCCTCTGGGGCCGTCAGGAACTCCTCGAGGACCTGCCGCCGTTCCTGGGCGGCGGCGAGATGATCGAGACCGTGTCGATGCACTCGTCGACGTACGCCCCGGCGCCGCACAAGTTCGAGGCGGGCACCCCGCCGATCGCCCAGGCGGTCGGCCTCGGCGCGGCGATCGACTACCTCTCCGCGATCGGCATGGACAAGATCCTCGCCCATGAGCACGCGCTCACCGAGTACGCGGTGAAGCGGCTCCTGGAGGTTCCCGACCTGCGGATCATCGGCCCGACCACGGCCGAGGAGCGCGGCGCGGCGATCTCGTTCACGCTCGGTGACATCCACCCGCACGACGTGGGCCAGGTTCTCGACGAGCAGGGCATCGCGGTCCGGGTCGGCCACCACTGCGCACGCCCGGTCTGCCTGCGGTACGGAATTCCTGCGACCACGCGAGCGTCGTTCTATCTGTACTCCACGCCGGCCGAGATCGACGCACTGGTCGACGGCCTGGAGCACGTACGGAACTTCTTCGGCTGAGGAGCTGGCTGAGTCGTGAAGCTTGATTCGATGTACCAGGAAGTCATCCTGGACCACTACAAGCACCCGCACGGGCGGGGCTTGCGGGACGGCGATGCCGAGGTGCACCACGTCAACCCGACGTGCGGCGACGAGATCACCCTGCGTGTGAAGTACGACGGCGACCGGATCGCGGACATCTCGTACGAGGGCCAGGGCTGCTCCATCAGCCAGGCCTCGGCGTCCGTGCTGAACGAACTGCTCGTCGGCAAGGACCTCTCCGACGCGCAGAAAACCCAGGAGACCTTCCTGGAGCTGATGCAGTCCAAGGGCCGCATCGAGCCCGACGACGCGATGGAGGAGGTGCTGGAGGACGCGGTTGCGTTCGCCGGCGTCTCCAAGTACCCGGCACGGGTGAAGTGCGCGCTGCTCAGCTGGATGGCGTGGAAGGACGCGACGGCCCAGGCTCTGGGCTCGGGCGCCGCTGAAAGGAAGACGGCATGAGCGAGACCATCGAGATGAAGCCTGCCTCGGAGGAGGAGGTCCGCGAGGCGCTGTACGACGTCGTCGACCCCGAGCTGGGCATCGATGTCGTCAACCTCGGCCTCATCTACGGCATCCACATCGACGACGCGAACATCGCGACGATCGACATGACCCTGACGTCCGCGGCCTGTCCGCTCACCGACGTCATCGAGGACCAGGCCAAGTCCGCCACGGACGGCCTCGTCAACGAACTGCGCATCAACTGGGTCTGGATGCCGCCGTGGGGCCCGGACAAGATCACGGACGACGGACGCGAGCAGCTTCGGGCGCTCGGGTTCAACGTCTGAGTCCGGCGTGTACGGCGTCTGAGTCCGGCTTGCGCGAGGACTGAGGTCCGCGTGTTCGACGTCTGAGTTCCGCCTGTACGGCGACTGCGCTCCCCGTACAGCTGTGGCCCCCGGCACTGCGCCGGGGGCCACAGCTGTTTCTGAAACTCCGGCCAGATCCTCGGGGCTCAGCCCAAGCCCTTCACCAGGCGGAAGGCCCAGCCTCCGCGGTCCCGACGGTCGTCACGCCCGTGGTCGTTGCCATAGTCGGTGTTGTCGTCGTACCTCTCCAGGCGGAGCTGGAAGTCGCGGTCGCGCAGGAAGTAGCCCGGGTAGTTGACCGCCTCCAGCACCATCGCATCGGAGGACGGCGTCTGCCGGGGGCAGAAGGTCGCGTCCTGCTTGAAGAGGGCGGAGCCGTCGGTGCGTTCGGCGCGCAGGACGAAGTCGCGGTGACGGAGGTAGCTGCCGTCGGTGGTGACGAAGGAGTAGCAGGAGGAGTCCGCGAGCCCCTCGGCTTTCTTGAAGCTCGCGTCCCGCCTGGTCGCCGCCGGGCTGCTCCCGCTCACCTGGTCGAGGCGGACGGTGCCGTCGCCGCTCACGTGCCAGTAGCGGTCGGGCTGGTCGACGGACTGGACCGACGTCCGCGCGACTGCGGGCGCGGAGGGCTTGCTCGTCGCGGTGGGCTTCGGCGGGGCGGGGGCGGGTTCGGCGGATCCCTGGCCCGAGGGATTCGGTGAAGCGGCACCCTGCGGGGCGGAGGGGGAGGGCACGGGGGAGGACAAGGCGGCCTTGCCGGTCGGTGCCGTGGCGGCGACGCCGCCGGGTATGAACGGGAGGCCCGTGTCGGCGACGGGCCGGTTCGCCTCGTCCTGTGACGAGCCGTCAGAACCCTTGTCCAGTACGGCGATTGCGGTGGCGGTGGCGATGAGGACCGCTATGGCGAGGCCGCCGGCCAGCCACAGCCGCCGGGTGCCGGGCAGTCGTCCTTCCGTCACGGTCTCATCGGACTCCCAGGGCATCGGGACCTCGGCGAAGGGGGGCATTTCCGCCGGGTAGGGAGCGCCGTGCGCTGTGGGGCGCCAGGCGGTGATCTCCGATGAGGGGACGGGTCTCTCCGCGGAGCTGGCGGGCTGGTCGGGCCCGGGCTCCGGCTTCATTTCTGGCATGCAAGTTCCTCCAGCGTCGCCCGTGGCGTACGCGGATTCGTCTTTTGGTCTGAGCCAAGAGCTTCTGGTGGGGGCACGAGAAAGAGAAGGCGCAGGCGCGTGGACAGGCGGTAGCCATGGACACCATGTGCGCGACTGGTGAAACAGTAGTGGACCAACTGACTCCCGAGTAGCCGTTTGCCTCAGTGGTCCCACGGAATTCGCGGCCCGGCAGTGAGGTACCAAAGGCCTGCGGCGCCCCTGAGTTCACATCGCATTCTCAGCGAGGTCCCAGGCCGGGCCCATGGCGGCGCGGCAGCGTGGGCCCGTGCCTGCTCCCGCAAGACCTGTCTTCGTGCTCGGCTGTCCCCGTTCGGGAACCACATTGCTGCAGCTGATGCTGCACACCCATCCGCGGATCGCGCTGCCGCCCGAGACGCGCTTCGTGCTGCCCGCGTACGAGAGGCGGCTGGGCTTCGGGGATCTGCGCCGGCGGAGCAACCGGGCCGGTCTTGCGCAGTGGATCACCGGGCGCGCGGAGACACGGTTCCATGAACTCGGGCTGGACGCCGGACGCGTGGCCGAGCGGATCACCGAAGGGCCGCCGACGCTCGGCTCCGCGCTGGGCACCACGTTCAGGGCGTACGCCGAGGAGCACGGGAAGGTGCGCTGGGGCGACAAACGGCCCGCGTACGCCCTGCATGTGGGGGAGATGCTGCGGCTGTTCCCCGACGCGCAGTTCATCCATCTCGTGCGAGACGGTCGCGACTGTGCTGCCTCGCTCCTCGGCATGCCCTGGTGGCATCGCGGCTTCCACGAGGCCGTCGCCACCTGGGCGCAGGTCATGGACACCACGCGCACGTACGCGCGGAAACTGGGTCCCGGCAGCTGGCACGAGCTGCGCTTCGAGGACCTCGTGACCGATCCCGAGAGCCAACTCCGGCGCGTGTGCGCGTACTTGGGGGAGGAGTACGTCCCCGAGATGCGCGAGCCCTTTACGGTCGCCGAGCTGGCCGTGCCCGCCCGCAAGGCCTGGCACCGCCGTACGCGCGGTGCCCTGGACAGTTCGCAGGTGGCGAACTGGATCACTCGGCTGACACCGAATCAGATCACCTTGTGCGACGAGGTGTTGGGCGACCGGCTTACCTCGCACGGCTACGGACTCGCCGGAGCCGTCCGCCCCGACCCCGCCGAACTGCTGCGCTACCGACGGGTGGAGATGCTGCGACGGGCCGCCCACGCCAAGCGGCGGATGCTGGACCGCCTGGTGCGGGTGCGTGAACAGGGGGCGGTGGCCTGCCAGTTGGGCAGTTGACGAGTGCATACCTCGGAGTTCAGGGGCCGGCGGCCAAGGCCCGGTGCGCGTTCGTAGCGCCGTCGGCGCTCCGGAACCGAAGGATTCCGCGGTGGGGTGGCGGGCTCCGCGGACGGTCGTACACATCGATGCGTACACTCGTACACATGGGATATGTGATGCTCGCCGGCGCCATCGCCGCGGAGGTGGCCGCCACCACCGCCATGAAGTACAGCGACGGCTTCAGCAAGCTGTGGCCGTCGCTGGTGACCCTCCTCGGATACGTCATCGCCTTCGCGCTGCTCGCGCAGACCCTGAAGACCGTCTCGGTCGGCACGGCCTACGCGATCTGGGCGGGCGTCGGGACCGCCGTCATCGCCGCGATCGGCATGGTGTTCCTCGGCGAGGGGCTGAACGCGGCGAAGCTCACCGGGATCGCGCTGATCATCGGCGGGGTCGTGCTGCTGAACCTCGGCGGGGCGCACTGATGGCGCGCCGGTACGACCCCGAGCGGCGCCAACGGATCATCGACGCGGCGATCCGGGTCGTCGGGGACAAGGGGCTCGCCGGGCTGAGCCATCGCTCCGTCGCCGCCGAGGCCGATGTGCCGCTCGGCTCGACGACGTACCACTTCAAGACCCTCGACGAGCTGATGGTCGCCGCGCTGCGGCAGGCGAACGAGGGCTTCGCCAAGGCGGTGGCGGCGCGCGGCGGTCTGGAGGACACCCGCGCCGACCTGGCCGGGGAACTCGCCGCCCTGATGGGCGAGTGGCTCGGCGGCGACCGTACCGGCGTGGAACTGGAGTACGAGCTGTACCTCGCCGCGCTCCGCCGCCCGGCCCTGCGCCCCGTCGCCGCCGAGTGGGCCGAGGACCTCGCTGAGCGGCTGGCCCACCGCACGGACCCGGTGACCGCGCGGGCGTTGGTCGCTGTGCTGGACGGGATCTGTCTGCAGGTGCTGCTGACGGGGGCGGAGTACGACGAGGGGTACGCGCGGGAGGTGCTGGGGCGGGTGGTTCCGTGAGAGGTGTGCGAGGCGGGTGATGCGGTGAGCCGAGCTGCTCCGTTCATGGTCGGCTCACGGTGACCGCCGGGTAGCTGAGATGTCCCGCAGGCTGGTTCGGATCCCCGGCTCACGGTGACCGCCCGGTACCTGAGACGCCCCGCACGCTGGTTCGCATCCCCGGCCCCCGGCCGGTTAGGTTTCCCCTATGACCGACACGACTGCACCCCGTACCACCGGCGCCGTTGCCGCCGGGCTTGCCACCGTCGCCGCCGACGGCACTGTCCTCGACACCTGGTTCCCCGCCCCCGAGCTCGCTGTCGAGCCCGGCCCTTCCGGCACCGAGCGGCTGTCCGCCGAGCGTGCCGGGGAACTGCTCGGCGAGGGCGCCGCGAAGGCCATCGGGCCCGACGCCCGCCGAGGCGTCGAGGTGGTCGCGGTCCGTACGGTCATCGCCTCGCTCAACGAGAAGCCGCTCGACGCGCACGACACCTACCTGCGCCTGCACCTGCTCTCGCACCGTCTCGTACAGCCGCACGGCCAGAGCCTGGACGGCATCTTCGGCCACCTCGCCAACGTCGCCTGGACCTCGCTCGGCCCGGTCTCGGTGGACGACGTGGAGAAGGTGCGCCTGAACGCCCGCGCGGAGGGTCTCCACCTGGCCGTCACGTCCATCGACAAGTTCCCGCGCATGACGGACTACGTCGCGCCGAAGGGCGTCCGTATCGCCGACGCCGACCGCGTCCGGCTCGGCGCGCACCTCGCCGCGGGCACCACCGTCATGCACGAGGGCTTCGTCAACTTCAACGCCGGCACGCTCGGCACCTCGATGGTCGAAGGCCGCATCTCGGCCGGCGTCGTGGTCGGCGACGGCTCCGACATCGGCGGCGGCGCCTCCACCATGGGCACGCTGTCCGGTGGCGGCAACGTCCGGATCACCATCGGCGAGCGCTGCCTGATCGGCGCGGAGGCGGGCGTCGGCATCGCCCTCGGCGACGAGTGTGTCGTCGAGGCCGGGCTGTACGTCACCGCCGGCACCCGGGTGACCATGCCCGACGGCCAGATCGTCAAGGCCCGCGAACTCTCCGGCGCCTCCAACATCCTCTTCCGCCGCAACTCGGTCAGCGGAACGGTCGAGGCGCGGCCGAACAACGCGGTGTGGGGCGGGCTGAACGAGGTCCTGCACAGCCACAACTGACCGCGCAGCACCCTCAGTTCGACGGGCGCCCCCTCATGACATGGCGTGAGGGGGCGCCCGTGTGTCCTCCGCGCTCCACCGCCCGAAGGTGTACGACGCTCCTGCCTTCGCCGAGTGCCAGATGATCACGTACGGGTTACTGAGCGTGACCTCGGGGCGGTTTCCGCAGATGAACGGGTGCACGCGGAATCCGATCAGAAGCCGAACCGATGAGACGAGGGGTCGAACGATGGCGAACGAGACGACGAGCGAGTGGGCGAGGGCAGCAGCCCGTCCGCTGACCGGGATGCTGGCCGCGGCGGCGCTGTGCTCGCTGTCGGCCGGAACCGCGCACGCCGACGAGACCAACACCGGCTCGCACAACGGCCCCCGGATCGGGCTGGTCAACACCGGCCAGATCGACGACCCGCTGGAGGACGTCCTGGAGCACTTCCTGCTGCTCGGCGACGGGTATCGGTGGGACTGACGGGGCCGGCCGCACCGCAAGGGCCGGGGCCCGTACCGCACATGGACGCGGTACGGGCCCCGGCCCTTGTCAACGGGGACGGGGAGCCCCTGTTCAGCAAGCGCTGACCAACTCCTCGTACGCCGCCCGCAGTCCGTCGACCGATCTCCGGCCGGCGGGCCGCAGCGGCGACCGGACGGGACCCGCGGGCAAGCCCAGTGCGCCCAGGAGCCCCTTCGCCGTGACCGTGCCGGGCAGGCCGGACGACATCATCAACTCGATGAGAGGGATGGCCCGTTGCTGGAGTCGGGCGGCCTCTGCCGTGTCCCCCGCGTCGAACGCGTCCAGGATGGCTCGCAAGGGGCGGGGCGCCACATTCGCGACCGTACTGACGTATCCGCTGCCGCCGATCGCGCGCATCGCGAGGACGTACTCGTCGCAACCCGTGTAGTACGCCAACTCCGTGCGGGCCAGCACCTTCTGGGTGCCCAGAAGGTCGTACGCGCAGTCCTTCACCGCCACGATCCTCGGGTGTTCGGCCAGGCGGATCATGGTGTCCGGCTCGATGCGGGTGCCGGTGCGGCCCGGGATGTCGTACAGGGCGATCGGCAGCCCGGAGGCGTCCGCGATCTCCCGGAAGTGCGCCTCGACCGCCTCCTGCGGAGGCCTGCTGTAGTACGGCGTGACCACCAACAGGCCGTCCGCGCCCGCCTTTTCGGCCGCCAGCGCCAGCTCCACGGTGTGCCGGGTGTCGGCGGTACCGACGCCCGCCACGATGGCGGCCCGATCGCCCACCGCCTCGCGGACCGCCCGCACCAGCGCGGACTTCTCCGCGTCCGTCGTGGTCGGCGACTCGCCCGTGGTCCCGGACAGGACCAGTCCGTCGCAGCCTTCGGAGACCAGCCGGTCGGCGAGCAGTTGCGCCCCGTCGAGGTCGAGCGCACCCTCCTCGGTGAAGGGCGTGATCATCGCGCAGAGGGCGCGGCCGAAAGGCGGAGCGCCGTGGGCTGAGGTGGGAATGGTCATGGTCATGGGAGTAGTGTCGGCAGCCCGATCGTGAAGCTCCACTTAATTTTTCTACGAGATATTGGCAAGGGATGCTACGCGGTTGCCGGGCGACCCTCGCGAGGCCCTAGTGCCAACTCGGGCCCGTATGAGTCACCATGGCGAGGACGGGAATCGACGGCAGATCGCGGGAGGCGTCATGAGGCTCGGCAAGGCACTCGCCACCGGAGTCGCGGAAGAGAAGGCTCACACGCAGGACGAGGAATTCCAACTTCCTGAGGAAGCTCAGGAGTTGGAGTCTTCCGCGCCCGAAGAGGTTCCGGCCGCCCGATGAGGCTGCGGCTCCCCGAGGAACGACCGACGGAGCCGCCGACCGGATACAAGATCGCCCACCCGGTGCTGTCCCAGGACGGCACCCGGGCAGGGTTCACCGGCGTCTCCCTGGGCGGCGCGCTGCCGTACGGAGTACTGGACGAGGCGGGCTGCGTCTACGGGCGGCGCCACCGTGCGCCGCACCGCCGCTGCGACTGCGGCTTCCACTGTGTGCACGAACAGGCCACGGCTGAGGCGTTGTTGTGTACCGCCGAACATCGAGCGGCCGTCCTCCTCGAAGTGTCCGTCCTGGGCGCCTACATCCGTTTCGAACGCGGCTTCCGCTATGCCCGCCAGCGGGTGCGGACCGCGACCGTCGGCCCCTGCGCGTGCGGTGCGGTGGCCGGCGCGCTGGCCGACGCGGGCTGGGGTCGGCCCGGGTGGCGCGCCCTGTCCGCCGCGTGCGCAGGATGCGTACGCGGTCGTACGTCACTGTCGCTCGCCTCCTTCGCGCGGCTGGCCGGGGAGGGGCTGCGGGTCCGGGCCGCCGGTGGCGGTCGCGGTGGGATGGACCTGGCCGGCGGGCTCGGCGAGTCCGCCGGGCTCGGTGTGTCCGAGCTGGTCGCCGAGGCGGCCCTGTTGCAGGCCCGACTCGACTGGTTCCAGAGCCAGTTGGCCCGACTCGACGAGCGCGGGTCGCAGAGCGGCTGAGCGCCCACCCGGGTGGGGTGGGTGCGGGTTTCGTGCGGCTATCTGATCGAACTGGAGTTCGGTAAGCGTCGTATCGCATCCGACAACTCGAACCGTCTGGACAAATAAAGTGTTCGGTGAGACGGTGGAGCCATGTTGGACGTGACCGTGATCGAGGACGCAGAGGCCGCCGCCGTTTCGCTCGACCCGATAAGGGCCAGGCTGCTGGCCGAGCTGGCCGCGGGCCCCGCTTCGGCCGCCATGCTGGCCGGCAAGGTCGGGCTGCCCCGGCAGAAGGTGAACTACCACCTCAAGACGCTGGAGCGGCACGGACTGGTCGAGCTGGCGGGCGAGCGGCGCAAGGGCAATGTCACCGAGCGGCTGATGCGCGCGACGGCAGCGTCGTACGTGATCTCACCGCTCGCGCTCGCCGCCGTCCAGCCCGACCCGGACCGGTTCCGCGACCAGCTCTCCGCCCGCTGGCTGCTCGCGCTCGGTGCTCGGCTCGTGCGGGACGTAGGTGCGCTGATCACCGGCGCCGCGAAGGCGCGCAAGCGGCTCGCCACCTACGCGCTCGACGGCCAGGTGACCTTCGCCTCGGCCGCCGACCGCGCCGCGTTCATCGAGGAGCTGACGGTGGGTGTCAGCGGGCTGATCCACAAGTACGACGCCCCCGACGCCGCAGGGGGCCGGAGCCACCGGATCGTCGTCGCGCTCCACCCCACGCTCAAACCCGAGACCCCGGCGGCCGAACTGCCCATCAGTACCGAGGAGTGACCACCATGTCCAAGGAATTCGAGAGCGCCCACGAGATCGAGATCGACGCCACGCCGGAGCAGGTGTGGGACGCGATCACCGAAGGCGTCGGCGGCTGGCTGTGGCCGATGGAGGCGCCCGAGCCGCGCGAGGGCGGCACCGGGCCCTTCGGGTCCACGATCACCACCTGGGACCCGCCGCACCGCTACACGAACCGCGTCGAGGATGTCGACGGCATCTCCGAGCAGACCCTCAACCAGCTCGACTACACCATCGAGCCGCGCGAGGGCGGCCGCCGGGCCTGGGTGCGGTATGTGCACAGCGGCATCTTCGTCGACGACTGGGACAACCAGTACGACGGTGCGAACAAGCACAACGCCTTCTACCTGCGCACCCTGCGCGAGTACGTGACGCACTTCAGCGGCCGCCCGCTCACGTTCGCCATGTTCGACGGACCCGAGGCGTCCAAGGCGTCCGACGCCTTCACCGCCGTAGGACATGCGCTCGGCCTCGCGGACGACACCGCCGAGGGTGCGCGCGTGCAGGCGCGGGGGCCCGAGGGGCAGCTCCTGGACGCCGTACTCGACTACCGCGACCCGTACTTCATCGGGCTGCGCACGGACAGCGCCCTCATCCGCTTCTTCGGGCGCAACCACTGGGGCGCGCCGGTGGGCATCAGCATCCACGACTTCGCACCCGACGCCGACGGCAAGCGCAACGAGGCTGCCTGGCAGGGCTGGTTGAACGGTGTCTTCACCGCCTGACGTGGTGCTGCACGCATGGGACGAGCCCGGCCCTCCGGACGACGGGGCCGGGCTCATCCGCACACAGGGTTACGGCTTGAACCGCAGCACCTGCGGGTCGTGGTCGCTGATCTGGTCGTTGAACTCCGAGTTGATGTGCACGCTGTCGTACTCGAAGTCGTCGTCCTTGCGGATCGACGGGCTGATCAGGATCTGGTCCAGGACCTGGCTGTTGCCCTGGTAGTCGTACGTGTAACGCTCGCTCTTCGGCAGCGACTTGATCGCCGACCAGAGCGCGCCGTCGTCCTCCAGGAGCTTCGCCGTGTCTGAGAACTCGAAGTCGTTGATGTCACCGAGGGTGATGACGTCCGCGTTCTTCTGGGTCGCGAGGATCTCCTTGACGAAGCTGTTCACCTCGGTCGCCTGGAGGTGACGCTGGGTCTCCGAGCTGCGCGCCGGCGGCTGGTACTGCGAGGTCAGACCCTGGTCGCCGCCCTTCGACGCGAAGTGGTTGGCAATCACGAAGACGGTCTTGCCGCGGAACACGAACTCGCCCGCGAGCGGCTTGCGGCTGGTCGTCCAGGCCGTGTTGGCCGGGTCGATGCGGCCGGGGGAGGCCGTGAGGGCCGCCTTGCCGTGCACCTTGGTGACCCCGACGGCGGTCGTCGCGTCGCCGCCCGCGCGGTCCGTGAAGGAGACCCGCTCGGGGTTGAAGAGGAAGACCTGGCGGATGTTGCCGCCGGGCTCGCCGCCGTCCTTGTTGTTCTCCGGGTCGATGGAGCGCCAGTCGTACGCCGGGCCGCCCGCCGCGACGATCGCGTCGATCAGCTTCTGTACCGTCTGGTCGGCGGCGACCGTGCCGTCGTTCGTCGCGCCGTTGTTGTCCTGGATCTCCTCCAGGGACAGGATGTCGGGCGAACGCAGGTTGTTCACGATCGCGGACGCGTGCTCCTCGAAGGAGGCGTCGCCCGGGTCCAGGTTCTCGACGTTGTACGTCGCCACGGCCAGCTCGTTCTTGGACTGCTTCTGCGTCGTCTCGCGCTCCAGGCCGCCCTGCTCCAGGGTTCCGATCTGGTTGGCGACGAGGGTGTAACCGCCGAAGGAGTTGTAGTCGAGCGGGCCCGCGGTGGTGCCCGTGAGCTCGTCGCCCACGTTCGCGGTCGGGAAGTCGGCGGTCGCGCCGAGCGACTGGATCTGCAGGCGCCCGGTGTTCTGCGAGGTGTACGAGCCGTACACCGTGCCGCCGCGGCGGTTGTCGTTCTCGTGCGGCTTCACCGTGACCCACAGCTCGGCGTACGGGTCGGTCGCGGTGACCACACGGGCGTCGGAGACCCGGATGTTCATGCCCTCGAGGGACTCGTAGTAGTCCAGGGCGTACTTCTTCGGCTGCAGGGTCAGGCCGTTGACCGAGCCGCCCGCCGCCGTGTCACCGTCGGCGGTGTAGACGCCCGGGACCGACTTCGAGGTCACGGCCGTGGCGGCCGGAACAGCGTTCCCGCTGGAGAGCACGGTCACCACCGGCTTGGTGATCTCCGTGATCGACTGGTTGCCGGACGCGGCGCCGCCCGGGACGTACTCCGAGATCGTGCCCGACACGGTGACCGAGTCGCCGACGGCGACCTTCGGGACGGAGCTGGTGAAGACGAAGACGCCCTCACTGGTGGCCGGGTTGTCGTCCGCGTTCGGGTCCTGGATCCAGAAACCCCGCGACGAACCGTAGGTGCGCACACCCGTGACGATGCCCGCCACGTCCGTGACCGCCTGGCCCGCGTACGGGGATATCCGGGTGGTGCCCTGGATGTCGTGGATATGAATCGTGTCCGCGTGGGCGGGTGTCGTGAGCACCACGGCGGAAACGGTGGAACAGACCGCGGCGACGGTCAGCGCGCCTATGCGCGCGGTTCTCCTGCTCGGCAAGGGAATCCCTCCGGGGACGTACGTGAGCGCCGGGACGAGGGTGGAGCTGTGGGGGAGCGCGGCCTGTGTGATCGGTGACGCGCGTAGAGGCAGGTGGGCGGGCAGCCCTCGTACTTCTACGCGCGTCAATCTCGTGCGTGAGCGGGAGAGTTGTCAAGGTTTCCGCGGTGTACGGCGCCCGGCAGGGACGTGAACCGGGCGGCTTGGGTGGAAATCCGTCTAGGCTGAGCGGTCGGTGCGGCGCTTGTACTGTCGGTGTTGCTCGTATCGCAGGCGCTGTCCGCGTTGCCTGCTCGCCCTGCCTGCCCGCACCGTATGTCCTGCTTGTCCGGAGGAGATCCAGCCGATGTCAGACAGCTCGCCCTTGCCGCCGGTGCGGCTGCACTCCGAAGCCGAGCTGGCGCGCGACGCCCTCGCCGCGCCGCTCCTCTCCCGCGCCGCCCGGCTCGCCCGCTGGGCCGGCCCGGACACCCGGGTCGGTGCGGGCGGCGAACTCGCCGAGGAACAGCTTCCGGAGGCCGCCGCCGAACTCGGGCTCACCGGTGACGAGGCCGCCGCGTTCGCGAGCGAGGCCTGGCGGGTCGCCGTGGACACCGGGCTCGTCGAGATCGTGGACGAGGAGGAGGGCACGGTCACCGTGGGCGAGGACCTCGCGCTGCTCACCTCCGGGGCGCCGCAGGACGTCCTCGCGGTGTGGCTCGGAGCGCTGGAGACGGTGCTGGCCGACGCGAGCGTGCCCGACCTCGACGATCTCGTCGGCGCCATGGACGAGAGCGGCGAGATCGACCTCGCCTCCCTGGACTGGGACCCGGAGGCGGAGGCCGAGTTCCTCGACGGGGTGCTCGGCAACCTGTACCTGCTCACCGTGGGCGAGGAGGGGCCCGTCGACGGTCCGGTGCCGCTGCCCGCCCTCGCCGCGTCGATGATCGTCCCCGACGACATGGGTGAGCCGACCAACGACGTCCTGGAGCAGGTGTCGGACGCGATGATGCGGCTCGACGACCAGTTCCGGCTCCTCGAACCCATCGGGATCGTCGACTTCCAGCCGGTCGACGAGGCGCTGATGGCTGAGCCCGACGACGAGTCGGCGGAGCCCGCGGCCGCCTTCGACGACACCGATGTCACGCGGTACGGGATGGTGAAGTTGACCCCGCTCGGGCTGTACGGGATCCGGGCACGGCTCCTCGAAGCGGGGCTCACCGCTCCCGCGGTCGGCGAGCTGGCCGACAAGGGCGCCGACGCGCTCCTCGACGGCACCTCCGCCTTCCCGCCCGCCGCGGCACAGGCCGAGACCGAACAGTGGCTCGCCCGACGCGAACCCCTGCCCGCCGCACGGGAGTTGCTCGCCGCGGCCCGCGGAGCCGACACCGGAGCCCCGCTGCGCCGCCTCCGCTGCCAGCAGGCGCTCTCCCTCGTCGGCACGGACGCGGAGCCCGCCCTCCGCGAAGTCCTCGACGACGCCGAGCTGGGCGGGCTCGCCCGGGTCTGGCTGAGCGAGCACGGAGCGGCCGACGTGCCCGTTCCGTCCGAGGCGATGGTTTTCTGGCTCACCATCGACACCCTGGCCGCGCAGCTCGCGGCCGAAGGCAACTCGGCCGAACTGCAGGCCCTCGTGGAGGGCCTCGCCCAGCAGCACAGCAGCTTCTTCGCCGCCGCCTGGCGGGTCGAACACCCGGCCACGCCGGACGTGCTGGAGGCCATGGGCAGGCTGCACCCGGACAAGAAGGTGGCCAAGGAGGCCCGTAAGGCCGCGTTCAAGGCGCGGTCGCAGCAAGGGGGCTAGGTCCCTGTCGTCAGATTCCCGTCGTCCGCCCGGAGGGCGGGCCTCGCGGCGTCAGGTGCGTGCTCTCGGCGTGCCGGGCGTGGACCCTCGTACTGGATGTACCTGGGTCTGTGCCCGGTGCGGCGAGTGGGGGCACCTTCATCGCCTTTAAGGCAGTGGGGGAGCGTGCATGGCGTCGCGGGGCAGACGGGAATCTGACGACGGGGTCTAGGACGGCTCTGGCAATTCCCGGCCTCGGGGGGTCGAAGGGAAGAGCGGGCAAGGCTGGGCGGATTCACGGAAGGGGGTCCCCGGAAGTCGACGTGCGTTCAACTCCCGTTCAGGCGCGGGAGGGACCGTGTGGCCGATACGAGGTCCGCCACACCGCCCCCCACGACAGTCCCCATTCGACCGTCACAGGAGACTCCATGTCGCTCACCCGCAGGGACTTCGCCAGGCAGTCAGCCATCACCGGCGCCGGTGTCGCGCTGGCCGGCAGCGTCGGCGCCCTCGCCACCGCGCCGAACGCCCTCGCTTCCACGGAGTCCGAGAGCGAGGGTGTGGATGCGGCGGGCCACCCGTCCGGTGTCGGCTACGGACCGCTGATCCCCGACCCGAAGGGCCTGCTCGCGCTGCCCGCCGGGTTCTCCTACCGCGTCATCACCTACAGCGGTAGGACCAAGCTGGAGTCGGGCGAGTCCACGCCGTCCAACCACGACGGCACGTCCACCTTCGACGGCCCGCGCGGCGCCACCCTCCTCGTCAACAACCATGAGCTGGCCGGCCCCCGCGCCCAGTGGCCCCACCCCGTCCCGCTCACCGAGGGCCTGGTCTACGACCCGGCTGCGGCCGGCGGCTGCACGGTCGTGGAGGTACGCGGCGACAAGGTGGCCGAATGGGTCGGCATCGCGGGCACCGCCACCAACTGCGCGGGCGGCAACACCCCTTGGGACACCTGGCTCACCTGCGAGGAGACCGAGGACAAGGCCGGCACCAACGGCTTCACCAAGGACCACGGCTACGTCTTCGAGGTCGACCCCAAGGACAGCCGCCGCAACAAGAACCCCAAGCCCATCAAGGCGCTCGGCCGCTACGCCCACGAGGCCGTCGTCGTCGACCCCCAGCGAGGCCGCCTCTACCTCACCGAGGACGCCTCGGGACCCAACGGGCTGCTGTACCGCTGGACCCCGCCGCAGGGTTTCGAGCACGGCCACGGCCGGCTCGCCACCCTCGCCGACGACGCGGGCGCCCTCCAGGCCTTCAAGTGCTTCGACTCCGGCGGGCAGTTCGTCGACGACCTCTCACGCGCCACGAAGATCGGCACGGTGTACGGCGTCGACTGGGTCGACGTCCCCGACCGTGACGCCAGGACCGTCTCCGTCCGCAAGCAGTTCACCGGCAGTCAGGTCACCCGCGCCCGCAAGCTCGAAGGCATGTGGTGGGGCGACGGCGGCATCTACATCGTCTCCTCCTACGCCCGCACCGAGAGCCCCGGTCAGGCACACGACGGCGCCGTCTGGTTCTACGACCCCAAGCGCCGCACCCTGACCCTGAAGGTCCTGATCGGAGTGAACCCCGACCCGTCCGTCGACGGCGCCTTCGACGGCCCCGACAACATCACCGTCTCCCCCTACGGCGGCCTCGTCATCGCCGAGGACGGCTCGGGCATCCAGCACCTGTTCGGCGCCACCGACAGCGGCCGTACGTACCCGATCGCACGCAACGAACTCAACATCGGCACCGAAGCGGAGCCGGAGTACAGCGAGTTCACCGGCGTCACGTTCTCCCCCGACGGCAAGACGCTCTACGCCAACATCCAGGTGCCGGGAATCATGCTGGCCGTCAAGGGCCCCTGGAAGCGCCAGAAGCGCGGATAGTTAATTCACTCGCTGACTCCGCGGTACGCCTCCTACAGTGATGCATGTCCAGGTGCGAAGGCAGGACCTACTTCCACTGATAATGGGGCGGCCGCGGGTTCGAGTCCCGCCACCGGTACAACTCGCCGGTGTAGCTCAGGGGTTAGAGCACCTACGTCGGTTCCGCCGGCCTTGAACTCTGGACACCACAACTTCATGCACCTCCCGGTGCGCAGGCTGCGGCTACTTCTCTCTCAAAGAATCCAGGCCGCCGCCGACTTGATCTCGGGAGGCGCAGCTCATGGTGTGTGCCCGGTGCGAAGGCAACGGTTACTTCAGGGATCGGAAGGCTGCGGGTTCAAATCCCGTCATCGACCTCGGGTCGATGTAGCTCACCTTGGCAGAGCGTCCGAATGAAAAGTCCGTCGCCGACCTCTGAACTCGGGCACGCTCCATTTGCTGCGCCTCCCTCCGTACACCAATGAATTCGGGGGGAATTCACCATGGCTCGATTCAACACCAAGTCCGCGAAGGCGCAGCCCACTTCGCGTGTGACGTCGACGGGGCGTGTGCTCCGTACCTTCGAGGGCGGCCGAGGCCGCGAGCGCGACCGGCGCTCCGAGCTCTTCCTGCTCGCCGTGGCCAACTTCGTCTCGCAGCAGACCTTTTACGAGACCGGCGCGGACCGCGATGACCGGTTCGCCGCGCTGGTGCGTGAGCTCGCCGTCGCGGACCCGTCCTGGACGGCCGCCCTGCTCGGCTGGCTGCGCGGCGAGGGCAACCTGCGTACGGCCTCGATCGTGGGCGCCGCCGAGTACGTGAAGGCGCGCCTCGACGCGGGCGCCACCGACGGCCCGGCCAACCGCCAGGTCGTCGACTCCGTGCTGCGACGCCCCGACGAGCCCGGCGAGCTGCTCGCCTACTGGACCGCGCGGTACGGCCGCAACGTGCCCAAGCCCGTCAAGCGGGGCATCGCCGACGCCGTACGACGTCTCTACCACGGGAAGTCGCTGCTGAAGTACGACACCGCGTCCAAGGGATACCGCTTCGGCGACATCCTCAACCTGGTGCACGCGGCGCCGGACCCCGACAAGGCGTGGCAGGGCGAGCTGTTCCAGTACGCGCTGGACCGGCGGCACAACCCGGACACCGCCGTGCCGCCCGCGTCCGGCCGTGTGCTCGTCGCGCACCGCGAGCTGATGGCACTGCCCGTCGCCGAGCGGCGTGCGGTCGTGACCGCGCCCGATGGCGCCGAGCGGCTCGCGGCTGCCGGCATGACCTGGGAGGTGCTGGCCGGCTGGCTGCAGGGGCCGATGGACAAGGCGGCCTGGGAGGCCGTCATTCCGTCCATGGGCGCGATGGCGCTCGTCCGGAACCTGCGGAACTTCGACGAGGCGGGTGTGAGCGATGCGGTGGCGGCTCAGGTCGCCGCCAGGATCAGCGATCCGGCGGAGGTGGCGCGCTCGCGGCAGTTCCCGTTCCGCTACCTGGCCGCGTACCAGCACGCGCCCTCGCTGCGCTGGTCGTACCCGCTGGAGCAGGCGCTCGGCCACTCGCTGGCCAATGTGCCGGCCCTGCCGGGGCGGACGCTCGTCCTCGTCGACCGGTCCGGCTCGATGTTCCACTCGCGGCTGTCGGACCGCTCGGAGCTCAACCGGGCCGACGCCGCGGCGATCTTCGGTACGGCGCTCGCGCTGCGGGCGGCGGACGCGGATCTCGTCCAGTTCGGTACGACCAGCAAGCGGGTGGAGCTCAGCCGGGGCGAGTCGGTACTCAAGGTGCTGAAGCGGTTCCGCGACCTCGGCGGCACCAACACGACCGAGGCGGTCCGGCAGAACTTCAAGAAGCACGACCGGGTACTGATCGTCACCGACGAGCAGGCCGCGGCGAGCTACTACGGCGACCCGACCGAGCAGGTCCCGGCGCAGGTACCGGTCTATACGTGGAACCTGGCCGGGTACCGGGCGGGGCACGGTCCGTCCGGGCAGGGCAACCGGCACACCTTCGGGGGGCTCTCGGATGCGGCGTTCCGGATGGTGCCGCTGCTTGAGGGGGCTCGGGATGCCGACTGGCCCTGGGCGGTCTGATTGAGAGGGGTGCGGCCCGTACTTCGGTGCGGGTCGCACTCTTGTGCGGGAAGCAAGCTGACATCTAACATGTCAGTTCATGGAGGCGATACGGCCCGTGCGCCGGACCCTGCTCAGGGACCGTGCGTACGAGGCGATACGGGACGCCATCGTGGCCGGCGACATCGCACCGGGTGCGGTGGTGCGGGACGCCGAGCTGGCCGAGCTGCTCGGGCTTTCGCGGGCGCCGGTGCGCGATGCCTTCTCGCGACTGGTCGACGAGGGCCTGCTGGAGTCCAAGCCGCAGAGCTACACCCGGGTGACCCCTGTGGTGGCCGCCGAGGTGCGGGACGCCGCGGCCGTCGTCGGCGCCATGCACGAACTGGTCACCCGGGCGGCCGTGCCCCGGCTTCTCGCGGAGCACATCGGCGCCATGCGGGACTCCAACGCGCGGTTCGCGGAGGCCGTACGGGGCGGTGACGTGGACGGCGCCCTGCGTGCCGACGACGAGCTGCACGACGTACTGGTCCGGGTGAGCGGCAATCGTGCCGCCGCCGCCACCGTCGCCCGGTACAGCCCGCTGATCCGGCGCCTGGAGCGGCGGCGCTTCGGGGAGGGCGGCAACTGCCGGTCGGCCGGGCTGCACGACGAGTTGATCGATGCCTGTGCCGACAGTGATGTGGGCAGGGCCGTCCGTGTCACGGCGGAGATCTGGCGTGGCCTGGAAGACCTTGCCGATCTCGACACCTGATCTGGGGAGGACCCATGTCCCTCGCTTCGTATGCCCGTTACCCGCTGCTTTTTGGTCCGTCGCCCGTGCACCCGCTCGAGCGGCTCACCGACCACCTCGGCGGTGCTTCTCTCTGGGCCAAGCGCGAGGACTGCAACTCCGGTATCGCCTATGGCGGGAACAAGACCCGCAAGCTGGAGTACCTCGTTGCCGACGCGCTCGCGCAGGGCTGCGACACGCTTGTGTCGATCGGCGGGGTGCAGTCCAACCACACCCGTCAGGTCGCCGCCTGTGCCGCGCGGGCCGGGCTCAAGTGTGTCCTGGTGCAGGAGAGTTGGGTGGAGTGGCCCGACTCCGTGTACGACAAGGTCGGGAACATCCTCATCAGCCGGCTCGCCGGCGCCGAAATTCGGCTGGTGCGGGACGGGTTCGGGATCGGCTTCAAGGGGAGCTGGGAGCAGGCGCTGAGGGAGGTCGAGGATGCGGGTGGTAAGCCGTACGCCATTCCGGCGAGAGCCTCCGATCATCCGCTCGGCGGGCTGGGGTTCGCCGGGTGGGCCTACGAAGTTGCCGAGCAGGAACGGGAGTTGGGCGTTTTCTTCGACACCGTCGTGGTGTGTTCGGTGACCGGGTCGACCCAGGCCGGCATGGTCGCCGGGTTCGCCGCTCTGGAGGAGGCGGGCGGGCGGCCGCGGCGCGTCATCGGGATCGACGCGTCGGCGGCGCCCGCCCGGACCCATGAGCAGATCGCCCGGATCGCCCACGGGACGGGGCAACTCATCGGGGTGAAGAAGGAGTTGACCCAGGCGGACGTCGAGCTGGACGAGCGGTATCACGCGGGCACGTACGGGATTCCGGACGAGGCCACGCTGGACGCGATGCGGCTGGCGGCGCGTACGGAGGGGATGGTCACCGATCCCGTGTACGAGGGGAAGTCGATGGCCGGGATGGTGGATCTGGTGGCTCGGGGGGAGATCGGACGGGACTCGACCGTGCTCTACGCCCACCTGGGCGGGCAGCCTGCCTTGAATGCCTACAGTGCGTTGTTCTGAGAGCGTCCGCGGTGTGTGGTTCTGAGGATGTCTACGGTGCGTTGTTCTGAGAGCGTCCGCGGTGTGTGGTTCTGAGGATGTCTACGGTGCGTTGTTCTGAGAGCGTCCGCGGTGTGTGGTTCCGAGGATGCCTACGGTGCGCTGTTCCGAGTCGGCTGCTTGGTTCCGGTGATGACCAGCGCCGTGACCAGCAGGGCTGTTATCGCGATCAGTGAGCCCACTCCGAACGCCCGGGAAGCGCCCTCGGTGAGGATCGAGGCCGGCGAGCCGGTCGCGTGCCGCGTCGCTGTGCCGTAGACCGTGACCAGGATGGACAGGCCCAGCGTGCCGCCGAGCCACTGGAGCGTCTGCAGCAGACCGGACGCGGCGCCCGCGTCGCGCGGTTCGATGTGCGCGAGGATCGTCGCGTTGAGCGGCATGAAGCTCAGGCCGACGCCCAGGCCCATCAGGATGAGCGGGCCGAGCAGACCGGTGACATAGCCGTCGCCGGGGTCGATGCGCCAGAGCCAGCCGCCCGCCGCGACGAGCAGCGCCATGCCGGTGATCAGCAGGGGCTTGGCGCCGTAGCGCTGGAGGAGCCGGGGGACGAAGCGCAGGATCCCGAAGATGCCCAGGGAGAGCGGCAGGAAGGAGATCCCGGCGCGCAACGGGCCGTATCCCAGGACCTGTTGGGTGTACAGCGTGAGGAAGTAGAACGCGCCGAACATACCCGCGGGCAGCAGCAGTACGGCCGCGTAGCCGCCCGCCCGGTTACGGTTGCGGAAGAGGCGCAGCGGCATGATCGGCTGGCCTGCCCGGGATTCGACGAGCACGAAGCCCGCGAGGAGTGCGGCGGCTGTGGTGAAGCCGAGCAGAGCCTGAGTGTCGGTCCAGCCCTCCTCCGAGACGCGGATGAACGCGTAGACGAGAGCGGTCGATCCCGCGGTGCCGGTGAGTGCGCCCGCCGCGTCGAACTTCCCTGCGTGGCGCGGGGTTTCGGTCACGAAGCGGGGCAGGGCGAGGGCCACCGCGATGCCGATGGGTACGTTGATCAGCAGGGCCCAGCGCCAGGACGCCCAGGAGGTGAGCATGCCGCCGAGGACCAGGCCGATGGAGGCGCCGATGCTTGCCATCGAGGTGTAGATGCCGAGCGCGTGGTGGCGGCGGGGGCCCTCCGGGAAGTTCGTGGTGATCAGGGCGAGGGTGCTGGGCGCGGTGAGTGCGGCGCCCACTCCTTGCAGTGCGCGGGCCGCCAGCAACCAGCCGCTCTCGGTGGCGAGTCCGCCGAGCAGCGAGGCGAACGCGAAGAGCAGGACGCCGGAGGTGAGGGTGCGGCGGCGGCCGGCGATGTCGCCGACCCGGCCGCCGAGGAGCAGGAGGCCGCCGAAGGTGAGGGTGTAGGCGTTGAGGACCCAGGAGAGGCCCGTGGGGGTGAAGTCGAGATCCTGTTGGACGTCGGGCAGAGCTACGTTGACGACCGTGGAGTCGACGCCGACCATCAAGTAGGCGGTGACTATGACAAGGAGGGTGGCGCCGAGTCTGGGCGGCTGGTGTGGTGTGGCCCTTGGCGTGGCTTCGGGTGGGCTGGTGCTCGGGGACGGTTTGGGCGGGGTGGACATGGGATGCTCCCTGTCTGGTGTCCCCGGGTGTGTCTCTGGGCAGCACGAACTGCCCGCGGATTAAGCGGGGACTATCTCCGTTTAACTCTCGGTAAGATACGGAGAGGGTCCCCGGTTGGCAAGGAGTATCTGAATGACGCAGGTCAAGCCGATGCGGGCGGATGCGCGGCGGAACTATGAGCGGCTGCTCGAAGAGGCGGCGGTCGCCTTCGGCGAGCACGGGGAGGGTGCGTCGCTCGACGACATCGCCAAGAAGGCCGGGGTCGGGTCCGGGACGCTGTACCGGCACTTCCCTACGCGGCAGGCGCTGTTGGAGGCCGTCTACGTCGACAGGATCGAGGCGATCGCGGCTCGCGCGGACGAGATCGCGGCGGGGTTGCCGCCCGGCGAGGCCCTGGTGGAGTGGCTGAACGAGCTGGCCGCGTCCATGATCGAGGTCCGCGGGCTCAAGGCGTTGCTCGGCTCCGCTGTCGCGGACGGGAGTTCTGCCGTGCTCTCGGTGTGCGGGACCTCGGTGAGGGCGGCGGCCACGCTGCTGGTCGAGGGGGCCCAGCGGGAAGGGACCCTGCGGGCCGACGTGTTGCCGATCGAGGTGCTGCGGCTGGCGCATGGGGTGGCCACCGCGTCGGAGCTGGCGAATGGCGAGGGGACGCACATTCGGCGGTATCTGGCGCTGCTTACGGAAGGGCTGCGGCCGTAGCGCGGCTCCGCCCCACGAGGGGGGGTGGGTCCTGCGGCCGTGGGTGCGTCTCGCCCATGGGTGGTGGGGTGGGTTCTGCGGCCTTGAGTGCGTCTCGCCCATGGGGGTGGGGTGGGTTCTGCGGCCGTAGCGCGGTTCGCCCACGGGGGTGGGTGGGTCGGGGGCGCGCCGGTACATCCGCCCGCATCCGAACGGATCAACTGGGGTTGATCGGTGGACGTGTGTTATCGATCCGTCCGGATGCGGGCATTTGATGTACCGGCACGCCCCCTTCGGTGCGTGGGCGGCCCCGGCTGTGTGGGGCTGCCCGTCCCCGCTGTCGGCTGCGGCTACGGGTGCGTCCGGCCGGGGTGGCGGTTGGTCGTCGGTGTCAGAGGGCCTGGGCTGCCGGTTTGACCATGCCGCGGACTGTGCGGGACTTGACGAAGTCGCCCAGGGCGGTCATTTCCCACTCGCCGGAGAACTGCTTGATCAGCTTGGCCATGATGACGCCGGTCTGGGCTTCGGCGCTGGTGAGGTCGAAGCGGACCAGCTCTTCGCCGGTGGCGGCGTCGAGGAGGCGGCAGTAGGCCTTGGCTACCTCGGTGAACTTCTGGCCGGAGAAGGAGTTGACCGTGAAGACCAGGCCCGTGACCTCCTGCGGGAGACGGCCCAGGTCCACGACGATCACCTCGTCGTCCCCGCCGCCCTCGCCCGTGAGATTGTCGCCGGAGTGCTTGATCGCGCCGTTCACGATGGAGAGCTTGCCGAAGTAGCAGCTGTCGATGTGGTTGCGCTGCGGGCCGTAGGCGATGACCGAGGCGTCCAGGTCGATGTCCTTGCCGCGGAACGCGGGCTCCCAGCCGAGGCCCATCTTGACCTGGGAGAGGAGCGGGCGGCCGCCCTTGACCAGGGAGACGGTCTGGTTCTTCTGGAGGCTCACCCGGCCCTTGTCCAGGTTGATTTTTCCGGAGGAGGGAGGGGCGGGGGCCGCGGCTGTGACGGGGGGCGCTGACGGGGGCGGCGGGGGTGTGACCTGCGGGTGTGCGGCGGGGGCGGGCGGCGTCGGCTGGGGGGCTGCGGGGGCCGGGGCCGGTTCTTCCACCGAGACGCCGAAGTCCGTGGCGATGCCTGCGAGGCCGTTCGCGTAGCCCTGGCCTACCGCTCGGGCCTTCCACGCGCCGTTGCGGAGATAGACCTCCACGATCACCAGGGCCGTTTCCGTGCCCAGCTGGGGCGGGGTGAACGACGCCAGCACGGAGTTGTCGTCCGCGTTGCGGATCGTGGCCGTGGGTTCGATGCCCTGGAAGGTCTGGCCCGCCGCGTCCGGGCTCGCCGTGACGACGATCTTCTCGATACCCGGGGGGACCGCGGTCGTGTCGACCGTGATCGTGTCGGGGGCCGTGCCGCCGCCCGAGCGGTACGTCACTCCCGGGCCCGTGGGCTGGTTGAAGAAGATGAAGTCGTCGTCCGAGCGCACCTTGCCGTCGGCGGTGAGCAGCAGGCTCGACACGTCGAGCCGCACCGGGGCGGCGACGTCCACCGTCACGCGGGCGACGGGGAGAGGGATGTTCGAGCCGGGGGTCATAGCTGTCATGACTGGGGTAACGAGCGGGGGCGCTTTACCGTTCCCTTACCAAGCGAGGTTTTGGCCAGGGCGCCCCCATTCGTCCCTACGGCACCACCACGATCTTCCTTCCCACGCCCGACGCGAACTGGTCGAGAGCCTGGGGGTACTGGTCGAGAGGCAGACGGTCGCTGATGAAGACGTCGGGGTCCAGGACGCCGGTCGCGAAGAGTTCAGCCGCTCGTTCGAAGCTGTGGAGCACCGCCATGGAGCCGGTGATGGTGATCTCCTGGTTGTAGATGCGGTACGGGTCGATCGTGACCCTCGTCGAGTAGTCGGCCACTCCGAACTGGAGGAAGGTGCCGGCCTTCGCCACGCGGTCCAGGCCGTCCTGGATCGCCGCGGCGTTGCCGGTCGCGTCGATGACCAGGTCCCAGCCTTGGGGGCGGTCCAGTTCATCGGCGGTCGTGGCGGAAGAGGAGACTCCCAGTAGCTGGGCCGTCGACAGGCGCTGCTGGTTGAGGTCCACCATGTCCACGCTTGCCGCGCCCGTACGCTTCGCCAGCTCCAGCATCATCAGGCCCATCGTTCCGGAACCGTAGATCAGGACGTGGGCGCCCAGGCGGGACTGCAGGACGTCGTAGCCGCGTACCGCGCAGGACAGGGGTTCGACGAGGGCCGCGTCCTGGGTGCGGACGTGCTCGGGGAGCTTGACGCAGTTGGCCACGGGGGCCACCGCGAACTGGGCGGCTCCGCCGGCCGTGGTGACGCCGATCGCTGCCCAGCGTTCGCAGAGGTTGTTGTGGCCCGTACGGCAGTAGCGGCACTCGTAGCAGTAGAGGGAGGGGTCGACCGCTACACGGTCACCGACCGAGAGTTCCGTTACCTGGGTGCCTACGCCTACCACCTCGCCTGCGAACTCGTGGCCCGGCACGATCGGCAGCTTGGGGGCGAACTCGCCCTGGAGGATGTGCAGATCGGTGCCGCAGAGGCCGCAGGCGGCGACCTCGACGACGACCTGTCGGGGGCCCGGCGTCGGGTCCGGGACCTCCGCCACCACGGCGCGGCCGACGGACTCGATGACTGCGGCCTTCATTTCACGGCTCCCAACGACAGACCCTGGACCAGCTTGTCCTGGGCGGCGAACCCCGCGGCGAGCACCGGCAGGGAGATGACGAGCGACGCGGCGCACACCTTCGCCAGGAACAGGCCCTGGCTGGTGATGAAGCCGGTCAGGAAGACGGGGGCCGTCTCGGCCACCACGCCGGTGAGGACCCTCGCGAAGAGGAGTTCGTTCCAGCTGAAGATGAAGCAGATCAGGGCCGTGGCCGCGATGCCGGGGAGTGCGATGGGGGCGACCACCCGGGCGAGGATCGTGGGGAGTTTCGCGCCGTCGATCTGCGCTGCCTCGATGACTGCTACCGGGACCTCGGCGAGGAAGGACTGCATCATCCATACCGCGATCGGGAGGTTCATGGAGGTGTAGAGGATGACCAGGAGCCAGATGTTGTCCAGCATTCCGGTGTTCTTCGCGAAGAGGTAGATCGGGAGGAGGCCCGCCACGACCGGGAGCATCTTCGTGGAGAGGAAGAAGAACAGGACGTTCGTCCACTTCCGCACCGGGCGGATGGAGAGCGCGTACGCCGCCGGGAAGGCGAGGAGCAGGACGAGGAGGGTGGAGACCAGGGACGCCGTGGCCGAGTTGATGAGCGCGGGCCAGGGGCTTGCGCCGCCGCCCGTGCCGAAGAACTCGCGGTAGCCGTCGAGGGTGAGGGCCGCGCCGAAGGACGGGGGGTTGGTCGCCGCGTCCGTCTCGGAGTGGAAGGACGTCAGGGCCATCCAGGCGATGGGGAGGAAGAAGAGGATTCCCAGGAGCCAGGCGACCAGGCCGAGGCCTGCCCCCCGCTTCCGGCGAGTGGGGCGGGCTTGGACCGTACGTGCGGGTGTCGCTGTCGCGGTCATCAGCGGGACACCTCCTCGCGGAACAGGGACGAGACCACGCGGAGTGCGAAGGTCGCGATGATGATCGAGCCGATGACGACCAGGACGCCGGCGGCGGAGGCCAGGCCGTTCTCGTGGGCCTGGTAGAAGCTCTGGTAGACGGTGTAGGGGAGGTTCGCCGTGCCCAGGCCGCCGGACGTGATCGTGAACACCGCGTCGAAGTTCTGGACGATGTAGATCGAGCCCAGGAGGGCGCCCAGTTCGAGGTAGCGGCGCAGGTGGGGGAGCGTGAGGTAGCGGAAGACCTGCCAGTCGCTCGCGCCGTCCACCCTCGCGGCCTCGATCTGCTGGTGGTCGCGGCTCTGCAGGCCCGCGAGCAGGATCAGCATCATGAACGGGGTCCACTGCCAGACGAGCGATGCCTCGACGGCCAGGAGCGGCGTGTTGGAGATCCAGTCCGGTTCAGGGCCGCCCACATAGTGCAGCAAGCCGTTGAAGAGGCCGTACTCCGGGTTGTAGAGCACATGCTTCCAGAGCAGGGCCGCGGCCACCGGGACCACCAGGAACGGTGCGATGAGGAGGGTCCGGACGATGCCCCGGCCGCGGAACTTTCGGTCCAGGAGCAGGGCCAGGAGCAGGCCGAGGACCAGGCTGGCCAGGACCACGGTGACGGTCAGCAGGATCGTCGTCCAGACCGAGTGACGCAGGTCGGCGTCGGTCAGTACGTCCGTGTAGTTGCCGAAGCCGGTGAAGCGGCGGGCGTCCGGGTAGAGGGCGTTCCAGTCGAAGAAGGAGATCACCAGCGTGGCCACGAAGGGGAGCTGGGTCACGGCGACCATGAAGATCAGGGCGGGCAGGAGGGGGGCGCGGGTGGCCCAGGCGCGCATCCGGTCGGACGGCGGTTTGCGGGTGGCGGGCGCCGAAGCGGCTGCCAGGGGGGCTGTTGTCGTGGCGGTCATCGTCCCTCGTACTCCTTCGAGATCTCTTCGGCGAGACTCTGGGACTTCTTCAGGGCCGACTCGACGGACTGGCGTCCGGCGATGGCCGCGCTGATCTCCTGGGAGACCTTGGTGCCGAGATCGGTGAACTCGGGAATGCCGACGAACTGGATGCCGGGCGCGGGGCGCGGCTGCACGCCGGGGTCGGTGGGCTTGGCGCCCTCGATGGCTTCCTTCGTCATCTCCTGGAAGGCGCCGGCCTCCTTGAGGTAGTCGGCGTTCGTGTAGGTCGAGGCGCGCTTGCCGGCCGGGACGTTGGACCAGCCGATCTCGTCGCCGACGAGCTGCTCGTACTCCTTGCTGGACGCCCAGGAGACGAACTTCCAGGCCTTGTCCGGGTTCCTGGACGCGTCCTGGATGCCCCAGGCCCAGGTGTAGAGCCAGCCGGAGGAGTCGGTCTTCTCCACGGGAGCGGGTACGTAGCCGATCTTGCCCTTGACCGGGGAGTCGGCGGCCTCCAGTGAACCGGCCGCGGAGGTGGCGTCATACCACATGGCCGTCTTGCTCTGGGTCATGTTGTTGAGGCACTCGGCGAAGCCGGACTGGGGAGCGCCCGACTCGCCGTGTTCGCGGACGAGGTCCACGTAGAACTTGGTGGCCGCCTCCCACTCGGGGGAGTCGAGCTGGGCGTTCCAGTCCTTGTCGAACCAGGTGCCGCCGAAGGTGTTGACGACGGTGGTGAGCGGGGCCATGACCTCGCCCCAGCCGGGCAGGCCGCGCAGACAGATGCCCTTCATGCCCGACTCGGCGCCGTCGGCCTGTGCGGCGAGGTCCGCGACCTGTTCCCAGGTGGGATGGGCCGGCATCGTGAGGCCCTTCTCCGCGAACACGTCCTTGCGGTACATCAGAAAGGACGACTCGCCGTAGAAGGGCTGCCCGTAGAGCTTGCCGTCCTCGGCCGTGAGGGACTCCCGCATCGGGGCGAGGATGTCCTGCTCGTCGAAGGCGCTGTCCTTGGCCACGTACGAGTCCATCTCGTGCAGCCAGCCGTTCTTGGCGTAGATCGGGATCTCGTAGTTGCTGAGCGTGGCGACGTCGTACTGACCCGCCTGGTTGGCGAAGTCCTGGCTGATCTTGTCGCGGACGTCGTTCTCCGGCAGCACGGTGAAGTTCACCTTGATGCCGGTCTCCTTGGTGAAATGGGCGGCGGTGAGCTTCTGCAACTCGACCATCTGCGGGTTGTTGACCATCAGTACGTTGATGGAGTTCCCGCCGGAGCCCGCCCCGCCCGCTCCGGTCCAGCAGCCGGAGAGCAGCGGGGTGAGCAGCGTCCCTGCGGCGGCCGCGGCGAGCAGTGCGCGCGGCCTCCGTCGGCTCGGGGTTCGCATGGATCACTCCTGGACTAGACGTATGGGGAGATACGGGACACGGGGAGGTGTGGGTGTGCCCCGGGTGGGTGAGTTGGGTTTTCGGACTTTTGTGAGTTCGCTTTTCAGACTCGGATGACCTGCGGGCCCTGCAGTGAGTACCGGTGGGCCTCGGAGGCCGGAAGCAGCGCGCTCGTGACGATCGCCTCCAGGGAACTGACGTCGGCGAACCGGCAGAAGCTGACCGCGCCGAACTTGGTGTGCACGCCCGCGAAGACCGTGCGCCGGGAGGCCCGGATCGCCTGGGCCTTGACCTCGCTGACCGCCGGGTCGGGGGTGGTGAGGCCGTGTTCGCGGGAGATGCCGTTGGCGCCGATGAACGCCAGGTCGATGACGAATCCGGCGAGCATTTTCGTCGTCCAGTGGTCGACGGTCGCCAGGGTGCCGGGGCGGACCCGGCCGCCGAGCAGCAGGACGCTCGTGTTGTCGGCCTCGGCGAGGGCGCCCGCGGTGGCCAGGGAGGCGGTGACCACGGTGAGCTGCCGGTCCCTGGGCAGCGCCTCGGCGATGAGCTGCGGAGTGAACCCCTCGTCGACGAAGACCGTCTCGGCGTCCCCGAGCAGCTCGGCCGCGGCGGCCGCGATCCGGCGCTTCTCGGGCACCTGGCTCGTGGTGCGGAAGGCGAGCGTCGTCTCGAAGCCGGCGCTCTCCACGGGATAGGCCCCGCCATGGGTGCGGCGGACCAGGCCGTGGTCCTCAAGGGTGCGCAGATCCCGCCGTACGGTCTCCTTCGCGACGCCCAGTTCGGTGGCGAGTGCGGTGACGTCGACCGAGCCCGCGCGGCGGGCGGCCCGGACGATCTCGCGCTGACGCTCCTCCGCCGTCATGGCTGTCATGGCCGTCACCCGCTCCCTTGCCCGGTGTACGGAACCGCTCCCGGTGCGTGCGCCACGCCGCGCACTGCCCGTTCGGGCCCGGTGGATCCTTGTAGGGAAGTTCTACAGCGGGTATCGGCCACTGACCAGGTCTGTTGCATGCCCGATGGTGCCCGGCTGAGCCCGTTTCGCGCCACGGCTGCCCGCGGCGGACCTGGGGCGGAGCGGAGGGGGAGGTGGGATCGGGCAGCGTCGGTGCCCGAACATGGGGGCGGGCGGGCCCGTTCGGTGCCCGCCCGCCTTTATGTGCTGCCGCTGTGGCCTCAGTACGGCCAGATCGGCGGGTGCGTGGTGAAGTGGCCGCCCAGGTAGGCGTGGTCCGGGTTGTCCGGGTCGAGTTCGCCGAGCTCGGCGATGAGCTTCGCGGCGTACGGCTCCGAGTCGTCCTGCGGCTCGTAACCCAGGGCTCGGGCGGTCGAGAGGTCCCACCACAGGCGGGTGTTGGCGGAGGAGCCGTAGACGACCGTGTGCCGTACGTCCTCGGCGGTCAGCGCCGCGTGGAAGAGACGGGCGCCGTCCTCGGGGCTCATCCAGACGGAGAGCATGCGCACGTTCGCCGGCTCCGCGAAGCAGGAGCCGATGCGGACCGAGACCGTCTCCTGGCCGTGCTTGTCCCAGTAGAACTGCGCCAGGTCCTCGCCGAAGGACTTCGACAGGCCGTAGAAGGTGTCCGGGCGGCGCGGTGTGTCGATGGGGATGAGCGCGCCTGGATCGAGAGGTGTGTCGCCCTGCGGGCGCGGGGTGAAGCCCACCGCGTGGTTGGAGGAGGCGAAGACGATGCGGGGCACGCCTTCTTCGCGGGCCGCCTCGTACAGGTTGTACGTCCCCTCGATGTTCGCCTTGAGGATCTTGTCGAAGGAGGCTTCCAGGGAGATGCCCGCAAGGTGGATGATCGCGTCGACACCCCGTACCGCCTCGCGCAGAGCCGCCCTGTCGGAGAGGTCCGCGGTGATCGCGTCCGGCTCGCCCTCGATGGGGAGCAGGTCGAACAGGCGCAGCTCGTAGCCGTACTTCGGGAGCAGGCCTCGCATCAGGGTGCCGAGGCCGCCGGCGGCGCCGGTGAGCAGAACGGTGCGGGGAGCGGGCATCCTCGGGTCTCCTTGAATCGGCAGCCGTAGGTCATGCGCATGTGTGTACGGCATTCACATCCGTGGACACGCTAAGGATTGCCGACGGCTTACGTCAAGTCTCGCGCGGAGGCCGGAAATCCGCCTCTGTGTTGCGGGTTGGCGCGCTTGACCGGCCCCAAGGTCGCGGCTTAGCGTGGAAGCGTTCAGAAATATGGACGTGGATCAGAAACGTGCACCGAGAGACGGGCACTGCGAACGTGCACCGCTTAGGGAGAGTCCGTGACGTCAGCCCCCCTTGCCGCTCGGCTCAGCATCCCCAGCGGGCCGCTGTTCTTCCCTGTCACCCCCTACGGCACTGACGGCGGCGTCGACCTCGACGTCTACCGGGAGCATGTGCGGCGCGGAGTCGAGGCCGGTGCCGCCGCCGTCTTCGCCTGCTGCGGCACCGGGGAGTTCCACGCCCTCGCGCCCGAGGAGTTCGAGGCGTGCGTGGCGGCGGCTGTCGAGGCGGCGGACGGACGCGTGCCGGTCATCGCGGGCGCCGGGTACGGACCCGCGCTCGCCGTGCATTTCGCACGGCTCGCGGAGGCGGCCGGAGCCGACGGGCTGCTCGCCATGCCGCCGTATCTGGTGGTGGCCGGGCAGGAGGGACTCCTGCGGCACTACCGGGAGTTCGCAGCGGCGACCTCGCTGCCGGTGATCATCTACCAGCGCGACAACGCCGTGTTCACGCCGGAGACCGTGGTGGAGCTGGCCCGCACCGAAGGCATCATCGGGTTCAAGGACGGGCTCGGGGACCTCGACCTCATCCAGCGGATCGTCAGCGCGGTGCGCACCGAAGTCCCCGGCGAGGAGTTCCTCTACTTCAACGGGCTGCCCACGGCCGAGCTGACCGGGCTCGCCTACCGGGGAGTGGGCATCACGCTGTACTCGTCCGCCGTGTTCTGCTTCGCCCCCGAGGTCGCCCTTGCCTTCCACAAGGCGCTCAACACCGGTGACGACGAGGCCGTGAACCGGCTGATCGACGGCTTCTACCGGCCGTTCGTCGACCTGCGCGCGCAGGGGCGCGGGTACGCCGTCTCGCTCGTCAAGGCAGGGGTACGGCTGCGGGGGCTCGACGTGGGTGAGGTTCGGCCGCCGTTGCACGAGCCGAACGAGGACCATGTGAAGCAGCTCGCGCAGCTCATCGAGCGCGGTTACGGGCTCATCGAGGAGGGCGTGTGACCGTGCCGGTACGGATTCCTGGGGTGAGCAGTGTGATGGTGCCGGTGCGGACCCCTGGGGTGAGCAAGTGAAATCGTCCGCGTTCGTCTATCCCTGGGATGTCAACGGAGACCCGGAGGCCGCCGGCCGGATCGCCGGGCTCGGCGTACAGCAGGTGACACTCGCCTCCGCGTACCACTCGACGCGCGCGCTGACACCGCGCCACCCCCGGCACCGAATCGTCACCGCCTCGCACGCCGCCGTGCTCTACCCCGTCGACGAGCGGTGGGAGGGGCGCAGGCTCTGGCCGTACACGGCGGGCGACTGGGCGCCGGGTGACGCCTACGGAGAGGCCGCCGGCGCGCTCGCCGGGGCCGGACTCGACGTACACACCTGGGTGGTGCTCGCGCACAACTCCCGTATGGGGGAGGAGTTTCCGGAGACCTCCGTGGTCAACGCCTACGGGGACCGCTATCCGTGGGCTCCGTGCATCGCCCAGCCCGAGACGCGCGCGTACCTGGTGGAGCTGGCCGCCGAGGCGGCGGTGCGGCCCGGGGCGGGCGGTACGGAGCTGGAATCCCTCGGCTGGTACGGCCTCGCGCATCTGCACGCCCACGACAAGACGGCGGGGGTGGCGCTCGGGGACGCCGGGCAGTACCTGATGTCGTTGTGCTTCTGCCCCTCCTGCCGTGACGGCTATGCGCAACAGGGGCTGGATCCACAGGAGTTGGCGGTCGCGGTACGGCGGGCTCTGGAACCCGTGTGGCGGGGCGAGGCTCCCGCCGGGGGCTGGGAGGCCGTGGAGAAGCTGCTCGGAAGCGAACTCGCGGCGGCCACCCGCACGTGGCGGGACTCCGTCGCCCGTTCGCTGCAGTCGGAGGCCGTCACCGCGGTGCGCCTGGCCGCCCCCGAGGGGTTCCGGATCCTGCTGCACGCGGACCCGGTCTCCTACCACTGCGGCGCGAACGCGGGAGTCGATCCCGGGCATGTCCTGTCCGTCGCCGACGGCGTCGTCGTACCGTGCGCCGCGGGGCCCGCACTGCTGACTCCCTTTGCCGACAGGGGTGTTGAAGGGAGCGTGCTGGCGGCCAACTTCACCGTGGTGAGCGGGATGGGTGGCCGCCCGGCGGAGCTCGGTGCGGACGTGGCGCGGGCGGTCGAGCTGGGAGCCACCGAAGTGCGGCTGTATCACGCGGGGTTGGCGTCCGACGAGGATCTGTCGCTGGTGACTCAGGCGCTGGCGCGGCTCGGCTGAGGCTCGTGACTCAGACGCTCGCGCGGCTCGGCCGAGGCCGCAGCAGGGGGAGCACCGTCACCAGCCGCGCGAGGCCGATCACCACCAGCAACACCTGGTAGTCGAGGAGTTCGACCAGGCCGGCGCCCACCGCGAGGCCCACCGCGTTCGGGGCGAACATCAGGGTGTTGGCGGTGGCCGTCGTACGGCCCAGAAGGGCGCCCGGGGTCTCGTGCTGGACCGCGGTGAGCGTCGCGATCAACACGCAGGGGAGGCCGATGCCGACCGCCGCGGCCGAGGCGAGCGCCACCGTGTCGTACGGCAGCGCGCGAGCAGTCACGGCCAGCGCGGTGAGCGCGATGCCGTACCCGGCGAACCGGCGCTCGCCCAGGCGGCGCAGGAGGGGTCCCGCGGCAAGGCCGGCCGTCACCGAGCCGGCGCCCTGGACGGCGTACAGGAGTCCTACGTACGTGGGTGAGTGGCCGAGGCCCTCGGTGACCGCGTAGACCGTCGCGCCGTTGAGGCCCGCGAAGAACATGGTCGCGCCGGCGGTCAGGACGAGGGGCCGCAGCCGGGCGTGGGTCCACAGGAAGCGGGCACCTTCGGTCGTCTGCGTACGCCAGTCGGTCGGGGCCGGGAGCGGCTTGGTCTCGTTCACGCGCAGGAGTGTGCACAGACCTGCGGCCAGCACGAACGTGAGCGCGTCCAGGAGCGCGACCCGCGCCCCGCCGTACACCGCGTACAGGCCGGCACCGGCGAGCGGGGCCAGCAGTTTCATCCCCTCGTTGGCCGTCATGCGCAGGCCGTTGAAGTCACCGAGGAGGGACTTGCCGACGGCCGAGGTGATCAGGGCCGACTCCGCCGCGTCATGGACGACGCCCGTGGCGCCGTAGACCAGGAGCACCGCGAAGAGGATCCACAGGCGGTCCGGCGCGTCCACTGCGAAGAGGGTCGGCAGCAGCGCGGCGAGCAGCAGGTTCATGCCGATGAGCAGCGGTCGGCGGCGGGTGCGATCCGCGAGGGTGCCAAGCGCGGGACCGATGAGCGTAGGGGCCCAGAGGGCGAAGACGCACAGGGCCGCCAGGCCGTCCGAGCCGGTCAGATCCTTGACCCAGATGCCGGACACCAGCCACAGCGCCGACGAGCCGAAGCCGGAGACCACGACCACGCTCAGATACAAAACTGCGTTCCGGTCCCGCAGGACGCGTGTGCCTGTCCATGTCGCCATGGCTCGTCAGCGTGATCCTAAGCGCCTACCTCGGGCATCAGGCAGATGCCCTATTAAGACGCCGTCAGATCGTGACGACCAGCTTGCCTCGTGGGTGGCCGTTCTCCAGGTGGCGGACCGCGTCCGCGGCCTCGGCGAGCGGGTAGGTGCGGTCGATGGCCGGGGTGATCTTTCCCTGCTCGGCGAGGTCCTTGAGGGTCAGGAGGTCCTCGTGGCGGGGGAGGGAGATGAGATTGCGGAGGTTCTGGCCGATGAAGGGTGAGAGCAGGGAGGCCCGGATCTCGCGGCCCAACCCGCCGAAGAAGGCGCTCCCGCCCTCGCCGCCGACCATGACGAGGGTCCCGCGTGGGGCGAGGACGCGACGCAGCTGGGGCACTGGGCGCAGGCCCGCGCAGTCGACGATGACGTCGTAGCGGTCGGACGGTCCGGCGGTGACGTCCTCCTGGGTGTAGTCCAGGACGTGGGCGGCACCCAGGGATCGTACGAAATCCGTGTTGGTGGGGCCGCAGACGCCGGTCACCACGGCGCCGTACATCGTGGCCAGCTGGACGGCGAAGGAACCGACACCGCCGGAGGCGCCGATGACGAGGACACGGTCGCCCGGCTGCGGACGGGCCGTCCCCTTCAGGGCCTGGAGGGCCGTCATGCCGGAGACGGGGAGGGCGGCTGCCTGTTCGAAGGTGAGGTGGGGAGGCTTGAAGACGAGCCTGCGGGCCTTGGCGCGCGCGAACTCGGCGAACGAGCCGTCGCAGTTGCCGAATACCTCGTCGCCCGGCTTGAACTCGGTCACCTTCGCGCCGACCGCCTCGACCAGGCCGGCACCGTCCCAGCCGCGGACGGGGTTCTTGGGCTTGCGGAGGCCGAGGGCGACGCGGGCCACCAGCGGCCTGCCCGTCATCAGGTGCCACACGCTCGGGTCGACCCCGGCGGCACGCACCTCGACGAGCACCTCGTCGTCACGGGGCACGGGCCGGTCGATGTCGCGCGCCTCCAGCCGGTCTGCGGTTCCGTAGGCATCCTGGACGATCGCTCTCACGGTGACTCTCCTTCTCACGGACCTCTGGCATCGAGCATCCCGGCGGCTCGAACGTGTGACCAGCCTCCGGAGGACGGTCATGAAGGCGAGACCGATGAGTTCTCGTACGTTCGTCGGTCTACCCCAGGAGGGGAGACGTGTGCGCAGCCGTTCGGCGGCGAGGCAGACCAGGACGACGGACGAACTCTGAGGAGAAGCGGATGACTGGCGGGATTCTTGACCTCGGGCCGCAGGCCCGGATCGTCGCCCACCTCGCGGCGGGGGTGACCGACGAGCAACTGTCGGCCGTGACCCCCTGTCCTGAACACGCGGTGCACAACATGCTGGGGCACCTGACCGGGCTCGCCGCCGCCTTCCGGGACGCCGCGCGCAAGGACCTGGGGGCCACCACGGACACCAACCCGAACGAGGCCGTGCCGGACATCGAGCCCGGCTGGCGCGAGGCGCTGCCCATGGTGATGGACGAACTCGCCGAGGCCTGGCGCGACCCGGCCGCCTGGACCGGGGAGACCCGGGCGGGTGGCATCTCCCTGCCGGGCGCGGTCGGAGGTGCCGTCGCCACCAACGAACTGGTCGTGCACGGCTGGGACCTGGCCCGCGCCACCGGCCAGGAGTACGAGCCCGACCCCGCCGCGCTGCAGGTGTCGTACGAACTCCTCCTCGCCTCGGCCGAGGACCCGAGCCGGGGCGCCATCTTCGGCCCCGTGGTGCCGGTGCCCGACGATGCGCCGCTGCTCGACCGGGCGATCGGGCTCAGCGGGCGGGATCCGGGCTGGAAGCCGTAGCACTGCGGTTCCGGGGCGGAAGCCGTAGCGCCGCCATTCCGGGTCGGAAGGCGTAGCGCCCCGGCAAGGAGGCGCCCGCGGGACGGCGGTTTTGTAGGCTCCATGCATGTGCTCGCCGCCTTTTACGGGCTGGCGCACGGCGGACTGGCCCCTGCCTCGCCCGTTCCCATGTGCGCGCCGCGTGATCTCGGGCTGGGGGCACCGCCCACGCTTTAGGCAGTGGGGGAGGCTCGCCGGGTTCTTCGGGCAGGGCGACTCCGGGTTCCTGGGCGGGATCTTCGACTTCCGGACCCTGTACGACGGTCATGAGGTGCGGGTGGGAGACCTGCGGCTCCTCAGTAGTGCCGTCGTGCACGACACCGAGGCGTACGGGCTGCGGGCCGAGTGCGACGGGAGTGTGCTGGCGTACTCCGGGGACAGTGGGCCCTGCGCTCAGCTCGCCGAACTCGCCCAGGGGGCCGACCTGTTCCTCAGCGAGGCCGACATCGACCGGCATCGCGAAGGCGAACGCGTCCATCTGACTCCGGAGGACGCGGGCGCGGTTGCGCGTGCGGCGGGCGTGCGGGAACTGCTCGTCACCCACGTCGGGCCCACGCTCACGCCGGAGGACGCGACGGCCCGCGCGGCCCGTGCCTTCGGTGGCCGTACCGTCCAGGCCCGCGAAGGCGATGTGAAGATCGTCTGAGCGTCCACGCCGGCTTCATTTGGCTTAAAGATTGCCTATGGACTAGGTAAGTATCGGGTAACGAACCTCGCGTTCGGACGGGTTACGCGCGTAGAAACCTGTCATGCATAAGCCATTGCGTATAGCGGCCATCGCCGCCACCTGTGCCGTCGCCGGTGCCGCCCTGTACGGCACGGGTGTCGCCACCGCCGACCAGTCGACGGCGAACAGCACCAAGGAGCCCCACAACATCGGGCTTCTGGTGGGGGAGATCGACACCTACTACGGCACCACCCTCGACAGCAACGGTGTGTACCAGGCGTCCAGTACCAGCCCGTATGCCAAGGACCTGGCGCGCATCGATTCCGACGCGAAGAAGTACATCAACAAGGTCGCCGACAGGGCCGGACACAAGGGTGAGAAGCTCGCGGTCGTCTTCGACATCGACGACACGCTGCTGCTCTCCCTCGACTACGAGAAGAAGACCAACTACACGTACAACTCGGCCACTTGGGCCGACTACGTGGCCAAGGCCGACCGTCCGGCCGTCTTCGGCACCCCCGAACTCGTCGCGTACGCCGAGTCCAAGGGCGTCGAGGTCTTCTACAACTCGGGCCTGAAGGAGTCGCAGCGCGCCGCCGCGGTCGCCAACCTGAAGAAGGTCGGTGTCGACATCAACCTCGACGCCGACCACATGTTCCTCAAGAACGCGGCCAACCCGCCGTCCTACCTGAGCTCCTGCGCCACCGCCGCCGCCTGGACCTGCACGACCGTGCAGTACAAGTCCGGCACGCGCAAGCACATCGAGTCCCTCGGATACGACGTCGTCGCCAACTTCGGCGACCAGTACTCCGACCTCGAAGGGGGCTACGCCGACAAGACGTACAAGCTCCCCAACCCGACCTACTACGTGAGCTAGGCCCCCGACGTACCAAGGGTGAGCCCCCGCCGATCGTCATCGGCGGGGGCTCTTCTGACTGGCCGAGGGGGGCTCAGGCCAGCAGATCAATGTGGTCACTGGTTGAGACGTCGAGAACGAACATCTGGTTGTGTCCTACGAGTCACCTTTGTCGGTGCTCCGGCTCGCGAAGTCCCTTGCGTATACGGCTACTTGGGTCACCCGCAAAGAAGTGGTGTGTCCGTGGGGCGCGACGTGTGAGCGTATCAGCGGCTCGTACAGGATATCGAACAGCATGTGGCGGGCCGAACTCGATTCCGTAACACGGGGAAAACCTGAAAGCGGTTCAACACGGGAACAATCCAGCCATCATCCGCACACCCCAGCACGCAGGCAACGACCGTCATCCGCACACCCCAGCACGCAGGCAACGACCATCATTCGCACACCCCGCACGCAGGCAACGAGGAGTCTCGCCATGTCCGATCAGCAGAAGGCGGCCGACCGGCCGGATGCCTCGCCGCACCCGGCGAACAGCGTCGACCAGTTCTTCAAGATCTCCGCCAGGGGCTCCACCTTCGGCCGGGAGATACGCGGCGGCTTCGCCACGTTCTTCACGATGGCCTACATCCTTGTCCTGAACCCCATCATCCTGGGCAGCGCCAAAGACAAGTTCGGCCACCAGCTCGACGCCGTCCAACTGACCACCGCCACCGCCCTGGTGGCCGCGGTCATGACGATCATCATGGGCATCGGCGGCAATCTCCCGCTCGCGCTCGCCGCGGGCCTCGGCCTCAACGCCGTCGTCGCCTTCCAGATCGCCCCGCTGATGAGCTGGGACGACGCGATGGGCCTGATCGTCCTCGAAGGCCTGCTGATCTGCGTGCTGGTGGTCACGGGGCTGCGGGAAGCCGTCATGCAGGCGATTCCGCAGCCGATGAAGCAGGCGATCAGCGTCGGGATCGGACTGTTCATCGCCTTCATCGGCTTCATCGACGCCGGATTCGCCACCCGCATCCCCGACATCGCCCAGACCACCGTGCCGGTGCAGCTCGGCGCCACCGGCGCGCTCGCAGGCTGGCCCGTTCTCGTCTTCTGTCTCGGCGTGCTGCTGACCATCGGGCTGCTCGCGCGCAAGGTCAAGGGCGCGATCCTGATCAGCATCGTGACCATGACGGTCGTGGCGATCATCATCAACTCCGTCGCGGACATCAAGAGTTGGGGTCTGACCACACCGAAGGTCCCTGACGACATCGTGGCCTCACCGGACTTCGGACTGCTCGGTCACTTCAGCCTGTTCGGCGCCTTCGGCGAGACCAGTGCGATCACCGTCGTGCTGCTTGTCTTCACGCTCATCCTGTCCGACTTCTTCGACACCATGGGGACGGTCGTCGGCATCAGCGCCGAGGCGGGACTGCTCGACGAGGAGGGCAAGGTGCCCAATCTCGGCCGGGTGCTGCTCATCGACGGGGCGGCCGCGGTCGCCGGCGGCGCGGCCTCGGCGTCCTCCGCGACCTCGTACATCGAGTCGGCGGCGGGGGTCGGCGAGGGCGCCCGTACCGGTTTCTCGAACCTGGTCACCGGCGGGCTCTTCGCGTTCGCGCTCTTCCTTACCCCGCTGCTCACGATCGTCCCGCTGCAGGCCGCGGCGCCCGCGCTCGTCGCGGTCGGGTTCCTGATGATGACCCAGGTCAAGCACATCGACTGGGACAAGTACGAGATCGCGATCCCGGCGTTCCTGACCATCGCAGTGATGCCGTTCACGTACTCGATCACCAACGGCATCGGGGCGGGATTCCTGGCGTACGTCCTGATCAAGGCGGTGCTTGGGAAGGCGAAGGAGGTGCACTGGCTGCTGTGGGGCGCGTCCGCGCTGTTCCTGGTGTACTTCGCGATCGACCCCATCGAGCAGCTGTTCAACGTGAAGTAGCGCGAGGGTTGGACGTGAAGTAGCACGAAGGGCCGTCCTCCAGGGGTGCGAGGGCGGCCCTTCCGTCGTGTCGGCGGTGCTCAGTCCTTCAGTGCCGCCTGCATCATCGCCCTGGCCACCGGCGCCGCCAGGCCGTTGCCGCTGACCTCCGAGCGTTCCGCGTCCGACTGCTCGACCAGGACCGCCACGGCGACCTCCTTGTCGTTGGAGTCGGACTTCGCGTACGAGGTGAACCAGGCGTACGGCGTCTGGCTGTTGTTCTCGCCGTGCTGGGCCGTACCGGTCTTGCCGCCCACCGTCGCGCCGGAGATCTGCGCGTTCGTGCCCGTGCCGTCCTCGACGACCGTCTGCATCGCGGACTGGAGCTGCTGGGCCGTGGAGGAGCTGACGACCTCCTTGGTGTCCGTGCTGTCGTCGTAGTCCTTCAGCACATTGCCGTCGGAGTCACTGGTCTGCGACACCATGTGCGGCGACACCAGCTTTCCGTCATTGGCAATAGCGGCCGACACCATGGCCATCTGGAGCGGTGTGGCGGTCACATCGAACTGGCCGATGCCCGTGAGCGCGGTGGACGACTCGTCCATGTCGGAGGGATATACGCTGGTGTACGCCCGTACCGGCACATCCTGCGTCTCGTCGTTGAAGCCGAACTTCTCGGCCTGCGCCTTGAGCTTGTCCTGGCCCAGGTCGACGGCCATCTTCGCGAAGACGTTGTTGCAGGAGTACTGGAGCGCCACCCGGATCGAGGCGTTCTCGCAGGGCGCGGACGCGTTCTCGTTCTCCAGGTCGGTGGTCGTGTTCGGCAGCCTGTACGGGTTCGGGCTGTCCGTCTTCGCGTCGACGTCCGGGTACAGCCCGTCCTCCAGCGCGGCCGCCGCGACGACCAGCTTGAACGTCGAGCCCGGCGGCAGCGGCTGGCGCAGCGCCCGGTTCGTCATCGGCTTGTCGGGGTCCTTGGTCAGCGTCGTCCAGGCGTCCGAGTCGCCGGTGCTGAGCTGCGAGGGGTCGTACGACGGGGTGGAGACCACCGCGAGGATCCTGCCGGTCGTCGGGTCGATCGCGACGGCCGCGCCCTTCTTGTCACCGAGGGCTTCGTACGCCGCCTTCTGTACATCCGGGTCGATGGTCGTGATCACGTCACCCGGGTCGGCGCGCTTGTCGGTGAGCGTGTCCAGCGGGGTCTTGAGCTGGAGGTCCGTGCCGTCGAGCAGGTCCTGGTAGATGCCCTCCAGCTGCGTCGCCCCGTACACCTGCGAGCTGTAGCCGGTGACCGCCGCGTACAGACTGCCGTCCGTGTACGTGCGCTTGTACTTGAGGTCACTGCCCTTCGTCTGCGCGGAACCGGTGATCGCGTCTCCGGCCACGATGATGTTCCCGAGCGGGTTCGCGTACTGCTCTATCGCGTTCCGTCGGTTGTCCTTGTCGTCCGCGAGCGCCTGGCCTTCGTAGAACTGCACCCAGGTCGCCCTCACCAGCAGAGCGAGTATGAGCAGCAGCGTGAAGACGGCGGAGCGCCTGATCGTCTTGTTCATTCCGCTCACAAAGACGAGCGGGCGGGAGGGAAACGTTCCCTTCCGCCCGCATTTCTCATAGACCGTTCATGAAGCCCGCCGCCCGCGGACGGACTCCGGGTCACAGCCTGCGCGTCGCCAGCGTCAGACGGTCGCGGGCGTCGAACAGCGCGTCCTTGACCAGCTGCTCGTGCGCCGGCGTCAGGCGCGCCACGGGTACCGAGCAGCTGATCGCGTCGCGGGCGGGCGTCCGGTACGGGATGGCGACGCCGAAGCAGCGCAGGCCCAGCGTGTTCTCCTCGCGGTCCACGGCGAAGCCCTGCTCACGGACCTGGTGCAGCTCCTCGATGAGCTTCTCCCGGTCGGTGATCGTGTGCTCGGTGAGCGCGGGGAGCGTCTCCGGGAGCAGCTTGCGGACCTGCTCGTCGGTGTGGGTGGCGAGCAGCGCCTTGCCGAGCGAGGTCGAGTGCGCGGGGAGGCGGCGGCCGACCCGGGTGAAGGGGCGCAGGTAGTGCTGCGACTGGCGGGTGGCCAGATAGACGACGTTCGTGCCGTCCAGGCGGGCCAGGTGGATGGTCTCCGTCGTGTCGTCGGAGAGGCGGTCCAGGGTCGGGCGGGCCGCGGCGACCACCTCGTCGCCGTCGATGTACGAGGTGCCGACGAGCAGGGCCCGTACGCCGATGCCGTACCGCGTGCCCGTCGCGTCCGTCTCGACCCAGCCGAGCTCGACGAGCGTGCGCAGCAGCATGTACAGGCTGGACTTCGGATAACCGACGGCTTCCTGCACGGAGGCGAGCGAGTGCATACCGGGCCGGCCGGCGAAGTACTCGAGCAATTCCACGGTCCGCACCGCGGACTTCACCTGCGCCCCGCCGCCTGTCTCGACTGCCGACATCGCCCTTGACCCCTTCGTTCGACGGGAAATAGTCTCCAACAGCATATTCACCATCAGAGACAGTGTTCAGCATATCGAACGCCCCTGGTGAGTGACACAGAACTGCGGCATCACATCTTGGAGGGACCCGCGGTGGCAGCAGCACCAGTCTGGAGTGTCGACCCCCGAACCGGGAAGCAGCGGGAACAGGTTGCGGTGGAGGCCACGGCCCAGGAGGTGGACGAAGCCGTCCGCGCCGCGCACGCCGCGCGCCCGGCCCTCGCCGACCGGACGGTCCGCGCGGCCTTCCTGCGCACCGCCGCCGACCTGCTCGAAGGCTCCAAGGAACACCTCGTCGAGGCCGCGGACGCGGAGAGCGCGCTCGGCCCCGTCCGGCTCACCGGCGAACTCGCCCGCACCTGCTACCAGTTGCGGGCCTTCGCCGACATCGTCGACGAGGGCGCCTTCCTCGACGTCGTGATCAACCACCCCGACGACACCGCGACCCCGCCGATCCCGGATCTGCGCCGCTACAAGGTGCCGCTCGGTGTCGTCGCCGTCTACTCCGCCTCGAACTTCCCCTTCGCCTTCTCGGTCGCCGGCGGCGACACCGCGAGCGCGCTGGCGGCGGGCTGCCCGGTCGTGGTCAAGGCGCACCCGGACCACCCGGGGCTCTCCGAGCTGGTCGCGGCCAACCTGCGCCGGGCCGCCGCCCAGCACGACATCCCCGCGGGAGTGGTGGGCCTGGTCCACGGCTTCGAGGCGGGCGTCGAGCTGGTCAGGCACCCGCTGGTCTCGGCGGCCGGATTCACCGGTTCCGTACGCGGCGGCCGTGCCCTCTTCGACGCGGCGGCGGCACGCCCCGTGCCGATCCCCTTCCACGGCGAGCTGGGGTCCCTGAACCCCGTCGTCGTCACCGAGGCAGCGGCGGCCGAGCGCGCCGAGGCGATCGGCGCCGGCCTCGCGGGCTCGATGACGCTGGGCGTCGGCCAGTTCTGTGTGAAGCCGGGCCTGGTCCTGGCCCCGGCGGGCGCGGCCGGCGACCGCTTCGTCAAGTCGCTCACGGACGCCGTCAGCGACACCGACGCCGGCGTCCTGCTCGACCACCGGATGCGTGACAACTTCATCGCCGGGGTCGCCGAGCGCGCCGAACTCCCCGACGTGGAGGCCCCGGTGACCCCGGGCGCCGGCAGTGAGCACACGGTGAGCCCCGGCTTCCTGACCGTGCCCGCGAGCAAGCTCACCGCCGAGGGCGAGCACGATCTGCTCCTGGAGGAGTGCTTCGGCCCGCTCACCGTGATCGCCCGCTACGAGGACGACGCCGAGGCCAGCGCGGTCCTCTCCCGGCTGCCCGGCAACCTCACCGCCACCGTGCAGCTCTCCACCGAGGAGGCGGCGGGCGAGGGGCGCGGCGCCGAGATCCTCGCCGAGCTGACCCCGCTCGCGGGCCGCGTCCTGGTCAACGGCTGGCCGACCGGCGTCGCGGTCGCTCCCGCCCAGCACCACGGCGGCCCCTACCCCGCGACCACCTCCACCTCAACCTCGGTCGGCGGTACGGCTATTGAGCGCTGGCTGCGTCCTGTGGCGTACCAGAACACGCCTGAGGCGCTGCTGCCGCCCGAACTCCGGGACGACAACCCGCTGGGGCTGCCGCGCCGTTACGACGGCCGGCTGGAACGCTGAGTGGGAGCCGCCCGGGACATGCCAGGGGTGACCTGGGAGACTCGGCGGATGGACGTCGAACTCCCCGAACTCCCGTTCCGGCTTCGCACCTACGGGCCTGACGGTCACTGGTCGTACGAGGACGGAGTGCTCACCGGCTGGGCGGGGGCCCGGCAGGACCGCTTCGTGCCGCCCACCGGTGAGGGGCTTGACGCCGCCTCCGACGCGCCCCGGCTGCTCGGGGAGCCGGAGGGTGACTTCCAGCTGATCGCCAGGGTCACTGTCGGGTTCGGGGGCTCCTTCGACGCGGGTGTCCTCTACGTCCACGTGGGGGAGCGGGCCTGGGCGAAGCTCTGCCTGGAGTACTCCCCGGATGTCGCCACCGTCTGCACGGTGGTCACCCGGGGGCACTCCGACGACGCCAACTCCTTCACCGTCGACGGCAGTTCGGTCTGGCTGCGGGTCAGCCGGACCGGGCGCGCCTTCGCCTTCCACGCGTCGCGGGACGGGGTCCGCTGGACCTTCGTCCGGCTCTTCACCCTCGGGGACGAGAAGGAGACCTCGGCGGCGCTGGTCGGCTTTATGACGCAGTCGCCTCTGGGGGAGGGGTGCGTGGTGACGTACGACGAGGTTGAGTTCCGGGCGAACTGGCCGCGGGACTTGAGGGACGGGAGCTGATTTTCGCCCCCTCCGCCCTTCCCGTCCCGTTTCCGGGGGCTGCCGCCCCCAAGGCCCCGCTTCGCGCTGAACGCGCTCGTCCTCAAACGCCGGACGGGCTGAGGGGGGTCAGCCCGTCCGGCGTTCGAGGAGCGGGGGGTCTGGGGGTGGAGCCCCCAAGGGACGGGAATGGGCAGGGGCGGAGGGGGCGAAGAGTCCTCTAGCGCGCCACCCGCAAGCCCACCGATGCCACCGCCGTCACAGCCAGTGCCCCCGCGCTCAGCGCGAGACTCACCCGCAGGCCCGCCTCGAAATCACCGGCCACCAGTGACCCGAACGCCGCGATGGCCAGTCCCCCGGCCACCTGGCGGGCCGAGTTGAGGACCCCCGCCGCCAGCCCGGCCCGGTCGGAGGGGACCGCATCCATCATCACGGCCGTCAACGGCGGAATCGTCAGAGCACAGCCAAGAGCCATGGGGACGAGGAGCGCGGCGACCAACGCGGCGGGCGTCGAGGCGTCGACGTACAGCAGGAGCAACGCTCCGACCGCGGCGGACGACTGCCCGAGCAGCATCGGCAGGCGAGGCCCGAACCGCCCCGCCAGCTTGCCCGCGGCGATGTTCGTGACGGCGATGAGACCGGTCATGGGGAGGAACATCAGCCCCGCGTAGAGCGCGGAACGCCCCTGGACCTGCTGGAAGAACAGGGAGAAGAGGAACACCACCCCGTAGAAGGCCACGCTGCACGCCGCCCCCGCTGCGACGGCCACACTCACGTTCCTGCTGCGGAACAGCTCCAGCGGCACGACCGGACACGTCTGCCGCGCCTCGACCCGGACGAAGACCAGACCCGCGACCACGGCCACCACCAGCGAGACCACCCCTGCCGTACCGCCCTCGATGACCGCGAACGTCAGCGCCGTGAGCGCCACGACCGCCGCCAGCTGGCCCGGCAGATCCAGCGGCGCGGGCCGGCGCTCCGAACGCGGCGCCCGTACCAGCAGCGCCAACGCCACCGCCCCCAACGGCACGTTGATGAAGAAGATCCCCCGCCAGTCCCACACCGTGGTCAGCGCACCGCCCGCCACCGGCCCCAGCGCCACCGCGACCGACCCGCCGGCCGCCCACAGGGCAACGGCTCGCGCCCGCTTCGCGGCATCCGGGTACGCCTGCCGCACCAGCGCGAGCGAGGCGGGCAGCACCACGGCCGCCGCGGCCCCCTGGACGACGCGCGCGCCGACCAGCACCGGCAGAGTCGGCGCGAGACCGCACGCCACGGAAGCGAGCGTGAACACCGTGATCCCGATTCCGTACGCCCGGCTCGCCCCGGCCCGGTCCGAGAACGCACCGGTGGACAGCATCAGCGCCGCGAAGGAAAGCGTGTACGCGTCCACGACCCATTGCAGTCCCGACATCCCGGCCCCGAGCGTCGACCCGATCGACGGGAGCGCCACGTTCACGACGGACGCGTCGAGCGTGATCAACGCGAAGCCGAGGAGGGCGGCGGTGAGCGTGAGGGCGGGGGAGGAGGGGGCAGGTGGGTGCACCAACTCCTGACTTCCCGCAGGGGCTTGACGTGCGGCGGACAGGGTTTCGGTGGTCGGGTCGGGTGCCATGCCTCCATGCTGCGGATCTGCGTCGGCGTACAGTAGTGGCCCGAACGCCATACCTCCGGAGGTTCTGGCCATGCCCCGACCGGCTCGCTCGGCCCAACCGGCCCAAGCGGCCCAGTCGACCCGGCCGGCTCGCTCGGCCCAACCGGCCCAAGCGGCCCAGTCGACCCGACCGGCCCAGCCGACCCGGCCGAGCGGCCTGCGCCGCGTCGCCGTCATCGCGGCGACTCCCGTCTCGATGTTCAACCTCGCGATTCCGGAACTCCTTTTGGAGAAGGTCGAGGTCGACGGCGGGCCGGGCTACGAAGTGGCGATCTGTGCTCCGGATCCGGGTCCGGTGCCGACCACCGGCGGCCTCGATCTGTATGTCCGGCACGGTCTCGACGTCGTGCGGGACGCGGACCTGGTCGTCGTCGTGGGTACCGGGCAGCGGTACACGCCCGACCCGCGTACGGTCGGGGCCCTCCGGGAGGCCGCCGCCGCGGGCAAGCGGATCGCTTCCATCTGCAGCGGCGCCTTCGCGCTGGCCGAGGCGGGCCTGCTGGACGGCCGCCGGGCCACGACCTACTGGAACCAGGCCGAGGAACTGCGCAGGCGGTACCCGCGGATCGATCTCACGGACGACGTCCTCTATGTGCAGGACGGTCAGATCATGACGTCGTCCGGGTACGCCGCCGGAATCGACCTCTGCCTCCACATCGTCCGCACCGACTACGGCGCCGCCGTCGCCAACGAGGTGGCCCGCACGGCGCTGGTCGCCCCCGTACGGCCCGGTGGCCAGACCCAGTTCACCCAGACTCCGCTGCCGCCCGAGCGCGGCACCGTGTGTGCCGACACCCGGGGCTGGGCGATGCGCAACCTCGACAAGCCGCTCACGCTCACCGACCTGGCCCGCCACGCGGGCGTCAGCGTACGTACCCTCACCCGCCGCTTCCACGCCGAGAGCGGGGTCAGCCCGCTCCAGTGGCTCCTCCACCAGCGCATCGAACGAGCCAGGGAACTCCTGGAAACGACCACCTTCCCCATGGACAACGTGGCCCGCGCCAGCGGCCTCGGCACCGCCGACTCACTCCGCGCCCACCTGGTCCGCCGCACCGGTCTGACCCCGAGTGCCTACCGCACCCAGTTCACCCGCCTGGGAACCGCACCGACGCCCGCCCCGTCCTCCCCTGCATGATCAGAACCCACCGCACCGTCGGCTCTCTCGTGATCAGGACCGCTCTGCCCAGCGAGGCCGCCGCCATCGCGGAGCTGCATGGCAGGGCACGCGCGACCTACTACCCGGACGGTCTGCCGGACGACGGGTTCGACTGGCCCGCGCGCTGGAGGGGCGCCATCGAGCGCCCGGACGGGCATGTACTGTGCGCGGTCCGCGACGGGCGCCTCGTGGGCATCGCCTCGTTCCGTACCGCCGAGGCGGCCCCCGCCGACACCGTGACCCTCTTCCAGTTCCACGTCGACCCCGGCAACTGGCGGACGGGCATCGGCGCGGACCTGCACACGGCCTGCCTGGAACAGTGGCGGGCCGACGGGAAGCGGACCGCAGCCCTCGACGTGCACGTCGACAACGAGCGGGCGCAGGCCTTCTACGCCCGCCAGGGCTGGACCCGGGAGCGGGAGCCAGTGGCGGACGAGCACCATGTGACCCTGCGGCGCGTGGTGTCCGGGGAATGAGCGGGGCCGCTTGAACGTTCACGTACTGAGCGGAGGGCGCCTCCGTACCCGTACGACCTGGAAAGAGCCGAAGACATGCGCGTCGAGATCTGGAGCGACATCGCCTGCCCCTGGTGCTACGTGGGCAAGGCCCGCTTCGAGAAGGCGCTCGACGCCTTCCCGCACCGCGACGAGGTCGAGGTGGTGCACCGTTCCTTCGAGCTCGACCCGAACCGCGCCAAGGACGACATTCAGCCCGTCCTGAAGATGCTGACCAAGAAGTACGGCATGAGCGAGGCGCAGGCGCAGGCCGGCGAGGAGAACCTCGGCACGCAGGCCGCCGCCGAGGGCCTCGAGTACCGTACCCGGGACCGCGACCACGGCAACACCTTCGACATGCACCGCCTGCTCCACTTCGCCAAGGCGCAGGGCAGGCAGGACGAGCTGATCGGCGCCCTCTACCGGGCGAACTTCGCCGAGGAGCGGTCCGTCTTCGGGGACGACGAGCGTCTCGTGGAGCTGGCCGTCGCCGCCGGGCTCGACGCGGACGCGGTCCGCAAGGTGGTCGCCGACCCGACCGCATACGCCGACGACGTCCGGGCCGACGAGCGCGAGGCCGCCGAGCTGGGTGCGAACGGTGTCCCGTTCTTCGTCCTCGACCGCAAGTACGGCGTCTCCGGCGCCCAGCCCGCCGAGGTCTTCGCCCAGGCGCTGACCCAGGCGTGGGGCGAGCGCCCGCCACTGAAGCTGATCCAGCAGGCCTCCGACGACTCCGAGGTCTGCGGACCGGACGGGTGCGCCGTACCGCAGAACTGAAAAGCCCAGGTCGGAGGGCATGCATAAGCGGCCCTTGGCGGATCTGAGTAGAAAATGGCGATGGACGGGGAGTTCGCGCGGCCGCAGAGTGGTCCCATGGAGACCTTCGAGACTCTCGTACGAGCCGAGTTCGCCCCGAAGAACACCTACCTGAACACCGCGAGCACCGGGCTGCTCCCGGTCCGCGCGGTGGACGCCATGCGGGCCGGCGTCGAATCCGTGGCGGCAGGTCAGCCGCAGGACATGTTCGCGGACGTGGAGGCGGCCAGGGCCGCCTTCGCCCGGCTGGTCGGCGTCCCGGAGGTCCGGGTCGCGGCCGGGGCCTCGGTCGCCGTCTACACCGGCCTGATCGCCGCCTCGCTCCCCGAAGGCGCCGAAGTCCTCACCGCCGAGGCCGACTTCGCCTCCGTCGTGAACCCCTTCCACATGCGCCGCGACCTCAAGGTACGCGCGGTGCCGCTGGAGCGGATCGCCGAGTCCGTACGCCCGGACACCGCGCTCGTCGCGGTCAGCGCCGCGCAGTCCGCCGACGGCCGGCTCGCCGACCTGCCGGCCATCCGCGCGGCCGCGCGCGAGCACGGCGCCCGTACGTATGTGGACGCGTCCCAGGCGATGGGCTGGCTGCCGGTCGAGGCGGACGCGTACGACTACGTCTCCTCCGTCGCCTTCAAGTGGCTCGTGTGCCCGCGCGGCGTGGCCTTCCTGGTCGTCCCGGAGGACCTCGGCGGGCTCACTCCGGTCTTCGCGGGCTGGGTCGCGGGCGAACACCCCTGGGACAGCTGTTACGGTCCGGTCCAGGAACTCGCCCACTCCGCACGGCGGTTCGACGAGAGCCCCAGCCTCTTCTCGTACGCGGGCGCCCGGCACTCACTGGAGCTGATCGGGAAACTGGGCGTCGACACCGTACGCGCCCATGACCTGGCACTCGCGGACCGTTTCCGCGCAGGTCTGCACCGACTGGACCACGAGCCCGTCCCCGCTCCCGGCTCACCCATCGTCTCCGTGCCCGGACTCGGCCACCGGCAGCCCGAGTTGAGCCGCGCCGGCGTCGAAGTCTCCGACCGGGCCGGAAACCTGAGGGCCGCTTTCCACCTGTACAACACCTCCGCCGACGTCGACCGGCTGCTCGACGTCCTCTCCGGCTGAGTCCCCCACCCACTGGCGCGGGTTCCCCGGGAACGCTAGGAAGGGCACCACGAGGTGGTGGTGCCGGTGGAACCGACGCTCGTGGACGCCGAGTTGCATCGGCGGCTGGTGTACGGGGACGAGTCCGCGCTCGCCGAGGTGTACGCCGCGTACGGCGCTCTCGTACGACGGGTGGCCGTCCGGGTCACACGCAGCCCGGCCGCCGCCGAGGATGTCGCACAGGAGGTCTTCGCCCAGCTCTGGAGCAGGCCGTACGCCTTCGACGCGCGCCGTGGTTCGTTGCGCACCTGGCTGTCCATGCTCGCCCACCGGCGGGCCGTGGACTGGGTGCGCAGCGAGGCCAGGCACCGCAAGGACCTCCGCGCGGACGACTCGGTGCTGCACGCCATCCCGGACGCCGCGCCCGGCCCCGACGAGACGGTCGTCGACCGTGAACGCTCGCTGCTCCTGCACACCGCCCTCGCCGAACTCCCCCGGTCCCAGCGGGAGGTGGTCCACCTCGCCTACTTCGCCGGCCGCACCTACCGGCAAGCTGCCGTGGAGCTGGGCATCCCGGAGGGCACCGCCAAGACGCGGCTGCGTTCGGCGTTGCGCAAGCTCGCGGAGACCCTGGCCGATCCGCCGGACCCGGCAGTGGGAAGGGGTGCGTGATGACGTTCGGGGTGACTCCGGGAGGGCGGGGCGTGCGTATGGTGGGCTCAGCGGGGCGAGGTGCGGCCGCCATGCCGGCCAAGTCCCGGAAGGGCGGCATGCGATGAGCACCGAGCACGAGGACGTACGGGACCTGCTGGCGGCCTGGGCCCTCGGCGCGCTGCCGGCCGCCGACCGGCGCACGGTCCCCGCGCACCTCGCCGACTGCGAGTCCTGCGCGGCGGAGGCGGAACGGCTACGGGAGACGGTACGGCTGCTGGACGGGCGGGCGGGGGGCGCCGGCCGCGCTGAGCGGTCCGGCGGTTCCGAGCGGTCCGGCGGTTCCGAGCGGTCCGGCGGTTCCGAGCGGTCCGGCGGTTCCGAGCGGATCGGCGGCTTCGAGCAGGCGGGTGGTTCGGAAGAATCCGGCGGCTTCGAGCGGGCGGGCGGTTCCGAAGAGCCCGGCGGTTCCGAGCAGTCCGGTGGCTCCCAACCGGCAAGCGTCTCGGATCAGTTCGGTGGTTCCCAACCGTCAGGAGTCTGGGAGCAGTCCGGCGGTTCCCAACCGGCAAGCGGCTCCGAACAGTCCGACGGTGCCCTCGCCCTCGCCCTGCGCACCCGCCGCGCGGTACCCCGGGTGGCCCCGCACGCCGCCCCCTACGCCGCCGCGGTGTCCGGACTTCAGGCGCTGCTGCGGGAGTTGGACGGGAAAGCGCCCTGGAGTACGCCGGTCGTGCACGGCTGGGACGTGCACAGCACCGTCGCCCATCTCATCGCAGCCGACGAACCGCTGGCCACCAGGCTCGGCCTCGACGCGCACATGCCCTCGTCGGGGCCCACACCGGACGGGACACGGCCGGACGGGACACGGCGGGAGGACGCCTGGGCCGCCCGGACCGCCGAGGTGATCGCGTACGAGCGACGGCGCACGCCAGAGGAAACCGTCGCCGCATGGAGCGCCCGGGCGGCGGCGCTGCTGTCCACGTCCGAGGCGAGGGATCCCGAACTGGCGTCCCAAGCCACGACGTTGATGGGCGTCCGGCTGTCCCTCGCGGACCACTTCGTCGTGCGGGCCTTCGAGGCGTGGATCCACACCGACGACATCGGGCGCGCCCTTGGTCTCGCCGTGCCTCCGCCACCAGATCCGCACCTGTGGCAGCTCGCTCGCCTCGCGGTCCGTGTCCTCGGCAGGGCGCTGGGGCCCGCGTCACCCCCGGTGCTGTTCGGGCTGACCGGGGGAGGCGCGGACGCCCAGTGGGTGCTGGGCGCCGAGGGTGAGCCCGTACGAGCCGAACTCGTCCTGGATCCCGTCGACTTCTGCCTGCTGGTGGGCGGCAGGTACGCGCCGGGGGACGTGCCGCGGGGCGCGGTGGGGGACGCCGCCGCCGTCAGCCACGTACTGGAGAGGGCGGCGTCGCTGGCGTGGCTGTAGCGCAGCGACCTGCATCCCGTGCACCCACCCGCGCCCACCGCTCACCTCACCGGCGTGAAGTCCCGCGCCCCGATGAACTCCGGCCGCCGTACAGGCGCCGCGAACGGCTCGACCGCCGAGTTCTCCACGCTGTTGAAGACGATGAAGACGTTGCTGCGCGGGAACGGGGTGATGTTGTCGCCCGAGCCGTGCATGCAGTTGCAGTCGAACCAGGTCGCCGAACCGGCCTTGCCCGTGAAGAGCTTGATGCCGTGCCGGGTGGCGAGGCGGGTGAGTGCCTCGTCGGAGGGTGTGCCGGCGTCCTGCATCTGGAGGGACTTCTTGTAGTTGTCCGTCGGCGTGGCCCCCGCGCATCCGAGGAACGTCTTGTGCGACCCCGGCATGATCATGAGGCCGCCGTTGGTGTCGTAGTTCTCGGTCAGCGCGATCGAGACGGACACGGTCCGCATGTTGGGCAGACCGTCCTCGGCGTGCCAGGTCTCGAAGTCCGAGTGCCAGTAGAAGCCGCTCGCGCCGAAGCCGGGCTTGACGTTGATCCTCGACTGGTGGACGTACACGTCGGAGCCGAGGATCTGCCGGGCGCGGCCGACGACCCGCTCGTCGCGCACGAGACGGGCGAAGACCTCGCTGATCCGGTGTACCTCGAAGACGGACCGGATCTCCTGCGACTTCGGCTCGACGATGGACCGCTCGTCGGCACGGATCGCGGGATCGGTGACGATCCGCTCCAACTCCTGCCGGTAGACGGCGACTTCGTCGTCGCCGATGAGCTCCTCGACGGGGAGGAAGCCGTCGCGCTCGTACGTCTGGAGCTCGGACACCGCGATCGGCCCCGGTGTGCCGGGGGCGCCCCAGACGACCGGGTCCTGGCGGGGCGCGGACACCTCGTTGGCGGCGCGGCTCGGGTAGAGATCGGTGAGCGTGGTCATGGGGTTCAGACCTCCTCGGGTTCGGTCAGCAGGGGGTAGACGCCGTTCTCGTCGTGGTCCTCCCGTCCGGTGACGGGCGGGTTGAAGACGCAGACGCACCGGAAGTCGGTCTTGGGACGCATGGTGTGGCGTTCGTGGCCGTTCAGGAGGTACATCGTCCCGGGCTCGATCCAGTGCGTCTCGCCGGTCTCGTCGTTGGTGAGTTCGGCCTCGCCCTCGACGCAGAGCACGGCCTCGATGTGGTTCGCGTACCACATCGACGTCTCGGTACCCGCGTACAGCGTCGTCTCGTGCAGGGAGAAGCCGACCTTCTCCCTGGCGAGCACGATGCGCTTGCTCTCCCAGGTACCGGATGCCGCCTTCACATGCCGGTCGGTGCCTTCGACGTCCTTGAACGAACGGACTATCACGGTGGTGCGCTCCCTCTCTCTCGTGCTCTGTTGCTGTTCGCTTTGTTCTCTCGTGCCGCTCAGACGGTTTCCCGTACGGCGCGGGCGAGGGTGCGCAGCCCCTCGTCCAGCTCGTCGGGCGTGATCGTCAGCGCCGGAAGCAGCTTGACGACCTCGCTCTCGGGGCCCGAGGTCTCGATGAGCAGCCCGAGTTCGAAGGCGCGCTGCGCGATACGTCCGGCGCGCTTCTTGTCCTTGAACTCGATGCCCCAGACGAGGCCGCGGCCCCGGTACTCCTTGATGTCGGCGAGGTTCTCCTCGGTGATGGAGATCAGCGCCTGCTCGACCTGCTCGCCGCGGGTGCGGGTCTGCTTCTCCATGGCGGAACCGTCGGTCCAGTACGTCTCCAGCGCGGCGGCGGCCGTGACGAACGCCGGGTTGTTGCCGCGGAAGGTGCCGTTGTGCTCGCCCGGCTCCCAGATGTCCAGCTCGGGCTTGAACAGGCAGAGCGACATGGGCAGTCCGTAGCCGGAGATGGACTTGGACACGGTGACGATGTCGGGCACGATCCCCGCCTCCTCGAAGGAGAAGAACGCCCCCGTACGCCCGCAGCCCATCTGGATGTCGTCGACGATCAGCAGCATGTCCTGTCGCTCGCACAGCTCGGCCAGTGCCCGCAGCCACTCCGGGCGCGCGGCGTTGATGCCGCCCTCGCCCTGCACCGTCTCGACGATCACGGCGGCGGGCTTGTTGAGCCCGGAGCCCTGGTCCTCCAGGAGCCGCTCGAACCACAGGAAGTCCGGGATCTGGCCTTCGAAGTAGTTGTCGAACGGCATCGGCGTGCCGTGCACCAGCGGGATGCCGGCGCCGGCCCGCTTGAACGCGTTGCCGGTCACGGCGAGTGAGCCCAGTGACATCCCGTGGAAGGCGTTGGTGAAGGACACGATGGCCTCGCGCCCCTTCACCTTCCTGGCCAGCTTCAGCGCGGACTCGACGGCGTTGGTGCCCGTCGGACCCGGGAACATGACCTTGTACGGCAGATCGCGCGGCCGCAGCACCACCTTCTGGAAGGACTCCAGGAACGCCCGTTTGGCGGTCGTCGACATGTCGAGACCGTGGGTGACACCGTCCCGTTTCAGATAGTCGATCAACGCCCGTTTGAGTACGGGGTTGTTGTGCCCGTAGTTGAGTGATCCGGCGCCGGCGAAGAAGTCCAGGTACTCATGGCCGTCCTCGTCGTACATACGGCTGCCCTGCGCGCGGTCGAAGACGGTGGGCCAGCTGCGGCAGTAGCTACGCACCTCCGACTCCAGGGTCTCGAAGACGCTCAGGTCGGGCTGGGTGATGGTCACAGTGAATCTCCTTCTGGGAGACGGAAGTCGTGGGGGTTTCGAGCCGTGGGGGGTTCGAGTCGTGTGGGGTTTGAGCCGTGTGCGGTTCAGAACGTCAGGGGCCCGATGCGGTACAGCACCTCGGGGTCGTGCGGACCGTCCGGGAACTGCCCTGCCTGGAACAGCACTTCACGTTCGACGTCCGCGCCGTGGCGACGCGCGTACGAGGTGAACAGCCGCTCGGAGGCGGTGTTGCCCGGCGTGATGGTGGTCTCGACGGCGGTCATCGGCTGCTCCTGGGCGACGCGTGCGGTCAGCCCGTCGAGCAGCGCCGCGGCGAGGCCCCGTCCGCGGTGGGCGCCGTCGACGGCCACCTGCCACACGAGCAGCGTGTCCGGTCGGTCGGGCCTGACATACCCGGTGACGAAACCGACGGGTACGCCCTGTTCGTCCCGTGCCACCGCCGACGTACCGGCGAAGTCACGGCACCACAGCAGATAGCTGTACGAGGAGTTGAGGTCGAGGGTTCCGGAGTCCTTGGCGATACGCCAGAGCGCGGCCCCGTCGGCCACCTCCGGGTGGTCGATCCGAAGGCTCTCCGGCATTTCCAGGAATTCCGCTTGCGGGTCTGCGTGTGCGGCGTTCATGCGGAGTGAATTTACCCAGGGAAATTCCAGATTGCATTGCCGGTTGGGGTTACATGCGAGGCGCCCACGTGTTATCACGCGGGCGCGGACCGCCCACGGCTGGGTTCTATTTAGTACCTTTTGCCCGTAAAATTATCCAGAAAACGGACCCATTGAGACTTCCTGTGGAGTGCGTCACAGCCGCGTAATCACCACGAGATGTGCCCGAATCACGAGATTCCCGTTCGCGAAATCTTGGTGTTTACGCACTGAAAAAGCGGGCAGCAGAATGTGGGGAGCTGCGCCGAATTAGTTTCTGAATGCGCCTCCGGATAAGCCCCGCCAATTAGGCTCCCGTGGCCCTGTCGGCGGGTGGTGGGCGATGCCGGACGGGCGCCCGGAGCAGGCCGGTGTCCAGGCCTGCGACCCCGGCCGGGGCACCCGCGTCTTGTCGAGTTCACCTTCTCGTCACCTGGCGCGCGTTTATCTTCTCTGTAGCCCTAGATGCCTGATGCCGAACTGCCCAAGTGCGAAGTGGAGTTCATGTTCACACTTGCGGCCGCAGGACAACCCCTCCGAAGGGGTGCGCATCTAAGACCGCGAATCGATGACCCGGGGGAGTACCCCGGGACCGGGGGCCATGTGCCCACAATTCTGGGGGCTTGTTGAGGATGGTTGGTTCGGGCATGCGCACGGACGGGCTACTCCCTGGTGGAGGCATAGCTCACGGGACCGCGTCGCATCGATCGGCCGGGGCCGGGGTGTGAAGCACATAGCCCGCCCCGAGCCGCTGACCGGAACCGTCCACGACGCCGACCGGTCGCCCGCTCCCGCGCCGCGCCCGACGGCCGAGTCGCCGACCGGCTGGGGCCACGGCCGGTGGACATGGCTCCGGCCCCCGGGCCCGGCGGGACCGAGGCCCACCGCCGCCCTGCTCGCGGCCGTCATCACCGTCACCGTGTTCTGCGCCGGCGACGTCATCGCCGGCAGCTACCCGTTCGGCCCCCGGACCCGGAGCGTCAACGACCTCGGAAACCAGTACGTCCCCTTCCACGCGCACCTGTGGGACCTGCTGCACGGCAGGGCCGACGGCGGGTTGCTCATCAACTGGCAGTCCGGCTTCGGCTCCAGCTTCCTTCCCGACCTCGGTACGTACCTCAGCAGCCCGTTCGCCCTGCTCGTGGGGGTCTTCCCACGGGACGAGATCGACCTCGCGGTGTATGTGATCACGCTGCTGAAGGTGGCGTCGGCCGGGGCCGCCATGGCCTGGCTGCTGCTCAGGATGCGCCCCGGCCCCTGGTGGGCCGCGGGACTGCTGGGCGCGTCCTACGCCCTGTGCGGCTGGACCCTGACGAGCGCCGCGTACAACGTGATGTGGCTCGACGGCCTCATCGCCCTGCCGCTGCTGTGCCTGGTCGGCGAGTGGACGCTGAACGGCCGGCGCCCGTACCTCGGTGTGCTGGTCGTGGCGGTCGCCTGGATCGCCAACTTCTACACGGCGTACATGGCCACGCTGGCCGCCGCTCTCGTGCTCCTGCTCCGGTTGTGGCTCGCCGGCCGCACGCGCCGGCAGTCGCTCGCGGTGGTGGGCCGTGCCTGTCTGACCGTCGGGCTCGGCATCGGCCTGGCCGCGCCGCTGCTGATGGTGGTGTACGTCGGCACCACGCACGCCTACCCGGGCGTGTACGAACAGTTCGAGCAAGCGACGACGCAGGACCTGCTGGCCCATCTGCTGCCGACGACGTACGGCTTCGGTGCGCCGGCGCTGTACGTGGGCACCACGGCGCTGCTGCTCGCACTCGCCCTGCCCTTCCACCGGGCGGTACCCCGCCGGGTGCGCACCGGGTGGACCCTGCTGGTGGTCGCCGTGGCGCTGTCCCTGCAGTGGGGCCCGACACACCTTGTCTGGCACGCCTTCGCCACCCCCCAGGGAAGTCCCTACCGGCAGGCCTTCGTTCTCTGCGCGCTGCTCGTGATCGCTGCCTGGCACGCGCTCTCCTACGGCGTTCCCGGCCGGCGCGCGCTGTGCGCGGCGGGCGCTCTGCTCGCGCTCATCACCGCCGTCGCGAGCGCGAGCGAGCTGACGGACCCGCCCTACGTACTGCCCCTGGTGGCACTCGCCGCCGTGGGCGCGCTGGGCGGACTGGCCCTGCTGGCCCTCCAGGACCGCGGCCGCGGCGGCCGGCGCCGTGCCGCGCTGTCGGGGCTGGCCGTGACACTCCTCATCGGTACGCAGCTCGGCGAGGCCTCCGCCACCGCCGCCGTGACCACCCGGCTGCGATACGTGAACCTGGACAACTACGCGCCCTGGGGCACGCGCCAGGAGCAGCAGTCGGAGAAGATCGCGGAGGCCGACGGCTGGCCCCGGTACCGCACCGACCCGGGGCGCGAGCAGACCGCCGGCAACGACCCGCTGCTGGTGGGCGGCCAGGGTGCCCAGTACTACAGCAGCCTCACCTCGGACGTCCTCAGCCGCACGCTCACCGCCCTCGGGGACGGCTGGACCTCGCGGGGCCGCAGCCTGCAGAGTCTGGACAACGCCGTCACGGACGTGATCTTCTCCGTCGGCGCGCGGGTGCACTCCCCGCCGGACCCGCATCAGAACTGGTTCCCGGACGACGGGAGCCAGGTGAGCGTGACCCGCCAGGACGTACCCCCGCTGGTGACGGTACGGCCTTCCGGTTCCGGCGCGCAGGAACGTACGGGCCTCGCCGACTTCGGTCCTTCGCCGTACCGGAATCAGGAACTGCTGCTGGGCTCCCGTGTCTACACCGTGCCCCGCCTCACCGTGCGGGACAGCGCCGGGCAGACACCGGAGCGCAGTGACGACGACCGGCCCGGCCTGCTCATCCGCGTTCCTCGCGGGACCGCCGGCCAGGATGCGACGATCACGGCCAACTGCCGGGCCGACAGCGAGGTGTACCTGTGGGCGCCGCACTTCTCGGGCACCGCGCGGCTCACCGGTGCGAGCGCCCAGGGCCCGACCGGCCGGTTCAGGGCCGACCACCCCGTCACCAAGATCGCGCCGATGCAGCCGCTCGGCACGGTTCCGGCATCGGGACAGGTCCGGATCGAGCTGTCCCCCGACAGGACGGGCGTCATCCCCGACGGCGCGGTCGGCTGCCTGGACACCGCCCGGCTGCGCACCGCGGCCGAGCAGCTCAGGACCACCGGCGCCACCGAGGTGACCGTTTCCGACGGCACCGTCCGGGCCCAACTCCCGGCGGGCAGTACGGGAACCGCCGTCCTCGCGGCTCCCCGGATCGCCGGGTGGCGCTGTGCGCTGGGTGACGGCCCCGCCGTACCCGCGCAGGAGTACTACGGGCTGATCGCCGTACCCCTCGACGGTTCCGCGACCAGCGTCACCTGCACGTTCCACCCGCCCGGCCTGCGGCTGGGCACGGCTGTCGGAGCAACCTCACTGCTGGCCGTGATTCTGCTCGGTACCCTCACAACCCTCCGCCGACGGTGTTCCACGGGCCGCCTCGCAGTACCAACGTCCGCACGCCGGCACGACGGTACGCCCGCATGACCGGCGCTCACCGGCCAAGTCCCAGGGAGAGAAGCATGCTCATCTCGATCGTCGCACCCTGTTACGACGAGGAAGACGTCATAGGACGATTCCAGGACCAGGTCATGAAAGTCGCGGAGGAACTCCTTCCGCTCGGCCACGACATGGAGTTCGTGTACGTCGACGACGGCAGCAGCGACGGGACCCTCGCCGCCCTGGAAAAACTGGCCGAACTCGACTCGCGCGTGCGGTACGTCTCCTTCAGCCGCAACTTCGGCAAGGAGGCGGCGCTGCTCGCCGGTCTGCGGCACGCCTCGGGAGACTCCGTGATCGTCATGGACGCGGACCTCCAGCACCCTCCCGAACTCATCAAACGCATGGTGGACCTGCGCGGGCAGGGCTACGACCAGGTCATCGCCAAGCGCACCAGGGGCGGCGACCGGATCAGCCGCACGGTCACAGCCCGGCTGTACTACCGGCTCGTCAACCGGCTCGTCGACGTAAAACTCGTGGACGGCGTCGGCGACTTCCGGCTGCTGTCCCGGCGGGTGGTGGACGCGGTCCTGGAGCTCACCGAGTACAACCGCTTCTCCAAGGGCCTGTTCGCGTGGGTGGGCTTCCCCAGCACCACCGTCGAGTACGAGAACGCGGTGCGCGCGCAGGGCCGCAGCTCATGGACCTTCCGGAGCCTGCTCAACTACGGGCTCGACGGACTGCTCTCCTTCAACAACAGGCCGCTGCGCGCCGCCCTCTACCTCGGTATGGGGCTGCTGCTGTGCACCGGGCTCTACACGGCGTGGATCGTGGTCGCCGCGCTCGTCCACGGTGTGGATACCCCCGGCTATGTCACGATCATCACCGCCGTCACCGCTGCCGCGGCCATGCAGATGATCATGATCGGGGTCATCGGGGAGTACACGGGACGGATCTACTACGAGGTCAAGGGCCGCCCGCACTTCCTGGTGAAGGCGACCAACGTCGAAGGAACACCGGACCGGACGCGGGGCCGAATACCGGAACAGAAGCAGCAGGGAACGCAGGCTCGCACGCCGCGCGCCACGACCAAGAACCTCACTCCCTGATGCGAAATCGCCTGACGCGAAGTCCCTCGACGCGAAATCTCCTGAAGCGAAGCCCCGTGACGCGAAGTCACGTGACGCGAAGCCCCCTGAAGCGAAGTCCCTTGACGCGAACCGGACTCACCCGCCCGATATCGCGGCAGATCCTCGCCTTCGCACTCGTGGGCGTCGTCAACACGCTGACGTACTACGGCTTCTACCTGCTGCTCCTGACCCGGCTGCCGTATCTCGCCGCACACATCCTTGCGTCCGTGCTCAGCATGATCGGGTCCTTCTTCCTCAACGCGCGGTTCACCTACCGCACGCGGCCGACGCTGCGGAAGTTCCTGCTGTTCCCGCTGACGAACGCGACCAACTTCGTGGTCACGACGGCAGGTGTGTACGTGGTCGTCGGCGTCTTCCACGTCGGAGACCGGATCGCTCCGCTGCTCGCCTCCGTGGTGGCGATCCCGGTGACCTTCGTGGTCTCCCGCATGATCATGCTCCCGAAGGGCGCACCCGCTACCGCCACGCCTGCGTCACAGCACGCCGAGCCCCCGCCGCGTCCACCGGCACTCCCTGCTCCGCCAGCGCGGCCCCCAGCGCGCTGAGGCAGGAGAGGACCACCCGCTCACTCGCGTCCGCCCCGTAGTGATTGACCCGGATCATATCCTTGGCGAGCGCGCCCCCGCCCGCGGCCAGCGGCAGCGCCGGATCCGTGGCCAGCGCCCCGGCGACAAGCGCGGACGCGTCGACCCCCGGCGGAGTCCGCAGCGTCGTGGCGACGGGCGCCGCGTCGGCTGCCTCGTACACATACGGCTCAAGCCCCCCGCCCAGAGCGAGGGTCCCCGCCCGGGTGGCCGCCGCGGCCGCCGCGTGCCGGGCCATCACGGCGTCGAGCCCCTCGCCCTCGATCCGCTCGACACACGCCTCCAGGGCCAGCATCTCCAGCTGCGCGGGCGCGTGCAGCAGCGCCTTGCGGCCCCCGTCGATCCACCGCGACTTCCAGTCGAGGAGCGAGAGATACGACCGCCGCGGCGCCCGCGGGTTCGCGGCCATCCGCGCCCACGCCCGCTCGCTCACCGACACGGCCGACACCCCGGCGGGCCCGCCCATCGCCTTCTGCGCCCCGATCACGCACAGGTCGACACCCCACGCGTCCGGCAGCACCGGTTCGGCGCCGACCGAGGCGACGGCGTCGAGGTAGAAGAGGGCGCCGTGTTCCCGTACGACCTCACCGATCTCCGCGACGGGGTTGGTGTTCCCGGTCGCCGCCTCCGCGTGCACCAGGGACACGAAGTCGATCGACGGATGCCCGGCGAACGCCTCCCGCACCTGCGCGGCGGTGACCGCCGTGTGGAACGGCACCGCCAGGTCGATCACCGTCGCCCCGCAGTCCCGCAGCCAGTCACCGAAGGTCTGCCCGTACGGGCCGGTGATCACGTTGAGCGCGGTCGTGCCGGGCCCCGCCGTGCCGCGGATGGCCCCCTCCAGGGGAAGCAGCGCCTCGCCCTGCATGATCACGACGTCCCGCTCGGTGGAGAGCAGCCGCGCCACACGGTCCTCGATCGCCGCGAAGTGCGCCGCGCCGAGCGGGGCCAGGTCCAGGAAGGGGTGTGTCACGACGGTGCTCTCTTCGCTCACAGGGTCTAACGAGGCCCACGAGGGGCAATGAATCGGATGGGTCAGAGCGTAACCGGCGCTGTTGTTCAGCCCCGGACCGGCGACTTCTGAGGCCGGACAGCTCAGTGACCATCGGATTGGTTTGAGTGCTCCAAACCTTTCCTTATAATCAGAACCCACTGTTCCCCCACAGGAGGTCCCCCGTGAACCCGGTCCTCGGACGCCGATCCCGCTTTCTGGCCGCCACCACCGCGACGGCCGGGCTGCTGCTCGTGGCCGGCTGCTCCTCGGACGACGGCGGCGGCTCGACCACAGTCAAGGGCGTCAAGCTCGTCAAGGCGGGACAGATCACCACCTGCACCCACCTCCCGTACCCGCCCTTCCAGTCGGAGATCGACGGCAAGGTGCAGGGCTTCGACGTCTCGCTGATCGACCTGGTCGCCAAGGACCTGGGCGTGAAGCAGGAGTTCATCGACACGCCCTTCGAGAACTTCAAGACCGGCGCGTTCCTCAACTCCGGCGAGTGCGACCTCGCCGCGGCCGGCATGACGATCACCGACGAGCGCAAGAAGAACGTCGACTTCTCGGACCCGTACTTCGACGCGACGCAGGCCGTCCTCGTCGACAAGAAGAGCGGCATCACCTCCTTCGCGGACCTCAAGGGCAAGAAGGTCGGCACCCAGGCCCAGACCACCGGCGAGGACTACGCCACGAGCCACGGCCTCGACCCGGTCTCCTTCGAGTCCTCCGACGCCGTCCTCAACGGCCTGCGCACCGGCCAGGTCCAGGCCGTCATCATCGACTACCCGGTCGTCCAGGGCTGGCTGAAGGACAAGGCCAACGCGGACGCCTTCGAGGTCGCCGACAACATCAACACCGGTGAGCAGTACGGCTTCTCGGTGAAGAAGGGCAACACCGCGCTCCTCGACGCCATCAACAAGGCGCTCACGGACGCGAAGGCGGACGGCACGTACAAGACGCTGTACGAGAAGTGGATCGGCCCGTACGACGAGTCCGCGGCCTCCGCGTCCCCGTCGGCCTCGCCGTCCGACTCGGCCGCCGTCTCCACCCCGTCCGACTCCGCCACCCCGACGGACGCGGCTTCGGCCTCCGTCTCCCCGTCCGCCTCATGAGTGGTACCGACACCCGACTCCAGCCCCGCAAAAGCGGCCTGACCCGGCGTCAGAAGCGCGCGCTGTCACGCGGCGCCCAGTACGCCGTGTTCGTCGCGGCCGTGGTCGCCTTCGCGGTCACGGCCGACTGGGCGCAGCTGAAGAACCAGTTCGCGCAGTGGGACCTCGTCACGCAGATGTTCCCGGACGTCATCACGATGGCGCTGAAGAACACCGTGCTCTACACGATGTCCGGCTTCGTCTTCGGCCTGGTGCTCGGCATGGTCGTCGCCCTGATGCGGCTGTCCCCGGTGGGCCCCTACCGCTGGGTCGCCGGCATCTACATCGAGATCTTCCGCGGCCTGCCCGCCCTGCTGATCTTCGTCTTCGTGGGCGTCGCCGTGCCGCTCGCGTTCCCGGGCACGGAGATCCCCGGCGGCACCTACGGCAAGGTGGCCCTCGCCCTCGGCCTTGTCTCGGCCGCGTACATGGCGGAGACGATCCGCGCGGGCATCCAGGCGGTGCCCAAGGGGCAGATGGAGGCGGCCCGTTCACTGGGCTTCTCGCACACCCGGGCGATGGTCTCGATCATCATCCCGCAGGCGTTCCGCATCGTGATCCCGCCGCTCACCAACGAACTCGTCCTCCTCTTCAAGGACTCCTCGCTGGTGCTGTTCCTCGGTGTCACGCTGGAGGAGCGCGAACTCACCAAGTTCGGGCGCGACCTGGCGAGCCAGACCGCCAACTCCACGCCGATCCTGGTCGCGGGCCTGTGCTATCTGCTGGTCACGATCCCGCTCGGCTTCGTCGTACGCCGACTGGAGACGAAGGCCGGGGAGGCCACCAAGTGAGCCAAGTGAGCAGTACTCCAGAAATCCAGGTCAAGGGCCTGCACAAGTCCTTCGGTGACAACGAGGTGCTGCGCGGCATCGACCTGGAGATCGGCTCGGGCGAGGTCGTCTGCGTCATCGGCCCGTCCGGCTCGGGCAAGTCCACGCTGCTGCGCTGCGTGAACCTCCTTGAGGAGCCCACCAAGGGCGAGGTCTTCGTCGGCGGTACGGAGATCACGCACCCTGACGTCGACATCGACGCCGTACGCCGCCGTATCGGCATGGTCTTCCAGCAGTTCAACCTCTTCCCGCATCTGTCGGTGACCGACAACCTCACGCTGCCGCAGCGCCGGGTGCTGAAGCGGGACAAGGCCGAGGCCGCCAAGGTCGCCGCGGAGAACCTGCGGCGCGTGGGCCTGTCCGAGAAGGCCGACGCCTACCCCGCCTCCCTCTCCGGCGGTCAGCAGCAGCGCGTCGCCATCGCCCGCGCGCTGGCCATGGGCCCCGAGGTGATGCTCTTCGACGAGCCGACCTCGGCCCTGGACCCCGAACTCGTCGGCGACGTACTCGCCGTCATGCGGATGCTCGCGAACGAGGGCATGACGATGATGGTCGTCACCCATGAGATGACCTTCGCCCGCGAGGTCGCCGACCGCGTCGTCTTCATGGACGGCGGCGTGATCGTCGAGGAGGGCGCCCCCGCCCAGGTCATCGGCAACCCGAGCCACGAGCGCACCCGCCACTTCCTGTCCCGCCTCCTCGACCCCGCGATGGCGGACGTGGAGGAAGGGGTCTCGGACCAGGTGGGCAAGGGGGAGCAGGGCTCCAATTAGGGTGCAGTGCATGAGCGATCGCACCGTGCTGCACGTGAGGGGACGGGTTCTCGTCGGGCCCGAGGACGTCCGGGACGAGCTGTGGGTCGTCGGCGGCCGGATCTCGTACGAGCGCCCCGCCGGCGCCCGTGACATCCGCACCGTCGACGGCTGGGCCCTGCCCGGCCTGGTCGACGCGCACTGCCACGTAGGGCTCGGCCTGCACGGCCCCGTCCCCGCCGACGTCGCCGAGAAGCAGGCGCTGACGGACCGCGAGGCCGGAACGCTGCTGCTCCGCGACGCGGGCTCGCCCTCGGACACCCACTGGACCGACGACCGCGAAGACCTCCCGAAGATCATCCGTGCGGGCCGCCACATCGCGCGCACCCGCCGCTACATCCGGAACTTCGCGCACGAGATCGAGCCGGAGGACCTCGTCGCGTACGTCGCCCAGGAGGCCCGGCGCGGTGACGGCTGGGTCAAGCTGGTGGGCGACTGGATCGACCGCGGCACCGGCGACCTGAGCGCCTGCTGGCCCCGGGACACCGTCGAGGCCGCGATCGCCGAGGCCCACCGTCTCGGCGCCCGCGTCACCGCGCACTGCTTCGCCGAGGACTCCCTGCGGGATCTGGTCGAGGCCGGCATCGACTGCATCGAGCACGCGACGGGCCTGACCGAGGACACCATCCCGCTCTTCGCCGAGCACAAAGTGGCGATCGTCCCGACCCTCGTCAACATCGCGACCTTCCCGCAGCTCGCCGACGGCGGCGAGTCGAAGTTCCCCCAATGGTCCACGCACATGCGCCAGTTGTACGACCGCCGCTACGACACCGTGCGCGCCGCGTACGACGCCGGAATCCCCGTGTACGTCGGCACCGACGCGGGCGGCGCGCTGGCCCACGGCCTGGTGGCGGACGAGGTCGCCGAGCTGACAAAGGCAGGCCTCCCGCCGGTCGAGGCGCTGTCGGCCACGACATGGGGCGCACGGCAGTGGCTGGGGCGCCCTGGGCTGGACGAGGGGGCACCCGCGGACCTCGTGGTGTACGAGGGGGATCCGCGGGCGGACGTACGGCTGCTGGCCGCCCCTCGGCGGATCGTGCTGAACGGACGGGTCGTGGGGTAGGGCCCCCAGGGCAGGGGTCAGGCGGAGAGGGAGGACATCGCCCCGGCGTAGCTCTTTTCTCTCTTTCTCATTTCTCGTCGTCGAGCAGGACGCGCATGCTGTCGACGGCCCGTGCCGCCTGTTCCGACGTACGGCGGCCCAGGCCGCAGGCGGTGGCGATGTCCGTACGGCGGCCGAGTGCTTCTTCGACGAGGGCCCGGACCGCCAGCTGGTCGCCGGCCGGCTGCTCCTCGTGCGCGATTCCGGCCACCACGGATACGTCCGACGGAACCCGCAGCCGGCGGAGCGGGGCGTAGTAGGCGGTGGAGGTGACGGGTGGCTGATCACCGCCGGACAGCGGGAGGTGGACGAACTCCAGCGGCCGGCCTTGGGGCCAGCGGCGCACCAGAGCGTTGGCCAGCACCGCCTGGGGAGCTGCCGACGACGGTATTTTCAAGGCCCGGTGACCGAGATCTCCGAGGCACAGGTGGACGCCGAAGCGGCTGCCCTGCGGCGCCTTCGAGACCTGGCTGGTCACCAGCCGCGCCATGAGCCGGGCCAGCAGTGGCCGCAGCGGCCGCGGCGCCGACACCACGGCGATGAGGGCGGCGGGCACTTCGAGCTGGAAGACCAGGGCGTCGCCTGCCGTGCGGTGCACGTCCGCGATCTGCCCGGCCGTCGCGTCGCGGAAGGCGCGGGCGTGGCGGAAGACACCGACCGGTCCGAAGATGAAGAGGGCCATGTCGAGGTAGCCCGGAACGCCGACCTGGAGAGGCAGGTCCGCGGATGCCGGCGTGCCGAGGGCGTCCAAGGCGGCCAGTTCCTCCCGCGCGTACTCGCTCAGCCGCATCGGGATGTCGCCCGGTGTGAGGCGGCTGCCGCGCTGGACCTTCAGCCGGTCCGTGTCGTCGTAGCCGGTCCACTCACCGTCCTGCACGGTACGGATGTGCGGCAGCGCCTTGATGGCCTTGACCAGCGGCACGAACCACTGCAGTCGCGGTCCGGTCTCCCCGCCGGACAGGCGCCGCACGCGTCCCGCCAGCTCGTGCTGCTGCCAGCGGAACGCGGATGTGGCGTCGTCGAACTGCGGCAGGCTGCCGACGAAGTGCAGACGACGGCGGTCGGTGGAAGCCACCTGGGAACACTCCTGGTGTCGTGATGATCGCCGGAAAGAAGGACGGTCTGATCACCGTAGGACATCGCGTGGCACGCACCTCCGGCAACCCCAGCCCGGCGCACACCCAGGAAGCGATCGCACAGGGCGCTCTGGTTGACAGAGCGTGACGAGCAGGTGTGCCGGCTCGTTGTGCACTCCGTCCTGCGCGCCCGGCAGTAACCGGTGTGTTCGCGCAGGGTTGTCGAACGGGTGACGGTGGCGAACAGCCGTGTCGTGTGATTCGAAGAATTGTGCGGAATCTGCCCGTTGGAGTGAAGTCACGCCAGATTACTGACTGTTCACTCTCAGTGCGTAATTCTTGCCGGGTCCCGAGCTATCTCTTATGGGGGTCCCACCCTTGAACAGCAACAACTTCCGCATGCCCGCACGCCGTTGCGCCGTCGTCGCCGCAGCCACCCTCCTCGCCGCCGGTCCCACGGCGCTGGCCGGAGCGGTGTCCGCGCACGCGACCGACGACACGGCAGGGCAGGGCCGCGCCAGTGCCGTGGTCCTGCGGACCGGTCTCGACGTGTCCCTGCTCAACAAGACGGTGAACGTCCCACTCGCCGTCTCCCTCAACGAGGTTCAGGCGCCGCAGAGCGCCGAGAAGACCGCGCTCACCGCCCGTCTGGACGGCGTCGACGGCGGAAAGGCGTTCACCGTGCTGGGCGCGGAGGTCGCCACCGCGAGGGCGACGGTGTCCGAGTCGAAGGCCGAGGGGTACACCAATCTCGCGCACGCGAAGGTCCATGTCCCCGGGCTTCCGCTGCTCTCCCTCATCGAGGTCGAGTCGGTCACGTCGAAGGCGACCTGCGAAGCGGGCAAGCAGCCGGTCGCCACCTCGAATCTGCTGGGCGCGGTCACGGTGCTCGGCAAGAAGGTGACGTTGTCCGCCGGCGGCCCGACCGTGGTGGACGTACCCGGCATCGGCGAAGTCCGGCTCGACCTCTCCAAGACCCAGACCACGTCCCGTACGGCAGCCGCGTCCGCGCTCGAACTCACGGTGTCCATCAACCCGTTGAAGCTGAACGTGGCCGAGGTGGAAGGAACGTTGACCCTGGCGGGGGCGACCTGCGAGGCGCCGGCCGTACCGACGACGTCCTCCGAAACGCCGGTGGCTGAGGTGAAGCCGCAGGGGGCGCCCGCGGAGGCGGGGCTCGCCGAGACCGGGGGCGGGGCGATGACACCGTACGTGGTGGGCGGGGCGGTTGTGCTGCTTGCGGTGGGTGGGGGAGTGGTGGTGATGGGGCGGCGTAGTCGGGGCTGAGGAATGGGTTTTTCGCCCCTCCGCCCCTGCCCGTCCCATCCTTCCGGGGCTACGCCCCGTTTCAGCCCGTCCGGCGTTTGAGGACGAGCGCGTTCAGCGCGAAGCGGGGGTCTGGGGGCGGTAGCCCCCAGAAACGGGACGGGTAGGGGCGGAGGGGGCGACAGACCCCACCTCACCCCCCAACCACCGTCACCGCCCGATCCAGCGCCTGCAGAAACCGGTTCACCGTCACCCGGTCCCGAACCGCCACCCGTATCCACTCCTCGCCAAGCCCGGGAAAGGTGTCCCCCCGTCGCACGGCGAAGCCCAGTCCCCGCAGCCGGCGGCGCACGGCAGCCGCCCGAGGAAGCCGGACCAGCACGAACGGCCCCTCCGCAGGCCCGACCACCCGCACCCCGTCCGGCGCGAACTCCTCAAGCCCGGCCACCAGATGGGCCCGATCCGCCGCGCCCCGCCGCGCCGCATGGGCGGCTTCCGCGAGCGCCCGGGAGGACACGCACGCCGCCGCCGCGGCAAGCGCGGGCGTGGACACCGGCCACAGCGGCTGGGCACGCTCCAGGTCGACGATCGTCTCGGGGGAGGCGAGGACGTAGCCGATGCGAAGTCCGGCCAGCCCCCACGTCTTCGTGAGGCTGCGCAGCACCACGAGACCGGGCACGTCCGTCCGCCCGGCGAGCGCCTCCCGCTCGTCCGGCACGGCGTCCATGAACGCCTCGTCGACGACCAACGTCCGTCCGGGCCGGGCGAGTTCAGTGATCAGGGCGGCCGGATGCAGCACGGACGTCGGGTTGGTCGGGTTCCCGACCACGACGAGATCCGCGTCCTCGGGAACGGCCGCCGGATCGAGCCGGAAGCCGTCCTCCTCGCGGAGCAGGACACGGTCGACAGAGTGCCCGGCATCCCGCAGCGCCGCCTCCGGCTCGGTGAACTGCGGGTGCACGACCACGGGCTGACGCACCTTCAGGGCACGCGCGAGCAGCACGAACGCCTCGGCGGCACCCGCCGTGAGCAGCACCCGTTCGACGGACAGCCCGTGCCGCGCCGCCACCGTCGCCCGCGCGTCCCGCCCGTCGGGATAGGCGGCAAGCCCGGTCAGCGAGGCGGCGATCCGCTCGCGCAGCCACTCCGGAGGGGTGTCGGCGCGGACGTTCACGGCGAGATCGGTGAGCGCCGAACCGTCGTCGCGCACCTCGGCGTCCCCGTGATGGCGCAGATCGTGCCAGTCGCCGACGCCCGCCGAGGGCGCCCCCTCAGTGGGCGTGGGCGTGGGCATGGCCGTCATGGTGGTGTCCGTGGTGCTGGTGGTCACCGTCGTCGTCCGGGTGGAAGTGCGGCTGCTGGGGCAGTCCGACCTTGTCCTCGAAGCCGGGCAGCGCGATGCGGTAGACGCAGGAGTCGCAGTTCATCCGCAGGTCTCCCTGCACGGCCTCGCGGTAGCGCTCCATGACCAGGTCGAGCAACTCCGGCTCGGGGCCGATGACATCGGCGGAGCGCACCTCGACGTCCGGGTGCGCGGCACCCCAGCCCTCGGTCTGCCGGCGCACCCGGTCGGGCAGGATGCCGGTGAAGAGGAAGTAGGGCAGGACGACGATCCGGCGGGCGCCCAGCTTCACGCAGCGGTCGAGGCCGGAGGGCACGTCGGGCGCGGCCAGCGACACGAACGCCGTCTCGACGCCCGCGTACCCCCGGCCCTCCCAGAGCAGCCGCGCCGCCTTGAGCACCTCGGCGTTGGCGTCCGGGTCGGTGGAACCGCGCCCCACCAGCAGCACGGTCACATCGGCCCGGTCCTCGGGCGTCCGGGAAGCGGAGCCCAGGGCCTCGTCGAGCCGCCGCTCAAGGACGGTGAGGAGCGCCGGGTGCGGACCCAGCGGACGCCCGTAGGTGTACGAGATCCCGGGGTGCCGCTCCTTCTCACGGGCCAGCGCCGCCGGGATGTCCCCCTTGGCGTGCCCGGCGGAGACCAGCATCAGCGGTACGGCGGCGAAACGTCGTACCCCCTGCTCGACCAGTTCTGTCACGGCGTCACCCAGCGGCGGCGGGGACAGCTCGATGAAGCCGCCCGCGACGGGCAGTTCGGGGTTGCGGCGCCCCAACTCCCGTACGAAGGCGCGGAAGGCATCGGCACCGGCCTCGTCCCGGGTGCCGTGTCCGGCGATGAGCAGGGCGGGGGGCGGGGTGGTCACGATTTCTCCTCAGAAGAAACAGAAACAGAAGCAGAGACAGGCTCCGAGCCGGCAACAGAAACAGGCTCAGGAGCAGAAACAGGTTGGTACAGCAGGGCGTTGAGCGCCGCCGCGGCGACCGCGGAGCCGCCCTTCTCGGACACGTTGCTGACGGCGGGCAGCCCGCTCGCGCGCAACGCGGCCTTGGACTCGGCGGCGCCGACGAACCCGACGGGCAGACCGATGACGAGCGCGGGATCGGCGTCCAGGGTCAGCAACTCCTCAAGGGCGGTCGGCGCGCAGCCGATCACCCAGAGCGCGCCGGGCCCGACCTCCTCGTACGCGAGCCGGATCGCGTGCGCCGAACGGGTCAGCCCAGGACCGGACCTGGCGTCCTTGAGGCGACAGACCGTGTCGCGCCGGGTGATGCCCGCCGCGACCATCTCGACGTCGACGACGACGGGTGCCCCCGCGTGCAGCGCGATATGCCCGCGCTCCAGGGCGCGTTCGTCGACGACGAGATCGTCCGCGTACTCCAGGTCGGCCGCGGAGTGGATGACCCGCTCCACGACCGCCCGGGTCAGCGGCGGGAAGTGCGAGGTGTCCAGGCGCGCGCGCAGCCGCCGGAAGGACTCCTGCTCGATGGGGTGCACCACACGGGTCACCCCGGTCGTAGCGCTCACTTGGCCTCCTCCTGCCAGCGGTAGCCGCGCGGTGTCACCATGCGGCCGGCGATCTCACGGGTCGCAGTGTTGCCCACGGTCACCACGGTCATCATGTCCACCGTCGCCGGGTCGAGCCCAGAGAGGGTGGTGAGGCGGCTGGACTCGTCGGGGCGTGAGGCGTTCCGTACGACACCCACGGGCGTCGTCGGTTCCCGGTGCTCGGCGAGGACCGCCAGCGCCTTCGGAAGCTGCCAGTCGCGGCCCCGGCTGCGCGGGTTGTAGAACGTCACGACGATGTCGGCCTCGGCCGCCGCCCGTACCCGACGCTCGATGACCTCCCACGGCGTGTGCAGATCGGAGAGGCTGATCGACACATGGTCGTGCCCGAGCGGCGCGCCCAGGATCGCCCCGGCGGCCAGCGCGGCGGTCACCCCGGGCACCCCGACCACGTCGATGTCGTCGGACGCCTCGGCCAGCGCGGGCGACGCCATCGCGTACACCCCCGCGTCCCCACTGCCGATCAGCGCGACGGCCTGCCCGCGCCGCGCCTCCTCGACCGCCGTACGCGCCCGTTCCTCCTCGGCGCCGAGCCCCGACTCCAGGACGCGGGTCCCCGGCCGCAGCAGATCGCGGATCTGGTCGACGTACTGGTCGAGCCCGACGAGCACGGACGCCCGCCGCAGCTCGGCCTTCGCACGGGGCGTCAGCAGATCACGGGCGCCGGGCCCGAGCCCGACCACCGCGAGCCGGCCGCGCGCGGCCCGGCGTACCACCGCACAGGTCGCCATCGCCGGCCGCCCGTCCGCGCGTACCGACTTCCGCTTGGGGAGCAGGAGTTCACCGCCGCCCGCGAGCGCCGCGGCCTCCGCGACGGAGGGGGTGCCGACCGCGGCGAGCGGCGCGTCGGAGGGGTTCGGCACGTCGACCGTCGCCAACTCCTCGGCGCTGTACGTCACCAGGGGCACCCCGAGCCGCTCGGCGGCCCCGACGATGCCGGGCTCCTGCGCCTTGGCGTCGACGGTGGCGATCTGGGCGACGGACCTCGGCGACAACCCGGCTTCCCGCAGGGCGTCCTGGACGAGCCCGAGGACCTCGTCGACAGGGGCACCCTTGGAGGCGCCGACTCCGACGACGAGGGAGGGCGGACGCAGCACCACGTTCCGGTCGGCGGGCGGAACCAGACGGTCGGTGACCCGGATCGCGTGCACACCTCCCGACGCGACCGGCAGCGGCGGCAGGGGCCACGCCAACTCGGCGTGCAGCGCGACGGGTTCACCGTCGAGCAGGGCCCGGGTGACTCCCGCGACATCCCCCTCCACGGGGAAGCCGAGCGTGTCGAGCCCCGGCATCCCCACCGAATCGGTCGCCGTGGTCACCACCGGCTCCGCCCCGAGCAACTCACCCACCTCGCGAGCGAGTTCATTGGCGCCACCCCCGTGACCCCCCACCAGGGACACGGCGAACCGCCCCGCCTCGTCGACGCACACGACCCCCGGGTCGGACGCTTTGTCGCCCAACAGCGGCGCGATCAGCCGAACCACCGCCCCGGTGGCAAGGAAGCACACCACCTGGTCACACTCGGCGAACGCCCGCCGCACGGCGTCCCCGACGGACCCGTCGTACACCCGGGCACGCGTGGGCCAGGCCGCGGCCAGCCGGTCACGGCCGGCCGCACCCGCCGCCGTGGCGGAAATCAGGCCGATCACTGGGGGACTCCTTCGGTATGCGCCGGGGGCCGGACGCCCCACAGCAGGAAAACGGGATTGGTGGCCGAGAGCCGGTCGACGCCGCCCGGCAGCGGTGCGAGCCGGGACGACTGCAACAGCACGCCCTCGCAGTCGAACCCGGCACCGTTGAGCGCGTCCCGCACCGCGGGCACCCGGTCGAGCGCGGCCATGGCGACCACGACGGCCCGCCGGGCGCGCCGGGCGCAGGCCGTGACTATGGCGGGCAGTTCGCGCCCCCCGCCGCCGATGAAGACCGCGTCCGGATCGTCCAGATCGGACAGCACCGTCGGCGCGGCCCCGTGCACGACGTGTACGTCCACGCCGTGCGCCTCGGCATTGGCGCGGACGCGCTCGCAGCCGTCCAGCGTCTTCTCGACGGCGGTGACGGCGGCTCCGAACCGCGCGCACTCGACGGCGACGGAGCCGGAGCCCGCGCCGATGTCCCAGACCAGCTCGCCGAGCCGCGGCCCGATCCGGGCCAGCGCGAGTGCCCGTACCTCGAACTTGCTGATCATCGAGTCGCGGTGGGTGAACTCCTGCTCCTCCAGCGCCCATTGGGCGGGACCGGCGGACGGCCCGGCGACGGTCCGCACGGGGTTGAGAGCGCGCGACTCGTCCAGGCACAGGACGACACTCACCGCCGTACCCCAGTCACGGGCGGCGGCCTCGGCGGGCGTGACCCGTTCCACGCGCTCGTGTTCGGGGTCGCCAAGGGCGCTCGCGACGACGAGGACACGTTCCCGGGAGTGGTAGGCAAGCGCGGCGCCCAGTTCGGCGGGCCCGGAGCCGGGGCCGGTCAGCACCGCCACCTTGGGCCGGGCCCGGCAGACGTTGACGGCCGTACGCAGCTCACGACCGTGGGCGCTGACCACCACGGCGTCGTCCCAGGGCAGCCCGACGCGGGCGAAGGCGGTGGCGACGGACGACACACCGGGCCGGACGTCCAGCCGCTCCGCGCCGAAGCGTTCGGCGAGCGCCCGCACGATACCGAAGAACCCGGGATCACCGGAGGCGAGCACGACGACCCGGCCCTGCTTGTCCGCCTTGTTCACATATCGCTCGATCCCGTCGAGCGCGGGCGCGAGCGGACCGAGTACGACCTGCTCCGCCCCCTCCAGGGGCCCTGCCGCCGCCAGATGCCGCCGGCCCCCGACGACGAGCCCGGCCTCGGCTACGGCGGACGCCGCTTCGGGGGCCAAGGGCGCCCCCGTACCCGTACCGAAGACGGTGATCACACCCGCACCGGTCACGGTGTTCGCGTCTCTGCCCGCGACGGTCGTCACGAAGGACTGCCCTTCCGAGCCGTGCTCCGAGCCGCGTTACGAGCCGCGCTCCGCTCCGCGCGCAGCTCCGCCCGCGCCCGCGGGTCGGCCTTGCGGAACTCGTGGAAGTGACCTGGGTGGTAGAGGTGGGAGCGCGTGCCGCTCGCGTCCAGCGCCGGGCCGACCAGGAAGAGGGTGTGCTTCCAGAGCTTGTGTTCCTTGACGGTCTCTTCGAGGGTCTCGATCGTGCACCGCACGAGGAGTTCCTCCGGCCAGGTCACCTGGTACGCCACCACGACCGGCGTGGACGTCGGATAGCCGCCCTCCAGCAGCTCGCGCACGAGCTGGCCGCTGCGCGCCGCCGACAGGAACAGCGCCATGGTCGTCCCGTGCCGGGCGAACTCCCGTACCTCCTCGCCCGGCGGCATCGGCGTCTTGCCGCCGCCGAGCCGGGTGAGGATCACGGACTGCGCGACCTCGGGAATCGTCAGCTCGCGCTGCGCGAGTGCGGCCACGGCGGAGAACGAGGAGACGCCCGGGATGATCTCGGTCTCGACCCCGATGTCCGCACACCGGTCGAGCTGCTCCTGCGTACCGCCCCACAGGGCGGGGTCCCCGGAGTGAATGCGGGCAACCTTCAGGCCCTCCTCGGCGGCCCGCTCGTACACGGCCACCACGTCCTCCAGCGACATCGTCGCCGAATCCAGGATCTCCGCACCCTCCCGCGCATGGTCCAGGACCTCCGCCTGCACCAGACTGGCCGCCCAGATCACGACGTCGGCCTCCGCGATGGCGCGCGCGGCGCGGAACGTCAGCAGGTCGGCGGCGCCGGGCCCGGCCCCGACGATGGTCACCTTGCCGGTGGGGGCGTCGGCCATGGGATGGAGTCCTCTCCTACAGAACATGCGGATCATGCGAGTCATGCGAGTCATGCGAGTCATGCGGGTCATGCGGGTTATGCGGAACATAGGGACACGCGGATCGTGCTGAACATCAGTGCGCTCGAACAGTGCGTGCGTGCGTTGCGAAACTTCAGGGTGTACCCGCGGACACGGGCCCGCGGAGGTGCGTGAACGGTGGTTGATCGGATAGCAAGGGCTTATGGCGGTCCTCGTCGCGCTCGGCGCGTTCCTGATGACGCTGGCCGGCGGCTGGACGGCACAGCGGGTGACCGACCGCCGTCATCTGGTCCTGGGCCTGGCCGGCGGCCTGATGCTCGGCGTGGTCGGCCTCGATCTGCTGCCGGAGGCGCTGCACGCGGCGGGCGAGGAGGTCTTCGGCGTACCGGCCGCGCTGCTGCTGTTCGTGGCCGGGTTCCTGCTGGCCCACCTGGTGGAACGCCTGCTGGCGGCACGGCAGGCGGCGCACGGCGGTGAGGAGAAGGCCGGCCGGGCGCCCGAGGTGGGCCTGACGGCGGCCGGCGCGATGGTCGGCCACAGCGTGATGGACGGTGTGGCGATCGGCGCGGCCTTCCAGGTCGGCGGCGGCATGGGCCTGGCCGTGGCCCTCGCCGTGGTCGCCCATGACTTCGCGGACGGCTTCAACACGTACACGATCACGAGCCTGTACGGGAACGACCGCCGCAAGGCGATCATGATGCTCGTCGCCGACGCGGCGGCTCCGGTGGCCGGCGCCGCCTCGACGCTCTTCGTCACCATCCCGGAGCAACTGCTCGGCTGCTATCTCGGCCTCTTCGGCGGCGTACTCCTCTATCTCGCCGCCGCCGAGATCCTCCCCGAGGCACACCACGAACACCCCGCCCGCTCGACCCTGCTGTGCACGGTCGCGGGCGCGGGCTTCATCTGGCTGGTGGTGGGCCTCGCGGGCTGACGGACGGGGATTCACAGTTTCCCGCCGCGCCCGCTCTCGCGCCGCGCGGGCGCGATGAGCGTCGACAGATACGGCAGCGGTCCGCCGTCGAGTTCGGCCGCGGGCCGGATCGACTCGCTCTCCAGGCCGAGCGCGGACCCCCACACGGCGTCGTCGAGCCGCCCGGTCTCGCGCAGCGCCTCGGCCACTTCCGCGGCCTGCCGCCCGAACTTGTACGCGACGACGGTGCCCGGCCCGTTGAGGGCGTCCTTGAGGACCGCGGCCCCGGCGGTCACCGGCACCAGGGTGAGCGGCTCGGTTCCCTCGGTGAGCACGGCTCCCGACCGCGCGGCGAGGTCCTGCATGGCGGTGATACCGGGCACGGTCTCGACGACGGTCCCCGGTACGAGTTCCGCGATGGTCTGCGCGAGATAGGTGAAGGTGGAGTACACGTTGGGATCGCCGATGGTGGCGAAGGCGACGACGGCGTGCGCGCCCAGCAGCCCGGCCACCCGCTCCCCGGCCGCGTCCCAGGCGGCCTCCCGCCGCCCCCGGTCCGTCCGCTCGTTCAGCGCGAACACGACCCGTACGACCTTCTCCTCGGGCACGTAGTGCAGGACGGTGGCCTCCGCCCGCCCCCGCTCACCGGTATCCATCACGGGTACGACGACGACCTCGGCGGCGCGCAGAGCGTTGACGCCCTTGACGGTCACCAGCTCCGGGTCACCGGGCCCGACCCCGACTCCGATCAGCTTGCTGCTCATGACGTCAGGCACCTCTCCACGAACCGACGGGCGACACCGGGCTCGGACGCCCAGTGCGTGTGCAGATAACTCGCGTGCACACCGTGTTGTACGAAACCTTCGACCCGCTTCTGAGGGGCTCGCACACCCCAGGCGGGAGCCGCCCCGGCACCGGGCTCGACGACGGTCCGGTGGAACTCGTGCCCCCGCATCCGCGTCCCGGCCACGGCGAGCACACTGTCCGACACGGCGACGGCGTCCCGGTATCCCAGGGTCAGCCGCTCGTCCATACGGGCCTTGGCGTCGATCACCCCGCACATCGGCTGCCCATCGAGCTCACGCGACAGATACAGCAGCCCGGCACACTCGGCGGCGACCGGCGCCCCACTCTCGGCCAGCGCCGCAACGGCCTTCCGCAACGGCTCATTTGCGGATAGCTCGGGCGCGTACACCTCGGGAAACCCACCCCCGATGACCAACCCGCCCACACCGGCGGGCAGTTGCTCATCCCGCAGGGGGTCGAAGGTGACAACTTCGGCCCCGGCGGCGGAGAGCAGCTCGGAGTGTTCGGCGTAGGAGAAGGTGAAGGCAGGTCCCCCGGCGAGGGCAACGATTTTCAGCCCGTCCGGCGTTTGAGGACGAGCCTTTCGGGCGACCGGGGGTTTGGGGGCGGAGCCCCCAAGTTCAGGAACGGGAAGGGGCGGAGGAGGCGAAGAACCAACAACCCCAGCCGCATCCCAGGCCGCACCCGCCAACACAGGCGCACTACGCGCCAACGCAAGCAACGCCCCGAGATCACACCCCTCCCGCACCTGAGAGGCCATGGCGGCCACCGCATCCACGGCCGCCGCCCCCCGCTCGGCAACAGGCACAAGCCCCAGATGCCGAGAAGGCGTCTCCACCTGAGGCGCCCGCCGCAGGACCCCGAACACGGGAACCCCCGACTCCTCGAGAGCCTCCCGCAGCATCCCCTCATGCCGCACGGACCCCACCTTGTTGAGGATCACCCCCGCCACCCGCACCTCGGGATCCCAGGAGGCGAACCCATGCACGAGCGCGGCCACGGACCGGGACTGCGAAGAAGCATCGACAACAAGAACGACCGGCGCCCGAAGCAACTTCGCGACATGAGCGGTGGAGGCCAACTCCCCTTCCCCCGCGGCCCCGTCGAACAGCCCCATCACACCCTCGACGACAGCGAGATCGCACCCCCGGGCGCCATGCCCGAACAACGGCGCGACCAGCTCCGCCCCACACAGATACGCGTCGAGATTCCGCCCCACACGCCCGGTGGCGAGCGCGTGATACCCGGGATCGATGTAGTCGGGCCCCACCTTGTGCGGGGACACGGCAAGCCCCCGCGAGGCGAACGCGGCCATCAGCCCCGTGGCAACGGTGGTCTTGCCGCTGCCCGAGGAGGGCGCGGCAATGACCAGCCGAGGAACGGAAATCACCACTCGATGCCCCTCTGGCCCTTCTGGCCGGCGTCCATCGGATGCTTGACCTTGGACATGTCGGTCACCAGATCGGCGAACTCCACCAGCTTCTCGGGGGCGTTGCGCCCGGTGATGACCACGTGCTGGGTCCCCGGCCGGTCGCGCAGCACGCCCACGACCTCGTCGACATCGATCCACCCCCAGTGCATGGGATAGGCGAATTCATCCAGCACATAAAACTGGTACGTCTCGGCAGCCAGGTCCCGCTTGACCTGCTCCCACCCCTCGCGGGCCTTCTCCTCGTTGTCCATCTGGGAGTCGCGCTGCACCCAGGACCAGCCCTCGCCCATTTTGTGCCAGTCGACGGTCCCGCCCTCGCCGCTGGCGCCGAGCACCCGCAGCGCGTTCTCCTCGCCGACCTTCCACTTCGCCGACTTGACGAACTGGAACACACCGATGGGCCAGCCCTGATTCCAGGCGCGCAGCGCGAGCCCGAACGCGGCCGTCGACTTGCCCTTCCCCACGCCCGTGTGCACGACGACCAGCGGCCGGTTCCGCCGCTGCCGTGTCGTCAGCCCGTCCTCCGGTACGACACTCGGCTGCCCCTGCGGCACTACGCGGCCCTCCTGTTGTTGCCCTGCACGTCCCTGACAAGACCGGCGATGGAGTCGGCCCGCAACTCGTCCAGGGTCACCGCGGTACCCGCCAGCTCCACGGCGAGCTGCCCGGCGAGCCCCAGTCGCACGGCCCCCGCCTCGCAGTCCACGACCACGGACGCGACCGAGTCGGCCGCGAACAGCCGCGCCGCCCGCCCGGCGAGCGCCACCGGCTCCGGACCTCCGGTGGCCCGTCCGTCCGTCACCAGGACGACCAACGGCCGCCGCGCGGCATCCCGCAGCCGCTCGACCCGCAGCACGTCGTGCGCCTTGAGCAGACCCGCCGCGAGCGGCGTCCGGCCGCCCGTCGGCAGGGACTCCAGCCGTGCCGCCGCCGCGTCCACCGAGGAGGTGGGCGGCAACGCGACCTCGGCCGCGGACCCGCGGAAGGTCACGAGCCCCACCTTGTCCCGCCGCTGATACGCGTCGAGCAGCAGCGACAGCACCGCACCCTTCACGGCACTCATCCGCTGCCGCGCCGCCATCGACCCGGAGGCGTCCACCACGAAGAGCACGAGGTTCCCCTCACGCCCCTCCCGGGTGGCCTGCCGCAGATCGTCCCGCCGTACGACAAGACCGCGCCCCGAGCGCCCGCGCGCCAGCTGATGCGGCGCCGCCGCCTGCACGGTCGCCGCCAAGTGGAGCTTGGTGAGCGCCCCTTGGGGCCGCCGCGAGCCGGTTGTCCGCCCGTGCTCGGTCCGCGCCCGCGAACGCCGCCCGGCGGCACCTTCGCCGAGCCCCGGCACGCTCAGCACCTTGGTGCGAAAGGGCTCGGCGGCCTGTACGGGGGCCTGCTCGCCGCCGCCCTGCGGCTGCCCGCCCTCACCGGGCTCGCCCTGCGCCGGGGCGGCATCACCGGCGGGGGAGTCACCCTCCGGCGGCTGCCCGCCGCCACCGGGCCCGTTCGGATCCGGATCGGGGTCGGGGTCGTCGTCGGATCCCCCGAACTCCTCCAGCGTCTCGTCGAGCTTGTCCTCGTCAAGTCCCGGCGCGTCGAAGGGATTACGCCGACGCCGGTGCGGCAGCGCGAGCAGCGCCGCCTGCCGCACATCCTCCGGGAGCACCTCGGTGCGCCCGGCCCACGCGGCCAGCGCGGTCGCCGTCCGCGCCATCACGATGTCGGCGCGCATACCGTCCACCTCGAAGGCCGCACAGGTCGCCGCGATCTGCCGCAGCGCCCCGTCCCCGAGATGCACGGACGGCAACAGCTCACGCGCCGCCACGATCTGCGCCCGTACGGCGGACTCCTCGTCCGCCCACCGCGCCGCGAAGCCGTCCGGATCGTCGTCGTACGCGAGCCTCCTGCGCACCACCTCGACCCGCTGATCGGGCTCCCGCGAGGCGGCGACCTCGACGGTCAGCCCGAACCGGTCGAGGAGTTGAGGCCTGAGCTCACCCTCCTCGGGGTTCATGGTCCCCACGAGCAGAAAACGGGCGGCATGCCGTACGGAGACACCCTCGCGCTCGACGTAGGAGGCACCCATCGCGGCCGCGTCGAGGAGCAGGTCGACCAGGTGGTCGTGGAGCAGGTTGACCTCGTCGACGTAGAGGATCCCGCGGTGCGCGTCGGCCAACAGGCCCGGCTCGAAGGCCTTCACGCCCTCCGCGAGCGCCCGTTCGATGTCCAGGGCACCCACGAGCCGGTCCTCGGAGGCACCGACGGGCAGCTCGACCATCCGGGCGGGACGCTTCGTACCGGGACCGACCTCGTGCGGACCGTCCGGGCAGGCGGGGTCGGGGGAGGCCGGCGCACACGAGAATCGGCATCCGGCGACGACGTCCACCTCGGGGATGAGCACCGAAAGGGCGCGTACGGCAGTGGACTTGGCCGTGCCCTTCTCGCCGCGCACGAGCACACCGCCCACCGCGGGCGACACGGCGTTCAGCAGCAGTGCGAGCCGCAGGTCGTCCTGGCCGACAACGGCCGTGAACGGAAAGGGAGTACTCACTGGTCGTCGCCCTCCAAGTCGCCTTCGAGCTCCAGATAGGTGGCGCGCAGCCGCTCCAGCGTCTCCGCGTCGGGCTCGGCCCACAGCCCCCGGTCGGCGGCCTCAAGCAGCCGCTCCGTGATCCCGCGCAGCGCCCAGGGGTTGGACTTCTTCATGAAGTCCCGGTTCTCGGGGTCGAAGACGTACTCGGCGCTGAGCTTCTCGTACATCCAGTCGTCCACGACCCCGGCCGTCGCGTCGTACCCGAAGAGGTAGTCGACGGTCGCCGCCATCTCGAAGGCGCCCTTGTAGCCGTGCCGCCGCATCGCCGCCATCCAGCGGGGGTTGACCACGCGGGCGCGGAACACCCGGTGCGTCTCCTCGCCCAGCGTGCGGGTCTTCACCTGGTCGGGCGTGGCGGAGTCGCCGACGTACGCCTCGGGGCTGGTGCCCGTCAGATGGCGGACCATGGCGACCATGCCGCCGTGGTACTGGAAGTAGTCGTCCGCGTCGACGAGGTCGTGCTCGCGGGTGTCGACGTTCTTGGCGGCGACGGCGATCCGCTTGAACGCGGTCTCCATGTCGCCGCGCGCGGCCCGCCCGTCGAGCCCGCGCCCGTAGGCGTAGCCACCCCAGACCGCGTACACCTCGGCGAGGTCGGCGTCCGAGCGCCAGTTCCGCGCATCGATGAGCGGCAGCAGTCCGGCCCCGTACGCGCCGGGCTTCGACCCGAAGATACGAGCCGTCGCGCGCCGCCGGTCGCCGTGCTCGGCGGTGTCCTCGTCGGCGTGCTTGCGCACGTAGTTGCCCTCGGCGGGCTCGTCCAGCTCGGCCACCGCCCGCACCGCGTCGTCGATGAGACCGACCACGTGCGGGAACGCGTCCCGGAAGAACCCGGAGATACGGACCGTGACGTCGATGCGCGGCCGGCCCAGCTCCTCAAGGCCCACGATCTCGAAGCCCGTCACGCGGCGCGACGCGTCGTCCCACACCGGGCGGCAGCCGAGCAGCGCGAGGATCTCCGCGATGTCGTCGCCCTGGGTGCGCATGGCGGAGGTGCCCCAGACCGTGAGGCCGACGGACGTCGGGTACGCGCCGGTGTCGCTCAGGTACCGCTGGATCAGCGAGTCCGCGAGCGCCTGCCCGACCTCCCAACTCAGCCTGGACGGGATGGCCTTGGGATCGACGGAGTAGAAGTTGCGGCCGGTCGGCAGGACGTTGACGAGTCCGCGGGTCGGGGACCCGGAGGGGCCCGCAGGGACGAAACCGCCGTCAAGTGCCTTCAGGATGTGGCTGATCTCGTCGGTCGTCTTCGCGAGCCGGGGTACGACCTCGTCGCAGGCGAACTTCAACACCGCGACGGCGTCCGGGAGTTCGACGCCCACGACCTCGCGCACGAGAGCGGGGACGGCCGCCGCGTCCCAGCCGCGCTCCTCCATGCCCTCGGCGAACCGGCGGCACAGCTGCTCAAGGAGGTCGATGGCGTCGGCGCCGGTCCGCGCGGGTCCCTCGACCAGCGAGGTCAGCCCGTCCGGCACCTTCACCGGCGCACCCGGCTCGCCGAGCAACTCCTTCTCCACCAGCCCGAAGTGCTCGGCGAGGCAGGCCCGCAGACCGGGCAGTGCGTTCGCCGTGCCGCCCCACACCTGCGAGGCGCGCAGCACGGCCAGTACGAGGTTCACCCGCGGTTCGGCCTCCGGACCGCCGCCGAGAATGTGCAGCCCGTCCCTGATCTGCACGTCCTTGATCTCGCACAGATAGCCGTCGATGTGCATGACGAACGAGTCGAAGTCGTCGTCGTCCGGCTGGTCGTCGACATGCAGGTCATGGTGCAGCTCGGCCGCCTTGACCAGCGTCCAGATCTGCGCGCGCACGGCCGGCGCCTTCGTCGGGTCCAGGTCGGACACGAGCGCGTACTCGTCGAGGAGCTGCTCCAGCTTCGCCAGATCGCCGTACGTGTCGGCGCGCGCCATCGGCGGCACGAGATGGTCGACGACCGTGGCGTGCCCGCGCCGCTTGGCCTGGGTGCCCTCGCCGGGGTCGTTGACGATGAAGGGGTAGATGAGGGGCAGTTCACCGAGTACGGCGTCGGGCGCGCAGCCGCCGCTGAGGCCAAGTCCCTTGCCCGGCAGCCATTCCATCGTGCCGTGCTTGCCCATGTGGACGACCGCGTCGGCGCCGAACGAGTTGTCCAGCCACCTGTAGGCCGCCATGTAGTGGTGCGAGGGCGGCATGTCCGGGTCGTGGTAGATCGCGATCGGGTTCTCGCCGAAACCGCGCGGCGGCTGGATCATCACGACGACGTTCCCGAACTGGAGGGAGGCCAGCACGATGTCGTCGCCGTCGATGTACAGGTTGCCCGGCGGCTCGCCCCACGCCTCCAGCATGCCGTCGCGCAGCGCGGGTTCGAGCTTGTCGAACCACGCCTGGTAGTCGGCGAGCGGTACGCGTGCGGGGGCCGAGGCGAGCTGTTCCTCGGTCAGCCACTCGACGTCGTGGCCGCCGGCCGCGATGAGGCGGTGGATCAACTCGTCGCCGTTGTCCGGGTATTCGGTCAGCGCGTACCCGGCGCCCTTCAGCGCGTCCAGCACCCGCACCGCCGAGGCGGGCGTGTCGAGACCGACCGCGTTGCCGACCCGGGAGTGCTTCGTCGGGTAGGCGGTGAAGACGAGCGCGAGCTTCTTGTCCTTGTTCGCCTTGTGCTTCAACCGGGCGTGGCGCACGGCGATTCCGGCGACGCGCGCGGCCCGCTCCGGGTTGGCGACGTACACCGGGACGTCGTCGGGACCCTGCTCCTTGAAGGAGAACGGCACGGTGATGAGCCGCCCGTCGAACTCCGGGATCGCGACCTGCATCGCCGCGTCCATGGGGGAGAGGGCGGCGTCCGACGCCTCCCACGCGGCATGCGAGGAGGTGAGGCAGAGTCCTTGCAGGACAGGGATGTCGAGGTCGGCGAGCGCCCCGATGTCCCACGCTTCCTCGTCACCGCCGGCGGAGGCCTCTGAGGCGTGGGTGCCGCCGGCCGCGAGCACGGTGGCGACCAGCGTGTCGGCCTTGGCGAGGATCTCGTACAGTCCCGCGTCGGCGTCGCGCAGCGAACCGCAGTACACGGGAAGGGCGTTGGCGTCCCGCGCCTCGATCGCGTCGCACAGCGTGTCCACGAAGCCGGTGTTGCCGGACAGCTCGTGCGCCCGGTAGAAGAGCACGCCGATCGTCGGCCGACCCTCGACGAACGCCCGCTCGCCGTGGACCCCGAACTCGGCCGTCTTCCGCGGCTCTTCGAAGCCCTCGCCGGTGAGCAGCACGGTGTCGGAGAGGAAGCGGGCCAGCTCGGTCAGGTTCTCCGGGCCGCCCTCCACGAGATAGCGCAGCGCCTCGGCGACCACACCGGCGGGCACGGACGACTCGGCCATCAACTCCGCGTCGGGGACGGCCTCCCCGCCGAGCAGCACGGTCGGAATACCGGACGCCTTGAGGAAGGCGAGCCCGTCCTCCCAGGCGCGCTTCCCGCCAAGGAGCCGTACGACGGCGATGTCCGCGCCCCTGACCAGCTCGGGGAGTTCGGCGGTGACGTCCACCCTGGTCGGATTGCCGATCCGGTACGCGGCGCCGGAGGCCCGGGCCGCCAGCAGATCCGTGTCGGCGGTCGACAACAACAACACTGTGCTCATGCGGGCGCTCCCGGTGGGATGAAAGGCAGTCCTGACGGCGCGCCCGACTCGATGAGCCGCCACAGCGCGTCCGTATCCGCGTGTTCCTCGATCAGATCGCCGAGCAGGTCCAACTGCTGCTCGCGCAGCGCCGCGAACGACGTGCCGGCGGCCGATACGAAGCGACGCCCCGCGGCGGCCGCCACCTCGCGCAGGAAGGCACGCCGGAACCCGTCCGACTCCAGCGAGCCGTGCCAGTGCGTGCCCCAGACCTCGCCGACCCGGCAGCCGTCCAAGAAGGCGTCCCCGCCGGTGACTTGGGCGACACCGTGATGAATCTCGTACCCCTCGACGTGTTCCCCGAGGGCCTCGCCCACGGGCCGTGTGAGCGTCTTCTCCCGAGCGAACCGCACCCGTACGGGCAGCAGTCCGAGCCCGTCGACATGACCGGCCCGCGACTCGACCTCGTCCTCGATGTGCTCACCGAGGAGCTGGAAGCCGCCGCAGATACCGAGCACGGGCCGCCCCTCGGCGGCCCGCAGGGCGATCGCGTCCGCGAGCCCGCGCTCCCGCAGCCACTCCAGCGCCTTCACCGTCCCCCGGGTGCCGGGTACGACGACGAGGTCCGCGTCGGCCAGTTCCTCGGCCCGGTCCACGAAGCGCACGACGACACCAGGTTCGGCGGCCAGCGCGTCCACGTCCGTGAAGTTGGACATCAGGGGGACCGCGCAGACGGCGACCCGCAGCACGTCCGCGCCGACGGGCGCGGCGACCGCGGACTCCCGGACGGCGCCCCTGAGCGAGACCGCCATCCCGTCCTCCTCGTCGATCCCGAGGCCGTGCCGGAAGGGCAGCACGCCGTAACTGGGCCGCCCGGTGAGCCCATGGAGCATGTCGAGCCCCGGCTCCAGCAGGGAGACATCCCCGCGGAACTTGTTCACCAGGAACCCGGCGACGAGTTCCTGGTCCTCGCGCGACAGCAGCGCGACGGTCCCGAAGAAGGACGCGAAGACGCCCCCACGATCGATGTCGCCCACGACAAGCACGGGCAGTCGCGCGTTCCGTGCGATCCCCATGTTCACGATGTCCGTCCGCCGCAGATTGATCTCGGCAGGACTCCCCGCCCCCTCACAGATCACCGCGTCATACGTGCCCCGCAACTCGGCGAGGCACTCCAGCACGGTCCCGAGCAGCGCTTCCTGCCGCCCCCCGTGGTAGCCGCGAGCGCTCATCTCACCCACGGGCTTCCCCATGAGGACGACCTGACTGCTCCGGTCACTGCCCGGCTTGAGCAGCACGGGATTCATGAGCGCGGTCGGCTCCACGCGAGCGGCCTGCGCCTGCATCGCCTGTGCCCGCCCGATCTCGGCGCCCTCCCGCGTCACGAACGAGTTCAGTGACATGTTCTGCGCCTTGAAGGGCGCGACCTTGACGCCCTGCCGCACAAGCCACCGGCAGATCCCGGCGGTCACGACACTCTTGCCCGCGTCGGAGGTGGTCCCGGCGACCAGCAGCCCGCCGCTCACGAGGCACGCCCCTTCCGGAGAAGCCGCCCGGCGACGCTCACGCCCAGCGCGAGCCAACTCACGCGCCGGGACAGCCGTACGGCCCGCTCGATGTCACCGACCACCACGGCACGCCCCCCGCCGTTCAGTACGGGCCGATGCTCGACCCTTCCGCCGTACGCGAGGGTCCCGCCGAGCCGCACACCGAGCGCCCCCGCGAACGAGGCCTCCACCGGCCCGGCGTTGGGGCTCGGATGCTTGCAGGCGTCCACCCGCCAGGCCCGCACGGCGCCTCGCGGATCATCTCCGGCAGCGGTGGCGAGGGCAGCGGTGAGCCGCGCCCCCGGCCAGCCCGCGACATCGTCGAGCCGAGCGGAGGCCCAGCCGTAGCGCCGGTACCTGGCTGACTTGTGCCCGACCATCGCGTCGAGCGTGTTCACGGCACGGAACCCGACAAGCCCGGGCACACCGCCGATGGCCCCCCATACGAGGGCGCCCACCACGGCGTCGGAGGTGTTCTCGGCGACCGACTCGACGACGGCACGCGCGATGCCGTCCGCATCGAGCGCCTGCGGGTCCCGCCCGCACAGATGCGGCAGCCGCTCCCGGGCCACCTCGACATCGCCGGCTTCCAGCGCGCTGCCGATCGCCCGGGCCTCCCGGCCGAGGGAGGTTCCCCCGACGACGGCCCAAGTGGCGGCGGCGGTCAGCGCGATGGAGGCGGTACGGGATCCACGTACGGCATGACTGGCGAGCGCCGCGAGCCCGGTGGCACCGCCCGCACACACGGCGGTGTGCAGCGCGCCCCACCCGCGGTGGTCCCGCCACAGCACCCGCTCCACGGCTCCCGCGGCCCGGCCGAACGAGGCGACCGGATGCCCCCGGCGGGGATCGCCGAGCAGCAGGTCACCGAGGAGGCCGGCGGCGGCGCCGTACGCGAAGACGCGATCGGCACGCACCGGTTCAGCCGACCGTCAGGTCAGGCACAACCGTCGTTCGCAAGGCACTTGGGCAGCCGCGCATGGCGATATGTCCTCACTCAGGGTGTCCACGCCCTGGTTCGAAGAGACCGACGGTGAGAGTTCCTGGCTCCCGGGGACTACTTCCCCGGTCACAGTGGCGGGACCGCGCCGGATTCGCACCGGCTTCCTCTCGTGCCGTCGTACTTGGCTCCGGCAGTCCACCACGGTGTTGGAAGACCCGTCAACTTGCTGTTGACCTGCGGAGGGAGAGTGTGCGAAGGCCCACACAGGGGTGGGGCGCGGGACGTTGACACGTCCCGCGCCCCACCTTGTTCGTGCGCTTGTCCGACGTGACCGTCAGGCCACGATCAGATAGATCCCGTACGCCACCGCCGCCGCGCACGCCGCGAAGCAGGCGTAGGCGCCGGTGACCGCGAGAGCGGCGGAGCCGCCCTGTGCCGAGGCCGACTCGCGCCTGGAGAGGCCGACGATGCCCAGGGTGAAGAGGCCCACGAGGGCCACGGTGGTCACGAGGCTGACTCCGAAGACGGAGCCGAGGGCTGCCCAGTCGATGTGCATGCTGTCCGTTCCTTACACCGTGGCCGGAGAGGTGGGCTCCGCGTCCGGGGACGGGATGGTGGCTTTCAGGTCGCCTGCCAGGTCGCCGGCGAGCGGGCCCGCGGGGGGCGGGGTGACCGCGGCGATCGCGGCGGTGACGACTCCCGAGGGCTCGGCGGTGATCTCGTTGACGTTGTCGATGGTCACCGGCCGGCGGCGCGACAGCTTCCAGATGGTGCCCGCGCCGGCCACCAGGAGCGCACCTGTCAGGACGATGCCCCAGGTGCCCTGCTTGGTGAGGACCTCGGCGCCCGCGCCGACCAGGCCCGCCGCCGGGAGCGTGAGGCCCCAGGCGATGAACATGCGGGTCGCGGTCGACCAGCGGACGACACCGCCCTTGCGGCCCAGGCCCGAGCCCATCACGGCGCCGGAGCAGGACTGCGTGGTGGAGAGCGAGAAGCCCAGGTGGGAGGAGGCCAGGATGACGGTTGCCGCGCTGGTCTGGGCGGCGAAGCCCTGTGGCGGCGCGAGGTCGGTGAGGCCCTTGCCCATGGTGCGGATGATGCGCCAGCCGCCCAGGTAGGTGCCGAGCGCGATGGCCGTACCGGCCGAGACGATGACCCAGGTGGGAGGGTTCGAGTCCGGCGCGATCACACCGCCGGTGACCAGCGCGAGGGTGATGATGCCCATCGTCTTCTGCGCGTCGTTCGTACCGTGGGCCAGCGAGACGAGGCCCGCCGAGGCGATCTGCCCGGCCCGGTAGCCCTTGGCGGTCGCCTTCTCGTCGGCACGGCTGCCGATCCGGTACGTCAGCCGGGTGGCCAGCATCGCGGCGAGTCCGGCCACGACGGGTGCGGCGATCGCGGGGAGCAGCACCTTGGTGACGACGGTCGAGCCGTTCACCGCCGACCAGCCGGCCGACATGACCGCGGCGCCGATGAGGCCGCCGAAGAGTGCGTGGGAGGAACTGGAGGGCAGACCCAGAAGCCAGGTCAGCAGATTCCAGAGGATGGCGCCGACGAGCGCCGCGAAGATCACTTCGGTGCGTATGCCCTCTTCGTTGATGATCCCGCCGGAGATCGTCTTGGCGACCTCCACGGAGAGGAACGCCCCGACGAGATTCAGCACGGCGGACATGGCCACCGCCGTCTTCGGTCTCAGAGCGCCGGTGGAAATGGTCGTCGCCATCGCATTGGCGGTGTCGTGGAAACCGTTCGTGAAATCAAACACGAGAGCGGTGACGATCACGATTCCGAGGAGGAGCGTGATGTGTTCCATTAACCCAGGCTTCTGTTGGACGTCAGTGGCACGAGGACCGTAGGTAGCCTGAATGAACGGAAGATGAACGTAGACGGGCATTCGAGTGTCTCTTCCTTGAGTCGCCCCTCCGAATGCGCCGGAGGGGCGACTCCGGGGCCGGCCCGATGTCTCGAACCAAGGCGGAATGCCGGGTTCCGTGGCCGGTGCTAGCCCTTCGCGAGCTTCTTGAGCTGGGCCGTGGATCCGTTGAAGAGATTCTGGTCACCCGGCAGGCTGCCGCTGTTGTCGTACTGCCAGAAGGTCCAGAAGGACCAGCCGGCCGGCAGGGTGCCCGCGGTCGCCGAGTCGTAGCGCGCGAGCCACAGGGAGTGGTTCGCGCCGAAGGCGCGGCTGCTGCCGGTGCAGGTGTTCCACCAGTGCGTGGTCGTGTAGATCACCGGACGGCGTCCGGTCTGCCGCTTGACCTCGTCGCTGAAGGCCTTGATCCAGCTCACCATCTTGGCTTTGGTCAGGCCGTAGCACTTGTTCTTGCCGTACGGGTTGTACTCGATGTCGAGCGCGGGCGGCAGCGTCCAGCCGTCCCCGCTCCAGCCGCCGCCGTTGCGCACGAAGTGCGCGGCCTGGGCGGTCCCGGACGACTTGTCCGGCAGGGCGAAGTGGTAGGCGCCGTGGATGATGCCCACATCGCGCGCCCCGTTGTACTGCTGGCCGAAGTACGGATTGCGATAGGTGTGGGACTCGGTCGCCTTGACGTAGACGAACTGGGCGCCCTTCGACCTGGCGCTCTGCCAGTCGACGTTCTTCTGGTGCGAGGAGACGTCGTGCCCCTTGGGCTTTCCGGCCGCGGCGGCCGGAACCTCGGCGAGCGCGGTCCCTCCGACGGTGAGCGCTGTGATGGTGGCCGCGACGACGCGGGCGCGATGGCGGGACGGTCTGTTACCACGGGCCATATTTCCCCCCGGAATGGCTACGTGCGTGACAAAACCCCCAGAGGCTACTGGAAGATCATCGAAAGCTCGTCGATCTCCGGCCAATTGCCCATAGGGCGGTGATATATGCCCATATGTGTTCTTACGGACGCGCGGATTCCGTTCTAAAGTGCCCTCGCCGCTGCCACGTTGACTCCGCCGCCTGGCAGGATCGCGGCATGGCTGAGCAGCGGCGGGACGCACGGGTCGATCGGGGCGGACGGGAAGGCGCGCAGGCTGCGCGGGAGCGGCACGCGCCGGACGCGCGCGGCGCGGAGGAGCGGGCGTGGGACGAACTCGTCGCCACGGCCCGCCGTACGGTGGCCGAGGGACTGGTGGTCGGTACGTCGGGCAACGTCTCGGTGCGCGTCGGGGACACCGTCCTGGTCACACCGACGGGAGTGCCCTACGACAGGCTGACGCCCGGTGACGCCGTGGGCGTGGACCTCGACGGCCGGCAGGTACGCGGTTCGCTCCTCCCGACGAGCGAACTGCCCATGCACCTCGCCGTCTACCGCACCACCGACGCACGCGCCGTCGTCCACACCCACGCACCGCACGCGACGGCCGTCTCGACGCTCGTCTCCGAGCTCCCGCTGATCCACTACATGGCGGGCGATCTCGGCGGCCCGGTCCGTGTTGCCCCCTATGCGACCTACGGCACCCCGGAGTTGGCCGAGAACATGCGCCAGGCCCTCACCCACCGCACGGCCTGCCTCCTCCAGAACCACGGCACGATCGCCTACGGCTCGTCCCTCGGCCAGGCCTACGACCGCACCGCCCAGCTGGAATGGATGTGCCGAGTCTGGCTGACCGCCTCCTCCGTACCTGGGCTGTCACCCACGCTGCTGACCCGGGAGCAGGTGGCGGAGGTGGGAGAGCGGCTGAAGGGGTACGGGCAGCGGGGGTAGGGGCGAAGCGGGTGCACGCGCGACGGATGCACCAGAGGCAGGCGCCGCCCACCCCTCCGCGGTCGCGCTCGCCTTCGCGCTCGCGCTCGCCCTCGCCTTCGCGGTGCCCTCGCCTTCGCGGTCGCGCTCGCCTTCGCGGTGGCGGTCGCGGTCGCCTTCGCCCTCGCGGTCGCCCTCGCCCTCGCCCTCGCGCCGGGAGGTTACCCCCAGCCCACCGGCCGGCCTACCCGCGCGGCATCGCCGAACCACCCCTCGCCCCTCCGCCGCGGGTGCAGCCCACCAACCGCCCGGCACGGAACTCCCCAACCCAGGAACGCAGCCCCAGTCGCGCCGAGCGCTACTCCACTTCGCCCCGCCGGGGTGGCAGTTCCTCCCGCCGCAGCGGAGCTCGGCCCAGACGCACCGATTCGGCGGTGCCGAACCATCCGGCGGCCGGAGGACCGCCCGCCCCACGCGGGCGAAGGCGTTCAGTCGACGCAGGATGCCCGGGTGGGAAGCGGGCATCGACGTCCCGGAGCAGTCGAATCATGCGTGACGGGGACTGCAGGACCGCCCGCCCCACGCGGGCGACGGCGCGCGGCCGTCGCCGGACGCCCCGGCGCTCTGTCGCGGCTGAGTCATGCGCATTGAGCCCGCAGGCCCGCTCGCGCGCGGCATGGGCGACGGCGCGCGGCCGTCGCTGGACGCCCGGCGTTCCGTCGCGGCTGAGTCATGCGCATTGAGCCCGCAGCCGCGCCCGCGCGCGGCATGGGCGACGGCACCGCGGCCGTCGCTGGACGCCCCGACGCTCCGTCGCGGCTGAATCATGCGCATCGAGCCCGCGGCCCGCCCGTCCGGCATGGGCGACGGCGCGCTGCTAGCGCCGGACGCCCCGGCGTACAGCCGACCTCCACGCCCGCCGCGGAATCACCCGCGCCGGCGGAAACAGCGGCCCCGTCCCCGCCGGGGGAGGTGTCATCCCGAGCCCCGCCCCCGCTGGCCGATAACCGGCTCCCCCGGGAGACTGGACGCGTGCGCACTGTCAAAGCGGCGGCCGCAGCCGTCACCGTAGCCCTCGCCGCGGGCGCGGCCTCCGTCGCGGCGGGCCGGTTCGCCAGTGACGCCGCGCTGAAGGCGCCGCCCGGCAGGCCGCTGCCCACCGAGCCCCGGCTCACCGTGCACGCCACGGCGGCGGGCGGGATCACGCTCACCCGTGACCTGGCCTCGCTGCGCCCGGGCACCTACGGTCTCGCCGGCGACGGCTCCCACGCGGTCGTCGGCCCGGTCATGGAGGCCGTGCCGCACCCCGCCGACACCGTCGTACGGCGGCTGGAACGCGTCACCCACGGCACCCTGGAGCCCGGCGACAAGGTGTGGTTCACCCCGAACGTGCACATCGGCAACCCGAGCGCCGCCCTCGGTCTCGACCACGCCGACGTCGACGTCCCCGGCGAACTCGGCGCCCTGCCCGCCTGGTTCGTACCCGGCGTCCGCGACACCTGGGTGATCACCGTGCACGGCCTGGGCACCACCCGCGAACACCCCATGAACGTGCTGGAGTTCCTGAACCGCTACCAGTTCCCCGTACTCGACCTCGCCTACCGCGGCGACCTCGGCGCACCCCGCTCCCCGGACGGCCTGAACCACCTCGGCGAGACCGAGTGGCGCGACGTCGACGCGGCGATCCGCTACGCCGTGCGCTACGGCGCCGACCGGGTCGTCCTCTTCGGCTGGTCCACCGGCGCCACCATGGCCCTGCGCGCCGCCGCGCACTCCGCGCTGCGCGAGCGGATCTCCGGCCTCGTGCTGGACTCGCCCGTCCTCAACTGGGAGACCACGCTGCGCGCCCTCGCCACCGCCCGCCACACCCCCAGCGCCCTGCTGCCCCTCGCGGTGCGCGCCGCCCAGGGCCGGACAGGCGTGCACGGCGACCGTATCGAGAACGCCGCGCACCCCGACCACCTCAAGGTGCCGACCCTGCTGCTGCACGGCCCGGACGACACCATCGCCCCCTGGGGCCCCTCCCGCCGCCTCGCCGAGAGCCGCCCGGAGCTGGTCACCCTGCACACGGTCCCGGACGCCCCGCACGGCGCCATGTGGAACGCCGATCCGGCAGGCTACGAAGAGACCCTGCGCCGCTTCCTCACCCCGCTGATGTAGGAGCAGGTAGAGGGGCTGTTTTCAGCCTGTCAGCGGTGCGAGGACGGGCCTGTTCCGGCTGAACGGCGGCTTGCGGACGGGGCCCTCGGAAGGGCCATGCCTCATTCCGTTTGGGTTTTCGGACTGTCAACCGGAAGACTGCACCCGTGACGTCCCGTAACCCGCGCGACTCCAGGCTCCGACTCGTCCGCCCGCGGCCCCTGTCCGCCGCCCCCCGAGCGGCGACCCAGCGCCGCTCGCAACGCCCGGCACCGCGCCCGCCCGAGGGCACTCCGCCGCCCGCAGAACTGGCCCGCATGGCCCGCACAGGTCTCTCCGACGCGGCCCGTGTGGCCCGCTGGGCCGACGCCGCACTCGGCCCCGGCCGCGACGGCGCGATGCCCGACGACAAGGGCAACCTCTCCGACGCGTCCGCCGAACGGGCCGCCGCCGAAATGGGACTGACCCCGGCTCAGGTCCGCGGGGACTGGGACACCGCACGTCTGGCCGGCCTCATCGAGGTGCACGGCGGCAGCGCCCGCCCCGGCTGGCGGCTGCGCGCCTGGAACCGCGACGACAGTGCCGTACTGCGCGGCTGGGTCGCCCTCTTCGACGCCTGGTCGCTCGCCTATCCGGAGCCCGCGGACCGGGAAGCGTCCGCCGTCGCCGAGGTCGTCTCGGCGATGCCCCAGGTGCTCTCCTTCCTCCAGCTCTCCGCCGGCCCCGTCCCCGTGGAGCAGCTCCTCGACCTCCTCGAACAGCGCGTCACGGAACTGCGCACCGAGCGCTGCGAAATCCCCTACGGCCCCCAGCCGGAACCGGTCGCCCAGGCAACCGCCGAGGACACCCCCCTAGCCCCCCTCCTCGACTGGGCCCTGCACGCCCTGGCCTCCGTGGGCGCGCTCACCTGCGCCGACGGACAGGCCACCCTCACCCCGCTCGGCAGCTGGGCGGTCTGGGTCAAGCTGGAGCAGATCTGCGTCGCCGCGCAGAGCCCCGCCGGGAACATCGAGGCGTCCGCCGAGGACATGCTCCGCGGCTGCGCCCAGCTGCGCCCGAACGCGGCACGCGCCGAGTACCGCGCCTGGCTCGCCGCCAGACCCGTCGGCAGCGCCGTCACCGAACTCCTCGACGCCGCCCGGGGCGAGGACGCGCTCACCCGCGGGCTCGCCTTCGAGGCGCTGCGCGTGGTCGGCGCCCCCGCCGAACCCGACGTACGCGCGGTGGCCGAAGAGACCTCGCTGCGCCCCTACGCCCTGCTGTGGCTCGCCGTGCACGACGGCCACGACCCCGAGGACGCCCACGAGGTGCTCACCCGCGCGGAGGCCACCTGGCTCTGGGTCGACACCGCCGCAGCCGTCGCCGACCACGGGGAAGCGCCGCTCCTCGTGCGCCACCTGGAGTCGGCCGTGCAGCCCACCGTGCCCATGCTCCTCGACGAGGTCCGGGCCGTCGGACACCCGCGCACCGTGCAGGTCCTGGTCGCGCTCGCCGCCGCCCACCCGGACCCGGCACTGGCCAAGGCCGTACGCCGGGCCGCCTTCCAGGTGCATACCGGGGGGAGCTGACCGGAGCCCGGCGCCTGCCCGTGTGACGCGCGCTACGGCCCCGGGACGCGTCCTACGCCGCTATCTCGGGGGCGTAGGTCCCGAAGCTCCAGATGTTGCCCTCGATGTCCCGGGCCATGTAGTCCCGCGAGCCGTAGTCCTGGTCCGTCGGAGGCATCAGGATCTCCGCGCCGTGGTCCACGGCCTGCTGGTGGTGGGTGTCGACGTCGTCCACGGCGACGTACACCCCCACCGGGCCCGCGCCCTTCATCGCGCTGTCGAAGAGGCCGCCGCGGCCCTTGGAACCGAGCATCACCGCGCCGTTCCCCAGCGTCAGCTCGGCGTGCATCACCATGCCGTTCTCGCCCTCGTACACCGACAGCTCGGTGAAGCCGAAGGCCTCCGTGAGCTGCCTGATCGCCGCCTTCGCGTCCGCGTACAACAGTGTCGGACAGATGCTCGGGCGCCCGCTGTCGATGCCTGCCATCCCGGTCACTCCCTCTCGTCCCGCCGCCGGAATCCGATCCGCTGCCCAGTCTGGCACCGGGCACTGACAACGCCTGGCCGAGCGGCCGCGACGGATCAGCCGAAGGTGTTGCACCGGGCCATGTCGCCGGTGCTGTAACCCTGGTGGAACCACTGCTGCCGCTGCCCGGCCGAGCCGTGCGTCCAGGTTTCCGGCGTCACCCGGCCCTGGAACCTCTCCTGGATCCGGTCGTCGCCGACGGCGGCCGCCGCGTCCATGCCGTCGCGGATGTCGGCGTCGGTGAGACTGGTCAGCAGCGGCTTGCCCGTCGACGGGCTCTTCGTGGTCGTCGCGTGGTGCGCCCACACCCCGGCGTAGCAGTCGGCCTGCAGCTCGACCTTCACCGAGTTGCTGTCAGCGCCGGTCACACCGTCCTGCGCCCTGCCCAGCGTCCCCATCAGATCCTGCACATGGTGCCCGTACTCGTGCGCCACCACGTACGCCTGCGCGAACGGGCCGCCGCTGGAGCCGAACTTGCTGCGCAGCTCGTCGAAGAAGCCCAGGTCCAGATAGACCTTGCGGTCTCCCGGGCAGTAGAAGGGCCCCACGGCGGACGTCGCGGTCCCGCACGCCGTGCCGACGCGGCTGCTGAAGAACACCGTGGGCGAGCGCGTGTAGGTGCCGCTGCGGCGTGTGAACTCCTGTGTCCAGTACGTCTGCACGCTGTTGACGACCGCCACGATGCGGCAGTCGTCCTTGGTGTTCGCGTCCTGTCCCGTCCTACAGGTCTGCTGGACCTGAGCGAGGGAGGAGGCGGTCGCCGCGGGCTCGTCGTTGCCGGAGGAGAGTCCGAGCTGGTCGGGTCCCACCCCGAAGAACAGCCCGAGGAGGAGGGCGATGAGCCCGGCCAGGCCGCCGCCCACGGTCGCCCTGCCGCCGGGGATCCGGCTGCCGCGTACATCCTGTACCTCGGAGGTGTCCAGGCCGGCGTCGTCGTCGAACTGCATGGAGACACCACCCTCTGCCGTACGGCTGTCGCTCTGTGGCGCCATCTTCGTACGCCCCAAGGACCCCGGCGCCGAGCGGAGGTCCGAACGGGGGACGCCCCCGCGCCCGGCCGCCGTGTCCCGGCGGCCACCTCGCCGACCCGCGCCTACGCTCTGCGCCTGATCCGTGGACCGAGTGGGCGAAGAGGGGGAAACGTGGCTGTTCTACCGGTCGAGGTGACGGCCCCGCACCCGCAGGACGCCTTCCCGGCCGTCACCGCGCCCGCCACGGTCGCACCGGCGCCGGGCCGCCCGGCGCCCCTGCACTCAGCGACGGCGCGGCACCACTCCCTTTTCCTCCGTCGCCTCCTTCCCGCGACCCTCGCGCTCCTCCTCGCGGCCCCCGTCCTCGCCGCGGCCGACCAGGCGCGCCCCGCCCCCTTCGGGGACCACATCACCGTCCACGCGCGCGTGGACAGCGCCGCCCGGCCCTCGCTGCGTACGACGAAGGACGCCGTCGAGGCGTACGACGAGGCGACCGGGCGCCCTCGCTGGAGCTACGCACGGGAGGGGCGTCGTCCGCTGGCCGTGGTCCCCGCGCGCGGGGACGCGATCGCGCTATGGGACGACGGACTGGTCACCGCCACCGCCACCACCGCCGCCACCGCGCCCGGCGGCAAGGCGGTGCGCTGGCACCGAGCCCTCCCCGGGGCCGCCCCCTGGCTCGCGGCCCAAGGCGGGAGTGGCGTACTGCGGCCGCTCGGCGCCCGTATGCTCGCCGTCCTCACCCCGCACCGCATCGCCGCCTACCGCATCGCGGACGGTGATCTGCGCTGGGTGCTGCCCGCGAGCCGGGGATGCGAGTTCGTGCCCGCGCGCGCGGTGCGCCACCGCGCGGCGCTCCTGGTCGCGCAGCCCTGCCCCGGCGACGGAGGCATCGACGACTGGACCGCCGAGATCATCGCGGTGGACGACCTCGGCCGGATCACCCCGGACCGCACGCCGCTGGGCAATGAGCGTCACAGTGCCGAACGCCCCAAGGCAGAAAAAGTGGTTGCACGGTCCCGTTAGACTTGGCCCATGGCCATTCTCCTCGCGCATTAGACGGCGGGAACGTCCTCAGCCGTCCACCCCGCCAACCACCCTGCCCTGGAGTCTGTCCGTGATCTCCGCCTCCGGTATCGAGCTGCGCGCCGGCGCCCGCCTTCTCATCGAGTCCGCCACCTTCCGTATCGCCAAGGGCGACCGCATCGGTCTGGTCGGCCGCAATGGCGCGGGCAAGACGACGCTCACCAAGGTCCTCGCAGGTGAGGGCACCCCCGCCGCGGGCAATGTCACCCGCTCCGGCGAGGTCGGCTACCTCCCGCAGGACCCGCGCACCGGCGACCTCGACATGCTCGCCGGCGACCGTATCCTCTCCGCCCGCGGTCTGGACACCCTGATCCGCAAGATGCGCGAGAACGAACAGCGCATCGCCAACGGAGCGGGCGCCACCCGCGAGAAGGCCATGCGGCAGTACGAGCGCCAGGAGACGGAGTTCCTCACCAAGGGCGGGTACTCCGCCGAGGCCGAGGCCGCCACCATCGCCGCCGCGCTCAACCTGCCCGACCGCGTGCTCGGTCAGCCCCTGCACACGCTCTCCGGCGGTCAGCGCCGCCGTATCGAGCTGGCCCGCATCCTCTTCTCGGACGCCGACACGCTCCTCCTGGACGAGCCGACGAACCACCTCGACGCCGACTCGATCGTCTGGCTGCGCGACTACCTGAAGACCTACCGCGGCGGCTTCATCGTGATCTCCCACGATGTCGACCTCGTGGAGACGGTCGTCAACAAGGTGTTCTATCTGGACGCCAACCGCGCCCAGATCGACGTCTACAACATGGGCTGGAAGCTCTACCAGCAGCAGCGCGAGGCCGACGAGAAGCGCCGCAAGCGCGAGCGGCAGAACGCCGAGAAGAAGGCCGCCGTACTGCACTCGCAGGCCGACAAGATGCGCGCCAAGGCCACCAAGACGGTCGCCGCGCAGAACATGGCCAAGCGGGCCGACCGGCTGCTCGCCGGACTCGACGCGGTGCGCGTCTCCGACAAGGTCGCCAAGCTGCGCTTCCCGGAGCCGGCGCCCTGCGGCAAGACCCCGCTGATGGCCGAGGGCCTGTCGAAGTCGTACGGCTCCCTGGAGATCTTCACCGACGTCGACCTGGCCATCGACAAGGGATCCCGCGTCGTGATCCTCGGCCTGAACGGCGCGGGCAAGACGACCCTGCTCCGTCTCCTCGGCGGCGTCGAGACCCCCGACACCGGCTCGGTCGTCGAGGGCCACGGCCTCAAGCTCGGCTACTACGCGCAGGAGCACGAGACCCTCGACCCGGAGCGCTCGGTCCTGGAGAACATGCGTTCCGCGGCCCCCGACCTGGACCTCGTCGAGGTCCGCAAGACGCTCGGCTCGTTCCTGTTCTCCGGGGACGACGTCGACAAGCCGGCCGGCGTCCTCTCCGGCGGCGAGAAGACCCGGCTGGCGCTCGCGACCCTGGTGGTCTCCTCCGCGAACGTCCTCCTCCTCGACGAGCCGACCAACAACCTCGACCCGGCAAGCCGCGAGGAGATCCTCGGCGCGCTGCACACGTACAAGGGAGCCGTCGTCCTCGTCACCCACGACGAGGGCGCGGTCGAGGCGCTCCAGCCGGAGCGCATCATCCTGCTGCCCGACGGCGTCGAGGACCTGTGGGGCTCCGACTACGCGGACCTGGTGGCCCTCGCCTGAGCCCCGGGAGGCCTCGGCCGAGCCCCTGGCGGCCGGTCAGCGCCGCTTGATCGAATGACTGATCCACTGCGTATGGATCATTCGGCCGATCCGTGATCCATCAATGGTGTGAGATCTCCTCGTACCGAGGTGTGTCCTACACCGATTTTCCGGCCGAGCCCTTCGATCCCGAGGGCTCGGCCGTCTTGCGTCTCTGACCTGGCACTTCACGGATGAACCCGTTCAGCGGTATGAACGCGACACGTCGGAATCACAGGTTCCACTTGTGGGGATGGGCTCCTGTCGTCAAAACCTTGTCTTACGGACCTTGCCGAATGGCTGGCCATGAAGCCCGGGAGGGGTGATCATGAGAGTCCAGAGCGCACTTCCGCTGAGGAGGCACGGGTGGCCGAGACTCTGAAGAAGGGCAGCCGGGTAACCGGCGCCGCGCGCGACAAGCTCGCGGCAGACCTGAAGAAGAAGTACGACTCCGGTGCGAGCATTCGAGCGCTGGCCGAAGAAACCGGCCGTTCGTATGGCTTTGTACACCGGATGCTCAGCGAATCGGGCGTCACCCTTCGTGGGCGTGGCGGAGCGACGCGGGGCAAGAAGGCCGCCTCGGCCTGAGGCCGGGCGTCCCCATCGGCTTCGGTGGTGACCACCCGGTCGGTCCTGTGATCGGCCGGGTGGTTACTGTGCAGTCACTTAAGAATGCCGTCGTACGGCATCCACCGTGACCGCACGCATCGGAGGCGTCCATGGCTTCACTCGACCCGGTTTTCGACAAGGACGGCGTACGGCTCACCGTCGACGAGTCCCTCGCCACGGTGACGCTGACCAATGCGGCCAAGCGCAACGCCCAAAGTCCTGCTCTGTGGCGGGCGTTGACGCTGGCCGGTCGGTCACTGCCGGGCACCGTCCGGGTCGTTGTGCTGCGCGGCGAGGGCAAGTCCTTCTCCGCGGGGCTCGACCGGCAGGCGTTCGCGCCCGAGGGCTTCGAGGGCGAGCCGTCGTTCATCGATCTCGCGCGCGGTTCCGAAGCCGACCTCGACGCGACCATCGCCGAGTACCAGGAGGCTTTCACCTGGTGGCGGCGCAGTGACCTGGTGTCCATCGCCGCCGTGCAGGGACACGCCATCGGTGCGGGGTTCCAGCTCGCCCTCGCCTGTGACCTGCGCGTCGTCGCGGACGACGTCCAGTTCGCCATGCGTGAGACGAGCCTGGGCCTGGTGCCCGACCTCACCGGTACACATCCGCTGGTCAGCCTGGTGGGCTATGCCCGTGCGCTGGAAATCTGCGCGACGGGGCGCTTCGTCCTGGCCGAGGAGGCCGAGCGCACCGGGCTCGCCAACCTCGCGGTGCCCGGCGACCAGCTCGATGACGCGGTACGGGATCTGGTGGCCGCGCTGGTGGCCGCGCCGCGCGACGCCGTCATCGAGACGAAGGCGTTGCTGCGCGGGGTCCAGGACCGTACGTACGAGGAGCAGCGCGTCGCCGAGCGTGCCGCTCAGGGGCGTCGGCTGCGGGACCTCGCGGGTCTGGGGGACTGAGGCCGCACGCAGGCTGCGGGCCGGTGGGGGCTGGTCGCGCAGTTCCCCGCGCCCTTGAAAGACGCGCTGTGGTGCGGAGTTTCCCGCGCCCCTGAGAGGCGTGCTGTGGTGCGCGGAGCCCCGCGCCCTGAGAGGCGTGTGGCGGCGCGCGCAGTTCCCCGCGCCCCTGAGAGGCGTGCTGTGGTGCGCGGAGTTCCCCGCTCACCCGTGAGGTCTAGTGCGCGGCGGTCACCAGCACCGCCACCGACGGGCTGTCCGGCAGAGCGCTCGTGACCGCGGTTCTGACCGCCCGTGCCACATCGACGGCCCGCCCGGAGACCGCCACCTCAACGCGGACATGGCGGCGCGGCAGGGCACTCTCCCCGCCACGGCCGTCCTCGATACGCACCGGGCGGCCCAAGGCGTCCGTCAGGTGGAGCACCCCCGGTACGGACAGCGCGGCCGTGGCCACCAGTGCCTCTTCGGCATCGGTCGGCCGGGCGGCCGGCTGTACGTCACCGGGGCGTACGACGGCTGGTTCCTCGTCCCCCTCCAGCAACCCCGCCACCCGCAGATCCACCTCCGTGACCGTCAGACCGAGACGCTCCTTCGCCGCCGTGACCAGGGCCCGGCGCAGACGGGCCGCCGTTGCCGGGAGCGGTTCGGCGCCGGGGGCCGTGGGATCCGCCGAAGCCGTGAAGTCGGCGCTGATACGGAGCGGGCCGGGTGGCAGTGCGCTGGGCGGCGGGAGCACCGCGGGGTCGTACGACCGGTCGGGTTCCGCGAGGGCGATCCGGAGCGTGCCGAGCCGCGCCCCGCGCATGGGAGCCGCCGCCCGCCGCAGCAGGGAGTCGGCGGCATCCTCCGTGATCCACGCGCCGTCGCGCGGGCCGCCGAGAGGCAGCAGCCTGCCGAGCCCGAGCTGGTGTCGTACAACCTGCGCCCACCCGTCCGCCGTCATTGCTCCAGCCTGCCGCATCCCCGGCGCGCAAGCGCGCGACCCGACTTAGTGTGGGCGAAGGGACGACGACCGAAAGGGATGTACGGCGATGACCGACATGACAGAGCGGAAGCGGCCGGAGACCCCCGAGGGCGAGCAGGAGCCGGTGGGGACGCGCAAGGCCACCAAACGTGGCGGCGGTGACCCCGCGACCCGGGGACGGACCACCATCGCGGACGGAGTCGTGGAGAAGATCGCCGGGCTCGCCGCCCGGGACGTACTCGGCGTGCACGCGATGGGGAGCGGGCTGAGCCGGACCTTCGGGGCGGTGCGGGACCGGGTGCCCGGCGGTACGAAGTCCGTCTCACGGGGTGTCAAGGCCGAGGTCGGAGAGCTGCAGACCGCGCTCGACCTGGAGATCGTCGTCGACTACGGCGTGTCGATCGGGGACGTGGCCCGCGCGGTGCGGGAGAACGTCATCGCGGCCGTCGAGCGCATGACCGGACTCGAGGTCGTCGAGGTCAACATCGCCGTCAGCGACGTAAAGCTGCCGGACGAAGAGGACGACGAGCCGGAGTCGCGGCTCCAGTGACATCCCGGTCCCACTACCGCTCAACCCCGGCCACCGAACTGCTGAGGAGCGCATCATGAGCTTGGCCGTGATCGGCATGATCGCCGGAATGGCGCTGGGCTTCGCCGGGTATTTCGGGGGTTTCGGGGCCTTCCTCCTGGTGGCCGCCCTCGGTGCCGTCGGCTTCGTCGCCGGGCGGTTCCTCGAAGGGGACCTGGAGCTCGGCGACTTCTTCCGTTCCCGCGATGACCGGCGGCGGTGACGCGTGCCCGCACAGTCAGGCCGGCTCGGTGAGACGCGGCGGCCTGTGACGGCCGTCGCGCCGGCCGAGCGCGGCGCGACCCGGATCGCCGACCGGGTGGTGGCGAAGATCGCCGGGCAGGCGGCGCGCGAGGCGCTGGAGGCGCTGCCCCCGGACGCCATGGCCCCGCACGCCACGGTCGTCGTCCGCCCCCACCCTCGGCTTCGCTCGGGCGGGGGGACCCTCATCGACACCGCCCACGTCCGCGTCAGCCTCGAACTCGACTACCCCTCCGACATCGGCGGGCAGTGCAACGCGGTGCGTCGACATGTCGCCGAGCGGGTAGGTGCGTTGGCGGGGATGGAAGTACCGGAGGTGGCCGTCCAGGTGGAGCGGCTGCACCTGGCGCAGACACCCGGCGCCGCACACGGGAGGACGCAGTGAGCGAGTCCCAGGGACCCGACGGCAGTACCCAACGGCTGCCCGTGCTGGAGAAGGCCGCCGAGAGCGAACTCGGCCAGTCCGCTTCCGCGGCGGCATACGAACCGCTGCCCACTCTCGACGAGGAGGGCGGGGGAGAGGGCCGCTTCTGGTCGCCGCGCCGCGTCCCCGCGGGGATTCTCGCGGTGCTGCTCCTCGTCGGCGCGGGTCTCTTCCTGTACGACGTCGCCGCCGTGCGCGCCGGCCGGCCCGCCATGCACTGGCGCAGGTCACTGGCCCGGCAGCTCGCCGAACGCCCTCTCGACGACACCTGGGTGCTTGTCGGTGCCGCAGTGGCCGCGGTCCTCGGGCTCTGGCTGATCGTCCTCGCGGCGACGCCGGGGCTGCGCGACGTACTGCCGATGCGCCGCGTCCACGCCGATGTACGGGCCGGGCTGCACCGGGGCGCCGCCGCGACCGCGCTGCGCGACCGGGCCATGGAGGTCGCCGGAGTGCAGTCGGTCCGCGTCCGGATGCGCCGGAAGAAGGCCGACGTCCGAGCGGTCTCGCACTTCCGTGAACTCGACGACGTACGAGCCGACTTGGACGCCACGCTCGCCGACGGCATCAGGGGGCTCGGCCTCTCCCGGCCGCCCGCCCTGTCGGTGCACGTCGCACGCCTGGGCCGGAAGGGGTGAGGCGGATGCTCCGGATCGTCAACCGCGTGCTGCTGGGCGTGATCGGCCTGGCGCTGGTCGTCCTCGGCGGCTCCGTGCTCGCCGTGGGGCTGGGGGCCGGTCCGCCTTCGTGGTGGATCCACGACGGGCGGCACGACGTGCTGCTCAGCGACGCGGACCGCGCGCGGTGGCGGGACGAGGGCTGGTGGTGGCCGGTCGTCATCGCCGTCCTCGCGGTGCTGGTGCTGCTCGCCCTGTGGTGGCTGACGGCCGTGCTGCGCCGCCGCCGGCTCGCCGAGGTGCTCGTTGACACCGGCGACGGCGAGGGCGCGCTGCTGCGCGGGCGGGCCCTGGAGGGCGTACTCGCCGGTGAGGCAGGGCAGTTGGACGGCGTCCAGCGGGCGCAGATCCTGCTGACCGGGCGGCGCAGCGGCCCCGAGGCGCGTGTGCAGCTCCTGTTGGAGCCGCATGTGGATCCCGGGCACGCGCTGCACTCGCTGACCACGGAGGCGCTGGCCCACGCGCGCGACTCGGCGGGCCTTGCGGCGCTCCCCGCGGAGGTACGTCTGCGCGGGGTCAAGCACCGTGCCGAGCGCGTGAGTTGAGCCTCGACCACGTGTCCTAGAACCCGCTCAGCACGCCGCCGTCCACCGGCAGCATGATGCCCGTCAGATAGGACGCGGCCGGCGAGAGCAGGAACGCGGCCGTGCGGCCGAACTCCTCCGGGGTGCCGTAGCGGCGCAGCGGAATGCGGGCCTCGTTGGCGGCGCGGGTCGCGTCCGGGTCGGCCGAGAGGCCGTCCAGCTCGCGGACGCGGTCCGTGTCGATGCGGGCCGGGAGCAGCCCGAGGACACGGACACCGCGCGGTCCCAACTCGTCCGCGAGGGACTTGGCGAAGCCCGCGAGGCCGGGGCGCAGCCCGTTGGAAATGGTCAGGCCCGGGATCGGCTCGTACACGGAGGTCGAGAGCACGAAGCCGATGACGCCGCCCTCGCCGAGTTCCGCCGCGGCCGTGCGGGCCAGCCGCACCGCACCCAGGAAGACGGACTCGAACGCGGCGGTCCACTGCTCGTCCGTGTTGTCCGCGAGGAACCCGGGCGCCGGGCCGCCGACGCTGATCAGGATGCCGTCGAAGCGGCCGAAGTGCAGCCGCGCGGCCTTGACGAGCTGCTCGGCGGCCGCGGGGTCGGCGTTGTCGGCGGCGACCCCGACCGCGTTCGGGCCGAGCGCGGTCGCCGCCGCACCGGCGGTCTTCTCGTCGCGTCCGGTGATGACCACTTTCGCGCCGTCGGCGACGAGTTCGCGCGCGGTGGCGTTGCCCAGGCCACGGGTCGCTCCCGTGACGACGTACACACGGTCCTTCAGTCCAAGATCCATGGCCCTATTCTGGACCCTGGCCCTTGAACAGTACGAAGGCGGCGCTCACCAGGCCGATATGGCTGAACGCCTGGGGGAAGTTGCCGAGCTGGCGGCCGGCCAGGGGGTCGTACTCCTCGGCGAGCAGGCCCACGTCGTTGGCCACCGACACCAGCCGTCCGAACAGCTCCCGCGCCTCCTGGGTACGGCCCGTCAGATGCAGGGCCTCCGCCAGCCAGAACGAGCACGCCAGGAACGTACCCTCGTCGCCCGGCAGTCCGTCGACGTCGCTCTCCTCGACGCTGTAGCGGCGCAGGAAACCGCTGTGGCCGAGCTCGTCGCGGACCGCGTCGATCGTGCCGATCACCCGGGGATCGTCGTACGGCAGAAAGCCGACGCGGGGGATGAGCAGCGCCGAGGAGTCCAGCTCCCGCGAACCGTAGGACTGCGTGAACGTGTTCCGTTCGGGGTCGAAGCCGCGCTCGCACACCTCCCGGTGCACCTCGTCCCGCATCGCGCGCCAGCCGGTCAGATCACCGTCGAGGTTCGGGTCGGCCTCCAGCGCGCGTACGGCGCGGTCGGCGGCCACCCACGCCATCACCTTCGAGTACACGAAGTGCCGGCGCGGGCCGCGCACCTCCCAGATCCCCTCGTCCGGCTGCCGCCACGCCGTCCGCAGGAACTCCATCAGCGCGACCTGCACCCGCCACATGTGCGGCTTGACGGGCATGCCCGAACTCCGGGCCAGCGAGAGCGAGTCGATGACCTCGCCGTACACGTCGAGCTGCAACTGGGTGACGGCTTCGTTGCCGACCCGCACCGGGCGGGAGCGGGCGAAGCCGGGCAGCCAGGGGATCTCGTACTCGGGAAGCCGGCGCTCGCCGGAGAGCCCGTACATGATCTGCAGGTCCGCCGGGTCGCCGGCGACCGCGCGCAGCAGCCAGTCACGCCAGGCCTCGGCCTCCTCGTGGTAACCGGCCGTCAGGAGCGCGCCGAGGGTGAGGGTGGAGTCGCGCAGCCAGCAGTAGCGGTAGTCCCAGTTGCGGACGCCGCCGAGCTCTTCGGGCAGTGAGGTGGTGGGGGCGGCCACGATGCCCCCGGTCGGCGCGTACGTGAGGGCCTTGAGGGTGATCAGCGAGCGCATGATGATGTCCCGGTGCGGTCCGCCGTGATGGCAGCGCGCCGACCACGCCTGCCACTCCTCGACGCTGGTCCGCAGAGCCTCGTACGGGTCGCACAGTGGCGGGCGCGGCCGGTGCGAGGGATGCCAGGTCAGGACGAAGGCGACCTTCTCGCCCGCGGCGACGGTGAACTCCGAGTGCGTACGGAAGTCCTTGCCCCAGGTGCGCACGGGCGGCTCGCTGCGCAACCACACAGCGTCCGGGCCCGCGACCGCCACCCGGTGGCCCTCCGCGCGGCGCATCCACGGCACGACCAGGCCGTAGTCGAAGCGCAGCCGGAGCAGGCCGCGCATGGTCACCCGGCCGCTCAGCCCTTCGATGATGCGTACGACGTCGGGGGCGCCGTCGCGCTTCGGCATCACGTCGGTCACCCGGACGGAGCCCTCGTCCGTGTCCCACTCGGTGTCGAGCACCAGGGTGTCGGGGCGGTAGGCGCGCCGGGTGCAGTCACCCGCCCCCTTGGGCGCGATCCGCCAGTGGCCGTGCTCGTCGTCGCCGAGAAGCGCGGCGAAGCAGGCTGCGGAGTCGAACCGCGGCAGGCACAGCCAGTCGATGGAACCGTCCCGTCCCACCAAGGCGGCGGTCTGTTCGTCCCCGATGAGCGCGTAGTCCTCGATGCGTCGCTGCACGGTGGACGGGTTCCCGACCGGGAGGCCCGTCAATCGGGCCGCCAGAGTGGCGTGAGTGCCGGTCGGGGTCCGGGATCCGGTGTTGCACGGGTCGTGGTCGGGGGTCGAGACCTGGTGTTATGGCGGTGCCGGTCGAAGTCCCGGACCCGGTGTTTGCGCCCGGTGCCGGTCGAAGTCCCGGACCCGGTGTTGCACGGGTGCCGGTGGCGGCTCGGCCCTGTTGTGCGGGTGCCGGTCCGGGGCTGAGTCCCGTGTCATACGGGTGCCGGTCGAGGTCCCGGACCCGGTGTCACACGGGTGCCGGAGCCGCCTCCGGCGCGTCCTGCGCCGCCGCCGCTGCCTCCGCCCGGTCGCGGCGTTCGCGGCGGACCAGGATCACCCAGCCCACGGGTACTCCCGCGGAGAAGAGCCACCACTGGATCGCGTACGCCATGTGCGGACCGATGTCGCTGTGTTCCGGGTCGGGGATCAGCTCGGGGGAGTCACCCTTGGGTTCCGGGGCGGTCTGCTCGATGTAGCCGCCGAGGACCTGCTCGCCGAGCCGCTTCGACTCCTGCTCGCTGTTGATCAGCATGACCATCCGGGCGGGCAGACCCTGGACGTTCTTGATGCCGCTCTCGGCGGTCGTCTCGTCGGCCATCAGCCTGCCGGTGACGGTGATCTCGCCCGTCGCGGGCGCCGGGACCTTCGGGAACGCGCTCTGTGAGGCATCCGCCGCGATCCAGCCCCGGTTGACCACCAGGACCCGGCCGTCGTCCAGGACGAACGGGGTCAGGACGTGGTAGCCGACCTCACCGTCGGAGTTGGTGCGACGGCGTACGACCTCCTCGTGCGCGGTGTCGAAGTGGCCCTTCGCGGTCACCCGGCGGAAGAGGTCGTCGTGCTTGATCTCCTGACCCGGAGCGGTGAGCGACTCGGCCGGCACGGGTGTGGCGGCGAGGGAGTCGGCGATCACCGTGTTCAGCGCGACCTTGTGCTCATGCCTGTGCAGTTGCCAGTAGCCCAGCTTGATCATCGTGGGGATGAGCGCGAGAGCCACGAGGGTGAGAATCACCCACTGCCGGGACAACAGGAAGCGGTACACCCCACGACCGTACAACTCGGTCGTGGGGCGCATTGAGGGGGGTGCGTGTCGAGGCGGACGCGGGGCCCGGCCTCCGGTACGGGCTCAGACGTTGTCGATGATCCCCACCTTCCCCTCCGCGCGGGCGCAGTGCGCGCCGCAGAACCAGCGGCCCTCCACCTCGACCCCCTGGCCGATGATCTGCACCCGACAGTGCTCGCAGATGGGGGCCATCCGGTGGATCGCGCAGGAGAAACAGTCGAAGACGTGCACCGCGCCCTGCGCGTGCACCTCGAAGGTCATGCCGTAGTCATTGCCACATACTTCACATCTCGCCATGCGCCACAGGGTGGGGCGCCGACGGGGCGCGGGCGAGTGGACGCCGGGCGAGTCGCCCCGCAATCACCCGTCTGACGCCCACGTCGGCCAGGCCTGCGGCACCCGCCCGCGTGAGGCCTGCTATGCCGGGTCCACATCCCGCAGCAGCTGCCCGAACGCCGCCTCGTCGATCACCGGTGTCCCGAACTGCCTGGCCTTGACCACCTTGGACGTACTGGAGTCCGGATCGTTCGTCACGAGCAGGCTGGTGAGCCGGGACAGGCTCGTCGCGACATGCAGCCCGGCCTCGACGGCTCGGTCCTCCAGCAGCTCACGGTCGATGGACGTGTCCCCGGAGAACGCGATCCGCATGCCCTGCTTGAGTGGCCTGTCCGCTTGGTAGCGGCCCGGGTTGGGATACGGGCAGGCGGGGCGCTTGCGGGAGGGCCGCCAACTCCCGGACGGGTAACCGCCGCCGCCGGACTGCCGGCCGATCGACGGGCTGGATGACCACTCCGTGAGCGGACGGCATTCCAGAAGAGGCAGCCGCACGCCGCGGTCTGCGGCGACCCGCAGGCTCGGCCGGAACGCCTCGGCCAGCACGCGCGCGTCGTCCAGCGCGTGGTGCGCCCGCTGCTGTACGACGCCGAAGTGCGCGGCCAGCGACTCCAGCTTGTGGTTGGGCAGCGGAAGCCCCAACTCCTTGGAGAGCGCGATGGTGCACAGCCGCTGCCGCACCGGAGCCTCGCGCTCCGCACGCGCGTACTCCCGCGCGATCATCGACCAGTCGAAGACCGCGTTGTGCGCGACGAGCACCCGGTCCGCGAGCCGGCCTGCGAACTCCTCGGCGATGTCCTGGAAGAGCGGGGCGCCTTCGAGTACGTCGCTCGTCAGGCCGTGGATCCACACCGGGCCCGGATCGCGCTCCGGGTTGACCATCGTGTACCAGTGGTCCTCGACCTCACCGCGCGCGTCCAGCCGGTAGACGGCGGCCGAGATGATCCGGTCGTCCCGGGCCAGGCCTGTGGTCTCGACGTCGACGACCGCGTACCCCTGTGGATACGCGGCCGGCCAGGAGACGGGGGACGCTGCGGTCGTCAGGTCTTCGAGCATGGTCACTGAGAATACGGGGCCCGACTGACAGTCACGTCGCCGGACTCCGCACTCATCGGAGGGTCCGTCACATACCTGCGTCGAGGGCGCGCCCCGCACGGCGAGGGCGGGGAGTTGCGCCAGTTCCGCGCGCGCCCCATCGGCGCGAAGCCCGGTGCGCACGGCTATGGACCTTTCGCCCGCCTGGTGCAAGCGTGCTGCGCGCCCGGTGGACGACGGCCTGCGAAGGGCGGTACGAGACATGGCACGAGTGAGGTACGGCGCACGGACCGAGGCGGAGCTCGCCGCCGCGCGCACCGCGAGCTCGAAACTCCCCGACATCTGGTCCACCGGTGTGGTGGCCCTCTGGGAGAGCGACCCGGACGCGGTCGCGGCGGTGCTGCCGCCCCCGCTCAAACCCACCGGGAGCCCCCTGGTGCGGGTCGGCATCAGCAGGGTCGACCTGGCCGGATACCCGCTGGGCGCCGGTTCGTTCGCGGTCGCCGCCGCGCACGACGGCGTCGAGGGCTGGTATCCGCTCGTCATGCCGATGACCCACGAACGGGCCCTCATCGGCGGGCGTGAGGTCTTCGGGGAGCCCAAGAAGCTCGGCGAGGTGACAGTCGAGCGCGACGGTCTCGTCGTACGCGCCGCACTCGCCCGGCACGGCATCGCGTTCGTAGAGGTACGCGGCGCCGTCAGCGGTGACCTGCCGCTGCCCGAGCCCGTGCAGAAGACGGACTTCTACTTCAAGTTCCTTCCCGGGGTGGACGGTTCGGGCTTCGACGCCGGGCCCGTCCTGGTGCACTGCCTGCGCAACGAGAAGGTGCGCAAGCTGGAGCGGATCACCGGGGACGTCGTGCTGCGCGAGTCGATGTACGACCCGGTCGCCGACCTCCCCGTGCGACGGCTCGTCGAGATCACCCTCGGCGAGAAGACCACCGACCAGCGCGGCAGGGTCGTCGAACGCGTCAGCGCCCAGGCCCTGTTGCCGTACATCCACCAGCGCTACGACGATCCGCGGCAGGTCCTCGACGGGGGGCCCGAGGGGGGCTTCTGATGGATCTGCGGGAGGGGTAGGCCGGGTAGGCCGCCGTCGCCACCGGCGCGGCGATGAAGGCGCACGCGCGCGTGACGACGGACCGGTGCGCGCGTGGCGACGGGTCGATACGCGCGTGACGACGGGTCGGTACGCCGGCGGCCGCGCCCGGGGTGCGATCCTCCCCGTGTGAGCGAACCCACGCGCGACGAACCCCATGCCCAACCCGGCAAAGAGCCCCACGACGAACCCCACGGCGGCACCCTCGGTTCCCGGCTGAACTGGCTGCGTGCCGCCGTCCTGGGCGCCAACGACGGCATCGTCTCCACCGCGGGCATCGTGGTCGGCGTGGCGGGCGCCACCAGCGACCGCTCCGCGCTGTTCACCGCCGGGCTCGCGGGGCTGCTCGCCGGATCCATGTCCATGGCGGCGGGCGAGTACGTCTCGGTCTCCACCCAGCTGGACTCGGAGAAGGCCGCTCTGGCGGTGGAGAAGCGGGAGCTGCGGGAACAGCCGGAGGCCGAACTCGAGGAGCTGACCGGGCTCCTGGAGGAGCGTGGCCTGTCACGTGACGTGGCCTTCGAAGCGGCCGAGCAGCTCACGCAGCGGGACGCCCTGAAGGCCCACGCGGCCGTGGAGCTCGGCATCGACACCGACGACCTCACCAACCCCTGGCACGCGGCCTGGGCGAGCTTCCTGTCGTTCACGATCGGCGCGCTCCTCCCCCTGCTCGCGATCGTCCTTCCGCCGAGCGACTGGAGGGTGCCCGTCACCGTGGTCTCGGTCCTCGCCGCCCTGGTCGTCACCGGCTGGGTGAGCGCGGGCCTCGGCGCGGCGGGCGTGCGACGGGCGGTGCTGCGGAACGTGGGCGGGGGCGCGCTGGCGATGGCGGTGACGTACGGGGCGGGGGCCCTGTTGAATGCGACAGGGGTGTGAGCGCCCTGTTCAGAGCCCCATACCCGGGGCGGCCGTTGGCGAAGACCGCCAAGAAGCAAGCGCGTACCGCCGGTAATACTTGTCAGTAACAACCCCTAGCCGGGGCCCGCCGGCGGTTCTACGGTTCACCCATGCCGAACCCGAACCTGCCCGATGTCGTGCTGTGGTCGATACCCGCCTTCGTGCTGCTCACCGTGATCGAGGTGGTGAGTGTCAGGATCCGTCCAGATGCCGAAGGTGCCGCAGCGGGGTACGAGGCGAAGGACGCCGCGACGAGCGTCGGCATGGGGCTCGGCAGCCTCGCCTTCGACTTTCTGTGGAAGATCCCGATCGTCGCCCTCTACACGGCGATCTACGAACTGACACCCCTTCAGGTGCCCGTCCTGTGGTGGACCATCCCGCTGATGCTGCTCGGGCAGGACTTCTTCTACTACTGGTCGCACCGCGGACACCACGTCATCCGCATCCTCTGGGCCTGCCACGTCGTCCACCACTCCAGCCGCAGGTTCAATCTCACCACCGCCCTGCGCCAGCCCTGGACGACCTGGACCGTCTGGCCCTTCTACGTCCCGCTCATCGCCCTCGGTGTGCATCCGGCCGCGCTCGCGTTCTGCTCGTCCGCGAACCTCGTCTACCAGTTCTGGATCCACACCGAGCGCATCGGCAAGCTGCCCCGGGCCTACGAGTTCGTCTTCAACACGCCCTCCCACCACCGCGTCCACCACGCCTCCCAAGGCGGCTATCTGGACCGCAACTTCGGGGGGATCCTCATCGTCTGGGACCGGCTCTTCGGGTCTTTCGTCGAGGAGACCGAGCGGCCCGTCTACGGCCTCACCAAGAACATCTCCACGTACAACCCCCTGCGTGTCGCCACCCATGAGTACGCCGCCATCGCCAGGGACCTGAAGGCGGCGGGGAGTTGGCGCGAGCGTGCGGGGCGGATCTTCGGCGGGCCGGGCTGGCAGCCGGCGCCGAAGGCCGCCGCTCCGAAGACACCGGTCACCGAGCCCGTCGCGTGAACCCACGCCTCACGCGCGTGGGTGCGGACCCACGCCTCGCGCGCGTGCTCCTCGTCTCCTTCGGCGCGGCGGCCGCCGTTGACCTCGTCTCGCTGGCCGCCGGGTTCGACCCGGGGCACATGGTCGCCAAGCCGCTCCTGATGCCCCTGCTCGCCGCTCACGTGGCCACGCGCGGCGGCCCCCGGCTGCTCGTCGCGGCCCTGCTCTTCGGCTGGGGCGGCGACACCCTGCTGCTGTTCGACACGGACCCCGCCTTCCTGGCCGGGATGGCCTCCTTCGCGGCGGGGCACGCGTGTTATCTCGCACTGTTCAGAAGTGCTCCACGCGCGCGTGGAGCATGGTTTCTCTGCGCGTACGCCATCGCACTCGTCGCCGGCGTCACCCTGCTGTGGCCCGACCTCCCCGCCGAACTGCGGCTCCCAGTAGCCGGATACGGCCTGCTGCTCACCGCGATGGCGTACGGCGCGACCCGGATCGGGCTCGTGACAGGCCTCGGCGGCGCCCTCTTCCTGCTCTCCGACACCCTCATCGCGACCGGGATCGCCGACTGGCCGCAGCTCCCCAGGCCGGACTTCTGGATCATGCTCACGTACATCGCCGCCCAGTTCCTGCTGTTCAAAGGCGTGCTGGGCACGCTCGGCGCGCAATCCGTACCGAGGGCGGCGTACGGTGAGATGAGCTCGACCACCCGCTGAGGACAGCCGCGGACGCCCCCGCAGGAGAAGGAGCCTCGCCCATGCGCGCCACCACCATCCACGCCCCGTACGACATGCGCGTGGTTGACGTGCCCGAGCCCGTGGTGCAGTTGCCCACCGACGCGGTCGTCCGGGTGCTGCGGTCCTGTATCTGCGGCAGCGACCTGTGGGCGTACCGCGGCGAGTCGCACCGGGAGCCGGACCAGCGGATCGGGCACGAGTTCCTCGGCACCGTCGAGGACACCGGCTCCGAGGTGACCGGCGTCAAGCGCGGCGACCTGGTCGTGGCGCCCTTCATGTGGTGCGACGGAGTGTGCGACTACTGCCGTGAAGGGCTCACGACGTCCTGCGAGCACGGCGGCATCTGGGGCGATGTCGGATACGACGGCGGGCAGGGCGAGGCGGTCCGTGTCCCCTACGCCGACGGCACCCTCGTACAACTGCCCAAGGAGGCGGCCTCCGACGACCGCCTGCTGGCGGCCCTGCTGTCGCTGTCCGACGTGATGGGCACGGGTCACCACGCGGCCGTCGGCGCGGGGGTCCACGAGGGCGCCACCGTAGCCGTCGTCGGGGACGGAGCCGTCGGACTGTGCGCCGTGCTGGCCGCCAAGCGGCTGGGCGCCGAGCGGATCATCGCGCTCGGACGCCACCAGGTGCGTACGGACATTGCGCGCCGCTTCGGAGCCACGGACATCGTCGCCGAGCGCGGCGACGCGGCCGTCGAGGCCGTCCGTGAGCTGACCCGCGGTCAGGGGGCGCGCTGCGTCATCGAGGCGGTCGGGACAGAGCAGTCCATGAGCACGGCCGTGAACATCACCCGCGACGGCGGCGCCATCGGCTTCGTCGGGGTTCCGCACGGCAGCGGTACGGGGCTGGACCTGAGCGTGCTGTTCGACCGGAACATCGCCCTGCGCGGCGGGGTCGCACCGGTGCGCGCCTACATCCCGGAGCTGCTGCCCGACATCCTCGACGGGACCATCGACCCGTCGCCGGTGTTCGATGTGACCGTCGGCCTGGAAGGCGTACCCGACGGCTACAAGGCGATGGACGGGCGCACGGCTCTCAAGGTGCTCGTCACGACCTGATGGGTCACCGTCACCACCTGATCGGCACAGGCACCGCCGTCAGCACCCCCGACACCACGACGACGATGCCCAGTGCCACGACCTCCGCACGCGCGGGGGAGCAGGCACTGAGCGGGTCCGCGGCGCGGCGCAGCCGCAGTCGCGCACTCAGGGCAAGGACGGCCACGACGGCCACCAGCAGCAACTTGGCCAGCAGCGTGCGCCCGTACGCCGTCGCCGTGAGCTGGTCCAGGACCGTCCCCGGCGGCATCCGGCGCAGCGCGCTCCAGGTGCCCGTCGCGGTGAGCGCCGCGAACAGGACGACCGCCACGCGCGCGTAGAGGCCCAGTAGCGCGGCCCCCGCCTCCGAGGGACCCCATTTCCGCAGCATCCGCAGCACGTGCAGCAGACCGCCGGTCCACAGTGCCGCGCAGACCACGTGAACGAGCGTCAGGCCGGAGCCGACCAGAGGGCTGTACTCCGTCGTGGGATGGGCGCGCAGCGCCTCCGCGACCGCCACCGCGGCCAGTGGCCACACCTGGAGGGCGGGACGACGGTAGAGCGTGCAGAGGCCGGTCACCACGAAGGCGTTGACCTCCAGGAGCGCCAGCTTGCCCTCCCTGCTCTCGTAGAGCCCGCCGATGTCCATGTCGGAGAGCTGGTCGGGCAGCAGGTTCCCGGTGGCCACGACCGAGGCGAGACCGAGCGCGGCCACGAACCCGGCGACGGCGGCGACAGGCGCCCAACTGCGGGGCGCGTCCTCCAGGAGCGCGCCCGGCACCCGGCGGGCCAGCCGGGCCGCGAACAGTTCCCCCGCCGGGACGCACAGCGCCGCGAACAGCACGGTGCGCAGCAGGGCGATGGCCCCGGCGCCGGGGGCCCCGGCCTCGCCGGTGCCGTCGAGCGCGGCGTCCGGGCCGAGCAACGGGATCACGGCCGCCGACGCCACCAGGGCGAGCAGGGCGACGGCCCGTCCGGTGGCCCGGCGCCGCGCCGGCTCGTCGGCGTCGGTCACCTCGGCTTTCGGTCTCGTCAACGTCACCTCAAGATCTTCACCAGTCGTCACAGACCGGGGCAAGCGCAGGGAAACAACTGGCGGAACGGCATTCCGCCCATGGGTACGTCCGCGGCCGTCCCGCGGCTCAGGACCAGCGCGCGGGATCGGTTCCCCAGGCCCCCGGCGGCCGTGCCCAGTCGTCGGGCCCGCCGGCGAAGGACACCGGCGACCGGGCGTACCGCAGCCGCCCCAGGCCGCTGTCGGCCTCGGCGAGCCAGGGTTCAGGATCGTACGAGCCGTGCGAGGGCTCCGGGGCGGGCCCGTTCATCAGCCACGCCGCAGTCCGCGCCAACGCCGTCCGTACGATCCTGGTCCCGCCCTCCTCCGTCTGCTCGGTCAGCGAACGGAGCACCGCGGCAGCCAGCAGATACCCCGTGCCGTGGTCGAGGGCCTGCGCGGGCAGCGCGCCCGGCCGCTCCGCCGAACCCTCCGTCTCCGCGATCCCGGTGGCGACCTGCACCAGACTGTCGAAGCCCCGCCGACCGGCCCACGGCCCGTACCCGCCCCACGCCGACAACTGCGCCACCACCAGCGCGGGCCGCCGCTCGGCCAGCGCCTCGGGAGTGAGCCCGAACCGGTCCAGGGCGCCGGGCCGGTATCCGGTGATGACGACGTCGGCTCCGGCGAGCAGCTCCTCGAAGGCCCGCCGGTCCGTGGCGCGGTCGAGATCGAGACAGGCGGACCGTTTGCCGAAGCCCGTGTCGGCGTGCTGGTCGGGGAGTTCGGGCAGCCGTGGCGAGTCCACCCGCAGGACGTCGGCTCCCAGCAGGGCGAGGGTGCGGGTCGCGACCGGGCCCGCGATGACCCGCGTGAGGTCCAGCACGCGTACGCCCGCCGCGGGCAGCAGCGGGTCACCGGAGAGCGCCGTGAACGCGCGTACAGGCGCGTCGCCGATCCGCTCCCGGCTCAGCAGCGGCCTGCGCGCCACCGCCACCCCCTGCTCGTGCGCCGCCCACTCCTTCGCCGAACGCAGGGCGACGGCGAGGCCTCCGGCCGCGTAGACGGTGTCCTCCACGTCCACGGCGGACCGCTCCGCGAGATGCGCGGCGACGGCGTCCACCGTCGCGTCCTCAGGGAGTCCGAGCGCGCTCAGCAGACGCGAGCGGTGATGCGGATAGTTCGCGTGCGTCCGCACCCAGCCGTCCGCGGTACGCCAGAACCGGGACAGCGGCGCGAAGTTCACCGGTGCCCGTCCGTCGACCAGCAGATGCCGCTCGCTGACGAAGGCCGTGGCGACGGCCCCGTCGTCGACCCGCACCCCGGGCACGTCCGTGAGACCGGCCCGCCGTGCCGCCAGCTCGGCGCCCGCGAGAGCGCACGCCCCGACACAGGCCCGCGCCAACTCCCGTACGGGCAGCCGCGCTTGCAGCGTCCCGCTCCGTTCGACGTGCTCGATCCGCCGGACCAGGGCGGGATCGCCACCCAGGGCCGACCAGACGAACGTGGTGTCCTCAGCAGTCATAGGGCCACTATGCCGGGTGCGTCGAATCACCATGCCGGCCTGGGGACGGACGAAGAGAGGCCGGGCGACCCACTGCCGCCCGGCCTCGTCAAACGTCAACCCTCGTTACTTGGTGACCGCGTCCAGCGCGTCCGCGGTGCCCCAGCCGTAGAAGCCGTTGCGGTTCTTCGAGCCCTCGCACACCGCGTCGATCTTGCCGTCGCTGTTGATGTCGTACGGGTCGGTGCACGGCGTGGCGTCGGCCTCGGCGTACAGCAGCGCCTTCACCAGGGCGGCGGAGGCGTGCGGGTGCGTCGACTTGATGAGGGCGGCGACGCCGGCGACGTGCGGGGACGCCATCGACGTACCGGCCATGTAGCCCCACTTGCCGCCGGGCAGCGGGCCCAGGATCAGGCCGCTCGTGGCGGGCGGCGCGGGCGTCTGGTAGGCCGTCGAGTCGCCGCCGGGCGCGGCGATGTCGATGACACCCTGGCCGTAGTTGGAGAAGGACGACTTGATGCCCTTCGCGCCGGTCGCCGCGACCGTGACGACACCCGGCAACTGGGTCGGGATGTCATAGCACTTGGACGGGTCGATCACCCGGTCCGAGGGGGTCCCGTCGTTCGGGGACACCGGGTCGGTGATCGAGTCGGCCGCCAGGTCGTAGTTCTCGTTGCCCGCCGCGGCGACGTTGACGGTGCCCTTCTTCTCGGCGTACTGCGAGGCGCGGGTGATCGCGTCGACGAGGGCCTTCTGGTCCGGGTCGTCCTTGCAGTTGAAGTACCAGGGGTCGGTGTAATAGCTGTTGTTGGTGACGTCCACACCGTGCTCGGCGGCCCACACGAAGCCGCAGACGACGGCCTCCGTGTAGAAGTAGCCGGCCGTGGTCGACACCTTGATGCCGGCGACCTTCACGCCGGGCGCGACACCGGTGATGCCGACGCCGTTCTTGGCGCCGGCGATCTCGCCCGCCACGTGCGTGCCGTGCGGGCTCTCGGCCGCGCTCGGCCGCCATGCCCCGTCGGCCGTGTCCGGCTTGCCCGTCACGCAGTTGACCGACGCGTCGCGGTCGAAGTTCGGCGCGATGTCGGGGTGCGTGTCGTCGACGCCGGTGTCGATGACGGCGACCGTCACCTTGCTGCTGCCGAGCGACTTCTCGTGCGCCTTGTCCGCCTTGATGGCGGGCAGGTCCCACTGCAGCGGCTCCAACGGGTCCTGCCCGGCGACCGCCTGAGTGTTCGTCACCTCCGCGACCTCCTCGGCGGTGAGGGCCTTCGGAGTCCCCACGTCGGTGGTCGACTGTGCGGGCAGCGGCGCGTTGCGCGTGTTGCCGGCCGACTGCACACCGCGTACGCCACGGATCGTCTTGGCGAAGTCGGCGTTCGACGAGTGGACGACGATCACGCCGATCTGGTCGTACGACGTCACGATCGTGCCGCCCGCAGCGGCGATGGCCTTCTTCACGGTGGAGGAAGGCGCGTGCCCGGGGCTGACGTTGACGACATAGCTGAGCGCGGTCGCATCGGCGGCGACCTGCTGGGGTGCCTCCGCCTCGGCCGCCGACGCGGTGACGTTCGGCAGGAAGGCGAGGGCGGTGGCCGTGGCCATCCCCAGCGGGATGGCTATGGCGCGACGGGAGCGCTTGAGAGGCGCTGTCATGGGTGTCTCCAGTTTCGTTCGCGATACGAGCTGTACGAGCCGTGCGGAGGCTCAAATGGCAGGCAGCCGGGGGTGGTTGACAGTGTTACTTGACTGCCCGCAGTGCATTGATGATCCCGGCTCCGTAGAAGCCGTTCAGGCCCTTGCCGCCCACGCAGGTGGCGTCCACGACGCCGTCACCGTCACCGTCGTACGCGGTCGGGCAACTCTGGCTGTCCGCCTGGGCCTTGAGGAGCGCCTGGAGCTGGGCCGGGGTCGCCTTGGGGTGCGTGGACTTCAGCAGCGCGGCGACACCGGCGGCGTGCGGCGACGCCATCGAGGTGCCCTGAAGGAAGGCGTACTGGTTGTTCGGCATCGTGGAGAGGATGCGGCCGTTCTTCGACGGCGTGTCCGGGATCTGGTACTTGTCGCCACCCGGTGCCGCGACGTCGATGACGCCCTTGCCGTAGGTGGAGAAGTACGACTTGGTGCTGTTGACGCCGGTCGAGCTGACCGTGACGACACCCGGCAGCTGGGTCGGGATGTCGAAGCACTCGTGCGGGTCGATCGTGCGGGGCACCGGAGTCGAGTCGTCGGGGCTGGAGTCGTCGACGATGGCGTCCGAGTCGAGGTCGTCGTTGGCGTTGCCCGCCGCGGCGACATTGAGGGTGCCCTTCTTCTGGGCGTACAGCTGGGCCCGGTTCACCGCGTCGACGATCGCCCGCTGGTCGGGGTCGTCCAGGCAGTTGTAGAGCCACGGGTCCACGTAGTAGCTGTTGTTGGTGATCTCGACGCCGTGGTCGGCGGCGAACACGAAGGCGCAGACGACGCTCTCCGGGAAGAAGAGCTGCCCGGCGTCCGGCTCGGCGACCGTGATGCCGGCGACCTTCACACCCGGTGCGACGCCCGCCACACCGATGTCGTTGCGGGCGGCGGCGATCTCACCGGCGACATGCGTGCCGTGGTAGTGGTCGGCGTCCACGGGGCGCCAGGCGCCGTACGTCGTGTCCGCCTTGCCGCCCACGCAGTTGGCGGACTGCGAGGCGGAGAAGTTCGGGGCGAGATCCGGGTGGGTGTCGTCGACGCCGGTGTCGATCACGGCGACCGTCACGTTCCTGCTGCCCGGGTTGATCTTCGCGGCCTTGTCGGCGCCGATCGCGCGCAGGTCCCACTGGTCGGCCTCAAGGGGCTCCTGGCCGGCCGTGGCGCTCTGCGAGAGCTCGGCGGCGTCCGCGGCCGAGAGCATTTGCGCCGCGCCCTCTTCCGTGGTCCCCGCGGCGGTCAGCGGCGCCGTGTGCGTCGCGCCCGCCGACTGCACTCCACGCGCCGCGCGGATCTGCTCGCCGAAGGCGGGGTTGGCCGAGTGGACGACGATGACACCGATCTTCTCGTACGCGATGACGACGGTGCCGCCGGCCTCGGCGATGGCCTTCTTCACCGACTCGACCGTGCGGTGGTCGGCCTTGGTGTTGACGACGTAGGGCACAACCGGGCCGTCCGCACTCGTCGCGGCCGTCGCCGTGAGCGGGGCCGCCGACGCGGCACCCGGCAGGAAGCCGAGCGAGGCGGTGAGCGACAGAGCGACCGGCACCGCGAGGGCGAGCCGGCGTCTGGAACGCAGATGAGCCATGGGATCTCCATAACATCCGGAAAGCGAGCTGCCCGAACACAGGTTTGGTGCTCGGGCAGGTACATGACGGAATGGTTCAGGCTGAAGCTATCTCCCCTCCGACCTGGGCAGCAATGACTTCCGGCAGTGACTTCCGAAAGAAGTGCCGTGAGTTGAACCTGCCCACGCGTGGCGCCGTGACGTTGAGCAGGGAGCCCGAGCACGATCGAGCCCCTGCCGGATCACGCCCGTGGCCACCTGACAGTGCCGTCCGGTCCACGTGATCCACGTCATCGTGAGGTCAGAAACAGCCATGTCCGTACCCAGACCGTCCCCGTCCCCGTCCGCGAGCCCCGGCTCGCACCCGTCCGCCGTCGCAACCGCACCCGCAACGTGAGGAGACTTCGTGGCCACCGATGCACCACCCCCCTCGAAGGCAGATCCTGAACTCCCGTCGACCGAGAAGTTCGTCGAGATGCAGGAGAGCGCGGAGTTCGGTGAACTGCGCCGCTCCTACCGCTCCTTCGCCTTCCCGCTGACCATCGGCTTCATCGCCTGGTACCTGCTGTACGTCCTGCTCTCGAGCTACGCGGGCGACTTCATGGGCACCAAGCTCTTCGGCAACATCAACGTCGCCATGGTCCTCGGCTTCGCCCAGTTCCTCACCACGTTCCTCATCGCCTGGTGGTACTCGCGGTTCGCCGCCGCGAACCTCGACCCCAAGGGCGAAGCCATCAAGTCCAGGTTGGAGGGCGGCGAATGAGCCCCCAGTTCGTCATCGCCGCCGGTGAAGCCAGCGAGCACCGGCCGCTGATCGTCTCCCTGTTCGCCGTCTTCGTCGTGGCGACCCTCGTCATCACCGTCTGGGCGGGCCGCCAGACCAAGGACGCGGCCGACTTCTACGCGGGCGGACGCCAGTTCAGCGCCTTCCAGAACGGCCTCGCCGTCTCCGGTGACTACATGTCCGCCGCGTCCTTCCTCGGCATCGCGGGCGCGATCGCCCTCTTCGGCTACGACGGCTTCCTGTACTCCATCGGCTTCCTGGTCGCCTGGCTGGTCGCGCTGCTCCTGGTCGCCGAACCGCTGCGGAACTCCGGCAAGTACACGATGGGCGACGTCCTCGCGTACCGCATGCGCCAGCGCCCGGTCCGTACGGCCGCGGGCACCTCCACGATCGTCGTCTCGATCTTCTACCTGCTGGCCCAGATGGCGGGCGCCGGTGTCCTGGTCTCCCTGCTGCTCGGCATCACCAGCGACGCGGGCAAGGTCGGCATCGTCGCGCTCGTCGGCCTGCTGATGATCGTGTACGTGACGATCGGCGGCATGAAGGGCACCACCTGGGTCCAGATGGTCAAGGCCGTCCTGCTCATCGCGGGCACCCTGCTCATCACCTTCCTGGTGCTGCTCAAGTTCAACTTCAACATCTCCGACCTGCTCGGCTCGGCCGCCGAGAACAGCGGCAAGGGCTCGGCCTTCCTGGAACCGGGTCTCAAGTACGGCCTCACCACCACCTCGAAGATCGACTTCATCTCGCTGGGTATCGCGCTGGTCCTCGGCACGGCCGGCCTGCCGCACATCCTGATCCGCTTCTACACGGTCCCCAACGCCAAGGCGGCCCGGAAGTCCGTGATCTGGGCGATCGGCATCATCGGCGGCTTCTACCTGATGACCATCGCGCTCGGCTTCGGAGCGGCCGCCCTCATCTCGCAGGACGAGATCGTCGCCTCCAACAAGGCGGGCAACACGGCGGCTCCCCTGCTCGCGCTCCATCTCGGCGGCGTCGACTCGGCATGGGGCGCGATCCTGCTCGCCACCATCTCGGCGGTCGCCTTCGCCACGATCCTCGCGGTCGTCGCCGGCCTGACCCTCGCCTCGTCCTCCTCGTTCGCGCACGACATCTACGCGAACGTCATCAAGAAGGGCACGGCCACTGAGAAGGAAGAGGTCAGGGCCGCCCGCTACGCCACGGTCGCCATCGGTGTCGTCTCCATCGGCCTCGGCGCCCTCGCCCGCGACCTGAACGTCGCCGGCCTGGTCGCCCTCGCCTTCGCGGTCGCCGCCTCGGCCAACCTGCCGACGATCCTCTACAGCCTCTTCTGGAAGAGGTTCACGACGCAGGGCGCGCTCTGGTCGATCTACGGCGGTCTCGTCACGGCGGTCGGCCTGGTGCTGTTCTCGCCGGTGGTCTCGGGCAAGCCCACGTCGATGTTCCCGGACGTCGACTTCCACTGGTTCCCGTTGGAGAACCCGGGCATCATCTCGATCCCGGTCGGCTTCCTGCTGGGCTGGATCGGCACGCTCCTCTCCAAGGAGGAACCCGACACCGGCAAGTACGCCGAGCTGGAGGTCCGGTCCCTCACCGGTACCGGAGCGCACTGAGCACTTCCCTGTGACGGCCGCGTCGTAGATCCCTACGACGCGGCCGCGCCGTGTCTGGTGGGATCGGGCCTCCACCTATGTCAGTCCCGTCACGTAGGCTCGCTGGTGTCAGGAAAAGATCCGCATCGAGGGGAGGGGGCCCACGTGCTCATCGACACCTACGGCCGGGTGGCCACCGACCTGCGCGTCTCGCTGACCGACAAGTGCAATCTGCGATGCACGTACTGCATGCCCGAAGAGGGCCTGCAATGGCTGGCCAAGCCCGACCTGCTCACGGACGACGAGATCGTCCGCCTCATCGGCATAGCGGTCACCGACCTCGGCATCACCGAGGTCCGCTTCACCGGCGGCGAGCCCCTGCTCCGCCCCGGCCTGGTCGGCATCGTCGAGCGGGTCGCCGCGCTGGAGCCCCGCCCCCAGATGTCCCTCACCACCAACGGCATCGGCCTCAAGCGCACGGCCGCGGCCCTGAAGGCGGCAGGCCTGGACCGGGTGAACGTATCGCTGGACACCCTGCGCCCCGACGTCTTCAAGACCCTCACCCGCCGGGACCGTCACAAGGACGTCATCGAGGGCCTCGAAGCCGCCCGCGACGCCGGCCTGACCCCGGTCAAGGTCAACACGGTCCTGATGCCGGGCCTGAACGAGACCGAGGCCCCGGACCTGCTGGCCTGGGCCGTCGAGCACGACTACGAACTGCGGTTCATCGAGCAGATGCCGCTGGACGCCCAGCACGGCTGGAAGCGCGAGGGAATGGTCACCGCCGGTGACATCCTCACCTCGCTGCGCACGCGCTTCGAACTCACCGAGGAGGGCACTGCAGAGCGCGGTTCCGCCCCCGCGGAGCGCTGGCTCGTCGACGGCGGTCCGCACCGCGTCGGCGTGATCGCCTCGGTAACCCGCCCGTTCTGCTCGGCCTGCGACCGTACGCGCCTGACGGCCGACGGCCAGGTCCGCACCTGCCTGTTCGCCTCCGAGGAGACCGACCTGCGGGCCGCCCTGCGCTCGGACGCCCCCGACGAGGAGATCGCCCGCATCTGGCGGCTCGCGATGTGGGGCAAGAAGGCGGGCTCCGGCCTGGACGACCCCTCCTTCCTCCAGCCGGATCGGCCGATGTCGGCGATCGGCGGCTAGTGGTCTTCTGCGGACTCCCACTCCGCCAGGGGCACGACGTCCTTCAGGAACCCCCGTACGCCAAGGAACTTGGAGAGATGCTCGCGGTGGTCCTCGCAGGCGAGCCAGGTCTTGCGGCGCTCCGGAGTGTGCAGCTTCGGGTTGTTCCACGCGAGCACCCACTCCGCGTCGGCACGACAGGCCTTGGCCGAGCACTGAGGAGTGGAGGGGGCGGCATCGGGGAAGAGCGGGAAGGTCACGCACCCACCCTAGACGGCTCCGAAAAACAGCTCCGGAACAGCTCCGAGAACGGCTTTGGAAACAGCGCCGAGAACGGCTTGGGAAACAGCTCCGAAAAGGCGACGCCGAGCAGCCACGGGGGGAGCTGCCCGGCGTCGGTCCGTCGCTCCGACGGGGGATGCGGAGCGCGTACGAAGTATGTCATGGGGGACCCGGTGCCTGGCACCGGAACAACATGATTGATCTGAGCTTTTCTTGAGCTTAGCGCACCTTTGGGTTCCGTTTCCGACGGATCCTCCGTGGTCAGCTCCAGGGTGGTGCCGGGCGGCCGCGGGGTCAGCTCGGGTCGTGCGGTTCGGCCCGAAGACGCGCCCCCGGGTCGGCCGCGACGTCTTCCGGTTCGGGCTCCGCGAAGCCGTCCTGCCGCGGCGGCGCGATCATCGGACGGGTGGGGGCGGCGATGAACGTCGAGGGCAACGACGGCACGTTCTCCCGGCCCGCGTTGGCGATGACCACGGAGATGTAGGGGAGAAGTACGCCCAGTACCAGGGCGACGACGGCGACATGACGCTCGACGTTCCAGAGGACGGCGGTGAGGATCACGGCGACGGTGCGGACGGACATCGAGATGACATAGCGGCGCTGTCTGCCGCGTACGTCCTCGTCGAGCCCCTGCCTGGCTCCGGTGATCCGGAAGACCTGGCCGTTGCTCTGCTTCCGCAGCACGTTCCACCACCCGCCCGTGTCGGACTCTCCCCGGCCCGGACCCAGTCCGACCCCGGTCAGGGAGGCAGGCCCGAACAGCCTTCAGGTTACGCCGTGGCTGCGTCGTCTTCGAGACCGGGGGCGGTTCCCACGGGCCGGACCTGATGCGCCGTACCGCGTATGGCTCCGCCCGACATGCGCCGTATGGCGGACGGTCCGACACTGAGCGTAATGCTCGCGTAGAGCCGTACTAGGAGGCAGCCATGGGCTGGTTGTGGGCGATCATCGTAGGGTTTGTGCTGGGCCTGCTGGCCAAGGCCATCCTTCCGGGCAAGCAGCACAGCCCACTCTGGCTGACCACCGTCTTCGGCATCATCGGCGCCATCGTCGGCAACGCGATCGCCCGGGCCGTCGGCATCGACGAGACGAGCGGCATCGACTGGGGCCGGCACGCGCTGCAACTCGGCGCCGCCATCGTCATCGTCTTCCTGGGCGACATGGCGTACATGGCGGTACGGGGCAACAAGCAGCGAGCCTGAGCGTCCGGACGTACGCCGAAGGGGCGGACCCCATCACGGGTGTCCGCCCCTTCGGCGTGCATACGAGTGTTCAGGCGCCGGTGACCTCGACGGCCGCCAGATTCTTCTTGCCCCGGCGCAGCACCAGCCAGCGTCCGTGCAGCAGGTCCTCCTTGGCGGGGACCGCGTCCTCGGCGGGGACCTTCGCGTTGTTCAAGTACGCGCCGCCCTCCTTGACCGTGCGGCGCGCGGCCGACTTGCTGGCCACCAGGCCGACCTCCGCGAAGAGGTCCACCGTGGGCGCCAGCTCGGCGACCTGGATGTGCGGCACCTCGGAGAGGGCCGCGGTCAGCGTCCTCTCGTCCAGCTCGGCCAGCTCGCCCTGCCCGAAGAGGGCCCTGGACGCGGCGACCACGGCGGCCGTCTGGTCGGCTCCGTGCACCAGCGTCGTCAGCTCCTCGGCGAGCGCGCGCTGGGCCGCGCGGGCCTGCGGGCGCTCCTCGGTCTGCTTCTCCAGCTCCTCGATCTCCTCGTGGGACCTGAAGCTGAAGATGCGCAGGAACTTGGAGACGTCCCGGTCGTCCGCGTTCAGCCAGAACTGGTAGAACGCGTACGGCGTGGTCATCTCGGCGTCCAGCCAGATCGTGCCGGACTCCGTCTTGCCGAACTTGGTGCCGTCCGCCTTGGTGATCAGCGGGGTGCCCAGCGCGTGCACCACGGCCTCCGGCTCGACCCGGTGGATCAGGTCGGTGCCCGAGGTGAGGTTGCCCCACTGGTCGCTGCCGCCGGTCTGCAGCGTGCAGCCGTGCCTGCGGTACAGCTCCAGGAAGTCCATGCCCTGGAGGATCTGGTAGCTGAACTCGGTGTAGCTGATGCCCGCGTCGGAGTTGAGCCGCCGGGAGACGGCCTCCTTCGCGATCATCTTGTTGACCCGGAAGTGCTTGCCGATGTCCCGGAGGAACTCGATGGCCGACAGGCCCTCGGTCCAGTCCAGGTTGTTGACCATCACCGCGGCGTGCGGGCCCTCGAAGTCCAGCAGCGGTGCGATCTGCGCGCGCAGCCGCCCCACCCACTCGGCGACGACCTCGGGGGAGTTCAGCGTGCGCTCGGAGTTCGGCTTCGGGTCACCGATCAGGCCGGTCGCGCCGCCGACCAGGCCCAGCGGGCGGTTGCCCGCCTGCTGGATCCGGCGCATCGTCAGGATCTGCACGAGGTTTCCGAGATGCAGGCTCGGCGCGGTCGGGTCGAAACCGCAATAGAACGTGACGGGACCGTCCGCGAACGCCTTGCGCAATGCGTCCTCGTCAGTGGAGAGGGCGATCAGCCCCCGCCACTGCAGTTCGTCGACGATGTCCGTCACGGTTCTCGTATCTCCTTGGAAGGTCCGGTCGAGCTCGTACGAGGTTATACGCCCTGGCTGACAGAGCTCATATTGAAGTCCGGGATGCGCAGCGCCGGCATCGCGGCCCGAGTGAACCAATCGCTCCACTCGCGCGGCAAGGTCTTTTCGGTCCGCCCCGCCTCCGTCGCCCGCCCCAGCAGGCCCACCGGCGACTCGTTGAACCGGAAGTTGTTGACCTCGCCGACGACCTCGCCGTTCTCCACGAGGTAGACGCCGTCCCGGGTCAGCCCGGTCAGCAGCAGGGTCGCCGGGTCGACCTCGCGGATGTACCAGAGGCAGGTCAGCAGCAGTCCGCGTTCGGTGGCGGCGACCATCTCGTCCAGGGAGCGGTCGTCACCGCCGTCCAGGATCAGGTTGGTGATCGACGGCGCCACCGGGAGCCCGGTCAGGCCCGCGCTGTGCCGGGTGGTGGTCAGGTGCTTCAGCTCACCTTCGCGGATCCACTCGGTCGCTGTGAGGGGCAGCCCGTTGTCGAACACGGACGCGTCGTCGCCTGAGGAGTGGGTGAGGACGAACGGCGAGGTTTCGAGCCCCGGCTCGTGCGGGTCGCTGCGCAGGGTCAGCGGCAGCTCGGTGAGCTTCTCGCCGACGCGGGTCCCGCCACCTGGCTTGCTGAACACCGTCCGGCCCTCGGCCGCGTCCCGGGCCGACGCCGACCAGAGCTGGTAGATCAGCAGGTCCGCGACGGCGGTCGGCGGCAGCAGCGTCTCGTAGCGCCCGGCGGGCAGGTCGATACGCCGCTCCGCCCATCCGAGCCGTACGGCCAGCTCGGCGTCCAGCGCCGCCGGGTCGACGTCCTTGAAGTCCCGTGTCGACCGCCCCGCCCACGCCGAACGCGTACGGTCCGGCGACTTGGCGTTGAGCTCCAGCGTCCCCTTGGGCTGGTCGTGCCGCAGCCGCAGCCCTGTCGACGTACCGAGATAGCTGGACACGAGCTCGTGGTTGGCGAACCCGTACAGCTCGCGGCCGCCAGCACGCGCGCGGGCGAACGATTCACCGAGCGCCGGCGCGAAGTCCGCGAACACGGCGGACGACGTCTCGGCGGGCGCGTCCGTGAAGTCGGGGGACTCCGGTACACCGGAGACGAGCGGCTGGGCGTCCTCGGCCGGACCCGCGCCGCGCGCCGCCGCCTCCGCCGCCCGCACCAGGGGCTCCAGCTCGTCGGCGGTCACCGCCGCGCGCGAGACGACTCCGGACGCCGTGCCCTCGCGGCCGTCGACGGTGGCGATGACGGTGAGCGTGCGCCCGCGCGTGACCCCGTTCGTGGTCAGCGCGTTGCCCGCCCAGCGCAGGTTCGCGGTCGACTCCTCGTCGGCGATCACCACGCAGCCGTCGGCACGGGAGAGTTCGAGGGCGCGCTCGACAACCTCGTGCGGCTTGTTCGTAGAAGTCGTCGTGCTCATCGACCGGCCTCCTGCGTGGTGTTGAGACTGTGCTTGCCCGGGGAGTAACCCCCGGACCCCCAGCCGACTTCGGTGCTGGCACTCATCGACCGGCCTCCTGCGTGGTGTTGAGAATGTTGACGCCCTTGAAGAGGGCCGACGGGCAGCCGTGCGAGACCGCCGCGACCTGACCCGGCTGGGCCTTGCCGCAGTTGAAGGCACCGCCCAGGACATACGTCTGCGGGCCGCCGACGGCTGCCATCGAGCCCCAGAAGTCGGTGGTCGTCGCCTGGTACGCGACATCGCGCAGCTGGCCCGTGATCCGGCCGTTCTCGATCCTGAAGAACCGCTGCCCGGTGAACTGGAAGTTGTAGCGCTGCATGTCGATGCTCCAGGAGCGGTCACCGACCACGTAGATGCCCCGGTCGACGCTCCCGATCAGGTCCTCGGTGGAGAGCCCGGCGGGATCCGGCTGGAGCGACACGTTCGCCATGCGCTGCACGGGCACATGGCCGGGGGAGTCGGCGTACGCGCACCCGTTGGAGCGCTCGAAGCCGGTGAGCTTCGCGATGCGCCGGTCGAGCTGATAGCCGACGAGCGTCCCGTCCTTCACCAGGTCCCAGGACTGGCCGGCGACACCCTCGTCGTCGTACCCGATGGTCGAGAGTCCGTGCTCGGCGGTCCGGTCGCCGGTGACGTTCATCAGCTCGGAGCCGTACCTCAGCTTGCCCAGCTGGTCGAAGGTGGCGAAGGAGGTCCCGGCGTACGCGGCTTCGTAGCCGAGCGCCCGGTCCAGTTCGGTGGCGTGCCCGATGGACTCATGGATGGTCAGCCACAGGTTGGACGGGTCGACGACCAGGTCGTACAACCCCGCCTGCACGCTCGGGGCGCGCATCTTCTCGGCGAGCAGCTCCGGAATCCGCTCCAGCTCGGACTCCCAGTCCCAGCCGGTGCCCGTCAGGTACTCCCAGCCGCGGCCGACCGGCGGCGCGATGGTCCGCATCGAGTCGAACTCACCGCTGGACTCGTCGACGGCGACGGCGTTGAGCTGCGGGTGCAGCCGTACGCGCTGCTGCGTGGTCACCGTCCCGGCGGTGTCGGCGTAGAACTTGTTCTCGTGCACGGTCAGCAGTGAGGCGTCGACATGGCTGACGCCGTCGGCCGCAAGCAGCCGTGCGCTCCACTCCGCGAGTAGCCCGGCCTTCTCCTCGGCCGGCACGGAGAAGGGATCGATCTCGTACGACGAGATCCACGTCTTCTCCGCGTGCACCGGCTCGTCCGCCAGCTCCACCCGCTCGTCGGACCCGGCCGCCTTGATCACCTGGGCGGAGAGCTTCGCCATCGCCACGGCCTGCGAGGCGACCTTCGCCGCCGCGTCCATCGTCAGATCCACCCCCGACGCGAATCCCCAGGTCCCGCCGTGCACCACCCGCACCGCATACCCGAGGTCCGTGGTGTCCGAGGACCCGGCGGGTTTGGCGTCCCGCAGCCGCCAGGCCGCGCTGCGCACCCGCTCGAACCGGAAGTCGGCATGGTCGGCGCCAAGGGCTCGGGCCCGCGCGAGCGCGGCGTCGGCCAGAGCGCGCAGCGGTAGTGCCGTGAAGGCTTCGTCGATGGAATGAGGCACGGAGGTCTCCCTGCTGTCGTGGCCTGTCGGTCCGATCATGTCGTGCGGGCGGGGTCGGAGGCCACGTCTTTCCGGTGCCTTGCGACACCTTTAGGACGGCCGGGTTGTCCGTCGATGGGCGGTGCACGGGCTTTCGGCGGGCGAGCCGCGGCTTTCTGTAGGGACCCGACAGTGAGTCCCCTATGCGACTGTCGGTGCCCGATTCTCCGCAAGCGGGACGGGACCGATAGGTTTTCGAGTAAGGCGCCTGACGTGTGCAGGGGCTTCGGACCGTTATCGAAAGGGTGATTCGTTGAGCCGCTCGGTTCTCGTCACCGGAGGCAACCGGGGCATCGGCCTCGCCATCGCCCGCGCGTTCGCCGAGGCCGGCGACAAGGTCGCGATCACATACCGTTCCGGCGAGCCACCGGCCGCCCTCACCGATCTCGGCTGCCTCGCGGTGAAGTGCGACATCACCGACTCCGAGCAGGTGGAGCAGGCCTACAAGGAGATCGAGGCCGAGCACGGTCCGGTCGAGGTTCTGGTCGCCAACGCGGGTGTCACCAAGGACCAGCTCCTGATGCGCATGTCGGAGGAGGACTTCACGTCTGTCCTCGACACCAACCTCACGGGCGCCTTCCGCGTGGTGAAGCGGGCCAACCGAGCCATGCTGCGTGCCAAGAAGGGCCGCGTGGTGCTGATTTCGTCGGTCGTGGGGCTGCTCGGCTCCGCGGGCCAGGCGAACTACGCCGCCTCAAAGGCCGGCCTGGTCGGCTTCGCTCGCTCGCTCGCCCGTGAACTCGGCTCGCGGAACATCACTTTCAACGTCGTCGCGCCCGGTTTCGTCGACACCGACATGACCAAGGTGCTCACCGACGAGCAGCGCGCGGGCATCGTCAAGCAGGTGCCGCTGGGCCGCTACGCGCAGCCCGAGGAGATCGCCGCCGCGGTGCGGTTCCTCGCCTCGGACGACGCCTCGTACATCACTGGAGCCGTCATTCCCGTAGACGGCGGATTGGGCATGGGTCACTGATCACCATGAGCGGAATTCTCGAGGGCAAGCGCATCCTGATCACGGGTGTGCTGACGGAGTCCTCCATCGCCTTCCACGCCGCCAAGCTGGCCCAGGAGCAGGGCGCGGAGATCATCCTGACCGCGTTCCCGCGGCCCACGTTGACCGAGCGCATCGCCAGGAAGCTTCCCAAGCCCACCAAGGTCATCGAGCTCGATGTCACCAACAACGAGCACCTCGCAGGCCTGGCCGACATCGTCGGAGAGGAACTCGGCAGCCTCGACGGCGTCGTGCACTCCATCGGCTTCGCGCCGCAGGACGCCCTGGGCGGCAACTTCCTCAACACCCCGTTCGAGTCCGTGGCCACCGCCATGCACGTCTCGGCGTACTCCCTGAAGTCGCTGACCACGGCCTGCCTGCCGCTGATGCAGAACGGCGGCTCCGTCGTCGGCCTCACCTTCGACGCGCAGTACGCCTGGCCGCAGTACGACTGGATGGGCCCGGCCAAGGCCGCCCTGGAGGCCACCAGCCGCTACCTCGCCCGCGACCTGGGCAAGCAGAACATCCGCTGCAACCTCATCTCCGCGGGCCCGCTCGGCTCGATGGCCGCCAAGTCCATTCCCGGCTTCACCGAGCTGGCCTCCGTGTGGGACAACCGCTCCCCGCTGGAGTGGGACCTCAAGGACCCGGAGCCGGCCGGCAAGGGCATCGTCGCGCTGCTGAGCGACTGGTTCCCGAAGACCACCGGCGAGATTATCCACGTGGACGGCGGTCTGCACGCCATCGGTGCGTGATTTCCCGTACGTCGCCGACGCCCCGTTTCCCGCAGTCCGCGGGGAGCGGGGCGTCACCCGTTAGGCCTATTTGACGGGCATCCGGGACGGCACACCGCGCACGCTGGGAGGACGCACCGCCCCGCAGCCGTACGGCCGAGGAGGTCCCCTTGTGCGCCTGTCCCGCCGTTTCGCCCCGGTGTTCGCCGCTGTCGCTCTCGTGACGGCTCTGCCGTCCGACGCCGTGCCCCACGCGCGCGTGGGCTCCGAGAATCCGCCCGTGCAACAGCCGTTCGGCGCCGAGTGCCGCACCACGGTCACCGGCTCGCATGCCGTCGCGTACTGCCACAACCCCTACGTGGACACCGATCGCGTACGCCTGCACATCGAGTGCGACCGCTGGTGGGACATCGACAGCGACGGCGCCCCCGTCGGCGCGGGGCCGGCGGAGACCGTACGGCTGACCGGCCGGTGCTGGAAGGAGATCAGGTCGGCCTGGGTCAGCCACCAGAAGTGACCGCAGGGGCCTACTGGTTGAGCCGCCCCGGACGGCACAGGAACGGATAGCTCGCGGCCTCCGTGGCGGCCGCCTCCGCGTCGCCCGTACGGATCGCGTCCACCAGCCGGGCGTGGTCCATGTACGTCTCCGGCGTCAGCTCCTTGCCGACGTCCTCGCGCAGCCAGTCGCGCAGTACTTCGCCCAGGTCCGCGTACATCGCCGTCATGACATCGTTGTGGGAGGCCGCCACCACCGCCAGATGGAAGGTCGCGTCGGCGGTCACGAAGGCCTCCGCGTCGCCCGACTCCCAGGCCTCCTCACGGCGTACGAGCAGGCCGTCCAGCTGTTTGAGATCGCGCTCGGTGCGCCGCTCGGCGGCCAGCTTCGCGGCGCTCGACTCCAGCGTGGCGCGCAGCTCGGCGATGTGCCGGGGATCGGCGTCCGCGAAGCGGCGGTGCATCACGCCCGCCAGCTCGCTGGTCGCCACCACATAGGTGCCCGAGCCCTGCCGGATGTCGAGCAGGCCGTTGTGCGCGAGCGCGCGGACGGCCTCGCGGACCGTGTTGCGGGCGACGCCGAGCTGCTCGACGAGCTCGGGCTCGGTCGGGATACGGGAGCCCACCGGCCACTCGCCCGAGGTGATCTGGTTCCGCAGCTCGGCGATGACCTGCTCGGACAGTGCCGAACGGCGAGGGTGGCTCAGCGGCATGACGGTCCTTCGAACGGGGCCGGAGGCTCCGGAGACTAACGCAAGGGGATTGGACAGCCAATCATCCCATGATTCTATGATGGGCGACATGGTGAGCGAGGAGACCCGGACGATGCAGGCCACACCCATACGCAGCTCCGCAGGCACCGGGACGGAGACCGAGAGCGAAACGCCCGCCACGCGCGCGTGGATGACGCGTCTGGTGGTCGTCGCGATCGTCCTCACGGCCCTCAACCTGCGGCCCGCGATCACGAGCCTCGGCGCCCTCCTGGAAGAGGTGCGCGACGGACTCGGCATGAGCGGCAGCGTCGCCGGGCTGCTCACCTCCGTGCCGCCGCTCTGTTTCGCGGCCTTCGGGGTGATGGCACCGCGGCTCGCCCGCCGTTTCGGGCCCGGCGCCGTCGTCTGCGCGGGCATGGTGGCCATCGCGACAGGCCTGGCGGTCCGGCCGTACGCCGGGAACACGGCCGGTTTCCTGGCCGGCACCGCACTCGCGCTCATGGGCATCGCCGTCAGCAATGTGCTGATGCCGGTGATCGTGAAGAGCTGGTTCCCTGAGCGGGTCGGCTCGATGACCGGCCTGTACTCCATGGCCCTCGCACTCGGTACGGCGGCCGCGGCGGCGGTGACCGTTCCCATGACCGATGCCCTGGGCGGCAGTTGGCGGTCCGGGCTCGTGGTGTGGGCGGGGCTGGCGGTGGTGGCCGTACTGCCGTGGATACCGCTCGCAGGCGTACGGGGGGCCGGCGTCAGCGGCCGGCAGGGGACCTCCGTGCCTGGTGCGCGGAGGTCTTCGAGGGCCGGTGTTTCCCGCCCGGTCACGGACGTGCCCGATGGGCTGCGGATCACCCGGAGCCGTACCGCCTGGGCGCTCGCCGTGTTCTTCGGGCTTCAGGCCACCGCCGCCTACATCACGATGGGATGGATGGCACAGATCTTCCGCGACGCGGGAGTCTCCGCCGGCACCGCGGGTCTGCTCCTCGCCGTCACGATGGTGATGGGCGTGCCGCTGGCCTTCGTCATACCGCGCCTTGCCACCCGCCTGCCCCACCAGGGGCCCATCGTGGTCGCGCTCGGCGTCTGCGGCCTCGCCGGGTACGCGGGCCTCTACCTCGCCCCCGCGGGCGGCGCCTGGGCCTGGGCCCTGCTGCTCGGCGTCTCCAACTGCGCCTTCCCGCTGGCCCTCACGATGGTCGGCATGCGGGCCAGGACCGGTGCGGGCGTGGCCAAGCTGTCGGCCTTCGCACAGAGCGCCGGCTATCTGATCTCCATTCCCGGACCGCTCCTCGTGGGCGTGCTCTACCAGCACAGCGGCGGCTGGGGGCTGCCCCTCGCTCTCATGGCCGGGCTGATGATCCCGCAGATCGCGGTGGGCATCCTCGCGGGCCGTGACCGCACGGTGGAGGACGAGGCCGCGCGCCGAACCTGGTGATGAGGGATCCGAATGTGCCCTGGAGGGATCCGAATGTGCCCAGGAGAGCCCGATCCCGTTCGTGCCGATCCCGTTCGTGGGGTGGTGACCCCACCCGCGATGGGGCGGGCGAAGGGTGCGAGACTGGCCGTATGCCAGTGCTCGATCCGAACCCCCAGAACGGCCAGAAGAAGATGCTGCTCATCTTCGGCACGTTCCTCGCCATCACCGTGATCATCGGCATCATCGCGACGATCGCCTCACCCTGACCGCCGCGCCGTCACATGTCCGGCCGCCTCTCCGCGGGGCACGCCCGGTGTCCGTGGTGGTGCTAGCCCCCCCATCCCCTAGGGGGTGAGTGTCAGGGTCAAGTGGGTGGATCACCGGATGGGTTGAGGGCTCCGGATTCCGTAACTTCGAACTGTGGCCGCGAGGACGCGGCCACAGACCACTCGAAGACCACGGAGGCGGCATGTCGGCCCCTACGCACCCCCGGCTCCACCCGGCGACCAAGGGCCGCATCGACATCCGGCTGCCCTGGTGGGCCCTCGCGCTGCCGATGCTCGCCTTCGTCGCCCTGCTGCTCCTGATACTCAATCCGGCGGACGCGCACGCGGCGGGCGGCAGCCCCGCGATCACGGATGTCTTCGAGCGCGTCCAGCAGACGGTGCTGAACCAAGCACCGTGATCTGCCGGGCCACCAGCAGCCTGGACGCGCCCCGCCACCAAGCCCGTAACCGCCCTGCCCCAGGCGTCGTCAACCGCCCCGCGCCTTCGCCCCAGGAGCCCCGGTCACCCCTCCTGGGGTAGCGAGTCAACTCCCTGCGCCCCATGGCGTGTTTCATGCGAAGCTGGGACACATGAGCGTCGCAGAACCCCGCAGGATTGTCCTCTTCCGGCATGCGAAAGCCGACTGGCCACAGGTGTCCGACCACGAGCGGCCGCTCGCCGACCGGGGCCGCAAGGACGCAGCCGTCGCCGGACGCAAGCTGGCCGACACCGGCATCCCCTTCGATCTGGCCCTCTGCTCCACCTCGGCCCGGACCCGCGAGACCTGGAAGCTCGCCGTCCATGAGCTCCCGCACCGGCCGAAAACGGTCTATGAGGAGCGGCTCTACGAAGCCTCGCCGGGCGAGCTGATCGCCGTACTGAACGAAACCCCCGAAGACGCGCAGGACGTGGTCCTGATCGGCCACAACCCAGGAGTGCAGGGCCTCGCCGACATCCTGGCCGGACAGGCCGAGGGCGACACCCGTACCCGGATGAACGACAGAGGATTCCCCGCCGCCGCCTTCGCGGTGCTCTCCTTCGACGGCTCCTGGAAGTCCCTGGAGCCCGGAGTGGCCACGCTGATCGACTACTGGGCGCCGAGCGACTGACCGGACCCGGCCAAGAGACGGACAGAGGGGCCCGGCACCATCACGGTGCCGGGCCCCCGTCACGAGCAGCCTGACCTCAGCAGCTCAGCAGCTCAGCAGCTCAGCAGCTCAGCAGCTCAGCAGGTCTTGGGATCAGTGGTCGTCCCGGTGCATGTCCGCCGCCTCGACCTCTTCGCGTGTGACACCCAGCAGATACAGAACGGTGTCCAGGAAGGGGAAGTTCACCGCGGTGTGCGCGGCCTCGCGCACGACCGGCTTGGCGTTGAACGCGACGCCGAGGCCGGCCGCGTTGAGCATGTCGAGGTCATTGGCGCCGTCGCCGATCGCCACCGTCTGGGCGAGCGGCACACCCGCCTCGGCGGCGAACCGGCGCAGCAGCCGCGCTTTGCCCGCGCGGTCCACGATCTCGCCGGTGACCCTGCCGGTCAGCTTCCCGTCGGCGATCTCCAGGGTGTTGGCCTGCGCGAAGTCCAGCCCGAGCCGCTCCTTGAGATCATCGGTGACCTGGGTGAACCCGCCGGAGACGACGCCGACTTGGTAGCCGAGCCGCTTCAGGGTGCGGATCAGCGTGCGCGCGCCCGGCGTCAGCCGCACCTCCTCGCGCACCTTGCTCACCACCGAGGCGTCCAGCCCCTTCAGGAGCGCCACGCGCGCGTGCAGCGACTGCTCGAAGTCCAGCTCGCCGCGCATCGCGGCCGCCGTCACCTCGGCGACCTCCTTCTCGCACCCGGCGTGCGCGGCGAAGAGCTCGATCACCTCGTCCTGGATGAGCGTCGAGTCCACATCCATGACGATCAGCCGCTGGGCCCTGCGGTGCAGCCCGGCCGCGACCACCGCGACATCGACGCCGAGCCCGGCGGCCTCGGGTGCCAGCGCGGTGCGCAGCGCCTCGGTCTCCGTACCGGACACGGCGAACTCGACCGCTGTCACGGGGTACTTGGCAAGCCGGAAGATCCGGTCGATGTTGCCGCCGGCCTTCGTGATCCGCGCGGCGATCGCGGCCGTCGACTCGGCCGTGAGGGGGTGCCCGAGCACGGTGACGAGCGAGCGCCCCAGTCCGCGCGGCCGGTTGTCACCGAGCCCGGAGATGATCTCCGCCTGCATCTTCACCGACTCCGCCCAGCTGTGGACGGTCGACCGCAGATCACCTTCGAGCCCGCCCGGCGGCTCGGTCACGAGTGCGCACAGCACCATCCGGCCACGGGTGACGACCTGCTCGATGTCGACCACGTCGACGGAGTAGGCGGCGAGGGTGTCGAAGAGCCCGGCTGTGATGCCCGGCCGGTCCTTGCCGAAGATCTTGACGAGAAGAGTGGGGACGTCAGAGGTCTGCGATGCGCTCATGGTGGTATCCACCGTATCGGGCACCCTGTGCCTTCCGCCCCCGAGGTCCGCTCTGCGGACGGGAAACACTGGGTGTCCGGTTCGTGGCGCGGGCATGTCCCGGCGGCGATCAGCCCACAGCGGTCGAGTCCACTGTGCAGTCAGTCCCGGCGCCGTGAGCTCCCAGGTGGCGGCGGCCCCTCCTCGGGCGGGGGCGGCGGAGGAGGCGTACTCCGCGACTGTGACCGCCGCTTCGACGGCGCGGGTGGCGGTGTGTACGGCCCGATCACCGTCGGTGCGCCGTAGACATCGGGCGGCCGCGCCCGCTCGGCAGGCCGGTTGTCCTCGGGCCGGTGGTCGTCGGGCCGGCTGTCCTCGGGCTCCCGCAGTTCGTCGGGCAGGCGCAGATACGGATTGGTGTCGGGGTTCGGCGCCCGGTGCGGCGTACTCGGGCTGTACGGGCCCGACTGCGCGGGGAGCTCCGCGGACTCCTGAGCAGCCGGAGCGGTGACGCCGGCCCGTGCCAGCGGCGCCGCCCGGTGTCCCGCGGCCCCGCTCGCGTACGCCAGCAGCGCCCCCGCCGCTCCCGCGCCCGCACCCCACAGGGCGCCGAGGAGCAGCGCCATGCCCGGTTGCCCCTGCAACTCGATCCCCGCGCCGAACGCGTCGAAGCCGAGCACCGACAGCGAGGCGTCCACGGACACCTCCGTCAGCCACCCCAGCAGCGGCAGTGCCAGTGCCGTCACGATCCCGAGCCGAAGAGCGCAGCGCCCCGCGAAGCCGAGAGCACCCTGTCCCCGTACGTCTGTCCCACCCGCTCCTCCGGCGAGGGCGGCATCCCGGGCCCGTACAAATGGCGTACGCGCGGCGGCCAGCACCCCGGCGAACAGCATCGTCATGGCGGCCGCGACCCCCAACAGCCAGACGCGACCGTCGAGTTCGGCGAGTCGGCTCAGCGTGACCGGCTGGTCGGAGCTGATGCTGAGCAGCTCGTCCACGGGGTCCGGCAGCAGCTTGGCGAGTTCGCCCGTGGCCTGGCCGTCCACGGGCACGAGGAGACCGACGGGGATACCGAGCCAGACGCCGTTGGGTGCGCCGAGCAGGGCCGCGCCCGTGATGCGCTTGGGGTTGTCGTCGCCGATCGCCGCGTAGGCAGCCGCCGCGAACCCCGCGAGGACCGCCACCAGCAACACCGTGACCAGCGCGGACACGGCCGGTCGCACCACCCGGTGCACGGCGTCCCAGCCGCGCGGCAGCGGCGTACGACGGGAGGCGAGCAGTGCGATCACCAGGATCCCGGCGGCCCAGGCGGCGCCGCCGAGCAGTGTCGGCACGGTGTCGACGGTGAATCCCACGGCAGCCTGTGCGTCCACGAGGTCGCCGATCTGGTCGGGAAGGAGCCCGCCGATGTCCCCGATGTCCCCGAGCCCGCCGGGGAGTTGGTCCGTGATGCCGCCGAGGCCGTCGGCGCCCGGCACCTGGTCGAGACCGAGTTCGCTGCCGTCGATGGTGATGATGTCGTGGCCGGCCCAGGCGAGCCCGCCCAGCATTGCCACGAAGAGGACGATCACCGAGCCCGTGCGCGCGAGGAGTTCGGACGGCGCGATCACAACTCCCGCTCCGCGCAAGGACCGTAAGAAGAACCACGACAGCAGGAGCGCGCCCACGAGGCCCACCCCGAGTGGCGTGATCTGTATGGCCGTGGTGGCCTCCGCTCCTTTCAGGCCGAAGGCCGACACATCACCGGACGGCGTGACCGAACCACCCGCCCCGAGTGCCACAACCGCCGCGGTCATCGGCCCCAGAGAGCCCGCCGCGTCCGCGCCGAGCAGATGCAGACCCAGCGCGGCCGTGCCCGCCATGCCGATCAGTGCCCAGCTCACAGCGGCGACCGCTGACAGCAGCACGTCTCCCCACGGCACCCCCCTGCCGTGCTCAGTGCTCTCGATGTTCCTCATCAGCCCCCCGATCCGCGCCGCGGCGAGCCACCGCGCATGTCCCCCTCGCGTGGGATTACCACTCTCCGGGCCGGTTTCAACCCCGTCAACGGAAACGGGCAACCCGCCCGTACTCACCCTTCACAAGGCCCGACTTTCGGTCAGGGGGCTCCAACTGAAATAGTTCCCCAGGATGTTCGACATCCCTAAACTCCCTGTGATGGGGCAACTTCGGGGGACAACTCAGTGGGGCATGGAGTGCCAGAACTCGTACTGGAATTGAATGGAAGGACCTGGACGCTCGACGCGTCCAGGCCATACACCCTCGGACGTGATCCGCAGGGGGACATCGTGCTCGACGACGCCAGGGTGTCCTGGCGGCACGGCACGATCAGCTGGGACGGCCGCAGCTGGGTCATCGAGGACCACGGCAGCACCAACGGCACGTTCGTGCAGGGCCAGCGGATCCACCAGATGGAGATCGGCCCCGGCTCGGCCGTGCACCTCGGCAACGCGACCGACGGGCCGCGGCTGAACCTGTCCGGCGCCGCGGCCGCCGTCGCGCAGCCGCGCCAGCAGCCGTTCGCCGCGCAGGGCGCGAACCCCGGGTGGGCGCAGCCGCCGCAGCAACAGGCACCGGAGCAGAGCTGGCAGCGGCCGCAACAGGCCGCGAACATCCCGCCGCAGCAGGGCGGTGGCGGCGCGGGGGCGCCACCGGTCTACGGCGACCGCAGCCCGACCACGTTCCACCAGTTCTCGCTCGGCCGCGTGATGCGTATCGGCCGTGCCCTGGAGAACGAGCTGGTCGTCTCGGACCTCCAGGTCTCGCGCAACCACGCCGAGTTCCACGCGACGCCCGACGGCCGCTTCGAGATCCGCGACCTCGGCTCGCACAACGGCACGTACGTCAACGGTATGCCGATCGCCAAGGGCGGCACGGCGCTGCTCGGCCCGAACGACATCGTCGGCGTCGGCCACTCGACGTTCCGCCTCGTCGGCGACCGCCTCGAGGAGTTCGTCGACACCGGTGAGGTCTCCTTCTCGGCCCGCCACCTGACGGTGACGGTCGACGGCGGCAAGCAGATCCTGAAGGACGTCTCCTTCGGCGTACCGGAGAAGTCGCTCGTCGCGGTCATCGGCCCCTCGGGCTCCGGCAAGTCGACGCTCCTGAAGGCGCTCACGGGCTACCGCCCCGCCAACGAGGGCGATGTCCTCTACGACAACCGAAACCTGTACAAGCAGTTCGCCGAGCTGCGCCAGCGCATCGGTCTGGTCCCGCAGGACGACATCCTGCACAAGGAACTGACCGTCAAGAAGGCCCTCAAGTACGCGGCCAAGCTCCGCTTCCCCGCCGACACCACGGGGCAGGAGCGCAACGCCCGTATAGACGAGGTGCTGCGCGAGCTGAAGCTGGACATCCACAAGGAGAAGAAGGTCACCTCCCTCTCCGGTGGCCAGCGCAAGCGTGTCTCGGTGGCCCTGGAACTGCTCACCAAGCCGTCGCTGATCTTCCTGGACGAGCCGACCTCCGGCCTCGACCCGGGCATGGACCGCGACGTCATGCAGCTCCTGCGCGGCCTCGCCGACGACGGCCGTACGGTCCTCGTCGTCACGCACTCCGTGGCCGAACTCGCCATCTGCGACAAGCTCCTGGTGATGGCGCCGGGCGGCGCGGTCGCCTACTTCGGTCCGCCCGAGGAGGCCCTCAACTTCTTCGGCTACGAGACCTGGGCCGACGTCTTCTCCTCCTTCGAGAACTACCGCGACTACGACTGGGCGGGCCGCTGGAAGGGCTCGCAGCACTACCAGATGTACGCCGCGGACATCGACGCCGTCGCCGCGCAGTCGGTGCACATGCCGCCGCCGCAGGCGATGCGGCCGCCGAAGCCGCAGGGCTGGCTGTCCCAGCTCTCCACGCTGATCAGACGTTATGTATCGGTGATCGCGTCCGACAAGGGCTTCCTGGCGCTCACGGTGATCCTGCCGCTGGTCCTCGGCTCGGTCAGCATCCTCATCGACCAGGGCGACGACCTGCTGCCCCGCTTCAACAAGTCCGGCGTGAACCAGGGCAACGCCACCGCCCAGACGGTCCTGCTGATCCTCGCGGTCGGCGCGTGCTTCGCCGGCGCGGCCAACTCCGTCCGAGAGCTCATCAAGGAACGGGTGATCTACGAGCGGGAGCGCGCGACGGGCCTGTCCCGCTCGGCGTACCTGATGTCCAAGGTGATCGTGCTCGGGGTGATCACCATCCTTCAGGGCGGTCTGGTCGGAGCCATCGGCTTCGCCACCCGTGAGGTCCCGAAGGAGGGTCTGTTCCTCGGCAGCATGACGAAGCTGGAACTGACCATCCCGATCATGGCGCTGGGCTTCGCCTCGATGATGTTCGGCCTGGTCATCTCCTCGCTGGTGAAGACGGCCGAGAAGACCATGCCGCTGCTCGTCATGTTCGCGATCGTCCAGGTCGTGTTCACGGGCTGCCTGTTCGCCCTGAACGGCGCGATCGGCGTCAACCAGTTCTCGTACCTGATGCCCTCGCGCTGGGCGGTGGCCGCGGCGGGCGCCACGCTGGACTTCAATGTGCTCAGCCCGAACAAGGACGACCCGACCAGCACGGACCCGCTGTGGGACCACACCATGACCGCGTGGACCCTCGACATGGTCGCCCTCATCGCGCTCGCCGCGGTCTGCGGCTTCCTCGTGGCCCGCTTCCTGCGCCGCCACGAGCCCGAGGTCATGCGCAAGTAAGCGTGCGGGCACGACGGAAGGGCGGCACCCCGGCGAGGGGTGCCGCCCTTCGGCGTACCGGTCGGAGCTCCGCGCCCGGACTGCTCAGTACGCGCTGTTGACGTTGTCGATCGAGCCGTACTTGTCGGCCGCGTAGTTGGCGGCGGCCGTGATGTTGGCGACCGGGTCGTACTGGCTCCAGGCCGTTCCGGCGACGTGGTAGGCGTCGAAGGTCGGCTTGATGACCTGCAGCAGACCGATCGACGGGGTGCCGTTCTGGGCGTTGACGTCCCAGCCGTTGATGGCGTTCGGGTTGCCCGTCGACTCCCGCATGATGTTGCGGTACAGACCGTTGTACGTACCGGGTATGCCGTTCTTCGCCATGATGTCGAGGGACTGGCGGATCCAGCCGTCGAGGTTGTTGGCGTACGTCTTCACGGCGACGGTCTCGATCTGCGGGCGCGCGGCGGAGCGGCTCGCGGCCTGCTCCTTCGTGCGTGCGTCCGCGGCCTTCTTCTTGGCGGCGGCGTCGGCGGCAGCCTTCTTCTTGGCCGCGGCGTCTGCGGCCTTCTTCTTGACGGCGTCGGCGGCCGCCTTCGTCTTCGCGGCGATGTCCTGCGTCTTCAGGTCGGTGCCGGCCAGCTGGTCGGTGACGCTGGCCTTCACGTCCTTGATCTGCTGGTCGCTGTAGGCGACCTTGGCCGAGGAGACGGCGGCGTCGCTCGTGGTGGTCCCGGCGTTGCCCGGCACCAGCGAGAACGCGAGGGCGGCGGCACCCAGGGTCGCGACACCGGCGATCGACAGCTTGTGGGCCTTGGTCAGCTTGGGACTATGACCAGGAGTGGTGGTGTTCTTGGGCATGACTGATGGACCTCTTCGAATAGCGCGGAGGTCGCTCCCGGTCCGGGTGGGGACAGAGTGTTTCCGGAACAAACGCCGCGGGGCGGAACCCGCGGCGCTGAGCGACGGAGGCCATTCTTAGCGGCCGCAAAAACCTGTGGCAAAGGTGTGACGTACGAAGCCCGATAGTGGACCGTGGAAGGGCAAAACGGGACAGACTGTCACGCCTGTCCCGCTCACGTAGGTCCCCTTTATCTCCTATGCCCCTTCGTACGTGATGTGCGCCCTATGCGCGGGGTCACACCGGCCACCCGCCGGTCTCACCAGCAGTTGCTGGAGCAATGCCCTGAGTGAGGGTTCTCGTCCGGAAGGATGAGGTGCACGTCCCCGAACTCGTGCCAGAGGTAGAGCCCGCTCAGCGCGGCGTCGTAGCTGCGGTCCACGGCAGCCCTCCCCGCGATCGCCTCCAGCATCAGCAGATGGGAGGCCTCCGGCTCGTGCAGCCCCGTCAGCAGCCCGTCGACGACCCGCACGCCCCGCTCCGGGGTCACCACGAGGTCCGTCCAGCCCTTCCGCGCCCGGACCACCCCCTCGGCGTCCGCCGCCGACTCGACGGCGCGTACGGCCGTCGTACCGACCGCGACGACCCGGCCGTCCCCCGCCTTCGCCGCGTTGATCAGCCGGGCGGACGCCGGCGGCACCTCGTATCTCTCCGGATACGGCGGCTCGTGCGCCTCGGCCGACGCGACCCCGGTGTGCAGCGTGATCGGCGCGAACTGCACGCCCCGGCTCACCAGCTCCGCCACCAGACGCGGGGTGAAGGGCCGTGCGGCACTCGGCATCTCCGCGCTGCCCGCGCCGTCACCGGACGGCAGGGCGAACACCGTCTGGTAGACGGACAGCGGCTGGTCCCTCTCCGTATAGGAGTAGCGAATAGGCCGCCCGTGCCGCCGCAGCAGCCCGAGGACGTCCGCGTCGGACACCCGCCCCCACCACAGCCGCGCACTGCGCGCTGTCAGCGGCTCCTCCAGTACGAGGCGTACGCCCCCCGGGAGGCGCACCTCCGTTCCTGCCGGCCCGCCCGCACGCGCACGCGTGGTGCCCCTTCCGTCAGGATCCCGCAGCTCGACGGCCCACCGTCCGTCATCACCGCGCGTGGAGAAATGCACCACCACGCGCGCGTGCCCGATGCTCCCGTCGACGGCCGCGGCCAGCGTCGCGGAGGTGTTGACGACAAGCAGGTCTCCGGCCCGCAGCTGCCCCGGCAGGTCCACGAACTCGTGGTGCGAGACCTCGGTGCCCCGCGAGACGAGCAGCCGCACCGCGTCCCGGTCCAGCCCCGGCCCCCGCTGCTCGGCCGGCACCCGTGCCGAGAGAACCTCCGTCGTGGTCGTCATCGCGTCTCCAGCAGAGCGGGCGCACCGTAACGACCACTGACCGGCCGCTGGTCAAGGAGCCGCAGAAAGGCCGGAACCACACTGGCCGGCGCCGGCCGTGGATCCTCGTCGTCCGGTACGGCCGCCGCGTAAAGGTCCGTGCCCATGTCGCCGGGGTCGACCGCCCAGACCCGCAGCCCGGGCTCCTCCTCGGCGAGCACAGCCGACAGATGGTCGAGCGCGGCCTTCGACGCCCCGTACCCGCCCCACGTCTCGTACGCCTCGGAGGCCGCGTCCGAGCTGATGTCGATGACCGAGCCCGCCCGCGCGGCCCGCAGCAGCGGCAGCGCCTCCTGGATCAGGCCCAGCGCGGCGACCACGTTGACCTCCAGAGCCAGCCGCAGGCCGTCCAGGGGCAGCCCCTCCAGACGTACGAGCGGTTCGGCGCCCAGCGCGCTCGCGTTGTTCACCAGGAGGTCGACGCCCCCGAGCTTTCGGGCGGCCGCCACCAGATCGGCGCGGTGTCCGGCATCCGTGACATCCCCGGGCAGCGCCTCCACCCGCGTCCCGTACGCGGACAGCGCCACCGCCGTCTCCTCCAGCACCCCCGCCGTCCTGGCGTCCAGCACCAGATCCCAGCCGCGTTCGGCCAGGGCCGCGCCGAGCGCCCGCCCCAGCCCCTTCGAAGCCCCCGTGATGATCGCTACCGGCATGTCACACACGTCCCCTCGTCCTCGACCGCCTTCCTTCGGCGGTGACCTCAACGTAGGAACCGGACCGCCCCGGCCGCGTCGTACAGGGGTCGCGAAGATCAGGGGCCCTTTGCCCTAGGCCCACAGGACCAGGCCTCGGCGGCCACAGGTCGGATACGGGTTGTCACACCCCGCGGGTACGTTGTGGTCATGAGCCAAGGCCCCCGGTCCGGTCTGTACGCGGTGAGTTCCGCGCTGCTGGCCATGAGCAGGCACCTCGAGGTGCGTGACGTCCTCAAGACGATCGTCGCCTCGGCCCGCGAACTGCTGGACGCCCAGTACGCGGCGCTCGGTGTCCCGGACGACCACGGAGGCTTCGCCCAGTTCGTCGTCGACGGCATCAGCGACGCCCAGTGGAGGGCCATCGGCCCGCTCCCGCGCCAGCACGGCATCCTCGCCGCGATGCTCCAGGAGGCCCGCCCCGAGCGCCTCGCCGATGTCCGCAAGGACCCGCGCTTCGAGGGCTGGCCCGGCGCCCACCCCGACATGTCCGACTTCCTCGGGCTGCCGATCCGCGACGGGGACGAGGTCATCGGCGCCCTGTTCCTCGCGAACAAGAACTGCCCGAAGCCTCAAGGCAGTTGCGGCTTCACAGAGGACGACGAAGAACTCCTCACGATCCTCGCCCAGCATGCGGCGATCGCCCTGACGAACGCCCGCCTCTACGAGCGCAGCCGCGAACTCACCATCGCCGAGGAGCGCTCCCGGCTCGCCCACGAACTCCACGACGCCGTCAGCCAGAAGCTCTTCTCCCTGCGTCTCACCGCACAGGCCGCGGCGGCCCTCGTCGACCGCGACCCCGCGCGGGCCAAGGGCGAACTTCAGCAGGTGGCCGCGCTCGCCGCGGAGGCGGCCGACGAACTGCGCGCCGCCGTCGTCGAGCTGCGCCCGGCCGCCCTGGACGAGGACGGACTGGTCGACACCCTGCGCACGCACATCCAGGTCCTGGACCGTGCCCACTCTGCGCACGTGACCTTCAGCAGCTGCGGTGTACGAGCACTGCCCGCCTCCCAGGAGGAGGCCGTGCTGCGCGTCGCCCAGGAAGCCCTGCACAACGCGCTGCGCCACTCCGGCGCGGCACAGGTGGACGTCACCCTCGAGCGGGACGGACAGGGCGCCGTCCTGCGCGTCACCGACGACGGCAGCGGCTTCGAGCCGGCCGCCATACGCAGTGCCGGACGCCACCTGGGCCTGGTGTCCATGCGGGACCGGTCGAGCGGGGTCGGCGGCACGCTCACCGTGAAATCGGCGCCCGGCAAGGGCACCACGATCGAGATGGAGGTTCCTGGTGGCTGACGCGATCAAGGTGCTGCTCGTCGACGACCACCAAGTGGTCCGCCGGGGCCTGCGCACCTTCCTGGAGATCCAGGACGACATCGAGGTGGTGGGAGAGGCGTCCGACGGCGCCGAAGGAGTCGCCCGCGCCGAGGAGTTGAAGCCCGACGTCGTCCTCATGGACGTCAGGATGCCGGGCATGGACGGCATCGACGCGCTGCGCAAGCTCCGCGAACTCACCAACCCCGCGCGCGTGTTGATCGTCACCAGCTTCACCGAGAAGCGCACGGTCGTCCCGGCCCTGCGCGCGGGCGCCGCCGGGTATGTGTACAAGGACGTCGACCCCGACGCGCTCGCCGGCGCCATCCGCTCCGTGCACGCGGGCCACATCCTGCTCCAGCCCGAGGTGGCGGGTGTCCTGCTGTCCCAGGAGGAGGTCAACTCGGGCCAGGGAAGAGGAGGTTCGCTGACCGAGCGGGAGCGTGAGGTGCTCGGCCTGATCGCGGACGGCCGCTCCAACCGCGAGATCGCCCGCGCGCTCGTCCTCTCCGAGAAGACCGTCAAGACACACGTCTCGAACATCCTGATGAAACTCGACCTCGCCGACCGCACCCAGGCCGCGCTGTGGGCCGTACGCAACGGCGCGGCCGGGTGACCGGCAATTCGGAGGGTTCCGTTCCGGGCTGAGATTCATACCGTCGTGTGTATGTCCCCCGGATGGCGCAACCCCTGTGGATCTCGGGCGTTCTCCATTGCGTGCTGCGGGACTTGCCGCAGTGATCGCTAGGAGGGCTTAGAAGTGAAGAACCTGAAGAAGGCCGCAGCTGTCACGATGGTGGCGGGTGGCCTCGTTGCCGCCGGTGCCGGTTTCGCCTCCGCCACGGACGGTGGCTCGCACGCGGACGGCAAGGCCGTGGGCTCGCCGGGCGTCATCTCGGGCAACGCCATCCAGGCCCCGATCCACATCCCCGTGAACGCGGTAGGCAACAGCGTGAACGTCATCGGCGTTCTCAACCCGGCCTTCGGCAACCTCGGCGTCAACCACTGAGGTCCGTACCGGACAGATCATGACCACCGGCCTCCCGGGTGCCCCCCGGGAGGCCGGTCAGGTTGTCCGCTCGTCGGCCCAATGGACCGAATGGGCCGTTCAGTGAAGTCCCCCGTGCCATAAGGGGTGTTCCAGGCGTTGCTCAGCGTACGACCCGCGGCCGGGTCGGATCCGCAAACGCAGGAGGAACGCTTCTCATGAACATCGCCAAGAAGGCCGCCGTGGCCCTCACCGTCGCCGGTATCGCCGCTGGTGCCTCCGCCGGTGCCGCTGTCGCCGACGCGGGTGCCGAGGCCGCGGCCGTGAAGTCCCCGGGCGTCGGCTCGGGCAACGCCGTCCAGCTCCCCATCCACGTCCCCGTCAACGTCGTCGGCAACACGGCCAACCTGATCGGCCTGCTGAACCCGGCGTTCGGCAACACGGGCGTGAACGACTGACGTCCGCCCCAATCAAGAAAAGCCCCGCGCCCGAAAACGGCACGCGGGGCTCTTCTCTTTGGTGGCTGCCCCAGCTGTGGGCATGCGTGCCGCCAGGGGCGGCACGGGTGGGCACAGCGGCACCCCGTAAGCGCCGGGCCGCGCGACCTACCCCGACCTCAGCCCCGACGTGGGGCAACGGGAAACCGGCGCTCACGGCATCCCCGCTCAGCGAACCCCCCGCTCCCGCTCCTCCACAAACGCGTTGTACGCAGCCACCTGCGCCCGTCGCCCCGTCCGCTCCACCGGCCGCAACGCTTCCGCCCGAGCCGCCATCTCCGACGCACTCACCGCCCCGCCATGCCCGTTCTCCTGCGCGACGGAAATCAGCAGCCCCACCCGCTGGGCAAGCTCCAACACCCTTACCGCACGCGGTGGATACCCCGGAGCCAGCACCTCCCGCCCCCGCTCCGCCCGAGCCCGGTACGCCTCGATCGCCGCCTCGGCAACCGGCCCCGACCCCGCCACATCCAGCCGCGACAACAACTCCGTGGCGTCACGCAACGCCTCCGCCAGCTCCCGCTCGGCCTCCCCGAGGGACGGCACATCGGCCGGCGGCGCCTCCCGTACGGGGAGGCAGTGCCAGACGACCTCGACGTGCACATCGCCGTCGGGCCCGGCCTCGTACACCTCGGGGACCAGCCCGAGCGCCACCCCGTGGCAGACGACGGCCTCCTCGGCGTCGAGGGCGCGCGCGTTGAAGTCCGGCGGTCCGCTGAGCCCGAGCGGGTGCCCCGGCGCGGGCAGCGCGACCCGCAGCCCGGTCGCCCCGAGCGCGCGCAGCCGGCCGAGAGCGAGCGTGAGACCGACGGGCCCCACCTCGCCCGGCAGCCCCTCGACCCGGTGCACCGCGTCCTCCCCGACGATGGCGAGGACCGCGTCATCCGGCGAAACAAGTCCGGCCAAAAGGGCGTTTCCCCATGCGGCCAGTCGTCCTGAGCGTGGTTCCGAGAGCATGCCTCCACCCTAAGGACCGGCCGATGGAATGGAGCGGCCGACCGGTGGCGTAGGTTTTGCCTGGGGGCTGCGTCCACAGACGTAAGCGACGGCCGAGACTGCAATGGGAGACAACGCGCTCATGAGCGATGTACTGGAGCTGGAGGACGTATCCGTGGTCCGCGAGGGCCGGGCTCTGGTGGACCAGGTCTCCTGGTCGGTCAAGGAAGGCGAGCGCTGGGTCATCCTCGGCCCGAACGGCGCCGGAAAAACGACCCTCCTGAACCTCGCCTCCAGCTACCTCTTCCCCAGCCAGGGCACCGCCACCATCCTCGGCGAGACCCTCGGCAAGGTCGACGTCTTCGAGCTGCGCCCGCGCATCGGCGTGGCCGGTATCGCCATGGCCGAGAAGCTCCCCAAGCGCCAGACCGTCCTGCAGACCGTGCTCACGGCCGCGTACGGCATGACCGCCGGCTGGCACGAGGACTACGAGGACATCGACGAGCAGCGCGCCCGCGCCTTCCTCGACCGCCTCGGCATGAGCGACTACCTGGACCGCAGGTTCGGCACGCTCTCCGAGGGCGAGCGCAAGCGCACCCTCATCGCCCGCGCCCTGATGACCGACCCCGAGCTGCTGCTCCTGGACGAGCCCGCCGCGGGCCTCGACCTCGGCGGCCGCGAGGACCTCGTACGCCGCCTCGGCCGCCTCGCCCGCGACCCGATCGCCCCCTCCATGATCATGGTCACCCACCATGTCGAGGAGATCGCCCCCGGCTTCACCCACGTCCTGATGATCCGTCAGGGCAAGGTGCTCGCCGCGGGCCCCCTGGAGCTCGAACTCACCTCGCGCAACCTCTCCCTCTGCTTCGGCCTCCCGCTCGTCGTCGAGCAGGTCGGCGAGCGCTGGACCGCGCAGGGCCTGCCCATGTCCTGACCGCGCAAACCCCAAAAGCCCCCGGTAAGAAGCCTGTTCCAACCTGATCGGCGCCCTGTCCGCGACAGGACCCGCGGACCTACCATGACCATGTGGACGACATCAACGCATGGGTGTGGTGGCTGATCGCCGCCGCCGGGCTCGGCATTCCGCTCGTCGTGACCGCGATGCCCGAGTTCGGGATGTTCGCGGTGGGCGCCGTCGCCGGCTCCGTCACGGCCGGCCTCGGAGGCGGTGTCGTACTCCAAGTCGTCGTCTTCGTCGCCGTATCGGTCGCGCTGCTCGCCGTCGTACGCCCCATCGCGGCCCGGCACCGCGCACAGCAGCCCCAACTCGCCACAGGGATCGAGGCGTTGAAGGGCAAGCAGGCGGTGGTCCTCGAGCGGGTCGACGGCTCGGGCGGCGGCCGGATCAAGCTCGCCGGGGAGATCTGGTCGGCCCGCTCCCTCGACTCCGGAGTGGCCTACGAGGTGGGCCAGGAGGTGGACGTCGTCGATATCGAGGGCGCCACGGCGATCGTCATGTGACCTCGCACGACGCAAGTGAACCGAACGCCCCACAGCACAGACAACTGTCTGTCACACTCGTCCAGCAAGATCTTCAACAACCATAAGATCTTCAGGAATTACCGAGCGGAGAAGGGTACGGGGAGCAACGATGGAACCGATCATCATCGTCCTGATCATTCTGGTGGTGTTGGTCTTCATCGCCCTGATCAAGACCATCCAGGTGATCCCACAGGCAAGCGCAGCCATCGTCGAGCGCTTCGGCCGCTACACGCGCACGCTGAACGCCGGACTGAACATCGTCGTCCCGTTCATCGACTCCATCCGCAACCGCATCGACCTGCGTGAACAGGTCGTACCGTTCCCGCCGCAGCCGGTGATCACCCAGGACAACCTGGTCGTCAACATCGACACCGTCATCTACTACCAGGTGACCGACGCCCGCGCCGCGACGTACGAGGTCGCCAGTTACATCCAGGCGATCGAGCAGCTCACCGTCACCACCCTGCGCAACATCATCGGTGGCATGGACCTGGAGCGGACCCTCACCTCCCGCGAGGAGATCAACGCGGCCCTGCGCGGCGTCCTCGACGAGGCAACCGGCAAGTGGGGCATCCGCGTCAACCGCGTCGAGCTCAAGGCGATCGAGCCGCCGACCTCCATCCAGGACTCGATGGAGAAGCAGATGCGCGCGGACCGCGACAAGCGCGCCGCGATCCTCACCGCCGAAGGTATCCGGCAGTCCGCGATCCTCACCGCCGAAGGTGAGAAGCAGTCCGCGATCCTGCGCGCCGAAGGTGAGGCCAAGGCCGCCGCCCTGCGCGCCGAGGGCGAGGCCCAGGCCATCCGTACGGTCTTCGAGTCCATCCACGCCGGAGACGCCGACCAGAAGCTCCTCGCCTACCAGTACCTCCAGATGCTCCCGAAGATCGCCGAGGGCGACGCCAACAAGCTCTGGATCGTGCCGAGCGAGATCGGCGACGCCCTCAAGGGACTCAGCGGCGCCATGGGCAACTTCGGCCCGATGGGCGGCAATTCCGGCGGCAATTCGGGCGGCGGAGGCACCGAGCGCCGCGAGAAGCCGTCCGTCACCGACTGACGAGCACGCGTATACGTGACTGGGGCCCGCCTTCCGGAGAAGGCGGGCCCCAGTCACGTACGACCAACTACGCGGCCGGCTGCACCAGCCACTGCGGCAGCGCGTCGAAGTCGTCCCGGCCGAGCGCCAGCAGCATCGCGTCCGCAGGCGTCGGCTCGAACGGCTGCCGCAGCAGCGGCATACCCGCCTGGTCCGGCGTACGGGCCGCCTTGCGGTGATTGTCCTCCGCGCACGAGGCAACCGTGTTCAGCCAGGAGTCCTGACCGCCCTGCGCCCTCGGCACCACGTGGTCCACGGTCGTCGCCCGCCTGCCGCAGTACGCGCACCTGTGCCGGTCGCGGATCAGCACACCGCGCCTCGACCACGGGGCTTGTCTTCGGAACGGCACCCGGACATAGCGGCAGAGCCTGATCACCCGCGGCACGGGTATGTCGAGCGCGGCTCCGCGCATACGCAGTTCGGGGTGGGCCTGCTCCACGACAGCCTTGTCCTGCAGCACCAGGACGACGGCTCGGTTCAACGTCACCGTCGACAGTGGCTCAAAGCTCGCATTCAGCACCAGCGTGTCCCGCATCCAGCCCACCTCCTCTGCGCACAAGCCCACTCCCCGGCGGGCTTGGATCAACTCTGGCCGGGCGCGCCGGGATGGACAACGCAATAAAAATGCCCGCCTCTGATCACTTCCAAGACCAGAGGCGGGCAAACGTTCCGTGAACCCTCAGCTGTCAGCACCTGCCGCGTACTCGGCGATCAGCTGGGCTCGTGCCAGGGTGTGGAACCGCAGATTGAAGCCCACCACCGCGGGCGACGCATCCGCGTCGGGACCGAGCTTCTCCTGATCGACGGCGTACACCGTGAAGACGTACCGGTGCGCCGGGTCCCCGGGCGGCGGTGCGGCGCCACCGAAGTCCCTGGACCCGTAGTCGTTGCGCACCTGGACAGCGCTCTCGGGCAGCCCTTCGAACTTGCCGGTGCCCGCACCCGTCGGCAGCTCGGTGACCGAGGCCGGAATGTCGAAGACGGACCAATGCCAGAACCCGCTGCCCGTAGGGGCGTCCGGGTCGTAACAGGTCACGGCGAAGCTCTTGGTCTCCGGCGGGAAGCCCTCCCAGCGCAGCTGCGGCGAGGTGTTCCCCGCCGCATAGACCTGAGCGTCCTTGAGCGTCGCACCCTGCTCGACATCATCGCTCGCGACCGTGAAGGACGGCACGGGCGGATGGAAGTCGTGGGGGAGCGGCGGCCGCTTGAGCTCGGTCACCTCGGTACCTCCTGATCGGTGGTGACGGTTCCCGGCCGAGCCTAGAACCAGCTGCGCTTGCTGCCGACCTCCGACAGCCACTGGTTCAGGTACGCGGCCCAGTCCGTGCCCTGATAGTCGTGCAGCCCTACCTGGAAGGAACGGAACGAGTCGCTGCCCTCACTGAAGAGGCCCGGCTTCTTGTCCATCTCCAGGATGACGTCCATCTCGCGGTCGTCCGCGACGAAGCTCAGCTCCACCTGGTTCAGCCCGCGGTACTGCGACGGCGGGAAGAACTCGATCTCCTGGTAGAAGGGCAGCTTCTGCCGCGTACCCCGAATGTGACCGCGCTCCAGGTCCGCGTTCTTGAAACGGAAGCCCAGCTGGATGAACGCGTTCAGAAGCGCCTGCTGCGCCGGCAGCGGGTGCACGCTGATCGGGTCCAGGTCGCTGGAGTCGATGGCGCGCGCGATCTGCAGCTCCGTCGTCACCCCGATGTTCATCCCCCGCAGCGGCTGACCGTCGATCGTCGTGATCGGCGTCTCCCACGGGATCTCGAGGCCGAACGGAACCGCGTGCACACCATTGGCCTGCAGCTCGAAGGCCCCACCGAGCCGCAGCTTGGTGAACTCGACGTCCTGCTTGTACTCCTGGTCCTGGCCCTCGACCTCGACCTTGGCCTGCAGACCGACCGACAGGCCCTCGATCGCCTGGTTCACGGACCCGCCCTGGATCCGCACCTCCCCCTGGACGACGCCGCCCGGAACCGTGTTGATCTCGGTCAGCACCGTCTCGACCGAAGCCCCGCCGGCCCCCAGGCTCGCAAGCAGCCGCTTGAACCCCATGTCACTTCCTCCCCAGGCAACGCCTGATTCTGTTCTGTGTCTGCCGTCTGTCCGGATTCCTTGATCCGTACAAACGCAATCCGACCGTCGCCGGTTCCGCGCCCTCACCCTTCCAAGGGAGACGCCCCCTGACCACCCCGCCGACACGCACCCGTCTGGACTACGCTCGGATGCCATGATCACGGCCCCTGACCGTACGCCACAGGTGTACGTCTACTTCACCTACGGCACGTCAGGGTGGTGGGCATGAAAGTCATGGATCTTGCTCACCCCGCTGAAGAGGTCGCCCCCAAGCTGCTCGGTGCCATCCTCACCCACGAGACGCCCGAGGGAACCGTGAGCATCGCGATCACGGAGACCGAGGCGTACTCCGGTTCGGACGACCCCGCCTCCCACGCGTACCGAGGCAGGACACCCCGAAACGCCGTCATGTTCGGACGTGCGGGACACCTGTACGTCTACCGGTCTCACGGACTCCACTGGTGCGCCAACGTCGTCACCGGGGCAGACGGCGTCGCCACAGCCGTCCTCATCCGGGCAGGCAGGGTCATCGAAGGGGAAGACCTGGCCCGCGAGCGCCGAGGGAACAAGGTCGAGGGTCCACGTCTCGCGCGGGGTCCGGGGAACCTCTGCCAAGCGCTCGGCATCACCGCAGAGCACAACGGCACAGACCTGCTGACAGGCGCTTCGGTCGCGCTGTCCGGGGGCGAGCCGGTACCCGCCGCACTCATCCGGGCCGGTCCCCGGGTAGGCGTGAGCAAAGCTCATGACTGGCAGCACCGCTTCTACCTCGCCGGTGATCCAACGGTCTCGGCGTACCGACTGAGCCCGAGAGCCAAGCCGTCTGCCGGAGCATGAGTGGGGGATGCCCCCTTGGCTGCCTGCTGTCCCTCACGGCGCAGGCGGCGAGGTCACCGAGGGCGCCGAACTCACTCGCAAACGTCGACTCTCGGCCCGAAATGACAAGGAACTGGCCAAAGGGGCCACCCGCCTGGCCACGGCCCTCGACGTGGCCCGCAGCCTCGACGGCACCGACCCTGTGCCCCGAGGGCGACCCGCTGCCCCTTCTCACGGGCGCTCCTATCCACTCCGACCAGGTACGCAGCGGTGCCCGCAGGGGCGTGGCCGGTGACGGGAGCGTTCGCCCATGGCGCTTTGGATCGCCAACGACCCGACGGCGAGCCCCTATCGGGCCCATGGCCCCAGGCGCCCCCGAACTTGACTCGCCCCTGGGGGGTACGTAGTGTAGCCCGAGCCGCTTGAACCGGTTACGGCGTTCAGCCAGCAGCCGAGAGCGGCCAACCCACTACCTACGACTCCCCTCGACGGGGTCCAATTCGGCGTGCCTGCATGCCGTAATTCGAACTCGCGGAACTCGATTATGAGTTGCGGAGGGAGTCGGCTAACGTAGTGAATGTCGAAAAGCCGCGAAGCGAAAGCATCGAATGGCTTTAGGCAAATCCCGCTGACTGGGAATCAGGCCCGAAAGGATCTGATAGAGTCGGAATCGCAAGACCGAAGGGAAACGCCCGGAGGAAAGCCTGAGAGAGTCTCTC
>NZ_JBHXWK010000010.1:108789-331860 GCF_042671685.1 Streptomyces sp. NPDC127595 | reverse complement strand
CGTCCGCCCCGGGCACCCGCTCGCCCGGGGCGGACGCACCCGACAGCCATACGTCTGAACTGCCGCGTCAGTAGGCCCCGTTGACGTTGTCGATCGAGCCGTACTTGTCCGCGGCGTAGTTGCAGGCCGCCGTGATGTTCGCGACGGGGTCGTAGGGGTCCATCGAGGTGCCGGCCACGTGGTAGGCGGCGAAGGTCGGGTCGATGACCTGGAGAAGACCCTTGGAGGGGGTGCCGGCGGCGGCGTTGGAGTCCCAGTTGTTGATGGCGGTGGGGTTGCCCGCGGACTCGCGGATGATGTTGCGGTAGATGCCGTCGTAGGTGCCCGGGATCCCGGCCTTGGCCATGACGGCCAGGGATTCCTTGATCCAGCCGTCGAGATCGTTGCTGTAGGTCGCGGGGGCCGCCGCGGACTTCGTGGTCGAGGTGGCGGTCGAGGCGGTCGACGCCCCGGACTTCGTGCCCACGGTCAGGGTGGTGCCCGGGCGGAGCAGCGCCGGGTCGGAGCCGATGACCGCGGCGTTGGCCTTGTAGAGCGCCTGCCAGCCGGCGTCCTTCGTCTGTTCCCGCGCGATCTTGGACAGGGTGTCGCCCGCGACGACCTTGTACGTGACGAGCTTGACGTCGGGGACGGCGGCCGGAGCGGCCTTCGTCGCGGCGGTTGCCTGAGCCGGAACACTGGTCGCGGTGGCGGCGTGCGCGCCGGTCGCGCTCACCAGGGGGAGTGCGAGCGCGGCTCCGCCCGTTCCGGCGGCGACCATGCCGCGGGTGAGGTGGCTGGTCCTGGGGCGGCGGTGTTTGCCTCGTGCGGGCATGACGAATTCCTCTCCGGCGCCTGCGAGGTGAGCTGTCGGGTTCGGGCGGGAGCTGCCCGGCCGCATGGGTGGGTGCGGCTTCACCCCTAGCCGTTCCGGTACGCGGATCGGCGGCTTACCTGGGTCCCCCGCTCCTGCCGTGAGCGTGTGGATGGCTGGGTTCCGGGCGGCGGCAGGATTCGGCGTTCCGCCTGGATCGACGTGAACGTATGCGAGAGCACATGTCCGGAACAAGGCCCGATTTGACGCCGTAGATCGCTTTCGCCTGCGCGCACAACAGGGGGAATCGCCCGATTGTGCCCGGAATATGAAACTCAACTTACCTTTTGCGAATGGGCAATTGCGCGGCATTGTGAGGCGGACCGAGAAGTCGATCTTGCCCGGACGTGACCCATTTCACGCGACCAAGCATGAACAAAGCGGCACCGCAGGCAATCCGGGTGCAATACGGGCATCCATCAGCTCGGCTCCACCCCGCCGCCGGCCGGGTCCTACCCCGCCGTCCGCGGGATCCTCTTCTCCCACGTCCGGTGGAAGACCACCTCGTCCCCGTCCCGGCAGATCACCTCGTTCGAGGTGATGAAGTCATCGGCGTCGCAGGAGATTTCGGACCTCGTCGAGACCCGCGCGTCCCACGGCAGGTCCGGGCGGTGCAGCCGGATCGACCACGTCGAGCGGGCGCGGGCCGACAGCGGATCCGACTCGTCGATCGTGTACGTCTCCTGTGCGTCCTCCGTGAATTCGAGGCCGTCGGGATAGACACGGGTGCCGCCGTAGCGGGGGTCGACCTCGAGGCGCCACTCGCCCTTGGCCACGTCGCGCACGACAAGGCGTTCGGGGCGGGGTTCGTCCAGGGTCGCCGGCAACACCACGCCCAGGGGTTCGGACTGCTCCGGCTCCTCGAAGGCGATCGGGAACGCCGACTGCCTTGCCCGTACCGGGAGTTCGAGGACGCTGCCCGCCGGGTCCAGGGTGAAGCCGGCCTCCGAGCCCGGCTGGGGCCAGATCCAGGGCCAGTACGCGGAGGAGACCGCGAGGCGGATCCGATGACCGGGCGGGAACGCGTAACCGATGCCGTTCAGGTCGAGAACCACGTCCTCCGTGGAGCCCGGTGTCCAGGGAACCGCCTGGTCACGGCCATGGCGCGCCGACAGATTCAGTACGCCTCGGGTGACGAGTGTGGAGGAACCGTCGGGCGCCACGTCGCAGAGCCGGGCGATCACCTGGCCGCGCGCGGCCTCCGACGTCAGCCGCAACCGAACCTTCGGACGGCCCAACACCCATGTCTCCTGCGGGACTTCGAACTCGAAGCACGCGGAGCGCCCGTCCTCCTCCCGCTGGTCCGGCGGCAGATCCGCGTCATTGCCGAAGGGGAAGAAGCGGCCCGCGTCGACGCCCGTGTGCTGCGGCGAGCGCACCAGCACCGGTGCGCCTCGGAGGCCGTACGAGACCGGTGTCACGGAGGGGGAAGGCCAGGCTTCGTCGCCCACCCAGCGGCCGGGCAACTCGGCGTACACCGTGGCCGGACGGTGCGAGTCCATGACGTACGAGCGCAGGAGCGGCTCCGCCATCACCCCGGTGTCACCGTCGCGCAGCCAGTGGTCCCACCAGCGCAGTGTCTCCTGGAGGAAGCCGATCGCGGGGCCGGGCGGCAGGCCCCGGTCGGGGTACTGGTGCGACCAGGGGCCGATCAGACCTCGTACGCGATCCGGTGGAAGGTTCTCGACCAGGCGCAACACCGTGTCCCGGTACGGGTCGTGCCAGCCGCCGACCGCCAGGACGGCGGCCCGGATCGCGCCGTAGTCCTCGCAGACGCTGCCGTGCTTCCAGTACGCGTCCCGGGTCTGGTGCGACAGCCAGGGGTGGAGGTACGGCTCCACCGCCTCAAGGCGTTTCACCCACAGGTCGTGCCACATCACCTCGCCGACGTGCACCGGGTCCGGCGGGCGGGCGACGAAGGCGAGCATCGTGGCCGCCCAGGCGTGCATGTCGACGGCGAGGACGGAACCGCCCATGTAGTGCACGTCGTTGTCGTAGCGGTCGTCCGTGGAGCAGACCGTGACGACCGCCTTGAGCGGCTCGGGCGCGAGGGCCGCGATCTGGAGTGAGTTGAAGCCGCCCCAGGAGATCCCGAACATGCCGACCCTGCCCGAGCACCAGGGCTGGGACGCGAGCCAGTTGACCACCTCCACCCCGTCGGCGAGCTCCACCTCCGAGTACTCGTCCGTCGGCATGCCCTCCGAGTTGCCGTGGCCGCGGACGTCCACGCGGACGGAGGCGTAGCCGTGGCCGGCGTACCAGGGATGGCGTTGCCAGTCGCGCGGCGCGGTCCAGTCCGTGAGGCGGTAGGGGAGGTATTCGAGGAGCGTCGGTACGGGCTTGTCGGTCACGGGGCGCCAGATGCGGGCGTACAGCCGCGTGCCGTCCGGGAGGGGGATGAGGACGTCCTCGTGAGCGGACCGGTAGGGGAAGGACGTACGGATGTGCGTGCTCATGGGATCACCTCAGTGGACGGGGTGCATCGTGCGGCGCAGCCAGGGGGCGAGTGCCATCACGGCGAGGCCCGCGGCCACCGCGATCGCGCCGTTCACGCCGAAGTAGGCGGGCTTGGAGACGTCGTCGTAGAGCTTCACGGTCTGCGCCTGGATGCCGTTGGCGAGCGCGAGGGACAGGAACCAGAGGGACATCGTCTGGCTGGAGAAGGCGACGGGGGCGAGCTTGGTGGTGGCGGACATGCCTGACGTCTCCAGGAGGATGTCGCCGAGGCCGAGCAGCAGGTAGGAGCCGACGATCCACCAGGCCGACATCAGGTAGTCGTCGCTGCTGTGGCCGCTCGTCGGCAGCACGATCAGGAGGAAGGACAGCCCGCCGAGTACGACCCCGATCGCGATCTTGTTGGAGGCGTGCGGCTGGTTGCGGCCCATCCGGACCCACAGCGCGGCGACCACGGGCGCGAGGGCGACCTCGAAGGCGCCGAGCGCGGAGGCGTACCAGCCGGCCGGGAAGTCGTAACCGAGGATCCTGCTCTCGGCGTTCGAGGCGGCGAGCAGCATCATCGTCGAGTACGCCTGGAAGAGGATGAAGTTGAAGACGGTAGAGGCGAGGAAGAGGACGATGTACGGGCGGAGCCGGCCGCGTTCCGCGTCCGTCACACGGGGGCTCCTGAACATCACCGCGAGGTAGACGACCGGCGCGACCACCGAGATGAGCGTGAGCAGGTCGACGAAGCGGTCCATCGTCAGATAGCCGGCCAGGGCGAGGAAGGTCGCGAGGACGGCCGCCGCGAGGAGGCCGAGCACGATCAGCCGGACTGTGCGGCGCATCGCCTCGGGTGCGAGGGCGAATTCCGCCGCGTGCCTGCGTCCGGCCAGGTGACGGCGGCCGGCGACGTACTGGATCAGGCCGAACGTCATGCCGACCGCCGCGGCCGAGAAACCCCAGTGCCAGCCCCGGTGGTCGCCGAGCCAGGCGGTGACGAGCGGGCCCGCGAAGGCGCCGATGTTGATCGACATGTAGTAGAGGGCGAACCCGGCGTCACGACGGTCGTCCTCGGTGCGGTAGAGCTTGCCGACCATGGTGGCGACGTTGGGTTTGAGCAGGCCGGTGCCCGCGCTGATCAGGCCGAGGCCGACCCAGGTCATGGTGGCCGTCGGGACGGCCATGGAGTAGTGGCCGCAGGCGATCAGGATGCCGCCCCACAGGACCGCGCGGTATGAGCCGAGCATGCGGTCGGCGAGCCAGCCACCGGCGACCGAGACCAGATAGACGAGCGTTCCGTACGCGGCCGACACGGAGGCGGCCGTGCCCGAGGCCATGCCCAGGCCGCCGTGGGCGACGGTGTCGGCGAAGTAGAGGACGAGGATCGCCTGCATGCCGAGGAACGAGAAGCGTTCCCAGACCTCCAGGCCGGAGAGGGTGAGCAGGCCCCGGGGCTGGCCGAAGAAGGCGTGGTCGTCTCCGGGAGGAGGCGGCGGCTCGCTGCCTGGCTCGGATTCGACGGTGCTGTGGGACACGGCGGCCGGTCTCCTTACGAGGCGCTGACGGGCCAGGGGAAGTGTGGCAAGAAGGCGGATATCGGGTCGTATTAATTGATCAAGAACATACCGCTCGTGATGTCGCACCGCCGGACGTGGAGTCGCCTCCCGTTCGGGTGGAGGTTCCGTTTCTCTGGCGCCGTGGACTGTCCGTCCCGCCCGGGGGAAGTCGTGAGGGAAGTCGGCGATGGGGACGGTGGGCGCTCGTGGTGATCGAAACGTGACCGGATACGCTGACTTGAGTGATGGCAGCGACACATCGACAAACCGCGTCACCGACCGAATGATCGACCGAGTTCGCCATGTGATCGTCAGCAGACAGGAGAACCTCTCGTGACCGTCGTCGGGCCGTTCGGGCTGAGCGTGCGGGACCAGGCTCTCGAAGCCGATGTCCAGGCCGGATTGGCGGCTGTCGAGGAGGGTTTGCTCGAAGCCACCAAGAGCGAGGTTCCGTTCATCACGGAGGCCGCCCAGCACCTGGTGCGGGCCGGCGGCAAACGTTTCCGGCCACTGCTCGTGACGCTCGCCGCGCAGTTCGGAGATCCCTACGCGCCGGGTGTCGTGCCCTCGGCCGTGGTCGTCGAGCTGACGCATCTCGCCACGCTGTACCACGACGACGTGATGGACGAGGCGGACGTACGGCGCGGAGTGCCGAGCGCCAACACCCGCTGGGGCAACTCGGTGGCCGTCCTCACCGGCGACTTCCTCTTCGCGCGCGCCTCCTACATCCTGGCGGACCTCGGTCCCGACGCCGTCCGCATCCAGGCCGAGGCGTTCGAACGGCTCGTCACCGGACAGATCCTGGAGACCGCGGGTCCGCGCGACGGCCGTGACCCGGTCGACCACTATCTCGATGTGCTCAGCGGCAAGACCGGTTCCCTGGTCGCGGTCGCGTGCCGGTTCGGCGCGATGATGTCGGGGGCCGAGGAGACGGTCGTGGATGTGCTGACGCAGTACGGGGAGCGGCTGGGCGTCGCCTTCCAGCTCGCGGACGACGTACTGGACATCGCGTCCGACTCGCACGAGTCGGGCAAGACGCCGGGCACGGATCTCCGTGAGGGGATCCCCACGATGCCGGTGCTGCGACTGCGGGAGCGGGTGGCCCGGCTCGGTCTCCCCGAGGACATCGCCCTCAGCGAGCTCCTGGACTCCGACATGACCGACGACGCCCGGCACGCCGAGGCGCTCGCCCGGCTGCGCGCGCACCCGGCCCTTGAGCAGGCCCGGCGGGACACCGTGCAGTACGCGGAGGACGCGCGGGCCGCACTGGCCCCCCTGCCGGAGTGCGACGCGAAGGCGGCGCTGGTGGAGCTGTGCGACGCGGTGGTGCATCGCGCGGGGTGACCCGAACCGGGGTAGGAAATCCGCACGCAACCCGTAGGAGCCTTTCCGACCCCTACGGGTTGCGGGAGGCACCACCGCGTTACGTCATACCCCAGGAGTACGTGGAGTTGAGTCCGGGGTCTGACGCATCTCTGCCGCCGATTTGGTCAGATGGTGAACACCACTCCTCACCGGTTCGGGTGAGAATGGCGGCTGAGAGTGGACCAGTGCAGTACGACGAGCCGCCGCCGACGACGGAGGTAAGGCACACATGGCACCGTACGAATCCGACCACAGCACGAACGCCGACGAGGCCGATGACGTGCGCGCCGGCCGGCGGAAGGCGGCGCGTTACGTCGTCCCGGTCGCGGTGATGGGAGTGGCTGCGGCGACCATCGGGCTGGTCCCGGCGCTCGCCGACTCCGGTGACCCCGATCTGCCCAAGATCAGCGCCCAGCAGCTCATCGAGAAGATCGCCAAGTCGGACGTGGAGCAGCTGTCCGGCACCGTCAAGATCAGCACCGACCTGGGGCTTCCCGACCTCGGTGGCCTGGAGAGCAGCTTCGCCTCCGGGGCCGTACAGGGCGGTGACAGTGGCGGTTCGTCCGCCGATCCGTCTTCCAAGCTCCTGGAGCTGGCCACCGGCACGCACACGCTGCGCGTCGCGGCCGACGGCCCGGACAAGGCCAAGGTCTCCCTCCTGGACAGCGCTTCCGAGTACAGCGTCATCCACAACGGCACGGACCTGTGGGGCTACGACAGCAAGTCGAACGAGGTCTACCACTCGACCGCGTCCAAGTCCGGCACGGACAAGGACCGGGCGGAGGAGGTCCCGACCACTCCCCAGGAGCTCGCCGACGAGGCCCTGAAGGCCGTCGACGACACCACCTCCGTGACCGTCGACGGCACCGCGCAGGTCGCGGGCCGTGACGCCTACAAGCTGCTCATCAAGCCGAAGCAGTCCGGTTCCACGGTCGGCGCGATCACCATCGCCGTCGACTCCGAGACGGGGCTGCCGCTGAAGTTCACGCTCACCCCGGCAAGCGGCGGCGCGGCCGTCGTGGACGCGGGCTTCACCAAGGTCGACTTCTCCAAGCCGGCCGCGTCGACCTTCGACTTCACCCCGCCCAAGGGTGCGAAGGTCACCGAGGGCGACGACGTCAAGGCGCCGGAGTCCTCCCCGGGGTCCTCCCCGAAGTCCGGCGAGGACCTGGACAAGGGGCTCGAAGGACTCAAGACCATCGGCGAGGGCTGGAACGCCATCGCCGAGTTCGACACCGGTGGCGAGGGCGTACCGACCGGCTCCTCCGGCAACAGCGACGTCGACGGGTTCCTGAACTCCCTCGGCGACCAGGTCACCGGCAAGTTCGGCTCGGGCACGGTCTTCTCGACCCGCCTGGTCAACGCGCTGATCACGGACGACGGCAAGGTGTACGCCGGTGCCGTCACCAAGGACGCACTGGTCAAGGCGGCCAACGCGGCCCAGTAGTCCTCGTATGGACAGGCCGGAGCACAGGACGAATTGAGGAGTCCATGGAGGAGCTGTCCGCCGCGGAGCCCGACCCGGTGGGCGACACGGGAGGGGCGGTGAGCGCGGTAAGGGCGACAACGGTTGAGGTGAACTCGGCTGAGGACACCGTGATCGTCACCCGCGCGCTCACCAAGCGCTTCCGCGGCGGACAGCTCGCCGTCGACGGCCTGGACCTGACCGTCCCGGCGGGCAGCGTCTTCGGCTTCCTCGGGCCGAACGGCTCGGGCAAGACCACCACCATCCGCATGCTGATGGGCCTGATCCAGCCGACCTCGGGCACGGCGCGTGTCCTGGGGCAGCCCATGCCCCGGGCCACCCGCGCCGTGCTCCCGCAGGTGGGCGCCCTCATCGAGGGTCCCGCGCTGTACGGCTTCCTCTCCGGCCGCGACAACCTCCTCCGGTACGACGCCGCCGACCCGACCGCCGACCCGCGCACCCGGCGCACGCGCGTCGCCGCCGCCCTCGACCGCGTCGGGCTCGCCGCCGCCGCGGGCAAGAAGGCGAAGGCTTACTCACTCGGCATGAAGCAGCGGCTCGGGCTCGCGGCGGCGCTGCTCCAGCCCCGCCGCCTGCTCGTCCTGGACGAGCCGACCAACGGCCTCGACCCGCAGGGCATGCGTGAAATCCGTTCCCTGGTAAGGGAGTTGGCCTCGGACGGCACGACCGTCTTCCTCTCCTCACACCTGCTCGACGAGATCGAGCAGGTGTGCACACACGCGGCCGTGATGGCGCAGGGCCGGCTCATCACCCAGGGCGCGGTGGCCGATCTCGCGGCGGGCGCGCGCGGGCGTCTCGTCGTGACGACTCCCGATCCGGCGGACGCGGCGCGCGTACTGAAGGAACAGGGAGTCGGGGATCTCGTCGTGACGGACACCGGGGTGACCGCCGAGCCTCCGGAGCGCGAACTCGCCGAGCTGAACGCCGCGTTGGTCACGGCGGGCGTCCGGGTCCGCGGTTTCGGGGTCGAACGGGCCTCGCTGGAGGACGCGTTCGTGGCGCTGACGGGGGAGGGCTTCGATGTCGCGGGCTGAGGTCATGTCCCAGGCTGAAGCAGTGAGTGTGCGTTCCCCCAGTCCACTGTGGACGTTCGGGCTGTTCCGCAGCGAGCTGGTCACCACCTTCCGCAGGTGGCGGACCATCGCGCTGCTCGGCGTACTCGCGGCGGTGCCGGTCCTCATCGGTATCGCCATCAAGATCGAGACGAGCGACGCGTCCGGGGGCGGCCCGGGCGGCGGCGGTGGCGAAGGGCCGGCGTTCATCTCGCAGATCACCAACAACGGCCTGTTCCTGGTGTTCACGGCGCTGGCCGCGACGCTCCCCTTCTTCCTGCCGATGGCGATCGGCGTCATCGCGGGCGACGCGATCGCGGGCGAGGCGAACGCGGGAACCCTGCGCTACCTCCTGGTCGCACCCGCCGGCCGCACCCGCCTCCTCCTCACCAAGTACGCGACCACCATGACGTTCTGCCTGGTCGCGACCCTCGTCGTGGCGGCCTCGGCGCTCGCGACGGGGGCGCTGCTGTTCCCCCTGGGCGAGCTGACGACGATCTCCGGAACCCGGATCAGCTTCGCGGAGGGACTCGGCAGGGCCCTGCTGATCGCCCTGGTCGTCGCCGCCTCACTGATCGGTGTCGCGGCGCTCGGCCTGTTCATCTCGACGCTGACGGGCAGCGGCATCGCCGCGATGGCGACGACCGTCGGCCTCCTCATCACCATCCAGATCCTCGACCAGATCCCCCAACTCCACGCGCTCCAGCCGTACTTCTTCTCCCACTACTGGCTGTCCTTCGCCGACCTCATGCGCGACCCGGTGTACTGGGACGACCTGGTCCACAACCTCGGCCTGCAAGCCCTGTACGCGGCGGTGTTCGGATCGGCGGCCTGGGCGCGGTTCACGACGAAGGACATCACGGCCTGAGACCTGGCCTTGGCGGCTCAGTTGTCGTAGGGGAAACGGGCGAGGGGCGGGTCCTGCGCGAAGAACGTCTTCGCGCGGGCCAGGGCCTCGCTGTCGTCGAGTACGTCACCGGGCTTGCTGCCGTTGCCCAGCAGGACTCCGCCGAAGCGCATGCCCATGTACGCGGCCGAGTGGTTGAGGGTGCCGATCAGCGGGTCGGCGACCTCCTGCTCCTCGTGCGCCAGCGCGGTGACACCCCAGAGGGTGCGCCCCGCCATCGTGGCCTTGAAGTCGACGCCGGGGGTGCGCAGCCAGCCCGACCAGTAGTCGAGGTAGCGCTTGGTGGTCGCGGAGACCGAGTACCAGTACAGCGGCGAGGCGATGACGATGTCCGTCGCGGCGAGCGTCGCGTCGAGGAGCAGGCCCGTGCTGCCCTCGGTCGGGCGTACGTGGTCACTGTCGTGCCGCAGGTCCGCGAAGTCCGGCAGCGGATGCTCGGCGAGGCTGAGCCACCGTTGCCCGGCCTCCGCGGGGAGCTGGTCGGCGGCCTCGCGGGCCAGCAGCTCGGTGTTGCCGTCGGCGCGGCTGCTGCCGAGCAGGAACAGGAAATGGCGGCTCATGGGTCCCCCTAGGGTGCGTGCGCGAACGGCGGCTGCCGCGACTACATGCGTGGACAATATATGCGCACGCATCTATTCGTCCAGTGGGTTCCCCTTGCGGACCCCCGGCCAGGGCCGGAGTGGAGCGGGAGGCGAGGATGGGTACGAGGGCGATCGGCACCGGGGCCGTCCCCGCCCGCGACCGTCGGCGTTGACGCACTGTGGTCCGCGGGACCAGGGTGGACCGGTGGGCACACGCGCGGACATCCTTCTCGGCGCCGACCTCCCTGTCCCCCCTTCCTCCCCCGATCACCCCGAGTGAGGGCACGATGTCTCGACTCAGCCGCGAACAGAAGCGGGAACTCAAGCGGCGGCGCGCTGAGGAGGGTGCCGATTCCGGGGAGTATCCGGACCCCGCGGTGACGCCGGTGGAGGTGCGGGTGCCCGCCTCCGCGGGGGGCGCCGCGGCCGGCGACGGGGCCACGGTCGGCGGCGTGCCGGTCTACGCCGCCCCCGGCCAGACCGTCCAGGCCGCCGTCCTCGACCACCTCCACCGCCTGGCCCTCACCACCGGCCGGCCCGTACGCGCCGCGATCCACGACGAACGCACCGGCTTCGTCGTACCGATTCAGGTGTACGTGGACGGGTCGAGCTCGTACATGGGGGAGCCGCGCCGATTCCAGCCGCACCCACAGCCGCAGCCGTACTCGGACCCGCAGTCGCAGCCGTACTCGGACCCGGAGCCCCAGTCGTACTCCGACCCGCAACCGCACTCGCACGCGCCGGAGCCCGTCCGTGGCGACGAGGGCGGGCAGGTGCGACAGCCCCCGATGCCACCGCCACCGCCCCCGCTGCAGTCACCGCCGCCACCGCCGCCGGTTCCGTCCGTGCCGCCGGGCGGGACGCCCCCGGTGCCCCCGGCCCCGCCGGCCGACCCGGTATGGCCTCCGGCGCCCACCGACCCCGCGCCGAGCGTCCTCCCTCCCTCGGCTTTCGCGCTGCGGACGCTGCCGGAGCCGACGGGGCATACGCCGACCGGGGTCGCCGGACCCCCGACGGGCGAGTTCGGCCCGCCGCCCGACCTGACCCCCGCGCGGAAGGCCGCCAGGTCCCCGATCGCGCTGAACCTGGATCTGGAACCGGCCCCCGAACCGGAGCCGAAGCCCGTTCCCGTGCGGGGCTTCGATGCCGTCGCCGAAGCGGTACTGGCGCCGGTGCCGGAAGGCGCGGGCGAGGCGGCCTTCCTGTCGGAACGCCTGACGCGGATCAACGAGGCCGTGCAGGAGGGCAGGATCGACGAGGCCACGGGCCTTGCCGAGCGCGCCGTCGCGGAGGCCGCGCAGACGCTGGGCCCGGAACACCCGGAGGCGCTGCGGGTGCGCGAACTGACCGCGTACATCGCCTACTTGGGCGGCGACGCGCCCCGGTCCTTCCAGCTCTCGCTCGAACTGGCCAGGGTGCACAGAAGGCACCGGGACGCGGACGCCGCGTACGGGAACGTACAGAGCGCGGCCACCGCCTGGCGCGCCGTCCGCGACCCCGCGCAGGGTCTGGACCTCGGACGCGACCTGATCGGCGTGTGGACCGAACTCACGGCCGACGGCGGCCCGGCCGCCGACGACATCGAGCAACTCGAGAAGACCCGCACCCGCATGGGCCGCCTGACCGAACGCGCCCGCGGCCGGTCCGACTAGCCCTGCACCCACCAGAACAGGGGAACTACGAGGAACTACGGGGGGCTACGGGCGAACTGCGGGGGAGTCAGAAGGACAACTCCCACACCGCGTAAGCCAGCGCGTCCCCGTTCCGGTCCAGAGCCGTGTCGTTGATGTTCGACGCAGTGTCGCAGGACGCGTGGTAGCAGCGGTCGAAGGCCAGGCCGGCCGTGCCGCCCCACTTGGCGGCCTGGGCCGCGGTCTTGATGTAGTCCGCGCCGCTGAACAGACCGCCGACCGGGATGCCCGCACTGTCGAACGGCGCGTGGTCGGAGCGGCCGTCGCCCTCGGTCTCGATCTCCGTCGCCACACCGATCCCGGCGAAGTAGGTCTGGAAGGTCTTCTCGATGGCGGGGTCGTCGTCGTAGACGAAGTACCCCGGGTTCGGCGAGCCGATCATGTCGAAGTTCAGATAGCCGCTGATCCGCTGCCGGTCGGCGGTGGCAAGGCTGTTGACGTAGTAGCGCGAGCCGACCATGCCCAGCTCCTCGGCGCCCCACCAGGCGAACCGCAGGTGCTTCGTGGGCTGGTACCGCGCCCGCGAGACGGCGAGCGCGGTTTCCAGCACGGCCGCCGAACCCGACCCGTTGTCGTTGATGCCGGGCCCCGCCGTCACGCTGTCGAGGTGCGAGCCTGCCATGACGACCCGACCCGTGTCACCGCCGGGCCAGTCGGCGATCAGGTTGTACCCGGTACGGCCACCGGACGTGAACTGCTGGACGGTCGTGGTGAATCCGGCGGCGTCCAGCTTGGCCTTCACATAGTCGAGTGAGGCCTTGTATCCGGTGCGGCCGTGCGCGCGGTTGCCGCCGTTGGCGGTCGCGATGGACTGGAGCTGTGCGAGATGGGCCTTGATGTTGGCCACGGGGAGATCAGGCGCGGCGGCCACACGTGCGGGCGCCGCGCCGGCTATCGAGCCGGTGGTGAGAAGCGTGACCACGGCGACGACAGCAGCGGCACTGGCACGCCCGGTAGCGGAGAGCTTCATGTGGGGGGCTCCGAATTCCGCGGGAATCCACAGGGATTCCACAGTGAATGGGGTGCCTGGATGGTGAAGCTGTGACTGACTCTCCGTCAAGAGCGCTATTTGGTCAGGTGAGTTCGCATAGCGGGGCAAGGGTTGATGAAGGTCCCCTGTGCGACGCTCTACTGAACACAGAACTCGTTCCCCTCGGGGTCCGTCATCACCACCCACTCGCCGCCCGGCTCCTTCACCTGCCGCAGCACCGCCGCCCCCAGCTCCTCCAGCCGGGCGACCTCGTCCGAACGCCGCTCGGCTCCCGCGTGCAGATCGAGATGGAGCCGGTTCTTGACGGTCTTCGGCTCCGGTACGCGCTGGAAGAGCAGCCGTCGCCCGAGCCCGGTCCCGCTCTCCTCCTCGTACGGATCATCCGGATGCCGTACGGCGATCAGATCCCGGAAGGCCCGGTGACCGTGGGACTCCACGGTGAGCTCGGCCGGTACGGCACCGAGGCCCAGCAGCTTTTCGACGAGCGCGCTGTTGTCCTCGACCTCGTAGCCGAGGGCGGCGGCCCAGAAGTCCGCCTGGGCGTGCGGGTCTTCGGCGTCGATGACGAGCTTCCAGTGCAGGGTCGCGTGGGTCATGGTAACCACTTATAGTGGTTACGTGAGCGACCGCGCAATGGAATCGCCGGGGTTGACCCTCGTGTCGTACGGCGGAAAGTCCTACCGCTTCGACCCCGGCGCGCTCTGCCTGGAACTGCTGACGACGGGCGGTCCGGGCGAGTTCGCCCGCTACGAGGTGCTGCACGAGCCGTCGGACCTGGCGCACTGGGCGGCTCGGAGCCGCCTCGCGCCGAACCTCGAACTGGCCACAACCCAGCGGGAGTTGGAGCAGGCGCGAACCGTTCGCGATGGACTGTTCCTACTGACCGCCGCCCGCGCCCACGGCCGCCCGCCGAGCCCCCGCGACCTGGCCGTCGTCAACGCCGCCGCGGCCGAACCGCCCCTGGTCGCCCGCATCGCGCCGGACGGCACACACGCCTGGGCCCCCGGCGCCACCGGCACCCAGCTCCTCTCCACCGTCGCGCGCGACGCCGTCGCCCTCTTCACCGGCCCGCACGCCGACCGCATCCGCGAGTGCGGCTCCGACAACTGCCACCTGCTCTTCGTCGACACCTCCCGCCCCGGCCGCCGCCGCTGGTGCGCCATGGAGCACTGCGGCAACCTCCACAAGTCCCGCACCCACAGGGCCCGCCGAGCGGAGGCGCCCCGCCCGCCCGGCGACTGAGGACGGAGAGACCCCGCCTCTTGAGCCTCGGCCGGCAACCATCAGCCCGTCCGGCGCTTGAGGGCGACCCGGCGCCATCCCGATCCCTCACCCACCCGTGGGGACTGCGCCCCGTTTCAGCTGGTCCGGCGGTTTGAGGGCGACCCGGCGCCTTCCCGATCCCTCACCCACCCGTGGGGACTCCGCCCCGTTTCAGCTGGTCCGGCGGTTTGAGGGCGACCCGGCGCCATCCCCATCCCCCACCCACCCGTGGGGACGGCACACTTCAGCCCCGGCCGAGGTAGATCTTTCAGCCCGTCCGGCGTTTGAGGGCGACCCGGCGCTTCCCGCTCCCCCACCCACCCGTGGGGACGGCACACTTCAGCCCCGGCCGGGGTAGATCTTTCAGCCCGTCCGGCGTTTGAGGACGAGCGCGTTCAGCGCGATGCGGGGGTCTGGGGGCGGCAGCCCCCAGGAGCAAGGGACGGGCAGGGGCGGAGGGGGCGAGAAAAGCCGGTCGGCCCTCGGCGGGCAGAGTCGGAACAGGGCCTGGCGAGTGGGCTGTTGACCACGGCGACGCAGTTCGGCTCGGCGATCGGGATCTCGGCGGTGACCGCGGTCTACGGCTTGGCGTCGACGGGATCGGGGCCGGGTGACCCGGCCGCCAGCCTGTCGGCCTTCCGCGCGGCGCTGACCGTGCCGGTCGCGATGGTCGTCCTGGGAACCCTGGTCTCGGCCCCGAGTGCCCGAGCCGCCCGGCGCGCGGTGCGCAGCGCGTCGAACGTGAGCAGCGACAGCGCGAGCCAGACCAGCGCGAACCCGGCCCAGCGCTCGGGCGGCATGGCCTCGTGGAAGTAGAGGATGCCGAGCAGGAACTGGAAGACCGGTGCGAGGTACTGCAGCAGCCCCAGCGTGGACAGCGGTACGCGGATCGCGGCGGCGCCGAAGCAGACCAGCGGAATCGCGGTCACCACACCCGTCGCCGCGAGCAGCGTCATGTGCCCGGCGCCCTCCGCGGCGAAGGTCGCCTTCCCGGTCGACCCCAGCCACAGCAGAAAGCCCAGCGCGGGCAGGAACTGGACGGCCGTCTCGGCGGCGAGCGACTCGATGCCGCCGAGGTTGACCTTCTTCTTGACCAGCCCGTAGGTGCCGAAGGAGAAGGCGAGGATGAGGGAGATCCAGGGCGGGCTGCCGTAGCCGAGGGTGAGGACGGCCACCGCCGCGAAGGCGACGCCGACAGCCGTCCACTGCAGGGGCCGCATCCGCTCCTTGAGGATCAGTACACCCAGCGCGATGGAGACCAGCGGGTTGATGAAGTAGCCGAGCGAGGCCTCGACCACGTGCCCCGAGTTCACGGACCAGATGTAGACGCCCCAGTTCACGGTGATGAGGGCCGCGGCCAACGTGATCAGTCCGAGTTTGCGCGGCTGCCGGATCAGCTCACCGGCCCAGGCCCAGCGGCGCAGCACGACGAGCGCGATCCCGACGAAGGCCAGCGACCACACCATCCGGTGGGCGAGGATCTCGGCCGCCCCGGCGGGTTCGAGCAGCGGCCAGAACAAGGGGACGAGGCCCCACATGCCGTACGCGGCGATGCCGTTCAGCAGACCTATGTGCTGCTCGCCCCTGGCCTTCACCGCCACCGCGTCCTCCTCGCCCGTACGGCCGTGCTCGTACGGCCTTCAAGAAGGTAGCGCCGAGCGCCCCCGCCTGTCATGCCCGTATCGCCATACGGTCATGACAGGCGGGGGCGCCCGAAAGCGGCAGCGAGGGCCCGAGGGGGAATCAGCCCTTCAGTGCCGCCGCGACCGACTCGGCGATCGGCGTGGTCGGGCGGCCGGTCAGCCGGGACAGATCGCCGGTCGTGACCGCCACCTCACCCTTCTCGACGGACGCGTCCACGCCCACCATGATCGTGGCGAAGGCCTCGGGCAGCCCGGCGCCGGTCAGGACGCCGAAGTAGACGTCGGCGGGAACGGAGTTGTACGCGATCTCCTTGCCGGATTGCTTCGCCACCTCGGCGGCGTACTCGGCGTAGCCGAACGTGGTGTCGCCGCTCAGCTCGTACGTCGTGTTCTCGTGGCCCTCGCCGGTCAGCACCGCCACGGCGGCATCGGCGTAGTCGGCGCGCGCGGCACTGGCGATACGGCCGTCACCGGCGGCCTGGACGACGGCGCCGTGCTCGAGGACGGGGGCGAGGTTCTCGGTGTAGTTCTCGTTGTACATGCCGTTGCGCAGCAGGGAGTACGGCAGCCCGGACGCGAGGATCGCCTCCTCCGTGGCCCGGTGGTCGTCGGCCAGGGCGGCCGTGAGACTGCCGGGAGCGCTGGTGTACGCGAGGAGCGCGACCCCGGCGGCCTTGGCGGCGTCGATGACGACCTGGTGCTGGCCGACGCGGCCGAGGTGGAACTCGTTCCCGGAGATCAGCAGCACCTTGTCGCCGGCGGCGAAGACGCCGTCGAAGGTCTCGGGGGCGTTGTAGTCGGCGACCGCGATGTTCACCCCGCGGGCCGCGAAACCGGCGGCCTTCGTCTCGTCCCGGACGACAGCGGTGATCTGGTCGGCCGGAACCTTCTCCAGCAGTCCCTCGATGACGTGGCGGCCGAGGCTTCCGGTGGCTCCGGTGACGACGATGCTCATGTTTGCTCTCTCCTTGAGGGGGGCTTGGCACTAACCCTAGGAGCTGCACTAACTTCTCGAAAGTACCCACTTTGAAGTAAGGTACTGGCATGTCCGTAAGCAAGTGGAGCGTCGAGGGCGAGGCCATGTGCCCGCACCGCCTCGTCCTGGAGCACGTCACCAGCCGCTGGGGCGTCCTCGTCCTGATCGAGCTGAACGAACGCCCGTACCGCTTCAGCGAACTGCGCCGGGCGATCGGCCGTGTCAGCGAGAAGATGCTGACCCAGACCCTCCAGACCCTGGAGCGCGACGGTCTCGTCCATCGCGACGCCAAGCCCGTGATCCCGCCCCGGGTCGACTACTCCCTCACCGATCTGGGCCGCGAGGCCGCCCAGTTGGTGAGTGCGCTCGGGGTCTGGACGAATGAGCGGATGGACGACGTGGTGAAGGCGCGCGAGGTGTACGACAGGGCCCGGACCTGATGGCCCGGGCCCTGTAGCTGTAGCTGTACCTGCGGGCGTACGGGCCGATCAGCCGACGACCGTCCAGGTGTCGCCGCCCGCGAGCAGCGCGGCCAGGTCGCCCTTGCCGTTCTGTTCGATGGCTGTGTCGAGCTGGTCGGACATCTGGGTGTCGTAGACCGGCCGTTGGACGGAGCGCAGGACCCCGATCGGGGTGTGGTGCAGGGTGTCGGGGTCGGCGAGGCGGGACAGCGCGAACGCGGTCGTGGGCGAGGCCGAGTGCGCGTCGTGGACCAGGATGTCGGTTTCGTTATCCGGGGTGACGTCGACGACCTTCAGGTCGCCGCTCACCGGGTCCCGTACGACGCCCCTGGCCAGGTCGGTGCCGAAGCGGATGGGCTGCCCGTGCTCCAGGCGGATCACCGCCTCCTGGGCCTGCTGCCTGTCCTTCAGCACCTCGAAGGCGCCGTCGTTGAAGATGTTGCAGTTCTGGTAGATCTCCACCAGCGCCGTACCGGGGTGGGCGGCGGCCTGCCGCAGCACGTCGGTGAGGTGCTTGCGGTCGGAGTCGACGGTGCGGGCCACGAAGGAGGCCTCGGCGCCGATGGCCAGCGACACCGGGTTGAAGGGTGCGTCCAGCGAGCCCATCGGCGTCGACTTGGTGATCTTGCCGATCTCGGAGGTGGGCGAGTACTGGCCCTTGGTCAGGCCGTAGATCCGGTTGTTGAAGAGCAGGATCTTCAGGTTCACATTGCGGCGCAGGGCATGGATGAGGTGGTTGCCGCCGATGGACAGCGCGTCGCCGTCACCGGTGACCACCCAGACGCTCAAGTCCCGTCTGCTGGAGGCGAGTCCGGTGGCGATGGCGGGAGCGCGGCCATGGATGGAGTGCATCCCGTAGGTGTCCATGTAGTACGGGAAGCGGGAGGAGCACCCGATCCCCGAGACGAAGACGATGTTTTCCTTCGCCAGGCCGAGTTCGGGCATGAAACCCTGCACGGCGGCGAGGATCGCGTAGTCACCGCAGCCGGGGCACCAGCGCACTTCCTGATCGGACTTGAAGTCCTTCATGGACTGCACGCCCTCGGCCTTGGGGACGAGAGAAAGCGCCTCGATCGTGCCCGTGCCTTCCGTGGTCGTCTCAGCCATCGATGGCCTCCTTGAGAGCCGTGGCGAGCTGCTCAGCCTTGAACGGCATGCCGTTGACCTGGTTGTAACTGTGGGCGTCCACCAGGTACTTCGCCCGGATGAGCGTGGCGAGCTGGCCGAGGTTCATCTCGGGGATCACCACCTTGTCGTAACGCTTCAACACCGCGCCCAGATTCCGCGGGAAGGGGTTGAGGTGGCGCAGATGGGCCTGCGCGATGGACTCCCCGCCCGAACGCAGCCGCCGTACCGCCGCCGTGATGGGTCCGTAGGTCGAACCCCAGCCCAGGACAAGGGTGTTGGCGGCCGCCGACGGGTCGTCCACGTCCACGTCCGGGACATCGATGCCGTCGATCTTCGACTGCCGGGTGCGGACCATGAAGTCGTGGTTGGCAGGGTCGTAGGAGATGTTGCCCGTGCCGTCCTGCTTCTCGATGCCGCCGATGCGGTGTTCAAGACCCGGGGTGCCCGGGATCGCCCACGGTCGGGCGAGGGTCTGCGGGTCGCGCTTGTAGGGCCAGAACACCTCGGTGCCGTCGTCCAGCGTGTGGTTGGGTCCCTGGGCGAACTGGACGCGGAGGTCGGGGAGTTCGTCGGTGTCCGGGATACGCCACGGCTCGCTGCCGTTGGCCAGATAACCGTCGGAGAGCAGGAACACCGGCGTGCGGTAGGTGACCGCGATACGGGCCGCCTCGATCGCGGCGTCGAAACAGTCCGCCGGCGTCCTGGGGGCCACGATCGGGACCGGGGCCTCGCCATTACGGCCGAACATCGCCTGCAACAGGTCCGCCTGCTCCGTCTTCGTCGGCAGACCGGTCGAAGGCCCGCCGCGCTGGATGTCGATGACCAGCAACGGCAGTTCCAGCGACACTGCGAGGCCGATGGTCTCCGACTTCAGCGCCACACCGGGGCCCGATGTGGTGGTGACGGCGAGCGAGCCGCCGAAGGCCGCGCCGAGCGCCGCGCCGATACCGGCGATCTCGTCCTCCGCCTGGAAGGTGCGGACGCCGAAGTTCTTGTGCTTGCTCAGCTCGTGCAGGATGTCCGAGGCCGGAGTGATCGGGTACGAGCCCAGGTAGAGGGGCAGATCCGCCTGCTTCGAGGCGGCGATCAGGCCGTACGACAGGGCCAGGTTCCCGGAGATGTTGCGGTAGGTGCCGGTCGGGAACGCCGTCGACGCCGGCGCGACCTCGTAGGAGACAGCGAAGTCCTCCGTCGTCTCGCCGAAGTTCCAGCCCGCGTGGAACGCCGCCAGGTTCGCCTTCATGATCTCGGGCTTCTTGGCGAACTTGGCCTTCAGGAACCTCTCCGTGCCCTCGGTGGGCCGGTGGTACATCCATGACAGCAGCCCGAGGGCGAACATGTTCTTGCTGCGCTCGGCCTCCTTGCGGGAGAGGTCGAACTCCTTGAGCGCCTCGACGGTCATGGTGGTGAGCGGGACGGGGTGGACGCTGTAGCCGTCCAGGGAGCCGTCCTCCAGCGGATTCGTGGCGTAGCCGACCTTCGACATCGCCCGTTTGGTGAACTCGTCCGTGTTGACGATGATCTCCGCGCCGCGCGGCACATCGGCGATGTTCGCCTTCAGGGCCGCCGGGTTCATGGCGACCAGGACGTTCGGCGCGTCGCCGGGCGTCAGGATGTCGTGGTCGGCGAAGTGCAGCTGAAAAGACGAAACGCCCGGCAGGGTGCCTGCGGGCGCTCGGATCTCGGCGGGGAAGTTCGGAAGGGTCGAGAGGTCGTTGCCGAACGACGCCGTCTCCGAGGTGAAGCGGTCGCCGGTGAGCTGCATACCGTCACCCGAGTCACCCGCGAACCGGATGATCACCCGGTCCAGCCGACGGAGCTCTTTCGCCCCTGCCGGTTTGCGCTGTTCTCCTACGACGGCTCCGTCGGCCTGTTCCGCTGCGCTACTGACCTGGCTGGTCACTGAACTGGACCTCCCTCGAGGCGGCTGTCTGGGAGCGGCCTTCCCGCAGGCCATCCCAGGATCAACCCTACGTCTGTAAGGGTCGCCTTCCCGGGGTCATTCGCACAGTGGACACCATTTTGAGACTGCTTGACGGCCTGACTTGTCATGACTTGCCCGCCCCCCGACGCTTCCCTTGAAGACGCTCCCGCTCATCCTTCGGTTCTCGTACCGCTCGGCCGGCTCCCGCTCATCCTTCGGTTCTCGCACTGCTCGGCCGGCTCCCGCTCATCCTTCGGCTTCTTGCCGCTCGGCCGGCTCTCGCTCTGCCCGGTATTTTCACTGCCATCTGACACAGTGTCAGATGATCAGGACTTCAGATAGGTGAGGACCGCCAGGACACGTCGGTGGTCTCCGTCGCTGGGGGAGAGCCCCAGCTTCAGGAAGATGTTGCTGACGTGCTTCTCGACGGCCCCGTCACTCACGACGAGCTGCCGGGCGACGGCGGAATTGGTCCGGCCCTCGGCCATCAGCCCCAGGACCTCCCGTTCCCTCGGGGTGAGCCCCGCGAGCACGTCCTGCTTGCGGCTGCGCCCGAGCAGCTGCGCGACCACCTCCGGGTCCAGGGCGGTACCCCCCTTGGCCACCCGCACCACCGCGTCCACGAACTCCCGCACCTCCGCCACCCGGTCCTTGAGCAGATAACCGACGCCACGGGTCGAACCGGCCAGCAGTTCGGTGGCGTACTGCTCCTCCACGTACTGCGACAGCACGAGCACACCGAGTCCCGGATGCGCCTTCCGTAGCTGTACGGCGGCCCTGACCCCCTCGTCGGTGTGCGTCGGCGGCATCCGGACGTCGGCGACGACGACGTCCGGCAGCTCGTCCCGGTCCGCGAACTCGGTGATCGTCTTGATCAGCGCTTCCCCGTCCCCGACCCCCGCCACGACGTCATGCCCGCGATCCGTCAACAACCGGGTCAGGCCCTCCCTGAGCAGCACTGAATCCTCGGCGATGACGACCCGCACTCGGTCCTCCACGATTTTCGGCCCCCCCATTTGTGTGACAGCTCCCCAGCATTCCAGCATTGGGGCCGGAGGGGAGCGGTTCAGCCCGTCCGGCGTTCGAGGACGAGGCCGTTCAGGCCGACAGCGGGGGTCTGGGGGCGCGGCCCCCAAGTACGGGAATGGGTAGGGGCGGCGCGGGGCGAAAAAACGCCCCACGCCGCCCAGGCCCCCCCTTTTTTTCGGGGCTCAACCCCCTTTTTCGGGGCTCACCCCCGCCAGGGCAGCTCCGCGGTGATCCGGGTGGGCCCGCCCACCGGTGAGTCCACCACCAGAATCCCGTCCACCGCCCCGAGCCGCTCCGCGAGCCCCGCCAGCCCCGACCCGGCGGAGCCATCGGCGCCGCCCACCCCGTTGTCCACGACCTGAAGCATCAGCCGGTTCTCGACGCGCCAGACGTCCACCGTGGCGCGCGTGGCCCGGGAGTGCTTGCTGATGTTCTGCAGCAGCTCGGAGACCGTGAAGTACGCGATTCCCTCGATCGCGGGCGCCGGCCGGGCCGGCAGATCCACATCGACCTGCACCGGCACCGTGCACCGCGAGGCCACCGCGGACAGCGCGGCGTCCAGGCCGCGGTCGGTGAGGACCGCCGGGTGAATACCGCGGGCCAGATCCCGCAGCTCCTGCAAGGCCGTCTTCACCTCACCGTGCGCCTCGCCCACCATCCGCGCGGCCGCCTCCGGGTCCTCCGTAAGCTTCTCCTTGGCCAGCCCCAGATCCATCGCCAGGGCGACCAGCCGGGCCTGCGCCCCGTCGTGCAGATCGCGCTCGATACGCCGCAGGTCGGCCGCCGCGGTGTCGACCACGACCCCCCGGTCCGACTCCAGCTCGACCACCCGCGTCGCCAGCCGAGAAGGCCCGAGCAGCCCGCGCACCATCAGCCCGTCCACCGTCGTCAGCCCGCGCACGATCCACGGCGTGGCCATGGTGAACAGCAGCCCCACCAACGCCGTCACGGTGACCTCGAAGGGGTTGTTCAGATAGACGCTGTGCGCGTCGTCGCCGTAAAGCTGGAGCCCGTCCTGACCCCCGTACATCGGGAAGATCCAGAACCACAGCGGATACGTCAGCAGCGCCCACCCCCACGCCCAGAAGTTCAGCGCCACCACGAACGAGAACACCGACCACGGGAACTGCACCACCGCGTACAGCAGATGCCGCCAGGACGCTCCGCTCCTGAGTACGGCACCCATCCACGCCATCGCCCCGTTCTTCCGCATCCGCAACGGCTCGGGCGCGGCCACCTCGACCCCGAGCAGCAGGCGCGCCCGCGCCCGCTCCAGCGAGCCGAACCCCCGGCAGCCGGCCAGGGCACCGGCGAGCACCGGGACTCCGAGGAAGGTGATCAGCAGGCCCGCGCCGAGCGAGAACATCGTGACGGCGTACGTGAACATGAGGATGCCGAGCGGCAGGCTCAGCAGCACAAAGCCGAACTCGCGCCAGCTGCGGGCCTCGATCGGCGCCCGCAGCGGGGCCGGAAGACGCAGCCGCCGTTCACCGGCACCCGCCCCGTGGAATCCGGGCCCACCCTGCTGCCCGTACCCCTGTCCGTAATCCGTGGCCATCGGTCCCGTCCGTTCTACTCGTCCTGCTCGTCTGCTCGTACCTCAACCCTGCTGTCCAGCGCGCCCGGCGACCATGGAGCGCGTCGGCGTCTCGGAGCGGGGGTTTTCCCTACCTCGGAGGACGGGCGGGACGGCGGTGGTACGGGGTGCGTGCCGAATCCGGCCGTACGGCTACGTGTGCGTGCTGGGCCTTGGCCGTACGCGCGGATCCGGCGGCGTCGGGCCGCACGGGGGACGGGGGACGGGGGACGGGGGACGGGCGCGGCGTGACGGTGACCGCTATCGCGCTGGCTAGTTCCGCCGGTCTCGGTCTCGGTCTCGGTCCCGGTCTCGGTCCTTGCCTCCGCCGAGGCCCCGGTCCCGCCAGGGCAGCTCCGCGGTGATGACGGTCGGACCGCCGGGTGGCGAATCGATGACGAAGAGGCCGTCGACCGCGCCGAGCCGGTCGGCGAGCCCCGCCATCCCCGTGCCGCCGTCGATGCTGGCCCCGCCGTTCCCGTCGTCCCACACCTGGATGAGCAGCCGCTCGTCCGTCCGCCACACGTCCACGGACGCGGACCGCGCACCGCTGTGCTTGCTGATGTTCTGCAGGAGCTCGGAGACGGTGAAGTACGCGATTCCCTCGATCGCCGCGGCCGGTCGCGCATCCAGGTCGGCCGTCACCTTCACCGGCACGGTGCAGCGCGAGGCGACCGCGGACAGCGCGGCGTCCAGACCGCGGTCGGTGAGGACCGCCGGGTGGATGCCGCGGGCCAGGTCGCGCAGTTCCTGCAACGCGAGCTTCACCTCGCCGTGCGCCTCGTCGACCATGGCCGCGACGGTGTCGTCGGCCTGGCCCTCCAGGAGCTTCTCCTTTGCCAGCCCGAGCCCCATCGCCAGGTTGACCAGCCGGGCCTGCGCCCCGTCGTGCAGATCGCGCTCGATGCGTCGCAGGTCGGCGGCGGCGGTGTCGACCACGACCCCCCGGTCCGACTCCAGCTCGGCGATACGCCGCTCCAGGTCCTCGGAGGGCGACAGCAGCCCGCGCACCATGGCCCGGTCCACGTTCGTCAGCCCCCGCGCGAGGAACGGCAGTACCGGCCACAGCACGAACAGCGACGTCAGCGTGACCGTGAAGGTGAGGATGCCCCAGGGCAGCCGTATGAAGTCGTACAGGACCGTCCGCCAGCCCACCGGGTCCTTCAGCGCCAGCCACAGCTGGGCGAAGAAGCCGCCCCGGCCGCGCAATGGCAGCGGGCTAGGCTCGTCGATCCGCACCCCGAGCAGCGCCCGGGCCCTGGCCCGCTCCATCTTGCCCAGCAGGCGCGCACCCATCAGCCCGGCCGCGAGCAACGGCAGTCCGATCACGGTCACGGTCAGCCCGACGCCCGTGAACAGCACTGTCACCACATAGGTGAATCCGAGCAGTGTCACCGGCAGATTGGCCAGCAGATGCGCGATCTCCTTCCACGTCTGCCGGTCGAGGGCGAAGCGCGCGGGAGGGAGCCGGTCGACGTCGGACGTTCTGTCCGGCGTTCCGGGGAGCGGGATGCGTTCGGTCATATCCGCTAGCGTGCCCGGCCGCGAGCCGCGGCGCCATGAGGTGGGCCTCCGGGATCCACTGGGGAAAACCCCACCCCCGGAGCGGACCCGGGTGACGACTCAGCTCGTGCCCGGGTGACGACTTCGCTCGTGTCCGGGTGACGACTCCACTCGTGTCCGGGCGATGACTCCACTCGTGTCGAGGCGATGACTTCGCTCGTGTCCGGGCGCGACGGGCTGCTTACCGTTTCTTTAGCAGGCCCTAGACTCCCGTCCGTACAGATCGTCGAACGAGGCGCAGCACAGAGGGAGTGAGGGGCTGAAGTGCCGGAACCGACCGTTGTCACGGCAACCGGGACCGCCGTCGCGGCGGACTACTTCCACGGGACCGCTGTCGCGGCGGACTACTTCCAGTCGTACTCGGTCGTCGGACTTCTCGCCGTCGTCGGCGTGCTGTTCGTCGCCGTCGCCTTCGGCGCGGGACGTCTGCTGCGGCCGATCGTCCCCACCCCCGAGAAACTTCTGACGTACGAGTGCGGCGTCGACCCCGTCGGCGAGGGCTGGGCCCATACCCAGGTCCGCTACTACGTCTACGCCTTCCTCTACGTGATCTTCGCCGTCGACTCGATCTTCCTCTTCCCCTGGGCGACCGTCTTCGCCGCACCCGGCTACGGCGCGGCGACCCTCGTGGAGATGTTCATCTTCCTCGGCTTCCTGGCCGTGGGCCTGCTGTACGCCTACAAGAAGGGCGTCCTGGAATGGACGTGACCCCCGAGACCGAGCCCTCCGGGCAGCCGACGACCGCTGGTCAGGTGGTGAGTTCCGGGCAGCCGGTTTTCGTGCCGGAGCCCCAGCGCCTCGGCGCGCTCTCCCGCCTGGCCCCCGAGCCGATGAAGGTGGTCCTCAACTGGGGCCGCCGCTACTCGCTCTGGGTCTTCAACTTCGGCCTCGCCTGCTGTGCCATCGAGTTCATCGCCGCGTCCATGGCCCGGCACGACTTCATCCGGCTCGGCGTGATCCCCTTCGCGCCCGGCCCGCGCCAGGCCGACCTGATGGTGGTGTCGGGCACGGTCACGGACAAGATGGCGCCGGCGGTGAAGCGCCTCTACGAGCAGATGCCGGAACCGAAGTACGTCATCTCCTTCGGCGCCTGCTCCAACTGCGGCGGCCCGTACTGGGATTCGTACTCCGTCACCAAGGGCGTCGACCAGATCATCCCCGTGGACGTCTACGTGCCGGGCTGCCCGCCCCGCCCGGAGGCCCTCCTCCAGGGCATCCTGAAACTCCAGGAGAAGATCGCGCGCGAGTCGCTGGGCGAGCGGTACGGGTCGGTGTCGCGGCCGTCGCCGGCCGCCCTCCAGAGCGGTCTGGTCCAGCCTCCGGCTCCAGCGGCTCCGGCTCCGGCGGCTCCGGCCTCGGACTTGGGAGACGCCCGATGACCGGCTGGCTCCCCGCTCCTGTCGAGGAACTGTTCGGCCCCGAGGCCACGGCAGAGGAGTCGTACGAGGTCCTGACGGTCGACGTCCCGCCCGCCTCCTGGACCGCGGCCCTGGAGACCTCCCGCGAGGTCCTGGGCTGCACCTACTTCGACTGGCTGAGCGCCGTCGACGAACCGGCCACGGGCTTCCGCGTCATGGCGCATGTGGCGGCACTGGGTCCGCTACGGCGCCTTCTCCTCCGTACGACGGTCCCGCACTCCGCGCCCGTCCTCCCGTCGGCCGTATCCGTGTACGCCGGAGCCGGCTGGCACGAGCGCGAGACCCACGAGATGTTCGGCGTCACCTTCGAGGGCCACCCGGGCCTGGACCACCTGCTCCTGCCGGAGAGCTTCGAAGGCCACCCCCTCCGCAAGGACTTCGTCCTCGCCGCGCGCGTCGCCAAGGCCTGGCCCGGCGCGAAGGAGCCCGGCGAGTCCGAACACGGCGGCCCCAAGCGCCGCCAGATGCTCCCGCCCGGCGTCCCCGACCCCAACGAGTGGGGCCCCCTCAAGGGCCAGCTCCCACCGGCCCCGGCCCGCCCCGCCCGCGGCACCACCCGCCCGCCCGGCGACCGCCCGGCCCGCCGTGCCCGCACGGCGGGGGAGGGGCCGGCCGGCCAGGTCGCGAGTGCGGATACCGCGGGTACGGGTCCGGCGGAGGCAGGGTCGGCGGAGGCGGGGTCGGCGAATACAGGGTCTGCGAATACGGGATCTTCGGATACGGGGTCTTCGGATACGAGGTCGGTGGGCGCGGGCTCTGCCGGGCCCGGGGCCCGGGCTTCAGGAGCGCCGCGTCGGGCTCGGAGCGCGAGTCAGGGGTCTGCCAGTCAGCAGGGGGCGACACCAGTCCCTGGGTCCGAGACAACTCCGGACGCTCCGGCGGCCGTTGAACCGACGGCCGTTGAACCGGCGGCGACTCCTGTCCCGGAGGCTGGGGCAACTCCGGACGGCCCGACGGCCGTTGAACCGGCGGCGACTGATCCCGCGGCGACTGAACCGGCGGCTCCTGCCGGTCCGCGCCGCGCACGCAGTGCGAGCCAGGGCTCGGCGACGCAACGCGCGGAGGGCACCGAACCGGCGGCCCCCGCCGCGCCTCCAAGCCCCGCCCCGCCGCGCAGCTCGGACGCCCCTTGGCACCACGCACACCCTGCTTTCGACGAGCAGAAGCCGGAACCGGAACCGGAGCCGGCGCAGAAGTCGGATCAGAAGCAGGAGCCGGATCCGCAGAAGCCGGTGCCGGAGCCGGAACAGAAGCCGGAACGGGAACCGGAACCGGAGCCGGCGCAGAAGTCGGAACAGAAGCAGGAGCCGGAACCGCAGAAGCCGGAGTCGGAGCCGGAACAGAAGCGGGAGCCGGAACCGCAGAAGCCGGAACCGGAGCCGGCGCAGAAGCCGGAGCCCGAAGCCACCCCGAAACAGCCGGCCGCACCTCCCGACCTCGACCCCAATACCTCCACCCCGCCCCCCACTCCAACCCGCGACCCCGACGACCCCTCCGGAGGCACGCAGTGAACGACGCTCTCGACGTCGCCCTGCGACTCCTCGTCGTCTTCGTCGTGTTCCTGACGTTCCCCCTGATCGTCGGGCAGACCGAGCACAAAGTGATGGCCCACATGCAGGGCCGCCTGGGCCCGATGTACGCGGGCGGCTTCCACGGCTGGGCTCAACTCGTCGCGGACGGCGTCAAGTTCGCGCAGAAGGAAGACATCGTCCCGGCCGGGGCGGACCGCCGTATCTTCCAACTGGCCCCCGCCGTGGCCCTCCTCCCGTACCTCCTGGTCCTCCTCGCCATCCCCATCGGCCCGGGCGAGGGCGCCGTGGGGGAGGTCGTCGACGCGGGCATCTTCTTCGTACTCGCCGTCATGGGCGTGGGCGTCCTCGGCTCACTCATGGCGGGCTGGGCCTCGGCCAACAAGTTCTCCCTCCTCGGCGGCCTCCGTACCGCCGCCCAACTCCTCGCGTACGAACTCCCGATGCTCCTCACCGCCGCCTCCGTCGCGATGGCGGCCGGCACCGTCTCGCTCCCCGGCATCGTGGACGCCTTCGAGTGGTGGTGGCTGCCCTGGCAGATCGTCGGCGCGATCGTCTTCTTCGTGGCCGGCCTCGCGGAGCTGCAACGACCCCCCTTCGACATGCCCGTCGCCGACTCGGAGATCATCTTCGGCGCGTACACCGAGTACACCGGCCTCCGCTTCGCCCTGTTCCTCCTTGCCGAGTACGCCGGAATCGTCGTCCTGTGCGGTCTGACCACCGTCCTCTTCCTGGGCGGCTGGCACGGCCCCTGGGGCGCCGACGGCCTCGGCTGGGTCTGGACCCTCCTCAAGGCGGCCGTCCTGGCCTTTGTCGTCATCTGGCTGCGCGTCACCTACCCCCGCCTCCGCGAGGACCAGCTCCAGAAACTCGCCTGGACCCTCCTCGTCCCCCTCGCCCTCGCCCAGATCGCCCTCACCGGCATCGTCAAGGTGGTGATCTCCTAACCATGGCTGAGCCTCTCCCGCCCACCCGTCCCCGCATTCCCGGCTCCGGCCTCGCCAAGGGCCTGGCCGTCACCCTCCGCACGATGACGAAGAAGACCGTCACCGCGCAGTACCCGGACGTCCAGCCCGAACTGCCGCCCCGCTCCCGAGGCGTCATCGGCCTCTTCGAGGAGAACTGCACGGTCTGCATGCTCTGCGCCCGGGAGTGCCCGGACTGGTGTATCTACATCGACTCCCACAAGGAGACGGTGCCGCCCGTCGCTCCCGGCGGCCGCGAGCGCAGCCGCAACGTCCTCGACCGCTTCGCCATCGACTTCGCCCTGTGCATGTACTGCGGTATCTGCATCGAGGTCTGCCCTTTCGACGCGCTGTTCTGGTCCCCGGAGTTCGAGTACGCCGAGACCGACATCCACGAACTCACTCACGAACGCGACAAGCTCCGCGAGTGGATGTGGACGGTTCCCGCACCGCCCGCCCTGGACCCCGCCGCCGAGGAGCCCAAGGAACTGGCCGCCGCCCGCAAAGCAGCCGAAAAGCTCGCGGCAGCCCAGACCGAGCCGTCACCCCCTCCCTCTGTCTCCGCCTCGGCCCCGGCCCCGGCCCCGGCCCCGGCCCCGGCCCCGGCCCCGGCCTCGGCCCCGGCCCCGGCCTCGGCCTCGGCCCCGGCCCCGGCCCCGGCTCCGACTGAACCGCCCGCCCGGCCCGAGCCCTCCGCCCGGCCCGACTCCGCCAATCCGCAGGAGGGCGAGTCGTGAGCGTCGCAGCAGCCACGGTCACGGCGGCGCACGCCATGACTACCGCCGCCGCCAACTCGGCAGGCGCCGAAGGCCATGGCTTCCTCTCCCCGACCGGCGTCGAGATCGCCTTCCTCCTCGTCGGCCTGGTCACCCTCGGCGCCGCGATCGTCACCGTCACCACCAAGCAGCTGGTGCACGCCGCCCTGTGGCTGGTGGTGGCGCTCGGCGGCCTCGCCGTCGAATACCTCCTGCTCACCGCGGAGTTCATCGCCTGGGTACAGGTCCTCATCTACGTCGGTTCCGTCGTCGTCCTCCTCCTGTTCGGTCTGATGCTCACCAAGGCACCCATCGGCCGCTCCCCGGACGCCGATTCCGGCAACCGCTGGGCCGCCCTGACCGTGGCCGTCGCCTCCGCGGCCGCCCTGGTCTGGGTCGTCGTCGACGCCTTCCGCACGACCTGGATGGATCTGGAGGGCGCGGCCGCCGGCTCCACCGAGGTGACCGGCAAGGCCCTCTTCCAGAACTGGGTCCTCCCCTTCGAGGCCCTCTCCGTCCTTCTCCTCGCCGCCCTGGTCGGCGCGATCGTCCTCTCCCGCAAGGCGAACGAGGACACGGCGACCACGACCGGCGCCCCGGCCCCCCGGAGCATCCCGCCCACCGGCACGGCTCCCACCGCCCCGGCCCCCCGGAGCATCCCGCCCACCGGGACCGCCCCCACCGCCCCGCCGGCCCGGAGCGAGACGCCGCCGGCTTCCCGGAGCGAGACGCCGCCGGCCCCCCGGAGCGAGAAGGAAGGCACCCGCTGATGCACCTCGCTTACCCCGCCGTGCTCTCCGCCCTCCTCTTCTGCACCGGCCTGTACGGAGTCCTCGCGCGCCGCAACGCGATCCTGGTCCTGATGTCCGTCGAGCTGATGCTCAACGCCGTCAACCTCAACCTCGTCGCCTTCGACGTATGGCTGAGCAAGACCGCCCAGGACACCCTGCACTCCGGCCAGGCCCTGACCCTGTTCACCATCGCCATCGCCGCGGCCGAGATCGGCATCGGCCTGGCGATCGTCCTCGCCGTCCACCGCAACCGCGGCACCTCGGACATCGACAAGCTCCGCGACACCGCCGAGGGCCCGGACACAGACGGCCCCGACGACTGCCCCGACAGCGACGGCTCCGGCAGCGGTGGCCCCCAATCAGCCGCCGCCCCGCCGGTCGAGAAGGCTGAGGCCACCGCGTGACCACGACCACCCTCGCCGTCCTCGTCCCCCTCCTTCCGTTCCTGGGCGCAGTGACCGGCCTCCTCCTCGGCCGCACAGCCCCCGGTTTCGTACGCCCCCTCGCCGTACTTCCCACTCTCGCGGCGTTCGCCCTCGCCGTCCTGGTAGCCGTACGTCAGGGCGGCGACCAGGCCGTCGACGCCGCCACCGAACTCACACCCACCGGCTCCGTCCCCATCGAGCTCGCCCTGCACATCGACGGCTTCGCCGTCCTCGTCGCCGTCCTGGTCGGCCTGGTCGCCTCCTGCGTGCAGATCTATTCGACGGGGTACCTGCGCGACGACCCGCGCTACCCCTCGTACGCCGCCCTTGTCTCCCTCTTCACCTCCGCGATGCTGCTCGTCGTCTACTCCGGCGACCTGATCGTGCTCCTGGTCGGCTGGGAGATCATGGGCATCTGCTCGTACTTCCTGGTCGGCCACTACTGGGAGACCCCCGAGGCCCGCGCCGCCTCGATCAAGGCCTTCCTGGTCACCAAGCTCGGCGATGTCCCCTTCCTGATCGGCCTGTTCGCCCTCGCCACCGACGCCGGGTCCTTCCGCATCACCAAGGTCCTCGGCACCGTCGCGAGCGGCGGCCTCGATCACCCGACGCTGATCGCGCTGCTGCTCCTCGCCGGTGTGGCGGGCAAGTCGGCGCAGTTCCCGCTGCACACCTGGCTGCCCGACGCGATGGCGGGCCCGACTCCCGTCTCCGCGCTGATCCACGCCGCGACGATGGTCGCCGCCGGTGTCTACTTCATCGCCCGTCTCCTCCCGGTCTTCGAGGCCTCCTCGGCCGCGATGGTCGTCCTCGCCGTCATGGCCGCCGTCACGATGGCCGGTTCAGGGCTCGCCGCACTCGCCCAGGACGACATCAAGCGCGTCCTCGCCTACTCGACGATCGGCCAGCTCGGCTACATGACCGGCGCACTCGCCGTCGGCGACCGTGGTGCCGCCGTCTTCCACCTCCTGTCCCACGGCGCCTTCAAGGCGCTGTTGTTCCTCACCGCCGGCGTGATCATCCACGCCTCCGGCACCAACTCGCTCGCCGCCATGTCCCGTATGAAGGACCTGCGCGCCCGCGTCCCCGACGCCTACTGGACGATGACCGTGGCGCTGCTGGCACTCATCGCGATCCCGCCGTTCAGCGGCTTCTTCTCCAAGGAGGCCGTCCTCGGCGCCGCCGAGCACGTCGCCACCGGCCACACCGAGCACGCCCCCGGTGTCGCGGGCTGGATCGTGCTCGTCGCCGGCCTGGTCAGCGCCGTACTCACCGCCGCGTACGCCACCCGGCTGTGGCTGCTCGCCTTCCACGGCCGGGGCGTCGAGGCCCCCGACCACGGCAGACAGCCGTTCACCATGACCGCCGTGCTGTGGGTGCTCGCCGTACCGTCGCTCGCCCTCGGGCTGGCATACGGCCCGCTGCCCGACTGGTTCGACGGCCGCGACCTGACGCCGGTGCTCACCACCTCCGTCCTCGGCACGGGTCTCGCGCTGGTCGGCGTGATCGTCACCTACGGCGCCTGGCAGCACACCAGCGCGCTGGCCGCCCACATCCCGCTGGGAGCGGTCGCCGCCCATCCCGACGCCGATGCCGGCCTGGTCGAGGCCGAGGCGATCGCAAGCCACGCGCCCGCCTACGGAGACGTGGCCTACACCCCCGACCCGGCGGACCCGGGCCGACTGCTCCTCGGCCCGCTGCACCGCCACGCGGCCGTCGGCTTCCACCTCGACGCCGTGTACACGGCACTGTTCGTCCGCCCGGTCCAGGCCGGAGCGGCACTCGTCCAGTTCCTCGACCGAGAGGTCGTCGACACCTACGTACGCGGCGCGGCCGCCCTGCCCCGCTGGTTCGGCGAGGCGGTCCGGCGTGCCCAGACCGGCAATGTGCAGACCTATGTGAGCGCGCTGCTCGCCGGCGCCGTCGTCCTGGTGGTCGCCGCCCTCCTAGTCGCCACGGGAGCGTGAGCAGGCGTGATCGATATCAGTGAATCCGTGATGCAGATCCTTCTGGCATTCATCGTCGTCGGCCCGCTCATCGGCGCCGCCGCGGCTCTTCTGCCCGCCCCGCCCGGACTGAAGGGAAAGTCGCCCGAGCAGGCCGTGCTGCGGCACGGTGTGACCGTCACCGGCGCAGTGCTCATCGCCGCGATCGTCCTCACGCTCGGCTTCGACCACGACCACCCGTCAAGGATGCAGGCCACGACGGACATCAGCTGGATCCCCGCACTGGACGTGCGGATCCACCTCGGCATCGACGGCATTTCCCTCCCCCTCCTCGTCCTTACCGCGCTGCTGACCTTCCTCTGCGCGCTGTACAGCTACTTCAAGATGCCCGCGGGCCCGACCCCGAAGGCGTTCGTCGCACTCGTCCTCGTCCTCGAGTCAGGCACCCTCGCCACCTTCGCCGTCCTCGATCTCCTGCTGTTCTTCCTCGCGTTCGAGATGGTGCTCATCCCGATGTACTTCCTCATCGCCCGCTGGGGCGGTGAGCAACGGACCCAGGCCGCTTGGAAGTTCATCCTCTTCACCCTCCTCGGATCCGTCGTCATGCTGCTGGGCCTGCTCCTGATCGGAATCAAGTCCGGCACATTCGACATGGTGGCACTCGCCACTGACAACGGCCGGTCGCTGACCACATCCGTGCAGGTCATCGCCGTTTTGGCGATCGGAATCGGGCTCGCGGTCAAGACGCCGATGTGGCCGCTGCACAGCTGGCTGCCGGACGCCCACACCGCCGCGCCCACCGTCGGCTCGGTCCTGCTGGCCGGCGTCATGCTGAAGATGGGTACGTACGGTTTCGTCCGCATTCTGCTGCCGATCGCACCCGAGGGCATGCGCACCTTCGCCCCGTACCTCGCAGCCTTCGCCGTGGTCGGAATCATCTACGGATCCCTGGCCTGCCTCGCCCTCGTCAGACAGGGCGCGAAAGGCGACCTCAAGCGGCTCATCGCCTACTCGTCCGTCGGCCACATGGGCTTCGTACTTCTCGGCATCGCCACGATGACGCCGACCGGCGTGAACGGCGCGCTCTTCGCCAACATCGCCCACGGCCTCATCACCGGCCTGCTCTTCTTCCTGGTCGGCGCGCTCAAGGACCGCACGGGCACCACCGACCTCGACGCCCTCGCCGAGGAGACCGGAGCCGCCCTCTACGGCAAGGCACCCCGCTTCGGCGGCCTCCTCGCCTTCGCCGCGGTCGCCTCGCTCGGGCTGCCCGGCCTCGCCGGATTCTGGGGCGAGATGCTGGCACTGTTCGGCGCGTTCAAGCCCGCCGACGACCTCAGCCGCCCCGCGTTCCTGACGTTCATGGCGATCGCCGCCTTCGGCACGCTGCTGACCGCCGCGTACATGCTCCTCGTGGTACGCCGCGTCTGCATGGGCGCCACCCCACAGCCGGAGAGCCCCAGGCTCGCCGACATCAAGAGCTACGAGTTCGCCGCCTGGGCCCCGCTCGTCGCCCTCACGGTCGTCGGCGGACTCTGGCCCAAGGCCCTCCTCGGTCTGACCGACCCGGCCGTACAGCAGCTCTTCGCAGGAGGCACCCGATGAGCTCCCTGGCCCAGCCCGTGGCTCAGTCCCTCGTCCAGTCCGTCGACTGGCTCGCGATCGCGCCCCCCACCATCGCCGCGGTCGTCGGACTCGCCGTGCTCGTCGCCGACCTCTTCCTCGGCGACGCCAGGAAGACGATGCTCGGCTGGGTGTCGGTCGCGGGACTCGCCGCCGCCACGCTCATGCTGCTGCCCCTCCTGGACGGCGACCGCGCCACCTTCTGCCTGACCGGTGACGGCGATGTCTGCAGCTACACGGCGGACCGCTTCACGCTCGTCATCCAGCTCCTGGTCCTCGGCGGCGCCCTCCTGACGGCACTCCTCTCGGTCACCGCCCTGAAGGACGCCAACAGGGAACTCCCCGAAGGGGAGTACTGGTTCCTGTTGCTCTCCTCCGCCGCGGGCGCCGCCCTGCTCCCCGCCTCGCGCGACCTCGCCACCCTGATCGTCGCCCTGGAAGTCGCCTCCCTGCCCGCCTTCGCCCTTGTCGGCATCAAGCGCGGCGACAAGAAGTCCTCCGAAGCGGCCCTGAAGTTCTTCCTGTCCTCCGTCACCGCGACCGCCGTGAGCCTGATGGGCGTCAGCTTCGTCTACGCCACGACCGGCACCCTCTACCTCACCGAGATCGCGAACAAGATCCAGCAGGTCGACAGCCAGTTCCACACGCTCGCCCAGGCGGGCGTCGCCCTCACCCTCGTCGGCTTCGCCTTCAAGACGGCCGCCGTGCCCTTCCACTTCTGGGTGCCCGACACCTACGTAGGGGCGCCTCTGCCGATCGCCGCCTACTTGTCGGTCGTCGGCAAGGCGGTCGGCTTCTCCGGGCTGATCCTCGTCACCGTCATCGCCTTCCCGTCGTACGCCGACGTCTGGGGCCCGGCACTCGCCGGACTGGCCGCCCTCACCATGACGGTCGGCAACGTCGGCGCCCTGCGGCAGCAGGCCACGCGCGCGTACAGCGCGGTACGGCTGCTCGCCTGGTCCTCCGTCGGCCAGGCCGGCTACCTCCTGGTGCCGATCGCGGCCGCCGCGTACTCCAAGGACGCGGAGAAGGCCATCGGCTCCACCGTCGCGTACGCCCTGATGTACGCCGCCGTGAACCTCGGCGCCTTCGCGGTGGCCGCCCTCGTCGCCCGTACCAGCCCCCTCAACCGCGTCAGCGACTACCGGGGCCTGTACGCCGCGAGCCCCCTGTCGGCGCTGCTCCTCGGCTTCTTCCTGCTCTGCCTCGCAGGCCTGCCGCCGGGCATCATCGGCCTCTTCGCCAAGGTCACCGTCTTCTCGGCGGCCGTCGACGCCGGCCTTGGCTGGCTGGCCGTGGTCATGGCCGTCAACGTGGTGATCGCGCTCTTCTACTACCTGCAATGGACGACACTGCTGTTCCGCGCCCCCGAAGGAGAACCCGCCAAACACCGAGTCCCGGCCCCGCTCACGGCGGCGATCGCCCTGACAGCCGTCCTCGGCATCGCCCTCTCCGGAGCACCACAGCTGGCCCTGCGCTTCTCGGCGACCGCCCTTTTCTGACGCCCATCGGGCACGCGCGCGCGTGGACCATCACCCGGACGGACCACGCCCGCAGGTGCGCGCACAAGGGAACTAGTGCTCCTCGTCTGGCGTTGACCAGTACGGGAGGGTCCACTGAAGAGTGGAAGCAGAGCATCAGTAGTCAGTAGGCAGAGGGTTCCCCTGCGGCACCATTTGGAGGGCGTACCGTGCACCGCCGGCACAACGGGCTCAGGACCGCCGTTCTCCTCGGGGGACTGTCCGCACTCATCATCCTCATCGGCAGCTTCTTCGGGCGCACCGGCCTCGTCATCGCACTGGTCATCGCGATCGGCACGAACGCCTACGCGTACTGGAACAGCGACAAACTGGCTCTACGCGCGATGCGCGCGCGCCCGGTGAGCGAATTCGAGGCCCCGGCGCTGTACCGCATAGTCCGCGACCTCTCCACACAGGCCCGCCAGCCCATGCCACGCCTGTACATCTCACCGACGGAGGCCCCGAACGCGTTCGCCACGGGCCGCAACCCGCGCAACGCGGCCGTGTGCTGCACCGAAGGCATCCTGCGCATCCTCGACGAGCGGGAACTGCGCGGTGTCATCGGCCACGAACTCAGCCACGTCTACAACCGCGACATCCTGATCTCGTCGGTCGCCGGCGCCCTGGCCTCCGTGATCATGTTCCTGGTCAACTTCGCCTGGCTCATCCCGATCGGCCGCTCGAACGACGATGACGGACCCGGCATCCTGGGCATGCTGATGATTGTGATCCTGGGCCCGCTCGCCGCGTCCCTCATCCAGCTCGCCATCAGCCGCTCCAGGGAGTACGAGGCGGACGCGTCCGGCGCCCAGCTCACCGGCGACCCCCTCGCCCTCGCCAGCGCTCTGCGCAAGCTCGACGCGGGCACCAAGCAACTGCCGCTGCCCCCCGAGCCGCGCATCGAGACGGCAAGCCACATGATGATCGCGAACCCCTTCCGCCCCGGACAGGGCATGTCGAAGATGTTCTCCACGCACCCGCCCATGGCGGAGCGCATCGCCCGGCTCGAGAAGATGGCAGGTCACCAGTGAAGACAATCCTGAACGTCATCTGGCTCGTCCTGAGCGGCTTCTGGCTGTTCCTCGGGTACGTGTTCGCGGGCGCGCTGCTGTGCGTCACCATCATCGGCATCCCGTTCGGGATCGCCGCGTTCCGTATCGGCGTCTACGCCCTGTGGCCCTTCGGCTATACGACGGTGGAGCGCCGGGACGCGGGCGCGCCGTCCTGCATCGGCAACGTCCTGTGGCTGGTGCTCGCGGGCTGGTGGCTCGCCCTCGCCCACATCGTCACCGGCGTCGCCCTGTGCCTCACGATCATCGGCATCCCGTTCGGCATCGCCAACTTCAAGCTCATCCCCGTATCGCTGCTCCCTCTGGGACGCGAAATCGTGCCCACGGACCAGCCGTTCGCGACGCGCTAGCGAGCGGGCCCGGGGGTGGAGCCGCCGAAGTACCTACTGCTTTCCTACGACGCCGAAGCCGAGTTCAACGCCGAGGACGGGTACACGGAGCCATGGGCGTCGTGCGCGGAGGCCGAGGGACTCTTCAGCGATCCGCCCCGTCCCGAGCGAGGGACGTACGAGCTGCTCGGCTGCGCCCTGGAAGGCGGGTTGCGGACCGCCCTCACGCGCGCGCGTGCCGACGGTTCGGCGCCGCTCGGCCTTCTCGTCCTGGAAGTCCTGGACGAGAAGGCCGAGTGCGTCGTCGAGTGGGAGCTGGACTACGCGCGTGTCATCGACGACCGCCCGTGCGCGCGTGACCTGACGCTCCGCGACATCACCGTGGAGGCGTCGGAGTCCGTCGACAACGCGTCCGACTATCCCCAGTGCCCGCCGCTCTCGCCGGGCTACCGGTTGTCCGGCGGGCCGGAGAACCGCCCCTGGGGCACCTGCAAGGACCTGGCGCACATCCGCAACGGACCGCCCGGCCAACCCGAACCCCTGGAGCCGTCACTGCGGCTGCTCGGCTGCTCCCCGAGCGGGGCGCTGCGTGCGGCACTGGACGCGGGCGAGGAGGACCTGGGACATGCCAAGGTGCTACGACTCGACGCGCACGGCCGCACCGTGCAGCCGGCCGTCGAGGGTGAACTCACCGGGTGGATCCCGTCGGCGCGTGGCCGAGGCCTGGTCGACCTCACTCTCGAACCCTGGTCGGAGCGTCCGCCGACCGCGGCCCTCGAGGTCTGGGACCTGTGGTGGGCCGGACGCCCGACCGAGCCCAACCTCTGGGCGCAATGCAGTGCTGCAGGCCGCGAGTTCTGGCTCCGCACAGCCCTGACGAACCACACATACGGCCGGCCCGACAGGCCGCCCGGCACCACCTATCACCTCGACGGCCGCCACATCACGGACGCGAGCGGATTCTTCTGCGCGATCGGCGAAGCCGTGAACGGCGCCGGCGGATACTTCGGCTGGGGCCTCGACGCCCTCGACGACTGCCTCCGCGGACGCTGGGGCGCCGGCCCGCCCTTCACTCTCGTCTGGCACGACGCGGACGTCGCCCGCACCTGCCTCGGCGTCACCCCGCACACCGGCTCCCGCCCGGTGACCTTCGAAGAACTGCTCGTCTTCTTAGCCGGGAAGCACATCGACGTCCGTCTCCTCTGACTGCGCAGGACTGCGTCTGACGGCGCAAGGGTGTCCCGGACTGCGCCGGGCTGTGCCGCGTGGTGCCTGAGGGTTATCCACAGGCTGCCCGATTGTCAGTGCCGCGCTGCATCATGAACCCATGACCGAAATCGAGCAGTTGCTGCAGAAGGTGGCGGAAGGGGCCCGCAACACCCGCCCGTGGGGCTGGCCTTCACTCCCGGAACCCGTGGACACGGCCGCGGTCGCCCGCGCCGAGGCCACGCTCGGCTTCCCACTGCCCGCGCTGCTCGCCGCGCTCTACCTGCGTATAGGGGACGGCGGATTCGGCCCCGAATACGGCCTGCTGCCACTGCTCGACGGCTCTGCGTCCGGTGAACCCGCCGCTGTCCCGCAGTACCTCGCCAACAGAAAGAGCGGCCGCAAGGACCCGGACTGGCCCTGGCCCGAGGGCGTCCTGCCGATATCCCACTGGGGCTGCGGAATGTACGCGTGCGTGGACTGCCAGAACCCGGACGGCACGGTCCTCCTGTTCGAGCCGAACGCGGACGAGGCCGACCACGCCTGGTACGTGGACGCGCCCGACCTGGCGACCTGGCTGCACACCTGGCTCGACGGCGCCGGTTGGTACGAGGAGTCCACCGACGACATGGACATGGCCCCGTGGCCCGAGTTCCGGATACGCACGGCGGCGCCACGAGCCTCGTAGCGCCGCTCAGGGAACTGCGGTCGGCCATGCCTTGGCCGCCTGCGTCACGGAGGCGACCGCGCCGCCTCAGACCAGGCCGCCCTTCACGCCAACTGCGCCCGCCGCCTCGGGCAGTTGCGCGCCGCCCGTCGGCAGCCCGCTGCCGCCGCCGCTACGGCTGTTGCTGCGAACCGCCCGCCCATCGCCGTACCCCGTAGGCCGCCGCTCCCACCGCCAGCACAGCCGCACCCGACACCACGGAAACCCCAGGCAGCGCGAACGCCAGTGTCACGCATCCGACAAGCCCGACCACCGGCGCCACCCGGGACAGCGGGGCCGAACCCAACGTCCAGGCCGCGGCGTTCGCCACCGCGTAGTACGCCAGCACACCGAAGGAGGAGAAGCCGATCGCACCCCGTACATCGACCGACGCGGCCAGCACGGCGACCACCGCGCCCACGGCCAGCTCTGCCCGGTGCGGTACCCGGAAGCGCGGATGTACGGCGGCCAGGGCGCGCGGCAAGTGACGGTCACGCGCCATGGCCAGTGTCGTCCGCGACACGCCCAGGACCAGGGCGAGGAGTGAGCCGAGCGCGGCCACGGCGGCACCCACCCGCACCACCGGCACGAGCCCCGGCACACCGGCCGCCCGCACCGCGTCGGCCAGCGGCGCCGAGACCTGCCCGAGCCCACCCGACCCCAGCACGGAAAGGACAGCGACTGCCACCGCCGCGTAGACCACGAGCGCGATACCCAGAGCCACCGGGATCGCGCGCGGGATGGTGCGCGCAGGATCCCGCACCTCCTCACCGAGCGTCGCGATCCGCGCGTACCCCGCGAACGCGAAGAACAGCAGCCCGGCCGCCTGAAGCACCCCGCCCGCGCCGGCGGAGAGCCCGACGCCCAGCCGCTCGGTGTCGGAGGCGCCCGAGCCGAGACACACGACCACCACGGAAGCGAGGACCGCGAGGACCACTGCCACGATCGCCCGCGTCAGCCAGGCCGACTTCTGTACGCCGCCGTAGTTCACCGCGGTCAGGGCCACCACGGCCGCGACCGCCACCGCATGCGTCTGTCCCGGCCAGACGTACGTGCCCACGGTGAGCGCCATCGCCGCACAGGAGGCTGTCTTGCCGACGACGAACGACCAGCCCGCCAGGTACCCCCAGAAGTCTCCGAGCCGCTCGCGTCCGTATACGTACGTGCCGCCGGAGGCGGGATACCGGGCGGCGAGCCGAGCCGAGGACATCGCGTTGCAGTACGCGACCACGGCGGCGACCGCAAGGCCGAGCAACAGCCCGGACCCGGCCGCCCGCGCCGCGGGGCCCAGCGCCGCGAAGATCCCGGCACCGACCATCGACCCGAGACCGATGACAACCGCGTCCCCGACGCCGAGCGTCCGGCGCAGCTCGGCACCGGCCTGCGAACTGTCGCCCTCTTGCCCGCTGGGCAGGCTCGCACCGGAATGTGTCATGCGCCGCACCCTACTGATCGCTGCAACCGAGCAGCGTCGACAAGGCGTCCTCCCCGGCAACAAGCCGCCAACACACGTGCGATCAGCAGCTTGATGGCAGTGAAGGCATCAAGGCATCAAGGCGTCGCGGCGTCAGGGCTTGACCACAGCCTGGCCGGAGCAGGAGTACAGCGCAGGCACAGTACGGAGAGGCAGGTTCAGGGCATGGGCATCATCAGCTGGATCATTCTGGGACTGTTGGCCGGGGCCATCGCCAAATTCCTGCTGCCGGGCCGCGACCCGGGCGGCTTCATCGGAACGACGGTCATCGGAGTCGCGGGCGCCTTCATAGGCGGCTGGATCTCCGCCCGTTGGCTGGACCACCCCATCACCAAGCAGTTCTACGACGGTGCCACCTGGGCCGCCGCGATCGGCGGCTCGCTCGTCCTGCTGGTTCTCTACCGCGTCTTGTTCGGCGACTCGCGCCGCTGAGCGCGTACCCCGAGGCCGCAGCCGGCAGGTGAGAAGGGTGGGCACCCGAGGGACTCCGGGTGCCCACCCACTCTCGTAAGCGCAACGGACCGACCACTGCCGTCAGTCGACGAAGCAACTGCTACCGCTGGCTGGCGCAGCATGGGCAGTGAGGACTACCGGTAGTTCACGAACTGCAGGGCGAAGTCGAAGTCCTTGCCCTTGAGCAGTGCCTGGACGGCCTGAAGGTCGTCACGGCTCTTCGAGCTGACGCGCAGTTCCTCGCCCTGCACCTGGGCCTTGACGCCCTTCGGGCCCTCGTCACGAATGATCTTCGCCACCTTCTTCGCGTTGTCCTGGGAGATGCCCTCCTCGATCGACGCGAAGATCTTGTACTCCTTGCCGGAGAGCTGCGGCTCACCGGCGTCCAGCGCCTTCAGCGAGATACCGCGCTTGATCAGCTTGGTCTCGAACACATCGAGGATGGCTTTGACCCGCTCCTCGGAGTTCGCCTCCATGAGGATTTTCTCGCCGGACCAGGAGATGGAGGCGCCTACGTTCTTGAAGTCGTAGCGCTGCGAGATCTCCTTGGCGGTCTGGTTGAGGGCGTTGTCGACCTCCTGCCGCTCGACCTTCGAGACGATGTCGAAACTGGAGTCGGCCATGTCCTGTGGCTCCTTGTATCGGGGTGCGTAGGGGCGGCCGTCGAGCCCGGCGTGGTCCCCGGCCGCATCCGCATAAGCCTAGCCACCCCCTCCCCTCCGGGGGCCGATCAATCGGGTGGCGAAGCACCCCCGGTCATCAGGTATCGTTTACGTCGTTGCCACAGAGCGCCGCCAAAACGGTCCTCCCGGCAGCAACCCCTGGCGGTGTGCCCGAGCGGCCAAAGGGAGCAGACTGTAAATCTGCCGGCTTCGCCTTCCGTGGTTCGAATCCACGCGCCGCCACATGGGAAATAAAGGCCCCGTGACCTGCCCTCTACGCAGGTCACGGGGCCTTTCTCATGGCTTTCGTGCGGGTGGGGAGCCGAGGGATTGTCAGTCCGGGCGGGCACACTGATGTCATGTCTTCGCGTCGTAGGAACTGCCCCGAGTGCCGTCGGGAGATCGCCGTTGTCGCGGGGCGGTTCGCTCGGCATGATCCGCCGGGTGCGCGGGGGAGCGGGGAGCTGGTCTCGTGCCCGGGGTCACGCAGGCAGGCTGAGCTCGGGGCGGCCCAGCCGGCGCTGGACGGGTATGCCGTTCCTGAGTTCTCCGGCCAGCTTCCCCTGTTCTGACCTCTGATTCATCAGCAGACAGGGGTCATGAACCAGAGGCGCTCGTGACCTCTGGTCCTGATCCCCGTCTCCCTGCCTCCCGTCTCCCGTCTCCCTGTCCCCCGTCTCCCCGGTTCTCCTAGTTCCCCGCCACCGACTTGACCGCCACCGAGATCGGGGTCGAACCGCTGATCAGTTCCAGCGTCAGGCCGACGGTCGCCGGGGTGTCCACCAGCTCGGCCAGGACCGCGGCGACGTCGTCGCGCGGGATCGGGCCACGGCCGGTGGAGGCTTCCAGGCGTACGAGGCCGGTGCCGGCGTCGTCGATCAGGCTGCCCGGGCGCAGGATCGTCCAGTCCAGGGCCGCACGGCTGCGTACGTAGTCGTCGGCCTCGCCCTTGGCGCGCAGGTAGGCGTCGAAGACGTCGTCGCCCGGGTGTGCCGAGTCCGCGCCCATCGAGGAGACGACGAGGTGACGGCGTACGCCGGCGCGCTCCGCCGCGTCCGCGAACAGGACGGCTGCACCCCGGTCCACCGTGTTCTTGCGGTCTGCCCCGCTGCCCGGGCCCGCGCCCGCCGCGAAGACGGCCGCGTCCGCACCCTGCAGATGCGCGGCGACCTCCTCCAGCGAGGCGGACTCCAGGTCGCACAGGACTGGCTCGGCGCCGGCCGCCCGCAGGTCGTCGCTCTGTTCGGCGCGGCGGATGATCCCCGCGACCTCGTCACCACGCGCGGCGAGCAGTCGCTCCAGCCGCAGCGCGATCTGACCATGACCTCCAGCGATAACAATGCGCATGTTTCCGACCGTACGCCCGGATGGACGCGTTCGCCGCACAACCCTGTGGACGACTCATGGGTCACATGGGTGATCACTGTGAACAAGGGGGACGTCGTGCCAGTCGCGCTGCGTCGTAAGGAGAACGCCATGACCGCCATACGCAAGACCTTCATCGCGGGCGGCAGCGCCGCCGTTCTGCTCGCCACGGCGGCCGCCTGTGGCACGGTTCAGAATCTCACCGCAGGCCAGAAGGTGGACCAGGCCGTCGACAAGCTCGGCGAACGGAAGTCGCTGGCCTTCGAGTTGGACCTGGACGCTGATTCCGACGCGCTCACGGCGCTGGCGGGCGAGGCCGGTTCCGAGGAGGAGCTGCCGCCGGAGTTCGCGAAGTTCCTCGCGGGGCTGCGCGTCGAGGTCTCCGTCAAGTCCAAGAAGCCGTTGGCGGATTCGGGTGAGAAGGATCTCATCGGCACGGGTGTCAGGATCGAGGGCTCCGAAGGCGTCCTGGCCGAGTACCGGGTCGTCGGCGACTTCACGTACTACCGCGCCGACATGAAGGCCCTCGGCGAGACCATGGGCATGCCCATGCCGACGGCCGAGCAACTCCCGGAGAGCGAGAAGGAGTTCAGGAAGGTACTCGAGGGCGAGTGGGTCAAGATCGACACCAGTGCCCTGGAGGAGGCCCAGAAGCCCGAGTCGTCCTCGGGCGGCGCTGACGAGACCGCCGGGATCGACGCCAAGACCCAGCAGAAGATCATCGATGCCGTACGTGGTGTCTTCTCGCGCGAGGTCACCCTCAGCACAAAGGACGGCGGCGACGGCACCGAACACGTCGTCGCCAAGGCCAACTTCCGTGACCTGATCACCGGAATCGTGGACAAGCTCGGTCCGTTGGAGGGCGAGCTTCCGCCGGGTACCGAACTCCCCACCGCCAAGGACCTGAAGGGCGCCCCGAACAAGAAGGTCGCGGTCGACCTCACGTTGAAGAACGGCGACCTGACCCAGGTCGAGGTCGATCTCGCCGCCCTCGCCGACGCCCCGAAGGGCACCAGGCTCCCGCTGGTCATGAAGTTCACCGACGCCGGCGACGTCAGCGCGCCGTCGGGGGCCACGGAGATCCCCGGGGGCATGGTGCCTGGCGGCAGCCCGTTCGTCGGCGGTCTGTTGGGCGGCGGCGAGCTCTGAGCACCGGGTGCGCCGACGGGCGAAAGAGCGGCCACACGGGTAGTCGGTAATCGCTGTCCACGCGCGCGTGGATGTTACGAGAACGAGCCATGCGCGCGTGGATGTTACGAGAACGAGCCATGTGCGCGTGGACGTACGAAAGCGGTCCATGCGCGTGCGCTCACAAGAACCCGCCCCCGGCCCGCCCAACTCAGCCTCAACCCGTCCCCTCCGCCTCCCTCTCCCCCCGCCCCCGTCAGGACGGCTCCCCCCGCCCCTGCCGTGGCAGGTCCAAGCCCGCCGCCGAGTTGCAGTACTCCCGCACTGCGCTGGTCCGCGCCACCACGCGCGCCCGGTGCACCACGATCCGGCTGTACGCCAGTGACAGCGCCCCCGCGAGCCGGTCCCCCCGTACGGCGAGCAACTCGGCCGGGAATCCCGCCTCCACGCGTACCTCTGGCAGCCCCAGGGCGGTGCGGGCGACGGAACTCACGGCTTCGTACGCGTCCTCGGGCCGCAGCCCGTCTCGCGAGGCCAGCAGATACGCGGCCTCCAGCGGGTCGCCACGGCCCACCGGATTCGCCACGTCGCGCAGGGCGCCGCTGCCCGCGGCGACCCGGACGCCGGCCGCCCGCAACAGCCGTACCGGAGCCGTCCCGCGGCGGTCCACGGGTCCGCAGCCGCCCTGCGGCAGGCACACGACGGTCACTCCGGCCGCGGCGAGTTGCTCGGCGGCGCGGGAGGCGACCTCGGCGGGCAGCCGGCCGAGTCCGCCGCACGGACCGAGCGTCACTCCGGGGCGCAGGCCGCCCGCCATCGCCGCGAGCCGTCCGAGCCGGGCGGGGTCGGCGGCGTCCGTGTGCAGGTCGACCGGGCAGCCGTGCTCGGAGGCGAGCTCCAGGACCGCCTCGACGTAGCCCGTCGGATCGGGGTCGGCGTCCGGGCATCCGCCCACCACGGAGGCACCCATTTTCACCGCGTCCCGCAGCATCGCGAGCCCGTCCGCCCCGGCGATCCCGGTCAGCAGCCGGGGCATCGCCACCGCGGTCAGCTCGGTGAGCCCGCGCAGCGACCGCCGCGCCTGGAGCACCGCGGCCAGCGCGTCGAGCCCCTGTACGTCGCCGACGTGCACGTGTGAGCGCAGCGCCGTGGCCCCGTGCCCGAGTTGCAGCAACGCGGCCTCGGTGGCACGGCGTTGGACCTCCTCCGCGTCGTACGAGGCGGGGCCGTCGCCCTCGGCGGTCAGGGCCGTGTCGCCGTGGGCGTGCGGCTCGGCCGGGGCCGGCAGCAGGAGGTAGCCGCTCAGGTCCACGCGCGCGCTGTGCGCGCTGAGACTCCCGGCGGTGCCGACCGCCTCGATGCGCCCGCCGCCCAGCCGTACGTCCACGGTCCGGCCGTCGGTGAGCCTTGCCCCGCACAGCAGGAGGGTGGCCGTGTCGGCAGGCGTATGTCCCGACGGGGAGGACGAGGAGTGGGGCGGCTGCGGCTGACTGTCGGGCATCGGACTGTCGGGCATCGCGCTCCTGGGGCTCGGGGGCGGCTGCGGAATGGGTGACTGCGGAGAGTGGAGACGCAAGATCACACAGCGTGAGCCGAGCCTAGGGTGGCGACCCGCCCGCATCGGGGAGGAGCGAAATAGTCGTATCGGTGTGGTCCGTCAGGGAGAAAAGGCCGAGGGCACAGGCCGACGGGCCGAGGGGATCGACTGGCCTGGCGAGCGGGCCTGGCGAGCAGCACGACGAGCGGGCCTGGCGAGCAGGCACGACGAGCAGGCACGACGAGCAGGCACGACGAGCGGCCATGACGAGCGGCCATGACGAGCGGGCACGACGATGAGGATCAAGCGGTGCGCTGATGGCGATCAACCGGTGTGCCGATGGCGATCAGCAGGTCTGACGATGGCGATCAGCAGGCCTGACGATGGCGATCAGCGGGTCTGGCGAGGGGGGATCAGCAGGCCCGATGATGAGGAGCACCGCTGTGGTTCGTGGTGCGCGAGAGGTCCGCGGGAACGCCTGCGGACCAGCGGGGAACAGGCCGGGGCGGTTGCCGCGAAACGGATTTGGGCGATCGGCGGCCGACCGTGTAATGTCTTCATCGCTCGCCCCAATAGCTCAGTCGGTAGAGCGTCTCCATGGTAAGGAGAAGGTCTACGGTTCGATTCCGTATTGGGGCTCTGGTGTGGGAGGTTCTCGTCGGAAGGCGGGAACCGATCGCATCTCAGCGGTGTAGCTCAGTCGGTAGAGCAAGCGGCTCATAATCGCTGTGTCACCGGTTCAAGTCCGGTCACCGCTACTGACAGTAGCCGATTGTGGGGTCGGTCCTTCGATCGGCTACTCTTCTATGCGTTAATCGTCCTATCTGTTTCGTCAAGGAGCACTCCTGTGGCTGCCACAGACGTCCGCCCGAAGATCACGCTGGCCTGCGTGGAGTGCAAGGAGCGGAACTACATCACCAAGAAGAACCGGCGCAACGACCCGGACCGACTGGAGATGAAGAAGCACTGCCCGCGTTGCAACGCGCACACCGCGCACCGCGAAACGCGATAACTTTCAGGCTCGTACACGAGGCCGTCCCCTTCGCGGGGGGCGGCCTCGCGTCGTTACGCGGCGTTCGTCACGACAGTTCCAGTGACGCGGCGCTGGTCACACAGCGCTAGTAGTGCAGCCCGTGCAGCCCGTGCAGCCAGTACAGCCCCAGTCACCCAGCCCCAGTCACAGTCTTCGTTTCACCGGCTGAAAGCCAGGAGGTGCCGAGCTCATGGCGCTCGACCAGTCCTTCGTCGGGCGGTCCTATCCGCCCACCGACCCCTATGAGGTCGGGCGGGAGAAGATCCGCGAGTTCGCGGAGGCCGTGGGGGACGCCAACCCGGCCTACACGGACCCGGAGGCCGCCAAGGCGCTCGGATACCCGGACGTGATCGCCCCGCCGACGTTCGTCTTCGCGATCAGCTTCAAGGCCGCGGGGCAGGTCATCGAGGACCCGCAACTGGGGCTCGACTACAGCCGCGTCGTGCATGGCGACCAGAAGTTCGCCTACAGCCGCCCGGTGCGTGCGGGTGACCGGCTCACGGTCACGTCGACCATCGAGGCGATCAAGTCCATGGCGGGCAACGACATCCTGGACATCCGTGGCGAGGTCCATGACGAGGCGGGCGAGCATGTGGTGACCGCGATCACCAAGCTCGTGGCGCGGGCGGAGGGCTGATCATGACGGCGAAGATCGCGTACGAGGATGTCGAGGTCGGCACCGAGCTGCCGGCCCAGTCCTTCTCCGTGACCCGGGCCACGCTCGTGCGTTACGCGGGCGCCTCCGGGGACTTCAACCCGATCCACTGGAACGAGAAGTTCGCGGTCGAGGTCGGGCTTCCCGATGTCATCGCGCACGGCATGTTCACCATGGCCGAGGCGATCCGCGTCGTCACCGACTGGGTCGGCGACCCGGGCGCGGTCGTCGAGTACGGCGTCCGCTTCACTAAGCCCGTCGTCGTCCCGAACGACGACCAGGGCGCGACAGTCGAGGTCAGCGCCAAGATCGCTGCCAAGCTCGACGACAACACCGTCCGCGTCGACCTCGTCGCGACCAGCGCAGGCAAGAAGGTCCTGGGCATGTCACGAGCGGTCGTACGGCTGTCCTGAGGGCGGTCTGGGTGGCATAGGCGACTCGGGTAAGGGGCGTCCGCAATGGCGGGCGCCCCTTACGCGCGCCGAACGTGCGCCTACCCCTTGACCTAGTTAGTGATTGAGTACTAACTTACTTGCATGGTCAGGATGAGCGCGGAGGAGCGGCGCGAGAGCGTCATCCGTGCGGCGATGAGTGAGTTCGCCCGCGGCGGATACAGCGGTACCTCCACCGAGGCGATCGCCAAGCGGGTGGGTGTCTCGCAGCCGTACCTCTTCCGGCTCTTCCCGAGCAAGAAGGCGATCTTCCTTGCGGCTTCCGAACGCTGCATGGACCTCTTCCGGCAGACGTTCGAGGAGGCCTCCAAGGGGCTGGAGGGCGAAGAGGCCCTGCATTCCATGGCCAACGCGTACACCAGGGTCATCGCGGAGGAGCCGGAGCGGCTGCTCATGCAGATGCAGACGTACGCGGCGGTGGCGGCGGCCGAGGAGTCCGGCGACCCCGAACTCGGCGAGCTGGTGCGGGACCGCTGGATGCGGCTCTGGGATACCGCCCACATCCCGCTCGGTGCGGACGTGAACGAAACCACGACGTTCATGGCGTACGGAATGCTCGTCAACTGCCTGGTGGCCATGGGCTTTCCGCCGGAGCACCGGGTCTGGGAAGGGCTCTATCCGTCGGCGCGGGCGAAGGGGCGGCTCGAAATCGATCCCCCGAAAGCCGCTGTCGGTGAAGGCTGAGCCAGGAAGCGTGGATGAGGGGGCGGAGGTCCGCGCCTCTTCATGCACACAAAAGTTAGTCATCAATAACTAACCAACTAGTCATCATGGGCCAACGCCGTGGAAACCACGTTGGCAACGTCGATAGTGATCACCCTCTGGGGGAGCGATGTCACAGCAGAAAGAACGTCGCGGGGGAGCCGTCTGGGCCCTCGTCATCACCAGCGTCGCCGGGTTCATGGCGGCCCTCGACAACCTCGTCGTCACCACCGCCCTGCCCTCGATCCGGGAGGACTTCGGTGGAGGGCTGGACGACCTGCAGTGGACCGTGAGCGCGTACACGCTCGCTTTCGCCGTGCTGCTGATGTTCGGGGCGGCCCTGGGGGACCGGTTCGGCCGGCGGCGGCTCTTCCTCGTCGGTCTCACCGTCTTCACCGGCGCGTCCGCCGCCGCGGCGATGGCGCCCGGCATCGACTCGCTGATCGCCGCCCGTGCGGTCCAGGGTGTCGGGGCGGCGATCATGATGCCGCTGACGCTGACCCTGCTGACGGCCGCGGTTCCGGTGGCCAAGCGCGGGATGGCGTACGGCATCTGGGGTGCCGTCAACGGACTCGCGGTCGCCTCCGGGCCCCTCATCGGCGGCAGTCTCACCGAGCACGTGTCCTGGCACTGGATCTTCTGGCTGAACGTCCCGCTGGGCCTCGCCCTGCTGCCGCTCGCCCGGCTGCGCCTCCGCGAGTCCTACGGCACCGGTGCCCCGCTCGACATCACCGGCACCGTGCTCGCGAGCGGCGGTCTCTTCGGGGTCGTGTACGCGCTGATCCGCGGCAACGTCGACGGCTGGAGCAGCGTTCCCGTGCTCACCGGCCTGATCGCGGGCGGCGTACTGCTCGTCGGCTTCGTTCTCCATGGCATCCGTGCCAAGAACCCGATGCTGCCGATGCGGCTCTTCCGCAGCCGCGCCTTCTCCGCGATCAACGCCGCCAGCCTGCTGATGTTCGTCGGGATGTTCGGCTCGATCTTCCTGCTGAGCCAGTTCCTCCAGGGTGTTCTTGGCTACTCGCCGACCGAGGCGGGTCTGCGGATGCTCCCGTGGACCGGCATGCCGATGATCGTCGCTCCGATAGCCGGGTATCTGTCGGACCGGATCGGCGGACGCCCGGTCGTCACCGCGGGCCTCGTACTGCAGGCCGTCGGGCTCGGCTGGTTCGCCCTGGTCGTGTCGCCGGAGATGTCGTACGCGGCCCAGTTGCCCGCGCTGATCATCAGCGGCATCGGAATGGGCCTGTACTTCGCCCCGTCCGCCGCCCTGGTGATGTCCAGCGTCGTCCCGTCCGAGCAGGGCATCGCCTCCGGCGCCAACAACGCCCTCCGCGAGGTCGGCGGCGCACTCGGTATCGCGGTCCTGGCCTCGGTCTTCTCGGCCCAGGGCGGCTACGAGTCCGCGCAGCGCTTCGTGGACGGCCTCTCGCCCGCACTTTGGGTGGGCGCCGTGGTCGTCGGCGTGGGCGCGGTGGCCGCGGCGCTGCTGCCCCGCCACCGGCCGACGACCGGGACCCAGGTCGCGGCCTCCGCTCCGGCACGCACCCTCGACACCGTCTCCCACTGACGACCCCGAGGAGCCAGGCCGAGCAGGACACGGAAGGGCCCCGTCAGACAGGCGGGGCCCTTCTCCCGTGCCCGGCCGGCCGGGCACCCCCGGTCCTTCTCGTAGTCTTGAGCCCGTGCAGGTACTCCAAGACGCCACGCTCGCCCCGCTGACCACCTTCAGGCTCGGAGGTCCGGCGGCCCGGCTGATCACCGCCACGACCGACGCCGAGGTGATCGCCGCCGTCCGAGAGGCCGACGACGCCGGTACGCCGCTCCTGGTGATCGGCGGCGGATCCAACCTGGTCATCGGCGACAAGGGTTTCGCCGGGACCGCCCTGCGTATCGCGACGCGAGGCTTCGAACTCGACGGCGGGACGCTGGAGCTTGCCGCGGGCGAGGTGTGGACCGACGCGGTCGCCCGCACCGTCGAGGCGGGTCTCGCCGGCATCGAGTGCCTCGCCGGGATCCCCGGCTCGGCGGGTGCGACACCGATCCAGAACGTGGGCGCGTACGGCCAGGAAGTGTCGTCGACCATCACCGAAGTGATCGCGTACGACCGGAAAACGCGTGACACGGTCACACTGACGAACGCCGAGTGCGCCTTCTCGTACCGGCACAGCCGCTTCAAGGCCGACCCCGAGCGCCATGTCGTGCTGCGCGTCCGCTTCGAACTGGAGGATGCGGAGGGACTCAGCGCGCCCGTCAGGTACGCCGAGACGGCCCGCGCGCTGGGTGTCGAACCCGGCGACCGCGTACCCCTGGAAAAGGCCCGGGAGACCGTCCTGAAGCTGCGTTCCGGCAAGGGCATGGTGCTCGACCCCGAGGACCACGACACCTGGTCGGCCGGGTCGTTCTTCACCAACCCGATCCTTACGGACGAGGAGTTCGCCGCCTTCCACGCGCGCGTGCAGGAGCGCCTCGGCGCCGAGGCCGCACCGCCCGCCTACCCGGCGGGCGACGGCCACACCAAGACCTCCGCGGCCTGGCTCATCGACAAGTCGGGCTTCACCAAGGGCTACGGCAACGGCCCCGCCCGCATCTCCACCAAGCACACCCTGGCCCTCACCAACCGCGGCGAAGCCACCACCGAAGACCTCCTCGCCCTGGCCCGCGAGGTCGTCGCCGGAGTACGTGACGCCTTCGGAATCACTCTGGTCAACGAGCCGGTGACGGTCGGAGTGGACCTCTAGTACGTCAGGAGACGGGGCCGGCGAGCCACTCGTCGACCCCGGCCAGCAGTTTCTCCCGTACGTCTTGCGTGGCCGCCGATGCGCGGATGGACTGGCGGGCCAGTTCGGCCAGTTCGGGGTCCGTGAAGGCGTGGTACTCGCGGGCGATCTCGTACTGGGCGGCCAGGCGGGAGCCGAAGAGGAGGGGGTCGTCGGCGCCGAGGGCCATGGGGACGCCGGCTTCGAAGAGGGTGCGCAGGGGGACGTCTTCCGGTTTTTCGTAGACGCCCAGGGCGACGTTCGAGGCGGGGCAGACCTCGCAGGTCACCTGGCGGTCCGCGAGGCGCTTCATGAGGCGCGGGTCCTCCGCGGCGCGCACCCCGTGGCCGATCCGGGAGGCGTGCAGGTCGTCCAGGCAGTCACGGACCGATGCCGGGCCCGTCAGTTCGCCGCCGTGCGGCGCGGCCAGCAGACCGCCCTCACGCGCGATCTCGAAGGCCCGGTCGAAGTCCCGCGCCATGCCCCGCCGTTCGTCGTTCGAGAGCCCGAAACCGACGATGCCCCGGTCCGCGTACCGCACGGCCAGGCGGGCCAGCGTGCGGGCGTCCAGCGGGTGCTTCATACGGTTCGCGGCCACCAGGACCCGCATCCCGAGCCCGGTCTCGCGCGAGGCGGAATCCACCGCGTCCAGGATGACCTCAAGAGCCGGGATCAGACCGCCCAGGCGGGGGGCGTACGACGTCGGGTCGACCTGGATCTCCAGCCACCCGGAGCCGTCCTTCACGTCCTCCTCGGCGGCCTCGCGCACCAGCCGCTGGATGTCCTCGGGCTCTCTGAGGCAGGACCGCGCCGCGTCGTACAGCCGCTGGAACCGGAACCAGCCCCGCTCGTCCGTCGCCCGCAGCTTCGGCGGCTCTGCGCTGGTCAGAGCATCGGGCAGCCGCACGCCGTACTTGTCGGCCAGCTCCAGCAGGGTCGTGGACCGCATCGACCCGGTGAAGTGCAGGTGCAGATGGGCCTTAGGCAGTTCACTTACATCACGTACGCGCTCCATCCCAGGATCTTGCCGTACGCGGATGACCTGCCGGTAGCGCTTTCCCTGATCGTGGGCTTGTCCGAACAGAATCCCTAACCAAGAAGACGGGGCACCCACCTCGAAAAAGTGGGTGCCCCGCGCGCGTGGTGCGCGAAAACGTCAGTCCGTGGCCTCGGACAGCAGCTTCTGGAGGCGCGAGATACCCTCGACGAGGTCCTCGTCACCCAGCGCGTACGACAGACGCAGATACCCCGGAGTGCCGAAGGCCTCGCCCGGGACCACCGCGACCTCGGCCTCCTCCAGGATGAGCGCGGCCAGCTCGACCGTGTCCCGGGGGCGCTTGCCGCGGATCTCCTTGCCGAGCAGGGCCTTCACCGAGGGGTACGTGTAGAAGGCGCCCTCCGGCTCGGGGCAGAGCACGCCGTCGATCTCGTTCAGCATGCGCACCATGGTCTTGCGGCGGCGGTCGAAGGCCTCGCGCATCTGCTCGACGGCCGTCAGGTCGCCGGAGACGGCGGCGAGCGCGGCGACCTGGGCCACGTTCGAGACGTTCGAGGTGGCGTGCGACTGGAGGTTGGTCGCGGCCTTGATGACGTCCTTGGGGCCGACGACCCAGCCCACCCGCCAGCCGGTCATGGCGTACGTCTTGGCGACGCCGTTCACGATGATGCACTTGTCGCGCAGCTCGGGCACGACCACCGGCAGGGAGTGGAACTCCGCGTCGCCGTAGACCAGGTGCTGGTAGATCTCGTCGGTCAGGACCCACAGGCCCTTCTCGGCGGCCCAGCGGCCGATCTGCTCGATCTGCTCGCGGGAGTAGACCGAGCCCGTCGGGTTGGACGGGGAGACGAAGAGCAGCACCTTGGTGTTCTCGGTGCGGGCGGCCTCGAGCTGCTCGACGGTGACGCGGTAGCCGGTGGTCTCGTCGGCCACGACGTCGACCGGGACACCGCCGGCGAGACGGATCGACTCCGGGTACGTCGTCCAGTACGGCGCCGGGACGATGACCTCGTCGCCCGGGTCGAGGATCGCGGCGAAGGCTTCGTAGATGGCCTGCTTGCCGCCGTTGGTGACCAGGACCTGGGTGGCGTCCACCTCGTAGCCGGAGTCGCGCAGCGTCTTCGCGGCGATCGCGGCCTTCAGCTCGGGCAGGCCGCCGGCCGGCGTGTAGCGGTGGTACTTCGGGTTCGAGCAGGCCTCGATGGCGGCCTGGACGATGTAGTCCGGAGTCGGGAAGTCCGGTTCACCGGCGCCGAAGCCGATCACCGGCCGCCCCGCGGCCTTGAGGGCCTTGGCCTTGGCGTCCACCGCGAGGGTGGCGGACTCGGAGATCGCGCCGACGCGGGCGGAGACCCGGCGCTCGGTGGGAGGGATTGCAGCGCTCATGGCCCCATCGTTTCAGACCGGAAACCTCCCCGGCACGCGGGTTTCACAGACTGAACAAGGACCGGGCAAGGACTGGACATCCGTCCGGATCGAGGCGGTGGGCTGGACGATCTTCCGCGATCAAAGTCCGTACGGGCACTTTCTGTTCGACGACCGGCCCCGGAGCACGTACACTCTCTCCTCGTTGGCCTTCACCGGCCGCACTCACCCGGTGCACACCGAGCACTCGGGCGGATGCGGTACGTTGGGGGAAATCAAAGGGTCGTAGCTCAATTGGTAGAGCACTGGTCTCCAAAACCAGCGGTTGGGGGTTCAAGTCCCTCCGGCCCTGCTACACAATCCGTTCGCCAGGATGTGTGCGCAATACGTACTGCTAAGCACCGCCGTGCGGCCTGGCCGGGCACGGCGCAGCCACGACCCGGAATCAGGTGAGGACGAGTGACGGACGCCGTGGGCTCCATCGACATGCCTGATGCCGAGGCACCGGAGTCCAATAAGAAGACTCGCAAGGGCGGCAAGCGTGGCAAGAAGGGCCCTCTGAGGCGCCTCGCCACCTTCTACCGCCAGATCGTCGCGGAACTCCGCAAGGTCGTCTGGCCGACGCGGAACCAGCTGACGACGTACACCACAGTGGTCATTGTCTTCGTCGTCATCATGATCGCCCTGGTGACCGTGATTGACTATGGGCTCGACCACGCCGCCAAATACGTATTTGGCTGAGCCAAACGCGAAGGGCGCCGTCACCGGCGCCCCTTTCGTGTGTTCCACCCCCATGTATCCAGGAAGAAGCAGCCACCGTGTCTGACCCGAACCTGAACGACGCCATCGAGTCGGTCGAGTCCGTTGAGGACGAGCTCGACATCGTGGAGGGCGCGGACACCGATAACCCGGACGAGGTCGAGGCTGCCGACGCCGCCGTTGAGCCCGCCGAAGAGGCGGCCCTGCACGTCGAGGACGAGTCCGGCGGAGACGTCGAGTCCGGCGGGGACGTCGAGTCGGGCGGAGATGTCGAGTCCGGTGGGGACGTCGAGTCCGTCGAGGACGAAGACGTTTCGGACGAGGCCCTCGCCGTCGAGGACGAGGAAGCCGAGGCCGAAGAAGAGGCCGAGGCCGAGCCCGTCGATCCCGTCGCCGCCCTGCGTGACGAACTCCGCGCGCTCCCCGGCGAGTGGTACGTCATCCACACGTACGCCGGTTACGAGAACCGCGTGAAGACCAACCTCGAGCAGCGTGCCGTCTCGCTGAACGTCGAGGACTTCATCTTCCAGGCCGAGGTGCCGCAGGAAGAGGTCGCGCAGATCAAGAACGGCGAGCGCAAGACCGTCCGCCAGAACAAGCTGCCCGGCTATGTGCTGGTGCGCATGGACCTGACGAACGAGTCCTGGGGCGTCGTCCGCAACACCCCCGGCGTCACCGGCTTCGTGGGCAACGCCTACGACCCGTACCCGCTGACCCTGGACGAGATCGTCAAGATGCTCGCTCCGGAGGCCGAGGAGAAGGCCGCCCGTGAGGCCGCCGAGGCCGAGGGCAGGCCCGCTCCGGCGCGCAAGCTCGAGGTCCAGGTGCTGGACTTCGAGGTCGGCGACTCGGTCACCGTCACCGACGGCCCGTTCGCCACGCTCCAGGCGACCATCAACGAGATCAACGCCGACTCGAAGAAGGTCAAGGGCCTTGTCGAGATCTTCGGCCGCGAGACCCCGGTCGAGCTCTCCTTCGACCAGATCCAGAAGAACTAGCAGCTTCTGGACGTACGTCTTCCGAACAGGTCAGGCGGCTCTAGCAGCCGTCTGACCTCTCGGTTTTTGGCCGCGCATGGATACCCGTTATCGTTGTGCGGTATGCCTCCATCCGGGTCGGATTCAGTGGTTCGGTTGAAGGCAGTCGTCCGGGCGTGTCTCGGACGTAGGTAGGCGAAAACGAAAGAGGACCCGGAATGCCTCCCAAGAAGAAGAAGGTCACGGGGCTTATCAAGCTCCAGATCCAGGCCGGCGCTGCCAACCCGGCTCCGCCGGTCGGCCCCGCGCTCGGTCAGCACGGCGTCAACATCATGGAGTTCTGCAAGGCCTACAACGCCGCGACCGAGTCGCAGCGTGGCTGGGTGATCCCGGTGGAGATCACGGTCTACGAAGACCGCTCCTTCACCTTCATCACCAAGACTCCGCCGGCCGCCAGGATGATCCTCAAGGCCGCGGGTGTCGAGAAGGGCTCCGGCGAGCCGCACAAGACCAAGGTCGCCAAGATCACCCAGGCGCAGGTCCGTGAGATCGCCACGACCAAGCTCCCCGACCTGAACGCCAACGACCTGGACGCCGCGTCGAAGATCATCGCCGGCACCGCCCGTTCCATGGGCATCACGGTCGAGGGCTGAACCCCAATCTCGTAGGACACACCGTGGCAGGGCCTGCTCGGCCCACACCACGACTCCTCAGAACACATCAGGAGAAGCAGTGAGCAAGCGCAGCAAGTCTCTCCGCGCTGCGGACGCCAAGGTCGACCGGGAGAAGCTCTACGCCCCGCTCGAGGCCGTCCGTCTCGCCAAGGAGACCTCCACCTCGAAGTTCGACGGCACCGTCGAGATCGCCTTCCGTCTGGGTGTCGACCCGCGCAAGGCCGACCAGATGGTCCGTGGCACCGTGAACCTCCCGCACGGCACCGGTAAGACCGCCCGGGTCCTGGTCTTTGCGACCGGTGACCGTGCCGAGGCCGCACTCGCCGCGGGCGCCGACATCGTCGGCTCCGACGAGCTCATCGACGAGGTGTCGAAGGGCCGTCTGGACTTCGACGCCGTCGTCGCCACCCCGGACCTCATGGGCAAGGTCGGCCGCCTCGGCCGAGTCCTCGGCCCGCGTGGTCTGATGCCGAACCCGAAGACCGGCACCGTGACCCCGGACGTGGCCAAGGCCGTGACCGAGATCAAGGGCGGCAAGATCGAGTTCCGCGTCGACAAGCACTCGAACCTGCACTTCATCATCGGCAAGACCTCGTTCGACGAGACCAAGCTGGTGGAGAACTACGGCGCCGCGCTGGACGAGATCCTTCGTCTGAAGCCGTCGGCCGCCAAGGGTCGCTACATCAAGAAGGCCGCGATCAGCACCACGATCGGCCCCGGCATTCCGCTCGACCCGAACCGCACCCGCAACCTCCTCGTCGAGGAGGACCCGGCCGCCGTCTGAGCCTTCCGCTCACCCCGGTGACCGCGTCGCGTACGCGCATCTGACACGGGCCCCGCAACCTTTCGAGGTGCGGGGCCCGTTGCCGTTTGCGGGGGATGCGGCCACCGGTGCCGTACGCCGGAGTTAGCGTGGACCTCACGGGGCGTACAAGGGGGGCACGGACGATGCACAGAACGGTGGGGCGAGGGATACTCCCGATCGCGCTGATGGCCGCGCTGACCACGGTCGCCGCGTGCGGTTTCTGGGGGGACTCGGACAGCCGCGCCGAGGAGACCCCCGCCGGGAGTGCGCGTGCGGATGCCGGTTCACTGGCCGCGCTGCGGGCCGCCGAGAAGGCCACCGGCGAGGCGGGTTCTGCCCGGATCACCTCCACGACGGTCATGGGCGACATGCTCTCCATGGAGACGGACGGCGCACTCGGCTGGGCCGGCGCCTCGACCGGCCGGCTCCGGCTCACCTACACGGGCGGCCAACTGGCCGAGACCATGCGGAAACTGGGCACTGCCTCGATGGAGGCCCGGCTGCTGCCCGACGCCTACTACGCGAAGGTCGGCGACGAGTTCGCGGCCCAGATGCACGGCAAGCACTGGATCAAGTACGCCTACGACGACCTGGAGAGCCTTCCGGGAGGCTCGGGGACGTATCTGAAGGAGCAACTCGCCAACACCGCCCCGGTTCCGCCGGTCAAGCTCCTGCTCGCCTCCAAGGACCTGCACAAGGTCGGCGAGGAGGAGGTGCGGGGCGAGCGGACCACGCATTACTCGGGCACGGTGAACGTGGCGGACCTCAAGGGCGCCGACGCCCTCAAGGAGCAGCTCGAACAGGCCGGCGTCACCACGGAGACGGTCGACGTCTGGGTCAACGGGGACGACCTGCTGGTCAAGAAGGCCGAGAAGGGCGAGCTGACGAGCGGCTCGATGTCCGCGACGGCGTACTACAGCGACTACGGCGTGCGGGTCTCCGCCCAGGAGCCACCGGCGAGCGACACCGCCGACTTCAAGGAGCTGCTCGGGTCGCAGACCCCCTGAACGTGCTGGAATCGGCCCGAGCGGGTCTCGTACGGGCGGATTTGCCTGACGCGCGGCCGTTCACGTACTCTTCCGGAGAAGCCAAAGACCGCTGGTCGTTGTCTTGTGCTCGCAAGAGGACAAGGTGACCGAAGGATCCGCTGAAACTGCGGACGACCCGCGTAGGTGACTGTGGACATGCTCCTGGAATTCTCCCAAGGAATTCGAGTTGAGCTACGCCCCGTGCGCCTGCGCCGGGGCGTTTCGTATTCCTCAGCCCCTTCTGAGCGGTCCTCATCACCCGGAAGGAGGCCACGCTTATGGCAAGGCCCGACAAGGCTGCCGCGGTAGCCGAGCTCGCGGACCAGTTCCGTAGCTCGAATGCCGCCGTGCTGACCGAGTACCGGGGTCTCACCGTGGCGCAGCTCAAGACGCTGCGTCGTTCGCTCGGTGAAGACGCCCAGTACGCCGTGGTGAAGAACACGCTGACCAAGATCGCGGCCAACGAGGCCGGGATCTCTACGCTCGACGACCTGTTCAACGGTCCGACGGCGGTCGCCTTCATCACCGGTGACCCGGTGACGTCGGCGAAGGGTCTTCGTGACTTCGCCAAGGACAACCCCAACCTCGTCATCAAGGGCGGTGTCCTTGACGGTAAGGCGCTGTCCGCCGACGAGATCAAGAAGCTTGCGGACCTCGAGTCCCGCGAGGTTCTGCTCGCCAAGCTGGCGGGTGCCTTCAAGAGCAAGCAGTCCCAGGCTGCCTCGCTCTTCCAGGCGCTGCCGTCGAAGTTCGTCCGCACCGCGGAGGCGCTTCGCGTCAAGCTGGCCGACGAGCAGGGCGGTGCCGAGTAATTCGGCTCGCGCATTGACCGCCGCCTGAGGCGACGGTCGCAGCGGGCCGAACGTACGCCCGCCTCACCAGTACATACCGGCACCTGCCGAATTAGTGGAAGGACGCCATCATGGCGAAGCTGTCCCAGGAAGAGCTGCTCGCGCAGTTCGAGAACCTCACCCTCATCGAGCTCTCCGAGTTCGTGAAGGCCTTCGAGGAGAAGTTCGACGTCACCGCCGCCGCCGCGGTCGCCGTTGCCGGCCCCGCCGGCCCGGGCGTCGTCGCCGACGCTCCGGAGGAGCAGGACGAGTTCGACGTCATCCTCACGGGTGCCGGCGAGAAGAAGATCCAGGTCATCAAGGTCGTGCGTGAGCTGACCTCGCTGGGTCTGAAGGAGGCCAAGGACCTCGTCGACGGCGCTCCGAAGCCGGTCGTCGAGAAGGTCGCGAAGGAGGCCGCCGAGAAGGCTGCCGAGTCCCTCAAGGCCGCCGGCGCCTCCGTCGAGGTCAAGTGACCCGACGAGTCCGCCGAGGACTCCTGTCGCGCTGACACAGCCGCTCACGTAGCGCTGTAACGCTGACGCACCGAAGAGCGATCACCCAACTGGGTGGTCGCTCTTCCGCGTTCCCGGGGGACCGGAAGCGGCTGCCTTGCGCTGGTGGTCGCGACGAGTAAGGTGATCTTCGTTGTGCCTCCGGCCGCCCCAGTGACGGGCTGCAAGACAGGCTGTGCGTGACAATCGCTGCACTCGGTTTGGGCATGGGGGGCCTTGACGAACCGCACGCAGCGCGCAATTCTCAGGACGCGTCGTCACAACGATCCGGATCCGAGGCATGGATCGGCGGCGAAGAGGGCAGTATCGATGTGCATCGAGGGCGTGGCTTGCAGCAGGGGTTGAGAACAACGAGGGTCTTCAAAAACCCGCACTGGACATCAGTGGGCCTAGTGGCTACACTGACCCTTTGCGCTGCCTGTTAGCTGCCTCCTGCCCGTCACCAGGGGCATACTCGTGTACGAACGCAGAGGATTGAATCGTCCCTGACCTGGCCTTTTTCGGCCGAATCGGGAACGCCTCAGCTCTGTGTCCGACATGGGACCGGTACGCGCGTAGTGAGTCCGAGCCCTCGGAAGGACCCCCTCTTGGCCGCCTCGCGCACTGCCTCGACCGCGAATACGAACAACGGCGCCAGCACCGCCCCGCTGCGCATTTCCTTTGCAAAGATCAAGGAGCCCCTCGAGGTTCCGAACCTTCTTGCGCTGCAGACCGAAAGTTTCGACTGGCTGCTCGGCAACGCCTCGTGGAAGGCTCGTGTCGAGGCGGCTCTGGAAAGTGGACAGGACGTCCCCACCAAGTCCGGTCTTGAGGAGATCTTCGAGGAGATCTCTCCGATCGAGGACTTCTCAGGGTCGATGTCCCTGACGTTCCGCGACCACCGCTTCGAGCCGCCGAAGAACTCGATCGACGAGTGCAAGGACCGTGACTTCACGTACTCCGCGCCGCTCTTCGTCACCGCCGAGTTCACCAACAACGAGACCGGCGAGATCAAGTCCCAGACGGTCTTCATGGGCGATTTCCCGCTCATGACCAACAAGGGCACCTTCGTCATCAACGGCACCGAGCGTGTCGTCGTGACGCAGCTGGTCCGTTCGCCGGGTGTCTACTTCGACTCCTCCATCGACAAGACGTCCGACAAGGACATCTTCTCGGTCAAGGTCATCCCGTCCCGGGGTGCCTGGCTGGAGATGGAGATCGACAAGCGCGACATGGTCGGTGTCCGCATCGACCGCAAGCGCAAGCAGTCCGTCACCGTTCTCCTGAAGGCTCTCGGTTGGACGACCGAGCAGATCCTGGAGGAGTTCGGCGAGTACGAGTCCATGCGCGCCACCCTGGAGAAGGACCACACCCAGGGCCAGGACGACGCGCTGCTCGACATCTACCGCAAGCTGCGTCCCGGCGAGCCGCCGACCCGTGAGGCCGCGCAGACGCTGCTCGAGAACCTCTACTTCAACCCCAAGCGCTACGACCTGGCCAATGTCGGCCGTTACAAGGTCAACAAGAAGCTGGGCGGCGAAGCCCCGCTGGACGCCGGGATCCTGACCGTCGAGGACATCATCGAGACGATCAAGTACCTGGTGAAGCTGCACGCCGGTGAGACCGAGACCGTTGGTCCCAACGGCGCCTCGATCGTCGTCGAGACCGACGACATCGACCACTTCGGCAACCGTCGTCTGCGCAACGTCGGCGAGCTCATCCAGAACCAGGTCCGCACGGGTCTGGCTCGTATGGAGCGCGTCGTCCGCGAGCGCATGACGACTCAGGACGTCGAGGCGATCACGCCGCAGACCCTGATCAACATCCGGCCGGTCGTCGCCTCCATCAAGGAGTTCTTCGGCACCAGCCAGCTGTCGCAGTTCATGGACCAGAACAACCCGCTGTCGGGCCTGACCCACAAGCGCCGTCTGAACGCGCTGGGCCCCGGTGGTCTGTCCCGTGAGCGGGCCGGCTTCGAGGTCCGTGACGTTCACCCGTCGCACTACGGCCGCATGTGTCCGATCGAGACCCCCGAAGGCCCGAACATCGGCCTGATCGGCTCGCTCGCCTCCTACGGCCGGATCAACGCGTTCGGTTTCGTCGAGACCCCGTACCGCAAGGTCACCGGTGGTGTCGTCACCGACGACGTCGACTACCTCACGGCTGACGAAGAGGACCGATTCGTCATCGCGCAGGCCAACGCGCCGCTCACCGAAGAACTTCGGTTCGAGGAGTCCCGCGTGCTGGTCCGCCGTCGTGGCGGAGAGGTCGACTACGTCCCCGGTGACGACGTCGACTACATGGACGTCTCGCCGCGCCAGATGGTGTCGGTCGCGACCGCCATGATCCCGTTCCTCGAGCACGACGACGCCAACCGTGCCCTGATGGGCGCGAACATGATGCGTCAGGCCGTGCCGCTCATCAAGTCCGAGGCGCCGCTGGTCGGCACCGGCATGGAGTACCGCTGCGCGGTCGACGCCGGTGACGTCCTGAAGTCGGAGAAGGACGGTGTGGTCCAGGAGGTCTCCGCGGACTACATCACCACCGCCAACGACGACGGTACGTACACCACGTACCGCCTCGCGAAGTTCTCCCGCTCCAACCAGGGCACGTCCGTCAACCAGAAGGTTGTCGTGGACGAGGGCGCCCGCGTCGTCGCCAGCCAGGTGCTGGCCGACGGTCCGGCGACCGAGAACGGCGAGATGGCGCTCGGCAAGAACCTGCTCGTGGCGTTCATGCCGTGGGAGGGTCACAACTACGAGGACGCGATCATCCTGTCGCAGCGCCTCGTGCAGGACGACGTCCTCTCCTCGATCCACATCGAGGAGCACGAGGTCGACGCCCGTGACACCAAGCTCGGCCCCGAGGAGATCACCCGGGACATCCCGAACGTCTCCGAGGAGGTCCTCGCCGACCTCGACGAGCGCGGCATCATCCGTATCGGTGCCGAGGTCGTCGCCGGTGACATCCTCGTCGGCAAGGTCACGCCCAAGGGTGAGACCGAGCTGACCCCCGAGGAGCGCCTGCTCCGCGCGATCTTCGGTGAGAAGGCGCGCGAGGTGCGCGACACCTCGCTGAAGGTGCCGCACGGCGAGATCGGCAAGGTCATCGGCGTCCGCGTCTTCGACCGTGAAGAGGGCGACGAGCTGCCGCCGGGCGTGAACCAGCTGGTTCGTGTCTACGTGGCGCAGAAGCGCAAGATCACGGACGGTGACAAGCTCGCCGGCCGCCACGGCAACAAGGGTGTCATCTCGAAGATCCTGCCGATCGAGGACATGCCGTTCCTGGAGGACGGCACCCCGGTCGACATCATCCTCAACCCCCTCGGTGTCCCGTCCCGAATGAACCCGGGACAGGTCCTGGAGATCCACCTCGGCTGGCTCGCCAGCCGCGGCTGGGACGTCTCCGGGCTCGGCGACGAGTGGGCGCAGCGCCTCCAGGCCATCGGCGCCGACCAGGTCGATCCGGGTACCAACGTCGCCACCCCCGTCTTCGACGGTGCGCGTGAGGACGAGCTCGCGGGTCTGCTGCAGCACACGATCCCGAACCGCGACGGCGACCGCATGGTCCTCCCGTCCGGCAAGGCACCGCTGTTCGACGGCCGCTCCGGCGAGCCGTTCCCGGAGCCGGTCTCGGTCGGCTACATGTACATCCTCAAGCTCCACCACCTGGTCGACGACAAGCTGCACGCCCGCTCGACCGGTCCGTACTCGATGATCACCCAGCAGCCGCTGGGTGGTAAGGCCCAGTTCGGTGGCCAGCGCTTCGGTGAGATGGAGGTGTGGGCGCTTGAGGCTTATGGCGCCGCGTACGCCCTCCAGGAGCTGCTGACCATCAAGTCCGACGACGTCACCGGCCGCGTGAAGGTCTACGAGGCCATCGTCAAGGGCGAGAACATCCCAGAGCCCGGCATCCCCGAGTCCTTCAAGGTGCTCATCAAGGAGATGCAGTCCCTGTGCCTCAACGTGGAGGTGCTGTCCTCGGACGGCATGTCCATCGAGATGCGCGACACCGACGAGGACGTCTTCCGCGCAGCGGAGGAGCTCGGCATCGACCTGTCCCGGCGCGAGCCGAGCAGCGTCGAAGAGGTCTGACGGGAGTCCGGAGACCTGTACTCACAGGTCTCCGGCCCCAGGACCCCCGTATCAGACCCCTAAGACTTACAACCCTGAGAGGGATTGACGCATAGTGCTCGACGTCAACTTCTTCGATGAGCTCCGGATCGGTCTGGCCACCGCTGACGACATCCGTCAGTGGAGCCACGGCGAGGTCAAGAAGCCTGAGACCATCAACTACCGCACCCTCAAGCCCGAAAAGGACGGACTCTTCTGCGAGAAGATCTTCGGTCCGACCCGGGACTGGGAGTGCTACTGCGGCAAGTACAAGCGCGTCCGCTTCAAGGGCATCATCTGTGAGCGCTGTGGCGTCGAGGTCACTCGCGCCAAGGTGCGCCGTGAGCGGATGGGCCACATCGAACTGGCCGCGCCCGTCACCCACATCTGGTACTTCAAGGGCGTTCCGTCGCGTCTTGGCTACCTGCTCGACCTCGCTCCGAAGGACCTGGAGAAGGTCATCTACTTCGCGGCGTACATGATCACGTACGTCGACGACGAGCGTCGTACGCGTGACCTGCCCTCGCTGGAGGCGCACGTCTCCGTCGAGCGTCAGCAGGTCGAGAACCGTCGTGACGCCGACCTCGAGTCGCGTGCCAAGAAGCTCGAGGGCGACCTGGCCGAGCTTGAGGCCGAGGGCGCCAAGGCCGACGTACGCCGCAAGGTGCGCGAAGGTGCCGAGCGTGAGATGAAGCAGCTGCGTGACCGTGCGCAGCGCGAGATCGACCGTCTCGACGAGGTGTGGACCCGGTTCAAGAACCTCAAGGTCCAGGACCTCGAAGGTGACGAGCTGCTCTACCGCGAGCTGCGTGACCGCTTCGGCACGTACTTCGACGGTTCGATGGGTGCCGCGGCGCTGCAGAAGCGCCTGGAGTCCTTCGACCTCGACGAAGAGGCCGAGCGGCTTCGCGAGATCATCCGTACCGGCAAGGGCCAGAAGAAGACCCGTGCGCTGAAGCGGCTGAAGGTCGTGTCTGCCTTCCTGCAGACCTCCAACAGCCCCAAGGGCATGGTCCTCGACTGCGTCCCGGTCATCCCGCCGGACCTGCGTCCGATGGTGCAGCTGGACGGTGGCCGCTTCGCGACCTCCGACCTGAACGACCTGTACCGCCGCGTGATCAACCGCAACAACCGTCTGAAGCGACTCCTTGACCTCGGCGCCCCCGAGATCATCGTGAACAACGAGAAGCGCATGCTTCAGGAGGCCGTCGACGCGCTCTTCGACAACGGCCGTCGTGGTCGCCCGGTCACGGGCCCCGGCAACCGTCCGCTGAAGTCGCTGTCCGACATGCTCAAGGGCAAGCAGGGTCGTTTCCGTCAGAACCTGCTCGGCAAGCGTGTGGACTACTCCGCGCGTTCCGTGATCGTCGTCGGTCCGCAGCTGAAGCTGCACCAGTGCGGTCTGCCCAAGGCCATGGCACTGGAGCTCTTCAAGCCGTTCGTGATGAAGCGCCTGGTGGACCTGAACCACGCGCAGAACATCAAGAGCGCCAAGCGGATGGTCGAGCGCGGCCGCACGGTCGTGTACGACGTCCTGGAAGAGGTCATCGCCGAGCACCCGGTTCTGCTGAACCGTGCGCCGACGCTGCACCGCCTCGGCATCCAGGCCTTCGAGCCGCAGCTGGTCGAGGGCAAGGCCATCCAGATCCACCCGCTCGTCTGCACCGCGTTCAACGCGGACTTCGACGGTGACCAGATGGCCGTGCACCTGCCGCTCTCCGCGGAGGCGCAGGCCGAGGCCCGCATCCTGATGCTGTCCTCGAACAACATCCTGAAGCCCGCCGACGGCCGCCCGGTCACGATGCCGACCCAGGACATGGTCCTCGGTCTGTTCTTCCTGACCACGGACGGCGAACTGCGTGACGTCAAGGGCGAGGGCCGGTCCTTCGGCTCCACGGCCGAGGCGATCATGGCGTTCGACGCCGGCGAGCTCGCGCTCCAGTCGGCCGTCGACATCCGCTTCCCGGTGGGCACCATCCCGCCGCGTGGCTGGGTGCCGCCGGTCCGCGAAGAGGGCGAGCCGGAGTGGCAGCAGGGTGACATCTTCCGGCTGCGTACGACTCTGGGCCGCGCGCTCTTCAACGAGCTGCTGCCCGAGGACTACCCGTTCGTCGACTACTCGGTGGGCAAGAAGCAGCTCTCCGAGATCGTCAACGACCTGGCCGAGCGCTACCCCAAGGTCATCGTGGCGGCGACGCTCGACAACCTGAAGGCGGCCGGCTTCTTCTGGGCGACCCGCTCCGGCGTCACCGTGGCCATCTCCGACATCGTCGTTCCCGAGGCGAAGAAGGAGATCGTCAAGGGCTTCGAGGCGCTGGACGAGAAGGTTCAGAAGCAGTACGAGCGCGGTCTGATCACCAAGGACGAGCGCACTCAGGAACTCATCGCGATCTGGACCAAGGCGACCAACGAGGTTGCCGAGGCGATGAACGCGAACTTCCCGAAGACCAACCCCATCTTCATGATGGTCGACTCGGGTGCCCGAGGAAACATGATGCAGATGCGTCAGATCGCCGGTATGCGCGGTCTGGTGTCGAACGCCAAGAACGAGACGATCCCGCGCCCCATCAAGGCCTCCTTCCGTGAAGGCCTGTCGGTGCTCGAGTACTTCATCTCGACTCACGGTGCTCGTAAGGGTCTCGCCGACACCGCCCTGCGTACCGCCGACTCGGGTTACCTCACCCGTCGTCTGGTGGACGTCTCGCAGGACGTCATCATCCGCGAGGAGGACTGCGGCACCGACCGTGGCCTCAAGCTGCACATCGCGGAGCGCGGCGAGGACGGCGTGCTGCGCAAGGCGGACAACGTCGAGACCAGCGTGTACGCACGTGCGCTGGCCGAGGACATCGTCGTCGACGGAGTGGTGCTGGCCCCGGCCAACACCGACCTGGGCGACGTCCTCATCGACGAGCTCGTCAAGCACGGCATCGAGGAGGTCAAGACCCGCTCGGTCCTGACCTGCGAGTCCGCCGTCGGCACCTGCGCCATGTGCTACGGCCGTTCGCTGGCCACCGGCAAGCTGGTCGACATCGGTGAGGCGGTCGGCATCATCGCCGCCCAGTCCATCGGTGAGCCCGGCACGCAGCTCACGATGCGTACCTTCCACACCGGTGGTGTGGCCGGTGACGACATCACCCAGGGTCTGCCCCGTGTCGTCGAGCTCTTCGAGGCTCGTACGCCCAAGGGTGTCGCCCCGATCTCGGAGGCGGCCGGCCGCATCCGTATCGAGGAGACCGAGAAGACCAAGAAGATCGTCGTCACCCCGGACGACGGCAGCGACGAGACGGCGTTCCCGATCTCGAAGCGTGCCAAGGTCATGGTGCGTGAGGGTGACCACGTGGAGGTGGGCCAGAAGCTCACCTTCGGTGCCACCAACCCGCACGACGTGCTGCGGATCCTCGGTCAGCGCGCGGTCCAGGTCCACCTGGTCGGCGAAGTCCAGAAGGTCTACAACTCGCAGGGTGTGTCGATCCACGACAAGCACATCGAGATCATCATCCGGCAGATGCTGCGCCGTGTGACGATCATCGAGTCGGGCGACGCGGAGCTGCTGCCCGGCGAGCTGGTCGAGCGTTCGAAGTTCGAGACCGAGAACCGTCGTGTGGTCCAGGAAGGCGGCCACCCGGCCTCCGGCCGTCCGCAGCTGATGGGTATCACCAAGGCCTCGCTGGCGACGGAATCCTGGCTGTCGGCCGCCTCCTTCCAGGAGACGACCCGAGTCCTGACGGATGCGGCGATCAACGCCAAGTCCGACAGCCTCATCGGCCTCAAGGAGAACGTCATCATCGGTAAGCTCATCCCGGCCGGTACGGGTCTGTCCCGCTACCGCAACATCCGGGTCGAGCCGACCGAGGAAGCCAAGGCCGCGATGTACTCGGCCGTCGGCTACGACGACATCGACTACTCGCCGTTCGGCACGGGCTCCGGCCAGGCCGTCCCGCTGGAGGACTACGACTACGGTCCGTACAACCAGTAAGGCGTACGTCTGCTGAAGGGCGGCCACTCCGTTTCGTACGGGGTGGCCGCCCTTCGGCGTGTCATCGGGTGCGGTCGGCGGGTTCAGGGCCTGTACGGGCCCCTCAGCGCCGCTCAGGGCCGTGCTGTGACGCCGTTGTCCTACGGAATCCCCAGCTCGAAGATCACGTAGTGCGCGTACCACCCCGATGCCACCGCCGCTGTCGTGAAGAAGACCAGCAGGGTCGGCAGCTTCAGGCGGCTCATCGCGGCTGCCGGGGCGAGGAGGAGGGGGAAGCAGGGGAGAAGGTAGCGCGAAGTGTTGCCGAACATCTGCTGGGTGCCCAGGACGGAGACGATGCCGGCCAGTGTGTAGGCGACCAGGACCAGGGGCGGCCGCTTGCGCAGCATCAGGGCGATCAGGAAGGGCAGCGCCACCACCAGTTGCACGGCGAGCAGGTCCGGGACGCTGAAGGCGAAGATGTAGTCGTGCTTGCCGACGGCCGTGTTGCGCAGGACGTCGTAGGTGTAGTGGCCGAAGTCGAAGTAGTGGGCCCACCCCTCCTTCTGGAGCGTGAAGTACGCCGTGAGGTCGCCCATGCTGAGGCCGACCCAGGTGATGTAGGTGAGCAGGCCGAGTGGCGCGGCGAACATGGCGTACACCGGGCCCGCGACTCCGTGTTCCCGTCTGCTCTCGCGCCGGGCGAGCGTCACCAGCGCGGCCAGTCCCACGGCGCCGATGAGCGCGGCGGACGTGGGCCTGCTGAGCCCGGCGGCGAAGGCGAGCAGTCCGGCCGTCACCCACTGGCGTTTCATCACGGCGTAGCAGCACCAGGCGGCGATCGCCACGAACACGGACTCCGAGTACACCGCCCACTCGGTGCCCGCGCCGGGTGCCACGGCCCACAGCCCGGCGGCGATCGTGCCCGCGCGGGCCCCCGCGAGCAGGGAGATCACGGCGTAGATGCCGGCCGCGGCGACGAACGAGGCCAGGACCGAGACCAGCAGGCCGGACCCGAACAGGCCGAGGCCGGTGATCTCGGACACTGTCCGGATCAGGGCCGGGTAGAGGGGGAAGTAGGCGACCGAGTTCTGCTGGACCGTGAACATGCCGCCCGGGTCGAGCCGCTCCAGCGGGCGGGGGTCGTACCCCTTCTCCGCGACCTGGAGGTACCACCAGCCGTCCCAGCTGCCGAGTACGTCCCACCAGTGGGCGCCGCCGCCGAAGCGCGGGTTCTTCTTCTGGTATTCGCCTGCGCTTTCCAGCAGCCAGGCGAAGACGCCGAGACCTACGAGCTTGGCGATGCCGTAGAGGATCAGCGGGGCGGCGTACGGTCGTACGCCTGTCGGCAGTGTGAGGCGGCCGGCCAGGTGGCCGCCGGGTATTCGGGCCCGCCAATCCCGCCAGTACCGCCGCTCCGGCCGCTCGTCCGGTATGCCGGACTCCTTCGCCGCGTTGTCGGAAATCGTGCTCATGACGGTTCCCCCCGTCCGGCCACCGACCCAGAGCGTGACTCACTGTCCCGGTGGTTGTGAACTGTCTGTACCTAAGATCGCGACAGACTTGCACATCCCGGTCCGGACCCGTCCGGAACCCCCCGTGTGTCGGCCGCTGGGCATTTGTTTTGACCACAGCGAATGAGGTAGGTACGCTCATACCTTGTGCCTGGGGTGTGCCCTGGCCCCGCTGCGTGCCTTCGAACCGCAGCGGAAGTCGTAAGCGGCCACCGTGAATCTGCGCTCTTTTCGCCTTGCGGCGGGAGTCTGCAGGCTTCGACACACCCGACCGCGTGGGTCGGCGACGTTCCAGGTTAGCTCCACCATTCGGCACACAGAAACCGGAGAAGTAGTGCCTACGATCCAGCAGCTGGTCCGGAAGGGCCGGCAGGACAAGGTCGAGAAGAACAAGACGCCCGCGCTCGAGGGTTCGCCCCAGCGTCGCGGCGTCTGCACGCGTGTGTTCACGACCACCCCGAAGAAGCCGAACTCGGCCCTGCGTAAGGTCGCGCGTGTGCGTCTGACCAGCGGGATCGAGGTCACCGCCTACATTCCGGGTGAGGGACACAACCTGCAGGAGCACTCGATCGTGCTCGTGCGCGGCGGCCGTGTGAAGGACCTGCCCGGTGTTCGCTACAAGATCATCCGCGGTTCGCTCGACACCCAGGGTGTCAAGAACCGCAAGCAGGCCCGCAGCCGCTACGGCGCCAAGAAGGAGAAGTAGAAATGCCTCGTAAGGGCCCCGCCCCGAAGCGCCCGGTCATCATCGACCCGGTCTACGGTTCCCCTCTGGTGACCTCCCTGATCAACAAGGTGCTGCTGAACGGCAAGCGCTCCACCGCCGAGCGCATCGTCTACGGCGCCATGGAGGGCCTGCGCGAGAAGACCGGCAACGACCCGGTCATCACGCTCAAGCGCGCTCTGGAGAACATCAAGCCGACCCTCGAGGTCAAGTCCCGCCGAGTCGGCGGTGCGACGTACCAGGTCCCGATCGAGGTCAAGCCCGGTCGTGCCAGCACGCTCGCGCTGCGCTGGCTCGTCGGTTACTCCCGCGCCCGTCGCGAGAAGACCATGACCGAGCGTCTGCTGAACGAGCTTCTCGACGCGTCCAACGGCCTCGGTGCCGCTGTGAAGAAGCGTGAGGACACCCACAAGATGGCCGAGTCCAACAAGGCCTTCGCGCACTACCGCTGGTAGTCGCTACCCCCATCGAGACCGAGAGAAGACCGAAGCCTTATGGCTACCACTTCACTTGACCTTGCCAGGGTCCGCAACATCGGGATCATGGCTCACATCGACGCGGGCAAGACGACCACTACTGAGCGGATCCTCTTCTACACCGGCGTCAGCTACAAGATCGGTGAAGTCCACGACGGCGCCGCCACCATGGACTGGATGGAGCAGGAGCAGGAGCGTGGCATCACGATCACCTCTGCTGCCACCACCTGTCACTGGCCGCTCGAGGACAACGACTACACGATCAACATCATCGACACCCCGGGGCACGTCGACTTCACGGTCGAGGTGGAGCGCTCGCTGCGCGTCCTCGACGGTGCCGTCACGGTGTTCGACGGTGTCGCCGGCGTTGAGCCGCAGTCCGAGACGGTGTGGCGTCAGGCCGACCGCTACGGCGTGCCGCGTATCTGCTTCGTCAACAAGCTCGACCGGACCGGCGCGGAGTTCCACCGCTGCGTCGACATGATCAAGGACCGCCTTGGTGCGGTACCGCTGATCATGCAGCTTCCGATCGGTGCCGAGATGGACTTCAAGGGCGTTGTGGACCTGGTCCGCATGAAGGCGCTCGTGTGGTCCGCCGAGGCGGCCAAGGGCGAGATGTACGACGTCGTCGACATCCCGGCCACGCATGTCGAGGCTGCCGAGGAGTACCGCGGCAAGCTCGTCGAGGCCGTCGCGGAGAACGACGACGAGATCATGGAGCTGTTCCTGGAGGGCCAGGAGCCCACCGAGGAGCAGCTGTACGCCGCGATCCGTCGCGTCACCATCGCGTCCGGCAAGTCCAAGGACGTCACGGTCACCCCGGTGTTCTGTGGCACCGCGTTCAAGAACAAGGGCGTTCAGCCCCTGCTCGACGCGGTTGTGCGCTACCTCCCGACCCCGCTTGACGTCGAGGCCATCGAGGGCCACGACGTGAAGGACCCGGAGCTCGTGGTCAAGCGCAAGCCGTCCGTTGACGAGCCGCTGTCCGCGCTCGCGTTCAAGATCATGAGCGACCCGCACCTGGGCAAGCTCACCTTCGTCCGGGTCTACTCGGGCCGCCTGGAGACTGGCACCGCGGTGCTGAACTCCGTCAAGGGCAAGAAGGAGCGCATCGGCAAGATCTACCGCATGCACGCGAACAAGCGTGAGGAGATCGACGCGGTGGGCGCCGGCGACATCGTCGCCGTCATGGGCCTCAAGCAGACCACCACCGGTGAGACGCTGTGCGACGACAAGCAGCCGGTGATCCTGGAGTCCATGGACTTCCCGGCGCCGGTCATCCAGGTCGCCATCGAGCCCAAGTCCAAGGGTGACCAGGAGAAGCTGGGTGTCGCCATCCAGCGTCTCGCGGAGGAGGACCCCTCCTTCCACGTCCACTCGGACGAGGAGACGGGCCAGACCATCCTCGGCGGTATGGGCGAGCTGCACCTCGAGGTGCTGGTCGACCGTATGAAGCGCGAGTTCCGCGTCGAGGCCAACGTCGGCAAGCCGCAGGTCGCGTACCGTGAGACGATCCGCAAGGGCGTCGAGCGTCACGACTACACCCACAAGAAGCAGACCGGTGGTACCGGTCAGTTCGCCAAGGTGCAGATCGCGATCGAGCCGATCACCGAGACCGACGGTCCGGCGTACGAGTTCGTGAACAAGGTCACCGGTGGCCGTATCCCGCGGGAGTACATCCCGTCGGTGGACGCCGGTGCGCAGGAGGCCATGCAGTTCGGCATCCTGGCCGGCTACGAGATGACGGGCGTCCGCGTCACTCTTCTCGACGGCGGCTACCACGAGGTCGACTCCTCCGAGCTCGCGTTCAAGATCGCCGGTTCGCAGGCCTTCAAGGAGGCCGCGCGTAAGGCGAGCCCCGTGCTGCTCGAGCCGATGATGGCCGTCGAGGTCACCACGCCCGAGGACTACATGGGTGAGGTAATCGGCGACATCAACTCCCGCCGTGGCCAGATCCAGGCCATGGAGGAGCGTGCCGGTGCGCGCGTCGTGAAGGGCCTCGTGCCCCTCTCGGAGATGTTCGGCTACGTCGGCGACCTCCGCAGCAAGACGTCGGGTCGCGCAAGCTACTCGATGCAGTTCGACTCCTACGCCGAGGTTCCCCGGAACGTCGCCGAGGAGATCATCGCGAAGGCCAAGGGCGAGTAACACACCCCGTTTGCACGCTTTAGGCTTGACACCGACCGCCGGGGTTCAACCCCCGGCTGAGGGACGAGCGATCGTCCCCGGGACAGAACCCCGGCGGGCGGCATCCCAGCAAAGATCACCTGGCGCCGATGAGTAAGGCGTACCAGAACCACTCCACAGGAGGACCCAGTGGCGAAGGCGAAGTTCGAGCGGACTAAGCCGCACGTCAACATCGGCACCATCGGTCACATCGACCACGGTAAGACGACCCTCACGGCCGCCATTACCAAGGTGCTGCACGACGCGTACCCGACCCTGAACGAGGCCTCGGCCTTCGACCAGATCGACAAGGCTCCTGAGGAGCGCCAGCGCGGTATCACGATCTCGATCGCGCACGTCGAGTACCAGACCGAGACGCGTCACTACGCCCACGTCGACTGCCCCGGTCACGCGGACTACATCAAGAACATGATCACGGGTGCGGCGCAGATGGACGGCGCCATCCTCGTGGTCGCGGCCACCGACGGCCCGATGCCGCAGACCAAGGAGCACGTGCTCCTGGCCCGCCAGGTCGGCGTTCCGTACATCGTTGTCGCCCTGAACAAGGCCGACATGGTGGACGACGAGGAGATCCTGGAGCTCGTCGAGCTCGAGGTTCGTGAGCTGCTCTCCGAGTACGAGTTCCCGGGCGACGACCTTCCGGTCGTCAAGGTCTCGGCGCTCAAGGCTCTCGAGGGTGACGCCGAGTGGGGTCAGACCGTCCTCGACCTGATGAAGGCCGTCGACGAGAACATCCCGCAGCCCGAGCGTGACGTCGACAAGCCGTTCCTCATGCCCATCGAGGACGTCTTCACGATCACCGGTCGTGGCACCGTCGTCACCGGTCGTATCGAGCGTGGTGTCCTCAAGGTCAACGAGACCGTCGACATCGTCGGCATCAAGACCGAGAAGACCACCACCACGGTCACCGGCATCGAGATGTTCCGCAAGCTGCTCGACGAGGGCCAGGCCGGTGAGAACGTCGGTCTGCTGCTTCGTGGCATCAAGCGCGAGGACGTCGAGCGCGGCCAGGTCATCATCAAGCCCGGCTCGGTCACCCCGCACACCTCGTTCGAGGCGCAGGCGTACATCCTGTCCAAGGACGAGGGCGGCCGTCACACGCCGTTCTTCAACAACTACCGCCCGCAGTTCTACTTCCGTACCACGGACGTGACCGGCGTCGTGACCCTCCCCGAGGGCACCGAGATGGTCATGCCGGGCGACAACACTGAGATGACCGTTGAGCTCATCCAGCCCGTCGCCATGGAAGAGGGCCTGAAGTTCGCCATCCGTGAGGGTGGCCGGACCGTGGGCGCCGGCCAGGTCGTCAAGATCAACAAGTAGTCCTGCTTGTTGGCCTGAACACCTGGTAGCTCCTTCAAGAGCTCCGAGAAGGGCCCGTACGACTTCGGTCGTACGGGCCCTTCTGCCATGCCCGGGGGTCACCAGGTGACGGGGAGCGCCACCGGTCCGCGGATCATCGTGCGCTGCCGCCAGGGGACCTGGTCGGCGGGTACGGCGAGGCGCAGCCCCGGCAGCCGGTCGAGGAGGGTGTCGATCAGGAGGTCGGTCTGCATCCGGGCGAGGACGGCGCCGGTGCAGTAGTGGGGGCCGTTGCCGTAGGCGAGATGCGCGCTGGTGTCCCGGTCGATGTCGATGCGGTCGGGGTCGGGGAAGACGTCAGGGTCGCGGTTGGCGGCGAGGTAGGAGACGTAGACGGGGTCGCCCGCGGTGATCCGTACGCCGTGGATCTCGATGTCCTCCATGGCGATGCGGGCCAGGCCGACCGAGGTGCGGTGCGGGATGTAGCGCAGGAGTTCGTCGACGGCGGCGGGGCGCGAGTCGGGCTGGCAGCGCAGGCGTTCCAGCAGCTCGGGGTCGGTCAGGATGAGGTAGAGCATCTGGCCGACGTTGTGGGTGACGGCCTCGCCGCCGATCTGGAGCGGGCCGGCGATGCCGATGGCCTCCGCCTCGCTGATGTCACCGCGGCCGACCGCGGCGCCGAGGAGCGAGAGCACGTCCTCGGCTTCGCTGCCGGCCCGCTCGCGGATGGCCTCGGTGATCCAGCCGTACATCCCGTCCTTGGCACGCTCCGCGGCCTCGGCGCCGCCCGCCGTGGAGATGATCTGCCGGGTCCAGGCGTGGATCTGCTCCCGGTCGGCGACCGGCACCCCCATCACGTCGCAGACGACGGAGAGGGGGAACGGTTCGAGGACGCGCTCGATGAGGTCGGCCGGAGGGCCGTCTTTCGCCACCCCGTCCACGAGTACGTCGAGCGTCTCCTGCGCGCGGGGGCGCAGCCGCTTCACGGCTCCCACGGTGTACGCGGCCGCCACCGCCTTGCGCAGCCGGTTGTGGTCGGGCTGGTCGGCGAACGCCAGCGATCCCGGCTTCGGCTTGAAGTGCGGTGCGATCCGGGTGACCTGTCTGTCGACCACCTCCGCGCGGCTGAAGCGGGGGTCGTTCGTGATCATCTTGACGTCGTCGTGCCGGGTGGCGAGCCACGCCCAGCCCTCCCCGTGGGGGAGCCGGATCCGGGTCAGCGGCCCCTCGCGCATCAGCTCCGCGAGCACCGGGTCGAAGTCGGTCGCGTGCAGTTCGCGGGGCGGCCAGTCCCGTACGGGGGGAGGGGGCTGGCTGGTCAGGGTGGTGGTGTCTTCTGCCATGGGTCCACCATCAAACGGCGGGGGGCGGGTGTCGCGTGGGGGTGCTCCAGGCGGAGTCAGTCGGTCACGCCGGCGGTTGGTGTGCGAGCGGTCGTGTTTCTGCGGGTGGCAGCATCCTGCGCCCTCGACTACGTACCGTTCCGGGAGCTGCCGCTGTGGCTCAAGTGGTGGAAGGTCGTGTCAAAGGTCCACGGCAAGCCGGAGGTCTGGCAGATGGAGATCGTGTACGCGGTCGGTGAAGTCTGGGAGGCCCTGCGTCTACGCCGCCCTTGAGCGGGTACGCGGGCTTGTGGCCGACGCCTCGGCTCCGTAAGGGACTTGGCCGGTGTCAAGGGAACCATCAGCGAACCGCAGGTGGCTGCTTGTTGGACGTTGGGTCAACTGTCCGGCAGCCGTGTGAGTAATGTTCTTGTCTGGTCGCTGTGAGGTGGTTATGGCGGTCGTAGCCTAAGTTGGCTCGGGGCCGCTCGGTCCTGGGAGTCTTTGTGAGGGTGGGTAGGTGTTCATGCGTGGCGCCCTAGGAAGATCGGCGATACCCGTGGGGCGCGCGGGTGGGTTGCAACAGCCGCTTCCCCCGCTCGCCGAGTCGGACTGGCGGACCGGCGTCGCCGTTGCCGAGCGGCTGATGCAGCCGCCGGCGGGTGCCCGGGACGCGAAGCCCGCTCGGGCGCAGCGCACCCGCAGCCGGCTGTACGCCCTCGACGGCATCCGGATAGCCGCCGCGCTCATGGTCGCCGTGCACCACTTCGCCGGTACGAAACGGGTGAACCAGCCGGGCAACAACATCTGGGACCGTCCGGTGTCGGACATCATGCCCAACGTGTTCCGCTTCGCGACGTACGGCTGGATCGGCGTCGAGATCTTCTTCGTGATCAGCGGATTCGTGATCTGTATGTCGTGCTGGGGGCGCTCTCCCCGGCAGTTCTTCGTCTCGCGGGTGATCCGCCTCTACCCGGCGTACTGGTTCGCCGTCCTCTTCACCTCGGGCGTGCTGATGGCCCTGCCGGGGGTGTGGGAGCGGCTGAAGCCGCGGGAGATCCTCTTCAACCTCACGATGCTGCAGTCCGGTTCGGGTGTGCAGGACGTCGACGGCGTCTACTGGACCCTCTGGTCGGAAGTGCGCTTCTACCTGCTCTTCATGCTGGTCGTCGCGACCGGTCTGACGTACCGCAAGGTCGTCGTGTTCTGCTGCCTGTGGGGGGCGGCCGCGATGATCGCCCCGGAGTCAGACTTCAGGCTGCTGGTGCTCATCGCCAACCCCGACGGTGCCTGGTACTTCATCGCGGGCCTCGTCCTCTACCTCATGCACCGCTTCGGCCAGGACCTGCTGCTGTGGGGCATGCTCGTCATGTGCTGGCTGATGGCCCAGATGGAGCTGGGGCATCGGATCGACGCGGTCGAGCACGTCTCCAGCTGGCGGGGCAGCGTGCTGATCTTCACGGTGTTCCTGCTGTTCATGGTCGGCGTCGCACTCGGTATGACCGACCGCATCCAGTGGAAGTGGCTCGTCACCGCCGGCACCATGACGTACCCGCTCTATCTGATGCACTACGCGGCCGGTACGACGGTGATCAACCGGCTCCGGGACACCATGGACGCCCGGCTGCTCGTCGCCACCGTGATCGCGGGCTTCCTGCTCCTGAGCTATCTGGTCCACCGCTTCGTGGAGCGCCCCGTGGCGCGGCTGGTGAAGAGGGGGCTGGACAGATCCTTCTCCCGGTTGCGAGAGGTCCGGAGCACGGTCTGATCCTGGACCGGGCCCCGGTCGACCGAGCCTGTGTTTGACCTGCGTCACCTTCGGGGTACGATCCTCGGCTCGATTGGCCAGGCCCATGCCCCGTATGGCAGACTGTCGGAGTTGCTCGGTCGAGCGCCGATGCTGCGCGCCTCCCGTCGGGAGGACCGGAAGCGAGTCCCACAGTACTCGTCGCCCCAACTGCCGTAAGGCAGCGCTGGGGCGGACGTACGGGAATCTTTCGGGAAGTGTCAGCGGGGTGCAGGCCAGGCACCCGGTGGGTGTTTCAGCCCCCGGTCCTGCGGTTGCTTTCGGGCGAGCCGCGTCCCTCGCAGGGAAATCCGTAACGGATATCTGTGCGGCAGGAGCGCGACACACCCGACCGCGTGGGTCGGAGGACGGGACGCGAACCCCCGGGTTCCGGAGCGTTTCACTAGACAAAGGACTACTGAGTAGCCATGGCGGGACAGAAGATCCGCATCCGGCTCAAGGCCTACGACCACGAGGTCATCGACTCCTCGGCGAAGAAGATCGTCGAGACGGTGACGCGTACTGGTGCGTCGGTCGCGGGCCCGGTGCCGCTGCCCACTGAGAAGAACGTGTACTGCGTCATCAAGTCGCCGCACAAGTACAAGGACTCGCGCGAGCACTTCGAGATGCGCACGCACAAGCGCCTGATCGACATCCTCGACCCGACGCCCAAGACCGTTGACTCCCTGATGCGACTCGACCTCCCGGCCGGTGTCGACATCGAGATCAAGCTCTAAGGGCCGGTGATCTGAGAATGGCTAAGCAGATCAAGGGCATCCTGGGCGAGAAGCTCGGCATGACGCAGGTGTGGGACGAGAACAACCGTGTTGTTCCCGTCACCGTCGTCAAGGCCGGTCCGAACGTCGTGACCCAGGTCCGTACGAATGACTCCGACGGCTACGAGTCGGTCCAGATCGCCTTCGGCGAGATCGACCCTCGCAAGGTGAACAAGCCCCTCAAGGGTCACTTCGCCAAGGCCGACGTCACCCCCCGCCGCCATCTCGTCGAGATCCGTACCGCTGACGCCAGCGAGTACACCCTCGGCCAGGAGATCACCGCCGAGACCTTCGAGGCCGGCGTCAAGGTGGACGTGACCGGCAAGAGCAAGGGCAAGGGCTTCGCCGGTGTCATGAAGCGCCACAACTTCCGTGGCCTCGGCGCCGGACACGGTGTCCAGCGCAAGCACCGCTCGCCCGGTTCCATCGGTGGCTGCGCCACCCCCGGCCGTGTGTTCAAGGGCATGCGTATGGCGGGCCGTATGGGCAACGAGCGGGTCACCACCCAGAACCTGACCGTTCATGCTGTTGACGCGGAGAAGGGACTGCTCCTCATCAAGGGAGCCATCCCGGGTCCGAACGGCGGCCTCGTCCTGGTCCGTACCGCGGCCAAGGGGGTCTGAGGACATGACCACCATTGACATTCAGTCGCCCTCCGGCGACATCGCCGGGACCGTTGAGCTCCCGGCCGAGATCTTCGACGTAGAGAAGATCAGCATCCCGCTGCTCCACCAGGTCGTCGTCGCACAGCTGGCCGCTGCCCGTCAGGGCACGCACAAGGTCAAGCGTCGTGGCGAGGTCCGCGGTGGTGGCCGCAAGCCTTACCGCCAGAAGGGCACCGGCCGCGCCCGTCAGGGTTCGACCCGCGCTCCGCAGTTCGCCGGCGGTGGCGTCGTCCACGGCCCCACGCCGCGTGACTACTCGCAGCGGACCCCGAAGAAGATGAAGGCCGCGGCCCTGCGCCACGCCCTCACCGACCGGGCCCGCAACGCTCGTATCCACGTCATCACCGACGTGATCGACGGCGAGGCCATCTCCACCAAGGCCGCGAAGAGCTTCCTCGGCAAGATCTCGGAGCGCAAGAACGTGCTCCTGGTCATCGAGCGCTCCAACGAGGCCGCGCTGCTTTCCGCGCGCAACCTGCCCCAGGTCCACATCCTGGAGCCGGGCCAGCTGAACACGTACGACGTTCTCGTCTCGGACGACGTGGTCTTCACCCAGGCCGCTTTCGAGTCCTTCGTGTCCGGCCCCCAGGCCACTGACACCGAAGGGAGCGAAGCCTGATGGCTACGCGTCACCCGAGCATCGCCTCGAAGGCCGCCAAGGCCAAGAAGGTCGCGCGCATCGCCAAGGCGAAGCGCCACGAGACCGAGGGCAAGAACACCGTCGAGACGCCGATCAGCAAGTCGTTCACGGACCACCGTGACGTGCTGCTGAAGCCGGTCGTCTCCGAGAAGAGCTACGCGCTGCTCGACGAGGGCAAGTACACCTTCGTCGTGGCGCCGGGCGCCAACAAGACCCAGATCAAGCAGGCCGTTCAGGCGGTCTTCTCGGTCAAGGTCACCGGGGTCAACACGATCAACCGCCAGGGCAAGCGCAAGCGGACCAAGAGCGGTTTCGGTAAGCGTGCTGACACCAAGCGCGCCATCGTGACCCTCGCTGAGGGCGACCGTATCGACATCTTCGGCCAGGCCTCCTAACGGAGCGCCCTGGTCCGAATATCGGACGAGGACTGAGAAATGGGAATCCGCAAGTACAAGCCGACTACGCCGGGCCGCCGTGGCTCCAGCGTCGCCGACTTCGTCGAGGTCACGCGGTCCACGCCGGAGAAGTCGCTGGTTCGCCCCCTGCACAGCAAGGGCGGCCGTAACAATTCCGGTCGTGTGACCGTTCGCCACCAGGGTGGCGGACACAAGCGCGCCTACCGCGTCATCGACTTCCGTCGCCATGACAAGGACGGCGTGCCGGCGAAGGTCGCGCACATCGAGTACGACCCCAACCGCACCGCGCGCATCGCGCTGCTGCACTACGCGGACGGCGAGAAGCGTTACATCCTCGCCCCCCGCAACCTGTCGCAGGGCGACCGCGTCGAGAACGGTCCCGGGGCCGACATCAAGCCGGGCAACAACCTGGCGCTCCGCAACATCCCGGTCGGTACCACGATCCACGCGATCGAGCTCCGTCCGGGTGGCGGCGCCAAGTTCGCCCGCTCCGCCGGTGCCTCGGTGCAGCTGCTCGCGAAGGAGGGCACCATGGCCCACCTCCGCATGCCGTCCGGTGAGATCCGCCTGGTCGACCAGCGCTGCCGCGCCACGGTCGGCGAGGTCGGTAACGCCGAGCAGAGCAACATCAACTGGGGCAAGGCCGGCCGCAAGCGCTGGCTGGGCGTCCGCCCGTCCGTTCGCGGTGTGGCGATGAACCCGGTTGACCACCCGCACGGTGGTGGTGAGGGCAAGACCTCCGGTGGTCGCCACCCGGTCTCCCCGTGGGGTCAGAAGGAGGGTCGTACTCGCTCGCCGAAGAAGGCTTCGAGCAAGTACATCGTCCGCCGCCGCAAGTCGAACAAGAAGCGCTAGGAGCGGGTTTAGATGCCGCGCAGTCTCAAGAAGGGGCCCTTCGTCGACGACCACCTGATCAAGAAGGTGGACGTACAGAACGAAGCCGGCACCAAGAACGTCATCAAGACCTGGTCCCGTCGCTCGATGATCATCCCGGCCATGCTGGGTCACACCATCGCGGTGCACAACGGCAAGACCCACATTCCGGTGTTCGTCACCGAGTCGATGGTCGGCCACAAGCTCGGCGAGTTCTCGCCGACGCGCACCTTCCGGGGTCACGTCAAGGACGACCGGAAGTCGAAGCGCCGCTAACGCGGGGTGGAATCGACCATGACAGACACTGGAAGGACAACCATGGAAGCCAGGGCCCAGGCGCGGTACATCCGCGTTACGCCCATGAAGGCCCGCCGCGTGGTGGACCTTATCCGTGGCATGGATGCCACGGAGGCTCAGGCGGTCCTGCGTTTCGCCCCGCAGGCCGCGAGCGTGCCGGTTGGCAAGGTGCTTGACAGCGCCATCGCCAACGCCGCGCACAACTACGACCACACCGACGCCGGCAGCCTCGTCATCTCTGAGGCGTACGTCGACGAGGGTCCGACCCTGAAGCGGTTCCGGCCGCGTGCCCAGGGCCGTGCCTACCGGATCCGCAAGCGGACCAGCCACATCACCGTGGTCGTCAGCAGCAAGGAAGGAACCCGGTAATGGGCCAGAAGGTTAACCCGCATGGGTTCCGGCTCGGCATCACCACGGACTTCAAGTCCCGTTGGTACGCCGACAAGCTGTACAAGGACTACGTCAAGGAAGACGTCGCCATCCGTCGGATGATGACGTCCGGCATGGAGCGCGCCGGCATCTCGAAGGTTGAGATCGAGCGCACCCGTGACCGCGTGCGGGTGGACATCCACACCGCGCGTCCCGGCATCGTCATCGGCCGCCGTGGCGCCGAGGCCGACCGCATCCGCGGCGACCTCGAGAAGCTCACGGGCAAGCAGGTCCAGCTGAACATCCTCGAGGTCAAGAACCCCGAGACGGACGCTCAGCTGGTTGCTCAGGCCGTTGCCGAGCAGCTGTCCTCCCGCGTCTCCTTCCGCCGCGCCATGCGTAAGAGCATGCAGTCGGCGATGAAGGCCGGCGCCAAGGGCATCAAGATCCAGTGTGGTGGCCGTCTCGGCGGCGCCGAGATGTCCCGCTCGGAGTTCTACCGCGAGGGCCGTGTGCCCCTGCACACCCTCCGTGCGAACGTCGACTACGGCTTCTTCGAGGCCAAGACGACCTTCGGCCGTATCGGTGTGAAGGTCTGGATCTACAAGGGCGACGTCAAGAACATCGCCGAGGTCCGCGCCGAGAACGCCGCTGCCCGTGCGGGTAACCGCCCGGCGCGCGGTGGCGCGGGTGGCGGCGCCGACCGCCCGGCCCGTGGTGGTGGCCGTGGTGGCGAGCGTGGCGGCCGCGGCCGCAAGCCGCAGCAGCAGTCAGCGCCGGCTGCCGAGGCCCCCAAGGCCGACGCTCCCGCCGCAGCTGCCGCTCCGGCTGAGAGCACCGGAACGGAGGCCTGACCGAAATGCTGATCCCCCGTAGGGTCAAGCACCGCAAGCAGCACCACCCGAAGCGCCGTGGTCAGGCCAAGGGCGGTACGCAGGTCTCGTTCGGCGAGTACGGCATTCAGGCCCTCACGCCGGCTTACGTGACCAACCGCCAGATCGAGGCGGCGCGTATTGCGATGACCCGCCACATCAAGCGTGGCGGCAAGGTCTGGATCAACATCTACCCGGACCGCCCGCTGACCAAGAAGCCTGCCGAGACCCGCATGGGTTCCGGTAAGGGTTCGCCCGAGTGGTGGGTCGCGAACGTGCACCCGGGCCGGGTCATGTTCGAACTGTCCTACCCCAACGAGAAGATCGCCCGTGAGGCCCTCACTCGCGCAGCCCACAAGCTGCCGATGAAGTGCCGGATCGTCAAGCGCGAGGCAGGTGAAGCGTGATGTCGGCCGGTACCAAGGCGTCCGAGCTGCGCGAACTGGGTGACGAGGAGCTTCTCGCGAAGCTTCGCGAAGCCAAGGAAGAGCTGTTCAACCTCCGCTTCCAGGCGGCGACCGGTCAGCTCGAGAACCACGGGCGGCTCAAGGCCGTCCGCAAGGACATCGCGCGGATCTACACCCTGATGCGTGAGCGCGAGCTGGGCATCGAGACGGTGGAGAGCGCCTGATGAGTGAGAGCAATGTGACTGAGACCGCTGAGGCTCGTGGCTTCCGCAAGACCCGTGAGGGTCTCGTCGTCAGCGACAAGATGGACAAGACCGTCGTCGTCGCTGTCGAGGACCGCGTCAAGCACGCGCTGTACGGCAAGGTCATCCGCCGTACGAACAAGCTCAAGGCCCACGACGAGCAGAACGCTGCCGGCGTCGGCGACCGCGTCCTCCTGATGGAGACCCGGCCGCTGTCCTCGACGAAGCGCTGGCGCATCGTCGAGATCCTCGAGAAGGCCAAGTAATTACCTGAGGGGTTTCCCTCAGGTTGGTTCCGCCAGGCTCGGGGCGGGAGCGCCTTAACCGGTGCTCCCGCCCCGGGAACCGGCAGACAATCAGGAGATAGACGTGATCCAGCAGGAGTCGCGACTGCGTGTCGCCGACAACACTGGTGCGAAGGAAATCCTTTGCATCCGTGTGCTCGGTGGCTCCGGTCGCCGCTACGCGGGCATCGGCGACGTCATCGTCGCCACCGTCAAGGACGCGATCCCCGGTGGCAACGTGAAGAAGGGTGACGTCATCAAGGCGGTCATCGTTCGCACCGTCAAGGAGCGCCGCCGTCCGGACGGCTCGTACATCCGCTTCGACGAGAACGCCGCTGTCATTCTCAAGAACGACGGCGACCCTCGTGGCACCCGTATCTTCGGCCCGGTGGGCCGGGAGCTGCGCGAGAAGAAGTTCATGAAGATCATCTCGCTCGCGCCGGAGGTGCTGTAAGCATGAAGATCAAGAAGGGTGACACGGTTCAGGTCATCACCGGCAAGGACAAGGGCAAGCAGGGCAAGGTCATTGCGGCCTACCCCCGCGAGGACCGCGTCCTGGTCGAGGGTGTCAACCGGGTCAAGAAGCACACCAAGGCCGGCCCGACCGCGAAGGGTTCGCAGGCCGGCGGCATCGTCACGACCGAGGCGCCCGTCCACGTCTCCAACGTCCAGCTGGTCGTTGAGAAGGACGGCAACAAGGTTGTCACGCGTGTCGGTTACCGCTTCGACGATGAGGGCAACAAGATCCGCGTTGCCAAGCGGACGGGTGAGGACATCTGATGGCTACCACCACCACTCCGCGTCTCAAGACGAAGTACCGCGAGGAAATCGCGGGCAAGCTGCTTGAAGAGTTCTCGTACGCGAACGTCATGCAGGTTCCCGGCCTCGTCAAGATCGTGGTGAACATGGGTGTCGGCGACGCCGCCCGTGACTCCAAGCTCATGGACGGTGCCGTCCGTGACCTGACCACGATCACCGGTCAGAAGCCGGCCATCACCAAGGCCCGCAAGTCCATCGCGCAGTTCAAGCTGCGCGAAGGTCAGCCGATCGGTGCCCACGTCACGCTCCGTGGCGACCGCATGTGGGAGTTCCTGGACCGCACCCTGTCGCTCGCGCTTCCGCGCATCCGCGACTTCCGTGGTCTGTCCCCCAAGCAGTTCGACGGGCGTGGCAACTACACCTTCGGTCTCACGGAGCAGGTCATGTTCCACGAGATCGACCAGGACAAGATCGACCGCGTCCGGGGTATGGACATCACCGTGGTCACCACGGCGACCAACGACGCCGAAGGCCGCGCCCTTCTCCGTCACCTCGGCTTCCCCTTCAAGGAGGCGTAACCGAGATGGCGAAGAAGGCTCTGATTGCCAAGGCTGCTCGTAAGCCCAAGTTCGGTGTGCGTGCGTACACCCGCTGCCAGCGCTGCGGCCGTCCGCACTCCGTGTACCGCAAGTTCGGCCTGTGCCGCGTCTGCCTTCGTGAGATGGCTCACCGTGGCGAGCTGCCGGGCGTGACCAAGAGCTCCTGGTAGTCCCTTAGTTGGGATTACCCGAAGCTCTCGGTAAGCAATGGGTCGGTAAGGTGCCCTGCTCTCCATGGCTTAGGCTAGGAGGGTTGGGCGCCTGCCGCCCGTACGACTTACTACGCCGTAGGTCCCCGCACCGCACCCGTCCCGCCACTGAGTGGGGAGAGGGATGGCGCACTGGAAACCCCGGCGAGAGAGGCCGAAGGCCAATTCATGACCATGACTGATCCCATCGCAGACATGCTTACTCGTCTGCGTAACGCGAACTCGGCGTACCACGACGATGTCGCGATGCCGCACAGCAAGATCAAGTCTCACATCGCGGAGATCCTCCAGCAGGAGGGCTTCATCACCGGCTGGAAGGTCGAGGACGCCGAGGTCGGCAAGAAGCTCGTCCTCGAGCTGAAGTTCGGCCCGAACCGTGAGCGCTCCATCGCGGGCATCAAGCGGATCTCGAAGCCGGGTCTGCGTGTGTACGCGAAGTCCACCTCCCTGCCCAAGGTGCTCGGTGGCCTCGGCGTGGCGATCATCTCCACGTCGCACGGTCTCCTCACCGACAAGCAGGCCGGCAAGAAGGGCGTAGGCGGAGAAGTTCTCGCCTACGTCTGGTAACGGAAGGGAACGGAGGAAACAGCTATGTCGCGTATTGGCAAGCTCCCCATCACGGTTCCCGCCGGCGTGGACGTCACCATCGACGGCCGTACGGTCCAGGTGAAGGGCCCCAAGGGCTCTCTCTCCCACACCGTCGCGGCGCCTATCGAGGTCGCCAAGGGTGAGGACGGCATTCTCAATGTCACCCGCCCGAACGACGAGCGTCAGAACAAGGCCCTCCACGGCCTGTCCCGCACGCTGGTGGCGAACATGATCACCGGCGTGACCCAGGGTTACGTGAAGAAGCTCGAAATCAGCGGTGTCGGTTACCGCGTCCTGGCGAAGGGCTCCAACCTGGAGTTCTCGCTCGGCTACAGCCACTCGATCACGGTCGAGGCGCCCGAGGGCATCTCGTTCAAGGTCGAGAACCCGACGCACTTCTCGGTCGAGGGCATCGACAAGCAGAAGGTCGGAGAGGTTGCGGCCAACATCCGCAAGCTGCGCAAGCCCGACCCGTACAAGGCCAAGGGCGTCAAGTACGAAGGCGAAGTCATCCGCCGCAAGGTCGGAAAGGCGGGTAAGTAAGCCATGGCATACGGTGTCAAGATTGCTAAGGGCGACGCTTACAAGCGTGCTGCCATCAAGCGTCGTCACATCCGGATCCGTAAGCACATCTCGGGTACGGCTGAGCGTCCTCGCCTGGTCGTGACGCGTTCCAACCGCCACATCGTGGCCCAGGTCATCGACGACGTTAAGGGTCACACCCTGGCGTCGGCGTCGACCCTGGACACCACGGTCCGCGGTGCCGAGGGCGACAAGTCCGCGCAGGCCAAGTCGGTCGGGGCCCTGGTCGCCGAGCGCGCCAAGGCCGCCGGTGTCGAGGCTGTCGTATTCGACCGTGGTGGAAACCAGTACGCCGGGCGCATTGCCGCTCTGGCGGACGCCGCCCGCGAAGCCGGACTCAAGTTCTGAGTCGCCCGTCGCGCTAGCGACTTCGGTCGCTGCGTAGCTAGCGGAAAAAGAGAGAGGTAATCCAATGGCTGGACCCCAGCGCCGCGGAAGCGGTGCCGGTGGCGGCGAGCGGCGGGACCGGAAGGGCCGTGACGGCGGCGCTGCTGCCGCCGAGAAGACCGCGTACGTTGAGCGCGTTGTCGCGATCAACCGCGTCGCCAAGGTTGTGAAGGGTGGTCGTCGCTTCAGCTTCACTGCGCTTGTCGTAGTGGGCGATGGTGACGGCACCGTCGGTGTCGGTTACGGCAAGGCCAAGGAGGTGCCGGCCGCGATCGCCAAGGGTGTTGAAGAGGCCAAGAAGCACTTCTTCAAGGTCCCCCGTATCCAGGGCACCATCCCGCACCCGATCACGGGCGAGAAGGCCGCGGGCGTCGTCCTGCTCAAGCCTGCTTCCCCCGGTACCGGCGTTATCGCCGGTGGTCCGGTGCGTGCTGTCCTGGAGTGCGCCGGCGTTCACGACATCCTGTCGAAGTCGCTCGGCTCGTCCAACGCGATCAACATCGTGCACGCGACCGTGGCGGCCCTCAAGGGCCTGCAGCGTCCCGAGGAGATCGCGGCCCGCCGCGGTCTGCCCCTCGAGGACGTCGCCCCCGCGGCTCTGCTGCGTGCACGTGCGGGAGCGGGTGCGTAATGGCTCGCCTCAAGGTCACGCAGACGAAGTCGTACATCGGCAGCAAGCAGAACCACCGCGACACCCTGCGCTCCCTTGGTCTCAAGGGCATCAACACGCAGGTCGTCAAGGAGGACCGCCCCGAGTTCCGCGGAATGGTTCACGCCGTCCGTCACCTCGTGTCGGTTGAGGAGGTCGACTGATCATGGCGGAGAACAACCCGCTCAAGATCCACAACCTCCGTCCCGCCCCGGGCGCCAAGACCGCCAAGACCCGTGTGGGTCGTGGTGAGGCGTCGAAGGGTAAGACGGCCGGTCGTGGTACCAAGGGCACGAAGGCCCGTTACCAGGTTCCGGAGCGCTTCGAGGGTGGCCAGATGCCCCTCCACATGCGTCTCCCGAAGCTCAAGGGCTTCCGGAACCCGTTCAAGACCGAGTACCAGGTCGTGAACCTCGACAAGCTGGCGTCGCTGTACCCGGAGGGTGGCGAGGTCACCGTCGAGGGGCTCGTCGCCAACGGTGCGGTTCGCAAGAACAGCCTCGTCAAGGTCCTCGGCCAGGGCGAAATCTCCGTGGCGCTGCAGGTGACGGTTGACGCCGTCTCCGGCTCCGCCAAGGAGAAGATCACCGCCGCCGGCGGTACCGTCACCGAGCTCGTCTGAATTCAGCAGGCGTCTCGATGACTTGAGCGATCCCAGCCGGGGGTGCCCACAAAAGGGGCATCCCCGGTTGGTCGTTCCTAGGGGGGCAGTGTCGCCGGTAAGGTGGCCTGCGCTGCCGAATTTCGCCCGGTGAGTCTCAAGGGAACTCCGGGCGGCCTTTGACTGTTGGTTAGCTGTCAGATATCCGTCGAACCTCAAGACCGTCACCTCTGACGCAGTAGCGCGGGGGTCGCAGGAGGCACCGTGCTCACCGCGTTCGCCCGGGCGTTCAAGACGCCCGACCTGCGCAAGAAGCTGCTCTTCACGCTCGGCATCATCGTGGTCTATCGGGTGGGTACCCACATCCCGATCCCGGGTGTCGACTACCGGAACGTGCAGACCTGTATCGATGTGGCCAAGGGCAGCAGCCAGGGTCTCTTCGGTCTGGTCAACATGTTCAGTGGTGGCGCGCTGTTGCAGATCACGATCTTCGCGCTGGGCATCATGCCGTACATCACGGCGAGCATCATCCTCCAGCTGCTGACCGTGGTGATCCCGCGCCTGGAAGCCCTCAAGAAGGAGGGCTCGGCCGGCACGGCGAAGATCACGCAGTACACGCGTTACCTGACCGTGGCGCTGGCCATCCTCCAGGGCACCGGCCTGGTCGCGACCGCTCGCAGCGGCGCGCTCTTCAGCGGCTGCCAGGTGGCCACCGAGATCGTGCCGGACCAGTCGATCTTCGTCACCGTCACGATGGTCATCACCATGACCGCCGGTACGGCCATGGTCATGTGGCTGGGCGAGCTCATCACCGACCGCGGCATCGGCAACGGCATGTCGATCCTGATGTTCATCTCGATCGCCGCGACCTTCCCGTCCGCGCTGTGGACCATCAAGACCCAGGGCACGCTGGCCGACGGCTGGATCGAGTTCGGCACGGTCATCCTGGTCGGCCTGGTCATGGTCGGCCTGGTGGTCTTCGTCGAGCAGGCTCAGCGCCGTATCCCGGTCCAGTACGCGAAGCGCATGATCGGCCGCCGGTCCTACGGAGGCACGTCTACGTACATTCCGTTGAAGGTCAACCAGGCGGGCATCATCCCTGTGATCTTCGCCTCGTCGCTGCTCTACATCCCGGCTCTGATCGCCCAGTTCTCCAGCGGAACGTCCAGCTGGAAGACGTGGATCGAGACGAACCTGACCAAGGGTGACCACCCGATCTACATCAGCGTGTACTTCTTGCTGATCGTTTTCTTCGCCTTCTTCTACGTGGCAATCTCCTTCAACCCCGAAGAAGTAGCCGACAACATGAAGAAGTATGGTGGCTTCATCCCGGGCATCCGGGCTGGTCGGCCGACCGCTGAGTACCTGAGTTACGTACTCAACCGGATCACCTGGCCGGGTTCGCTGTATCTGGGTCTGATCGCTCTCGTGCCGACGATGGCGTTGGTTGGTTTCGGGGCAAACCAGAACTTCCCGTTCGGTGGCACCAGCATCCTGATCATCGTGGGTGTCGGTCTGGAGACGGTGAAGCAGATTGAGAGCCAGCTCCAGCAGCGCAATTACGAAGGGTTCCTCCGCTGATGCGAATCGTCCTCGTCGGGCCGCCCGGCGCCGGCAAGGGAACGCAGGCCGCGTTCCTCGCCAAGAACCTGTCGATCCCGCACATCTCCACGGGCGACCTGTTCCGCGCCAACATCAGCCAGCAGACGGAACTCGGCAAGCTGGCGAAGTCCTACATGGACAAGGGCGAACTGGTACCGGACGAGGTCACGATCGCGATGGCCAAGGACCGCATGGAGCAGCCGGACGCCGAGAACGGCTTCCTGCTCGACGGCTTCCCTCGTAACGTCTCGCAGGCCGAGGCGCTCGACGAGATGCTGAAGAACGAGGGCATGAAGCTCGACGCGGTGCTCGACCTTGAGGTCCCCGAGGACGAGGTGGTCAAGCGGATCGCCGGCCGTCGCGTCTGCCGGAACGAATCGGCGCACGTCTTCCATGTCACGTACAAGCCGCCGAAGCAGGATGGCGTGTGCGATGTCTGCGGTGGCGAGCTGTACCAGCGTGACGACGACTCCGAGGAGACCGTGCGCAAGCGCCTCGAGGTCTACCACACGCAGACCGAGCCGATCATCGACTACTACAAGGCCCAGGGCCTGGTCGTCACGATCTCCGCGCTCGGCAAGGTGGAAGAGGTCACGGGGCGTGCGATGGAGGCGTTGGCTCGCGAGGATGCGTGATCTCGCGGGGCGCGTTGAGCGGTAGCTGAGCGGTAAGTAGTGCGTTGCTTCGGCCGCGGCACCCTGGGGGTGCCGCGGCCGAGGTGTGTGGCGGGGCCTGGCCCCGGCTGGGGGCTGCTTCGCGCCGCGCGGCCCGGGACAGGGTGGCTGGTTCGCTCTGCGTGGGTGCTCGTGTCGCGGGTGCTCGTGGGGCGCGTTGTGCCGGGTGGTGGGTCGGGGCCGTACCGGAGCATCCGTCCTCGGTCTGGCGCGGAATCGGTTGCTCAAGAGGGTGGCGGTGTTGACGCGCCAGCCGCTGCGGGCGGACGTTCCGGCACGTCCCCTTCCGCCGGTGGGCGGCTGCAGGCCGTACCGTCCAGAGTTCTGGCATGTTCCCTTCCGCCGGTGGGTGGCTGCGGGTCGTACCGTCCAGAGTTCTGGCATGTTCCCTTCCGCGGGTGGGCGGCTGCAGGCCGCACCGTCCAGAGTTCTGGCATGTTCCCTTCCGCGGGTGGGCGGCTGCGGGTCGTGCCGTCCAGAGTTCTGGCATGTTCCCTTCCGCCGGTGGCGGCTGCGGGCCGGACCGTCCAGCTGTAGGCGGGAGGTCTTCTCGGGGCTCGGCCTTGGGGTGCCTCGGTCCGCGGGGCAGGTGGGGGCACCCGTATCGTTGGAGTAGTCCGTTCTCTCCGGTCAAGGAAGGCCGCAGTCGCCATGGTGCAGATCAAGACCCCCGAGCAGATCGCCAAGATGCGTGAGGCGGGCCTGGTCGTCGCCGCCATTCACGCGGCCACCCGTGAGGCGGCCGTGCCCGGTGCCACCACGAAGGACCTGGACGAGGTCGCGCGCAAGGTGCTCGCCGAGCACGGGGCCAAGTCGAACTTCCTCGGGTACGGCGGTTTCCCGGCCACCATCTGCACCTCGGCCAACGAGGTCGTCGTCCATGGCATCCCGGACGACAAGACCGTCCTCAAGGACGGCGACATCATCTCCATCGACGCCGGTGCGATCGTCGACGGCTGGCACGGCGACGCCGCGTACACCGCGTTCGTGGGCACCGGTCACGCTCCGGAGCTCATCGAGCTCTCGCGGGTGACCGAGGAGTCGATGTGGGCGGGCATCGCCGCGATGAAGCTGGGCAACCGGCTCGTCGACGTCTCCCGGGCCATCGAGACGTACATCCGCCGCCAGCCCAAGGTCGGCGGCGGCCGGTACGGGATCGTCGAGGACTACGGCGGCCACGGCATCGGCACCGAGATGCACATGGACCCGCACCTCCTGAACTACGTCGAGCGCCGGCGTGGCAAGGGACCCAAGCTGGTCCCGGGGTTCTGCCTCGCCATCGAGCCGATGGTGTCCCTTGGCACACCGAAGACCGAAGTGCTGGAGGACAACTGGACCGTCATCACGACGGACGGGACCTGGTCCTCGCACTGGGAGCACTCCGTGGCGTTGACGGAGGAGGGGCCGCTGGTGCTGACGGCTCCGGACGGTGGGCGGGCGAAGCTGGCGGAGCACGGGGTTGTGGCTGCGCCGGATCCGCTGGCGTAGTGGTCGTGTAGGGGATCCGCGCGGGGGGCGAGCTGCTGTGATGGCGATGTTCCTGGCGGCTGGTCTGCGGCGGTTTGTGGGCGTCGGCGTGGGGGTTCTGGTTAATGATCTTTGAAGTCGGGCATTCTTCCTCGATTCGTCTTTCCGGGTGCGCTGACGTAGACTGACTCGTCGGCTCTCGTGCACCCGCATGTCTGCATGCGCTCGTACGGAGTCGATCAAGGTAGTCGATTCGAAGGGCGAAGCGTGGCCAAGAAGCAAGGTGCCATCGAGATCGAGGGCACTGTCGTCGAGTCTCTTCCGAACGCAATGTTCAAGGTTGAGCTCCAGAACGGCCACCAGGTTCTGGCACACATCAGCGGCAAGATGCGTATGCACTACATCCGCATCCTCCCTGACGACAGGGTCGTGGTGGAGCTGTCTCCGTACGACCTGACGCGTGGCCGGATCGTCTACCGGTACAAGTAGATCTTGCCTGTGCCCCGCTTCCGCGGGGTGGTGGCACTGACCCGGAGAACCTCACCAATGAAGGTCAAGCCGAGCGTCAAGAAGATCTGCGACAAGTGCAGGGTGATCCGCCGTCACGGCCGGGTCATGGTCATCTGCGAAAACCCGCGCCACAAGCAGCGCCAGGGCTGACGCACGACCGACCTTCTGCTTCCGCAGATACTTCGCGCGACGCAAGTAGTACATGTTCATACGCAGAGCCCAGGGCTGAGTCGCATCAGGCCTGACACCCCCGGTCGGAGGCCGGGGACCCGGTTCGTACCGAATCTTCGACATGAAGAGGACGGCGGGCGGGAACCGGCTCTGCGGAAGACCTCCGAACGACAACTGGAGCCATTGAATGGCACGCGTTTCCGGTGTTGACATCCCGCGCGAAAAGCGCGTGGAGGTTGCCCTCACCTACGTGTTCGGCATCGGCCGGACCCTCTCGCAGAAGACGCTGGCCGAGACCGGCGTCAACCCGAACACCCGCGTTCGTGACCTCTCCGAGGAGGAGCTGGTCAAGATCCGCGAGTACGTGGACGCCAACTTCAAGACCGAGGGTGACCTCCGTCGCGAGGTGCAGGCCGACATCCGCCGCAAGGTCGAGATCGGCTGCTACCAGGGTCTGCGTCACCGTCGCGGTCTGCCCGTTCACGGTCAGCGCACCAGCACGAACGCTCGTACCCGCAAGGGCCCGCGTCGCGCGATCGCCGGTAAGAAGAAGCCGGGCAAGAAGTAGTCCACAGCGGACAACGCTTCATCAGCGGTCTTCGCTGTAGGACCGACCACCTCCCCGTAGGAGTTATAGATGCCCCCCAAGGGTCGTCAGGGCGCTGCCAAGAAGGTGCGCCGCAAGGAAAAGAAGAACGTCGCTCATGGGCACGCCCACATCAAGAGCACGTTCAACAACACGATCGTCTCGATCACGGACCCCGCGGGCAACGTGATCTCCTGGGCCTCTGCCGGCCACGTCGGCTTCAAGGGCTCGCGCAAGTCCACCCCCTTCGCCGCGCAGATGGCCGCCGAGTCGGCTGCCCGTCGCGCGCAGGAGCACGGCATGCGCAAGGTTGACGTCTTCGTGAAGGGCCCGGGCTCCGGTCGCGAGACCGCGATCCGCTCCCTCCAGGCCACTGGCCTCGAGGTCGGCTCCATCCAGGACGTCACCCCCACCCCGCACAACGGCTGCCGTCCGCCCAAGCGTCGCCGCGTCTGACGCACGGCTGTCTTACGTTTTCCCGGGGTGCGGGCGGTATGGCCTTTCGGGGCCGTGCCGCCCGTACCCTTGTAGTAATCAAGGGCGTCAAATAGTGGGTGCCCATGACTGAAGGAATTTCTTCATGCTGATCGCTCAGCGTCCCTCGTTGACCGAAGAGGTCGTCGACGAGTTCCGCTCCCGGTTCGTCATCGAGCCGCTGGAGCCGGGCTTCGGCTACACCCTCGGCAACTCGCTCCGTCGTACGCTCCTCTCCTCGATCCCCGGCGCTGCTGTCACCAGCATCCGGATCGACGGTGTCCTGCACGAGTTCACCACCGTGCCGGGCGTCAAGGAGGACGTCACCGACCTGATCCTCAACATCAAGCAGCTCGTCGTGAGCAGTGAGCACGATGAGCCGGTCGTGATGTACCTGCGCAAGCAGGGTCCGGGTCTGGTCACCGCCGCCGACATCGCGCCCCCGGCCGGTGTCGAGGTGCACAACCCCGACCTCGTCCTCGCCACGCTGAACGGCAAGGGCAAGCTGGAGATGGAGCTGACCGTCGAGCGCGGTCGCGGCTACGTCTCCGCGGTGCAGAACAAGCAGGTGGGCCAGGAGATCGGCCGTATTCCGGTCGACTCCATCTACTCGCCGGTTCTGAAGGTCACGTACAAGGTCGAGGCCACGCGTGTCGAGCAGCGGACCGACTTCGACAAGCTGATCGTCGACGTCGAGACCAAGCAGGCCATGCGTCCCCGTGACGCCATGGCGTCGGCCGGTAAGACGCTGGTCGAGCTGTTCGGGCTTGCCCGTGAGCTCAACATCGACGCCGAGGGCATCGACATGGGCCCCTCGCCCACCGACGCCGCCCTCGCCGCTGATCTCGCCCTGCCGATCGAGGAGCTCGAGCTCACCGTTCGGTCCTACAACTGCCTCAAGCGTGAGGGCATCCACTCCGTGGGTGAGCTCGTCGCCCGCTCCGAGGCCGACCTCCTCGACATTCGCAACTTCGGTGCGAAGTCCATCGACGAGGTCAAGGCGAAGCTGGCCGGCATGGGCCTGGCCCTCAAGGACAGCCCGCCCGGATTCGACCCGACCGCCGCTGCCGACGCCTTCGGCGCCGACGACGACGTGGACGCGGGTTTCGTGGAGACCGAGCAGTACTGACCGGCCGGTAATGACCGACCAGTACTGATCGGGAGCCACTCCTCCGGGACCCTTCGGGGTCCCGGATCTCCGACGGGCGATCGCCCGCTCGGACACTGACCTCGGTACCTGATACGGCCGGGGCAGACACCAAGGAGAAAGATCATGCCGAAGCCCGCCAAGGGTGCCCGTCTGGGCGGCAGCGCCGCGCACGAGAAGCTGCTCCTCGCGAACCTTGCGAAGTCGCTTTTCGAGCACGGCCGCATCACCACCACGGAGGCGAAGGCCCGGCGCCTGCGCCCGTACGCGGAGCGTCTGGTCACCAAGGCGAAGAAGGGTGACCTTCACAACCGCCGCCAGGTGCTTTCGGTGATCACGGACAAGAGCATCGTGCACACGCTCTTCACCGAGATCGGCCCGCGTTACGAGAACCGTCCGGGTGGCTACACCCGTATCACCAAGATCGGTAACCGCCGTGGCGACAACGCGCCCATGGCTGTCATCGAGCTGGTGGAGGCGCTGACCGTGGCACAGGCGGCCACCGGTGAGGCCGAGGCGGCGACCAAGCGTGCCGTCAAGGAAGACGTCCTGAAGAAGGACGACGCCCCGAAGGACGCCCCGGTCGAGACCGAGGCTGCCGACGAGGTCGTCGAGGACGCCAAGCCGGCTGACGCCGTCAAGGCCGACGAGTCCGAGTCCAAGGACGCCTGAGCTTCTGCTCGTGTGTGAGCGGGTCCGCCCCCTTCGGGGCGGGCCCGCTTTCGCGTTCGGTGAGTGGGAGGGGCGGGTGCCGCACACGGCTGCGGGTCCGGCTGTGCCCACAGCCTGGGCGGCATGCTGCGGTCCCCGTCGCCCTGAGAGGATCTGTCTGTGAGTGATGAAGCAGAAGCCGGTTTCGTGCGGGTGCGGTTGGATCTGGCGTATGACGGGCGGGAGTTCTCCGGGTGGGCCAAGCAGGCCAGTGGGCGCAGGACCGTGCAGGGGGAGATCGAGGATGCCCTGCGGACGGTCACGCGGTCGGGGGACGCCCTCTATGAGCTGACCGTGGCCGGGCGGACCGACGCAGGGGTGCACGCGCGGGGGCAGGTGGCGCATGTCGATCTGCCCGAGGCGGTGTGGGCCGAGCATCGGGAGAAGCTGCTGAAGCGGCTGGCCGGGCGGTTGCCGAAGGATGTGCGGGTCTGGTCGCTGGCCGAGGCGCCGAGCGGGTTCAACGCCCGGTTCTCGGCGGTCTGGCGGCGGTACGCGTACCGGGTGACCGACAACCCCGGTGGCGTCGATCCGCTGCTGCGCAGCCACGTCCTGTGGCACGACTGGCCGCTCGACGTCGACGCCATGAACGAGGCCGCCCAACTCCTCCTCGGGGAGCACGACTTCGCCGCCTACTGCAAGAAGCGGGAGGGGGCCACGACCATTCGTACGCTGCAGGAGCTGAGCCTCGTGCGCGGGGGCGACGGGGTCATCACCGCGACGGTTCGCGCCGACGCCTTCTGCCACAACATGGTGCGGTCACTGATCGGCGCGCTGCTGTTCGTGGGGGACGGGCACCGGGGGCCCGAGTGGCCCGGGAAGGTGCTGGGTGCCGGCGTACGGGACTCGGCCGTTCATGTCGTACGGCCGCACGGGCTGACGCTGGAGGAAGTCGGTTACCCCGCCGACGAGTTGCTGGCCGCGCGGAGCAAGGAGGCGCGGAACAAGCGGACGTTGCCGTCGGCGGGGGCGGGGTGCTGCTGACTGACCGGCTGGGCGCCCGCCTGGGGCGACTGGGAGAGGCCCGCCGCGTTGCCCGGAGGCCTGCCTACTCGTTGGCCGCCGTCGACGCCTGGGCCTCGCCGCGGCGGCGGATCTGGCGGAAGGCGAACTCGGCGAGGTCGTCCCCGGCCGTGAAGACCGCGGTGTCCTTCGTGGTCACGTCCTTGCCGTCGGTGAAGCCGGCGAGGGTGAAGTAGGCATAGCGGCCGTAGGAGTTGGTGGTCGAGCGGCAGACCGCCGAGTTGCAGAAGGCCTTGACGTCGCCGCCGGACAGCGAGGCGATGATGCTCTTGGCGTCCGCCTCGCCCTTGGCCTTGGCCGCCTGGGCCTCGGTGTCGAAGACGGCGATGCCGACGGTCGCCGCGATGCCGTCCTTGCTGTAGGTGACGCGCATGAGGCGCGTGCAGTCGTTCTTGGTGAGGACCGCGGCGAGCGTGCCCTTGGCGGCCGAGGCGCAGTTCGTCGTGTCGGCCTTCGAGCCCTTGAGATAGACGCGGTCACCCATGGTCAGCGACGAACCGGGGAAGAGGATGTCCGGGCTGAGCGGTGATGTGTCCTTCTTCACGCTGGATATGAATTCCTCCGGGTCCAGCGGCGGAGGGGCCGAGGTCGGCTCGAAGGACGGTGTCAGCCCGGTGGTGCCGCTCGGGATGTCCGCGGTGGCGGGCAGGTTGCTGGGGGAGTTCGCGGCCTGGCTGCTGCCGTTCGCGGACACGACACCGACCGCGACGGCGACGCCGACCGCGACCGTGGCGAGCGCTCCGCCGCAGATCAGCAGCAGTCTGCGACGCTTGTTGCGCGACTCGGAGGCGTCGGCGAGCGCCGCCCAGTCCGGAGACCGGCTGTCCGATTCGCTGACCCACTGGGGCCGCTGCGATCCTGAATTCCAGGGATCCCATGGGGGCTGCCCCTGCCCACCCTGCCCATAGCTCATGCGCCGCATCTTAGACGGGCGTTGGGGCGTGTCGTTCCGCTTCGCCGGGCACTTGAGACCCTGGCGTGACCTGACCCCGTACGGCAAAAGTGACATCTCCGGGTGGTTGGTACGTCACGTCCCCTCGTGTGCGGAGTCCGCGCTGATTTCGTACATTCGTACGAGACATGGTCGAGGGCGGTGCCGGCCCCGGGGCGCGTTTTGACCCGTCCGGGGCGGCGCGAGTAGTCTTGTGCTTCGTTATGCGTATCGGCTTGGTCGTTCTCACGCGAGAGGCCCTTACGTAGGTTCCCTGGAGCAGTTACCAGAGGGCGGCATACGGGTCAGCGTTCCCGGCACTGTCGTCCCCAGCTGCACGATCGCTTCAGTGATGCCATGTGTCAGGACCCATCCACTGAAGAAGCGAAGGCTACGAAGTGCGTACGTTCAGCCCCAAGCCCGGCGACATCACTCGCCAGTGGTATGTCATCGATGCCCAGGACGTCGTCCTGGGTCGTCTGGCCACCACTGCCGCGAACATCCTGCGGGGCAAGCACAAGCCGATCTATGCGCCCCACGTCGATGCCGGTGACTTCGTCATCATCATCAACGCCGACAAGGTGCACCTCTCCGGCAACAAGAAGACCCAGAAGATGGCGTACCGCCACTCCGGTTACCCGGGTGGTCTGCGCTCCGTCCGTTACGACGAGCTGCTGGCGAAGAACCCCGAGAAGGCCGTCGAGAAGGCCATCAAGGGCATGATCCCCAAGAACACCCTGGGCCGTCAGGTGCTCTCCAAGCTGAAGGTCTACTCGGGCGACCAGCACCCGCACGCTGCGCAGCAGCCGGTGCCGTTCGAGATCACCCAGGTCGCGCAGTAGTTCCGGCCACCCCCTAAGACGAAAAGAAATCTGAGGACAATCGTGGCCGAGACCACCGCTGAGCAGCCGGTCGAAGAGACCGAGACCGAGCTCGTCGAGAACACCGAGAACGTCGAGAGCTACACCACCGAGTCCGAGGTGCCGCCCGTCGAGGGCGAGTACACCTCGGAGTCGCTCGCGGGCCGCTTCGGCGACCCGCAGCCGGCCGCCGGCCTGGGCCGTCGCAAGAACGCCATCGCCCGTGTCCGGATCGTCCCGGGCACCGGCAAGTGGAAGATCAACGGTCGCACCCTTGAGGACTACTTCCCCAACAAGGTGCACCAGCAGGAAGTCAACGAGCCCTTCAAGGTGCTCGAGCTCGACAACCGCTACGACGTTGTCGCCCGCATCACGGGTGGCGGCGTCTCCGGTCAGGCCGGTGCGCTCCGTCTCGGTGTCGCCCGCGCGCTGAACGAGGCCGACGTCGACAACAACCGCGGCGCCCTCAAGAAGGCCGGCTTCCTCAAGCGCGACGACCGTGCGGTCGAGCGCAAGAAGGCCGGTCTCAAGAAGGCCCGTAAGGCCCCGCAGTACAGCAAGCGTTAATCTTCGCTGCCTGCTCGTACGCGTAGCACGTGTGATCTGTCGCGCACGTGGAGTTACGCGTAGTACGTCCGAACGCCCCGGCGGCACGCCACAGTGCCGTCGGGGCGTTCGTTTATCGCAGCCTTAGGCGTATAACGGCACAAGGTGCTCAAAGGCTCGTGTGATCGGATGACGTCCGAATTCTGAAGCTTTCTCAGGAGGACAAGTGGGACGACTCTTCGGCACGGATGGCGTGCGCGGTGTCGCCAACGCGGATCTGACAGCCGAGCTCGCACTCGGTCTGTCCGTCGCGGCGGCGCACGTACTGGCCGAGGCGGGCACCTTCGCGGGCCACCGCCCGGTCGCGGTGGTCGGACGGGACCCACGTGCCTCCGGGGAGTTCCTGGAGGCCGCCGTGGTCGCCGGTCTGGCCAGCGCGGGCGTGGACGTCCTGCGCGTCGGTGTGCTGCCCACCCCCGCGGTGGCGTACCTCACCGGCGCGCTGGGTGCCGACCTCGGCGTGATGCTCTCCGCCAGCCACAACGCCATGCCCGACAACGGCATCAAGTTCTTCGCCCGCGGCGGCCACAAGCTCGCCGACGAGCTGGAGGACCGCATCGAGGGCGTCTACGAGGAGCACCGCACCGGCGCTCCCTGGGACCGGCCGACCGGCTCGGGCGTGGGGCGCGTGCGCTCGTACGACGAGGGTTTCGATCAGTACGTCGCCCACCTCGTCGCCGTACTTCCGAACCGCATCGACGGTCTGAAGGTCGTCCTGGACGAGGCGCACGGCGCCGCCGCCCGGGTGTCGCCCGAGGCCTTCACGCGGGCCGGCGCCGAGATCATCACGATCGGTGCCGAGCCGGACGGGCTCAACATCAACGACGGGTGTGGCTCCACCCACCTGGAGAAACTCCAGGCCGCCGTTCTCGAGCACGGCGCCGACCTCGGCATCGCGCACGACGGCGACGCCGACCGCTGCCTCGCCGTGGACCACACGGGTGCCGAGGTGGACGGCGACCAGATTCTGGCTGTTCTCGCGCTGGCGATGCGGGAGCGTTCCGCACTGCGCTCCGACACCGTTGTCGCGACTGTCATGTCCAATCTGGGGTTCAAGCTCGCCATGGAGCGCGAAGGACTCTCCTTCGTACAGACGGCGGTCGGTGACCGGTACGTCCTGGAGGCCATGAAGGAACACGGGTACGCGCTCGGCGGCGAGCAGTCCGGGCACGTGATCATCCTCGACCACGCCACCACCGGCGACGGCACGCTGACCGGGCTGCTCCTCGCGGCCCGGGTCGCCCAGTCCGGCCGTACGCTGCGGGACCTCGCGTCCGTCATGGAGCGGCTGCCGCAGGTCCTCATCAATGTGCCGGACGTCGACAGATCACGGGTGAGCACATCTGCCGAGCTGGCGACGGCTGTTGCCGACGCCGAGTGTGAACTCGGTTCCACCGGGCGGGTGTTGCTCCGTCCGTCCGGCACCGAGCCGCTCGTACGGGTGATGGTCGAGGCCGCCGACATCGACCACGCGCGGTCGGTGGCGGGGCGGCTTGCGGACGCGGTGAAGTCCGCGCTCGGCTAAGCCACTTCGGGTGTACGCGCGCGCTGTTTCGCCCAGAACCATTTCTGGGCGAGCAGCGTGAGCGTGCCTGCGGCGATGATGCCGCCGAGGTTGGCGAGGAGCTGCCAACTGGAGCCCCATGTCTGGGAGTAGTCCGTGTAGCTGAAGGCCACGGCGGCGTTGGCGGCCGCCGGGACCGTCGTCACCGAGATCGCGACGCCGATCAGGGCGCCCGACTTCGCGGACGTGAGGGACAAGGTGCCCGCGATGCCCGCCAGGAACGCGACCACGAACGACATCCAGTCGGGCTTCCAGATGAAGGCCGTGTTCGGCCGGGCCGCCTCCACCATCGACCTCTCGAACAGCCCGAGCGCGTCCAGCAGCCAACTGAAGCCCGCTGTCAGCACCATGGCGACGGCGAACCCGGCGAGCAGCGCCCACAGTGAGCGCCAGACCAGGTGCGGGGCGCGCCGCACCAGCGCCGTGGAGATCCCGGCGAGCGGCCCGAACTCCGGGCCCACGGCCATCGCGCCGACGATCAGGATCGCGTTGTCGAGCATCACACCGCAGGCCGCGAGCATCGTCGCGACCGCCAGGAGCCCCACGTAGGTGACGGTGAGCGTCGACTCCTCGTTCGTCGCGTCCGCCAACTGCTCCCACAGCACCGCGTCCACACCCTCGCCCGGCGCCTCGTCCTCCGCCTTGTCGGCGCGCTTGGAGAGCGAGAGATCGATGTTCTCGATGGCGATCGAGCCGGTCTTGTCGAGGTCCAAGTCGCGGAGGGCGCCGATGAGTTCGTCGCCCGCCTCGCGTGCGACATCGACCATCACGACGTCTCCGGCCGGGTTGCGGGCGGTACCCGGTAGGACCACGAGGTGGGCGGTGCCGACCGTGTTCTCGATCAGGCGTACCACGTCGTCCGTCTTGTCGGCCGGGGTGATCAGGCGCAGATGCAGCATGCCCGCAGCGTAGTCACAGCTTGCGCAGGCTCAGCTTCTGCACCTTGTGGTCCGGGCCCTTGCGGATGACGAGGGTCGCGCGGCCGCGGGTCGGGGCCACGTTCTCAAGGAGGTTGACCTTGTTGATGGTCCGCCAGGTGGTGCGGGCGTAGTCGAGGGCCTCCTCCTCGGAGACCTGGGTGTACTTGCGGAAGTACGAGGAGGGGTCCTGGAAGGCGGTGGCGCGCAGCTTGCGGAAGCGGTTGAGGTACCACGCCTCGATGTCCTCGGCGCGGGCGTCGACGTACACACTGAAGTCGAAGTAGTCGGCGAGGCCGACGCGGGTGCGGCCGTCCTGGCCGGGGAGTGCGGGCTGCAGGACGTTCAGGCCCTCGACGATCAGGATGTCCGGGCGGCGGACCGTGAGGCGCCGGCCGGGGACGATGTCGTAGATGAGGTGCGAGTAGACGGGGGCCGTCACCTCGTCCTTGCCCGCCTTGATGTCCGCCACGAACCGGGTGAGCGCGCGACGGTCGTACGACTCGGGGAAGCCCTTCCGCGACATCAGGCCGCGCGCCTCCAGCTCCTTCGTGGGGAGCAGGAAGCCGTCCGTGGTGACCAGCTCGACGCGCGGGTGCTCGGGCCAGCGGGAGAGCAGGGCCTGGAGGAGGCGCGCGACCGTGGACTTGCCGACGGCCACGGAGCCGGCGACGCCTATGACGAAGGGCGTGCCTGACTGGGAGCCCTTCTCGCCGAGGAAGGTGTTCAGGGCGCCGCGCAGGCCGTCGGTGGCGCCCACGTAGAGGTTGAGGAGGCGGCTCAGCGGGAGGTAGATGTCCCGCACCTCGTCGAGGTCGATGACATCGCCCAGACCGCGCAGCTTCTCGACCTCCTCGGCGTTCAGCGGGAGCGGCGTCTTTTCGCGCAGCGCGCTCCACTCAGCACGGGTGAGGTCGACGTAGGGAGTCGCCTCCGGCCTGGGCCGGTGGGCGCTCCGGGGGATCGAGGAGACCGGAGAGATCACACTCCATTGTTACGGGAGTGTGGATGGGGTGGGGGGTGGGGTCCGTCACGCGCCTCTGCCATCCGCTTCTGTGACCGGCCTTCGTACGGTGGCATTCGTGCGGTGGTGGGAATTTCCGATTTCGGGCACGCGGTGCCGGGATGGGGCGCGTGTGGGCCTTTAGGCTGCCGCTCATGTGCGGAATTGTGGGATACGTGGGGTCGCAGTCGGCGCTTGATGTGGTGATGGCCGGGCTGAAGCGGCTGGAGTACCGGGGGTACGACTCGGCGGGGGTCGCGGTGCCGGCGGACGGGGGGCTCGCCGCCGCGAAGAAGGCCGGGAAGCTGGTCAACCTGGAGAAGGAGCTGGTCGAACGGCCGCTGCCGGCCGGGTCGACGGGGATCGGTCACACGCGCTGGGCCACGCACGGCGGGCCCACGGACGCGAACGCCCACCCGCATCTCGACAACGCCGGCCGGGTCGCCGTCGTGCACAACGGGATCATCGAGAACTTCGCGCTGCTCCGGGCCGAGCTGGCCGGACGCGGGCACCACCTCGCCTCCGAGACGGACACCGAGGTGGTCGCCCACCTGCTCGCCGAGGAGTTCTCGGTCTGCGGCGACCTGGCGGAGGCGATGCGGCTGGTCTGCCGGCGCCTGGAGGGCGCGTTCACGCTGGTCGCCGTGCACGCCGACGAGCCCGACGTGGTCGTCGGGGCGCGCCGGAACTCGCCGCTCGTGGTGGGCGTCGGCGAGGGCGAGGCCTTCCTCGCCTCGGACGTCGCCGCCTTCATCGCCCACACCCGGTCGGCGATCGAGCTCGGCCAGGACCAGGTCGTGGAGCTGCGCCGCGACGGCGTGACGGTCACCGGCTTCGACGGCCGGCCCGCCGACGTACGCGCCTTCCACGTCGACTGGGACGCGTCGGCCGCCGAGAAGGACGGCCACGACTACTTCATGCTCAAGGAGATCGCCGAGCAGCCCAAGGCGGTCGCCGACACCCTGCTTGGTCGCATCGACGCCGACGGCCTGCTGATTCTGGACGAGGTGCGAATCCCGGTCCACGAGCTGCGCGAGATCGACAAGGTCGTCATCGTGGCGTGCGGGACCGCCTTCCACGCCGGGCTGATCGCCAAGTACGCCATCGAGCACTGGACGCGGATCCCGTGCGAGGTCGAGCTGGCGAGCGAGTTCCGGTACCGGGATCCGATCCTGGGCGCGCGGTCCCTGGTGATCGCCATCTCCCAGTCCGGCGAGACCATGGACACGCTGATGGCGCTACGGCATGCGCGCGAGCAGGGCTCGAAGGTGCTCGCCATCTGCAACACCAACGGCTCGACGATTCCGCGTGAGTCGGACGCGGTGCTGTACACGCATGCGGGTCCTGAGGTCGCCGTCGCCTCGACGAAGGCGTTCCTGACGCAGCTGGTGGCCTGTTACCTGGTGGCTCTGTATCTGGGGCAGGTACGCGGGACCAAATGGGGGGACGAGATCCAGGACGTGATCCGGGACCTGGCGGAGATCTCCGGCTCGGTGGACCGGGTCCTGGAGACCATGGAGCCTGTACGGGAGCTTGCGCGGTCCCTTGCCGACAAGAAGACGGTGCTCTTCCTCGGGCGGCACGTGGGCTATCCCGTGGCCCTGGAGGGTGCGCTCAAGCTCAAGGAGCTCGCCTACATGCACGCCGAGGGCTTCGCGGCCGGCGAGCTGAAGCACGGTCCGATCGCCCTGATCGAGGAGGACCTGCCGGTCGTGGTGGTCGTGCCCTCACCCCGCGGGCGGTCCGTGCTCCACGACAAGATCGTGTCCAACATCCAGGAGATCCGGGCGCGGGGCGCCCGCACGATCGTCATCGCGGAGGAGGGGGACGAGGCGGTGGTGCCGTACGCGGACCACTTGATCCGGATTCCGGCTACGCCTACCTTGCTTCAGCCGCTCGTCGCCACCGTGCCGTTGCAGGTCTTCGCCTGTGAGCTGGCGACGGCTCGGGGGAACGAGGTGGATCAGCCTCGGAACCTCGCCAAGTCAGTGACTGTGGAGTAGTTCTTCAGGGCGTGGAGGAAGGGTGCGAAGGCCCTTGCCGGGAAGGTGAGGGTGGCTCTGGCCGGGGTCTTCGAGTCGCGGATGGCTATGTGGGTGGGTGAGTTCGCGATCTCCACGCAGGAGTCGCCGTCGCCGGCTCCTGAGTAGGACGACTTCCGCCAGTTGTCGGGGGTGTCCATGGAGTCCCTCATAGCTCTTTCGCCAGCCTGTGGATAAAGTCGCGCGACCGTTCGGGGTCGAGCGACGCAGCCTCCACCTTACGGAAGAGCGTTCGAAAGGCGCCGAGTTGGGCTTCGGAGTCGATGAAGGCCGCGCCGTGCGGTGCATCGCGTACGACGGTGTCCAACTTGGGTACGGGGCCTCCCGCGTACGTCATGGCTGTCCAGGATCCGCCGAAGCCGTCCAGATCGAAGGGGATCACGCGGACGGTGATGTGGTCCGCCTCGGAGACTTCGAGGAGCCGGGCGAGTTGGACTCGTGAGACGGCCCGGTCGCTGACCCGGATGCGCAGCGCCGCCTCGTGGACGACCGCTTCGTAGGGGATGGGCTCGGGGCCCTCAAGGATCACCTTGCGCTGCATTCGGTGTCGGACCCGCAACTCAAGCTCCTCAAGCGGGAGTTCAGGGATCCTGTCGGAGTAGATGGCGCGGGCGTAGTCCTCTGTCTGGAGTGGGCCTGGGATGTACAGGAACTGGGCCTCGCGCAAGGACGTGGCGTGGTGCTCCAGCTCGGAGAGGGCGAGGAATGGAGTGGGTAGCGAGCCCCGGTATTCCTCCCACCAACCACGCACGCGGGCGGTCGCCATGGCGGCCAGGGCATCCACAAACGCCTCGTCTGTGCACACGTAGTGGGCTGCAAGGCGGCGCAGTCGTTTCTCGCTCACACCCGTGAGGCCGGATTCGATTTGGTTGATCTGAACGGAACTCACCCCGAGCAGTGCTGCCGCCTCGCGGCCGGTGAGGCCCGCTGCCTCTCGAAGCCTGCGAAGTTCCATCCCCAGGCGCATCTGTCGTGCCGTTGGTTCGCGCCTCAATGCCACCGCGTGCTCCTCCCAATGCGCCTGCGGGCGCGACTCGTTCGGGGTCAGATTACGCGAGCGGCTTGCTTGGCCTGTAAATAAAGGTCTACTTTCGGTGATGCGACGCACACACTGCGGAATGCAGGGACCCCGGAAGCGCACCACGCCGTCCTGCCATGACGGCTGTGGCAATACCACCGCCCGACGACCGCCCCCCCCAACCACCGAACCGGAGTTGACGCATGCCTGAAACCGAGTCCGAGCCCTGGGAGTACTTCCTGTACCTCCCGAATGATCTGCGCGCCGTCACCGTCAGCCGCCGCACCCTCCGCCTGATCCTCACCATGCACGGCCTGATCCGCCTCGTCGATGTCGGCGAACTCCTCGCGACGGAGCTGGTTTCCAACGCCGTACGCCATACCGAGGGGCCTGCCGCCCTGAGGGTGTGCTGGGCGGCGGGCGTGCTGCGGATCGGGGCGTGGGACGCCGATCCCCGGCCGCCGGAGCCGCCTCGGCGGTTCGACGAAGGCGTTGATCTGGAGGAGGGGCGCGGGCTGGCGCTGGTCCGTGCGTGCGCCGACCTCTGGAGCTGGCAGCCACTGGCCAGGGACGGCAGGCGGGGCAAGTACGTGTGGTGCGAGCTTGCTGCGGCGTAGTACGGCGTTCCCGTACCGCTGTTTTCATGTCACCGTCGGGGCCGCCCGCTTCTTTGCGAGTGTCGTGCCTCCACGGCCCGCGTCAAGGGCGCTACGCGTCGCCTACGGCGATGGCCCTCCGGGCCACCCTTGACCCGGCCCGCTCCACCACGGGCGAGAAGCGAGCGAACGGCCCGGAAGGGCGGGGTCCCCAGGTCGGCCGACGGCAGCCGTGGGCTGTGGGGTGGGCCGGAGCCGGCGGGCGCGACCGCGCCTCACCAGCACGCCGGGCGGGCCAAGCGGCGAACGGCCGGTGGGAGGGGGAGCCGATATCCGGCGAGTAGGTGGTGGGGTCGGTGTGGGGTTGGTGATTGGCAGATGTGTCCCACTTGGGGGCAGGGAAAGTCCAGGTCAGGAGCAGGGGGTGTGGGACGGATCTGCCAATTGCTTCCTGCGGGGGAGTGGTGAGGCTCTTGTGGCTTGGGAGGTCTCCGGCTGGCTCGGCCTGTCTGGCGGGAAACCGTGGGTGGGTCTGCGGGGTGGGAAATCATGGGGCATGCGATCGGACGGCTGGTATCTCAGTGACGGTGTCGATGACTTTCTCGGGCGGGCCGGGGACTTTCTGCGCTCGCGGCCCGCTCTGCACACGACGGTGCTGACGACGGTCGAGAAGCTGCGGGCTGGCGGGGCGGATGTGCCTGCTGCCGAAGCACCCGTATTCGGTCGGCTTGAGCGAGGGGGAAAGGTCCGCGCGGTCTTCTACCGCCGGAGTCCGTCCGGTCCTCTGGGGCTCACCGCCGACCTCACTCGCGACGAGGCCGACATGCTCGCCGCTCTGCTGGCCGGCCTTGGCCACCCGCTTCCCGGCGTCGGTGCGGACCACGACACCGCTACCGCTTTCGCCGAGGCCTGGGAGCGGCGGACAGGGGCGACGGCGGTACTCCGCCAGCCGCTTCATCTCTATCGGCTTGGCGCGCTCACTCCGCCGGAGCCGGTCCCGGAGGGTCGGGTTCGCGTCGCGGGGGAGGAGGACCTTGAGCAAGTCGTGCGCTGGTGCCATGAGTTCGCCGCCACTGTTGACGAGGTCCTCCCCGACTCCTGGGCCGACACACGTTTCGCGGACAAGCACTTCTCGTTCTGGGAGACCCCGGACGGTACTCCCGTCTCCATGGCGGCCATGACTTCCTTGATCGGAGGGATGGTTCGGGTGGATCCGGTCTACACCCCGGCCCATCTGCGTGGTCGCGGCTACGCGGGCGCCGTGACCGTCGCGGTGAGCCGGGCCGCGCTGGCCGCCGGTGCGAAGGAAGTCGTGCTGTACACCGACCCTGCCAACCCCACCAGCAACGCCCTCTACAAACGCATCGGATACGTCCTGCTCGCCGACTGGGCCATGTACGACTTCTCAGGGCTGCCCCGCTGACACCGCGCCGCTGAGAACTGGTTGACCCACCGGTCGCCCTTCCTTCCCGCCACCCACCGGCCGTTCGCCGCTTGGCCCGCCCGGCGTGCTGGCGAGGCGCGGTCGCGCCCGCCGGCTCCGGCCCACCCTGCAACCCACGGCTGCCGTCGGCCGACCTGGGGACCCCGCCCTTCCGGGCCGTTCGCTCGCTTCTCGCCCGTGGTGGAGCGGGCCGGGTCAAGGGTGGCCCGGAGGGCCATCGCCGTAGGCGACGCGTAGCGCCCTTGACGCGGGCCGTGGAGGCACGACACTCGCAAAGAAGCGGGCGGCCCCGACGGTGACGTAGAAGGGGGCGGTGCCCGAACGTCGTAGGGTCTCGGCATGAGCATCATCGGGGTCGGTATCGACGTGGCTGCGATCGATCGGTTCGGGGCTTCGCTGGAGCGGACGCCCGGGCTGGCCGAACGGCTCTTTCTGGAGAGCGAGTTGCTCTTGCCCAGTGGTGAGCGGCGGGGTGTCGCCTCGCTCGCGGCGCGGTTCGCTGCGAAGGAGGCGGTCGCCAAGGCGTTGGGCGCACCGGCCGGACTGCACTGGGCCGACGCGGAGGTCTATGTGGAGGACAGCGGGCAACCGCGGCTTCGGGTGACCGGGACGGTGGCGGCCCGTGCGGCGGAGCTGGGGGTGCGGTCGTGGCATGTGTCGCTGAGCCATGACGCCGGGGTCGCCTCGGCCGTGGTGGTGGCGGAGGGGTAGCCCGGTCGGCCGGTGCGTCCACGGTTGGGGCTGTGGTTCGGGGTGCCGTACGGGAGACTCGAACGTATGCGTACTGCGTACAGCGTGGAGACAGTGAGGGCGGCGGAGCGTTCGCTGATGGCCCGCCTTCCGGACGGGGCCCTGATGCAGCGGGCCGCTGCCGGACTGGCCGCCGCCTGCGGGCAGTTGCTCGGGCGGGTGTACGGCAGCCGGCTCGTGCTGCTGGTGGGGAGCGGGGACAACGGCGGGGACGCCCTGTACGCGGGGGCCCGCCTCGCGCGGCGCGGGGCTGGGGTCACCGCCGTGCTGCTCGCCCCTGAACGGACCCATGGCGGAGGGCTGGCCGCGCTGCGGCGGGCGGGTGGCACGGTCGCCCCGTCCGGCAGCGCCGAGGAGGCGATCCGACGGGCCGATCTCGTCCTCGACGGGATCGTCGGCATCGGGGGCAAGGGCGGCCTCCGGCCGGACGCGGCCGCGCTGGTCGGGGTCCTCGACGACTCCCGCGCCGCCGTCGTCGCCGTCGATCTGCCCAGCGGGGTCGAGGCGGACACCGGCGAAGTGCGCGGCGCCGCTGTCCGCGCCGACCTGACGGTCACCTTCGGGACCCACAAGCCTGGGCTGCTGATCGATCCTGCGCGGGAGTACGCCGGATCGGTGCGGCTCGTCGACATCGGGCTCGAACTGCCGGACCAGCCCGACCTGGAGGCATTGCAGCACGCGGATGTGGCGGTCCTGCTGCCGGTGCCGGGGGCGGAGAGCGACAAGTACCGGCGGGGCGTCGTCGGGATCGCCGCCGGGTCGGCGCGGTATCCCGGGGCGGCCGTGCTTGCCGTGGCGGGGGCGTTGCGGGGTGGCGCGGGGGCCGTACGGTACGTCGGGCCGGCGGCGGACGCGGTGCTCGCGCGGTTCCCGGAGACGCTGGTGTCCGACCAGGGGCCCGCGAAGGCGGGGCGGGTGCAGGCGTGGGTCGTGGGGCCTGGGGCCGGGGACGACGCGTCGGGCGTGGCGGAGGTGCTGGCGGCGGATGTGCCTGTGCTGTTGGACGCGGATGGATTGCGGCTGGCGGATCGGGATGTCGTACGGGGGCGGGGGGCGCCGACCTTGATGACTCCGCATGCCGGGGAGGCCGCGGCGTTGCTGGGGGTTCCGCGGGAGTCCGTCGAGGGGGGTCGGCTGGCTGCGGTGCGGGAGCTTGCGGGGTTGTACGGGGCGACTGTGCTGCTCAAGGGGTCGACGACGGTGGTGGCCTCTGCGGGGGGTGGGGTTGTGCGGGTGAATTCCACCGGGACGGGGTGGCTGGCCACGGCGGGGAGCGGTGACGTGTTGTCGGGGCTTTCCGGGTCGTTGTTGGCGGCTGGGTTGTCCGCGCTGGACGCGGGGAGTGTTGCTGCGTATTTGCATGGGCTTGCGGGGCGGGTTGCTGCGGATGGGGCGCCTGTGGGGGCGCATGACGTGGCCGCGGCGATTCCGGATGCCTGGCGGGATGTGTGTGGCTGAGGTGAGGGTTTTTCGCCCCCTCCGCCCCTTCCCGTCCCTTGTTCCTGGGGGCTGCCGCCCCCAGACCCCCGCTTCGGCCTGAACGGCCTCGTCCTCAAACGCCGGACGGGCTGAAACCTCGCCCCCGTGGGTGGGCGGGGGTTGGGGATGGCACCACCTCGGCCGCGAGCGCCGGACGGGCTGAAATACCTACCCGAGGCTGAAACCTCGCCCCCACGGGTGGGTGGGGGATGGGGATGGCACCACCTCGGCCGCGAGCGCCGGACGGGCTGAAAATACCTACCCGAGGCTGAAACCTCGCCCCCACGGGTGGGTGGGGGATGGGGACGGCACCGCTGAGACCCTCCCGGCCTGGGTTGAAAGCCCCCGCCTAACGGGCGACCCCCTCCGCGCGGCTCACCCGCCCCCGGCCCTCCATTGCGTATGGCTGATCGCATGATCAGCAGACGAATGGCGTGTCGTGGGATTGCGGTGGTGCTTGCCGCGGTGGTGGTGCTGCCTGGTGGGGTGGCGTATGGGGAGCCCGTTCCGCCGGCTTCTGGGCCGGAGGCGGAACTCGTGCCCGGCGTGGCGCCGGGGCCGTATCAGCCGTGGCAGATTGATACGCCCGACCAGGTTCTCGCGCCGAAGGTGTACGCGCCGACCGCCTCGGAGGACGCTGTCGAGCCGCGGGACGCGATGGAGGGGACGTACGCGCTCGTCGAGTACGTGCCGCTCGGGGACGCCGCCGCGAAGGTGGCGTGCAGCAAGCAGACCGGGCCCTACCAGCGCCAGGTCGAGCGGTGGCTGAAGCTGAAGGTGGACGGGAAGCAGTCCGGCGCCGACTGTCTCGCCATCCGTGGCTTCCAGACGAAGCACAAGATCAAGCCGAGCATCGGTTTCGCCGGGCCCGTCACCTGGGCCCAGATGCAGTTGCTGTCGGCTAAGAAGAACCCGAACGCGGCCAAGAAGTGTCCTGTGCGGTCGTACCGCGTCGCCTGTGTGGATCTCACCCGGCAGCTCACCTGGGTGCAGAAGGGGAAGAAGGTCGTGTACGGGCCGGTGCCGATGCGCAGCGGGCGGGCCGGGTACGGGACGCGGACCGGGTGGAAGAAGATCTACTGGAAGCACAAGAACCACTGGTCGACGCTCTACAACACCTCCATGCCGTACAGCCAGTTCTTCGACGGCGGACAGGCCTTCCATGCCGTCTACGGCAGCATCTACACCACCGTCGGCTCCTGGGGTTGTGTCAATTTGCGGCTCGCCGATGCCCGGAAGTTGTGGGGTGTGCTCAAGAAGGGCGACCGGGTTTACGTGTGGGGTCGCAGGGTCGGTTCCTGACAGCCACCGGTGACCGGGTGCTGTCAGACGCCTCTGAGACACTGGAGGCGCTATGAACGAGACAGCACCCCTGCGCGCCCGCGCCGAGATCGACCTGGCCGCCCTCCGGGCCAATGTGCGGACCCTGCGCGCCCATGCGCCGTCCGCGGCCGTGATGGCCGTGGTCAAGTCCGACGCGTACGGCCATGGGGCGGTCCCCTGCGCCCGCGCGGCGCGCGAGGCGGGTGCCACCTGGCTCGGCACGGCCACCCCCGAGGAGGCCCTCGCGCTGCGGGCGGCCGGACTGCCGGGGCGCATCATGTGCTGGCTCTGGACGCCCGGCGGCCCCTGGGCCGAGGCCATCGAGGCCGACCTCGATGTGGCGGTGAGCGGGCTGTGGGCGCTGGAAGAAGTCATCGGGGCGGCGAGGGACGTCGGCAGGGCCGCCCGCGTCCAGCTCAAGGCCGACACCGGGCTCGGGCGCAACGGCGCTCAGCCCGCCGACTGGCCCGAACTCGTCGCGCAGGCCCTGCGCGCCGAGGCCGACGGGCTGATCACCGTCACCGGCCTCTGGTCGCACTTCGCCTGCGCCGACGAACCCGGCCACCCCTCCATCCAGGCCCAACTCACCCGGTTCCGCGAACTGGTGACGTACGCCGAGGAGCGGGGCGTCCGCCCCGAGGTGCGGCACATCGCCAACTCGCCCGCCACGCTGACCCTTCCCGAGAGCCACTTCGACCTCGTACGCACGGGAATCGCGGTCTACGGCATCTCGCCCAGCCCCGAGATCGGCACACCGGCCGACTTCGGGCTGCGCCCCGTGATGACACTGAGTGCGTCGATCGCGCTGGTGAAGCAGGTGGAAGGGGGGCACGGCGTCAGTTATGGACATCACTACGTCACCCCCGGCGCCACGACCCTCGGCCTCGTGCCCGTCGGCTACGCGGACGGCATCCCGCGGCACGCCTCCGGCACCGGACCCGTGCTGGTCGGCGGCAAGCTGCGGACGGTCGCCGGACGGATCGCGATGGACCAGTTCGTCGTCGACCTCGGCGGGGACGAGCCGGAAGTCGGCGCGGAAGCGGTGCTGTTCGGGCCCGGCGACCGGGGCGAGCCGACCGCCGAGGACTGGGCTCGGGCCGCGGGAACCATCGCGTACGAAATCGTCACCCGGATCGGAACCCGCGTACCTCGTGTGTACGTGAAGGTGAATGACGAACAAAACGGGTAACAGCGAAGAGGTGTGCGGCGACGTGGTGTGCGGCGCGGGCATGCCAGGTCAGCGAAGAGTGCAGCAACCGGCGAAGAGGAGCGGGAAGTGAGCGAGAGCAGCGCGGAGGCCGTCGCGAGTGCGGCCTCGGCGGTCGCCGCCTCCGCCGGGAACTGGCGCAAGGCGACCGGCATCGCGGGTGTCGCCATAGGCGTGGTCGCGGCGGGTGCCGCCGCCGGGGTCGCCATAGAGCGGCTCACGGTCGGCCGCGGCATGCGGCAGAAGGCCCGGCTCGCCCTCGACTCGGCGGGACCCTACGGCGCGCTGCGCGGCACACCCGGCAAGGCGTACGCCTCCGACGGCACGGAGCTGTACTACGAGGTCGACGACGCCGAGCCCGAGGCACCGCTCAACGGCCGTCGGCGGCGGCTCTTCGGCCGTAAGGCCCCGGTCCCCGTCACCGTCGTCTTCAGTCACGGCTACTGCCTCAACCAGGACTCCTGGCACTTCCAGCGGGCCGCGCTGCGCGGAGTGGTGCGCATGGTGCACTGGGACCAGCGCAGCCACGGGCGGTCCGGCCGGGGCGTCGCCCAGGTCGAGGAGCACAAGCCGGTCACCATCGACCAGCTCGGCCAGGACCTCAAGGCCGTCATCGACGCGGCCGTGCCCGAGGGGCCGATCGTGCTGGTCGGGCACTCCATGGGCGGTATGACGGTGATGGCGCTGGCCGACCAGTACCCCGACCTCATCCGCGACCGGGTCGTCGCCGCCGCACTCGTCGGTACGTCGGCGGGGCGGCTCGGCGAGGTCAACTTCGGGTTGCCCGTCGCGGGCGTCAACGCGGTGCGCTGGGCGCTGCCGAGTGTGCTGAAGGCGCTCGGTCAGCAGGCCGCCCTGGTGGAGCGGGGGCGGCGGGTCACCGCCGATCTGTTCGCCGGGATCATCAAGCGGTACTCGTTCGCGGGCAAGGACGTCGACCCTGCGGTCGAGCGGTTCGCCGAGCGGATGATCGAGAGCACGCCGATCGACGTGGTCGCCGAGTTCTATCCGGCGTTCACCGAGCACGACAAGACCGCGGCGCTCGTGCACTTCGCGGACATGCCCGTGCTCGTCCTCGCCGGTGTCAAGGACCTGGTGACCCCGAGCGAGCACAGCGAGGCGATCGCGGACCTGCTGCCGGACGCCGAGCTGGTGCTCGTACCGGACGCCGGACACCTCGTGATGCTGGAGCACCCCGAGGTCGTCACCGACCGCTTCGCCGACCTCCTGATGCGCGCGGGAGCCGTCCCGGCAGGGGCTACGGTTGGTGGCTATGGAACGACCAGCAGCACCGCACAACCCGGCTGAGCCCACCGCGGGGGGCGTCGGCGTCCAGATCACCGTCAACTCCCCGGAACAGATGAGTGAGTTGGGTCTCCGCCTGGCCGGGCTGGTGCGCGCGGGCGACCTCGTGATGCTGAACGGCGAGCTCGGCGCGGGCAAGACGACCCTGACGCGCGGCCTCGGTGAGGGCCTCGGCGTACGCGGCGCGGTCACCTCGCCGACCTTCGTCATCGCACGCGTGCACCCCTCCCTCGGCGAGGGCCCGCCGCTCGTCCACGTGGACGCGTACCGCCTCGGTGGCGGGCTCGACGAGATGGAGGACCTCGATCTCGACGTCTCGCTGTCGGACTCGGTGATCGTCGTGGAGTGGGGCGAGGGCAAGGTCGAGGAGCTGACCGACGACCGGCTGCACGTCGTGATCCACCGGGCGGTCGGGGACACCACGGACGAGGTACGGCACGTCACGCTGACGGGGCTCGGCGGGCGCTGGGCCGCGGCCGATCTGAGCGGGCTCTCGGCGCTCTCGGCCTGAGCACCCGCGTGCGCTCCGCCTGGGAGCAGGGGGCGGGTCTGTTTCTTCGTACGGAGGGAGGCTTCTTCGTACGTTCGAATAACGTTCCGACAAGACGTCGGCAACATGTTGCGCTTCGCGTCCTGGGCGTGGTCACATGGACATCAGTTCGTGGTTAGGTCTACCTAACCACGGTGGCCCCCGAAGCTCCAGGAGGCGTCCATGTCCGCTTCAGAACGGTCGGCTTCAGAACAGTCGGCTTCGGAACGTGATGTGCCGGCGCAGCAGTCGCGGGTGGCTGCCGGGGTGTCTATGCGGGATCTGCTGGCGTCATGCGTTCTTGCGGAAGTGGTTTCGCGTGCGCCGGTGCCTGAGCCCGCGGATGCTGAACAGCCCCGTCGGGCCGCGTAGTCCTTGTGTGCGGGTCCGGTGGGGGGTGGTCGCGCCCACGCGGCGGAGCCGCATATGTCACAGCCCCGCGCCCCTGAGGGTGCTGCCCCCTGACGGGGCGCTCTACTGGACGACGACGACCTTCACGCCCACCGTCGCGAAGTTCCACATCGCGTCGCCGTCCGCGCGGGACTCGCGGATGCCGCCGAGCTTCTTGGCGGGGTCCGGGGCGGTGGTCGAGCCGTTGAGGGCGGCGCTGAAGCCGATCGCGATGCCGTCGACCGAGGTGAACCGGACGACGTGCTCGATCTGCACACCGTCCGAACCGGTGACCGCGTTGGCGCGGGTCGTGACGGCGTAGGTGCCGGCGGTCGGGTCCACCGTCCCGGGGGTGACCTCGAAGGTGCGCTGCACCTTGTTGCTAGCGGTGACCAGCCAGACGCGGTCGTCGCCGGTCGCGTAGACGACGCGCTCACCGGTGCCGGACGCGGTGGGCAGCGCGTTCGGGTTCGCCGTGCTCCCCGGGGTCTTCGAGGCGGAGGCCTTGGGCGTCGCACTCGTGTCCGCTTTGCCCAGGCCGTCCGGCACGCTCGCGGACGCCTGGTAGGCGAGGAAGCCGACTGCGGCGATCGCCGCCACCGTGAGCCCGGCCACGATTCCCGAGCTGCTCCTAGCCACCTTCTGCGCCCACCTCTCGAACCACGTTCTTACCCTGTACGTCGCTTGTGGTGACGGTAGCAGGAGGGGAACGTCAGACCGGGTCGGCCGTACGTCCGGCTCGGGCGCCGTACGCTGTTTGCGTGCTCTTGCTCGCTCTGGATACCGCCACCCCCGCCGTGACCGTCGCCCTGCACGACGGCACATCCGTCATCGCCGCGTCGAGCCAGGTGGACGCACGTCGGCACGGGGAGCTGCTGCTGCCGGCCGTCGACCGGGTGCTCGCCGAGGCCGGACTGCGCCTCGACGCCGTCACCGGCATCGTGGTCGGCGTCGGCCCCGGCCCCTACACCGGACTGCGCGTCGGCCTGATGACCGCCGACACCTTCGCTCTCGCGCTCGGCGTGCCCGCGTACGGCCTGTGCACCCTCGACGGGCTCGCCTACGCGGCCGACATCGAGGGCCCCTTCGTCGTGGCGACCGACGCGCGGCGCAAGGAGGTCTACTGGGCGCGGTACGCCGATCCCCGGACCCGCGTGTCGGAGCCCGCCGTGGACCGGCCCGCGGACCTGGACCTCGACGGTCTGCCCGCCGTCGGGGCGGGCGCGCTGCTCTACCCCGACACCTTCCCGGACGCCCGCGCGCCCGAGCACGTCTCGGCGGCCGCGCTGGCCTCCCTGGCCGCGGAGAAGCTCGCGGCGGGCGAGGAACTGGCGGCCCCCCGGCCGCTCTACCTGCGGCGCCCGGACGCCCAGGTGCCCAAGAACTACAAGGTGGTCACGCCCAAGTGACCGCCGTGCTGCGCGAGATGCGCTGGTGGGACATCGATCCCGTACTGGAGCTGGAGAAGGACCTCTTCCCCGAGGACGCCTGGTCCCGGGGGATGTTCTGGTCCGAGCTGGCCCATTCGCGCGGGCCCGAGGCGACGCGCCGCTATGTCGTGGCCGAGGAGGACGGGCGCCTCTTCGGGTACGCGGGACTCGCGGCCTCCGGCGATCTGGGCGACGTACAGACGATCGCCGTACGCCGCGAGCAGTGGGGCACCGGACTCGGCGCACAGCTGCTGGCCGAACTGCTGCGGGCCGCGACCGCGTTCGAGTGCGCCGAGGTGCTGCTCGAGTGCCGGGTGGACAACGTCCGCGCGCAGAAGCTGTACGAGCGCTTCGGCTTCGAGGCCATCGGGTTCCGCCGCGGCTACTACCAGCCGGGGAACATCGACGCCCTCGTGATGCGCCTCAACGACCCTTCCACCTCAGTAAACGGCGTACAAGGAACCGAGATCAATGGTTGAGAGCAATGGTTGAGATCAATGGCTGACGAACCGCTCGTCCTCGGCATCGAGACCTCCTGCGACGAGACCGGCGTCGGCATCGTCCGCGGCACCACGCTGCTCGCCGACGCCATCGCGTCGAGCGTCGACGAACACGCGCGTTTCGGCGGTGTGGTGCCCGAGGTCGCCTCGCGGGCGCACCTCGAAGCCATGGTGCCGACGATCGAGCGCGCGCTGAAGGAGGCGGGGATCGCCGCCTCGGACCTGGACGGGATCGCGGTGACCGCCGGACCCGGGCTCGCGGGTGCGCTGCTCGTCGGGGTCTCGGCGGCGAAGGCCTACGCCTACGCGCTGGGCAAGCCGCTGTACGGCGTGAACCATCTCGCCTCGCACATCTGCGTGGACCAGCTCGAACACGGCCCGCTGCCCGAGCCGACCATGGCGCTGCTCGTCTCCGGCGGCCACTCGTCGCTGCTCCTTTCGAGTGACATCACCTCCGACGTACGGCCGATGGGCGCGACCATCGACGACGCGGCCGGCGAGGCCTTCGACAAGATCGCGCGGGTGCTGAACCTCGGCTTCCCCGGCGGCCCGGTCATCGACCGGTACGCGAAGGAGGGCGACCCGAAGGCGATCGCGTTCCCGCGCGGGCTCACCGGGCCGCGCGACGCGGCGTACGACTTCTCCTTCTCCGGTCTGAAGACCTCCGTGGCCCGCTGGATCGAGGCCAAGCGGGCGGCGGGGGAGGAGGTGCCGGTGCGCGATGTGGCCGCGTCCTTCCAGGAGGCGGTCGTCGACGTGCTGACGCGCAAGGCCGTACGGGCCTGCAAGGACCAGGGCGTCGACCACCTCATGATCGGCGGCGGGGTGGCCGCCAACTCCCGGCTGCGGGTGCTCGCCCAGGAGCGGTGTGAGGCCGCCGGGATCCGGCTGCGGGTGCCGCGGCCGAAGCTGTGCACGGACAACGGAGCGATGGTGGCCGCGCTCGGCGCCGAGATGGTGGCGCGGAACCGGGCCCCCTCCGACTGGGATCTGTCGGCGGACTCGTCGTTGCCGGTGACCGACACGCATGTGCCCGGGCACGGGCATGCGGACGGCCATGGTTCGGCCTCGCATGACCATGTGCATGAGGTCAGCAAGGAGAACCTGTACTCGTGAGCGTCGCGCTGATGTGGGAGGCGCGGGCTGTCCCAGGGCGGGGCGAGGAGTTGCTCGACTGGGTGCGGCAGCAGGAGCTGACGGCCCCGCCGCTGCGTCAGGAGATCTTCCGGGCGCCTCAGGACCGGGTGCTGGTCATTACGTGGTGGGACGCGCCGTACGACGCCGAGCTGCCCGAACTGCCGGAGCCGGACGGGGAGTTGGTCGGACGGGCCGTCCATCGGTGGCGGTTCGAGTCGGTGTCCTGACACTGGGTCGATGTTGTGGCGTTCAGACCTTAGCCACGCCTGAGAAGTCTGAGATTTTCCGAAGGAAACCACAGAAGAGTTCCTGCTCGTAATAATTCGGACTTATGTTCCTGCGCGTGACTGCTGAATACGAGCGCGGGGACGACTACGTGGGCGTCGGGAGACGTGGGGGTCGGCGGCGGGGCCTGCTGAAAGCCGCCGGCATCGTGTTCGCCGGCGCTCTCGTGCTCTCCGTCGCGGGGGCGGGCTGGGCGTACTGGCACCTGAACCAGAACATCAAGAGCGTCGACATCAACAGCGCGCTCGGCGACGACCGCCCGCCGAAGGTCGTGTCGACCCCCTCGGCGGCCGCCTCCGCCTCGGCCTCGGCCTCCGCGACCCCGCTCCCCAGCGGGGCGCTCAACATCCTGGTCCTCGGCTCCGACTCCCGCAGCGGTGAGGCGAACGCGGACCTGGGCGGCGGAAGCACCACCTCGGGCGCCCGCTCGGACACGGCGATGGTCGTCCACATAGACGAGGGCCGTACGGCGGCCACGGTGGTCAGCATCCCGCGCGACACCCTGGTCACCCGCCCGTCGTGCCCCACCTCGTCCGGCGGGACGACCTCGGTGGCGTACAACTCGATGTTCAACAGCGCGTACTCGGTGGGCGGCCCGGTCTGCGCGGTGAAGACGGTCGAGTCCATCACCAACGTTCGCATGGACCACTTCATCGAGATCGACTTCTCCGGCTTCGCGGACCTCGTGGACGCGCTCGGCGGTGTCACCGTCACCACGGACGAGGACATCGACGACGACGACAGCCACCTGCACCTGAAGGCGGGTACCCACCATCTCGACGGCACCCAGGCGCTGGCGCTCGCGCGCACCCGGCATGGCATAGGCGACGGCAGCGACCTGGGCCGCATAGGCCTCCAGCAGACCTTGGTGAAGGCCCTGTTGGAGCAGATCCGGACGACCGATCTGCTCACCGACCCCGCGAAGCTCTACAAGGTCGCCGACGCGGTCACCGGCAGCCTCACGACCGACACCGGTCTCGATTCACTGACCGAACTGATGAGCCTCGGCCAGAGCCTGCAGTCACTGCCCGCGGACGCGCTCACCACGGTCACCATGCCCGTGGTGACGGCGCCCTCGGACCCGAACAGGGTGGTGGCGAACGAGCCGGAGGCGAGCGATCTGTGGGCGTCGCTCAGGTGACGACCTGGCCCTCTTCGGCGGTGACCTGCGGAAACGCTCCCTGGGGAAGAAATCTCGAAAGTTTCCGGAGACAGTGTCGAGACAGGCGTCTCCCGTTCGACGCATGAGTGAGAGGCAGGGACTGTCCCCGCCCCGCTGCTGAAGGAGTCACCATGCCGCGCTACCTGTCGATGGTCCGGATCGACGAGGCCAATGCCCCCGCCGAGGGCCCCAGCCCCGAGCTGATGCAGCGGATGGGCGAGCTGATCGAGGAGATGACCAAGGCGGGCGTGATGCTGGACACCGCCGGGCTCACGCCCACCTCGCAGGGCACCCGGGTCCGCTGGGAGAAGGGTGAACTGACCGTCACCGACGGCCCGTTCACCGAGTCCAAGGAGGTCGTCGGCGGCTACGCGATCATCCAGGCCAAGGACAAGGCCGAGGCGATCGAGTGGACCAAGCGCTTCCTCAAGATCCACGAGGAGCACTGGACGGTCACGTCCGAGGTGCGGGAGATCGCGGAGAGCTGAGTGATCGGGCGGGCGGTTCCTTGGCGTAGGGCTGCCTCGGGTGTCTGAGCGGTTCCGTGGCCTACATGGCCGCCGTGGGTGTCTGATGCGGTTCCTTGGCTCACGGCCGTCGTGGGTGTCTGATGGGGGGCTGTGGAACAGCAGCCCTCCAGCACCTCCGCCCAGGCAGCCGCCGCCCCCTCTGGCACCGCCTCCGACGCCGTGGCAACCGTGGAGACGATCTTCCGGATCGAGTCCCCGCGCGTCATCGCCGGCGTCACCCGCATCGTCCGCGACGTCGGCATCGCCGAGGAGCTGGCGCAGGACGCGCTGGTCGCGGCGCTGGAGCAGTGGCCGCGGGACGGGGTGCCGGACAACCCCGGTGCCTGGCTCACGGCCACGGCCAAGCACCGCGCGATCGATCTCGTACGCCGCCGGGAACGGTACGCCTCCAAGCTGGCGGAGATCGGGCGTGACCTGGACACGACCACGCCCTTCGAGGAGCCCGCCGACCCGGACGACATCGACGACGACCTGCTGAGGCTCGTCTTCACCACCTGCCACCCGGTCCTCTCCGCAGAGGCCCGTATCGCGCTCACCCTGCGGCTGCTCGGCGGTCTGACCACCCCCGAGATCGCCCGCGCCTTCCTCGTCCCGGAGCCGACGATCGCCCAGCGCATCGTGCGGGCCAAACGGAAACTGGCGACGAAGGGCGTCGCCTTCGAGGTGCCGTACGGCCCGGAGCGCGAGGCGCGCCTCGGGTCCGTCCTGGAGGTCATCTACCTGATCTTCAACGAGGGGTACGCGGCCACCGCGGGCGAGGACTGGCTGCGCCCCGCCCTGTGCGAGGATGCCCTGCGACTGGCCCGCGTACTGGCCGAGTTGATGCCCAAGGAACCCGAAGTGCACGGGCTGGCGGCGCTGTTGGAGCTTCAGACGTCCCGGGCGACCGCTCGCATCGGCCCGTCGGGCGAGCCTGTGCTGCTCAAGGACCAGAACCGCCGCCGCTGGAACCGCATGCTGATCCGCCGAGGCTTCGCCGCCCTGGGCCGCGCGAACGCCGTCACCACCACGGGCCCCGGCCCCTACGCCCTCCAGGCCGCCATCGCCGCGTCCCACGCCCAGGCGTACGCGTACGAGGACACGGACTGGGGGCAGATCGCCGCCCTGTACGGCCTCTTGACCGCCCGATCCCCGTCCCCCGTGGTGGAGTTGAACCGCGCGGTCGCCGTCTCGATGGTGGACGGCCCGGCGCCCGCGCTGGACATCATCGACGCCCTCACCGCCGAACCCGCCCTCCGCGACTACCACTTGCTGCCCAGCGTCCGCGGGGATCTGCTTGCCCGGCTCGGGCGTACGGCGGAGGCGCGAGCGGAGTTCGAACGGGCGATCACGCTGACCCGCAACGAACAGGAGAGGGAGCTGCTGCGGGCGCGGGTGCGTGAACTGGGCCTGCCGCGGTCCTGACGGCCCGGTCTCGCCATCTCGGGACCGGCGCAGTCCTGACGGTCCGGCCTCGCCGCCTTGGGGCCCGCCGCAACCCTGAGACGGCGACGGTCAGAGCCCCAGCGGCTGCCCCACCAGCATCGTCGGCGCCCCCGCCACCCGGGTCAGGAACACCGTCGCCGAATGCGGACCCTGCGCCTTCGGCAGCACCTTGCGCCGCAGCTCCTCCGGCTCGACGGCCGACCCGCGCTTCTTCACCGTCAGCACCCCCACCCCCCGCTCCCTCAGCAGCGCCTTCAACTTCTTCACGCCGAAGGGGAGTTGGTCGGTGATCTCGTACCCGGCGGCGTACGGGGTCGCCCGCGCCTCGTCCGCCGTGATGTACGCGATCGTCTCGTCGACCAGCCCGCCGTTCAGCTCCTCGGCCACCTCCGCGACCAGATGGGCGCGGATGACGGCGCCGTCGGGCTCGTACAGATACCGCCCGACCGGCCGCACCGCCGGATCCGGCAGCCCGCGCCCCCGCACCTCGCGCGGACCCGGCAGCAGCGTGGCCCGCACAAGCCCCGGCTCGGTGCCGAACCAGAGCACCGCCTCCTTCACGTCGCCGCCGTCCGAGATCCACTCGGCCTCCGCCTCGGCGGGAATCGCCTCGTGCGGGATACCGGGAGCGATCTTCAGAGCGGCGAGGGGTGCCTTCGAGGCGGTGCCGACCGCCCAGGACAGGGGCGGTGAGTAGGCCTCCGGGTCGAAGATCCGGCCGCGGCCGCCCCGGCGCCCGGGGTCCACGAAGACGGCCTCGTACGCCGACACGTCCACCTCCGTGACATCCGCCTCGCGCACCTCGATCAGGTCCGCAAGGCCGAGCGCGTCGGCGTTCGCGCGCGCCACCGCCACCGTCAGCGGGTCCCGGTCGACGGCGAGGACCCGGATCCCGGCGCGGGCGAGCGCGATCGCGTCACCGCCGATGCCGGAGCAGAGGTCGGCGACCGAGCGCACACCGAGGGCGCGCAGGCGCTGCGCGCGGTGCGTCGCGACGGTCGTACGGGTCGACTGCTCGACGCCGTTGGGGGTGAAGAACATCCGCTCGGCGTCCGCGGCCCCGAACTTCGCCGCCGCCCGCTGCCGCAGCCGTGCCTGCCCGAGGGCCGCCGAGACCAGCGCGGCGGGGTGTTCGCGGCGCAGCCGGGTGGCGACGGCCAGTTCCTGCGCCGGATCGGTGCCGCGCACCTCGTCGAGCAGGGCGCGGCCCTCGGGTGTGAGCAGGGTGGCGAAAGAGGCGAGGGGGGACGGCGGATCGAGGTCGTTCACCGGGCCATTGTGGGCCAGTCGGTGGACGGTGCGCGTCCGGCCGCGGTGTCGTGCCCTCGTGGCGGCTGTGGCCTGCGAGGATCCGGCGCCATGCGATCAGTAAGACAAAATTACAAAAACGGGATGAAATTGACGGCCGCCCGCACCGGCATCGCCGCTCTCGCCCTGGCTGCCCTCGTGTCCGGCTGCACCTCGGGCGCCGACCCCAAGTCCGTGAAACCGGCGCCGGCGCCGCCCGCCCTCGACGCCGCCGCCAAGCTCCGTGTCGCGCAGGCCGCAAGAGCTGCCGCGGCCAAGCGCTGGGGCCTGGCCAAGACGCCGCTGACCGCGCCCGCGCCCCCGGCCAAGAAGCCGGTCATCGAGTTCCGCGACGGCTTCGAGGTCGAGGACGGGGAGGATCTGCCGCCCGTCTTCACCACCATCCCCACCAAGCACAAGGTCGTCTTCCTCACCATCGACGACGGCGCCGAGAAGGACCCCGCCTTCCTGCGGATGATGAGCGACCTGAAGATCCCGTACACCGCCTTCCTCAGCGACTACCTGGTCAAGGAGGACTACGGGTACTTCCGCAAGATGCGCGACCGTGGCGTCGTACTCAACAACCACACCCTCCATCACCCCTACCTGCCCGGACTTTCCTACGCGCAGCAGAAGCGCGAGATCTGCGGCATGCAGGACGTGATGAAGAAGCAGTTCGGCAAGCGCCCGACGCTCTTCCGGCCGCCGTACGGCAACTACAACGAGGACACCCTGCGCGCCGCCAAGTCCTGCGGCATCAAGGCCGCCCCGCTGTGGAACGAGGAGATCTTCGTCGACCACTGGGACTACCGCGAGTGGGACCGCGATCTGCACCCCGGCGACATCGTCCTCACCCACTTCCGCGGCAAGGAGGACTGGAAGGGCACGATGCCCGACATGGTCCGCCGCTTCATGAAGATGGTGACCGACAAGGGGTACGCGGTGGCCCGCCTCGAGGACTACTTGTGAGACTCCGGCCCCGCGGGCTCGTCGCCGGGCTGCTCGCCTCCGTGCTGCTGTCCGGCTGCGCCCAGGCCGTCGACCCGATCGAACGGCTGGGAAAGAAGGCGGCGCACGAGGTGAGCAAGGCGCGCTCGCAGGGGCCCACCCTGGCGACGTACCGCCGCTGGGGCCTGTCCGCGCCGCTCGCCCCCGCGCCGAAACCGTCCGCCCGGGCCACCGCTCCCGCCGCGGGCCCGGGCCTCGCGCCGGTCGTGGACCGCGTGCCCACCCGCGACAAGGTGGTCTTCCTGACGTACGACGACGGTGCCGAGCGGGATCCGCGGTTCGTGGACATGGTCCGTGAACTGCGGCTGCCGGTCAGCATGTTCCTCACGGACAGCGTGGTCGGGCCGGGGTACGGGCACTTCGCGCGGCTGCGCGCGGTCGGCGCGACCGTGCAGAACCACACCCTCGACCACCCCTCCCTGCGCGGCCTGCCGTACGCCGGCCAGCGCGCCGAGATCTGCGGCCAGCAGGACAAGCTCAAGCAGCGCTTCGGCATCCGCCCCCGCTTCCTGCGGCCCCCGTACGGGACGTACGACACCACCACACTGCGCGCCGCCGCGGACTGCGGGATCGCGGCCGTCGTACGGGGGCGGGACACCGGCGACGGCCCGCTGCGGACCGGCGACATCCTGTCCGGCTTCGACTCCCCGAATCTCACGGAGGGGACGCTCGCCCTGCTGCGCCGGGTGCAGGCGGAGGGGTTCACGGCGGCCCGGCTTGAGGACTACCTCTGACACTTCGCACGCCCCCGATTTCACGGGCTCATGGGCGCCGCGTTGGCACTCCGCTTGACCGAGTGCTAATCGCGGTCATAGTCTCGGGTCTGGCACTCCCCCCTGGAGAGTGCCAATGACGACAGGTAGATCCGGCTCCCGCGACGACGGGTCCACCTGGTCGCCACCTCAGACAGTTAACCCCGTGAGATCTCCGAAGGGGGAGGTCGGATCGTGACGACCACCAGCTCCAAGGTTGCCATCAAGCCGCTCGAGGACCGCATTGTGGTCCAGCCGCTCGAAGCCGAGCAGACCACGGCCTCTGGCCTGGTCATCCCGGACACCGCGAAGGAGAAGCCCCAGGAGGGCGTCGTCCTTGCCGTGGGCCCGGGCCGTTTCGAGGACGGTAACCGTCTTCCGCTCGACGTCGCCGTCGGCGACATCGTGCTGTACAGCAAGTACGGCGGCACCGAGGTGAAGTACAACGGCGAGGAGTACCTCGTCCTCTCGGCTCGCGACGTGCTCGCGATCATCGAGAAGTAATTCACCCCGGTACCCAACCGGTTCTGCAGTGAACTGCGCCCCTGGCCCCCCGCGACCACAAGTAGCCGGGCGTCGGGGGCGCCGTTCGTTCTCCCCAGATTTTCCAGAGTTTCGAGAGGGCTGAATCGCTCCCATGGCGAAGATCCTGAAGTTCGACGAGGACGCCCGTCGCGCCCTCGAGCGCGGCGTCAACAAGCTTGCCGACACGGTCAAGGTGACGATCGGCCCCAAGGGCCGCAACGTCGTCATCGACAAGAAGTTCGGCGCTCCCACCATCACCAACGACGGCGTCACCATCGCGCGCGAGGTCGAGCTCGACGACCCGTACGAGAACCTCGGTGCCCAGCTGGTGAAGGAGGTGGCGACCAAGACCAACGACATCGCGGGTGACGGTACGACCACCGCCACCGTGCTCGCCCAGGCACTCGTCCGCGAGGGCCTCAAGAACGTCGCCGCCGGCGCGTCCCCCGCCCTCCTCAAGAAGGGCATCGACGCCGCCGTCAAGGCTGTGTCCGAGGAGCTCCTCGCGACCGCCCGTCCGATCGAGGACAAGGCCGACATCGCGGCCGTCGCCGGTCTGTCCGCCCAGGACAGCCAGGTCGGCGAGCTCATCGCCGAGGCGATGGACAAGGTCGGCAAGGACGGTGTCATCACCGTCGAGGAGTCCAACACCTTCGGTCTGGAGCTGGACTTCACCGAGGGCATGGCTTTCGACAAGGGCTACCTGTCGCCGTACTTCGTGACGGACCAGGAGCGCATGGAGGCCGTCCTCGAGGACCCGTACATCCTCATCCACCAGGGCAAGATCTCCTCCATCCAGGACCTCCTGCCGCTGCTGGAGAAGGTCATCCAGGCCAACGCCTCGAAGCCGCTGCTGATCATCGCCGAGGACGTCGAGGGCGAGGCCCTGTCGACCCTGGTCGTGAACAAGATCCGCGGCACCTTCAACGCCGTCGCGGTGAAGGCTCCGGGCTTCGGTGACCGCCGCAAGGCCATGCTGGGCGACCTCGCCACCCTCACCGGCGGTCAGGTCGTCGCCGAGGAGGTCGGCCTCAAGCTCGACCAGATCGGCCTGGACGTGCTGGGCACCGCCCGCCGTGTCACGGTCACCAAGGACGACACGACCGTCGTCGACGGTGGCGGCGACTCCTCCGAGGTCGTCGGCCGCGTCAACCAGATCAAGGCCGAGATCGAGAACACCGACTCCGACTGGGACCGCGAGAAGCTCCAGGAGCGCCTCGCGAAGCTGGCCGGCGGCGTGTGCGTGATCAAGGTCGGCGCCGCCACCGAGGTGGAGCTCAAGGAGAAGAAGCACCGTCTGGAGGACGCCATCTCCGCGACCCGCGCCGCGGTCGAGGAGGGCATCGTCTCCGGTGGCGGCTCCGCGCTCGTCCACGCCGTCAAGGTCCTTGAGGGCAACCTCGGCAAGACCGGCGACGAGGCCACGGGTGTCGCGGTCGTCCGCAAGGCCGCCGTCGAGCCGCTGCGCTGGATCGCCGAGAACGCCGGCCTGGAGGGTTACGTCATCACCTCCAAGGTCGCCGAGCTCGACAAGGGCCAGGGCTTCAACGCCGCCACCGGCGAGTACGGCGACCTGGTGAAGGCCGGCGTCATCGACCCGGTCAAGGTCACGCGCTCCGCCCTGGAGAACGCCGCCTCCATCGCCTCCCTGCTCCTCACGACCGAGACCCTGGTCGTCGAGAAGCCGGCCGAGGAAGAGGGCGACGCGGGCCACGGCCACGGTCACGGCCACTCGCACTGAGGCACCAGCCACTGAGGCACCAGCTTCCGAGAAAGCCCTCGTTCCCGCCGGGAACGGGGGCCTTTCCCGTGCACTGCCGGCTACGGCTACGGCTACGGCTACTGCTCCAGCGAATCCAGCGCCCCGAGCTGCGCCATCAGCCCCAGCCTGTCGTACTGCCACCAGCCCTCGGCGATCCTGCCGTCATCGGTGCACCGGTGGATGGTCGTGCCGGTCATGGTGACCTGCTTGCCGCTGGCCGGGATTCCCATGAAGTCGCCCGTGTGGGTGCCGTTCCAGGTCCAGCGCGTACAGACCCGGTCGCCGTCGGCGAGCTGGTCCTCGATGGTGAACGTGAAGTCGAAGCCGGACCGCCACATCTCCACCTCGCGGCGCACCGCGTCCAGGCCGATCACGTCCTGCTCGTTGGACGGATCGTGGTCGTGGTAGTTCTCCGCGATGACCTCGTCCCACGAGGGCAACCTGCCCTTGCCGGCGGCCAGCCCGTAGAAATTGCGGACGCTGGCCTTGTAGAGCCACTCGTCGCGCACCACATCGAGATCCGTGAACGTCGGCATCTCGTCGCAGAGCGCCACCATCTCCCGGAAGATCTTGTCCGTCTCGGGAAGATTCGAGTTCGCCATCGCTTCCTCGTACGACGGGAACTCCACGATCTCGATGAAGTGCCTGGCGTCGGACCGGTCCTTGCCGACGACGCTGTGCGTCGCGGTCCGCTTGCCCTTGGTCTGCTCGACCCATGTGTCCATGAGCCGGTTCATCTCGTCGAATCGACTGGTCTTGCAGTCGATGAGCTGCACAAATGTCATGACGCCGCCTCCCGGCCCCCCTGGGTCCGGTTGATACCTCCATCGTCCCACTGGGACGGCGGCGCCACCGCCTCTGGCCTACTGCGGCCCGTACTTCCGCCCGGTCTTGGACGTGACCCCGCCCAGCAACGCCTGCGGTGTCACCTTCACCAGGCCCATCAGCGCCTTGTAGCGCGGGTCGGGAATCGACAGGGTCTTGCCGCGGGACAGATCCGTGAGCGCCGCGGCGACCAGCTTGTCGGCGTCCAGCCACATCCAGTTGGGGATGTTGTCCGTGCTCACGCCGGCGCGCTGGTGGAACTCCGTGCGCACGAATCCGGGGCACAGCGCCATCAGCCGTACACCGCTGCCGGCCAGGTCGCTCGCCGCGCCCTGCGTGAACTGCACGACCCAGGCCTTGGACGCCCCGTACGTCCCCCGGGGCACGAAGGCGGCCACCGACGAGACGTTGACGACCCCGCCCCGGCCGCGCTCCCGCATCGCCTCGGTCGCCGCCGAGGTCAGCCGCAGCACCGCCTCGCAGTGCACCTTGAGCATCGTCAGCTCGTCGGCCATCGACACTTCGAGATAGCGGCCCTTGTTGCCGAAACCGGCGTTGTTGACCAGCAGATCGACCGGGTTCCTGCGGTCGCTCAGCCGCTTGGCGACCGCCTCGATGCCGTCGTCCGTCGCCAGATCCGCGGTCAGCACCTCCGCCTCGATGCCGTGCCGGTCGTGCAGCTCGGTCGCCTGCTCGCCCAGCCGCTTGGTGTCACGCGCCACCAGCACGAGGTTGTGCCCGTCAGCCGCCAGACGCCGCGCGAAGGCGGCGCCGATACCCGCGGTCGATCCAGTAATCAGAGCCGTTGTCATGGCGCAAGGTTAATGACCTGGACTGTGGTCCGGCGCCCGGCGCCCAACACCCGCGCGCGCCGCACGACTTGCCCGCAGGGTGTGTGACCGTCCGCGTATCCGCTGCCCGGACAGGTCCTCAGGCGCCGAGCGTCGCCACGTAGTTCTCGGCGATCTCGCGCGACTCCGGATGCAGCGAGTCGCCCGCGTCCAGCAGTCGCGGCAGCAGCTCCCGTGCGGTGGTGACCGCACGGAACTGGAGGGCGACCGTGACGTCGTGGTCCGGCCTGTGCACGATCTCGATCGGGTCACCGGAGCGGATCTCGCCGGGCTCGACGACCCGCAGGTACGCGCCGGGCGCCGCCTTCTGGGTGAAGCGCTTCATCCAGCCCTTCTCACCGAGGTGTTCCTGGAAGGTCCGGCAGGGGATGCGCCCGCAGGTGACCTCGAGGACCACCTCGGGCCCGATGCGCCAGCGCTCGCCGATCCGTGCCCCGGACACGTCGACTCCCAGCGTCGTGAGGTTCTCGCCGAAGGAGCCGGCGGCCAGCGTCCGGCCCAGCTCGCGCTCCCAGTCGTCGAGATCCTCGCGCGCGACCGCGTACACGGCCTGGTGCTCCCCGCCGTGGTGCCGCTTGTGGCACACCGCGTCGCCGACGAGGCCGCTCCCGCCGATCCCCTTGGGCCCGGGCGACGCGACCCGCACCGGCCCAGGCACCGGCTGTTTGTCGATGCCGGTCAGCCCCTCGGGCTGGCTCGTGTACGCGACGGCCTTCGCCCGGCCCACATTCAGCGACAGCAGCTTCATGGCGACCACGCTAGGCGATGGAGGGCCAAAGCTGCGACGCAATATTCGCTTCTGCACCCAAGAAACCCTTATGCTAAAAATGTGATCGAGGCCCGTCATCTCCGTGTCCTGCGCGCCGTCGCCGCCACCGGCTCCTTCTCGGCGGCAGGACGTGAACTGGGCTGCACCCAGCCCGCCGTCAGCCAGCAGATGAAGGCACTCGAAGCGTCCGTCGGCACACCGCTGCTCATCCGGACGGGGCGCGAGATGCGTCTGACGCAGGCGGGCGACGCGCTCGTCCGGCACGCGGCCGGCATCATCGCGGGTCTGACGGCCGCCGAGGAGGAGGTCGCCGCCATCGCGGGCCTGCGCGCGGGCCGCGTCCGGCTCGTCTCCTTTCCCAGCGGCAGTTCCACACTCGTCCCCACGGCCCTCGCCGCCCTGCGCGCCGCGCACCCCGGCACCCGGGTCTCGTTGGAGGAGGCCGAACCACCGCGCTCCGTCGAGATGCTCCGCGACGGCGACTGCGACATCGCACTCGCGTTCCGGTACGAGGGGGTGACGGGCGTCGAGGAGGTCGAGGAGTGGGACGACCTGGTCGTACGACCCCTGCTGCTCGACCGTCTCGTCGGGCTGGTTCCCGAGAACCACCCCCTCGCCGGATCCGGGTCGGTCGCGATCGGCGAACTCGCCGGGGACCCCTGGATCGCGGGCTGCCCGCGCTGCCGCCGACAGTTGGTCGAGGTCTGCCGCGGCGCGGGCTTCGAACCCCGTATCGACTTCGCCACCGACGACTACCCGGCCGTGGTCGGCCTGGTGGGCGCCGGTCTCGGGGTCGCGGTTCTTCCGGAGCTCGCCATCGAGTCCGTACGGCCCAAGGGCGCGCGCACGGTGACGGTCGAGCCCCCGTTGCGGCGGGAGATCGTCGCGCTCACGCTGCCGGATCTCGCCCAGGTGCCCGCGGTGGCGGCGACGCTGGACCGGCTGGCGCGAGCCGCGCGGCGGTAGCACCCCGGTAGCACCCGGCGCGGGGCACAGAGGGGTTCGGGCGGTCGGGCGCGGGCAAGTCGAGCGCCGGTAGTCGAGCGCCGGTAGTCGGGCGCCGGTAGTCGAGCGCGGGATCGGAAAAGTGGGGGCACGCGTGCGCGTGCCCGGTCGGCAGAAACGTTCCTTCAGTTGTTCGAAGGAGGACTGCTTCCAGTGGCCGACGCCGAGACCAGCCGGTTGCGTGCCCGTCCCATGAGCTCTTCGCGCTCGTCCTCGGTCAGCCCGCCCCACACGCCGTACGGTTCGCGCACCGCCAGCGCGTGTGCCGCGCACTCCGCGCGTACCGGGCATCGCATGCAGACCTCTTTGGCCGAGTTCTCGCGAGCGCTCCGTGCCGCACCGCGCTCGCCCTCCGGGTGGAAGAAGAGCGAGCTGTCGACCCCGCGGCAAGCCGCGAGGAGCTGCCAGTCCCAGAGGTCCGCGTTCGGACCGGGAAGGCGGGAGAAATCTGCCATTGCGTGTCCCCTTGTTGCCGTTCTGGGCTGCTATGTGCCCACCGACCGTACATCTACGATCTAAGGAGATGAAAATATGACTCATTGCGAATCTAGCCACAGACACCAGCAAAAGGGAAGAAATCGGGCTAAATGGGGCATGGGTTGTGATGAAAGGTTGTGGGTCCGCCGCGCATGTCTGCACCGTGTCCGCACCCTCACGTACAGTGCCGAAGACGAGCGGCTGCCCCGTAACTCTTTCGAGTGACCATCGTTGAGATTGCCGAGGCGGTCGAAGGAACAAGCGCTCGGGCAGACGGCAGTTTCCGTCGGCGAGTGTCGACCGCATCGGTGACGATTCGTACCAGCCTGGAGGCTCAAGGTGACGCGCATCAGCTGCGGAGGACGGCCATGACATCCGTCCTCGTCTGCGACGACTCCCCGCTTGCCCGAGAGGCGCTACGCCGTGCGGTGGCGACCGTGCCCGGCGTCGAGCGTGTCACGACGGCGGCCAACGGCGAGGAAGTACTCCGCCGCTGGGGTGCCGACCGTTCGGACCTGATTCTGATGGACGTACGCATGCCCGGTCTGGGCGGCGTCGAGACTGTTCGGCGGCTGTTGTCCGCCGACCCCGGTGCGCGCATCATCATGCTCACCGTTGCCGAGGACCTGGACGGCGTGGCGCTCGCCGTCGCCGCCGGTGCCCGCGGCTATCTGCACAAGGACGCCTCGCGTGCCGAACTGCGCGCGACGGTGACCCAGGCGCTCGCCGACCCCACCTGGCGGCTCGCCCCGCGCAGACTGCGGTCGGCCGAGATGGGCGCCGCGCCCACGCTCACCGCGCGGGAGATCCAGGTCCTGGAGGGCATGAGCCACGGCCGCTCCAACGCGGAGATCGGCCGTGAGCTGTTCCTCTCCGAGGACACGGTGAAGACGCACGCCAGGCGGCTCTTCAAGAAGCTCGGTGCCTCGGACCGTGCGCACGCCGTGGCGCTCGGCTTCCGGTGGGGCCTGGTTCGCTAAGTGAGCCGCCGTGGGGGTACAACGGCAGTAGTCCCTGCCCGTCTTGCGGCGGGCGGGGCCGGGCCCTCGGAGAGAGCCTCTTCGATGCCCGATCCCCGTTTCCCGGCGGATGCCGCATCCTTGAGGTGTGGAGTTCCTTGGGGACGATTCGGTCGAGCGGAAGGGGAGGGCGCAGGAGATGAGTTCCGGCGCACCTGCTCATAACGCTTCGGTGCACAACTATGGACGCGGTGCCACGGATCGAACGACACCGAGGCACCATGGACCGATGCGCGACGACGAGACGACGGTGATCGGTGCGCTCGTCCATCGCGCGGTCGACGGCGACGAGCAGGCAACGCACGATCTGCTGGCCCATGTTCACCCTCTCGCACTGCGCTACTGCCGTACGCGGCTGTCCCGGCTTCCCGGTGACGCGCGGCACTTCGTGGAGGACCTGGCGCAGGAAGTCTGCGTCGCGGTGCTTCTCGCGCTGCCGCGCTACAAGGACACGGGGCGCCCCTTCGAAGCGTTCGTCTTCGCCATCGCCGGGCACAAGGTCGCCGACCTGCAGCGTGCGGCGATGCGGCACCCCGGGTCCACCGCCGTCCCCTCGGACGAGATGCCCGAGCGGCCCGACGACTCCCTCGGCCCCGAAGAGCGCGCCCTGCTCAGCAGCGACGCCGAATGGGCCAAGAAACTCCTCGCCAACCTCCCCGACAACCAACGCGAGCTCCTCCTGTTGCGGATCGCGGTGGGCCTCACGGCCGAGGAGACCGGCCAGATGTTGGGAATGTCACCCGGAGCGGTGCGGGTGGCTCAACACCGGGCGTTGAGCCGGTTGCGGGCGTTGGCGGAGCAGTAGTTCGGGCCTTTGTTCGGGGGCCGGGTTCCTGGGGTTCTCCGCCGGGACGGCGATTCTTTCCGCCGTATGGCAGGGAGCAGGACGGCGGTGTCCGGCTGCGCCATGTGCGTCCTGGGCGGGGCGGTGGGTTTCCGGGTTTCCTGCGCCGGGCCGGCGATTCTTTTTCCGCCGCGGCGGCGAGGAGCTGGACGGTGGTGTCCGGCGGTGCCGGGCACAGCCCGGGCGGGGGCGCGGGATTCCGGGTTTCGTTCGCCGGGCCGGCGATTCTTTTTCCGCCGCGGCGGCGAGGAGCTGGGCGGCGGTGTCCGGCGGTGCCGGGCACAGCCCAGCGGGGATGGTGGGGTTCTTCTCCCACCGCGACAGCGGGGGACGGCCCTGCGTCGAGCGAGCCGGGGTCCGCCGAGGCCGGGCTTGGGGCTGGGACTGGGGCCGGGGTGGGTGCTCGGGGCCCAGGACCGGGCTTCCGGCGCCGGATGAACGGCGATGCCTCCAGTCCCGTACGAAAGTACGAAGCCCCCGGCCGACACAGGCCATGGAATGAGAGACCCTTGCTTCCCGTTAGCATGGACATCCGCACCGATCAAGGCCATTTGGGGAAGGTGTCATGACTGCCAACGTCGACGGAGTGCCCGCTAAATTCGCGACACTCGGGCTGACCTACGACGACGTGCTGTTGCTGCCGGGCGCTTCGGAAGTGCTGCCCAACGCGGTCGACACCTCGTCCCGTATCTCGCGCAACGTACGTGTGAACATCCCGCTGCTCTCGGCGGCGATGGACAAGGTGACCGAGTCGCGCATGGCGATCGCCATGGCACGGCAGGGCGGCGTGGGCGTGCTGCACCGGAACCTCTCCATCGAGGACCAGGTCAACCAGGTCGACCTCGTGAAGCGCTCCGAGTCCGGCATGGTCACCGACCCGATCACGGTGCACCCGGACGCGACGCTGGGTGAGGCCGACGCGCTGTGCGCCAAGTTCCGCATCAGCGGCGTCCCCGTCACCGACGGCAACGGCAAGCTGCTCGGCATCGTCACCAACCGCGACATGGCCTTCGAGACCGACCGCTCGCGCCAGGTGCGCGAGGTCATGACGCCGATGCCGCTCGTTACCGGCAAGGTCGGCATCTCGGGCAACGACGCTATGCAGCTGCTGCGCCGCCACAAGATCGAGAAGCTTCCGCTCGTCGACGACGCGGGTGTCCTCAAGGGCCTCATCACGGTCAAGGACTTCGTGAAGGCCGAGAAGTACCCGAACGCCGCGAAGGACGCCGAGGGCCGCCTGCTGGTCGGTGCGGCCGTCGGCGCCAGCCCCGAGGCGCTGGAGCGGGCCCAGGCGCTGGCCGAGGCCGGTGTGGACTTCCTGATCGTCGACACCTCGCACGGACACAACAGCAACGCCCTCAACTGGATGGCGAAGATCAAGTCGAGCGTCGGCGTCGACGTGATCGGCGGCAACGTAGCCACCCGTGACGGCGCCCAGGCCCTGATCGACGCCGGTGTCGACGGCGTCAAGGTGGGCGTGGGCCCCGGCTCGATCTGTACCACCCGGGTGGTCGCCGGCATCGGCGTCCCCCAGGTCACCGCCATCTACGAAGCCGCCCTCGCGGCGCGCGCCGCCGGTGTCCCGGTGATCGGCGACGGCGGCCTCCAGTACTCCGGCGACATCGGCAAGGCCCTCGCCGCCGGCGCCGACACCGTGATGCTCGGCAGCCTCCTCGCGGGCTGCGAGGAGTCGCCCGGCGAGCTGCTCTTCATCAACGGCAAGCAGTTCAAGTCGTACCGCGGAATGGGCTCCCTCGGCGCCATGCAGTCCCGGGGCCAGGGCCGGTCGTACTCGAAGGACCGCTACTTCCAGGCCGACGTCGCCTCCGACGACAAGCTCGTCCCCGAAGGCATCGAGGGCCAGGTGCCCTACCGCGGCCCGCTGGGCAACGTACTGCACCAGCTCGTCGGCGGTCTGCGCCAGACCATGGGGTACGTGGGCGCCGCCTCCATCGACGAGATGGAGACCAAGGGCCGCTTCGTCCGAATCACCTCGGCGGGCCTCAAGGAGAGCCACCCGCACGACATCCAGATGACGGTCGAGGCGCCGAACTACAGCCGCAACCAGTAGTCGTCAGCAGCAGCCGTACGGCTTGAGGGCGGTCCCGGGGGTTCCCGGGGCCGCCCTTGTCGTGGGCGTCGGCGATACTGGGAGACGCAGAAGCGAAGAGGGAAAGGCCACAACGTGACTGAGATCGAGATCGGGCGCGGCAAGCGCGGCCGCCGGGCGTACGCCTTCGACGACATCGCCGTCGTCCCGAGCCGCCGTACCCGGGACCCGAAGGAGGTCTCGATCGCCTGGCAGATCGACGCCTACCGCTTCGAGCTGCCCTTCCTGGCCGCCCCGATGGACTCGGTCGTCTCCCCGGCCACCGCGATCCGCATCGGTGAGCTGGGCGGTCTGGGCGTGCTCAACCTCGAAGGGCTGTGGACGCGGTACGAGGACCCGCAGCCGCTGCTCGACGAGATCGCGGAGCTGGACTCGGACACCGCGACCCGTCGCCTCCAGGAGATCTACGCCGCTCCCATCAAGGAGGAGCTGATCGGGCAGCGCATCAAGGAGGTGCGCGACTCCGGGGTCGTCACCGCCGCGGCCCTGTCCCCGCAGCGCACGGCGCAGTTCTCCAAGGCTGTCGTGGACGCGGGTGTGGACATCTTCGTCATCCGCGGTACGACGGTGTCGGCGGAGCACGTCTCCGGTGCGGCCGAGCCGCTGAACCTCAAGCAGTTCATCTACGAGCTCGACGTCCCCGTGATCGTCGGCGGCTGTGCCACGTACACCGCGGCCCTGCACCTGATGCGCACAGGCGCGGCCGGTGTCCTCGTCGGCTTCGGTGGCGGCGCCGCGCACACCACGCGCAACGTACTGGGCATCCAGGTCCCCATGGCCACCGCGGTTGCGGACGTCGCTGCGGCTCGTCGCGACTACATGGACGAGTCCGGCGGCCGGTACGTGCACGTCATCGCCGACGGTGGTGTCGGCTGGTCCGGCGACCTTTCCAAGGCCATCGCCTGCGGCGCCGACTCCGTGATGATGGGCTCCCCGCTGGCCCGCGCCACCGACGCGCCGGGCAAAGGCCATCACTGGGGCATGGAGGCCGTCAACGAGGAGCTGCCGCGCGGCAAGAAGGTCGACCTCGGCACCGTGGGCACCATCGAGGAGATCCTCGCCGGTCCCTCACACATTCCGGACGGCTCCATGAACTTCTTCGGCGCGCTGCGTCGGGCGATGGCCACCACCGGCTACAGCGAGCTCAAGGAGTTCCAGCGGGTCGAGGTCACGGTGGCGGATTCGCAGCACAAGCGGTAGGTCGTACGGGAGCTGGTACGGCGGTTCGTACGACGTGAAGGGGCCCGGTCACCTGGGGGTGATGCGGGCCCTTCGTCGTGCGTTAACCGGGTTACGCGGCCGCCTTCTTGGTTCCCGAGAAGGCCGCGAAGGCGCCGATCGCGAAGAACACGTAGGTCATGACGTCGGCCGTTTCCTTCCAGGCCGCGCTCACCAGGTCGAAGTGGTCGGTGAGGAGCGTGGTCGCGGAGATACCGGACTCATCGGCTCCGATCATCGCGAACCCGATGAGCTGGCCCATGTAGACGGCGCCCAGGGAGAGGACGGCGCTCACGACCGGCAGTACGGGGTTGCTGCCGCCGATCTTGCCCGCGGCGAGGCCTATGACGAAGCCGACGCCGACCGCGGCGTAGCCGATCTCGTACCCCGAGGCGCCGATGATTGCGCCGTAGATGCCCGCGGTGACCAGGGCCGCGACGACTGCCGCCACGATGCCCAGGGCGACGTTGCCCTGGCGCGGCGCGGGCGCTGCCGGCGGGACGAAGCCGGGCTGCTGGTCGGCGAACGGGTTGCCACCTGCGGGCTGCTGCTGGCCCGCGAACGGGTTGCCGTCCGTGGGCTGCTGGCCGGCGTACGGATTGCCGGCGACGGGCTGCTGGGCGGCGGCGTACGGGTTGCCCTCGGTCGGCTGGGAAGGCGGCGTGGGCTGGCTCATGATGGAGATCCCCCGAATTGGTGTGAATGGTGGGCGCACTGGTGTGCGTGGGACGTGGGCGCACTCGTGTGCGACAACGGCCCCGGACACTAGCAGTCACCACTGACATACGGGAGAGGTATTTGCGGGGGTCAGAGTCGGTGGGCCGCCCCGGTCGGGGTCGCTCCCCTTGTGTCCAGGAGGAGTTGGGCCTTCACGGACAGTCCTTGGAGGTCGTACGTGCGGTGCTGCTGGAGCAGGATCGTGAGGTCGGCGTCGGCAGCGGCCTCGTAGAGGGAGTCGGCGCGCGGGACGGGGCGGCCGAGGACGCGCCACGCCGGGACGAGCGGGTCGTGGTAGCTGACGGACGCGCCGAGTTCCATCAGGCGCAGCGCGATCTCGTGGGCGGGGGTGCCTTGTTGGTCGGCGAGGTCCGCCTTGTAGGTGACGCCGAGGAGGAGTACGCGTGCGGCGCGGGCCGATTTGCCGTGCTCGTTGAGGAGGGTGGCGGCGCGCTGGATGACGTACTGGGGCATGTGGTTGTTGACCTGCTGGGCGAGTTCGACCATCCGTAGGGTGCGTCCGGATTGGCCCGTCAGGTCCTGGGCGATTCCGTGGCCGCCGACTCCGGGGCCCGGCCGGAACGCCTGGAAGCCGAAGGGCTTGGTCTCGGCGCAGCGGATGACGTCCCACAGGTCGACGCCCAGGTCGTGGCAGAGCACGGCCATCTCGTTGACGAGGGCGATGTTGACGTGCCGGAAGTTCGTCTCGAGGAGCTGCACGGTTTCCGCTTCGCGTGGTCCACGCGCGCGTACCACCTTGTCGGTGAGGCGTCCGTAGAAGGCGGCGGCCGACTCGGTGCAGGCGGGTGTCAGGCCGCCGATGACCTTCGGGGTGTTGGCGGGGCCGAAGTCGCGGTTGCCGGGGTCGACCCGACTGGGCGAATAGGCGAGGTGGAAGTCGCGTCCCGCGCGCAGTCCGGAGCCTTCTTCGAGGAGCGGGCGGAGGAATTCCTCGGTGGTGCCGGGGCGCACGGGCGATTCGAGGATCACCGTGGTGTGCGGGCGGAGCTGTGCGGCCAGGGTGCGGGCGGCCGCCTCCAGCTGGCTCAGGTCCAGTGCGCCGTCCGCGCCGCGTGAGGTCGGGGCGCAGATGACGGCGGTGCGGACGCGGCCGAGCTCTGCGGGGTCGGTGGCCGGCCTGAAGCCCCCCGAGAGCATCCGGCGCAGCTCGGCGGGGCTGAGGGAGCCGCCTTCGGGGCCGGTTTTGTAGCCGAGTGTGGGGATGCCGGCCGCCACGGCCGCCTGGGCCAGGGGCAGGCCGAGATGACCGAGTCCGATGACGGCGAGATCTGCGGGCATGGAGTGGGCCGTCCTTCCCAGTAGCCGAAGCAGGACAGGTGCGCAAGCCCTGTGGACAGGACGGGCGAGCGCAATGTCAGACTAGGAGTAAATATGACCGTTATGCGGGATTGTGCGATCAAGATTCGCCGAGTGTTGTCCACAGGCTGCAGATGACTGGTGGCCGAAGGAGGGGAAGAAGGTCAGACTTTGGGCATGGGGGATGTGAGCACGGGCCCGCCTGTCGGGTGAGGCCGACGCCACCAAGAGCGGGAGGCAGCGGTGAGGACAGCGACACTGGGGCCGGCGGAGCGCGCCGAGTCACTGGCGGCAATGGCCGAGCGTGAGCTGGATGTGCTGGTCGTGGGCGCGGGAGTGGTCGGTGCGGGCACCGCGCTGGACGCCGTGACGCGCGGCCTGTCCACAGGTCTGGTCGAGGCGCGGGACTGGGCGTCGGGCACGTCGAGCAGGTCCAGCAAGCTCATCCACGGCGGGCTGCGCTATCTGGAGATGCTCGACTTCGCACTGGTGCGCGAGGCTCTGAAGGAACGCGGGCTGCTGCTCGAACGGCTCGCGCCGCACCTCGTGAAACCCGTTCCGTTCCTCTACCCGCTCCAGCACAAGGGCTGGGAGCGGCTGTACGCGGGCTCGGGTGTCGCCCTCTACGACGCCATGTCGATGGCCCGTGGACACGGCCGGGGGCTGCCCCGACACCGCCATCTGACCCGCCGCCACGCCCTGCGCGTCGCACCCGCCTTGAAGAAGGACGCGCTGGTCGGCGCCCTGCAGTACTACGACGCGCAGATGGACGACGCCCGCTATGTGGCGACCCTGGTGCGCACCGCTGCGGCGTACGGCGCGAAGGTCGCCAACCGCGCGCGCGTGACCGGCTTCCTGCGTGAGGGCGAACGCGTTGTCGGTGCCAAGGTGCAGGATGTCGAAGGGGGCGGGGAGTACGAGGTCCGCGCCAAGCAGGTGGTGAACGCCACGGGTGTGTGGACCGACGACACCCAGGCGATGGTGGGGGAGCGGGGGCAGTTCCATGTACGGGCGTCCAAGGGTATCCATCTGGTCGTACCGAAGGACCGGATCAACTCGACGTCGGGGCTGATCCTGCGCACCGAGAAGTCGGTGCTCTTCGTGATCCCGTGGGGGCGCCACTGGATCATCGGCACCACCGACACCGACTGGGACCTCGACAAGGCCCACCCGGCGGCGTCCAGCGCGGACATCGACTATCTGCTGGAGCATGTGAACTCGGTGCTCTCGGTGCCGCTCACCCGCGACGACGTCCAGGGCGTGTACGCGGGGCTGCGGCCGCTGCTCGCCGGTGAGTCGGATGCCACCAGCAAGCTGTCGCGCGAGCACACGGTGGCGCATCCGGTGCCGGGGCTCGTGGTCGTGGCGGGCGGCAAGTACACGACGTACCGGGTGATGGCCAAGGACGCGGTGGACGAGGCGGTGCACGGTCTCGACCAGCGGGTCGCCGAGTGCGTCACGGAGGACGTTCCGCTGCTCGGCGCCGAGGGCTACCGGGCGATGTGGAACGCGCGAGCGCGGATCGCGGCGCGCACGGGACTCCATGTGGTGCGCGTGGAGCACCTGTTGAACCGGTACGGCGTGCTCGCCGAGGAACTGCTCGACCTCATCGCCGGCAATGCCTCACTCGGTGAGCCCCTGGGGGCCGCTGAGGACTATCTGCGGGCCGAGATCGTCTACGCCGCCTCGCACGAGGGCGCCCGGCACCTGGACGACGTGCTCACCCGGCGCACCCGCATCTCGATCGAGACCTTCGACCGGGGAACGCGCAGTGCGCGGGAGGCCGCGGAGCTCATGGCGCCGGTGCTCGGCTGGGACAAGGACCAGATCGAACGGGAAGTGGAGCACTACGAGAAGCGGGTCGAGGCCGAGCGGGAGTCGCAGCGGCAGCCGGACGACCTGACGGCGGACGCGGCGCGGCTGGGGGCGCCGGACATCGTGCCGCTCTGACCGAGGGCTCCTGGCCGCGGGTGATTGTTCCCGGTGGACTTCCGCTCCTGGTGGGCTCCCGCTCCCGGTGGACCTCTGCTCCCGGTGGGCTTCCGCACCCGGTGTACTTCCGCTCCCGGTGGGCTCCCGTCGATGTCACTCGAACGAGTGTCGTGAGCTGGGATCTTTGCTCGGAACGTGTCCGTTCTACTCGGTGCGGGGGCAGAACTCGGCGGCGAGCAGGGCCGGTTCAAGGTCAGGGTCTGCGATCCCGTCCGTGTTCACCCGGAAGGTGAGGACATGACGACCGTCGACGGTGGCTGCGGTGCGCACGTAGCTGCCGGAGATACGGCCGTTGTGTCCCCACACCGTGGTGCCGCACGGCAGCTTCACCGGGTAGAGGCCCATGCCGTACGAGCCATGTGCGGCGCGGGTGTCGAGCATCTCCCGCAGTTGGCCGGGCGGGAGCAGCTCGCCGGCGAGGAGGGCTCCGTAGAAGCGGTCCAGGTCGGCGAGCGTGGTGACCAGCTCGCCCGCCGCGCCGGCCACGCGCGGGTCGAGTTCGGTGACGTCGGAGCCGTCGGCGGCGTACGCGCGGCCGTGCGGTGAGGGGAGAGAGGTTCGGGCACCCGGGAAGGAGGTGCCGGTCAGGCGGAGAGGGGTGAGGATGCGGCGCTCGGTCTCGGTGGCGTACGAGTTGCCGGTGACCTGCTCGATGACCATGCCGAGCAGGACGTAGTTGGTGTTCGAGTAGGCGTAGTGGCCGGGGGCGGCCGGGGGGTGGGTGAGCGCGATGCGTATGGCCTGACGTGGGGTGACGGGGACCGTGCCCAAGGTGTCGGCGGTGAAGTCGTACAGGCCGCTGGTGTGGGTGAGCAGGGCGCGCAGGGTCAGGCGGCTGCCGTCGTTGCCCGCGCCGCTCACCAGGCCAGGGAGGTGGGCGTCCACGGTGTCCGACAGAGACAGCCGGTGTTCGGCGGCGAGTTGCAGGACCACGGTCGCTATGAACGTCTTGGTGATGCTGCCCGCGCGGAAGTGGTCGGAGCGGTCGATTCCGTCACCGGCGTCGGCGAAGCGTGTGCCGGAATCGTCCTGAGCCAGCAGGGCTGCTGCGGGGGCCTTGCCCTGGGCGACGAGGAGGGTTAGCGCGGCGGCTGTGGCCGGGGTGACCGCGGCGACCGGGGCGACCGGGGCGGCGGGGGCTTGCGGTTTGGCTGGTGCTGGGGGCGTGAGGGGGCGGGAGCCGGTTGGGGGTGTGGACTTGGGGGTCTGCGGGCCGACTGGGGGCGTGGGGGTTTGGGGGGCGGTTGACGGTGCCGACTTGAGGGTTCGCGGGCCGGGCGAGGGCGCGGATGCCGGGGCTTGTGCGCTGGTTGGGGTCGGGGTGGGCAAGACGGTCGGGGCCAGGCCGAGGAACGCCAGTACCGCGGGTATCGCCAGGAGTGTCCGAGGTGTCCGGCGGGGCGGCATCGGCGGTCCTTCCTTGTTGGGGGCCATCATGCGGGACCGCGGAGCACGGGACGTCGGGCGGTCCCCTCTTGAGGGGCCCCACGGCGTCGGTCACTTGTCGGGTGAGGGACAATGAAGGCTCTGTCAGGGCGGGTTGCTTGAGGGGACGCATGTCGGAGGCGGAGCGGGCGGGAGCATCCCGTCAGGACAGGAGCGAACGTCTCCTCGCCGGGCGGTACCGGCTGGGGGATGTACTCGGCCGTGGTGGCATGGGCACGGTCTGGCGGGCCGAGGACGAGACCCTGGGCCGTACGGTCGCCGTCAAGGAGCTGCGGTTCCCGTCGAGCATCGACGAGGACGAGAAGCGGCGGCTGATCACGCGCACCCTGCGTGAGGCCAAGGCGATCGCGCGGATCCGTAACAACGGCGCGGTGACGGTCTTCGACGTGGTCGACGAGGACAACCGGCCGTGGATCGTGATGGAGCTCGTCGAGGGCAAGTCGCTCGCCGAGGTCATCCGCGAGGACGGCGTGCTCACGCCGACGCGGGCCGCCGAGGTCGGGCTGGCGATTCTCGATGTGCTGCGTTCGGCGCACCGGGAAGGCATCCTGCACCGGGACGTGAAGCCGTCGAACGTGCTGATCTCCGAGGACGGCCGGGTCGTCCTGACCGACTTCGGGATCGCGCAGGTCGAGGGTGACCCGTCCATCACCTCGACCGGCATGCTCGTCGGCGCGCCCTCGTACATCTCGCCGGAGCGGGCGCGTGGTCACAAGCCCGGGCCTGCCGCCGACCTGTGGTCGCTGGGCGGTCTGCTGTACGCGTCGGTGGAGGGCGCGCCGCCGTACGACAAGGGTTCCGCGATCGCGACGCTCACCGCGGTGATGACCGAGCCGGTGGAGCAGCCGAAGAACGCGGGCCCGCTGGAGAACGTGATTTACGGACTGCTCGCCAAGGACCCCGAGCAGCGGCTCGATGTCGAGGGCGCGCGGGCGATGCTCACCGAGGTGCTGCATGCGCCCGAGCCCAGGGCGGTTGTGCCGGAGCCGGTGGACGCGACGAAGGTCGTGGCGTTGCCGCCGGTGCCCGACGAAAGGCTGGGCAGGGGGAGTTCGGGTTCTTCGGGCTCGGGCGGGTCCGGGGCCAAGCGGGGTGAGGAGGCCGGGGAGCGCTTGCGCGGGGCGATGCGTTCCGTACGGCAGGTTGCCACGGCGGCCGGGGCAGCCACGGCTGCGGCCGGCGCGGCGGCGACGGCGCGGGCCAAGTCCGGGGGTGCGGGGGCTTCTGGTTCGACGGGCGGTTCGGCGGGCGGTGCGGGGGCAGCCGCGCGTGCTGGTGCTGGTGCTGGTGCTGGTGCTGGTGCTGGTGTAGTCAAGCCTGCGTCCGCGCCTTCGTCTGTGTCTCCTTCGGCTCCTTCCACTCCTTCCGCGCCTGCGCCGAGGAAGGCCGGTACTGCTGCCGTTACTTCGGTTTCCGCGTCGGTGTCGGCTGATACGCCCGCTGCTTCCACGCCCGCCGCGGGCAAGCCCTCTGGCTGGCCGGTGGCTCCCGAGAGGCCCCCGCGGCCGGTGCCTCGGGCGCCGTTGACCGATGTGGTGCCGCGTCGGACGCTGGTGATCATCGCGGTGGTCATTGCACTGGCGTTGATCGGGACCGTGCTGGCCCTCACGCTCAACGGGGGTGACGACAGCTCGAACGACTCCAAGAGCGGTGGCACCAAGTCCGCGTCCAGCGGGGCGACCGCCGGAAGTGGCAGCGAGGAGAGCAGCGGCACTCACACGGACAGCGGTGACGGGGCGGACGACCCGGCCACGGGTTCGGCCGGAGAGGCGACCTCCGGCAGCACGGCGAGTGCCGAGGCCGGTGCGTCGAGCGGGACGGGCAGTGACGACGAGGCGTCGGAGTCGGAGTCGGACTCGGGCTCGGACTCCGCGGGCGGAACGACGTACAAGGGCAGTCAAGGGTTCTCGATCGTCCTGCCGGAGGGGTGGAAGTACACCTCCACGGACGCGGCGGGGGCCCGGTTCACCGGTCCCGACGGGCAGAAGCTCCTGATCGGCTGGACGACCACGCCCAAGGACGACCCGGTGGCGGACTGGGAGAACCAAGAGCAGAGCATGACGCGGTCGCAGTACAAGCGGGTGCGAATAGAGGCGGTGGACTACCGCGGCTGGAACACGGCCGACTGGGAGTTCACCTACGAGGACGGCGGCACGAAGTACCGGTCGATCGACCGCGGGTTCGTCGTCAGCCCGCAACAGGGATACGCGTTGATGTATACGGCGAAGGCGGCCGACTGGGACAGCGATCTGCGTGAGGACACGTGGAAGAGTCTGACCGAGACGTTCCAGCCGAAGTCGTGACGTACCGCTCGGTGATGTGACGTTCGGCCATGGGCGGGCACCCTGAGATGTCGCATCCCCACTTTGCGAGTTGCCTCCGGCACGTATCGTGAGTGGTTGCGGACCGTACGAAGCCATAACGGGACGCAAGGCGAACGGAATTGACCAACCGGGCGGCTGGGGGAGGCATCGTGGACGAGTACGCGGGACGGGTTCTTGCTGACCGCTACCGCTTGCCGCTGCCGCCGTCCGACGAGTACGAACTCGCCGAGACCCGGGCGTTCGACACCTACAGCGGGCAGGAAGTCCTGGTCCGGCAGGTGCCGTTGCCGGAGGTCGTCGAGGCCGAGGTGCTCGACGCGGACGGGCTGCCCGAGGGGTTCGTGGCACGGGACGGCGGGGTGCGCCGGGCGTCCGCGCGGACCACGCGCCGGCCCACCGAACCGGCCGTGCGGCGAGCGATCGACGCCGCGCAGGCGGCCGCTCAGATACCCGACCATCCCCGGCTCGACCAGGTCTTCGACGTGTTCGCCGAGGGCGGGTCGCTGTGGATCGTCAGCGAGTTGGTGGCGGCGAGGCCGCTGGCCGCGTTGCTCGCCGACAAGCCGCTGAGTCCCTATCGCGCGGCCGAGGTCGCCGCCGACGTCCTCACCGCGCTGCGGGTGCTGCACGCGCACGGGTGGGTGCACCGGAACATCACCGTACGGACGGTGCTCGTCTGCGACGACGGCCGCGTGATGCTGACCGGGCTGGCGGCCGGAGCCGCGGAGGAGGCGCTGTGCGGGTATGACCCGGTGCCGGTGCGGGACTTCGAAGGTTTCGCGGGTATCGAGGGTGAAGTCGGCGGGGGTGCGGGGGCGACCCGTGGTGCGGGTCCGGGGCCAGGTGCGGGTGTTGGGTCGGGTGGTCCCGGAGGTGCGGGGGCTGGGCGGTCAGGCGCTGGGGCCGGTGGCGGTGCCTCGCGCGGGTTCGGTTCCGGTGGGCCGGGCGGAGCGCCGGGTGCCGGGGTCGGCGGTGTGTCCGGTGCCGCGGCTGGATCCGGCGCTTCGGCCGGAGGGGATCCCGAAGCCGCGCGGCGGGCCGCGATCGAGGCTCGGGCGGAGCGTGGTGGGCCTGCCGCGGAGACGTCAGGCCGTGGTGCGGGAGGCGTAGGTCCACGTGCGCTCGAAGCGCGGGGGGCCGGAGGAGTTGGTGGCGCGGGCGGCACGGGGGCCGCCGGAGGTACCGGGGGCGATATTCGTGCGGCGCGCGCCGGGGCCATTGCCGCGTATCGCGCCGGAGCGCGCGCCGCCGCCCGAGTGCACGAAGAGCAGCGGGTGCACGAAGAGCAGCGGGTGTACGAAGAGCAGCGGGGCGGTCAGGCGGCGCTGCCCGCGCCCCGGCCCGTGTCGCAAGCCGATGCGTCGGCGGCCCAGATCCAGGCCCAGGGTCAGGGTCGGGGTCAGTCTCCTGCCCAGACCCAGGCCCAGGCCCAGGCCCAGGTTCCAGGGCAGGGTGCGTCGTCGGCTTCCGGGCGTGAGGTCGCCGGGTACAGCGGGTATCCGCAGGCGTCCGGGGGGAGCGGGTTCCCGCAGGCTCCGGGGTACGGCGGGGCAGCCCAGTCTCAGGGGTCCGGTCCCGGGCCGGGCCAGGCTCAGGGGCTCGGTCCCGGGCAAGTCCCGGCTCAGGCCGCCGGCCACAGTCAGGCCCAGGCTCAGGCGCCGTACCAGGTCCCGGGTCACGGTATGGAACACCGGTCCAACACCCCGCCCCCCGGCCAGATTGCCGACCCGTACGGAGTGGGGCGCACCAATCCCTGGCATGGCGCGCAGCCGCGCCCCGGAACCGAGGCCGGGGCTGGAGCCGGAGCCGGGACCGGAACAGGCGTCGGGACCGGAACAGGCATCGGTAGCGGCGGTGAAGGTCGCCCCGCGCTTCCGGGACCGCCGAACCGCGGGTTGGCTCCGGGGAGCGGGACCTCGGCCGGTATGTACTCGGGGAGCGGTACGTCCGCCGGGGCGCCCCCGGCGACCAGTGTCCCCGCGCCCGTCTCTGGTGGGCACCCTGCCCCCGGTGGGCACCCCGTCCCCGGTGGGCACCCTGCTCCCGGAGCGGTGGCCGGCGCAACAGCCGGTAACGCCCAGGGGCAGGGGACCCGTTGGGACCAGATAGCTGTTGGTGCGCCGCCGCGCCGGGGACCTGCCACCGCGCTCGCCGCGGAGCGGGCCCGGCAGGCGCGGATGGCCGTGGTCGGGCCCGTGACCGAGCGGTGGGCGCCCGAGCAGGCCGGCCCGGTGCACGAGAACTGGCAGTTGGCGGCGCCGATCGGGCCCGCGACCGATCTGTGGGCGCTGGGGGCGCTGCTCTTCCGGGCTGTGCAGGGGCACGCGCCCTACCCGGAGGAGAACACCGCCGAACTGGTGCAGCTCGTGTGCGCGGAGCCGCCCGCGTTCGCGGAGGAGTGCGGGCCGCTGAGGCCCGTAGTGGAGTCGCTGCTGCGGCAGGACCCCACCGAGCGGCTGGACTTCGAGGAACTGCGCGGCTGGCTGAGGTCGTTGGTGCGCTCGGCACCGGAGGCCGAGGCGGGGGCCCATGTCGTCGCCGCGCCCCCGGTCAACCCCAGTCGGCTGCCGATCGTACGGCGGCGGGGCGAGCTCGTCCGCAGGCGCCGCGCCGGGCTCCCCGCGACCAGCCCGCACGCCCGCCACAAGCGGGCCAAGCAGAACAAGCAGGTCAAGCCCCGAAGGCTCGGGAGGAACCTGGTTCTGCTGGTACTGCTCCTGCTGGCCGCGGCGATCGCGTACGCCATGGTGTTCATGCCGAAGGCCGAGCCGGACAGTGGCACGGACGGCGAGCGGACCGGTTCCGCCGGAGACGTCAGCCCCGCACCCGATACCGGTGCGGGAGGGAGCGCGAGCAGTGAGCCGCGACCCGATCAGACCTCTCCGGGCGGGGACAAAAGCCCCTCGGCGTCGGCGAGTTCGACGGGGTCGGCGGGGGCGACCGGCTCGACAGGCTCGACGGGTTCACAGGGCAATGACCCCGAAGTCGCCCAGGGGTTCACGCTGCGTGATGACGCCGAGGGTTTCCGGGTCGCCGTGGCCAACGGTTGGGACCGCACGGCGAAGAACGGGAGTGGCCAGGTCGTGTACTCCCACGGCGACTTCGAGCTCATCCTCGTACCCGGCCGGGACAGCACGAGCACGTTCGGCAGTGATCCAATGGTGTATCAGCGGGAGCGGGAGAGCGAGTTGCAGCCGTTCCGCGACTCGACCTGGGCCACGTCCAGCGGGATGCGGCGGATCGACGTGGGCGAACTGGTGATGGCCGAGGGGCAGTTCACCTGGACCGACGGGGAAGGGCACGAGCTCTTCGTACGGAATCTGGCCATCATCATCGACGGGCACTACCACGTGGTGCAGGTGCGCGGCCCCGAGGCCGAACGGGACGAGGTGACGCGGCTGTACGAGCAGGCGTCAGGTACGTATCAGGCCACGGGATGACACCGGCCAGGGCATGGGTGACACTGACTCAGGGCACTGGCAGACGCCTCCGGGGGCTTCCGTAGACTCATGGTTCCCTTGGTTCCCGTCCGCGTGCGGAAGGGATAACCGTCACAGTGCGGTTTCCGTAGGGCCTCGGCGGTTCCCTGCGTGGGGGGCCGCTCCTTAGTCTGACCCTGTCAAGACCATTGCGGGGAAACGTGAATCAGATGCAGGGCCAGCTCCTCGCGGGCCGCTACCGGCTTGTTGAAACCATCGGCAGCGGTGGCATGGGCCGCGTATGGCGGGCACATGACGAGGTGCTGCACCGGGTGGTTGCGGTCAAGGAGTTGACGGCCGCGCTGTACGTCGCCGAGAGCGACCGGGCTCCGATGATCGCCCGGACGCGCGCCGAGGCGCGGGCCGCCGCGCGGATCAACCACCCGGCCGTCGTCACCGTCCATGACGTCCTGGAGCACGACAACCGGCCGTGGATCGTCATGGAACTCGTCGAGGGCAACTCCCTTGCCGACGAGGTCAAGGAACAGGGGCGCCTCGAACCGGCCGAGGCGGCGCGGATCGGGCTGTGGGTGCTGCGCGCGCTGCGGGCCGCGCATGCCGCCGGAGTGCTGCACCGTGACGTGAAGCCCGGGAACGTGCTCCTCGCCGCCGACCGGCGCGTCCTGCTCACCGACTTCGGGATCGCGCAGGTCGAGGGCGATACGACGATCACGCGCACCGGCGAGATCGTCGGCTCGGTCGACTATCTGGCTCCCGAGCGGGTGCGCGGCTACGAGTTCGGTCCGTCCTCCGACCTGTGGGCGCTGGGCGCGACGCTGTACACGGCGGTGGAGGGCAGATCGGCCTTCCGGCGCACCACGCCGCTGACCACCATGCGGGCCGTCGTGGAGGACGAGCCCGAACCCTCCGCGTACGCCGGTCCGCTGGGGCCCGTGATCACCGCGCTGCTGCACAAGGATCCCGCCCTACGGCCCAGCGCGGAGGAAGCCGAGCAGATGCTCGCCGAGGCGGCGGAGGGCCGCCGGCCGGGCGCGGCGCAGGCGTATGTGCCGACGCAGCATGTGGCAGCCGGGGTGGATGTGGATCGTCCCTACCGTGGAGGCACTGGGGACCACGGTGGTATTGGGGACCACGGTGGTATTGGGGACCACGGTGGTATTGGGGACCACGGTGGCATTGGGGATCACGGTGGTATTGGGGATCACGGTGCGTCCGTACATAGCGCGTCCGCACATGGCGCCAACGGACACGGAGCCAACGGACATAGTGCGACCGCGCACGTCTCGTCGTCTCATGTCCCGGGTGGGCCCCAGATGCAGGACTTTCTCCTGGCCGCGCCCGGTGCGGCCGCGCCTGCCGCCCCGGCCGGCGCCGGGAAACGGCGCCGGGTCCGCAACATCGCCCTCGTCCTCGTACTTGCGGTGCTGGTCGGCGCCGGCGCCGCTGCGGTGATCAAGTTCGCGGGCGACTGGCGTTCGGGCGCGGATGCGGTCACGCGTACCGAGGAACCGGGCGGCGGTACAGGGCAGTCGGGCGCCGCCACCAGCCCGCAGGCCAGTGAGAGCGCGCAGCAGCCGGCCGGTGCCGTGCCTGACAACTGGGTGCGCGTGGACGACGTCGAGGGCTTCAGCCTCGCCGTCCCCAAGGGCTGGGAGCGGCAGGCCAACGGCAGCCAGGTCGACTACACACCCGACGACGGCGATCACTTCGTACGCATCGCCGTGGACGACTCACCGGACTTCGAGAACCCGTACATGCATCTGCTCGACCTGGAGGAGCAGTTGACCAAGCTGGTCGACTACCGCCGGGTCAGTCTGGAGTCCAACACCTTCCGCGACTGCGACGGCGCACTCTGGGACTTCACCTGGACCGCGCTGGATGGGCAGACGGAGTTCCCAGGTCCGCGGCGCGCCATCGAGCAGACGTATCTGGCCCGTGACGGCGTCGAGTACGCGATCTACATGTCCGCGCCGGCCGCGGACTGGGACACGGCGCGTGAGCAGTTCGACGCGATGCTGAGGAGCTGGAGCCCCAACGCCTGACGCCGGCTTCGGCCTGTGACGCCTGGCAGCGACCGGGGACAGCACCGCCGGATACCGGCCACCGCAGTTCGCTGTCCCGGAGGGCCGGGCTCCGTTGCGGCATGATGGGACGCATGGGGACCGAGGGGGACAACGTCCGTGTGATCGCCGGCCGGTACCGGCTGGGGGCCAGAATCGGGCGGGGCGGCATGGGTGTCGTCTGGCGCGCGACCGACCAGCTGCTCGGCCGTGACGTCGCGGTCAAGGAAATCGCCCTCGACACCACGCTCTCCGCGGACGAGGCCCGCCGGCAGCGCGACCGCACCCTGCGCGAGGCCCGTGCCGTCGCGCAGTTGCAGCACCCGCACATCATCGTCGTGCACGACGTGGTCGAGGACGACGAACGCCCGTACATCGTCATGGAGTTGATCGAAGGCGGCTCGCTCGCCGAGCGCGTCTCGGCGGGTGGCCCCGTGGACGCGCGCGAGGCCGCCCGCATCGGCATCGGTCTCCTCGGCGCGCTGCGCCGCGCGCACGACGCCGGTGTCCTGCACCGGGATCTCAAGCCCGCGAACGTGCTGATCGCGGACGACGGCCGGGCCGTCCTCACCGACTTCGGGATCGCCCAGGTCGCGGGTGCGACGACGCTCACCGAGAGCGGGGCGTTCGTCGGTTCGCCGGAGTACACCGCGCCCGAGCGGATGTCCGGGGCCAGGACGGGACCCGAGTCGGACCTGTGGTCGCTCGGCGTGCTGCTGTGCACCGTCCTGAGCGGTGAATCGCCGTTCCACCGCGACTCGTTGGGCGGCATCCTGCACGCGGTCGTCGTCGACGAGATCCGGCCGCCGGCCCAGGCCGCGCCTCTGCTTCCCGTCGTACGGGGGCTGCTCGAGCGCGATCCCGAGCAGCGGCTCGACGCGGCGGAGGCGGAGCGGATGCTGCGCGCGTTCCGGGACACCGGGCGGACGCCGCCGGTCACGGCCGGATACACACCCACGCAGCGGAACATACCGGCGAGGACGCCCACCTCTGCCCCGCCGCCCTCGCCGTCTCCCGGGGCGCCGCGCTCCACCCGGAGCATCCTCGTCGCCGCCGCGCTGGTCGCCGCCATGGTCGGGGCGGGGGTGTCGGCGGCATCGTTGCTGATGAACGACGGCCGGAGCGGGGGCGGTGGTCCGCCGACGCCTTCGAGTACAGCGAGTACGGCGACTACGGCGAGCACGGCGAGTACGGATGCAACGGCGAGTGCCACGAGTACGGGCAGTACGGCTGGTACGTCGGCCACCGGGGCGCCGGGGGCGTCCGCGAGCGCGTCGGCCTCCAGCCCGTCCGCCGGTCCCGCCGCCGTCCGCAAGGTGCCCCCGGGGTACCGGGTCGTGCAGGATCCGAGCGGCTTTGCGCTCGCCGTGCCCGACGACTTCACCCGGGAGCCGCAGGGGGAGCGGGTCTTCTACGTGTCGCCGGGGCGCACCTTCCGCCTCGGCATCAAGGTGGCCGATCCCGAACCGGGCGGCCCGCTCGCGGTGATGCGGCGCGGGGATGCCAAGGGGCCCGCCACGAACCCGGGTTACCGTGATGCCGCCGTCGCCTCGGCCACGCACGGTGGACAGCCCGCCGCGTTCTGGGAGTTCACCTGGGACGGGTTCACCGAGACGGAGGGCGCGCGGCACACGTACGACCTGTGCTGGGAGGAGGGCGGCCGGATGTACGACGTGTGGGTGTCGGCGCCGGTCGGGAGGGCGACGGAGGCGAAGGAGTACCTCGACGTGGCGGTGGACTCGTTCGTAACCCGTAGCCCGTAGCCCGTAGCCCGTAGCCCGTAGCCCGTAGCCCGTAGCCCGTAGCCCCGTATTGCCTAGGGGCCGCCCTCGTACCGGATAAAGCGGAGATAAAGGGCGGCCCGCGTCACGGGTCTGTGACTGGAAAGCGGCGGGGCTGGATGCCGAAGCGCTTGCCGCGATATTGATGGACTCATGAGCAATAACGGGGGAGTTCCTTACGGGGCCGATGAGCCAACGAGTTTCGGCCTGCAACCGCCGCGACCGGGTGTGCCCTACCCCGGTAACCCTTACGCAGCGCCGACCCAGATCGTCCCGGAGCAGCAGACGCAGCAGACGCAGCAGGACCAGCGGGTCCACGAGACTCAGCCCGTGGAGCATCAGCACCAGGCGCAGCAGACGCAGCAGGTGAAGCCGGACCCAGGTGTGGGGCGTCTGGTCGCGGGCCGCTACCGTCTCCTCGCCAAGCTCGGCCACGGGGGCATGGGCACGGTCTGGCGGGCCAAGGACGAGACGGTGGACCGTGAGGTCGCCGTCAAGGAGCCTCGGGTTCCTGACCATCTTCCCGAGCGTGAACGCGGCAACGCCTTCGAGCGGATGCGCCGGGAGGCGCGCGCGGCGGCACGGCTCGACCACCCGTCGGTCGTGAACGTCCACGATGTCGCCGTGGTGGACGGACAGCCCTGGATCGTCATGGAGTTGGTGCAGGGGCGTTCGCTGGGCGACGCCCTTCAGGAGGGCACGCTGGGCGTCCGCGAAGCGGCGCGCGTCGGCCTCGAGGTTCTCGGCGCCCTGGAGGCCGCGCACGCGGCCGGCATCCTGCACCGCGACGTGAAGCCGGACAACGTCCTGCTCGGCCGGCACGGCCGCGTCGTGCTCACCGACTTCGGCATCGCCCAGATCGAGGGCGAGACCAGTCTGACGGACACGGGCGGCTTCGTCGGATCGCCCGAATACATCGCGCCGGAACGGGTGTTGGGGCAGCGCCCGGGCCCGGCGAGTGACCTCTGGTCACTCGGCGTCGTGCTCTACGCGGCCACCGAGGGCGTCTCGCCCTTCCGCCGCAGCAACACCCCGGCGACCCTTCAGTCCGTCCTCAACTCCACTCCCGCGGCGCCCGCTTCGGCCGGCGGTCCGCTCGCCGAGACGATCAACGGTCTGCTGGACAAGGAGCCCTCCCGCCGCCCGGACGCGACCCGGGTCCGCCATCTCCTGGAGGAGGCCGCCCGGCCGCCCGCTCCGGCGCCGACGCAGGTCGTGCAGATGGCGGCGGCCCCGGAGAGTGGCAAGGGGATCCGCGTCGGCCGCAAGACCCTGATCGGCCTGGGCGCGGTGATCGTCGCCGCGGCGGTGGCCGCGTACCTGGTGGTCGCGGACCCGTTCGCCGGGCCGTTGCCGGACGACTGGAAGCTGCGCGAACAGAAGGCGCTGGGCGCGACGTTGGCGATGCCGGCGGACTACCAGGTGGGCAAGCCGGCCGCCGACGACACGGACAAGAACTGGGTCACGTACTCCGACTACAGCGGCAGTATCTGGATCGGCCTGAACCTCACGAAGAAGTCCGAGGACACCGGCGGTCAGATCAGCGCGTCCGCCGCCGCCGAAATGTACGACGACGACGGTGAGTTCAAGGAGAGCGGCGCGTACGAGCTCGACATGCCCGAGAACCCGACGAAGACGGCGCCGAAAGAGACGACGTACCAAGGCAAGCAGTCCGCCGAGAACACGGTGATCTACACGACCACCGACAGCCAGAGCCCGCGCCCCCGCGAGCTCAAGATCTTCTACTACAAGTCGGCCAAGACGGGCGACATGTACAAGCTCACGATCAGCTACCCCGGCAAGGGCGACTTCACGGCGCGCGGCCGTGAAGTCGCCAGGACGGCGATCGCGAACCTGGACATCAACCAGCTGTGAGGCAGGGCGGGGGTGCGGCCGGCTCGGGGTTCAGCTGAGCTTGGCGGCCTGGGCCGTGATGATCTCGGCCGGGATGTCGTAGTCGGCGGCGGCTCCCGCCTCGCCCGAGAAGGCGGCCAGGTTCATCGAGTAGTACGTCGCGATCGTGCTGCCATGGCGTACGACCTCGACCTTCACCACGACCTCGTCGCCCTCCGCGTCACCGGTCACCGCGAACGCGACCGATTCGTCGCCGCTTCCGGAGGCCTTCTCGGTCGCGACCTTCGTGAACTTCTGGGTCTCGCCTTCCGCCGCGGCGGTGAACCCGCCCGCGCAGCCCTCGACCGCGTCGGACACCGAGGTGAAGGTCTCCTGGGCGCCCTCATCCTCGTACGAGGAGAGCGAGACGATCGTGATCGTGCTGCTGAGGGCATCGGTGAGGGCGTCCATCGAGTCCTGGAGCTCCTGGTCCGTCATGTCGTCCAGGCTCTTGTCGGCGGACGCGCTGGGCTCGACCTCCTCGGCGGCCGGAGTGACCTGGCGGTTGAGGTACGCGGTCGAGTCGCCCGGTGCGAACCCGGTGAGAACGTACGCGAGCGGCGCGCACTTCTCGTCGACGACCTTGACGTCCTCCTTGGAGGGGGCGAACGCCTCGGAGTCCGTGGCCGACGTGACCTCGTAGCCGTCGATGTCGGCCGTGGCGACTATCGCCTTCTCCAACTCGCCGCTGCTCAGAGCCTTCGCGGCAGCCGTGGTCTCCTTGGCGCCGGCGGCCTTGTCCCCGTCTCCGGAGCCGGATCCACTGTCGGAGCAGCCGGTGGCCAGGGCGAGCGACAACACCGACGCGGCCGCTGCGACGCCGGTACGGGGCAGGGCGAATCTCTTCATGTTCGAGGGGTCCCTTTGGTGTGAGCAGTGGGTGACGCGTGTGACGCATGTGACGTGCGTAACACGTGTGACGTGTGTGACGTGTGTGCTGATGGTGCGGATTGGACTATGCGGGCATGGTCAAAGGAACGTCAAGTAACAGGGTCTGTGGCGACGTGGGTTGGGGTGACGTGAGTGGGGTGATCCGATCCGCACGTCACGGCTTCAGTCGCCGGACGACCGCCTTCATGAGGTTGGTCCGCGCGACCAGCAGGGCGAACTGTTTGCGGCTGTCCGGGATCGGCTTGGCGTACCAAGGCCGGCCTTGGCGGCGCCACTTGGCCGGAGGCAGGTTCCGGGGGAGCGCCGGAAGAGGCACGGACCAGTCCGCGAGGCGGAGTTCACCGGTCCATGTGCCGCCGGACAGGGCCGCGACCGGCACTCGTGCCGTGATGGTGTCGCCGTCGGCGGCGGTCGGGCGGACGGGGAACGTGAGGGTCTCTCCCTGCCCGTTGGTCAGACTCACCACGAGTGCGCTGTCCGGGTAGGCGGCGAGCGTGCACCGTCCGCTGGACTCCAGCTCGGTGGGCGCATCGGCGGCCCAGCGGACGCCGCCGGGCAGGAGGTGCGGCGGCACGGCGTGGCCGTTCTCGCCGATGTCGAGCGTGAAGTTGCCGTGCGGCTTGGTGGTGTAGAGGGCGACCGCGCGTAGCCCCTGCTCGGTGTCCACGACGCGCGTGCTCGGCCGGCCGACACACTGTCGGCCCGCTTGCTTCCGATGCGCACCTCGCGGCCTCGCCCTTGGGCCCCGACAGCGAGGGAGATGTCCCAGAACCCCTCACCCAGCGGTTTGCCGTCGGCCGCCGTCGTGAATGTCGACGGCGCATTCGAACCCGGCCTTGTCGTACGTGTACCGCCCCTGATCTGGGCGTAGGCGCGGCCGGTGTCGACGACCACGGGGGTGGTCACCTCGATACACGCCGGTCAGTCGGTCGAGTTCGGCCGAGGTCCCGTCCGTCGAGCCGTCGTCGACGATGACTTCGAGCTGCTGCCGGCCGCTCGCCATGGTCACGCAATGCGGGCTGACTGTCCTGTGAACATAACGTGGCTCCCCTGTGTCCTCAAGGTGTATCCGGATCGGTCCGGTCGGGGGGAGGGCTGTTCCGGATGATGATGAGGAGGATCGTTCCGGCGGGGGTGGTGGCGGCGTAGAACGCAAGTGGGGTTCGAATTTCCCGGCGTTGTCGACGAGTTCGGCGCCCGTGCGGATACCTGTGCGGATGCCCGCGCGGACGGGCGACGTCCGGGAGTGATCCACCCGTGGTCGCCACACCCACAACGCGCTGATCAGCGCGTTCGTTGCCAGCGATCACTGGCGTCGTGTGAGCGCCCGGTGAAAGCCGATTACCGACGGGTACCCAAAGGGCTCCGCCGGGCATACTCTGCGGCTCATGACGGACTCGCAGGCCGCGGAGCAGGCCACGGACATCACCGGCACCGACGAGGCAGCCGGGACAGGCACCGCAGGCGCTGTCGCCGCGGTCGGTACCAACCCCCTCGCCCCCGCCCCCGCAGGCGCCCGCACCGCCGCCGATGTCGTCACGCCCGAGCTGGTCGCGCAGCTCACGAAGGGTGTCGTCGGATCCGGGCGGACCGCCAACCACACCCCGTTCACCGGCGAGAAGCTGGCCGATCTGCCCGAGTCCACCCCCGAGGACGTGGCGACCGCCTTCGAGCGGGCCCGCGCGGCTCAGGTCGCCTGGGGCGCCACCCCCGTACGTCAGCGCGCCGCCGTACTGCTCCGCTTCCACGACCTTGTGCTCGCGCGCCAGGCCGAGGTCCTCGACCTGATCCAGTTGGAGACCGGCAAGGCCCGGCTGCACGCGCACGAGGAAGTCCAGGCCGTCGTCGTGGCCGCCCGGCACTACGGACGCAAGGCACCCGCGTACCTCCGGCCCAAGGGGCACACCGGCGCCGTCCCGACCCTCACCAAGGTCACCGAACTGCGCCACCCGCGCGGTGTCGTCGGCCAGATCGCGCCGTGGAACTACCCGTTCGAGCTGTCGGTCGGCGACGCGCTTCCCGCCTTCGTCGCGGGCAACGCCGTCGTCATGAAGCCCGACACCGAGACCTGCCTCACCGCCCTCTGGGCCCGCGACCTGCTCATCGAGGCCGGGCTGCCCGCAGAGGTGTTCCAGGTCGTCCTCGGCGAGGGGCCCGTCGTCGGACCCGAGATCGTCAAGCACGCCGACTACGTCTCCTTCACCGGCTCCACCCGGACCGGCCGCGAGGTCGCGCAGGGCGCCGCCGCCCGTCTCGTCGGCGTCTCACTCGAACTCGGCGGCAAGAACGCCATGCTGGTGCTGGAGGACGCGGACATCGACAAGGCCGCCGCCGGCGCCGTCCGCGCCTGCTTCTCCTCCGCCGGTCAACTCTGCATCTCCATCGAGCGGTTGTACGTCCACGAAGACATCGCCGATGCGTTCGCGCAGCGGTTCACCGCCCGCACCAAGGCCATGCGGCTCGGTACGTCCCTCGCGTACGGGGCCGACATGGGCTCCCTGGTCGGCGAGCGGCAGCTCGAAACCGTGACCCGGCATGTGGACGAGGCCGTCGCCAAGGGCGCCAAGGTGCTGGCCGGCGGCGTCGCCCGCCCCGACGTCGGCCCCTACTTCTACGAGCCGACCATCCTCGACGGCGTCGAGGCACCCATGGCCGTCTGCGCCGAGGAGACCTTCGGGCCCGTCGTCTCCCTCTACCGTTTCAAGACCGAGGACGAGGTCGTCGAACTCGCCAACTCCACGGCGTACGGCCTCAATTCCTCCGTCTGGACCAAGGACGGCCGGCGCGGGCGAGCGGTCGCGGCCCGGCTGCGCACCGGAACCGTCAACGTCAACGAGGGCTACGCGCCCGCGTACGGCAGCGTCCAGTCGCCCATGGGAGGCATGAAGGACTCCGGCCTCGGCCGCCGACACGGCTCCGAGGGCATCCTCAAGTACACCGAGGCGCAGACCGTCGCCCACCAGCGGCTGCTGCCGATGGCGCCCTCGCTCGGCATGGACGACGAGAAGTACGCGGCGTTCATGAGCCGGAGCCTCAGGGTGATGAAGGCGCTGCGCCTTCGGTAGACGTCCTCAACCACTGGTTCTCAAGGTTCTCAACGAGGAGAGCGGCACGTGTCACAGGAGAACTCTGCCCAGCAGCCGGAGCAGCCGGAGCAACCGGAGCAACCGGAGCAACCGGACGACGGCGCGTACGACTACGACGTCATCGTCGTCGGCTCCGGTTTCGGTGGGTCGGTCACGGCCCTTCGGCTCACCGAAAAGGGCTACCGCGTAGGCGTGTTGGAGGCGGGCCGCCGTTTCACCCGTGGCTCGCTGCCCAAGAACTCCTGGGACCTGAAGAACTACCTCTGGGCACCCAGGCTCGGCCTGTACGGCATCCAGCGCATCCATCTCCTGGGCAACGTCATGGTGCTGGCCGGTGCCGGCGTCGGCGGCGGTTCCCTGAACTACGCCAACACCCTCTACGTACCGCCGAAGGCCTTCTTCGAGGACCCGCAGTGGAAGGACATCACCGACTGGGAAGGGGAGTTGAAGCCGTACTACGACCAGGCCCGGCGGATGCTCGGCGTGCGGCTCAACCCGACCATGACCCCCTCCGACGTCCATCTCAAGGCGGCCGCCCAGCGGATGGGCGTCGGCGACACCTTCCACATGGCGCCGGTCGGGGTCTTCTTCGGCGACGGGGAGGACGCCGACGGGACGGCGAAGGCCGGGCCTGGCGGCGAGGTGGCGGACCCCTACTTCGGGGGCACCGGACCCGCCCGCAAGGCCTGCATCGAGTGCGGCGAGTGCATGACCGGCTGCCGGCACGGCGCGAAGAACACCCTCAACGAGAACTACCTCCACCTGGCCGAGAAGGCGGGTGCCGTCGTCCATCCCATGACGACGGTCGTGTCCGTCACCGACGACTCGCAGGGCGGGTACGCCGTCAACACCCTGCCCACGGACGCGAAGCGCAAGGGGGAGGGCCGGATGTTCAAGGCCCGCCGGGTCGTCATCGCCGCCGGCACCTACGGCACCCAGACCCTGCTGCACCGCATGAAGGCGAGCGGTCAACTGCCGTACATCTCCGGCAGGCTGGGCGAGTTGACGCGTACCAACTCCGAGGCCCTGGTGGGCGCGCAGACCGACAACCGCCGGTACCGTAAGGCGCACGGCACACCCAAGGCCGACTTCACGCAGGGCGTCGCGATCACGTCCTCGATCCACCCCGACGAGAACACCCACATCGAGCCCGTCCGCTACGGCAAGGGCTCGAACTCGATGGGCGGCCTGTCCATCCTCCAAGTCCCTTACACGGAGGGCTCATCGCCGTTTCTGGGATGGCTGGGCCACGCCGCGAAACACCCCCTTCTCGTGCTCCGCTCGCTCTCCAACCGCCACTGGTCGGAGCGGACCATCATCGGTCTGGTGATGCAGTCGGTGGACAACTCCCTGACGACGTATCTGAAGCCGAAGGGCGCGGGGAAGGGCCTGCTGACGGCACGTCAGGGGCACGGCGCTCCCAACCCCCGGCAGATCAGGGCGGCTTCGGAGGGCGCCTCCGCGATCGCCGCCGAGATCAACGGCTTCGCGGGCAGCAACGTGGGCGAGCTGATGGGTACTCCGCTCACCGCGCACTTCCTCGGCGGCTGCCCGATCGGTGACTCGGCGTCCTCCGGGGTCATCGACCCGTACCACCGGCTGTACGGGCACCCGGGCATCTCCGTCGTCGACGGCGCCGCTGTCTCCGCCAACCTCGGCGTCAATCCGTCGCTCACCATCACCGCTCAGGCCGAGCGTGCGATGTCGTACTGGCCCAACAAGGGCGAGGCCGACCCGCGTCCGGCACAGGGAGCGGCGTACGAGCGTCTGCGGCCTGTCGAGCCCCGGAACCCCGCCGTTCCCGCTGACGCGTTCGGCGCGCTGAAGCTGCCGTTCCTGGGGATCCCGACGGTGCCGCCGAAGTCGTAACCCCGCCGGTGACAGAAGGAAGGACCTGCACCCCCCTCCGAGCGCAGGTCCTTCATTCAGCTGTGGCTACTTGGCCGGGCCGGGCCGCATCACGCGGCCGCGTCACCCGACTTGCGGCGACGGACCACGTACACCGCACCCGCACCGGCGACGACGGCGACACCGCCGGTGAGGCCGATCAGCGGCAGTGCGGACGAGGAACCGGTCTCGGCGAGCGAGCCGGAGGCGTCCACCGTCTTGGCGTCGCTGATCTCCTTCGCACCGCCGGTCTGCGGCTTGGCGTCCGGCGGGCTGCCCGCGTCCGAGCCGGCGGCGAGGATGTCGAAGAAGTAGATCCAGCCGTTCGGGTCGTCGGCGACCCAGCAGCCCTCGTCGTCCGAGTACTGGGCGAAGCCGCCGGTCACGCCGATGGCGTCCGGCACGTGGCCGCTGACGCTGAGGCGCAGTTCGTACGAGGTCGACTGGCCGGCGTCGAGCGAGAACGGGGTGAAGGTGCCCCCCTCGCCCGCGGCGCCCGCGACCTCCCGCCAGGTGCCGGAGTCCTTGTCGAGGACCTGCACGCTGATCTCGCCGGAGTAGTCCTCCTCGTCCCAGCCGATGGCCGCGACACCGATCAGCGGAGCGATGTTCGTGATGGTGTCGTCGCCGTGGTTGGAGACGTTGAACGAGAAGTTCGTCCAGCCGCTGCCCGCGACGATCGTGTCCGGCAGACCCGCCAGGCCGCTGGTCAGGTCGGTGCTGATCTCGGTGAGGTCGTTCCCGTCCTCGTCGACACAGAGGTCGGGCTCGTCGCCCTCCTCCGGGGTGCTCGGAGTGGGGGTCGCCGTGCCGGACGGGGTGCTGTCGCCGGTCGCCGGGGCGGCGTCCCCCGCGGCGGGCGTCGTGTCCTCGGCCGCAGGCGTGGTGTCCTCCGCCGCCGGAGTCGTGTCCTCGGCCGCCGGGGTGGTGTCCTCTGCCGCGGGCGTCGTGTCCTCGGCCGCGGGAGTGGTGTCCTGCGCCGCGGGGCTGCTCTCCGCCGCGGCCGGAGGGTCGGTGTCCGCGAACGCGGCCGGCGCCGACAGGAGTGCGAGCGGGGCCAGGGCGGCCGTCGCGGCCGCAACGGCCATGGCACGACGAAGCTTCATGAAGACCTCGGGAAGTCTGGTGCACCGCGAGGCCGCGGTACTCACATGGGGGCCTTCGCGGTGGGGCGCGGTTGTGGCCATTGGTTCAGCAGGTGTGACACGAGAAACCTATGAATGGTTGTGCCCACCCTCACAGGATCTTTATGTGGGGTGGGTCACATGAGTGGGTCACATGAGTGGGTCACATGAGTGGGTCACATGAGTGGGTCACATGAGTGGGTCGCATGAGTGGGACACATGAGTGGGTCATGTGAGTGGGTCACATGAGTGGGGCGCACGGGTGGGTTGCGCGGATGGTCGTGCGGGATGGTCGTGCGGGGTGGTCTACGGCCGGGCGTCCCATGGCGTGGGTCACGCGTGGGGTGGGTCGAGCTGGCCGGTAGTCACATGGGGGTGGGCATGCGAAAGGCCCCGCGGTGGGGGTGACCCCCCGCTCGGACGAATCCATGAGCTGGGGGCGGAGCCGCGGGGCCCTTCGGCGTCAGCACCGACGTCAGGGCAGCGCCGGTGCCGGGGAGCGGCGCCGGGGGGTGCGCCGCTGGTCTGGGGGGCCGCCGGTCGGCGCCCCGGCGCACTGGAGGCGCGCACATGGTGTCGACCATTGGCAGTGCTGGAGCAATTCGGTTGTTTTGCGGGGGACTTGGGCTGTTCTCGCATCGTGCGGGATGGGCGACGGACTCCGCAACCGTTACGACCGCATCTGAACAGATTCCGCCGGTCGGCCCCGGGCGTCCCCGGAGCCGGCCGTTCTCTTGGGTGACCGGGCTGCTGTCCCCTGCCGTCCGGTCCCAACCCTGAAGCGAGGTCCCACGACGCACGGCACGTTCCGTACGTCTCATCGCTCCAGTGAAGCCACGCGTGGTTTTTTCGGGCCCGCCCCTGGCTGACACGGACACCGGGACCAACGAAGCCCCCGCGGAAGCGGTCACGCGCCGTACGGGTGAGAGGACATGGGCACGTGCGTACGGCGCCGTACGGCACTCAGACGCGGCCCCGGCACAGCTCCAGCAGCGTCATCGCCAGCGAGGTGCCCGGCTTGCCGAGCGCGTCCCTGTAGTGGCCGAGGATCTCCATCTCGCGCGAGAGGTTCACGCGCCGGCCGCCGGAGGAGATCCGGGCCTCCTGGATCACCGCCGAGACGGCCATCCGTTCCTGGACGAGGCCGATGATCCGGTCGTCCAGGGCGTCGATGCGCTCACGGGCACCGGTGATCGTGTCGGCGGCCTCGTCGGTGCGGGCGCCGGTCTTGTCGAGTACGTCGGCCATGGTGGGGCTCCTCTTGTGTCTTGTTGTGTCTTCTGGTGACGGGGAGCCCCGGAGCGGCGAGGTCCGGAAACGGCAGACGCCCCGGGCCTTGTCGGCCCGGGGCGCCTGGGAAGTCGCTTGTCAGTTGCTCAAGCAGCACGACCATGGCAGCCGGTGGGCCGGTTGCCATAGGTAAAGACGAAGTTCGTCGCGTGCGTGAGCATGGGAGCAGTATGCAGGGTCCCTCCGTCCCGGCCAAGCCGGAGGCGAAGATCTTTCAGCCCGTCCGGCGTTTGAGGACGAGCGCGTTCAGCGCGATACGGGGGTCTGGGGGGCGGAGCCCCCAGGTACGGGACGGGAGGGGCGGAGAGGGCGAAAAAACCTCCCCAGCCACCCCCCACCCCCACCCCCGGTAGACTCGCCCCCACACACCCTTTGCTCACCGCCGGAAGGCAAACCGTGCCAGAAGTGTCCCCCGCCGCCCCCGACACCGTCCTGGTCGTCGACTTCGGTGCGCAGTACGCCCAGCTCATCGCCCGCCGCGTCCGCGAGGCCCGGGTCTACAGCGAGATCGTGCCGAGCACCATGCCGGTCGAGGAGATGCTCGCCAAGAACCCGGCGGCGATCATCCTCTCCGGCGGCCCCTCGTCGGTCTACGCGGAGGGCGCCCCCCGCCTCGACCGCGCGCTGTTCGAGGCGGGCATCCCTGTCTTCGGCATGTGCTACGGCTTCCAGCTCATGGCGACGACGCTCGGCGGCACGGTCGACAACACCGGCGCCCGCGAGTACGGCCGTACGCCACTCCACGTATCGAAGTCGGGTTCCACCCTCTTCGAGGGCACCCCCGACGAGCAGTCGGTGTGGATGTCGCACGGAGACGCCTGCTCCGCCGCCCCCGAGGGCTTCACCGTGACCGCCTCCACGGACGTCGTCCCGGTCGCCGCATTCGAGAACGACGAGAAGAAGCTGTACGGCGTCCAGTACCACCCCGAGGTGATGCACTCCACGTACGGCCAGCAGGTGCTCGAACACTTCCTGTACCGCGGCGCGGGCCTCACCCCGTCCTGGACCACGGGCAACGTCATCGACGAACAGGTCGCGCTGATCCGCGAGCAGGTCGGCAGCAAGCGGGCCATCTGCGGGCTGTCCGGCGGCGTGGACTCCGCCGTCGCCGCCGCCCTCGTACAGAAGGCCATCGGCTCGCAGCTGACCTGCGTGTACGTCGACCACGGCCTGATGCGCAAGGGCGAGACCGAGCAGGTCGAGAAGGACTTCGTGGCCGCGACCGGCGTACAGCTCAAGGTCGTGGACGCACAGGAGCGCTTCCTCGCCGCGCTCGCCGGGGTGTCCGACCCCGAGGAGAAGCGGAAGATCATCGGGCGCGAGTTCATCCGGGTCTTCGAGCAGGCGCAGGCCGACATCATCGCCGAGGCCGCAGCCGGCGAGGACGTCGCCTTCCTGGTGCAGGGCACGCTCTACCCGGACGTCGTCGAGTCCGGTGGCGGTACGGGCACGGCCAACATCAAGTCCCACCACAATGTCGGCGGCCTCCCCGAGGACCTCGAGTTCGAGCTCGTCGAGCCGCTGCGCAAGCTGTTCAAGGACGAGGTCCGGATGGTCGGCCAGCAGCTCGGCCTGCCCGACGAGATCGTCCAGCGCCAGCCGTTCCCCGGCCCCGGTCTCGGCATCCGCATCGTCGGCGAAGTGACCAAGGAGAGGCTCGACCTGCTCCGCGAGGCCGACGCGATCGCCCGCGAGGAGCTGACCGCCGCCGGACTCGACCGTGAGATCTGGCAGTGCCCGGTCGTGCTGCTCGCGGACGTCCGCTCCGTCGGCGTCCAGGGCGACGGCCGCACCTACGGCCACCCGATCGTGCTTCGCCCCGTATCGTCCGAGGACGCCATGACCGCCGACTGGTCGCGTCTCCCGTACGACGTCCTCGCGAAGATCTCGACCCGCATCACGAACGAGGTCGCGGACGTCAACCGAGTCGTCCTCGACGTGACCTCGAAGCCGCCGGGCACCATCGAGTGGGAGTAGCAGCCACGCGGGTCACGTCCGTTTGAGAGTGCGCACCGGCTCTCCGGGCTTCCAGATCTCGACGACCAGATACGTGTCGTCCTCGACGTAGGTCCGTACGACCTCCGTCAGCTCGGTGCGGAAGAGGTGGAACGGCTGCGGCGGTTCCACCTCTTTCACGTACGCGGCCTTCGCCTCGGAGTCCTCGACCTCGACCGCCCGTCCGCCGATCCGGACGTCCCCGCCCGCCATCTGCGCGTCCGCCCCCGGATTCACCTGGAGCGCGAAGCGCGGGTCGCGGCGCAGGTCCAGCGCCTTGAGCGAGCCCGGCATCATGCCGAGCCACAGCTCGCCGTGCAGGAAACGGACTTCGAGGCCGGAGGTGCGCGGGGAACCGTCCTTGCGGAGGGTCGCCAGGGTGTGGTGGGTGAAGGCCGTGAACCGGGCCTCGACCTTGGCGGCGAGGTCGGGTGCCGCGGCGCTGAATGCCGCCCAGTTCGTCGCCGTATGCGCTGTGGGAGTCGTGCGAGTCATAGGACGAGTCTTGCGCGGCTACCCGACACCTTCTGTCCGGTATTCGCGTGCTCGCGGCGACTTTCCGGATGCTCTCGGCGACCGAGGGCACCCGGAACTGAGCGAGACTCGTAACGGTTGCGCACTCTCTTCACGGAACGGCCCTGTTCTCCTGGGCTGACCGAGGGTAACTTCCGCTCCGTACCGGACACGCCCGCTGGAGGACATATGCACGGGCCCACCCCGCCCCTGCCCCTACCCACCGACCGGCTGCGGTTCGCCATGCCGCCGATGCACGAGTCGATGGACGACGAGCGGCGGCACCGCAAGGAGCGGCTGGCCGGGGCGCTGCGGCTCTTCGGACGGCTCGGGTTCGAGGACGGGGTCTCCGGTCACATCACCGCGCGCGACCCGGAGTACAGCAACTGCTTCTGGGTGAACCCCTTCGGAATGCCGTTCAAGCACGTCACCGTGAGCGACCTCGTCATGGCCAACCAGGACGGGCAGGTGATCGACGGCAGCTACCACGTGAACCAGGCGGCCTTCACCGTGCACGCCCAGGTCCATGCCGCACGCCCCGACGTCGTCGCCGTCGCCCACTGCCACTCCGTGCACGGGCGCGCCCTGTCCGCCCTCGGCGACCTGCTCGACCCGATCACCCAGGAGAGCTGCGCCTTCTACGAGGACCACGCGCTGTACGACTCCTACACCGGTGTCGTCGTCGATGCCGACGAGGGCCGCCGGATCGCCGCCGCGCTCGGCACCGGCAAGGCCCTCGTGCTGCGCAACCACGGGCTGCTGACGGTCGGCGACTCGGTGGACGCGGCGACCTGGTGGTTCATGTCCATGGAACGGTCGAGCCAGGTACAGCTCATCGCGCGGGCCGCGGGCCGGCCGGTCCTCATCGACCACAAGCAGGCGGTCGCCACGCGGGAACAGCTCGGCGGCGATCTGGTCGCGTGGATCAACTACCAGCCGTTGTGGCAGGACATCAGCCGGAGCGAGCCGGATCTTCTTTCGTAGGGATTCGTAGGGATTCGCGGGGTTCGCGGAGGGGGTTTTGCAGGGGGTTCCCGGAGGGGGCTCAGAATCCCCGGAGCACGGCCGCCTTCGTCGCCGCGAACTCCTCGTCCGTGAGCACGCCGTCGCGGTGCAGCTCGCCCAACTCCCGCAGCCGGCGCAGGAGTACGTCGTGGTGGTCGGCCGGTGGCGGGACGGAGGACGCCGGTCGCGGGCCGTCCACGTACTCGCCCGTGCGGGTGGAGGGATGCGGCAGGCGTGCCGTGACGGCGGTGGCGACGAGCGCCGTGAGCAGGTCGCGGCGGGTGCTGCCCCACAGATCGAGGGCGTACGGGTCCTTCTCGGTCGGCAGTTTGGAGAAGACGGTCTCGCCGGTCACGAAGCGCAGAAAGCCGTCCTCGTAGCCGGAGTTGGGCAGCCACTCGACCTGCACGAGGTCACTCACGGCGATGATCCGCGGACCCGTCGCCCGCTTGACCCGGTCGGAGGTGTCCGCCCAGTCGATCCGCACCTGCGTGCCGTCGAACGACACCGTGCCGTCGCTGGAGCGGACGGAGACCGGGACCGGCGGCCCTGGGAGGAGGTAGGTCTTCGCCGGCTCCTGGGGGACCTGGTCGAGCAGCAGCGCGCGGCGGATCTCCTCGGCCACGTACTCCGCGACCCCGGAACGGTCGATGTCCACCGCCAGCCGGTACGGGTCGGCCGCGTCGGGCAGCCTGCCACCGGTCGCCTGGAGGAGCGGATCGGCGCCCTCGCGCAGCCTCAGCCGCAGGCGCCCGCGCTTGCGTTCGGGTTCATGGACGATCCCTGAGATAGCCTCCAGGGGAACGGCGATCTCTCCGTACGTCTGCCGGAACAGCGGCACGGAGCGATGCAGTCCCGGCGTGATCCTGACCGTGTTGCCGTCGAAGGCCCAGGTCCCGTCGCGCTGGATGATCTCGGCCATACGCGAATTCTCGCAGCCGGGTCAACACGGGCGCTTGTGCTTCACCCGCGCTGACCAGACCTGCCGGATGCGGGCCGTGTTTCGTACGGCACAATGCGCTGTCATCGCGGCGCAGCAGTAAGGCAGTTGTACGGCAGTCAGGCGTACGGAAAGTCTGGCCGCAAGGGAGTTCTTGGCGCGGGGAAGGCGGCAGCGGACGTGGCGGTGCAGGAGGCGAGACACGGCGCGGAGCGAGGTGCGGGGCGTGGCGCGGGGTCCGGTGACGGGTTCGGCGCCGGGCCGGGTTCCGGGCTGGGGTCCGGGCAGGGCACACACGGCGGTGGGTGCACCTGCGGGGACTGTCCGCACGGCGCGCGCGAGGGGCACCGGCGTGCCGTCGCCGCATTCCTCGCCAAGCGCGACGAGTTGGCGTCCGGGCAAGGGCTGCCCGTCGCCGTCGCCCACTCGGCGTCCGCGTCCCGCCAGTGGGTCTCGGACGAACTGACCCAGGCCGCGGACATCGTCGCCGAGCGCGGGCGCGTCGACGGCCAGGCGTGGCTCGGGCGGCTGTGGCGGCGTACGGCCTTCGTCGTGTGGGGAGTTGTCGTCGCGCTGCTCCTGGTGCAGGCGCTCACCGCCATCGGCGCGGGGTGGACGGCCGCGCGGACGGCCGGGCTGCTCGCGGCTCTTGTGGTGGGCGGGGCGCTGACCGGTGCGGGGTATCTCCACCGCGCGCGGGGAGGCGCACTCGCTCCCTTCATCGGCGAGGACAACCGTCTCTCCACCTCGCGTGTGGTGGCCGGGGGTTGGGTTCTCTTCGTCGTGTACGCCGTCCTCGTGCTCGTCGGACAGCTGGCGGCGGCCTCCGCACACGGCACCCGCGACGAACTGATCGCCGGTCTCGAACTCGCCCGGGGCGCCGGTGTGGTGACCGTCGTCGCCGTGGTGTGCGGGATCGCCGTACTGGTGCGGCGGGTGGTGGGCCTGCGGGTGCTGGGCCAACGGCTGCAGAAGGTACGGGCGGATCGGCCGCGGGCGTCCGATCTTCTGACCGACGACTCCGGGCGGGGGTCCTTCGCGGACATCCAGTACGTGGTGATCGTCGCGGTCGCTCTGGTCTTCGCGGCGGTACGGCTGGCCCGGCGGCCCTCGCAGTTGCCGGATCTCCCGTGGGGACTGGCGTTGCTGGTCCTGGTGTCCGCCGCCACCTACCTCGCCGGCAAGTACGCCGAGGGCGGGAAGCCCGTGATCCTCTCCGTCGTCCGCTCCCGTGAGGCGGGCGACCTCGACGCGCCGATCCGCACCGGGGACGACATCGAGATCCGGGGGGCTGGATTCGTGCCGCCCGGCGCGCAGACCGCGGACCGGCTGTCACGGATGGTGGTCCGGATCGGGCCGGTCCACGTCCACGTGCCGTTGGTTCCCGTGCCCGGAGGGTTCAGCAATCCCACGGACGCGGTGCTCATCGTGCCCGTGCCGGTGGATGTGGAGCCCGGGCGGGTGGAGGTGCAGGTGGTTACGGCTGCGGGGGTCGAGACGAACCGGTGCGTGATCGATGTGACGGACTGAGGGGCCGTGTGCCGTGTGCCGTGGGGCGTCCGGGTGAGTGGGTCGGGGGCGTGCCGGTACGTCCCGCCCGTCGCCGCCGGATCAGACGTCGGGCAAGGGTGCGGGGGTCCGGTGACGCGAACGTACGCGACGGGCATTTGGACGTACCGGCACGCCCCCTTCCGTCGTCGTTCGGCTGCGGGTGGCGGGGGCGGCAGCATTGCTTTTCGGCTCCGGGCGGGGGAGGGATTTTCAGCCCGTCCGGCGTTTGCTGAGGGTGCATTGGCGTCCCGATCCCTCTGGCCCGGGGGAGATCTTTCAGCCCGTCCGGCGTTTGAGGACGAGCCCTTCGGGCGTTGGGGGGTCTGGGGGCGGAGCCCCCAGGTACGGGATGGGTAGGGGCGGAGGGGGCGAAGAAACCGCCTCCGACACACGCACCGGGTGGCTATCGCGCCCCGCCCGTTGGAGGGCGGAGGGAAACGGGCACCCCGAGCCTTGAGCGGGGGCCTGCTGTCGTACGTATGGTCTGTTGAGGGGTCAACGGAACGCGGGCGAGAGGCGGCGGAGAGCGATGACTCACAGTATGCGAACGGACACCCCCAGCCCCTATCTCGACGGGGGGCGGGACTGGCGGGACTCCGCCACCCGATACGCCCTGCTTCCCCTACGCGTCTTTCTCGGCGTCACCTTCATCTACGCCGGCCTGGACAAACTCACCGACAGCGCGTTCATGGCGGACTCAGGCGCCGGCTCGATCGGCGACATGATGCGCACCGTCCGGGACTCCTCGGCGATCCCGGCCCTCGTGGACCTGTCGCTGAAGAATCCCGTCGGCTTCGGCTATGCCATCGCCTTCGGTGAACTCGCCGTCGGTATCGGCACCTTGATCGGCCTGCTGGCCCGCCTCGCCGCCTTCGGCGGCGCCCTCATCTCCCTCAGCCTGTGGCTGACCGTGAGCTGGGCCGCCGATCCGTATTACTACGGCAACGACCTCCCGTACATGTTTTGCTGGGTACCTCTTGTGCTGACTGGGGCGTCCGTCTGGTCATTGGATGCCCTGATCAGGCGCCGACGGCGTGGACGGGGCCACGTGGGGGCCTGGCGGTAAGTCAGAGCTGCTCCTGGTCGGACAGGTGCCGGTACAGGGTCGCCCTGGACACTCCCAGAGCCTTCGCTATGGCGTTGACGCTCTCGCCCTTGACCTTCCTCGCCTTGGCCACGGTGAGGAGATCATCGGTGATGACCGTGGGGCGGCCTCCGGTGCGCCCCTGTGCCTTGGCTGCTTCGAGTCCGGCCTTCGTCCTGTCCTTGATGAGGGAGCGCTCGAACTCCGCCATGGCGGCAATGATCTGGAAGAAGAGACGGCCGTCGGCCGAGGTCGTGTCTACGGCGCTGAGAGCCCCCGTCAGTACCTTGAAACCGATGCCACGTTCCCTCAGGCCGTCCACGATGCTCACAAGGTCTATGAGGGACCTTCCGAGCCTGTCGAGCTTCCAGGCGACGAGAGTGTCTCCCTCCCTCAGGTAGTCGAGCACGGCAGTCAGTTCAGGGCGATCGATGTTCTTGCCGGATGCCTTGTCCTCGAAGATCCGAGAGCATCCCGCTGTGGTGAGTGCATCCCTCTGAAGCTGTGCTTCCTGGTCGTCGGTTGAGACTCGGGCGTAGCCGATGAGGTGACCGGTAGTGGTGTTCGTCGTCACACGCCGAGGGTCTCACAACTCGTCTCAAAACTTCAAGCCGCCTCAAGTGGTTGTGAGACGGGTTTTGAACACCTCTGGGGGTCTCTGTGGGTCTCGTCGTCCACCGTCTCGCAAACCAAGGTTTCTGAGACACCCTTCGCTGTGTCCTGAGACGTGCACCCGGGGGTAATGGTGGCGGGAATCCATCGCAGGGACCGCAGGGGCAGGTTCCTTCGATGCTGTACGGGTTTCAGGAGTTGCTGCGCTCTGTGCACCGTGTGCATTGGCAGGGAGGCCAAGCAAGTGTGATGAGGGGTTGAAGATCGTCCGTCGTGGACACCGTTCGTTCCGGCTCCCAGGTCTTTCCTGAGTCACGGGAGACGCGCATGGTCATCAAGGGCCGATCGTCGAAGAGCCCAACTGCCCTCTTCGGGCTCATGAGTTGTGGGCCTTGGTGTGATGCTGGCGCAGTTCGACGTTCGCATCGGAGACGGCGCTGTAGTCGCCTCTCGATCGGGAATTCTTTCGCCGTACGCAGATGCCGAGACAGATGCCGCATCCTGATACCGCTCTTGGCTCTGGCGGCAGTTCGGTGAGTCCGTATCCCTGAGGTTGCTGTGCGCTCGCCATTAGTCCTCCCCGGTTTCGTGACCCATTCATGGTCCACCGGTCGGCGAGCAACGCCGATCATTATTCCCGTTCCTGACTAAAGATCATCGGTAGTGTTCTGCGCACTGCTCAAGCAGTTCTCTTGCTTCACCTCCGAAGAGAGCGTGACGCCCGAACGAGGTAAAGACGGCAAGATACTCAGAGATGTCGCGGGGATCACGAAAGACCATGCGACCGGTGAAGTTCTCGACCGTGGCCAACCGATCGTCGTAGATGGTGAAGGTGTTCATCGGGCCGCGCGGCATCACCGTCCCCATCGGGATAACTCCCATGCGGATATTGGGAAGGTGGGAGACTGACGCAAGGCGGTCAATCTGAACGGCCAGGGCAGAGTGCGGAACGACCGCCCATCTGACTGCCTGTTCCGTGAGGAGAAACGTGAACGTCTTCGTTGTGTCGTAGAGAACGGCCTGACGCTCCAGCTTTCTCGCCACGGTCTTGGAAGGGTCGCCCGGTGTGTGGCTCAGGCTGGCACGGATGTATTCCGGTGTCGCCAGTAGACCTGTGATCATCGCTGGCAGAAAGTATCTCAGCTCCGCCGCTTCGGACTCCAGTGAGGCCAACTCCGCCTGACGCTTCTCCATCCCCCTACGCCAGGAAGACCGTTTGTCCTGCCATTCCGTGTTTGCGATTCGAGCAAGTGCAGTGATCTCGGTGACTAGTTCAGCAGGGGCGTCCAGAGCTCGAAGGATGCGTTCGACGTCCACGAGCTTCGGTGTCTTCTTGCCGGTCTCGAACTTGCTGATCTGGCTCTGGGACATGTTGCAACGCCTTGCGAGCCGATCCCCTGTGAGACCGGCTCGCTTGCGCAACTCGCAGAGAATTTCTGCCAGATCAGTCTTCGACTGTCCTAGCTGCTCAGGGTCGAACGTCACTCGTCACTCGGATCTTTCATGTAATCCAAGAACGGTACGGAGTGGGTCAGGGCTATGCGTCTCCACTCCAGATACGGGGTGATGTTGCCAGCGAACAACTCCCGGTTTATCTGTGTCCCGTCAGGTCGGAAGTTGAGGTGCACCACTCGTGTCTCGTCGAACATCCACCAGTCAGTTCCCGGGATTGGTAGTCCGTAGTCATCGTGTGTGACGTCCAGGACTCGGATGTCCTCCCCTGCTTGGATGTTTCCGGGGATCCCCCAGGCGAATTGATATCGCTGGTAGTCCGTCAATGGCTGGCGCACGATCCGTACTCGCCCGATGGTCCGCCCCGATGTCACGTAGCCGTGAACGCGTTCATGCCAGCGTGAGTTGTGGTCGGTGGGTTTGGGTTCATCTCGAAGGAATCGGGCAACGTTCTCGGTTTCCTTGGGCATGGTGTACGTGGGCTGGGCCTCGAACCGCCATGCGTCACGCTCGTAGGCGTCGAACGTCCTGCGCCACTCATCACCATCCAAGAGCACGTACGGCCTCCCTGAGCACTGCTTCGGGGATTTCCACCAGAGCCTCACCCTCGGGCGGCTGGAAGGCGCAGGACGTGTCCCCCTGGACCACGATGGAGCCGCTTGCCGTGCGGTAGACGTTCGGGCAGTCGTCGTCATCGCAGTTGGGTCCGTCGAACTTGCCGGTGAGACGGGTCAGTTCCTCACGCGCCATGGTGTCCCCTCGTCTGTGACCCCTGTTGGGGCTCTTGCTGATCGACGCTACGTAGGCTGTTGTTCCTCGTCCATGCCGGAACCGAACTATTCCCGATGCGGAATAAACGATCTTTGACCACGGTGCCCTCATCCTCTGCGGTCCACTGAGGGACGCTGTCGGCTGTGCGCGGTGTGACCCTGCTCTCAGATGCTCAGGTTGCTGTCCCGGAACTTAACAAAGGACGCGTACATTATTTATGTGGGGGGTTGTATATACCCCCCAAGAAAAGAGTCTCTAGGAGTCATTAGTACTAGTGAGCATCCCCCTCAAGAGGGATGCCCTCTGAGTCAGTGAACAGTGAATGGCTCACTTCGGTTTCCTAGGTCCACCTCTCCACCGAAGTCGGTGGTGTTGGAGATCCCCTTGGTGAGAGGGTGTAGCCGGATGCTGATTCCTGCCTTCAGCAGGTGACGTGTCCTCTCGGATTCATTGCCCTTGTTCGTCTCCCACATGTGACGGAAGGTCTCCCCGGTGTCCCGGTACTCGTACCTATCCGGCTTGTCTCCTTCGGCTGCGAGAGAGTCATGTTCTTCGTAGAGAGCCGCAATCTCTTCCTCTGTGGCCTTCTTTGCGAATCCCGATGAGTTCTTGCCTCCAGGGCGTATGGACCTCTGGAGTTCCGTTACGTACTCTTCGATCTCCCGGAGCCTCTCGGAGTTGTTGGAGCCCTTGACGTAGTGGCGCTCATGCATAGGGAAGTCCCCGATGGTTCCGAGGATCATCGCTTCGACGAGCTCCTCTACCTTCTCGGCCCGGAAGGCGTAACCCTTGCCGCACGACTCCCGATTTGCCGATTTATTGCATCGGTACACCGGCTTGCCCTGCTGTCGCTCCGGGTTGAAGAGGTACAGGTTCTTGCCGCACCCTCCGCAGAGTACAACTCCGCGGTAGGCAGTCGTGTTCTTTGTGGAGCGACGGGCGGCACCGGGGCGTCCGTTCATCTCATGCTGGAGTTTCTCCCATTCATCGTCTGTGAGAATTGGATCTGCCATCCGGATCTTCCCCTCGGAAGTGAGGATAGGCTGAGAGAGCCCGTACTTCTTTCCGGGAATCTTCACCTCCTCACACTTCCAGCCGAGGACGGTTTCAGACCTCAGAATGTTGGTGATGGTGCGGCTCCGCCATACAGGAATAGATGAGCCGTTCTTCTTTCGGCGATCCGACATTCTCTCACCCCCAGGGGAGGGGAGCCCTCTGGTGTTGAAGTCGTCGCAGATAGTCGAATAATGGTCTCCGTTCTCGACTACTCGCTTGTACATCTCCCGAATTACTTGCCTTTGATTCTCCCGGACTCGAAGTCTCATTGCTCCGTCGGTGTCACGGAAGGACTCGTACCCGTAGGGTGGTACTCCCTTGGCCCAGACGTTCTTGGACTTGGCGTAGCTCTGGAACGACCTGACCCGCATTGAGATGTTCTGGGCTTCAGTCTCGGCAATAGCCGCGAACAGATCGATGATGACGTGCCGGAATGGTCCGATCATGTCGAGCACAGGTTCTTTGACTGAAACCAAGGCCTTGCCGCCGTGTGCAGTCGCCCACTTGATCATGTCTTGCATGTCGACGACCTTGCGGACGAATCTGTCCATCTTCCAGAACAGCAGCAGATCGAATTCTGGAGCCCGGTTGTTCAGCCACTCCCCGAGTTCCGGTCTCTCGAAGGGATGGGACTTGGTGGCGGAGATGTGAGCGTCTTTGGCTACGCCTACCACCTGCCACCCAAGATGCTGCCGCTCGTTCACGTAGGCCGTGCAGTCCTGGAGCTGTCGTTTCAGCGAGGTGGATGCATCGGTCTCGTTGCTGATCCTGAGGGCGATCAGTACACGCACAGGCTTCATGAACGGTGACCCTACAACAGCAATAGGTAAGTGACCTGATCTATCTGATGGCCTGGCTGCCCCTGGTGCTGGCGGGCGCCTCGGTCTTCTCCCTGGACTCAGGGCTGAAGGCGAGGCGCAGGCAACGGTCCGGCGGTTATCGCTAGCGCCTCCGCGGGCGTGGGGGAGAAGTCCGACGGGCTAACCTCCCTTGCCCGGCGCCGCCCCCGGCTCCCCGCGTGACCTGCGGCGTCTGCGTACGGCGTGGGTCACCAGGGCGACCGTGCCCGCGAGGCAGAGGCCGAAGGCGACGACGGGGATGATCGCGAACCACGGCGTCTCCCACAGGCCGCCCGCGTCGCCGGCGTAGATGACGCCCGCGAGGGTGAGGAAGCAACCCGCGACCAGTTTTCCCGGCTGGAACTCATGACGTCGCACGGGTCACCTCCGCCTGGCCGATGCCGACCTGGAGGTCGAGGTCGAGCGTGCCGCCGTTCTTGTCGGCGGTCACGGGTGCGAGTGTCACGGTCTTGTGCCTGCCCGGCTCCACGTCCACGTCCTTCTTGTCGTCGCCCGGCAACTGGATGTCTCCGACGCCGACATCGACGGTCAGATTCACGGTCACGTCCTTCGGGACGATCACTTTGAGCTGGCCCGCCCCCACCTCCGCGTTCGTCGCCACCACCTGGCCCTTCGCGAGGTCGAGGCGCGTCAGATCCAGAGTGCCCACGCCCGTGCCGAGGTCGTACGAATCCTGTACGGCGGCCACGGTGGACGGCGTCCAGTTCGTGCGCACCCAGTGGGTGCTGATGTCCTTCGGCAGGGCGGCAGAGCAGGCGAGCAGGCCCGCGGTGATCAACGCGAGGAAGATCGAGCCCGCGCCTGTACGCCCCTTGAACGCGCTGATCGCGATACCCAGGCCGAACACGATCAGCGCGCAGGCCAGGCCGGTCTGCAGGCTGGTGCCGAGCGTGTGCTCCTCCCACGTCAGGCTCGTGCCGAGGATGCCCGCGATGAGCGCCAGCACGAAGACCCAGCCGCCGATCCAGCGCGGGCCGGCCGGCTTCGGCTGCTGTGCCGTGCGTATGTCCGGGCGGCTGGTGCCCCGGGCGATGTTGAGCGCCGCTGCCACGTCCCGGTCCCGTGCTTCCTGTGGTCCCCACAGATAGCCGGTACCGCCCACATGGGAGCCGTCCTTGACGATCGGGTCGCGCCACCAGGAGGGGTAGGAGGCGGGGACGGGCGGTGCCTGTGCCTCCGGCGGGGCGTCGGCGACGGCCTGGGCGGCGAGCGGGTCGGGGTCGGGGGCGCCGCGCTGTTGCGACCAGAAGCCCGCGCCCGCCAGGAGCAGGGCGAGGACCACGGCGAAGGTCAGCACCCCGCCGTTGTTCAGCATCGAGAGGAACACTCCGCAGCCCACCAGGGCGAACAGCACGGCCGTCAGTGCCTGGCCGTCCACGCGGCCGGTCAACAGCTTGCGGACCTCGTTCTCCTCGTCGTCGTCATACGGCACGAAGAGCCAGACGAAGCCGTAGAAGATGAGGCCGATGCCGCCGGTCGCGGCGAGCACCGCGAGCACGATCCGGAAGATCACCGGGTCCATGTCGCACTGCCGCCCCAGCCCGGCGCACACCCCGCCCAGCATCTTGTGCCGCCGGTCGCGGCGGAACTTGGCGGGCGTGCCGAGTGCGGTCGCCGCCGGCCCGGTCGTGACCTGGTCCTCGTGCGCGCGCGGCTCCTCATCCGTGGCGGGCGGCACGGCGGCCCGCCACCCGGGGCCCGGGGGCGGGGCGGCCGGGCCGCGGGCGGGGTCCGGCTCCGCCGCCGCGTGCTGGTGGTCTGTCATGCGTCCATGGTGACGGGCGGGGAGGCGCGACGGCAGTCGGGATGACCCTGGCCGGACCCTGATTTCGGCCCTGAGGGGGCGATCAGACGCCGGGTCCTCGAAGATCGGGCACCGGATTCTCGAAGATCAGACATCGGCTTCTCGAAGATCAGGGGAGTCTCGGGGGTCGACCCTGATGCCCGGGATCGCCGGGCGTGTGAACATCGATGGCATGCCGGAAGCCGCAGCGATTCCCCTGGACGCCCCGCGGCCCCCGCGCAAGCTCTACCGCAGCAGCGACGGACGCTGGCTCGGGGGCGTGGCGCGAGGGCTCGCCGGGCATCTCGGGCTGCCGGTGGTCTGGGTGCGGCTCACGTTCGTCGGCCTGTTCATGGCGGACGGGCTGGGAGCGCTGCTGTATGCCGCGTTCTGGTTCTTCGTGCCGCTCGGCGTCGGCGGGGTGGGAGGAGCCGGCGGGCGTACGCCGGGCCTCTCCACCGAGACCGCTCCCGACGGCCGCCGCAGACTCGTGGCCCGCAAGCCGGACAAGGGGCAGATCGTCGCGCTGCTCCTCATGGTCGTCGTGGCCATGGTCTTCGTCGGCAATGTGAACCTGGGCGGCGGAGCGAAGGCGTATCTCTGGCCGACCGTGCTCGTCGGCGCGGGCGTCGCGCTGGTCTGGCGCCAGGCGGACAACGCGCGGCGGGCCCGCTGGGTCGAGGTCGGCCGTCGCCGGCGCACGCTTACGCTGCTGCGTTCCGCGGCGGGCGTCCTGCTGGTCACCACCGGGGTGTCCGGAATATTCGTCCTCCAGGGCTCGGCCGCCCACCTCGGCTCCGTCCTCCAGGCGGCACTCGCGGTCCTGGTCGGCATAGCGCTGCTGGCCGGCCCCTATCTCGTGCGCATGACACAGGACCTCTCCGAGGAGCGCCTGATGCGTATCCGCGCCCAGGAGCGGGCCGAAGTCGCCGCCCATGTCCATGACTCGGTGCTGCACACCCTGACCCTGATCCAGCGCAACGCGGACAATGGGAACGAGGTGCGGCGCCTGGCCCGCGCCCAGGAGCGGGACCTGCGCACCTGGCTCTATAAACCGGAGGGCACGGGGAAGGACGAGGCGGAGGAGCCCGACACCCTCGCCGAGGCGGTCCGGCGCAATGCCGCGGAGGTCGAGGACAAGCACGGCGTCCCCATCGAGGTCGTGGTCGTCGGCGACTGCCCCCTGGACGACGGCATTTCCGCGCAGATGCAGGCCGCGCGGGAAGCGATGGTGAACGCGGCCAAGTACGGTGGCGAGGGTGGCGCGGTACAGGTCTTCGCCGAAGTCGAGGGCACGACGGTGTTCGTGTCCGTCCGCGACCGCGGCCCCGGCTTCGACCTCGACGCGATACCCGCCGACCGCATGGGCGTCAGAGAATCGATCATCGGCCGCATGGAGCGCAACGGCGGTACGGCGCGGCTGCGCGCGGTGCCGGACGGCGGCACGGAGGTCGAGCTGGAGATGGAGAGGGCGGAGAGGACGTCATGAGTGACACGAACGGGCCTGTGGAGTCCGGCAGTTCTGCCGGTGCGGAGGAGACCCCTTCGGCCGCCGTCGCGTCCGGAGAGGCCGAGACCGCGGCCGGACCGGCCGCTGCGGGGAGTGGGCGTCACGCGCGGGTGGTGCTCGTCGACGACCACCGCATGTTCCGTACGGGAGTCCAGGCCGAGATCGGGGAGACCGAGCGGACCGGAGTCGAGGTCGTCGGCGAGGCCGCGGACGTCGACCAGGCGGTCACGGTCATCACGGCCACGCGGCCCGAGGTCGTGCTGCTCGACGTGCATCTGCCGGGTGGCGGTGGTGTCGAAGTGCTGCGCCGTTGCGCTCCGTTGATGGCAGACGCCGAGCAGCCGGTCCGGTTCCTCGCGCTGTCAGTGTCGGACGCCGCGGAGGATGTCATCGGGGTGATCCGTGGCGGCGCCCGGGGCTATGTCACCAAGACGATCACCGGTACGGATCTCGTGGACTCCATCTTCCGTGTCCAGGACGGCGACGCAGTCTTCTCGCCACGCCTGGCAGGCTTCGTCCTCGACGCGTTCGCCTCGACCGACGCCCCGCCGGTCGACGAGGACCTCGACCGTCTCACCCAGCGCGAGCGCGAGGTCCTGCGCCTCATCGCCCGCGGCTACGCGTACAAGGAGATCGCCAAGCAGCTGTTCATCTCCGTCAAGACGGTCGAGTCCCATGTCTCGGCGGTACTCCGGAAGTTGCAGCTCTCCAACCGCCATGAGCTGACCCGGTGGGCCACAGCGCGACGCCTGGTGTGAGCCGAGGACGCGGACGACGGTTGGGGGCGGCCCTCACGCCACCCGGGCAGCCCCCGCGAACGGCATCTGGTCGACCGGAGCCAGCCGCACCGGCACGCTCGGGTTGGGGGCGTGGATCATCTGGCCGTTGCCCACGTAGATGCCCACATGGCTGATGCCCGAGTAGAAGAACACCAGGTCGCCCGGGAGGAGTTCGGAGCGTGCGACGCGGCGGCCGGCGTTGATCTGGGCGTAGGTCGTCCGGGGGAGCGCGATGCCCGCGGCGCGGTACGCGGCCTGGGAGAGGCCGGAGCAGTCGAAGGCGTCGGGCCCGGTGGCGCCCCACACGTAGGGGCTGCCGAGCTTCCCGTAGGCGTACGAGACGGCGGCTGCCGCGCGGGAGTTGGGGGCGGCGACGGAACCGGCCGGGGCCACCGGGTCGGTCAGGTCCCGCGTCGAGGAGCGTGAGGCGCGGTCGCCCGAGTCTCCCGTCTCTCCGAACCGGGCGCGTTCTTCGTCGCTCAGACGGCTCAACAGCTGCCGGGCCGCGGCGAGTTTCCCGTTGACCGTCTTCTTGTGCCGCTTCAGCTCCGCCTGCCGCGACTTGAGCGAGGCCAGCTCGATGTGCGCCGCTCCGCGCAACTGCGCGATCTCCCGGAGCTGCTGGCGGACCTGCTCCACGGCCGCCGCCTGCCTGCTGCCCGCCCGTTCGGCGAACGCGGCACCTTCCAGGTACTGACCGGGATCGTCGGAGAGCGCGAGCTGCAGTGCCGGGTCGAGGCCGCCGCTGCGGTACTGCGAGGCGGCGATCGCCCCCAGCGCGTCGCGGGCCGAGTTGAGGCGTTCCTCCTTGCGGGCCGCCTCGTCCTGGAGTATGCCCAGCCGGTCCGCCGCCTTGCCGGCCTTCTCCTTGGCCCCGTTGTACTTCTCGGTGGCGACCTCCGCCTCCTCGTACAACTTGTCGACCTTGGCCTTCACCTGCGCCGTCGACAACTGGGGTTCGGCGTATCCCGTCCCGTCGAAGGCGGTGGCCGTCGCCGCGCCCGCGAGGGCGATCGTCGCGGCTGTGCGGGCCTTGCTTCCGCCGAGCGAGCGCTGCTTGGGCTTGCGGTGCGCTGCCACGAGGGCCCACATCCTTCCGTACGGCCGCCGGAACGGAGCCCGGGCGGTCCAGCGGTTACGCGTCCGGCGGCGGCCCACACAGGGGGAGCGGGCCGCCGCCGGACCTTCTCGGCGGGGTGACCGGTTGCCGCCCCTGGCCCGGGCGGCGACGGGGATCCGGGCACCTGGTGGAGGACGCTAAACCTGAGCGTGATGTCTCGGTAACGCCATGTGCACAATTGGCGCCAGTGGATCACTCGATGACCGCAAATGACCATAATTCCAGTCCGGTGGCACCGACTTCACAGAGTGTGATGACCGATGCAGCGAATCCGGGACAACCAGACGTGTGCCGGTGCTATGGGTTACATGGGGTGGCCCGGTGACAAGAGGGACCAGGGTGCACGAATAGGCTCCGGCCTCATGGACGTACTCATCCATCTCTTCGTCGGCCTGCACATCATCGGCATCGCCTCGCTCCTCGGTGGATTCCTCACCCAGATGAAGGCGATGGGCCGGGGCACGGCCCGTTTCGTCCCCGCGATGCTGCACGGCGCGCTGACCATGCTGGTCACGGGTGTCGTGCTGGTCGGCCTCAACCAGGCGGACGATCAGCCGGTCAACAACATCAAGATCGGCGTGAAGCTGGCACTGCTGATCGTGATCCTGGGGCTCGTCTACGTGAAGCGCGACGACGAGAAGGTGGAGAAGGGGCTCTTCGGGCTCGTCGGGCTGCTGACCACGGCGAACATCTTCATCGCGGTGTTGTGGACGTGAGGGGCCGGTTCGTCGCGGTGCTGTGGACCTGAAGGCTGCTCCGGTTCGTCGCGGTGCTGTGGGCCTGAAGATTGCTCCGGTTCGTCGCGGTGCTGTGGACCTGAAGGCTGCTCCGGTTCGTCGCGGTGCTGTGGACCTGAAGGCTGCTCCGGTTCGTCGCGGTGCTGTGGGCCTGAAGATTGCTCCGGTTCGTCGCGGTGCTGTGGACCTGAAGGCTGCTCCGGTTCACTGCGGTGGCGTGGACCTGAGGCCTCCGGCTCGGCGCGGTGTCGTGGACCTGACGGCTCCTGCCGCCACCGTCAGCCAGGCGGCCACCGCGATCCACAGCAGCACCTCTCCCAGCCCGTCGAGCCACGAGACATCGAGGGCGCTCGAGACCGCCAGGGCCGCCACCGCCGTCATCCCCAGCGGGAACACGGTCGCCCAGCGCCGCACGTCGTAGCGCAGGCGCGGCCGGGCCAGTTCCGCGCCGGCCAGGACGCAGTACCAGGCGAGGGCCAGGACGAGCAGGGCGGTGGTGACGGCGCGCAGGACGCCGTTGTCGTCGTCGTTCCACAGATACGCGTCGACGTTGTGGGCCGCGACGAGCGTGGCCCCCGCCAGCGCCGAGAGGGCCAGCGCACCGCCCGCGATCCAGTGGTCCCCGGCGCCCGTCACCACCTCCCTGATGTCGAAGTGCGTGAACGCCACCCCGTAGAGCACGATCCCGAGCCAGAACAGCACCAGCGCGGCATGCGCGAGCCAGTCCGCGCCCACGGCAGCGGCGAGCGTGGCGCCCAGCACCGAGAGCCCCTGTGTGGCCACGCACACGAGGAACACCCCGCCCGGCATACGACGACTCCAGTGCCGTACGACGGAGAAGAGCAGCACCGGCCACAGCACGGCCGACAGCGCCAGCAGCGCCTCGGCGACCTCCTGCCAGCCCAGCGCGGACACCCGCGTGCCGAGGACCGTCGTCGCCGCGACGGCGGTGAGCCCGGGGAGCGTGCTCGCCTCCGTCGCCCAGCGCGGCCGGTCCCGTACCAGCCGTACGGCGAAGTCCGCGGCGAGCGCGAGCCATGCGACGGACGCCAGGGCCAGTGCGGCACGGGACAGCGTCTCGTAGCCGGTCAGCTGCAAGCCGACCGAGATGATGCCGGTCGCCAGGACGGCGGCACCGGCGGCGGGCGGCCGCTCGGCCCACCAGGCGCGGAGCTGGGAGAGGGCTGGCATGGGCCCGATGCTAAGGATCTTCGGGCGGGTTGCCCGCGGGGCACGCGCGTGGGGGGATGAAAACGCAGGGCACGCACGCGTGGAGCACGAAAACGTGCTCCACGCGTGCGTGCCCCGCGGAAGATGTCGTGCGGGCGATGCGTTACGCGGGCCGCACCACGCTGTGGATGGCCGACTCGCCGTCGTAGAAGATCGACTCCTCGCGGACGTACGCGCCCGGTTTCGGGGCGTGGATCATCATGCCGTTGCCTATGTAGAGGCCCACGTGGCTGACGTCGCCGTAGAAGAAGACCAGGTCACCGGGCTGGGCGTCGGCGAGGGAGACGGTCGTGCCGGCGGTCACCTGGTCGTAGGTGACGCGCGGGAGGGTGACTCCGGCGGCCTTCCAGGCGGCCTGGGTGAGGCCCGAGCAGTCGTACGAGCCGGGGCCCGTGGCGCCCCAGACGTACGGCTTGCCGACCTGGGCGCGGGCGAACGTGAGGGCCTTGGCCGCCTTCGTCGCGTACGCGGCGTCGGTGGTGGTGGTGGTGGCCGACCCGGAGATGCCGGTCGTCGCGCTCGACGACGACTCCTGGGCCGCCTGCGCCGCGGCGTCGGCGGCTGCCTGCTGCTGCGCCAGCTCCGCCGCCTTGCGCTCGGCCGCCTTGCGCTGCTCCTCCTCGATCGCGGCGAGCCGCGCCTTCTCCTCGACGGTGAGCTGCGAGAGCAACTCGCGCGCCTTGGCGAGCTTCTGCTGCACGTCGGTCTTGGACGCCTGAAGGGCGTTCTGCGACGTGGTCAGCGTCTCCAGGCTCTGGGACGCCTCCGTGCGCTTCTCGGTGGCAGCGGCCTGCTCAGTGACGTAGTCATCGACAGCCGCCTTCTGGCGGGTGGTCAGACGGCTCATCAGCTGGGTCTGGTCGAAGTAGTCCTGCGGATTGTCGGCCAGCAGGAGCGAGGCGGTGTCGGGTGCCGCGGCCCCGGTGCGGTACTGCGCCGCGGCGTACGAACCCAGCTCCTCACGCGCGGTGTTGAGCTTCTCCGCGCGCTGGGCGACGTCGTCGAGGAGGGTGTCGACCTTCTTGCGCTGCTTGGTGGTCTTCTCCTTGGCCGCGTTGTACTTGTCGGTGGCCGACTCAGCCTGCCGGTAGAGGGCGTCGACCTTCTTCTCGACCTCTTCGAGGCTCGGCTTGGGCTCTTCAGAGGGCGCGGCGTTCGCCGTCTGGGAGAGCAGGGCCACCGAAGTGAGGGCCGCCGTGGCTAGAGCGGGGGCCGTACCCGCCACGCGCGATCCCGAGAACCATTTGCGTTGCGACGCCAAGGGAGGCGACTCCTTCCATCATCCGCCTACCGGGTTAGCTGTCGGGTTCGGGCGGGTGGTTCGGAAGGGTTGCCCTACGGTCCATGCCCGACAAGGCAGTTGGACCGATTCACCCCAAGTTCGGTGGGTCCCCGGTTCCGGCTGCCACGAGGGCGCACCGAATTCGGCGGAGGCCACCGCGGCCCGGCGACGTTCGCCGGTGGGGGTCGGGCGGCCTGGTCAGCACGCTAGCCAACTCGTGCGGCTTCTGTGAAGGTTGATGTTCGAAATGCCCGATACGTTTTCGTGACCTTAGTCATGAGGTTCGTCGCCCGTCGTCAATTCGGATGGGTATCGGGTGAGTTGTGCGGAGGGGTGGTTTCCTCGGTCTCTTTCGGGCGGTCGCGGTGGGGGGCTGTTCCCGGTCGGGCGTCGCGGCGAACTCGTGCAGCGGGATCTTGTACGGCGGACAGGTGCCAGTCCTTTGTCGCGCTGGTCGCAGGCTGTGTCGGTGTGGTTCCGTAGGGTCGTCGGGTCCGGGAAGCCCCTCCGGTGCTGAGCGCCGTCTCGAGTTCCGGCTGGGCACCGTCACGAGTTCCGGCTGAACGCCGTCACGAGTTCCGGTCGAGTTTTCGGGGTGGCGGCGGGGTGTCAGTGGGGCCGCCTAGACTCGGAGAGCGATGAGCAGCCTCTTTGATGACAGCTTCCTGGCGGACCTCAAGCCCTCGGGGGCGCATGAGGAAGAGCCCCCGCCCCCGCCCGAGGACGGGGCGGCCGAGCAGCTTCCGGACGACTTGTTCGGCGGCCGCTTCGACGTGCCGCCGAGCCGGGACGCGTACTACCGCGACGGCGCCCCGCGCCCCGTCGTGGACGCGGCCGCGCTCCTGGACGGGCTGAACGAGAACCAGCGGGCGGCCGTGGTGCACTCCGGCTCGCCCCTGCTCATCGTGGCCGGCGCGGGTTCCGGCAAGACCCGCGTGCTCACGCACCGGATCGCGTATCTGCTGGGCGAGCGCAATGTCCACCCCGGGCAGATCCTCGCGATCACCTTCACCAACAAGGCCGCGGGCGAGATGAAGGAGCGCGTCGAGCACCTCGTCGGCCCGCGCGCCAACGCCATGTGGGTGATGACCTTCCACAGCGCGTGCGTCCGGATCCTGCGCCGCGAGAGCAAGCGGCTCGGCTTCACCTCGTCGTTCTCGATCTACGACGCCGCCGACAGCAAGCGGCTCATGGCCCTGGTCTGCCGTGACCTGGACCTCGACCCCAAGCGCTTCCCGCCGAAGTCCTTCAGCGCCAAGATCTCCAACCTGAAGAACGAGCTGATCGACGAGGAGGACTTCGCCGCCCAGGCCACCGACGGCTTCGAGAAGACCCTCGCCCAGGCCTACGCGATGTACCAGTCGCGGCTGCGCGAGGCCAATGCGCTCGACTTCGACGACCTGATCATGACGACGGTCAACCTGCTCCGCGCCTTCCCCGACGTCGCCGAGCACTACCACCGCCGCTTCCGGCACGTCCTCGTCGACGAGTACCAGGACACCAACCACGCGCAGTACGCCCTGGTGCGCGAACTCGTCGGCACCTCCGAGCACCCCGTGGACGTCCCGCCCAGCGAGCACGACCTGCCGCCCGCCGAGCTGTGCGTCGTGGGCGACGCCGACCAGTCGATCTACGCCTTCCGCGGCGCCACCATCCGCAACATCCTCCAGTTCGAGGAGGACTACCCGAACGCGGTGACGATCCTCCTGGAGCAGAACTACCGCTCCACCCAGACGATCCTCAGCGCGGCCAACGCGGTCATCGAGCGCAACGAATCCCGCCGCCCCAAGAACCTGTGGACGAACGCGGGCGCGGGTTCGAACATCACCGGCTACGTCGCCGACACCGAGCACGACGAGGCCCAGTTCGTCGCCGACGAGATAGACCGTCTCACCGACGCGGGCGACGCCAAGGCGGGCGATGTCGCGGTCTTCTACCGTACGAACGCCCAGTCCCGTGTCTTCGAAGAGGTCTTCATCCGCGTAGGCCTGCCTTACAAGGTCGTCGGCGGCGTCCGCTTCTACGAGCGCAAGGAGGTCCGGGACGTCCTCGCGTATCTGCGGGTGCTGTCCAACCCGGAGGACTCCGTTCCGATGCGCCGGATTCTCAACGTTCCCAAGCGCGGCATCGGCGACCGCGCCGAGGCGATGATCGACGCCCTCTCACAGCGCGAGAAGATCAGCTTCCCGCAGGCACTGCGGCGGGTCGACGAGGCGTACGGCATGGCGGCCCGCTCCACGAACGCGGTCAAGCGGTTCAACACGCTGATGGAGGACCTGCGGACGATCGTCGAGTCGGGCGCGGGTCCGGCCACCGTCCTTGAAGCCGTACTCGAACGCACCGGCTACCTCGCGGAGTTGCAGGCCTCCACCGACCCGCAGGACGAGACCCGGATCGAGAACCTCCAGGAACTCGCCGCCGTCGCCCTGGAGTTCGAGCAGGAGACCGGCGAGGGCGAGACCCCGGCCGGGCTCTCCGCCTTCCTGGAGCGGGTCGCGCTCGTCGCCGACTCCGACCAGATCCCCGACGAGGAGGACGGCAACGGCGTCATCACCCTCATGACCCTGCACACCGCCAAGGGCCTTGAGTTCCCCGTGGTGTTCCTGACGGGCATGGAGGACGGCGTCTTCCCGCACATGCGCGCGCTGGGCCAGGTCAAGGAGCTGGAGGAGGAGCGGCGCCTCGCGTACGTCGGTATCACGCGCGCGCGGGAGCGGCTGTATCTGACGCGGTCGTCCCTGCGCAGTGCGTGGGGGCAGCCCTCGTACAACCCGCCGTCCCGCTTCCTGGAGGAGATCCCGGACGCCCACCTGGAGTGGAAGCGCACGGGTGCGATGGGTCCCGCCTCGACGAGCCCCGTGTCGGGCGTCGCCGCCTCACTGTCGTCGTCGCTGTCGGCCTCCCGCTCGCGTTCCGCCGCCTCGGGTGCCTCCGGGTTCGCGACGCGACGCGGTATCGCGGAGAAGCCGGTGGTGTCCCTGGCGGTCGGCGACCGGGTCACACACGACCAGTTCGGCCTGGGCACGGTCGTCGAGGTGAAGGGCACGGGCGCGAACGCCGAGGCGACGGTCGACTTCGGAGAACCGAAGCCGAAGCGATTGCTGCTGCGGTACGCGCCGGTGGAGAAGCTGTAGGTACGTAGGCGGGGGTGAGGGGCGGGGCCCGGTGGTTACGTCGGGCTCAGGCTAGGAATGGGGCCCGGTGGCTACGTCGGGTCCAGGCTAGGAGTGGGGCCCGGTGGTTACGTCGGGTCCAGGCCGTGGCTGCGCAGCCATGACAGCGGGTCGATCGCCGAGCCGCCTGCCGGGCGGACCTCGAAGTGCAGGTGCGGGCCGGTGGAGTTGCCGGAGTTCCCGGAGTTCGCGATCGGGTCGCCGGCCTTCACGGTCGTGCCGGACGCGACCTGGTAGCTGGAGAGGTGGCAGTACCACGTCTCCGTGCCGTCCATCGCGGTCACGATCATCATGTTGCCGTACGCGCTGTTCCACTGCGTCCGGACGGTCCCGTCGGTCGCGGCCATCACCGTCGTGCCGTACGAAACCGGGAAGTCGACGCCGGTGTGGATCGACATCCAGTTGACGCCCGCCTGACCGAAGTAGGCGCTGAGTCCGTGCTGCGCGACCGGCAGCGCGAACTTCGGGCGCAGCCGCTCCTTGGTCGCAGCAGCCTCCGCCGCCTTCTTCCGCTGGCTTTCCTGCTCGGCTTCGAGGTCGATACGTTCCTGCGTGCGGCTCGCCCGGTCGGCGAAGTCGTCGGCGCCCGCGGAGAGACTCTCGAGCTGGGTGTCCAGCTTGCTGTTCGCGGCGGACGGCTGCACCTCGGTCGCCGCGGAGGCGCTGAGCGTCTTGTCCTTGTTCTCGTCCCCGTCGACGCTGACCACCGAGGCGGCGGCGATCCCCGCGACCCCCATCACACAGGCCGAGGGAACGGCCACGGTCAGCAGCGCGGAACGCTTCGCGGGGCTGCGCCGACGGGAGCGGGCGGCGGACCGCGACACGGGTCGCGGGGCCGGGATCACTTCTTCCATGTCGTCGAGCAGCAGCGGTGTCTCGGGTTCGTCGCCGGTGTCGCCACTGTCGGCCTGACTCTCGAACTCGTCCTCCGCGGCGGCGGGTTGCTCGTACTGGACCTGCTCGAAGGTCGCGGTCGCCTGCTGGTCGAGGGGTTCGGGCTCGGGCTGGTGCTGATGGTCGTAGGACTCGGGCTGCGGCTGTTCGTGTTCGTATGCGTCGTGGCCACCGGCGCTGTTCCACTGCGTGGCGTCGTACGCGCCCGTGTCCTGGGTGGGTGCGCTCCACTGCTGGGTCTGGTCGGCCGGCTGCTCGGGGTGTAGCCAGGCGTTCGCGTCCCACTGGCCCGAGGCGTCCGCATTGGGGTGCTGCGCGGGTACGTCGGCGAGCTGCTGGTAACCGGCCGCCCACGTCGTCGTTTCGTAGCTGCCCGTGTCGTAGGCGGCCTGGTGCTGCGCCGCGTACGGGTCGTAGTTCAGCGTCTGATGGCTGCCGGTGCCCTGTGTCTGGTGGCCGCCGGTGTTCCACTGCGTGGCGTCGTACGAGCCCGTGCCGTCGCCCGGCATGTCGCCGAAGAGGGGGTCGGTCGCGAAGCTCGCCGTTTCGAAGGCCGGGGTTTCGAAGTGCCCGGTCGCATAGGTGGCGTTGGCGCCCGTTTCAAAACCGGTGGCGGGGTAACTGTCGTACGTGGTGAAGTCGCCGTACTGGGCATCCTGCCCGCCGTACGACGCGTAAGGCGTCGAGGCGGCATCGGAAGCCGGGGCCGGGGGAGTGGCAATCCCCGACAGAGGACGGTCGTTCACCAACTTCTCTTTCGCCGACAACAGGGGCTGGCAGAGCAGTGCGGTGACTGTACCCGGCAGTACGCGGGCGCGACAATCTTCCGCAGGTTTCCCCCTCGCAGGAAACGGGCATTCGGCGGTGTTTCGGGGGACGGCGGGCACGGCTTTGGCCTGGCGTTCGACCGGCGTTCGATTCTGGAGGGCTGTCCGGCCGCTGTCAGCCCGCTCTCGGTCGGCTGTCGGGCGACTTTTGGCCCTGCTGTCGGGCGGCTCTTGGCTCGCTGTGGGCCCGAACTCCACTTGCTCTACGCGGTGAGAGTCAGGCGACCGTGAGGCTGCCCCCGGCGGGGACGGCGGCCAGGGCTGGCTGTTCCTCGCTGTCCAACGCCTGCCGTATGCCGGTCGCGACGGCCGGATGCACGGGCAGGGCGAGATGCCCGACACCGCTCACCCGTACGTTCTGCGCGAGCAGGTCGGGGTGATCGACACAGGCCGTCTCCAGCGGGTCCATGAGCTGGTCGAGGTCGCTCCAGAAGCTCACGAAACGCGTACGGCAGCCCGGCGCGGGCCCGCGCAGTTCCTCGATCACCTCGGAGCCCGGGCGCATCTGACGGACGATCGGGTGCGCGTTCATCAACGGGGCCACGCGCGTTCCCGAGTGCGGTGTGCCGAGCGTGACGAGGGTGCGGACGTGGGCGTCGCCGCTGAGGCACTGCACGTAGTAACGCGCGATCAGTCCGCCGAGGCTGTGCCCGACGATGTCCACGCGGTCCTGCCCCGTGCGCTCGCAGATCTCCTCTATGTGCCGGCCGAGCAGCTCCGCGGCCGGGCGGATGTCGCAGGTCAGCGGCGAGTAGTTGAGGGACTCGATGTGCTGCCTGCCGTGCTGGGCGAGGTTGCGGCGCAGCAGGACGAAGACCGAGCGGTTGTCTATGAAGCCGTGCAGCAGGACGACCGGGGGTTTGGCCTCCGTGGGCAGCCGGGTGGCGTCCGGTGAGGCGGGCGTGGGGGTGGCGCGGCGCTCCTGGGCCATGCCCGTCGGGTAGAGGAGGAGGTGCCCGGCGAGGATCGCGATCTCCAGCGCCGTCGCCTTGAGGAGGACCATCGAGAGTCCTGCCAGCTTGCTCGGAAACAGACGCTGGCAGAGGGGAAGAAAAGGCAACGCTGCCCTGGTGACCTTCATGGCCGACCTCCTGTCGGCACACGGAGGGCAGCTCTGTCCCCCGTGTGCACTCATGGAGAGTCGCGTATGCCGGTGGTGGCACGGTCGACGTCGGCTCGAGCCCGGCCGGGTGCCGGGTCGAGGCCGGGCCGGTCCTGGCTCGACGCCGGGGTTGATCCCGGCTTGGCGCCGAGGTCGATCCCGACTTGACGCCGGGCCGGGTTCGGCTCGGCGGTCGTTCGGCCGGTGTCGGTGGTGTCGCGACGGTGCGTCTGTGGCGCGTGGGGCGCCGGTGACGCTACGGGGGTCCGTTCCGTCGGGGTGACGTGAATTCCTGCCGTCGCCGGCTGTGCGACGGTGGGCTCCTCCGGTGTGCGGCGGGGTCCTCGGTCCTCGTCGTCCTCGTACGGGTCTGGCTCCCCGCTGTCGTGCCATCGCCGATGTGCCCCACCACCGCGGTGTCCCGCTGACGACGCCGTGGTGCGGCCACCTGATAGCGGCTCTCCTTGCGCAGGCTCCGGCTGTGGTCCATGCGCCGCGGGTCCATGCGGTGCGTGTGCCGCAGGAACCCGGAGCGGTGCGCGGCTAACTTGTCCCACCGTGTGATTTCCCCCTCGGTATGCACCGCGAAACTGCCGGTTGCGGGATGCTGGGGATAACGTTCGTTCACTTCCTCGGCCGGGGCGGGGTGGGGCGCCTGTGCGGTGGGCGATCGTGTGGTGTGCGGCCGGTGTGTGCATGGTGTGCTGGGCTTTGGAATGTGCAATAGCTGTCGGTGTGTGTTGGTGCAGGTTGGCGTAGTCGGTTCATGGAGGCAGTGATGGGTGTGGCAGCCGGTCCGATCCGCGTGGTGGTGGCCAAGCCGGGGCTCGACGGCCACGATCGCGGGGCCAAGGTGATCGCGCGGGCACTGCGGGATGCCGGTATGGAGGTCATCTATACCGGGCTCCATCAGACTCCCGAGCAGATCGTCGACACCGCGATCCAGGAGGACGCCGACGCGATCGGTCTCTCGATCCTGTCCGGCGCCCACAACACGCTGTTCTCCGCCGTCATCGCCCTCCTCAAGGAGCGCGACGCGGCCGACATCAAGGTCTTCGGCGGCGGGATCATTCCCGAGGCGGACATTGCTCCCCTCAAGGAGAAGGGGGTCGCGGAGATCTTCACTCCGGGGGCGACCACCGGGTCGATCGTGGACTGGGTACGGGCGAATGTTCGGCAGCCGGCTGGGGCGTAGGGCTGGCGGGGGCGCCTTTTGCGTGTGCGTGCCGGCTGGCGCCGGTGTGTGTGCCGTCCGGGTGCGTGGGTGGGTCGGGGGCGTGCCGGTACGTCCCGCCCGTCGCCGCCGGATCAGGCGTCGGGCAGTGGGGTGGGGGTCCGGTGACGCGGACGTACGCGACGGGCATGTGGACGTACCGGCACGCCCCCTTCCGCCGTCGGTCGGCTGCGGGTGGCGGGGGCAGCAGCATTGCTTTTCGGCTCCGGGCGGGCGATGCCGTCCCGATCCTCCGCCCGCCGGTGGGGGTTGAGCTGTTCACTCCGGCCGGGGGAGGGACTTTCAGCCCGTCCGGCGTTTGAGGACGAGCGCGTTCAGCGCGATGCGGGGGTCTGGGGGCGGAGCCCCCAGATACGGGATGGGTAGGGGCGGAGGGGGCGAGGGGACTCCTTTACGCCGAGGTGGGCGGGGTGAGTTCCTTGGTTATCGTGGCGCGTAGGCGGAGGGTGGTGACGAGGCGTTGGAAGGCCTCGGACCAGTAGCTGCCGGCGCCGGGGGCGGCGTGTTCCGGCTCGTCGGGAACGCCCGTGAGCGCTTCGAGTCGTACGGCCTCCGCAGGGTCGAGGCAACGCTCGGCCAGCCCCATGACACCGCTGAAGCTCCAGGGGTAACTCCCCGCGTCCCGCGCGATATCGAGCGCGTCGACCACCGCCCGCCCCAACGGCCCCGCCCAGGGCACCGCACAAGCCCCGAGCAACTGAAACGCCTCGGACAACCCGTGCGTGCCGATGAACCCGGCCACCCACTCGGCCCGCTCGGCGGAGCCCAGCGTGGCGAGGAGTTTCGACCGCTCCGCCAGGGACACCGCTCCCGGCCCCCCGGCCTCGGGGGCGGAGGGCGCCCCGAGGAGGGCCCTGGACCACCCCGGATCCCGCTGCCGCACCGCGGCCCGGCACCACGCGGCATGCAGCTCTCCCTGCCAGTCGTCCGCCACGGGCAGGGCGACGATGTCCTCCGGCGTACGTCCGCCCAGTCGTCGCGGCCAGGTCGCGAGCGGCGCCGCCTCGACCAACTGGCCCAGCCACCAGGACCGTTCACCCCGCCCCGCGGGAGCCTTCGGCACCACACCGTCCCGCTCCATGCCCGGGTCGCACTCGTGCGGTGCCTCGACCACGATCGTGGGGGTGCCCCGGGTTCGGTCGACGGCCACGCAGGAACCCGCTCGGGCCGCCATCCGTGCGGCGAGCGCCGATTCCGGCAGTGCGGACAGCAACTCCGCCGCCGTCGCACGTACGTTGCGGCTCCGGTCGCTGAGTGCCTGTTCCAGGAAAGGCTCGTCGGCCGCGCTCAGCTTTGACCGCAGTGAGTCGAGGAACATCAGCCGGTCCTCGGCCCGCTCGGTCGCCCATGTCGTAGCGAGCAGCTCGCGTGCGGACGCCGGCTGCCGGGTCCGTATCGCCGTGAGCAGCGCGACCCGCTCGGCGAACAGGCCTTCCTGCCAGAGCTGTTGTATGCTCCCCCACTCTCGGCTCCGCTCGAGCGGGGGGACCCCCATGGGTTCAGCGGGGTCCGGGAGCGCCGTACCCCCGCCCGGCATGGAGCGCAGGGCGAAGCGCCAGTCCGGGTTCAGCCGTGCCAGCCACAGGGCGCGCGGCCCGGCGAAGGTCAGCGCGGCGGGGCGTAGATCCGTACGGCCCCGGGCTGCGTCCAGGAGCGCGGGCAGGACTTGCGGGGGTGCCGCGAAGCCGCGCGCGTTGGCCAGGGCGAGCCACTGCGGCAGCAGTTCCATGAGGTCCGGTGCCGTTCCTCTGCGGCCACCGCCTCCGGTGCCAGGCCGGTCCGCCAGCAGCAGCGTGAGTCTGTGGGCCGCGGCGGGAGGCAGGGGCGGGCGTGGATCCGGCGCCGCCGGCTCGGGCCGGGGTGCCGCCCGCGCAGGCCGCACCCCGGCCCGCCGCCGCAAGGTCTCCACGGCGGCCGCGTCCAGCAGGGCCATCGGTGCGTCCTGTCCCGGCCCGCACCCTGGAGGTGTACGCCGCTCGGTCCCGAGCAGCGCCACGGTGACGAGGTCCTCCCAGGAGCCCCCAACGGGCGCGCCCGCGGGAGCAGAGGTCGTGTTCATGAGCGTCGGCATCCTTTCCGTACGGAGCTGGTCAGCACAGCGGCACCGCCTCTCCCGGGCCTTCCGGCCAGGCCGTCAGCGGAGTGAAGCCGTGGTGACCGCACTCGCCGAAAACGGTGACGGGAGCGCCGCCGGAGAGGGCGGCGAGGCGCCACAGGCCGGGGAGGGAGTGGCGCGACGGGGTGATGGGCAGGGCCAAGTCGCCGTCGGCATCGGCCAGTTGCCAGCGTGGCGGGCCCGCGGTGGTGTCCCCGTCCGGGGTCGGTATGACCCGGTCGAGCGTTATGGGGTAGGAGTCGAGCCAGGGATCGGCCCGCAGGGCCTCTCCGTAGCGGGCCGCCGCCTGGGGTGTGGTGACTCCCGGTGGCCGTGTCGTGGTGGGGGCCGGTGGTGTGAACTGTTCGCCGAGTGCTGCTCGTAGTTGCCCGGCGCCGGCGTACGCGGACAGCTCCGCGTCGAAGGCCAGCCCGAGGGGCAGGGCCAGTTCCGGTGCGCGGCCGGCCGCTCCGTAGGAGAGGAGCAGGGCCGTGCGGCCGGACTCCGATCCGTGCAGCCAGATCCTGCGGGTGGTGAGCCGGCTGTCCACCGTGTCGTACTGGGCCAGGACCAGCCAGCGGTCGCGCACCGGTGGACCGTCCGCCGAGCCGGGCAGTCCGATCCGGGAACGGACTGTCGTGGCAAGGCCGTCCGGCAGCCGCTCGCGCCGCAGCCAGCCCTGGTCGAGGAGGTGCAGCAGCGCGCACTCCTCCAGGAGCCGCACCGGCCAGCCCGGCCCGGACGACGGGATCGCCCCCAACTCCCGCACCCGAGCGGCCAGTCCGGGTGCCTGCGCGTCGACCATCCGGGCCGCCGTCTCCTCCCACAGCCCGTACCCCGCCTGCTCGGCTCCGGCCAGGCCGCCCCGCAGCAGATCCGCCAGCCGCTGCTCCAACTCCGCCGCGCCCGCGGTGATCCGCTCGGCCCGCCGCTCCGCCCGGCGCCGCGCTCCCTCCGGATCACCCGGCGAGGCCGTCCCAGATGCCCCGCCCGTCGTCGTCGCCTTCTCCGCCGCGCGCTGTCGTCTCCCCTCTATCCACTGCTCCGCCCAGTCCGGCGCAGGCCCCCGCGACACCGTGCCCTCCTCGCCCGCCCAGAGCAGCAGCAGCCCGAGAGCGTGCTTGCACGGGAACTTGCGGCTGGGGCAACTGCACTTGTACGCGGGCCCGGTGGAGTCCGCGATATCGATGACCGTCTGATACGGCTTGCTGCCACTTCCCGCGCACAGTCCCCATACCGTCCCCTCGTCAGAACTGCCTGCCTCCGACCACGGCCCGGTCGCGCCGAGCTTGCTTCCCGCTTTGCGTGACGCTGCGTCAGGCGCCAGTGCCAGCACCTGATCTGCAGTCCAGCGCACCCCCTGCTGAGTCATGTCATCGAAGGTAGGTCCCACCACTGACAATCGACTCTCGCGAGTGCGTTTGCGCAGGTCAGATCGCATTGTCAGTGGTGTGGTGCACGGTGGAACCAGTCCGAACCGGCCGATCGAACCAAGCGATCGAACCGGCCGAGCTGGAGGGGGACCTAGCCATGTCTGTTTCCGTTGAGCCGAGTGAATCGACGTCCGTCAATCCGCCCGCGGGCGCGGCCCCGCACAACGCGGGAGAGGTGTTGCGGCCGCACGCCGAGGACGCCTTCGCCGCCGAACTCGCCGCGCTGGCAGCGCAGGACGACCGGCCTCGCCCGGCCCGCTGGAGGCTTTCGCCGTGGGCCGTGGCGACCTATCTGCAAGGCGGCACGCTGCCGGACGGCACGGTGATCACACCCAAGTACGTGGGACCGCGCCGCATCGTCGAGGTCGCTGTCACCACCCTCGCCACCGACCGGGCGCTGCTCCTGCTCGGTGTGCCCGGCACCGCGAAGACCTGGGTGTCCGAGCACCTCGCCGCGGCGGTCAGCGGCGATTCCACGCTGCTCGTGCAGGGCACGGCCGGCACGCCCGAGGAGGCGATCCGGTACGGCTGGAACTACGCGGAGCTGCTCGCGCACGGGCCGAGCCGGGCCGCCCTGGTGCCGAGCCCGGTCATGCGCGCCATGGCGGAAGGGATGACCGCGCGGATCGAGGAGCTGACCCGTATCCCCGCCGATGTCCAGGACACACTCATCACGATCCTGTCGGAAAAGACGCTGCCGATACCGGAGTTGGGCTCCGAGGTGCAGGCCGTCCGCGGCTTCAACGTGATCGCCACGGCCAACGACCGCGACCGCGGGGTCAACGAGCTGTCGAGCGCGCTGCGCCGCCGTTTCAACACGGTGGTGCTGCCGCTCCCAGAGAGCGCCGACGCCGAGGTGGACATCGTCTCGCGCCGCGTCGACCAGCTCGGCCGCTCCCTCGACCTGCCCTCAGCGCCGGACGGCATCGACGAGATCCGCCGCGTCGTGACCGTCTTCCGCGAGCTGCGCGACGGAGTCACGGCCGACGGGCGTACGAAGCTGAAGTCGCCCAGCGGCACGCTCTCCACCGCCGAGGCGATCTCCGTCGTCACCAACGGGCTTGCCCTGGCAGCCCACTTCGGCGATGGCGTGCTGCGGGCGAGTGACGTCGCCGCCGGCATCCTCGGCGCCGTCGTCCGTGACCCGGCGGCCGACCGCGTCATCTGGCAGGAGTACCTGGAGGCGGTCGTCCGCGAGCGGGACGGCTGGAAGGACTTCTACCGAGCCTGCCGGGAGGTGAGCGTATGAGCGGAGTCCGGGAGGAGAGCGCCGAGCACGTCGAGACTGAGGGGACACGTGTGACGGACGTCGAGAGGCCACCGCCTGGGGGAGGGGATCATGGTCGCGGGCCACTGCTGCTCGGCGTGCGGCACCACGGGCCGGGGTCCGCGCGGGCCGTACGTGCCGCACTGGAGGCGGCGGCTCCCCGGGTCGTACTGATCGAGGGGCCGCCGGAGGCGGACGATCTCATCCCGCTCGCGGCCGACCAGGACATGCGGCCCCCGGTCGCCCTCCTTGCCCACGTCGTGGACGAGCCCGGCCGCTCGGCCTTCTGGCCGCTGGCCGAGTTCTCCCCGGAGTGGGTGGCCATCCGTTGGGCGCTCGATCACGGAGTCCCTGCCCGGTTCATCGACCTTCCGGCGACCCACACGCTGGCCTGGGGGCAGGAGCAGGCCTCATCGGAGGACGGGGAGGACGTCGCCTCGGAAGCCGTCCGTGTCGACCCCCTTGCCGTGCTGGCCGAGACCGCCGGTTACGACGATCCCGAGCGGTGGTGGGAGGACGTGGTCGAGCACCGGAGCGGGGCGGGAGGTGATCCGTTCGCGCCGTTCACCGTGCTCGAGGAGGCGATGGGGGCGCTGCGCGAGGCGTACGGAGTCGGCGGGCACGAGCGGGATCTCCTGCGCGAGGCGTACATGCGGCTCCAGATGCGCTCGGCACAGCGGGAGTTCGGGGACGAGGTGGCCGTGGTGTGCGGGGCCTGGCATGTCCCCGCACTGCGGCAGAAGACCACCGTCGGCGCCGACCGGGCGCTGCTCAAGGGGCTGCCCAAGGCCAAGGCCGACATGACCTGGGTGCCGTGGACGCACCGCCGGCTCTCCCGGGTCAGCGGGTACGGGGCGGGCATCGACTCGCCGGGTTGGTACGGGCATCTGTTCGGCGCCCCCGACCGTCCGGTCGAGCGCTGGATGACGAAGGTCGCCCGGCTGCTGCGCGACGAGGACCGGATGGTCTCGTCCGCGCACGTCATCGAGGCGGTGCGGCTGGCCGACACGCTCGCCGCGATGCGCGGCCGCCCGCTGCCCGGGCTGACCGAGACCACCGATGCCGTACGAGCCGTGATGTGCGAGGGCTCGGACGTGCCGCTGGCGCTCGTGCGGGACCGGCTCGTGGTCGGTGACGTGATGGGGGAGGTGCCGGAGGCCGCACCCGCGGTGCCGTTGCAGCGCGACCTCGCGCGGCTTCAGCGGAGTCTGCGCCTCAAACCGGAGGCGGCGGAGCGGGAGTTGGAGCTCGACCTGCGCAAGGAGACCGACGCCGGACGGAGCAGACTCCTGCACCGCCTGCGGCTGCTGGCCATCGGCTGGGGCGAGCCCGTCGCGTCGCGCGGCAGCACCGGAACCTTCCGGGAGACCTGGCGATTGCGCTGGGAGCCCGAGCTGTCCGTGCGGGTCGCCGAAGCCGGGGTGTGGGGCACCACCGTCCTCTCCGCCGCGACCGCCAAGGCCGACGCGGACGCCATCGGCGCGGGCTCCCTGGCCGATGTCACGGCACTCGCCGAGCGCTGCCTCCTCGCCGACCTCCCCGACGCGCTTCCCGTGGTCATGCGGGTCCTCGCCGACCGGGCGGCCCTCGACGCCGACGTCGGACACCTCGCCCAGGTCCTGCCCGCACTGGTCCGTTCCCTGCGCTACGGCGATGTGCGCGGCACCGACACACAGGCCCTCAGCGAGGTCGCGGCGGGCCTCGCCGAGCGGATCTTCGTAGGACTTCCGCCGGCCTGCACGGCTCTCGACGCCGAGGCCGCCGAGGAGATGCGGCGCCATGTGGACGCGGTGCAGGGGGCGGTGGGGCTGCTGGCGGGGTCGGGAACGGGGGACGTGGCGGGGACGGGGGCGGCGACGGGCGGCATCGGATCACCTGTCGCCACCACGTCACTCGGCCGCGTTGTGCCACTCGCCGCCGACGCGTCACCCGACCCCGCTGTTCCATCCGATTCCGGCGCGTCACCCGATTCCGGCGCGTCACTCGACCCCGGCGGGTCGACTGACCCCGGCGCGTCACTCGACCCCGGCGGGTCGACTGACCCCGGCGCGTCACCCGACCCCGGCGGGTCGACTGACCCCGGCGCGTCACCCGACCCCGGCGGATCGACTGACCCCGGCGGGTCGAATGACCCCCGCGGGTCGACTGACCCCCGCGGGCCGTCTGACCCCGCCGTGCCGTCTGACGCCCCCGTGTCATCCGACTCCAGACCGTCGTCCGACGGCAGGGCGCCCTCCGGGGGCATACGTCGCCGTTGGCAGTCCGTGCTTCGGGTGCTGGCCGGGCGGGACACCGTGCCCGGGGTGATTCGCGGGCGGGCCGTACGACTGCTGCTGGACGAGGGCGAGTTGGCGCAGGACGACGCTGCCCGGCTCATGGGTCTCGTGCTCTCGCCCGGGACGGCGCCGGGGGACGCCGCCGCGTGGATCGAAGGGTTCGTCGGGGGTGGCTCCGGGGGCGGAATGCTGCTCCTGCACGACGAGCGGCTGCTCGGGCTGGTGGACGCGTGGCTGACCGGGGTGCCGGCGGAGGCGTTCACGGATGTGCTGCCGTTGCTGCGGCGGACGTTCTCGGCGTACGAGGCCGGGGTGCGCCGGACGTTGGGTGAGCTGATCAGGCGCGGTCCAGGGACGAGGGGCAGCGCGGTGGCCGCGGCCTCCGGGATACCAGGGTTCGCCCCTGAGCTCGACCCCGAGCGCGCGGACGCCGTACTGCCGGTGCTGCGGCTGCTGCTAGGCCTGGACGAATCCGATGGCGGCGCAGCCTCTGCCGGCGACCGGCTGAGTGACGACAACCTTGTGGAGGTGGCCCGATGACCGCACCGGTGGACGCGACCGACGTAGTCGCTGCGACCCACGCAAGCGACACGACCGGCGCTGCGGGTGAGCGGCTGCGGCGCTGGCGGCTCGTGCTCGGGGGCGACGAGGCGGACGGCACCGGGTGCGCTCTCACCGGGCAGGATGCCGCGATGGACGGGGCGCTCGGCGCGTTGTACGGGAAAGGGGGCAAGGGGCAGACGGGGCGGGACCGTTCGGCGGGGCTCGGGGCGTCCGCGCCGTCCGTCGCGCGCTGGCTCGGGGACATCCGGACGTACTTCCCGTCGTCGGTCGTCCAGATCATGCAGCGGGACGCCATAGACAGGCTCGGGCTGTCCGCCCTTCTGCTGGAGCCCGAGATGCTGGAGGCGGTGGAGGCCGACGTACACCTGGTGGGCACCCTCCTCTCCCTCAACAAGGCGATGCCGGAGACGACCAAGGAGACCGCTCGGGCCGTCGTACGGAAGGTCGTCGAGGACCTGGAGAAGCGGCTCGCCACCCGTACCCGGGCCACGCTCACCGGGGCCCTCGACCGCAGCGCCCGGATCAGCAGGCCTCGCCACCAAGACATCGACTGGAACCGCACCATCGCGGCGAACCTGAAGCACTACCTGCCCGAGTACCGCACGATCGTGCCCGAGCGGCTGATCGGCTACGGGCGTGCGTCGCAGTCCGTGAAGAAGGAGGTCATCCTCTGCATCGACCAGTCGGGGTCGATGGCGGCCTCCGTCGTCTATGCCTCCGTCTTCGGCGCCGTCCTCGCGTCCATGCGGTCCATCACCACCCGGCTCGTCGTCTTCGACACGGCCGTCGTCGACCTGACCGACCAGCTCGACGACCCGGTCGACGTCCTCTTCGGCACGCAGCTCGGCGGGGGTACGGACATCAACAGAGCCCTCGCGTACTGCCAGTCGCAGATCACCCGGCCCGCCGACACGGTCGTCGTGCTCATCAGCGACCTCTACGAAGGGGGGATACGGAACGAGATGCTCAAGCGGGTCGCGGCGATGAAGGCGTCGGGGGTGCAGTTCGTGACACTGCTCGCGCTGTCCGACGAGGGGGCGCCGGCGTACGACCGTGAGCACGCGGCGGCTCTCGCGGCGCTGGACGCGCCGGCGTTCGCCTGCACACCCGATCTGTTTCCCGAGGTGATGGCGGCGGCCATCGAGAAGCGACCGTTGCCGGTACCGGACACCAGGTGAGGGACAGGTTCCAGGACGTTCCCGTTTTCCCCGGCTGATGAACCCGGACGGCCGAAGGCCTTCGGCCCGTCCGAACCGGAAGTCCGCGGAAGGGCCGGTTGGTCCCATTGGGGTGGGGAACAACCGCCCTGGGCCCCCTCCGGGGCTGTTCAAAGGGCCTCACCGGACAAACCCCAGCCCGGTGAGGCCCTGCCTCGGGACGCTCTGTGACCGGTATCACCGCTCAGGTGCGACCTGCGATTTAGGGACCCGCGTCCGGCGGCGATAACCTGCGAGACGGACATGCCGCGCGCTCGGACACCGTGTGCGCCACCCTTGTGACAGCGGACGTCACGTTGCCCTTCGCGGCACGCCCACGGAGACAGCAGACCGCAGAGCGGCGAGATCACTGATAGGGACGGACGCGCGTGGACCTGTTCGAGTACCAGGCGAGGGACCTCTTCGCCAAGCACGGTGTACCGGTGCTGGCCGGTGAAGTCATCGACACGCCTGAGGCAGCCCGCGAGGCGACGGAGCGTCTTGGCGGCAAGTCCGTCATCAAGGCGCAGGTGAAGGTCGGTGGCCGAGGCAAGGCCGGCGGCGTCAAGCTCGCCGCCACCCCGGACGAGGCCGTCGCTCGCGCGACGGACATCCTCGGCATGGACATCAAGGGCCACACGGTCCACAAGGTGATGATCGCCGAGACCGCGCCCGAGATCGTCGAGGAGTACTACGTCTCGTACCTCCTCGACCGCACCAACCGCACCTTCCTCGCCATGGCGTCCGTCCAGGGCGGCGTGGAGATCGAGGTCGTCGCGGAGGAGAACCCCGAGGCCCTCGCGAAGGTCCCGGTCGACGCCAACGAAGGCGTGAGCATCGAGAAGGCCCGCGAGATCGTCGCCCAGGCGAAGTTCCCGGCCGAGGTCGCGGAGCAGGTCGCCGAGATCCTCGTGACCCTGTGGGACACCTTCATCAAGGAGGACGCCCTCCTGGTCGAGGTCAACCCGCTGGCGAAGGTCGCCTCCGGCAAGGTCATCGCCCTCGACGGCAAGGTGTCCCTGGACGAGAACGCGGAGTTCCGCCAGCCGGACCACGCCGCGCTCGAGGACAAGGACGCGGCCAACCCGCTCGAGGCCGCCGCCAAGGCGAAGAACCTCAACTACGTCAAGCTCGACGGCGAGGTCGGCATCATCGGCAACGGCGCGGGTCTGGTCATGTCGACCCTCGACGTCGTCGCGTACGCCGGTGAGAACCACGGTGGGGTCAAGCCCGCCAACTTCCTCGACATCGGCGGCGGCGCCTCCGCCGCGGTCATGGCGAACGGCCTGGAGATCATCCTCGGCGACCCGGACGTCAAGTCCGTCTTCGTCAACGTCTTCGGTGGCATCACCGCCTGTGACGAGGTCGCCAACGGCATCGTCCAGGCCCTCCAGCTACTCAAGGACAAGGGCGAGGAAGTCACCAAGCCCCTCGTCGTGCGCCTCGACGGCAACAACGCCGAGCTGGGTCGCAAGATCCTGTCGGACGCCAACCACCCGCTCGTGCAGCGCGTGGACACCATGGACGGCGCGGCCGACAAGGCCGCCGAGCTCGCGGCTGCGAAGTAAGGGACGAGGGAAACAACCGCCATGGCTATCTTCCTCAACAAGGACAGCAAGGTCATCGTCCAGGGCATGACCGGCTCCACGGGCCTGAAGCACACCAAGCTCATGCTCGCGGACGGCACGAACATCGTCGGCGGCGTGAACCCGCGCAAGGCGGGCACGTCGGTCGACATCGACGGCACCGAGATCCCGGTCTTTGGCACGGTCGCCGAGGCGATCGAGAAGACGGGCGCGAACGTATCCGTCCTCTTCGTACCGCCGGCCTTCGCCAAGGCCGCCGTCGTCGAGGCCATCGACGCCGAGATCCCCCTCGCGGTCGTCATCACCGAGGGCATCGCCGTCCACGACTCCGCCGCCTTCTGGGCGTACGCGAAGGCCAAGGGCAACAAGACCCGCATCATCGGCCCGAACTGCCCCGGTCTCATCACCCCGGGCCAGTCGAACGCCGGCATCATCCCGGGCGACATCACGAAGCCGGGCCGCATCGGCCTGGTCTCGAAGTCCGGCACGCTGACGTACCAGATGATGTACGAGCTCCGTGACATCGGCTTCTCCTCCGCCGTCGGCATCGGTGGCGACCCGGTCATCGGCACCACGCACATCGACGCGCTCGCCGCGTTCGAGGCCGACCCCGACACCGACCTGATCGTGATGATCGGTGAGATCGGTGGCGACGCCGAGGAGCGTGCGGCGGACTACATCGCGAAGAACGTGACGAAGCCGGTCGTCGGTTACGTCGCGGGCTTCACCGCGCCCGAGGGCAAGACCATGGGCCACGCCGGCGCCATCGTCTCCGGCTCCTCCGGCACGGCCGCCGCGAAGAAGGAGGCCCTTGAGGCCGCCGGCGTCAAGGTCGGCAAGACGCCGACCGAGACGGCGAAGCTGGCCCGCGCCATTCTGGGCAATTAGGCACAGCCTCAGCGGCTGAGTTTTCCTGGCCGAACGCACGGACGGGCCCGCACCCCCTCACCGGGGTGCGGGCCCGTCCGTTCGTTCGGCGGACCCCCGCTGACCCGCACTCAGCGGGTCTCCGGCACCAGCCTCTCCGGGCCGCTCACCGTCTGGGACTTGAGGAAGGCGTGCAGTTCCAGCTGTTCGTCGGAGAGCGGACCCGAGGCGGCGCGGGGCGGCAGACCGCGGACCGTCGCGCCGGGGGCCATGGGGGGTTCGTAGTGGTCCGGAGCCGTACGCAGGGTCAGCGAGGTGGCCCCGATGAGCAGGACCGTGAAGGCGATGGCGGCGCGGGTCCAGGTGCGGGCACGGTGTTCGCTGCCGTAACGGACGGAGCGTGGTTTCGCCGCGCGCAGCCGCTCCGTGGCGGCCAGCCCGCTCAGCCGCCGGTGCAGTTCGTCGGGCGCGGCCAGCTCCGGCAGCCGCGCGGCGACGGCCTCACGCGCGTACATCACCCGGTTGGCCGTCGCGGGCGTGCTCGCCTCCGTCTCGGCCGCGGTGTCCGGCAGGTCGAGGCCGATCCCGTCGTACAGCAGCAGTGTGCGCCGGTACACCGGCGGCAGCTTCAGGAATACGTCGAGCAGCGCGCGGTCCGCCGGATCGGCGGGCGGTGCCTCCGGATGCCGGTGCCCGGGACGCAGCCGGTGCCAGGGGGAGAGCGCGTACTCGTACGCCGTCGCCCGCACCCATCCGGCCGGATCCCGGTCCACGGCCACCTCGGGCCAGCGGTGCCAGGCCAGTTGGAAGGCCCGCTCCACGGACTCGCGCGCCAGCTCGCGCCGGCCGGTGAGGAGGTACGCCTGCCGTACGAGGGCGGGGGTGCAGAACGCGTAGAGGGCGTCGAAGGCCTGAGGGGGCGTCAGGGGAGGGGGTGGGGGTGAAGGAGCCGGCGGGTCGGATTCACCCTCGGGCCCAGCTGTGGCTGTGGCTGTGACTGCGGCGTCGGGTTCGGGTTCGGCTTCGGTGACCGGTTCCTGACGGGCGGTCACCTCGGTCTCCGCCGCTGTCTCGGCCTCGTCTTCGACGTCGGCGGACGTTGCCGGCTCCGGTGTGGTCAGCAGTTTCACGTACGCTCCCCGTTTGCGGCCCCGCGGCGTCGTGCGGCCGTTCTCCCACGAGCGCACCGTCTCGCGGGTGACGCCCAATCTGGCCGCAACCTCGGCCTGGCTCAGCGACTTGGCCTCGCGCAGGCGGCGGCGTTCCTTGGGGGATGGCAGCGGGGGCGCAGGGCTCTGTGTCAGCTCGGACTCCACAGCGCGCCCCTTCGTACGAAAAAGTACATAACTGTATATTGAGCGACACATCCGGGGTTCGCCTGTTACGACGAGAAAGCGCGTGTCGTTGGGAGCATGACGGGCGTGACCCAAATGACCGACCGCAGGCTGTCGTTGTCGCCCTTGCTCACCCGGATGCGCGACCGATCCCCCGGACTGGCTGCCAGCCTCCTGGGTGGTGCCCTTGCCGCAGGGCTCGGACTCGGCTCGTTCGCCGTCCTCGTCATGGTGCTGTGGATCAGTTCCCCGTACCCCGACAGCGGACCGGGCGGCGCGCTGCACATGGCCGCCGCCCTCTGGCTGCTGGCCCACGGCGTCGAACTCGTCCGCACCGACACCCTCTCCGGAGCGCCCATGCCGGTGGGTGTCACACCGCTGCTCCTCGTCATGCTGCCGGTGTGGTTGCTGCACCGGGCGGGGCGCGACGCGGCTGATGATGAGTCAGAAGCGGCTCCCCGTACGGCGTGGGCGGGTGTCGTCGGCGGCTATCTGTCCGTCGGCGGGGCCGCCGCCCTGTACGCCTCGGGCGGGGAGCTGCGGCCCTCGTGGCTGTGGACCGTCGTATGCCTGCCGTTGCTTGCCGCGGGTGCGGCCGGGGCGGGGGTGTGGACGGCGTACGGGCATCCGCGCGAGCCCATCCCCGCGTGGGCGCGCCGGGCTCTCGATGCCCTGCCTGATGGCGTACGTCGCCACGTCGACGTTCATGTCTTCGCGCCGGACGCTCGTCGCTTCCTCGGGGGTGCGGCGCGGGCCGCCGGAGCCGGGGTGGCGGTGCTGGTCGGGGGAGGGGCGTTGCTCGTGGCCGTGTCGTTGGTGTGGCACGGGGGTGCGGCCCGCGGTTCCTTCCTTCAGCTCACCGAGGTGTGGTCGGGGCGGTTCGCCGTACTGCTGCTGTGCGTGGCGCTCGTGCCGAACGCCGCGGTGTGGGGGGCGTCGTACGGGCTCGGTCCCGGCGTTGTCCTGGGGGCGGGGCAGGTGGCGGGGCCGTTGTCCTCGGCGGCGCCCGGTCCGCTGCTGCCGGCCTTTCCGCTGTTGGCCGCGGTGCCGGGGGCGGGGACACCGTTGAGCTGGGTGAGCGGGGTGGTGCCGGTGGCCGCGGGGGTGACTGTGGCGTGGTTTGTGGTGGCTTCGGCGGTGCCGAGGGGCGGGGCCGGTGCGGGTACCGGTACCGGTGCCGGTTCCGCCGCCGGTGCGGGTGCCGGTACCGGCACCGGTTCCGAGGGTGCGGTGGTGTGGTCTCGGGGGCGGGCCGTTGGTGGGGTGCTGGTCGCGGGTGGGTTGTGCGGGGGTGTGTTCGCGGTGCTGGCCGGGATGGCCGGGGGGGCGCTCGGGGTGGCGGGGCTGGCCCAGTTCGGGCCGGTGTGGTGGCAGGTGGGGGGTGCGGTGGTGCTGTGGGTGATTGGGGTGGGGGTTCCTGTGGTGGTGGGGGTGCGGGGGTGGCGGGTTCGGGTGTGGCGGGTGCCTCGAGTGCGGGTTCGGGTGCCGAGGTTGAGGTTGCCGGCGTGGGTCTCTCGGGGGGAGAAGGCGGCGGTGGAGTCACCGGGGCAGGTGCCGGATCAGGCCGAGGGCCCGGCGCAGGCTCAGGGGGAGGGTTCCGGCTTTGACCAGCCGTATGACCTCCTGCCGTCCGACAGTGTGGGGTCTCCGTGGCACGAGGATGTTGCCCGGGAGGCCCGGTGGGCGGCGCTCAAGGAGGCGTCTGCTCCTGTGGAGCCGGGGGAGTTGGGTTGAGGGTGGGCTTTTTCGCCCCCTCTGCCCCGGCCCGTCCTGTATCCGGGGGCTCCGCCCCCAGACCCGCCGTATCGCGCTGGACGCGCTCGTCCTCAAACGCCGGACGGGCTGGAGGCGCGTTTGAGGAGCGGGGTCTGGGGCGGAGGGGCGGAAAAAGCGCACCTCGGCCGGTGCGCCTGACCTACCCCTGCGTCCCCAGAATCCCCCGCAGGTTCTTCGGCAGAAGGTCGTTGCAGGACTGCTTTGCGACGTTGGTGAGGGCGTCGTTGGTGCAGGTGTAGTAGTCGCTGTAGACGAGCTGGGCGGCGAAGCCGGCGGCGACCATCGCGATGGCCAGGGACGCGGTGACCAGGCCGCTCACCGCGGCGGACTTCTGGGGGCGGGCGTTCGCCGGCTCGGGCGCCGGGCTGTCCGGGTCCGGGGTGCGGGGCTTGGCGCGCAGGGCGCTGATGCCCCAGTAGAGGGCGAGGGCTCCGAGCAGCAGGGCGACGGGCGGCCAGTTGAAGAGGGCGAAGAAGAACGCCCACATACCGGCGAGCAGCGCGAACCGTGCGCGGCGCTGGGCCGGGTCCGTCGGGTCCCAGCGCGAACCGGCGCCGGGCCCTTCCGGACCGCCCTGACCCTGACCCTGGCCTTGTCCCTGCCCTGGCGGCGTACCGGGGCGGTCGCCGAAACCGCCGCCGCTGGACGGTCCTGGCTGCCGGTCGCTCCACTGGCTGCCCCACGGGGACCGCCCGGCGGGCCTCCCGGACTCACCGTGCTCGCCCGAACCCTCGGAACCGTCGGAACCCTCGGATCCCTCCGAGCGCTGCCCGTGCGCGGGCCGCCGTGGCTGCCACGGCCGGTCGGGCGTCCCCTCCGGTGGCGGAGCGAACGGATTATCGTCCGAGCCGGAGGAGCTTGAGCCCGCGGAGTTCGAGCCCGAAGAGCCCGAAGAGCCCGAAGAGGTCGAAGGGGCCGAAGAGCCCGATGAGGTCGAAGAGCCCGAAGGGGCCGAAGAGTTCGAGTCCGAAGATGTCGAGCCCACCGACGGTGAGCCCGCGGGAGGCGTGTCCGGGCCCTGTCCGCCCGAGGCTCCGTTCCCGTCGGCCGAGCCCCGCTCACCCGTAGGGCCGGAGTCGGGGGTGCCCTCGCCTTCCCGTGGCGGCACAGGCGAAGGGCGCCGCTCGCGCAGCAGGAGCGGAGGGAGTCGGAGACTGCGGTCCGGCATCAGGTGTGCGTCTTCCCCTTGGTGGTTCTGGCGGGCTCGTGCCCCGTGCGCAAGTGCCCGGGACCAGGGCCCCGGGACTTCGTAAAAGCAGGGCCGGCGCCCCAAGAACGCGTGCCCGGGACAACCGTCCCGGACCCACACGTACCCATCCCAGATCAACGCCCCACGTGCGCAAGGCGTTCCCCGCGCCGGACGGTGGTCCCAGGTGGATCCTCCCCAGACGCTACCTTCCGGCCACGCCCCCGTCCCGTGGGGGCCGCCCGGTGTGCCGGTATCGTTGCTGACGGTCGGCCGCTTCGTAGACTTCCCCGTATCCCGGGGCACGATGCATTCGTACGAATGTACATACGCATGTGCAAGCGTGGATGTGTGCGTGTGAACGCATGGAACGAGCCTGGACGAGCCGGCCGCGCAAACGCTCCCCCGAGAAAGGGCCCCACCGTGGCCGCCAAGCCCGTGGCCAAGCGCCTTGTCGTGCTGGTCTCCGGATCAGGTACGAATCTGCAGGCACTGCTCGACGCCATCGCGGAGGCGGGGTCGGAGGCGTACGGCGCCGAGATCGTGGCCGTCGGCGCCGACCGGGACGGTATCGAGGGGCTCGCGCGGGCCGAGCGGGCCGGGCTGCCGACCTTCGTGAGCCGCGTCAAGGACTACGGCACCCGGGACGAGTGGGACGCGGCGCTCGCCGAGGCGACCGCCGCCCACGAGCCCGACCTCGTCGTCTCCGCCGGGTTCATGAAGATCGTGGGGAAGGAGTTCCTCGCCCGGTTCGGCGGCCGGTTCGTCAACACGCACCCGGCCCTGCTGCCCAGTTTTCCCGGTGCCCATGGCGTGCGCGACGCGCTCGCGTACGGCGCGAGGGTCACCGGATGCACCGTCCACCTCGTCGACGACGGCGTCGACACCGGCCCGATCATCGCTCAGGGCGTGGTCGAGATCCGGGACGAGGACGACGAGAGCGCTCTGCACGAGCGCATCAAGGAAGTCGAGCGAAGGCTGCTCGTCGATGTCGTGGGGCGGCTCGCCCGCAACGGCTATCGCATTGAGGGACGAAAGGTAGTTATCCAGTGACCGCCACCGCCGAGAGCAACAAGCGGGCCATCCGACGCGCGCTTGTCAGCGTGTACGACAAGACCGGCCTCGAAGACCTGGCGCGCGGGCTGCACGAGGCCGGTGTCGAGCTCGTCTCCACCGGCTCGACCGCGTCGAAGATCGCCGCCGCGGGCGTTCCCGTCACCAAGGTCGAGGAGCTGACCGGCTTCCCCGAGTGCCTGGACGGCCGCGTCAAGACCCTGCACCCCAAGGTCCACGCGGGCATCCTCGCCGACCTGCGCCTCCCCGACCACCGGCGCCAGCTCGAAGAGCTCGGCGTCGAGCCGTTCGACCTCGTCGTCGTCAACCTCTACCCGTTCCGCGAGACCGTCGCCTCGGGCGCGACGCCCGACGAGTGCGTCGAGCAGATCGACATCGGCGGTCCTTCGATGGTCCGCGCCGCCGCCAAGAACCACCCGTCCGTGGCCGTCGTCACCAGCCCCGCCCGGTACGGCGACGTCCTCGGCGCGGTGAAGAACGGCGGCTTCGACCTCACCACCCGCAAGCGGCTCGCCGCCGAGGCCTTCCAGCACACGGCCGCGTACGACGTGGCGGTGGCGAGCTGGTTCGCCGCCGACTACGCGGCCGCCGACGACAGCGGCTTCCCCGACTTCCTCGGTCACACCTACGAGCGCAAGAACACCCTGCGCTACGGCGAGAACCCGCACCAGGGCGCGGCCCTCTACGTCGACGGCACGGGCGGTCTCGCCGAGGCCGAGCAGCTGCACGGCAAGGAGATGTCGTACAACAACTTCACCGACACGGACGCCGCGCGCCGTGCCGCGTACGACCACACCGAGCCCTGCGTCGCGATCATCAAGCACGCCAATCCCTGTGGGATCGCGGTCGGTTCGGATGTCGCCGAGGCGCACCGCAAGGCGCACGCGTGTGACCCGCTGTCCGCGTTCGGCGGCGTGATCGCCGTCAACCGGCCGGTCAGCAAGGAGTTGGCGGAACAGGTCGCCGAGATCTTCACCGAGGTCATCGTCGCGCCCGGTTACGAGGACGGCGCACTTGAGGCGCTGGCCAGGAAGAAGAACATCCGGGTGCTCAAGGCCCTCGGCGGCCCGTCCAACCCCGTCGAGGTCAAGCCCATCGACGGCGGCGCGCTGCTCCAGGTCACCGACCGTCTCCAGGCCGACGGCGACGATCCGGCGAACTGGACCCTGGCGACCGGCGAGGCGCTCAGCGAGGCCGAACTCGCCGAACTGGCCTTCGCCTGGAAGGCCTGCCGGGCGGTCAAGTCCAACGCCATCCTGCTCGCCAAGGACGGCGCCTCGGTCGGCGTCGGCATGGGTCAGGTCAACCGCGTCGACTCCGCGAAGCTGGCCGTGGAGCGGGCGGGCGAGGAGCGTGCGCAGGGTTCGTACGCGGCGTCCGACGCGTTCTTCCCGTTCCCCGACGGTCTGGAGATCCTGACCGCGGCCGGCGTCAAGGCCGTGGTCCAGCCCGGCGGTTCGGTCCGCGACGAGCTGGTGGTCGAGGCGGCGAAGAAGGCGGGCGTGACGATGTACTTCACGGGGACGCGGCACTTCTTCCACTGAGGGCCGGGGTGTAGGCCCGTGGCCCGCCGGTCGGCGACCGGCGGGCCACGGAGAGAGCGTCCGGGTGGATTCCCGCCCAGGCGGGGCGTCAGTCCATGAACTTGGAGCAGGTGTCCTGCGGCACGGCACCCACTTGTGGGAGCTGATGCGGTTGTCCGCGGTGTAGCCGGCGCTGCCGCTGAACACGTCGTCCGACTTGAGCGAGGAGGCCCGCTTCTGGCTCTGCCAATACTCAGGTGCGCGGAATGGCGCATACCTGGGTACAGAGTCCGTCCCTCCGCTGGAAGGGTCAGATGTCAACCATCTCGCCCGGCCACTGGAGGACCAGTCATGCGGAGCAGCTACAGCGGGACCCGTCGCATTGCCGCCGTCGGTGCGGCGCTTGCCTTCGCGCTCGGTACGGGGGCACTCGGAACCGCCGCCGCCTCCGAGGGCGCGGCGGCGGTGGAGTGCGCGAAGGGCTATCTGTGTCTCCTGCCCCTGTTCGGGAACGGGGATCCAGTGCTCGTACCGGAAGGGGAGAAGGCCGGGTTCAACCCCGCTCTGGCGGTCACGGAGGTCACCAACAGCACGGGCGTCACGTACTGCGTGAGCGGCAACCTGAGTTACGGGCTCGGACCCGGCCAGACGCAGAGCGGGATCTATCAGGTGACGGTCGTGGAGCCTTCTACCAGCGGCTTCTGTCCGACGTGATCGCTCAGGTACTTCACGGGGACGCGGCACTTCCACCGAACCGTCTTCCGGCGAACCACCGTGAGCGCGCCGCTAAGTGAGCGTGCCCGCCGCTGTTGTCGGCGACACACCAGGGCCGTGTCTCCCCTTGTGCACGGTGAGACACGGCCCTTGGAGCGAATGGCGCGAACTGGTCAGCGCTGCCGGAGGGTTCCGGATCGCTGTCGCTCACGCGGACGCGTTGGTTACTGCGTGCGGATCACGATCGACGAGCAGACCTTGTCGGCGAACGTCTGCTTCTTGGCGTCCCATGCCGGCCACAGCCAGCCCAGGTAGCACGCCAGGCTGTCGAGGAAGTGGGCGAGCCGGCGGACGAACGCCATGCCGACACCCAGCGGCTGGCCGTCGATCTCGCGCACCAGACGGATGCCGAGCGCCTTCTTGCCGACGGTCTGGCCGGTGCGGCCCTCCTGGATGAGCTGCCAGATCACGAGGCCGAGGAGGGCGAGGGCGCCGACCAGAACCAGCGCCGGGGTGTCCTTGCCGACGATCACCAGGATGTAGGGGACGGCGAACACGAGCATGTCGACGAGGGTGCCGAGGAAGCGCTGGCCCCAGTTCGCGTACGGCGGCTGGGCGCCGTAGCCGGGCTGCTGCGGGTAGCCGTAACCGGGCTGTCCGCCCTGCGGGTAACCCGGCTGCTGCGGGTAGCCGTAACCCTGCTGCGGGGGGACGCCGGGAGGCGTCTGCGGGGCGCCGTAGCCGGCGGGCTGGCCCTGCTGGGGGTAGCCGTAACCGGGCTGTCCCTGCTGCGGGTCCTGCGGCTGTCCGTACGGGTTGGGTGAGCCGTAACTCATGGCGATTTTCCTCCAGGCAAAAGGCGGGGACGGCGCGGATGGCATGGAGGAACGTCACGATATGAGCGGTATGCCCCCCAACACGGACCGCGATGGTGCACCGCACATCGTTCTGTGACAGGCCAGTTCTTGTCCAGCCGATAAGCACATACGTTGTGCAGCTGCAATCTTCGTGATCTTCCGGGCCCGGTCGCGCTCCGCCCGATTGGAACCAGGACACGGTCATCCGGGAGGATGGGGTCATGACCGCCCAGATTCTCGATGGCAAGGCCACCGCAGCCGCGATCAAGTCCGACCTGACCGTCCGCGTGGCGGCCCTGAAGGAGAAGGGCGTCACGCCCGGCCTGGGGACCGTCCTGGTCGGGGACGACCCCGGAAGCCAGAAGTACGTCGCAGGCAAGCACCGCGACTGCGCGCAGGTGGGCATCGCCTCCATCCAGCGCGAACTGCCCGCCACCGCCACGCAGGAGGAGATCGAGGCGGTGGTGCGGGAGTTGAACGAGGACCCCGCCTGCACGGGGTACATCGTCCAGCTCCCGCTCCCCAAGGGCATCGACGAGAACCGCATCCTGGAGCTGATGGACCCGGACAAGGACGCGGACGGCCTGCACCCGATGAACCTCGGCCGCCTCGTGCTGAACGAACCGGCCCCGCTGCCCTGCACCCCGAACGGCGTGCTCACCCTCCTGCGCCGGTACGGCGTCGAGATCAAGGGCGCCGAGGTCGTGGTCGTCGGCCGTGGCGTGACCATCGGGCGCCCGATGCCGCTGCTGCTCACCCGGCGCACCGAGAACGCGACGGTGACGCAGTGCCACACCGGCACGCGTGACCTCTCCTCGCACCTCAAGCGCGCCGACATCATCGTCGCCGCGGCGGGCTCCGCTCATCTCGTCCGCGCCGAGGACGTGAAGCCGGGCGCCGCCGTCCTCGACGTCGGTGTCTCCCGCGGCTCCGACGGCAAGATCGTCGGCGATGTCCACCCGGATGTCGCCGAGGTCGCCGCCTGGATCTCCCCGAACCCCGGCGGTGTCGGCCCGATGACCCGCGCCCAGCTCCTCGTCAACGTGGTGGAAGCGGCGGAGCGCAGTGTCGGCTGACGGCGCCAACTCCGGGAAGAAGGACGAGCAGGCCGGCGGGAAGTCCGGCGTGCGGTCCGGTGAGAAGACCGGTGAGAAGACCGATGACGGGACCGGGGAGAGGGCTGGCGAGGGGCCCGGCGGGTCCGCCGCTGTGCCGCAGGGGCTGAGCAACGGCGCGGCACCGGTCGTACGGGATGTGTCGAGCAACGGCGCGGCACCGGTCGTACGGGACACGCCTGGTGTCAACGGCCGGTCGGCGGCGGATGCTGCGAGCGCGGAGCCCGGAGAGCCGGACGCGCAGAGCGACGGCGACGGGGACTTCGCCGACCTGGTCGCGGTCGACCCGGTGAGCGCGCCCGACGCCGAGGGGAATCCCCGGCGCACCACACGGCGCTTTCCGCTGTTCACCCGGGACACCGCGCGGCCCGAGGGCGGCGGCCGGGCGGCGCCCAGGGACGCCCCGGCGCCCGCGCGACAGTGGCCGATCCTCCTGGTGCTCTCGCTGGTCGCGCTCGGCCTGCTGCTGACGGCCTTCGACGTGTTCCGGTACGGCACGATCCTGATCGGAGTCGCGCTGCTCGGGGGCGCCGCGCTGCGCTGGATCCTGCCCGACGTGGGCATGCTCGCGGTCCGCTCCCGCTTCACGGACCTGGTGACGTACGGAGTGCTCGGCGTGGCCATCGTGCTGCTCGCGCTGATGGCGCAGCCCGATCCGTGGCTGGAGATCCCGTTCCTGGACGACACCCTGCACTTCACGGTCCGCTGAGGGCCCCCGGGTGCGCCCGCGTCGGCGGACACGGTCGCGGCCCGTCCTCTCCCCCGAGTAAGGACGGGCCGCGAGCGGGCGAGTGTTCCGCCCGGGGACAACACTTGTGCACGGGAACAGACTGTTCAACAGCTGTCAGCCCGCTGTGGCACGGAAGTGACCGTTCCGCTACGGTGTCCGCGCCATGCAACGGAAGCCGCGCCCGGGCGGCCACGGATGCGACAACTCCCCTTGTGTACACGGTGGTTCGTGACCCTCGGGTGAGGTGATCGCTCTCGGGGCACCTGAGGTGGCAACTGTGTTCCCGTTGTGTCGATGTCTTGACAAGTTCAAGGATTTGCCCCGATCCGGCCCAACGGCCGGGATAACGTGGGCAATCGGGACGGTCCAGGACGTCCTGTGCGGAAGTCAGGGGTTCGACCGGTCGTACAACAATGCCGATGGGACACTGGACCGCAGACCAACGGGCGTGCAACGGTGCATGCCTCCGCCCGAACGCTCCCGTGCGCCCCCATCCCGGGAACTGAGATCCTTACCGAACACATCCCTGTGGGTAGTCAGAACAGGGACTCGGCGGAGGGGCGCCGTGCACGGGGGAACAGCGATTTGACGTACGGGGAACAACCAGCCACGTACGGGGGGAAAGACGTAGGGGGGAGAAGCAATGCCTCGTTGGAGGGCCTTGCCGGATGAACTCGATCCGCAGGTCAGAGAATTCGCCAGCCAGTTGCGCCGACTCGTCGACCGGAGCGGTCTGAGCATCGCCGCCGTGGCCGACCGCACCGGATACAGCAAGACGTCCTGGGAGCGTTACCTCAACGGCCGGCTTCTCGCGCCCAAGGGCGCGATCGTCGCCCTGGCCGAGGTGACCGGTACCAATCCCATGCATCTGACCACCATGTGGGAGCTTGCCGAGCGTGCCTGGAGCCGTTCGGAGATGCGCCACGACATGACGATGGAAGCGATCCGGATCTCCCAGGCGCGCGCCGCGCTCGGGGAGTTCGGCGCACCCCCGGCGAACGGGAGCAACGCCAGGCAGGCCCGCAAGGGCGGCAGTGCCACCGCGACACCTGGGATCGCCGGGCCCGCGGGGGTGTCGCCCACGGTGCCACCGCAGCCGTCGGCCGCGGATGTGGAGGACTCGTCCCGCGGGGGCGGCCTGGGCTCCGCGCGCGGGTCCTCGTCGTACGGAGCACCGCCGCAGGGGGCTTCTTCGAAGGGGACATCCTCGCAGGGGACTTCCTCGCACGGGTCCTCTTCCTACGGGGGTGGCTCGTCCGGTGGTTCCGGGCGGGGCGGCGGGTGGGGGGTCGTCGCCACGCCGCCGTCCGGTGGCAGCGGACAGTTCGGGCCCGCGGGTCCGGCCGGTCCGGCCAGTTCTGTGGGGTCCGCCGGTCCCGGTGGTTCTGCCGGCGGTCCGCCTCGGGATGCCCGGCCTTCCGGGGCCGGCCAGGGTTCGCCCGACGGGGCGCGGCGCAAGCGGCGGCTCACCATGTTCCTCGCCGGGGTCGTCGGCGCGCTCGTCGTGGTGGCAGCGGCCGTCTTCCTCACCAGCAACGGTGACAAGAAGGACGAGAGCGCGCCCGAGGCACCCACGAGCTCCGCCGCTCCCGCTCCCGACCTGCCGGCCGGCGTGAAATGCAGTGGCGCGGACTGCGCGGGCGCGGACCCGGAGAACATGGGCTGCGGCGGTGAACTGGCGACAACCGCCACCAGCATCACCGTAGGCACGACCCTCGTCGAGGTCCGCTACAGCAAGACCTGCTCCGCCGCCTGGGCCCGTATCACCCAGGCGGTCGTGGGCGACACGGTCGAGGTGTCCGCCGGCGCGGGCGCCGAGGCCAAGCAGACCGGCTCGGTCGAAGCGGACACCGACGCCTACACGCCGATGGTGGCCGTAAAGGACGCCGGCGACGCAAAGGCGTGCGCGACGCTGGCGTCGGGGGAGACGGGCTGCACGCAGTAGTTCAGGATGCTGATTCACCGCCTGTCCGGCGTTCGGGGACGAAGGCATTGCCATCCCGATCCCCCACCCACCCGTGGGGGCGGTGGTTTCAGCCCGTCCGGCGTTTGAGGACGAGCGCGTTCAGCGCGATGCGGGGGTCTGGGGGCGGCAGCCCCCAGGAGCAAGGGACGGGCAGGGGCGGAGGGGGGCGAAAAAACCTCCCCCCACCCGGAATGCCGCCCCCCATCCCGGGCAGACGCACCGGTACCCCCACGGGATCCGGTGCCGCCCGGGAGGAAACACCCCCTCCCGGAGGCCCCCCGGTACCCCATCGGCGGTCGCCGAGCCCACTCTCCCGGGCCCGGCGACCGCCACCCCCACAGCGTTCTGTGGGCTGGGCCACACCGACCCGGATACTCGGGCTCCCGGATGCGCGATAGCCTGACGGCGGATCTCTCTTGACGCCAAGAGATCGATCATCGGTGCCGACGCCAAGAGGCCGATCACCGGTACCCCTGATCGATCAAAGCGGCGGACGCAGGGGAGCTCCTGCACCCCGGGGCAGGGACGCCCCACCGCCAGCTGTCATACGGAGAACGCCATGACCCGCACCCCCGTGAACGTCACCGTCACCGGCGCGGCCGGCCAGATCGGTTACGCCCTGCTCTTCCGCATCGCCTCCGGCCAGCTGCTCGGCGCGGACGTGCCGGTCAAGCTGCGCCTCCTGGAGATCACCCCGGCGCTCAAGGCCGCCGAGGGCACCGCGATGGAACTCGACGACTCGGCCTTCCCGCTGCTCGCCGGTATCGACATCACGGACGACCCGAACGTCGCCTTCGCCGGCGCCAATGTCGGGCTCCTCGTCGGCGCCCGCCCCCGCACCAAGGGCATGGAGCGCGCCGACCTCCTCGAGGCCAACGGCGGCATCTTCAAGCCCCAGGGCAAGGCGATCAACGACAACGCCGCCGACGACATCAAGATCCTCGTGGTGGGCAACCCGGCGAACACCAACGCGCTCATCGCGCAGGCCGCCGCCCCGGACGTACCGGCCGAGCGCTTCACCGCGATGACCCGCCTGGACCACAACCGCGCGCTCACGCAGCTCGCGAAGAAGACGGGCTCCACGGTCAACGACATCAAGCGCCTGACCATCTGGGGCAACCACTCGGCCACCCAGTACCCCGACATCTTCCACGCCACGGTCGGTGGCAAGAACGCCGCCGAGGTCGTCAGCGACGAGAAGTGGCTCGCCGAGGACTTCATCCCGACGGTCGCCAAGCGCGGCGCCGCCATCATCGAGGCCCGCGGTTCCTCGTCGGCCGCCTCCGCCGCCAACGCCGCCATCGACCACGTCCACACCTGGGTCAACGGCACGGCGGACGGCGACTGGACCTCCATGGGCATCCCGTCGGACGGTTCCTACGGCGTCCCCGAGGGCCTCATCTCCTCCTTCCCGGTCACCACGAAGGACGGCGTGTACGAGATCGTCCAGGGCCTGGACATCAACGAGTTCTCCCGCGCCCGCATCGACGCGTCGGTCCAGGAACTGGCGGAGGAGCGCGAGGCTGTCCGCGCCCTCGGCCTCATCTGAGCCACCCCGGCGGGCCGTTCAGCACGGCACTGTCACGGGCTTGCACGGGCCCCGTTCCGGTCACGGCCGGAACGGGGCCCGTGGTGCGTCACGCACGGCGGCCCCCGGGGCCTACTCCAGCCCCCGCTTCCCCGGCGCCCAGAACGGCTTGGTGACGACAGAGCGCCGGTCCCAGCCCAACTCCCGTACGAGCACCTGCCGTACCTGCTGCACGGTACGGGCCTCGCCGGCGACGTAGGCGATCCCGCCCGGCTCGGGGGCGAGCTCCCGGACCGCGGCCGGGAGCGGAGTCCCGCCCCTGGTCAGCCAGTTGAGGCGGTCGGAGTGCGGCAACGGCAGCCGGTCCTCGGCCGTCTCCGTCTCCACACAACCGGACACGCGCGTTCCCTCGGGCAGCGCGGCCAGCATCGCGCCGAAGGCGACGGAGGCGGTCTCCTCGCCGGCGAAGACGTGATGGGCGGCGTCGGGGCGCAGAGTGAACGACCCCTCGGGCTTGCCCAGTCGGACCTGCGCGCCGACCTCGACGTCATGTCCCCAGCGTGCTCCGGGCCCCGCCTCGGAGTGGTCCAGCACGCACAACTCGACGGCACCGGAGGGGTCGTAGCGCCATACGGAGTACGTGCGGCGGGTCAGCCCGGAGCCGACCAGGACGCGTACCTGCCGTCCGGGGCGCACGTCGAGTCCGGTGAGGGCGTCGCCCTCGATGCGGAGCCGGCGCATGCGGGCGGTGATCGGTCCGGCCTCGGTGATGGTTCCGCGGAGCATCAGCAGGTCGAGGACGGGGTTCAGGAGGGCGGGCACGGGTGACTCCTCAACGGGGCGGTCAGTAAGGGGAGTTGATCGTCAGGGGCGAGATGAACGCGATAGTACGCGTTCCTGGCCGGACGCGATGGTACGTGTCCCGGGCCGGTGCCGGTATCCGGCGACCACGAGTGCCGTCGCCGCCAGCACGACCAGGGCCACCGTGCGCAGCGCCGGGCCCATGCCGTGAGCGAGGTCGGGGTGGGCGGCCAGGACCGTGCCGGTGACCGCGACGCCGAGGGCCGCGCCGAGTTCGCGAGCCGAGGTGCCGAGGCCGGAGCCGAGGCCCGTCTGGTGCGGCGGCAACGAGGTGACGACGCCGACCGTGAGCGCGGGCATGGACAGACCGGTGCCTGCGGAGATGACGAGCAGCCAGCAGGCGTACGTCCAGTAGGGCGTGGCCGCGTCCGCGGTGGACGCGCCGAGCAGGCCCAGGCCGATGAGCGCGAGACCGGTGCCGATGACCGGGCGCGGGCGGTGCGACCAACGGACGGCGAACTTCGGGACGAGGGCCATGCCGACCGTCAGCGGCACGATCGCGACGCCGGTGACGGCGGCGCCGTAACCCTTGATGCCTTGCAGGTACTGGGAGTTGACGTAGAAGAGGGAGAACAGGCCGAAGAAGCCGGTCGCCGTGCCGAGAGTGGCCGCGCGCAGGGTGGGGGAGGCGAAGACGCGCGGGTCGAAGAGGGGGGCGCGGGAGCGCAGGGCGTGGCGGGTGAACGCGGCGATCAGTACGGCGCCTGCCGCGAAGGCCGTGACGATGCGCGGGGAGGTCCAGCCGTACGTCGGGCCCTCGATGATGCCGAAGAGGACCGCGACCAGGCCCGCGGTCAGGAGCAGGGTGCCGGTGGGGTCGAGGTTGCTGTGTGCGGCGCGGTCCGTGCGGGGTGTGGTGAGGGCGACCGCGAGGGCCAGCAGGGCGGCCAGCGGAACCATCGCCCCGAACAGGGCACGCCAGGACAGGAACTGGCCGACCAGACCGCCGCCGAGGTTGCCGGCGAGACCGCCGAGGCCGAGCGCGAGCGTCCAGGACGCCATCGCCCGCGAGCGGTGTTCCGGGGCGGAGAGGTGCACCAGGATCGACATCGTCGCCGGGGTGATCAGCGCCGCGCCCGCGCCGGACAGGCCGCGGCCCGCGATCAGCGTCACCGGGCTCTGGGCGAGCGCGCTGGTGGCGGCGCCCGCCGCGAACAGGGTGAGCCCGGCGAGCAGAGCGCCCTTGCGGCCGTGCCGGTCGCCGAGCGCACCGGCCGGGACGAGCAGTGCGGCGAATGCGATGACATAGGCGTCGACCATCCACAGCAGTTCGGTGTGCGAGGGATGCAGGGACGACGAACTGAGCTGCGGGATCAGGAGGTTGATGGCGGCGACCATGCTCTGGGCGACCAGGACGCAGGCGCAGAGGGTGAGCAGGGTGGACCGTTTCAGGGCAGGCCGGGGCATGGCTCCTCCGGGGAGCTTCGGTGTGGTGTGGGATGCCCTGTCACCGTAAGCTCGGCAGTGACCTGCTTTCCAGTGCAGCCTTTGCAAGGGGCGAATGCGTGTGACGCAATCCGCGAGTTCCGGCGGCCTCGGGAGCCTGGACCTCAATCTGCTGGTCGCCCTGGACGTGCTCCTTGAGGAGCAGAGCGTGCAGGGCGCCGCGCACCGAATGCATCTCTCCGAACCGGCGATGAGCCGCACCCTGGGTCGCATCCGCAAGGCGCTCGGGGATCCCGTGCTCGTCCGTGCCGGGCGCCAGATGGTGCCCACCCCGCACGCACTGGCTGTACGGGCGGAGGTGAGCGCGGTGGTGGAGCGGGCGCGGGCTCTGTTCTCGCCGGGCCGGGGCACCGACCTCAGGACCGTCAGTCGTACGCTCACGATCATCGGTCACGACGCCCTCGCTGCCCTCCACGGCGCCCGCCTGCTCGCCCGCGCCGCCGAGGAGGCGCCGGGTATCCGGATCCGCTTCCTCGCCGAGAGCCATGTCGACGCGCCGTTCCTGCGTCAGGGGACCGCCGACCTGGAGGTGGGGGTCATCGACTTGACGGCGCCCGAGGTGCATCACGAAATCCTCCACGAGGACCGGATGGTCGGTGTCGTCAGGGCCGGACACCCGCTGCTGGAAGGTGAGTTGACGCCCGAGCGGTTCGCCGGTGAGGCGGACCACCTGATCGTCTCGCGGCGCGGCAAGCTGCACGGTCCCGTCGATGCCCGGCTCGCCGAACTCGGTCTGAAACGCCGGGTGGTGGGCACCGTCGGTACCTTCCCCGCCTCACTGTTCGTGGTGCGCGACACCGACCTGGTCGGCCTGATCAGCCTCTGGAGCGTGCCCCTGGCCAGCTCCCTGGGCCTTGTCACCTTCGACGTACCGCTCCAACTTCCGGCACTCAAGCTGGGGCTGGCCTGGCATCCGCGCCATGACGCCGACCCGGCACATGCCTGGCTGCGCGCCTGTGTACGGGAGTTGATGGCGGCGGAGGGATCAGCCCGTTCCGGCTAGCCGCTTCTCGAACCAGTGGTCGGCGTAGACGTGGTCGACATAGGCCGGGATCTCCGCGTAGCCGCACGCCCGGTACATCGCCTGCGCCTCCGTGAGTACCGCGTGCGTGTCCAGCCGTACGACGGTGAACTCGTGCTCCATGGCGGCCCGTTCCAGCTCCGTCAGGATGCGGCGGGCCAGGCCCAGGCGGCGGGCGTCCGGGTGGACCCAGACGTGCCGGATCTCGCCCGTGCCCGGTTCCAGGGTCCGCAGCGCCCCGCAGCCCACCGGCCGCCCCTCCTCGTACGCGACGAAGAACGCGCCCGCGTCCCCGGTGACCTCCTCCGGCCGTACGAGATCGGTCCTGTCGAATCCCTCCGGGAAGCGGGCGTCGAGGTCGGCCGCGTAGGCGTCGAGGCAGAACCGGGCGTCCTCGGTGGCGCCGTCGACCAGGGTGACCGTGATACCGGCCAGTCGGAGGAGGCGTTGCGTGGCCGCCAACGCCCCAGCCAGTTCGGTGCGTTGGGGTGCGGTGAGGGTGGTGAGGAGGCTGGCGGCGAGCGCGTCGGCGCGGCGGTTCTGCTCGCCGACCTCGACGCGCCCCGCCGGGGTCAACTCGATAAGGCGCAGGCGGCTGTCGTGCGCGGGAGCGGTCAGCCGGACCAGCCCCTGCGCTTCCAGCGACTTCGCCATGCGGCTCAGGTACCCCGCGTCCAGGGCGAGCCGGCCGCGCAGTTCCCGCAGCGAGACACCGTCGCCGATCTCGAAGAGGAGGCGTGCCTCGCCGAGGGGGCGGTCCTGGCCGAGGTAGTGGTCGTCCAGTGCGCCGATGCGGCGGGTGAAGTAACGGTTGAAGCGGCGAAAGGCGGCGACCTCGTCCGGCGACACCGGCTCCGTGTTCCTCACTGGCTCCATAGTTCTTTGACTTTAGTCAAAGAAATCGGAGGAGTCCATGGAAGTCCATGGGTGCCTGCGACGCTGCCGCCATGGACTGACGCGGCTGCCTCCGTGGAGTGCTGCGGGAGCGCCTCCGCGGATTGACTCGATGCGCCCTAAGCCTTGTGCTGCCCGGCCTTGTAGTGGCCCGGCACGAGTCGGCACGTCACCCCGAACCGGTTCCATGCGTTGATCACCGTGATCGCGGCGATCAGTTGAGCCAGCGCCTTCTCCTCGAAGTGCTCGGCGGCACGCTCATACACCGCGTCCGGCACGAAGCCGTCGGTGAGGACGGTCACCGCCTCGGTCAGTTCGATCGCCGCGAGTTCCTTCTCCGTGTAGAAGTGCGGCGACTCCTCCCATGCGCTGAGCTGCACGATCCGCTCGACGCTCTCACCGGCCGCGAGCGCGTCCTTGGTGTGCATGTCGAGACAGAACGCGCAGTGGTTGAGCTGCGAGGCGCGGATCTTCACAAGCTCCAGGAGTACGGGATCCACGCCCTGCCGGGCCGCGGCGTCGAGCCTGACCATGGCCTTGTAGACGTCGGGGGCGAGCTTGGCCCAGGCGAGACGGGCGGCGGGCTCGGGGGCGTACGCCGTGGTCATGTCCTCGTCCGTCGCTACGGTTCGCTGTGTCGTGCTGTGCGTCGTCATGATCTGGACCCTACGAGTGGAGTAGCCCAGCGGTATGGTCCATTCCCATGGCAAAAGCATGGGCCACTTTGGGGGTCGACCTGCATGTCGAGCCGACCGGGCCCGGTATCCGCAGAGGTCTGACGGACGCCCTGCGCGAGGCCGTCCGCAGCGCCAGGCTCGCGCCCGGAACCCGCCTCCCCTCCTCCCGTTCGCTCGCCGCCGACCTGGGCATCGCCCGCAACACGGTCGCCGACGCGTACGCCGGCCTCGTCGCCGAGGGCTGGCTCACCGCACGGCAGGGCTCGGGCACCCGGGTGGCGGAGCGAGCGGTTCCGCGAGCGGCTCCGGACTCGGCGCCCCACACCCGCGAGCCGGGGCGCCCCACGTACGACCTGGTCCCCGGCAGCCCCGACCTCGCCTCCTTCCCGCGCGCCGAGTGGCTCAAGGCCGCCCGCCGCGCCCTGACCGCCGCACCGCACGAGGCCTTCGGCTACGGCGACGCGCGGGGCCGCCCGGAACTGCGCACCGCCCTCGCGGGCTACCTCGCGCGCGCCCGAGGCGTACGGGCGGACGCCGACCACATCGTCATCTGCTCCGGTTTCGCGGACGCCCTGACGCTGCTCGGCATGATCCTGCGCCGACGGGGCCTGCGCTCGCTCGCCGTGGAGTCGTACGGCCTCGACGTCCACTGGAACCTGCTGCACCGCTCGGGCCTGCGCACCATCCCCCTGCCGCTCGACGAACTCGGCACCCGCACGGACGAGTTGACGGGCGTACGGGCCCTGCTGCTGACCCCGTCGCACCAGTTCCCCATGGGCGTCCCGCTCCACCCCGACCGCCGGGCCGAGGCCGTGGGCTGGGCCCGCCGCACCGGAGGGCTGATCCTGGAGGACGACTACGACGGCGAGTTTCGCTACGACCGCCAGCCGGTCGGCGCCCTGCAAGGCCTCGACCCCGACCACGTGGTGTACCTGGGCACCGCCAGCAAATCCCTGGCCCCCGGCCTGCGCCTGGGCTGGCTGGTCCTGCCGCCGTCCCTCGTGGGCGAGGTCACGGCCCTGAAGGGCGGCGGCGGTTGGTCCACCGGCGTCCTCGACCAACTGACCCTCGCCCAGTTCATCAACTCCGGCGCCTACGACCGCCACGTCCGCGCCGCCCGCCTCCGCTACCGCCATCGCCGCGACGCCCTGGTCTCCGCCCTGGCCACCCGCGCCCCCGCCGTCCACGCCACCGGCATCGCGGCCGGCCTCCACGCGGTCCTCCAACTCCCGCCCGGCACCGAGCAGTCGGTCGTGCGAGCGGCGACCTGGCAGGGCCTCGCCGTCCACGGCCTGTCCCGCTACCGCCACCCGGACGCCGCCACCGATCCACTCGACGCGCTGGTGGTGGGTTACGGCACGCCGCCGGACCATGCGTGGTCGGGGGCGCTGGACGCACTGTGCGCTGCGCTGGAGGGCGCCGCTCCTAGCCCGTCCGGCGTTTGAGGACGAGCGCGCGTTCAGCGCGATTCGGGGGCCCGGGGGCGGAGGCTCCCGGATGTGGGAGGGGTGGGGGTGGAGGGAGTTTCCGGATGCGGGAGGGGCAGGCGCGGAGGGAGTTCCCGGATACGGGAGGGCCAGGGGCGGAGGGGGAGAGAAGTCTCTACGCCCTCTGTTCGACCGGCGCCTCCCCGAACCGCGCCAGCGGGCGGAGGGGGCGAAAACCCCTACGTCCCCCCATTCGCCGGTGCTTCCCCGAACCGTGCCAGCGCCAACGCCCCCACCACGGCGACCGCGAACCCCAGCACGGCCAGCGACCCCAACCCCTCCCGCGTACGGTCCCCCAGCCACACCACCCCCACCACCGCGGGCCCGACGGTCTCCCCCACCACCATCCCGGCGGTGGCCACGGTCACCGACCCCCGCTGCAAGGCGGAGGTGAGAAGCAGAACCGCCGCACCCCCGCCGACGAGAAGCGCGTACGTCGCCGGGTTGCGCAGCAGGTATCCGATGGAGAATCCGTCGATCAGCCGCACCGACACCTCGACCACCCCGAACCCGAAACCGGCCCCAAGCCCCAGGACAAGCGCCCGCCCCCGCCCGGGCAACCGCCCGCCCGCGGCCCCCAACAGCAGCACACCCACCGCGGTCCCCGACATCGCGTACCTCAACGCGTCGGAACCCGCGCGGTCCCCCTCGGCCCCCGACGCCAGTCCCAGCATCGCGAGCCCCGCGCACACCACTCCCACCGCACCCCACTCGACCCGGCTGAGCCGCACCCGCAGCAGCCGCGCCGCGACCACCGCCGTCACCGCCAGGCTCGCGGCGAGGGCCGCCCCCACCGTGTAGATGGGCAGGGACCGCAGCGCCACGATCTGGAGCAGAAACCCGGCGCCGTCGAGCGCGAGCCCCAGGAGATACCGCCACTGCCGCAACGCCCGCAGCAGCAGCGCGGCATCCACCCCGGACCCGCTGCCTGAGCCACTGCTGCCCAAGCCGCTACCGCTGGGCGCCGCCGCCCGCGCGGCCATCGCCTGCAACACCGTCGCCGTACCGAAGCAGACGGCCGCACCAAGGGCGCAGATCATTCCAAAGAGCACGAATTGACTGTAGTGACGCGCGCGCGGCCTTCGTCCTACTTGGCCTCCGCCAGGTGGGCCCGGAAGAAGTCGGTCAGCTCTGCGACCGCGGGGCGCACGTACTGCTCCTTGTCGTACAGGTCGATATGACTGGCGCCGTCGATCCAGTGAAGTTCCTTGGACCCACGGGCTTTCTGGAACGCCTCGACGCTCATCCAGGAGGTCACCGCCTCGCGTCCGACGATCATCAGCAGCGGGCGTGGCGCGATCAGGTCGACGAAGCGGAAGGCGTCGAAGGAGACCATGTGGTCCACGCTGGACCAGGTGAGGAACTTCGCCGAGCGCGGGTGCTGAGCGCGGTCGGTGCAGTAGTACTCGAAGCCATCGAAGCCGTGGGTGCCGCCCAGCGCGCGGGCCTGCTCGGCGGTGTCGGGGAACAGCTGGAAACTCTGGACGCCCTCGCCGCGCGCTTCGGCGGTACGCGCGCCCGCGGCCGAGTCGAGCATGCCCTGGATGACGGAGGGGTCCTGAGCGCCGTCCGCGCCCAGGCGGAACTGGCGGGCGATGTCGACGGCGCTGACCGTGCCGACTGCCTTGACGCGGTGGTCGGTCGCGGCGGCGGAAAGCACATACCCGCCGGAGGCGCAGATCCCCAGCGCCCCGATGCGCTCGGGGTCCACCTCGTCGCGGGTGGTGAGGAACGAGACCGCGGCCTTGATGCCCTCCACCCGGTGGGCCGGGTCCTCCAGACCGCGCGGGGTGCCCTCGCTCTCGCCCTGGAAGGCGGCGTCGTACGCGAGGGCGACGAAGCCCCGCTCGGCCAGCCGCCGCGCATACAGTCCGGCGGTCTGTTCCTTCACACCCCCACCACGGAGCGCCCCCGCAGCCACTAGCCCTGTGTCTCGGCCCCTGTATCTCGACCCCTGTGTCGCCGCCCGTCTATCTCGGCCTCTACGTCTCGGCCTCTATGTCCCGACCGTGAGCACCGCGCGGAGCTGGGCGAGCCCCCAGTCCAGGTCCTCCTTGCTGATGACCAGCGGCGGGGCGATCCGGATGGTGACGCCGTGGGTGTCCTTGACCAGGACACCCCGGTCCATCAGCTTCTCGGAGATCTCCCGGCCCGTTCCGTACGCCGGGGCGATGTCGACCCCCGCCCACAGCCCGCGTCCGCGCACCTGCGATACCTGGCCCGTGCCCGTCAACAGCCCCAGCTCGTGGTGCAGATGATCGCCCAGCTCGGCGGTCCGCCGCTGGTACTCGCCCGACCGCAGCATTGCGATCACCTCAAGGGCCACCGCACAGGCCAGCGGATTCCCCCCGAACGTCGACCCGTGCTCACCCGGCCGGAACACCCCGAGCACCTCGGCCGAGGACACCACCGCCGACACCGGCACGACCCCGCCCCCGAGCGCCTTGCCCAGCACATACACATCGGGCACGACCCCCTCGTGCTCACAGGCGAAGGTCCGGCCCGTCCGCCCCAGCCCCGACTGGATCTCGTCCGCGATGAACAGGACGTTCCGCTCACGCGTCACCTTGCGCACCCCCTGGAGGTATCCCTCCGGCGGCACCAGCACCCCCGCCTCCCCCTGGATCGGCTCCAGGAGCACGGCGACCGTCTCCTCGGTGACCGCCGCCCGCAACGCCGCCAGATCCCCGTACGGCACGACATCGAAGCCCGGCGTGTACGGCCCGAAGTCCGCCCGTGCCTCCACGTCCGTGGAGAAGCTGATGATCGTCGTCGTACGGCCGTGGAAGTTGTCGCTCGCCACCACGATCCTCGCCCTGCCGTCCGGGACGCCCTTGACCCGGTACCCCCACTTCCGGGCCGTCTTCACGGCCGTCTCCACCGCCTCCGCTCCCGTGTTCATCGGCAGCACCATCTCCATGCCGCACAGCTCCGCCAGCCGCGCGCAGAACTCGGCGAACCGTTCGTGGTGGAACGCCCGCGACGTCAGCGTCACCCGCTCCAGCTGCTCTCTCGCCGCGTCGAGCAGCCGCCGGTTGCCGTGCCCGAAATTCAGCGCCGAGTACCCGGCGAGCATGTCGAGATAGCGGCGCCCCTCGACATCCGTCATCCACGCCCCGTCCGCCGTCGCCACGACGACCGGCAGGGGGTGGTAGTTGTGCGCACTGTGCGCGTCGGCCGAGGCGATATACGCCCGCGTGGTCTCCGTAACGCTCACGGGATCCTCCGTTTCCTACCGCACAGGGAAGGGGAGTGAGGGTCGGTTCCGGCCCGCTTCTATCGTCCCTCTCGTCGCTCGCATGGTGGACTCGCAAGCCTCGCGATCCGGCGCTCCCGGTAGGGTGACCGGCGGGCCGTGACTGGCGCGCTGGGATGGGAACGACCATCGGGGAGCGGCTCGCAGACCGAGTGCCGTGCGCCTGGGCCGAACCGCGAATCGTGCATGCCCTACGCCACGCCGTCCGGAGGCCGCCATGTCTGAACAGCCCCTTTCCACCGAGTCCACCGCCTTCCGCAGCGCCCTCGAAGTGATCCGGGCCGTGGAGCCCCGTGTCGCCGACGCCATCAGCCAGGAAGTCGCCGACCAGCGCGACATGCTCAAGCTGATCGCCTCCGAGAACTACGCCTCCCCGGCCACCCTCCTGGCCATGGGCAACTGGTTCAGCGACAAGTACGCCGAGGGCACCGTCGGCCGCCGCTTCTACGCCGGCTGCCGCAATGTCGACACCGTCGAGGCCCTCGCCGCCGAGCACGCCCGCGAACTCTTCGGCGCCGAGCACGCCTACGCCCAGCCGCACTCCGGCATCGACGCCAACCTCGTCGCGTTCTGGGCCGTCCTCGCCCAGCGCGTCGAGGCACCCGCGCTCGCCAAGGCCGGCGTCCGCAACGTCAACGACCTCACCGAGGCCGACTGGGCCCAGCTCCGCCGCGACCTCGGCAACCAGCGCATGCTCGGCATGTCCCTGGACGCCGGCGGCCACCTCACCCACGGCTTCCGCCCGAACATCTCCGGCAAGATGTTCGACCAGCGCTCCTACGGCACCGACCCCGCCACCGGCCTCATCGACTACGAGGCCCTGCGCACCTCCGCCCGTGAGTTCAAGCCCCTGATCATCGTCGCCGGCTACTCCGCCTACCCCCGCCTGGTGGACTTCCGCGTCATGCGGGAGATCGCGGACGAGGTCGGCGCCACGCTGATGGTCGACATGGCCCACTTCGCCGGCCTCGTCGCCGGCAAGGTGCTCACCGGTGACTTCGACCCCGTCCCGCACGCCCAGATCGTCACCACCACCACGCACAAGTCGCTGCGTGGCCCGCGCGGCGGCATGGTGCTGTGCGACGAAACCCTCGCCGAGCAGGTCGACCGCGGCTGCCCGATGGTCCTCGGCGGCCCCCTCCCGCACGTCATGGCCGCCAAGGCCGTCGCGCTCGCCGAGGCCCGCCGCCCCGACTTCCGCGACTACGCCCAGGCCGTCGTCGACAACGCCCGCGCCCTCGCCGAAGGCCTGATGCGTCGCGGCGCCACCCTGGTCACCGGCGGCACCGACAACCACCTCAACCTGATCGACGTCGCCTCCTCCTACGGCCTCACCGGCCGCCAGGCCGAGACCGCCCTGCTCGACTCGGGCATCGTCACCAACCGCAACGCCATCCCCGCCGACCCCAACGGCGCCTGGTACACCTCCGGTATCCGCATCGGCACGCCCGCGCTGACCACGCGTGGCCTGGGCGCGGTGGAAATGGACGAGATCGCAGGGCTGATCGACCGCGTCCTCTCCGCCGCCGAGCCCGGCACCACCGCCAAGGGCAAGCCGTCCAAGGCCCAGCATGTCCTGGACCCGAAGATCTCCGACGAGATCTCGCACCGCGCCACCGACCTGCTCACCGGCTTCCCCCTCTACCCGGAGATCGACCTCGGCTGACTTCACGGCGGGGGCGGGGACACCGGCGGGGACGCGGGCCGGTTCTCACCCGTCCCCGCCGGTCTTCGCGGGTCTTCGCCGGTTCCGGCGGCTTGTCGAGCTTGGGCCGGCCTCGCGGCGTTCACGAGAGTCGTGACCTTCGGGAAGGTCATTACCTTC
>NZ_JBHXWK010000010.1:0-108690 GCF_042671685.1 Streptomyces sp. NPDC127595 | reverse complement strand
CGCGACCTTCGCGACCTTCGCGACCTTCGCGACCTTCGCGACCTTCGCGACCTTCGCGACCTTCGCGACCTTCGCGACCTTCGCGACCTTCGCGACCTTCGCGAGCGTCCCGGGGTCTTACAAGTCGATCAGCTCCTGTCGCGGTCCCGGCTCCCGCTCCGCCCGCCGTCGGGCCGGTGACAGTCGGTGCCGCACCTCCGGGACAAGCGGTCGCAGTACCAGCGCGAGCGCTGCTCCGGCCGCGGCTCCCGGTATCGCCCACCACCAGTCGGTACCGTCGCCCTGCGTCGCGGTGGCCGTCGCAACGGACTGCCCGGTGGACCCGGAGGCGGGGGCTGCGGCGTCCTCTTCCTGCCAGGGCGCCGGGTAGATCGCCCCGGAGCCCGCACCTGACGACTCGCCCAGCACGCCGAGCGACTTGAACAGCGCCCGCACCTCGTCCGGTTGCGCGGCCTTGTGCCAGTAGCCGTTCGTGGATTGCGGCACCTCGTTGGCCGTGTGTATCCAGACCTCTCCGCCCCCTGCTGTGTCCGGATACACGCGGTCGACCCGCCACGGCGACACGTCGTGGGCCAGCCACGTGACGTTGATCTGACGGCCGTCGCCCACGCCCAGCCCGGGCGGCTCCTCGCGTGAACCGCTGGCGGGGTCGCCGAGCAGGCGCTGCAACTCGCCGTATTCCTCGTCCGAGTAGTACAGCGCGGCCGTCTCCTCGCTCTCCGGCGAGACCACCAGCACACTCGTCGGGCCGCCTGCCGCCGCAAGCGGTGCGCTCAGCAACACCACGGCGACCGCCATAGCCAACGCCCCCAACGCCCGCAGCGCTCCCAACGTCCCCAGCGCCCCGACCAGTTCACGAATCCTGCGCATCCGAACCCCCAAGCAGCCAGTCGATCCCGGTGCGGCGCCCGCCCGCACTCTGCGTGTCACTTCTGGTACACCGCTCGACGCGTCGGGGTTCCCATTCCGCTCGGACCGGTTTTGGCCCGGCTCCGGGACCGGGTTTCTGACTGGGAGGCGGACTGGCCGGTGGGCTGGGGAGGACGCGGGGGAGGGGCGGCCGGTGGGCTGGGGAAGGCTCGGGGAGGGGCGGCCGGTGGGCTGGGGAAGGCTCGTCGGAGGGCGGCCCGTGGGCTGGGAAGCTAATCGGCCGGCCTATTGACGGACTTGGCGATCTCCACCGCTCGTGACTTCGACGCCACGCCCTCCAGCCGGAGGGTCATGTCACCTCCGTGCGTCCAGAGCAGAGTCGGTCCCGCGGTCCGCTGGGAGCGGGTGAACCGGTCGCCGTGCTCGTCCACCAGCCAGAGCTCCAGGAGATGGGGCTCGGGGAACCACAGCGCCTGGTTCGCGTAGTCCGTGCTCGCGCCCAGCGGCACCCACTCCGGTTGCTCCGGCACCATCTTGGTGAACGTCGGGTCGAGTTGTGCCGCGAACTCGTCCAGCCGGATCGTGCGCCCCTGCTCGCGCCAGCACAGGGTGACCAGGAACCGGCCCTTCGGCTCGCGCGTCACCATCACCACTCCCGGCGTCCCCAGAGCAGGGGGCACGAGTGGTGTGAAGCCCGCCTGCCGTCCGGCCTCGGCGAGTGTCAGCGAGGTGCCCTCGCAGCCGGGCACCTTCGCTCCGGGAGAGGGCGCCGGCGACGGGTCGTACCGCACCTCCACACCGCCGAAACCGAAGCCGAACCAGTCCACCACCGCTGCGCGCACCGGCGGCGTGAGCACGAGGACCGTGAGCAGGCCGCACAGGCCCGCCGTCAGCGCACGCCAGCGCGTCCGGGCCCAGCGGCGCACCCAGCGGAGCCGCACCCCCCGGAGCCGTTCGTCGCGCAGCCGTTCGTCGCGCCCGGGGGGCTCGGCGTCCGGGACGGGCATGTGGACCGGGACCGTCAGCCGCTCGGCGAGTATCTGCTCCAGCACCCTCTCGACCATCGATTCGCTACCGGCCTCCCCCGGCCGGTCCAGCGAGCGCCCGAGTGCCCGCAGCTCCTCGGGCAACCGCGAGACGCCTGCGCGCCCACGGTCACGGTCGGGGTCGGGGCCGCGCCTGCGCCCACTTCCATGCCCGCGCTCAGCCGCGTGACCACGCTCGCGCCGATCCCGGTCGCCGGAGGACGATTCCGCGCCTCCGGGCTCGTACGGCTCACTCATGTTCATCACCTCCCTCCTCGGACTCCGGGTGTTTACCGGGCTCGAAATCCGGCAGCAGTCGCTCCAGCTTCCGCAGGGCGCGGTTGAGCCGTGACTTCACCGTGCCGCGGGGCCAGCCCAGGGCCTGGGCCGTCTCCGATTCGTCCATCTCCAGGAGGTAGCGGTAGGTCACGACGAGCCGGTGGTCCTCGCTCAACCGGTCCAGGGCGGCCGACAGTGCCGCGCGGCGCTCTATCTCCAGCGCCGCGACCGCCGGGTCCGCCGATTCCGGTATCAGCGGCTCCGCCTCCACGAGCGCGGCCTCGCGGCCGGCCAGCGTCCGCTGGCGCACCGCCGTCCGCACTGTGTTCCTCGTCTCATTGGCGACGATCGACAGCAGCCACGGCTTGAACGCCGCGCCGTCCCGGAACCGCCCCAGCGAGCAGTACGCCTTGATGAAGGCCTGTTGCACCACGTCCTCCGCGTCCGCACCCGCCCCCAGCGCCTTGGCCGCTCTGATCGCGATGCCCGTATGGGCGCGCACCAGCTCCGCGTACGCCTCCGGCTCCCCGGCGCGTACCCGTGCGATCACCACGGCCTCGTCGACGACGATGCGGCCCCCCTCCCGCGTCCTCACACTCTTGCTACACCGCTCGAGCCGAATCGGTTCCCACCTGTTCCCGAGCAATGAGAGTCACCTGAGAGAATGGGCCCCATGGCCTCTGATCGTCCCCGCGTGCTCTCCGGAATCCAGCCCACCGCAGGCTCGTTCCACCTCGGCAACTACCTCGGCGCCGTCCGCCAGTGGGTGGCTCTGCAGGAGTCCCATGACGCGTTCTACATGGTCGTCGACCTGCACGCGATCACTCTTCCGCAGGACCCCGCGGACCTGCGCGCCAACACCAGGCTGGCCGCCGCGCAGCTCCTCGCCGCGGGGCTCGACGCGGACCGCTGCACGCTCTTCGTCCAGAGCCATGTTCCCGAGCACACCCAGCTCGCCTGGATCATGAACTGCCTCACCGGTTTCGGCGAGGCGAGCCGCATGACCCAGTTCAAGGACAAGTCCGCGAAGCAGGGCGCCGACCGTGCTTCCGTCGGGCTCTTCACGTACCCGATCCTCCAGGTCGCGGACATCCTGCTGTACCAGGCCAACGAGGTCCCGGTCGGTGAGGACCAGCGTCAGCACATCGAGCTCACCCGGGACCTCGCCGAGCGCTTCAACGGCCGCTTCGGGGAGACGTTCACGGTGCCGAAGCCGTACATCCTCAAGGAGACTGCGAAGATCTTCGATCTCCAGGACCCGTCGATCAAGATGAGCAAGTCGGCGTCCACTCCGAAGGGCCTCATCAACCTTCTCGACGACCCGAAGACGACGGCCAAGAAGGTTAAGAGCGCGGTCACCGACACGGACACCGTCGTCAGGTATGACACGGCGCAGAAGCCGGGTATCAGCAACCTGTTGACCATCTACTCGACCCTCACAGGAACCGGTATCGCCGAACTGGAGGAGAAGTACGACGGCAAGGGCTACGGTGCGCTGAAGACTGACCTCGCCGAGGTCATGGTCGACTTCGTGACGCCCTTCCGGGAGCGGACCCAGCAGTATCTGGACGACCCGGAGACGCTCGACTCGATCCTGGCCAAGGGCGCCGAGAAGGCGCGTGCCGTCGCCGCGGAGACGCTCTCCCAGGCGTACGACAGGGTCGGCTTCCTGCCTGCCAAGCACTGACAGCCGGTACGGGGGCCAGGTACCCCGGCTGGGCGGTCACCGTCGGCCGGTCCGTCAGGGGCGTCTGGGCGGCGGGGCGACAGGGCGACAGGGCGACAGCAAGTCCGTAAGCCAGTACGAGACGAGTACAACACCCGCGCGACAGCCGGGATCGGGCCGCACCGCCGTACAGTCGATAGCCGTACCAGCCAAGCGGTCACGCCTGCCCGCGAGGCACCGAGAAGAACCGATACGACGACAGGAGACGACGTGGGGACCGTAACGATCGGTGTGTCGATCGCGGTCCCGGAGCCTCACGGCAGCCTGCTCCAGGAGCAGCGCGCGGGCTTCGGCGACCTCGCGGCTTCCGGCATCCCCACGCACGTCACCCTGCTGCCGCCGACCGAGGTCGACGACTCGGCGCTGCCCGCGATCGAGGCGCACCTCGTCGAGGTCGCCGCCGCCGGGCGCCCCTTCCCGATGCGGCTCTCCGGGACGGGCACCTTCCGCCCGCTGTCGCCCGTCGTGTTCGTGCGCGTCGTCGACGGCGCCGAGTCCTGCACCTGGCTGCAGAAGCAGGTCAGGGACGCCTCCGGGCCCGTGGCGCGCGAACTGCAGTTCCCCTACCACCCGCACGTCACCGTGGCACACGGAATCGACGACGAGGCGATGGACCGCGCGTACGAGGAGCTCGCCGGGTACTCGGCCGCGTGGCCGTGCACCGGATTCGCGCTCTACGAGCAGGGCGCGGACGGGGTCTGGCGCCAGCTGCGGGAGTTCGTCTTCGGCGGCGCGGTGGTGCCTCCGCAGGCCTGTGCGCCCGCGGAGCGCGACACCACACTGCCCGCTCACTGACGGAGTCCGTCGCGGGGTCGGCCGCCACTGCCTTGTCCTGCCTGCGTGTCGTGTCCCGTACCGCCGACACGGGATCCTGCTCGGGCCCTTTTGGGGTACCCGCACATTGGTTTTCCGAGGTGAGGGCAGAGTCAGATCATGGACTGGCTGAAGAAGCTTCCCGGCGTGGGGCCATTGGTCGTTCGCTTGATGGCCACGCACGCGTGGCGGTCGTACGAGCGGCTCGACCGGGTGAAATGGTCGCGGCTCGCCGCGGCGATGACCTTCATCAGCTTCGTCGCGCTCTTCCCGCTGCTCACCGTCGCCGCCGCGATCGCCGCCGCCACATTGAGCAGCGAGCAGCAACAAGAACTCCAGGACAACATCGCCGAGCAGGTGCCCGGCATCTCCGACCAGCTCGACATCAGCTCGCTGGTCCAGAACGCCGGCACGGTCGGTGTCATCGCCGGCGCCCTTCTGCTGTTCACCGGCATCGGCTGGGTCGGTCAGATGCGGGACTGCCTGCGGGCGGTGTGGGAGCTGCCGGATTCGGAGGAGAACCCCTTCAAGGCCAAGCTCAAGGACGCGGGCGTACTCATCGGGCTCGGCGGCGCCATGCTCGTCACCGTCGCAGCCTCCACCGTCGCGTCCACGGCGGTCGGCTGGACGGCCCGCCATATCGGGATCGACGAGGACGGCTGGGGAGGCGTCCTGCTCCACGTCGCCGCGTTCGCCGTCGCCGTACTCGCCGACTTTCTGCTCCTGCTGTATCTCCTGACACTGCTGCCCGGCGTCCAGCCGCCGCGCCGTCGGCTCATCGTCGGCGCGCTGATCGGCGCCGGCGGGTTCGAGCTGCTCAAGCTGCTGCTCAGCGGCTACATCAGCGAAGTGGCGTCGAAGAGCATGTACGGCGCGTTCGGGGTGCCGATCGCGTTGCTGCTGTGGATCAACTTCACCGCGAAGCTGCTGCTGTTCTGCGCCGCCTGGACGGCGACGCAGAGCGAGGAGGACGCGGACGAAGAGGCAGAGGACGAGGCGGAGGACGGGGCGGAGGGTGAGGTCAGCGGCGGCGGCGCATCAGGTCCGGCAGGGGCCAGCGGCGGTTGACCAGGAAGCCGCCTGCCGCGATCAGTACCAGGAGGCCGCCCGCGACGGCCAGGGCGATCCCCACGCCGCTCGAACCGTCGCTTGCCTGCGCTGACGCGGCCACCGGCTTCGAGGACGCGGGGCCGGCGGCCGGCGTGGTCGCGTTCGCGCCCGGCTGCGCGCTTGTGTCGACGCCCTGGGGCGGTACGAGTTCGCCCACCGGCTCGACCTTGCCCGTCGCCTGGAAACCCCAGTCGAGGAGGGCGGCCGCCTCCTTGTAGACCTCGTTGTGCTCGGACTTCTCCGGGTTCATGACCGTGACGAGCAGCACCTTGCCGTCGCGCTCGGCTACGCCGGTGAAGGTGGCTCCCGCGTTCGTGGTGTTGCCGTTCTTCACACCTGCGATGCCCTGGTACTGCGAGATGTCACTGTCACCCGTGAGCAGGCGGTTGGTGTTCTGGATCTCGAAGGACCCGCGCGTTGTCTTGCCCTTCTTGTCCTTCGTCGTCTCGCCCGGGAACTTCGCCGACACCGTCGAGGCGTACTCGCGGAAGTCCGCCTTCTGCAGCCCGGAGCGGGCGAACAGCGTCAGGTCGTACGCCGACGACACCTGGCCCTTCGCGTCGTAGCCGTCCGGACTGACCACCTCGGTGTCGAGGGCCTGGAGTTCCTCCGCGTGCGCCTGCATGTCCTCGACCGTCTTGTCGACGCCGCCGTTCATGGCGGACAGGACGTGTACGGCGTCGTTGCCGGAGCGAAGGAAGACGCCGAGCCACAGATCGTGGACCGTGTATGTCTCGTCCTCCTTTATCCCCACCATGCTCGAGCCCGCGCCGATGCCCGCCAGGTCGGAGGGCACGACCTTGTGCTCCGTGGTCTTCGGGAACAGCGGCAGCAGCGTGTCGGCGAACAGCATCTTCAGGGTGCTCGCCGGGGGCAGCCGCCAGTGCGCGTTGTGGGCGGCCAGGACCTCGCCGGACTCGGCGTCGGAGACGATCCAGGAGCGGGCGCTGATGTCCTTCGGCAGCACGGGGGCGCCGGTGCCGAGGTTCACCTGGGTACCGGCCCTGCCGAGCTGTTCGCCGCCGACTGTCGACATTTTCGCCGGGGGTGTGGCCGAGGGGGTTGGAGATGGGCTCGCGTCGGCGAGCGCGAACGCGGGCGCGGTGAGGGAGAGGGACAGCAGGGTGGCGGAAGCGACCAGCAAGGGCCGCAGGGCGGTCCTATTGCTGGCGGACGGGGTCGAGTTGATGGCGGGCACGGTCGAGAAATTACATGGCTCCGGGCGGGAAGTCCTACTCCCCTCCCCACCCCGCCACCGGAGCCCGGCCGGCGACGGCGATACTGAACCCATGAAGCTCACCCGCCCCGTCTCCTGGTTCCTGGTCGCCTTCGGGGTGTGGAGCTGGGTCATCTGGATCACTTTCATCAAGAATCTGTTCAAGGACGGCAGCGGGCTCGCGTTCGACGACGCGGGCGATCCGACGGCGTACTTCTGGGTGCACCTGACGCTCGCCGTCGTCTCCTTTGTCCTGGGGACGGTTGTGGGGGGCATCGGGTTGCGCGGGGTTCGCGCCTTGCGCCGGATGTCGTCGGACCCGGCGTCCTCACAGCAGACGTCATAGCGGGGGTACGCGACCGTGGTCGTTGTCTTTGTGCTCATTCTGGTGGCCGTGGTGGCCGCGCTCGGAGCACTGCACTGGTACGAGTGGCGTCGCCTGGTGCGCGACACGACCCGCGCGGCGGGGCTCGCCCGGCGCCTGGGCACCGTCTTGTTCGTCGCCGGGCCCGTGTCGATGGTCACGGCCCGCGTCGCCGAGCGCAGCGGGGCGCCCTTCTGGCTCCAGCAGACGCTGGCTTGGCCTGGGTTCCTGTGGCTGGCGCTGTTCATGTATCTCGCCCTGGCTCTGCTGGTGGGGGAGGTCGTACGGCCTTTGCTGCGGCGGTTCCTGGAGCGGCGTGGGGCCGGTGAGCCTGGTGTGGCCGCTGAGGTTTCCCCGCCCGCGGTTGTCGTGGGGTCGGGGCCGCACCGGAGCATCCGTCCTCGGTCAGGCGCGGAATCGGCTGCTCCGGAAGCTGACGGTGTTGACGCGCCAGCCGCTGCGGGCGGACGTTCCGGTACGTCCCCTTCGGCCGGTTCTGCGGGTGCGGGTGGTGGGGCTGGGCCGTCTCGGCGGCTTTTCGTCTCCCGCGTGGTCGGGGGAGCCGCGGCTGCTGCCGCCGTCGGAACTGTCGGGTACGGGACGTACGGCGTCCTGCGTGGGCCCTCCGTCAAGCGGGTGACCGTGCCGCTGGCCAAGCTGCCGCGCTCCGCGCACGGGTTCCGGATCGCGGTGGTGAGCGATATCCACCTGGGGCCCGTTCTGGGCCGGGGCTTCGCGCAGAAGGTCGTCGACACCATCAACGCGACCCAGCCCGACCTCATCGCCGTCGTCGGCGACCTGGTCGACGGCAGTGTGAAGGACCTCGGGCCGGCGGCGGCACCTCTCGCTCAGCTCAAGGCCCGGCACGGGGCGTTCTTCGTCACGGGCAATCACGAGTACTCCTCCGGTGCCGAGCAGTGGGTCGAGGAGGTACGGCGGCTCGGGCTGCACCCGTTGGAGAACGCGCGCGTGGAGCTGGCCGCCTTCGATCTCGCCGGGGTCAATGATGTGGCGGGCGAGAGTGAGGGACAGGGTCCCGACTTCGCCAAGGCGCTCGGCGACCGCGACACCTCGCGGGCCAGCGTCCTGCTGGCCCACCAGCCGGTCCAGATCCACGACGCTGTCGAACATGGCGTCGACCTCCAGCTCTCCGGCCATACCCACGGCGGGCAGTTGTGGCCCGGCAACTTCGTGGCGGACCTGGCCAATCCGACCCTGGCGGGGCTGGAGCGGTACGGAGACACGCAGTTGTACGTCAGCCGGGGTGCGGGCGCGTGGGGGCCGCCTACTCGGGTGGGGGCCCCGTCGGACATCACCGTGGTGGAGCTGGCCTCACGGCAGGCCTGATGGTTCAGGGCAGATTCCTCTGGTTGCTCCGGTAGGGCGCGCGGGACGTTCGCCGGTGGCGTGGTACCCCTTGTCCGCCCTGCGTGCCGTTCTCCGGAGTGCCGGTGGCCTGTTCACCGTGAGTGACGGGGTTCCTGGACCGAAATAAGCAAGGGGTGTGCCCCGGCTTTGAATGGTCTGGCGTCGGCGGACGTATTGGTCAGGGTGCGGCGCCGAGACCGGGCCGTCCTGACGGGTGGGTTTTAGGAGGAACGGTGACGGATCTCGCACAGCGGGAAGTGGCTCTGCGGATCTACCCGCCGACTCTGGGCGTCGTGGCCCAGGCGGCTGTTCTTGTTCTGCTGGGGGTGACAGTGAGCCTCGGCGTTGCCGGTTGGTTTGTGGGGCTGGGGTATTCCGTTGTTACGTGGGTCCTGCTCTCTCGCGCTCTGCAACAGCCCGATGTTCACCAATGGGGACCTGCTGACACGGTCACCTTCGGCAGGCTGATTCTGACCGGTGGTGTGGCGGCGCTCGTCGCCGACTCCGTTGGCGGAGGCGTGTATCGGCCGGCGTTGATCGGATTGGCCGCACTTTCCCTGATTCTCGATGCCGTAGACGGCCAGGTCGCCCGCCGCACAGGAACCGCTTCGAGGTTCGGTGCACGGTTCGACATGGAAGCGGACTCCGTCCTGGCGATTGTCCTGAGCGTCTTTATCGCGACGTCTCTCGGGTGGTGGGCCGCTGCGATCGGGCTTTTCCGCTACACCTTCGTGTTGGCATCATGGGCGATGCCGTGGCTGTGTGCCCCGCTGCTGCCTCGAGTGTCACGAAAGGTTGTGGCCGCTTCGCAAGGTGTTGTGCTGGTTGTGGTGAGTGCGGGTCTGCTGCCCGTGCAAATGGCGCAGGTTTGCGTTGCGCTCTCCATCGGCTCGCTGGTCTGGTCGTTCGGCATCGATGTGGCTTATTTGTGGAGGCAGTCGGCTGCTCGGAAGCGGCTGACGCGATTCAGTACCGCTGAGCTTGAGTTCGTGCTGCGGTAGTTGAGCGGCTTGGGAGAGCTTGATCGTTTCCCTCGCGGAGAGATCGCGAGGAGGCGTGGTCCGAACGGACAAGTCGTGGGAAAGCAGCGGTGTCCTGGCTGGTGGTGACGGGGCCTCAGCCGGCTACGACAGGCAGTAGATGTCGCCCGAGTTGGCCTCATGCGGAAGCGCCAGGATGTGAGCGGCCATCGTCTTTGACGAGACCCACTCATCGAACTCCAGGCTCATGCTCTCGCCCATGGACACGTTGAAGAGCCCGAACCCCAGTTCCGTCACGCGGTCGAGGCAGCGCTGCGCGACTGCCCGTTCGATCGTCGTGAACTCGAACGACAGCGCAGGCAATGGATGACTGAGTCCGGCCAGTACTGAGGCTTCGAAGCCCTCGACGTCTATCTTGGCGAATGCGGGCGTACCGTACGTTTTGATGAGGCTGTCGAATGTGACGACCGGCACGTCCATCTCTGCGTCCCATACCTGGTCTTGCCAGCCGCCTGCTCCGTCAGCCGCCTTGATGAATTCCGCCGATGCCGTGGATACGGTGGGATTCAGTGAGTTGACATAGAACTTCGCTGCGCCCTCGTGTGCGCCGCACACGGCTTCGATGGATATGACGTCTTCGTCGCCCGCGTAGATTTCTCGAATGGCGCGGATGCAGAGGGGTTGCGGTTCGACTGCAGTTACGCGTGCCCCCAGTCGGCGAAAACTGCCAATGCGATCGCCGACGTGGGAGCCAATGTCGAAAACCAGGTCTCCGGGCCGTACGAACTGTGCGTAGAAAGCGTCCATCGCCGCGTCCTGGCCGGCATTCCCGTAGTAGAAATTGAGCGACCGGTGGATCGGAGAAGTCGTCGGATCGGCCTTGAGGGATTCGAGCGCTGCGGTGTTGAAGTCCATGTGGGATTGTACCCCGGGGTGGGCCGTGAGGAATAAGGTCGGTGTGGGCTTCATGTAATGCCGAATGGGGGGGGAGGGGGGAGGGGGAAGGGGGGAGGGGGGTGGGGAGTGGGGGTGCCGGACGTAGTTCGGAATTGTTGTCGGGCGGCGTCGTTTAATTACTCGTTGGGGTGGGGGTGGGGAGCTCTGCTCGCCGGCACTGAGAGCTGGGGGAGGGCGGTCCGCTCCGCTGATTCCCCTGCGGCAGCGCAAGGAGTATGTACTCAGCAGGGAGGACGTCGGCCGCGGCCGGTATTCGGTGGGCGGACCGGGGCCCTCCGCCTCTGGCGGCTGAGCTGGATATGACAGCCGACGCGATCACTGGAGTATGACAAGTGTCGTGATCCCATGGGTCGGCACTCACCCCAGTGACATCGCGCCCCTGCCCAACGCAGCACCATGTGTCGGAGGCGTGTGCGGGGTGAGGAGCAGATGTGCTGAGACGCAACTCATTTCGGCTGCCCCGGCATCCGGCGTCCGTCGGTCTCGCCCGGCGCCGTGTACGCGACCATCTGGCCGACTGGGGACACGGCACCGACGACCCCGCCCTCGCGGACGCCGTCCTGCTCGTCTCGGAGCTGGTGACCAACGCCGTACGCCACGGCCCCCTCCTTGAGCGGGAGTTCGAGGTCGCGGTGACCGCCCTCGCCGACGGCTCCTGCTTCATCGAGGTCTCCGACGAGGGCTTCGCCGAGCCCCGGCTGCGGACGGTCGCGGAGTGGGAGGAGACCGGACGCGGCCTTCACCTCGTGGAGAGCCTGGCCGAGGCGTGGGGCGTATGGAACCGGGGGCGCTACGGGAAGACGGTGTGGGTGCTGGTGCCGGCCTCCCGCTGACGGCCTGTCATCAAGGCGTCGGCGTGGAGCCGTACGCCGTCAGGAAACGGTCGCGGAAGTCGCTCATCTTCCAGACCGGCGTGGTCTTGTTGGGCTGGAGCCCGTCCGTCCAGCCCCAGTCGGCGATCTTTTCGAGGACCTTGGGATCCTTGGCGACGATCGAGACCGGCACGTCATGGCTGGGGTGGGGGCCGGTGACCCGGGTCCTGGGCTGATGGTCGCCGAGGAAGATGAGCACGGTGTTGTCGTTGCCGTACTGCACCAGGTAGTCGATGAGGCTGGTCACCGAGTACTGGATGGACTTGCCGTACTCCTCCTTCGACCTGGTGGAGTTGGTGAGCAGCTCCGCCGGGTCCGTGCCCTCCTTCTCGATGGCGTCGAAGATCGAGCCGTCGCCGAGCTGGTCCTGCGGGACCATCTTGGGGATGGGGCCCCAGGGCTGGTGGCTGGAGGTCAGGATGATCTCCGACATCAGGGGCTTGTCCTGCTTCTTGCCGTGCTCCAGGCGTTCGAACGCGGCCAGCGCGAACTGGTCGGGCATGGGCGACCAGCTGAACTTGGGCCCCTCGTAACCGAGGTGGTGCGAGTCGTAGACGTTGTCGAGGCCGAAGAACTCCGCTTCCGGCCAGGTCTTCTGGACGCCCGGCATGATGCCGACCGTGCGCCAGGCGCCCGTCTTCTGGAACGCGCTGGTGAGGGTCATGTGGTCGCCCGTGGTGACGGTCCGGTAGCGCTGCTGGTTGTTGATCCACAGGCCCGACAGGAAGGTGGAGTGGCCCAGCCAGCTGCTTCCGCCGAACGTCGCCGAGGTGAGCCAGCCGCTCTCCGCCGCGAACCCGGCCTCCTGCAGCTTCTCGTTCTCGGCCGTGAGGGTCGCGTTCACCCCCGGCGCGATGAGCGGGTCCTCGATCGCGCTGCGGCCGTAGCTCTCGATGAAGGTGATCATCATGTCCTTGCCGCGCAGGTCCGTCAGCAACTGGTCCGGCGGGGTGTCGGCGAAGACGTCCTTCTTGGCCACCTTGGCGAACTCCGCCTCGTCCCGCAGGGTGTCCTGCACCGACTCCGCGCGGAGACGGACGAGAGCGGCCGCACGGTCGGCGGCGAGCGGCAGGTCGGGCGTGAACTGCAGGCCGAGCGCCGCGCAGGTGATCCAGACGGTGCCGAAGGCCAGGGTCGTGCGCGTCGCGGCGGCGGTGTGCCGGCCCATGACGTTGCCCAGCCGGACGACCGCGAGTGTCATGACGACGAGCACGACGACGACGAGGGCCAGAGCCGCGACGACGGTGGCGAGCGTGCCGGCCTTGCCGATCGTGTCCTGGAGGTACGTGTGCGCGTCGGCGAACAACGTCCAGTCGAGGACCATGTTGAAGTCCCGCCCCAGGTACTCCCGGAAGCCCATGTCGAGGAGGTTCAGGACCATTTGCACGCCGAGGGCGAGCCCCGCGAGCACCGCCACGATCACCCGCGGCTTGCGCGGAAGGGCGATCAGGACCGCAGCCCCGAAGATCGCCTCGACCGGGATGCGCACAAAGGCGAGCGGGACCAGGCCGATGGAGTTGTTCGACATGAGCAGCGTGAACAGTACGAGCACGGTGGCGAGGACGGTGGTGGTCAACGACACCACCGACGCGGCGCCGGGGTGCCTGTCACGCCAGCCACGCCAGACGCGCCGGCCCCACCAACCGCGCCGGTCTCGCCGATCGTGACCCGAGGCCGCTTCGGGGGCAGCTTCGGCTGTGGGTTCTGCCTCGGGGGCGGGGGCGGGGGCGGCTTCGGCTGTGGGTTCTGCTGCGGGTTCGGCGGTGGTGGCTTCCGCAGGCGGTTCGGGGGCCGCTTCCGCTGTGGGTTCCGGTGTCGGTTCGGTGGCCGCTTCCGCTACGGGTTCCGGCGTGGCCTCGGAAGTCGCCTCCGGCGTGCCCTCCGGCGTGCCCTCCGGCGTCGACTCGGGCACGGGCACGGGTGCGGGGTCGGCGTCTGGCGCGGGGTCGGGCGCGGAAGTGGCCTCCGGCGTCAGGCCCTCCTCCTGCTCCTGAGGTGCCTGCGTCTCATCCGTCGTCTCGCTCGTTTTCGGCAGCTGGCGAGAGCTCGTGTTGAACGACAACCCGGCGGTCCTTCCGTGCGGTGCGGTGCGGTGCGCTGTGCTGGTGCGGCGGATGGCAGATGGCGGATCAGCGTGAACAGGTCAGGCCGGTACCACCTGCATTTGTGTACGGCACGGTGGTGGCCCCCGTTCAATCATCCAGGTCCGCTTCCGGTCAAGCGGGTCACCGTATCTGGTCAAGCAGACTCACGAGCACCAAGCAGACTCACGCGGGGCATCACACCCACGCAGGACGAGCAAAGGCCCGGTACAGCCTCAAGCCCGTCCCCGCGCCGGCAGCACCACCGTCACCGCCAGCCCCTCGCCCGGCGAGGTCCGCACCGCGACCTCGCCCCCGTGCGCCGTCACCACCCCCTGCACGATCGCCATGCCGAGCCCGCTGCCCGCCCCGCCGCCCGCCCGGAAGAACCGGTCGAAGATACGCGCCGCGTCGTCCTCCGCGAGCCCGGGACCCTCGTCCGCTACACACAGTCGTACGACACCGTCCGCGCGCTCCAGACCGAGCCGCACCGGCACCTCCGCGGGCGTATGCGTGCGTACGTTGCCCACGAGATTGCCCAGTACCTGTCGTAGCCCTGATTCGTCGGCGTGCACGAGGAGGGTTCCCTCGGCGCCGACGGTCACCGGGCGGCTCGGCTGCTGGGCCCGTAGGTCCTCGGCGGCGTCCCGTACAAGACGGCTCAGGTCGACGTTCTTGAAGCGGAGTTCGGGGCGTTGGTCGAGGCGGGCGAGGGTGAGCAGTTCGTCCACGAGGCGGCCCATGCGGTCGGCCTCCGCGTGCATCCGGTCCCAGGCCCGTCTGCGCTCGACCGGATCGGGCAGCATCCCCTTCTCTATGAGCTGGAGGTAGCCGCGGATCGCCGACAGCGGTGTGCGCAGCTCGTGAGAGGCGTCCGCGACGAACCGGCGGAGCTGGGCCGCGCTCTGTTCACGCGTCCGGTGTGCCGACTCGACCTGGTGGAGCATGGAGTTGAGGGCGATCCGCAGCTGCTCGACCTCCTGGGTCGGATGGCGGTTGGAGGGCACCCGCCGGGTGAGGTCCCCCTCGGCGATCGCCGACGAGGTCTCCACCATGTCCTCCAGCGGCCGCATCCGGCGCCGCACACTGAACATGGTCATGCACCCGAGCAGTGCCAACAGCAGTGCCCCCATGGCCACATCGAGTTTGAGGGCCTTCGCGATGCCGTTGTGCAGGCCGTCGGTGGAGGTGGCGAGCAGGACGTAGGTGCCGTCGGCGAGCCGCGCCCCGGTGGCACGGTAGTCGGCGCCGTTCACGGTGACGTCGTGCGGTTCGGGGTCGTCGGTGAGTACGCGCGGGTCGTCCACGGCGGCGGCCAGAGCGAGTTGGGAACCGGTCAGTTTGAGGCCGCCGATATTGACGGCGGTGCCGTCCCCGTCGACCGCCGTGTAGATCGAGTCCGGCGTCGGCGACCTGTCCGATTCCGGTACGAGCCGGTCGCGTATGAAGGCCAGTGCGCTCAGTGAGTCGATCTGCCGCATGGTGAGCTGTGAATTGCTCAGTGAGTCGCGCGTCTTGGCCAGATCCGTGTCCATCTGGTCGAGCAGATAGTGCCGCATGCCCATCAGGCTCACCGCGGTCGCCACGATGATGCCGAGGGCCAGCAGCGCCACGTTCGCGAGGGTCAGCCCGCCGCGCAGCGAGTGGATCCCATGGTGATGGCAGCGGGATCCACCGGTCTTCACGGACGGGATCACCGCGCGCCAGACGCTCATGCGAGCCCGTATCCGACGCCTCGGCGGGTCTGGATCATCTGCGGACCCAGTGGTTCGAGCTTGCGCCGCAGATAGCTGATGTACGTCTCCACGACGGTCGACTCGGCCGAGTGCTCGTACTGCCATACGTGGCGCAGGAGTTGCTCCTTGGGGACGATCCGCCCGCCGTTGCGGACGAGGAAGCGCAGCAGGGCGTACTCGGTGGGGGTGAGCTCCACCGTGTGGTCACCGCGGTGCACGCGGTAGGTCGTCTCGTCCAGCTCCAGGTCGCCGTACCGCAGGGGCGGGCGCTCTGGCAGGACGTCCGCCGGGCGTGTGCGGCGCAGTACGGCGGTGATCCGGGCGACGACCTCGTCGATGTTGAACGGCTTGGTGATGTAGTCGTCGCCGAAGCCGAGGGCGCCCACGATCTCGGCGGGCGCGTCCCGTGCGGTGAGGAACACGATCGCCAGGTCCGGCTGGCGTACGCGGAGTTCGCGGCCCAGCGCCCGGCCGTCGCCGTCCGGCAGCATCACGTCGAGCAGCGCCGCGTCGGGTCGGGTGCGCTCGGCGAGCGTGAGTGCCTGGCGGACGGTGCCCGCCACCATCACCTCGAAGCGGTGGTAGCGCAGGGCGATGGTGAGGACGTCCGCGATGCTCGGCTCGTCCTCTACGACGAGGACGGTGGCTCCCTCGTGAGCGTTCATGCCCCCAGTATCCGCGGAGCCACTGACAGCGGGCCCGTTCCGCCCCTTGGAGTTCCTTGAGAGTCATTGGAGTTCCTTGTGAGTCATGGGCGGGCGCTGCCGTGCGCCGGGAGGTCTCGACATCCTGAGGGCTCAGGACCCGGGGGACCCGACGAAGGAGCGTTGAGCGTGGCGACATTGGCGCGGTGGTGCTATCGGCACCGGCTGGTGGTCCTGTTGCTGTGGGTGGGGGCGCTGTTCGGACTGGGCTTCGCGGGTTCGGCCGCGGGCACGAACTACGCGGACACTTTCTCTCTTCCCAACACGGACTCCAAGCGTGCGTACGACCTGATGGAGAAGGCCTTCCCGGAGCGGGCGGGCGACACCGACACGGTGGTGTGGAGGGTCGACAGCGGATCGGTGCGGGACGATTCCATACGATCCCGGATCGAGCCCGCGCTTGCCGAGATCGGCAAGATGAAGGGCGTCGGTGACGTCACCGACCCGTACGCGGCCGGGGGCGCCGCGCAGATCAGCAAGGACGGGCGGATCGCGTACGCCCAGGTCACCTTCGCCGAGCAGGCGAACGCGGTGCCCAAGGAACTGGTCCAGGACGTCGTCGACACCGCGCAGGGCGCCGAACAGGCGGGCCTCGACGTGGAGTTGGGCGGCCAGGCGATCCAGCGCGTGCAGGAACCGCCGACCGGTCTCGCCGAGCTGGTGGGTGTCGGGGCGGCCGCGATCGTGCTGTATCTGGCCTTCGGCTCGTTCCTCGCGATGCTGCTGCCGATCGGCATCGCCATCTTCGGCGTGGGCACCGGCATGTTCTCGACCCAGCTCCTCAGCCATGTCACGAACGTGCCCGAACTGGCCTCGTTGCTCGCCACGTTGATCGGCCTCGGCGTCGGCATCGACTACGCGCTGTTCATCGTCACCCGGCACCGGCGCGGTCTGATGCGCGGCGAGAAGCCGGAGGACGCGGCGGTCACGGCCCTCAACACCTCGGGCCGGGCGGTGCTGTTCGCGGGTGGCACGGTCGTCATCGCGCTCGCCGGAATGCTGGTGATGAACCTGCGCTTCCTGGACGGTGTGGTCATCGGCACGGCGATCACCGTCGTGCTGAGCGTCCTCGCGGCCGTCACCCTGCTGCCCGCGCTGCTCGGCCTGCTCGGCACCCGGGTGCTCAGCCGCCGCCAGCGGCGCAAGCTCGCCGCCGAGGGACCGCAGCCCGAACGCACCAGCGGCCTGGCGGTGCGCTGGTCCGCGACGGTCGAGCGGAACCCGCGCAAGATCGCCGCGCTGGCCGTCGTCGTCATGGCGGTCCTCGCCCTGCCCTTGCTGTCGCTCCGGCTCGGTACGACCGACCAGGGCAACGACGACGCTTCAACGACGACCCGGCAGGCGTACGACCTGCTCGCCGAGGGCTTCGGCCCCGGCTTCAACGGCCCCCTCCAGGTGGTCACGGAGAGCACCGACACCGCCGCCCTGGTCACAGGCATCCGCGCGACCGAGGGCGTCGCCCAGGTGGTCGCCCTGCCGCCCGGCCAGGGCGTCACGGTGATCCAGGTGGTGCCCACCACGTCACCGCAGTCCGTCGAGACGGACGAGCTCATCGACACCCTGCGCGACCAGGTGATCCCGGACGCGGGCGTCAGCGCCCATGTCGGCGGCGTGACAGCCGTGTCCAAGGACTTCTCGTCCGTGACCGCGGACCGGCTGCCGTACTTCATCCTGGCCATCATCGGCCTGGGCTTCCTGCTCCTGATGATCGCCTTCCGCTCGATCGTCGTACCGCTGACGGCCGCGGTGATGAACCTGATCGCGGCCGCCGCGTCCTTCGGCGTACTCGTCGCGGTCTTCCAGTACGGCTGGGGCCTTGACCTGCTGGGTCTCGGCAAGGAAGGCCCGATCAACTCCTTCCTGCCCGTCATCATGCTCTCGCTCCTCTTCGGCCTCTCGATGGACTACCAGGTGTTCCTGGTGAGCCGGATGCACGAGGAATGGGTGCACACGAGGGACAACGCACGGGCGGTCCGCGTCGGCCTGGCGGAGACCAGCCGCGTCATCAACTCCGCCGCCCTGATCATGGTCTGCGTCTTCCTGGCCTTCGTCCTGAGCGGCGACACCGGCGCCGCGATGGCGGGCGTCGGCCTGGCGGCAGCCGTCGCGTTGGACGCCTTCATTCTCCGTACGGCCCTGGTGCCGGCCGCGATGCATCTGCTCGGCAACTCCAACTGGTGGCTGCCCGCCGGACTGGAGAAGCGGCTGCCGCACCTCGCGGTGGAGCCGAAGGAGGACGCGGAGCACGCAGTTCCTACGGCCGCCGGTACGACGGTGGTCCACGGCTTCGTCCGTGACGGGGAGGGCGCGCCGGTCGACGGCGCGGTCATCCTGCTGCTCTCGAAGGGCGGCCGCCAACTGGACCGCGTGAGCTCACTGGCCGACGGCTCCTACATCGTCTCGGCCCCGGCACCGGGCACGTATCTGCTGGCGACGACGGCACCCTCGTACGCGCCCCATGCCCGGCACGTCGTCGTGACCGATGAACCGCTGGTGCACGACGTGGAGTTGGCGGACGGGGAGGTCGACGCGGTCACCTGAGGTGCAGGAGGGGCGTGCTCCGGGAGCACGCCCCTCAGTGCTTCTTCGCGGGGTCGGGCAGTGCCTTCGTCATCCCCGGCAGGAAGTCCGTGAAGAGTTCGTGCACCTCGTGGACGAGGGGCCGCAGGATACGGAAGCGGGCCAGCGAGACACCACGCGCGGTCAGGCGGGCGCCGCGCTCGGCGAGCCGGTAGCTGCGTTCACGCCCCTCGGTCCGGTCGAAGACCCAGTACAGGACGAGCCCCATCTGGGAGAGCCACATCAACTCCGGGAGCGCGTCGCGGAGTTCCGCCGGCACCTTGGTCTTCGCCCCGGACAGCACCTCACGGTGGACGCTGATGGCCTCCTCGCGCGCGTGCTCCGACTCGGGGGAGAAGGGGCTGAGCGGGCTGTCCGGGTCGGCGGCGTTCTTGAAGAACTGCACCGCGAACTCGTGGTAGGGCGTGGCGATTTCCAGCCACGCCCGCAGCACCCCGCCGAGCCGGGCCTCCAGATCGGTCTCCCGGTCCAGTACCTCCCGGGCCGCCGCCTGGTGTTCGGCGGCGATCCGGTCGTAGAAGCCCTGGATCAGGTGCTCCTTGCCGGCGAAGTAGTAGTACGCGTTGCCGACGGAGACCCCGGCCTCCTGGGCGATGGCCCGCATGGTCGTCTTGTCGTAACCCCGCTCCTGGAACAGCCGCATCGCCGTCTCCAGGATCAGGGCGCGGGTCTGCTCGCTCTTGGCAGGGCCCTTTGCGGACCCTGGTGTCTTGTCGGAGCCGGGGCTGTCTGTCGGTGCTGGCACGGTAGGAGCCTAACGAGTGGAGCAGGTGCCGCCGGCACAGCCGGGAGGGTTGTAGGTCCAGCCCGTCCGGGGGTGGTACGCCCATCCGTCTCCTCCGTAGTAAAGGCTCCCCTCGTAGGGGAGGCTTCCTCCGTGGGAAAGGCTCCCGCCCGTCTTGTGGCCGGCACGCCACTTGGCGGCGGCGAGCATCGCACCCTTCGCGAGACGCGCACCCGCAGGGGTGCTCAGCCGGTGTGCGAGCGGCCGCTGCTCACGCAGTGCCCAGAGGCAGACGACCCAGGCGGCGGATCCCCGGTAGACCTGCCCGCCGTCCCCCACGACGGTGATCTCCTCCATGGTTGCCCGGTCGTCGAGCGCCGGGAATGCGCCACGCGCCTCCTCGGACCCGGCCGGCACGAACCGGAGCGGCACCAGTTGCGACTGCTTCGTCAGCCAGTCGCGCACGAAGGAGCAGAGCGAGCACTGGGCGTCGTACAGGACGGTGAGCCCGAGGACCGGGACGCGCGCGGCGTCCCGGTCCCGGGTGGCTGGGATGCCGGCCATGGGGGTCACGCCCCGGCCGACGGAGCGATCCAGTCCGTCGGCGTGACGGGCGGGAGCTGCTCCCGCTCCATGACTCCCCGGCGCCGGATCTTGTTGAGCACGTACACGTTGCCGAGGTGCATGACGCCGAGCACGAGCAGCACCACGCCGAGCTTGGTCGACAGGGCCTCGAAGATCCCGCGGGCGTCCGCGATCTCGTCGTCGCCGTTCAGATAGAGCGCGACGAATCCGAGGTTGACGAGGTAGAAGCCCACCACCAGCAGGTGGTTGACGGCGTCGGCGAGCTTCTCGTTCCCGTGCAGTACGTCGGCCAGGAAGATCCGCCCGTTCTTGCTCAGCGTGCGCGCCACCCAGATGGTCAGCGCGATGCTGACCAGCAGATAGATGACGTACGAGATGACCGTGAGGTCCATGTCCCCACCCCTCCATGCTTTCTTGAACGCGTTCAAAACGCTGTCGAGAAAGAATGTAGACCTGCTTTTGAACATGTTCAAGTCGGGGTGGGGTGGGTCGAGGGGAGTCAGGCCTGCCGGCTGAGCTCGGGTCGCTTGCTGTAGTCCGTGAGGCCGACGACGTTGCCCCAGGGGTCGGCGATCTCGACGGTCCATCCGGTGGCGCCGGGGAAAGGTGCATCGAGGACCGGGACACCCGCCGCGGCCAGCATCCCGGCCGCGGCCCGCGCGTCCCGCACCTCCAGCCACACCCGCACAGAGGCCCAGACGGGCGCCCGCCGGCTCAGCTCCTCGTCCAGCCGAAGGAGTACTCCAGGGGTCTCCTTGCCCACCTTCAGCATGGCGATCCCGGCCTCGTCGAGCCGGAACGCGACCGGAAACCCGGCCCGCTCGTAGAAACTCACGGCCTCGTCGAGATTCCCGACGGGCAGCAGCACATTGTCGAACCCGAGCAGCTCGTACGACTCATCATCTGACATGTCGTCAGATTAGGTGGATGCGCTTCGGGGGCCCGGGGGGCTGACCGTGGGGGTCACCCGATGGGGGGAGGCGGGTGACATTCCCCCTGGGTACGCTGAACCGACAGGCGAGACTCCGTCGCATGGGAGCATTCATGGCCGCCGCATCCGAGAACGGGCTCGACGACGAGCCGGCGTACCGCTGGCCGATCCCGCCCGTCGAGGGCTGGACGGCGGACGACCTCGACCGGATTCCTGGCCTCCCGCCGCACACGGAGTTGATCGACGGGAGCCTCGTTTTTGTGAGTCCGCAGACCGCCTTCCACTCGCGCTGCAAGCTGCTGCTGTGGGACGCCCTTCGGAAGCAGGCGCCGGAGCATCTGGACGTCCTGCTGGAGATGACGATCAAGCTGGACGTCAAGAACCGGCCTGAACCTGACGTCGTGGTCTTCCCGGTGGAAGCAAACACCGGCCCTCGCCAGACCTCGTTCCGGCCTGAGGACATTGTCCTTGCTGTCGAAGTCGTCTCCACCGAGTCCCGGGTGCGCGACCGCGAAGTCAAGCCGCGCAAGTACGCCGCCGCAGGGTTTCCCCACTTCTGGCGAGTGGAGGAAGACGACGACAAGGGTCTCCCCGTCGTCTACGTCTACGAACTCGACCCGGCCACCAAGTCCTACGCCCTCACCGGAATCTTCCACGACCGCCTCAAGCTCACCGTCCCGTTCGAGGTCGAGATCGACCTGACGGCGATCAACCGGCGCCGTAGCGGTTCGGCGGAGCCTCGGGACTGACCGGGCGGCGGGGGAGTCCGCGGGTGCCGCGAACTCCCCCGCGCGCTTTCACCCGATGGCGATACGGGCCAGCCACAGGGCGGACGGAGCGATGACCTGCGTTCCGGACGCCGGGACCACGCTGGTCCTGCTCCCCGGATAGGACGCCACGGATCCGTCGGCTCGTATGGCCCACATATCGGGGATCAGGTCGCCGTTGGTGTCGGGCGTGCCCATCAGAAACGGCATGTCGCTCCTGGACCAGCCCGTCGCGCTGTACTCGGCATCCAGCCCGCCCGAAGAGTTGGCCGCGGATGCCAGCGAGTTCACATCGACACCGCCACCGCTCGCGGCGATGCCCTTGCGGAGCAGCAGCCGGCCCGAGCTGTCGATGCGGTAGACGAGATCGGTGACGCCGTCGCCGCTGATGTCCTGGACGGTGACGAGGTCACGGTCCAGCCAGGCGGTGGAGGTGATCAGGCGGGTCGCCTGGTCGATGGTCGCGCCGTGATAGCCGGTGAGGGCCCACAGCTCCTCGGTGGTGCCGGAGGAGACGGTGGCGAAGAAGTCGGTTCGCCCGTCGCCGGTGGCGTCCCCGGCACTGACGATCTGCGTCATGGCCGCCGGGCTGGGCGCTCCCTCCGGCAGAAGGATTTCCAGACGCTTGTCGATGTTGACGGCGCCGTAGCCGTCCCCGGGATACACCCACAGCTTGCCTCCGACCCGGACGACGAGGTCCTGAAGGCCGTCGCCGCCGGTGATGTCGCCGTTGTGGGTGATCAGCGAACCCCTGAAGTGGCCGATGGAAGCGGCTACGTACGGAGGCAGGTCATCGCCGTTGGGGTCCTTTGCCGGGTTGGCCCGGTACGCGCCCGGCATCCCGTAGTCCAGGTCGCCGGTGCCCTTGGTGAGGTCGACGGTGGCCTGCGAAGGGTAGAGGGCCAGGTTGCCGTCCTTGGTGACGACCATCATGTCGGGCATCTTGTCGCCGGTGAAGTCGCCTGGCGCGTCAGCCTGGTCGCGGGGGGTGACGTAGAAAAAGTACTTGGTCGGCTCCGAGACGTTGCCCGCGCTGTCCACGGTCCTGACGTACAGCACGTTCGGGCCGGCCGTCGGAGGCTTGGCGTTGGAAATGGTGGCGCTGATGGTGGTGGCCGATCCATTCACACGGTTCACACTGCCGGTGTACGAAGGGGCGTTGAAGCCGTACTCGTAGCGCACGACGTCGGTGTTGAGCGCGCGGAACGTGAACGACCCGGCTGTGCCGAACTTCTTGACGCTCCACTTGGCGTCCTCGGCCCCACTGCCGAAGCCGTTCTCGCGGGCGTCGGCGTTCGGGAAGTCGGTGGAGCTGACCTTGGGCGGCCGGGGGGCGGCGGTGTCCAGGACGAACTGGCACGCTGATTTGACCGGGTAGTAGGCCGAACTGGAATTGGCGTCGTCGAAGGCACGTACGCGCCAGGAGTAGGTGGTCCCGTTGGTGAGGCTGTCGGTGGAGAAGCCGCTCGTGGTGCGCAGCGCGGTGTCCTTGTCAGCACCGGCAGAAACCTTGCCCTTGCTGCCCAGCAGATCGCCCGTCGTGGTCCACTTCTTGGTGGGCCAGAGGTCGAAGTCGAAATAGTCGAGGTTCTTGTCCTTGTCGGACGCCCGGGCGGTGAACGTCAGGTTGGACGATGCCATGCGGACGTACGGCTTGCTGGTGGTGCACTTGCCTTCGGGACCGAGGTCGAGCGACGTGGAGTCGATGACCGGCTTCCGGTTGTAAACGAGCTCCAGGACGGGCGCGTTGTCCCCGTTGGCCTGGAACTTCTTCCACGCGTACTGGGAGTGCTCGTCACGGGCGCGCATGCCGAACGTGATCGTGTCCTCGCCCGCGTCGGCCCGCTTCTGTGCGGCCTTCTTCACGTCGAAGGTCTCGTACGCGTCCCGGCACCCGGACTTGTAGCCGTGGGCGAAGCTCTTGGTCGCGAACTTGTTGCCGTCGTGCAGCTCTGGTGCGTTCTTCCAGTTGGTGTGGGAGTTGATCTCCCGCGTGAGGTGCACGCTCATCGAGCGGGCGCTGCACGACCAGGCGTACGTCTCCAGCACGCGCAGCTTCGCACTGGTGATCTTCGTGCCCTTGAGATCCTTGTCGAAGGCGATGTTGAAGTACGAGCGGGAGGTGCCCCAGGTGTCGGACTCGAAGCCGACGCGGGCCTCGTGGGTGCCGCCCTTGTTGAAGCCCTTGCCGTTGTAGAAGGTGGCGTTGGGGTGGCGGCTGTAGGCGGTGGTCCAGTTCTGGGTGTGCTTCTTGACCGAGGGGTCGATGAAGACGGGGTACGTGGTGGCGGGATCGGCGAGGAAGTCCTGGTCGGGCGTGAGCAGCCAGTTCCCACCGGACAGGTCGGCCTCGACGACGTTGCCGAGGGAGTCGGGGGAGGGCCCGTCGAGGGAGGGCAGGCTGAGCGTGGACCCCGAACCGGTCTGTGAGGGGGAGGGAGTCGGCTCGGGCGGCGCGGACGGCAGCGGGGACTCCGACACCGTGGGCTCGGGTCCGTCGGAAGCCGAGGGCAGCTCTTCGGGGCTCGGATCGGCCTGCTCGTCCGACTCGACTTCCTCTTCCTCGGCGGCGCTCGGACTTTCGCTCTCACTCGGCGTGGAACTGGGTGAATCCGTCGGGTCGGGGGCCTCGGAAGCGGTCGGCTGGGCGGTGGCACCCACACCGCCGTCGGTGACCGCCGGGGAGCCGCTGCTGTCCCACATCAGCGGGGTCGGCGACATCGCGACCTCGTCCGTGTAGGCGTCCTCGGCGGTGACGATGCCGGAGACCGGGTTGAGGCGGAAGGTGAGGTCAGCGGAGCTGATCCCGTAAGCGAGTTGCTGGACATGCGGGTCGGCCGCTGCCTGACGGTTCTTCAGGACGACCAACTGGGCAAACCCGTCGTCGTCCGCGGTGAGGACCAGGTCGCCGCCCGGAAAGATCTCCGGATACAGGGCCCGCGAGCCGTCGATGATCGGCGTGGGTACCGGGCCGGGCCAGGTGAGCTGGATGGCGTGATCCGCAACGTACAGGGTCACCAGGGGAGTTGCGGTGGCGTCTGCGGCAGCTGCGGGACCCTTGACCAGGGAGGCGCGCTGGACCGTGGAGCGCGAAGCCCGCTGGTCACCGTGTCCCTCGGAGTCGTTTCCCTCGGCACCTGCCGAGAACACCATTCGGGTATTGGTCGCCGCGGGTTCCCAACCGTCTTTGGTCCGCTGCAGGTTGTAGTCGATGGGCTTCCACTCGCCGCCCACCTTGGCGCGGATCGAGGAGGAGTACAGCTGCTTCGCCATTTGACCGTCGGGCCGTGCCCAGGTGGTGGAGCGTGCCGTGCGCAGCGCGGTGACCTCAACGGACTTCCCCGTCTTGGCGGCTTGGCTGATGGCCACGCTCTCGGTGACCGAATTGGTGTTGCGCTCTCGGTTCACTTCGTTGCGCGGGGCGGAGCCGCCCAATTGCAGGCCGGCGTATGTGATGCCGGTCGCGGCGACCGTTGCGGCGAGTATCGCCGTGCTGGTACGGCGGCCAGGCATCCGGCGCCAGTTGCGCGTGTTGCGCGTCATCGGGCGAGTCCCCTTCTCCCCTTGGAACCGGCGCGTGGCAGGGCGCGACCGGGCTCGCCGATGATGACCTATGAGCAAGCTGTCGTCACCCTTTGCGAGCGGGGAGGGCGCTGAGTGGATCAGCCGGCCCGACTGTAATGATGGTGGGACGTGTGGGGCGTCAAGGCCCTTGCCGGGCAACGGCCTTGGGTGCGAAACGCCATAAAGGCTCCCTCAAGACCTGCATTTCGAGGGTGATTCGTATAGGGAATTGACGAATCACTCAATAGGTCGGGGAGGCGTGGAAGCGCACCTTGATCCCTGTGGGTGCAGGCCCGACCGCTACCGACCGCTACGAGATGTTACGTACCGTGTCGATCATCACATCCGCACAGGTGATCTAGCGGAACATCACAAGTCCCACACAGAATCGGCATCATCTGAAACGCCATCACGCGTGGCCCGAACCTGGTCCCGCTTCCAGTGGTCCGGGGGGACTTCGCCGTGTTCGGACGCTTCTCGCATGCCCGCCCTCGCCGTGTGCGTCGCCTGCGCACGGTGGTCGTGCCCACCATCGGGGCGGCTCTCCTGGTGGCGCTCCTGCCGGCCCAGTCGCTGGCGCTGCCGCCCGACCCCGCGGCAGCCGAGACGGGTCGCGAGACGCTCGACCTGGAAACGCTCGACCAGGAAGCGCCGGTCTCGGGCGAGGTCTTCGAGCCGGCTTTGGAGACCCTGAAGGCCGACGTCCCCAAGGACCTGCAACAGGCCCCGGCAGGCACAGCGACGGCATTGCCCGCCGACATCGGGACGGTCAGTTTCGACGCGACCTCGGGTGTGACAGCGACCGTGGCACGCACGGGGACGAGCGCTCAGCAGGTCGCCCTGACGCCCGTTGATGACCTGCCTGTCAGTCTCGGGCAGGCCCCCGACCAGTCCGCGCCGACGGGGACCTGGCAGGTCAGGGTCTTCGACCGGGCCGCGCCCGTCTCCCAGGGCGTCGACGGCGCCGTTTTGACCGTCCTGGCCCCGGCCACCGGATCCGTTCCGATCTCGGTCAAGCTCGACTACGCCAAGTTCAAGAACCTGTACGGCGCAGACTGGGCCTCCCGTCTGCGCTTCGTGCAGTTTCCGGAGTGTTACCTCGATACCCCGAACGTCGAGGCGTGCCAGGAGTACGAGGAACTGGACACGACCAACGACACGAAGACCCATTCCATCACCGCCACGGTCGACACGGCAGCCGACGGAACCGTTACCCCGGCAGCGGCGAGGACGACCGGCTCCGACGGACCCTCGATCGCCCAGGCGTCCTACGGGAGTTCGGTGACCCCGGTCGCGGCCGGCGGCGACACCGCGGTCCTCGGCGCTGTCGACTCCGGTGGTGGCGGCGGAGGTTCGTTCAAGGCGACCCCGCTCGCCTCCAGCGGCAAGTGGGAGGCGGGTGGTTCGTCCGGCGCGTTCACCTGGTCCTATCCGCTGACGGTTCCGGCAGCGCCCGCGGGCCCGGCCCCCGGCATCTCCCTCAACTACAACTCCCAGACGGTGGACGGCCGTACGGCGGTCTCCTCGCCGCAGGCATCCTGGATCGGCGAGGGCTGGGACTACGACCCCGGCCACATCGAGCGCCGTTACCGCTCCTGCCAGGACGACCGCAAGACACTGAACTCCGGCACCCCCAACAACACGGCCAAGAAGGACAAGACGTCCGACCTGTGCTGGGTGTCGTACAACGCGGTGATGTCCCTGGGCGGCAAGACAACGGAGCTGGTGCGGGACGCGCCGGCCGGCAGCAACCCGGAAACCGACACCGAGGTCTACCGCCCCCAGCAGGACGACGGCACCCGCGTCGAGCGCCGGACCGGCGGCAGCAACGGCGACAACAACGGCGAGTACTGGATCGTCACCACCACGGACGGCACCAAGTACTACTACGGTCTCAACCAGGTCGGAGGCGGCCACGCGGACACCGACTCCGTCTCCACGGTCCCCGTCTTCGGCAACCACCCCAACGAGCCCTGCCACGCCACAGCCTTCGCCGACTCCCGGTGCGGCGCGGGCAAACAGCAGGCCTGGCGCTGGGGCCTGGACAAGGTCGTCGACGTCCACGGCAATGCGCTGGTCGTCACCTGGAAGCAGGAAACGAACTACTACGCCGTAAAGAAGAAGTTCACGACCCCCGAGCAGTACGAGCGTTTCGCCTACCCGGCGACGATCGAGTACGGCATGCGTGCGGACCTGACGAAGCCGTCCGCGACGGTCGAGTTCGGAGCCAAGCAGCGCTGCCTCAAGTCGGAGGCGGCCTGCGTGGCCGACAACTTCGCCAAGACCGACGACCCGGGCGCGTACCGCCCCTGGTGGGACACCCCCGGCAACCTCAACTGCAAGTCCACGTCAAAGCTCTGCCCGCCGTTCCCGTCGTTCTGGACGCAGATGCGTCTGGACACGGTGACGACGAAGGCGGCCCGTGCCGGCCAGACGGGCCTGGGCAAGGTGGACACCTACACCCTCCATCAGTCCTTCCCGGAGGACTGGTACGACACGTCTCCCGGCCTCTGGCTGAACTCGATCACGCGCCGCGGGTTCGCCCCGGGCGATTCCACCGGCATCCTCCAGTCGGAGAGCGGCATCAGCTTCGGCGAGTACACCGTCGGTGGCAGCGCGGCATCGCCTCTGCATGGTCGTCTTAAGGACCGTCAGCTTCCGAACCTGGTCTCCAGTGGCTCGAACGACCAGCGACCTGGCTTCACCCGCCCCCGCATCGGCACCGTCTCCACCGAGTACGGCGGTGACATCGAGGTCGAGTACACCGGTGGCTGCGCGAGTGAGCCCTCCGAGGACAAGGGCAAGAACAACGGCACCTGCTACCCGGTCCGCTGGTCCCCGGACGGCGACGAGAAGACGCCCGCGAAGGCATGGTTCAACAAGTACGTGGTCCACTCCGTGACGGAGACGGACAAGGTCACGTCGCACGGAGAGCCGGTCCACACCAGGTACACCTACACGGGCCCGGCCTGGTCCAAGTCGGACGACGAGTTCACGCGCCCGGCCCTGCGAACGTTCAGCGACTGGCGCGGGTACCGGCAGGTGGCGGTCAGCAAGGGGAGCACATCGACCTCCACGATGGGCGATGAGAAGTCCCAGTCGTACGGGGTGACCAGGTACTTCCAGGGCATCGGAGGTGAGGTCAAGGACTCCAAGAGCATGTACACGCTCCTCGCGGACGACGCGCCACAGTACGCGGGCACGCCGGCCGAGAGCATCACATACCTCGACTCCGACAAGCGGGTGCAGAGGCGGACGCTGAACTTCCCCTGGTCGAAGCAGACCGCGTCCCGCACGCGGGAGGCCGAGACCGGCGTGGACCTGGACCCGCTGCTCGCCCACCGCAGCGGCATCAGACGTACGGACGAGATACAGACTGTCGGGAGTAAGGAGCAGCCGGCCGCCACGGACTGGCAGACCGTCCGGACGGTCACCTCGGTCGAGGACACGTACGGCCTGCCGATCCAGGTCGAGACGGCCGTGGTCAAGCCGAACGGCACCGCCGAGACCCTCTCCGATCAGACCTGCACCAAGACGCTCTACGTTCATAACACGTCGGCGTGGCTGATCGGGCGGGTCAAGGAGCAGCGGAGCACGGGCACTTCGTGCGCGGGGTACGACACGGCGGACCCGGCGACCAAACTCATCAGCGCGACGCAGTACAGCTACGACGGCCAGGGCTACGGAGCGACCCCGACGAGGGGCCTGGTCACCTCCGAAGCCGGGGTGGACGGAGCCGGAACCTCGTACTCGGCCGTCACGACGACCACGTACGACCCGCTGGGCCGCGTCCGCGTCGTCACGAAGCCGGGCGCTCAGAAGACCGAGACGAGGTACACCCCCGCGGACGAGGGCGGACCGGTCACTCAGGTAGTGACCCTCAACGCCAAGGAACACGCGGTCACCACGACCTTCGAACCGGGCCGGGGCCTGCCGCTGACGGTCACCGACGCCAACAACCGCGTCACGCGCAACGAGTACGACGCTCTCGGGCGCCTGGTGAAGGGCTGGTCGCCGTCACACTCCTCGGGCAGCCAGTCGCCGGACATGAAGATCGAGTACCAGCCGGCGATCGCCACGTCCGATAAGACCCGTCCCGCCGCGGTCACGACGAGCACCCTGAAGGACGACGGTTCCTACAGCCGCCAAGTGACGATCTACGACGGGCTGATGCGTCAGGTCCAGGCCCAGTCCGAGGCCCACGGCCCCGGCCGGATCATCACCGACATCACCTACAACGACCATGGGCTGCCCTTCGAGCAGACGAGTGGCTACCTCGCGAAGGGCGAGCCCGCCACCGAACTCTTCGCCCCCAAGTCCAAGACTCTGATCCCCAGTTCGGTCAAGCTGCGGTATGACGGACTGGAGCGCTCGGTACGCCAATCGACCTATCACGATGGCGACTACGTCCACGCGACCTACACGTACTACAACGACACCAGCACGTACGTGGACCCGGCAGGTTCGACAGTCCCGCGGACCCGGACCTTCACCGACGCCCTGGGCCGCGTCACCTCGGTCCGTCACTACAAGGACGCGGGAAGTACTGCCGACGGGCGGGTGACCGCCTACGAGTACGACGCCCGGGGCAACCGTTCCAAGGTCACGGACCCGGCGGGCAATGCCTGGACATACGCGTACGACGCCCGCGGCCGGGTGACGTCCACGACCGACCCGGACGTCGGCAGGACAGACACCTGGTACGACGCCGCCGACCGGCCGAACAAAACTACGGACGCGAAGTCGCGGACGACGTACACGGAGTACGACGTACTCAGCCGAGTCACGTACGTCCGCGAGGGCTCCGCCACCGCGGCCCCCGTCAAGTCGTTCACGTACGACAGCCTGCCCGGCGCGCTCGGGCAGCCGGTCGCCTCGACCCGCCACACCTCGGCGGGCGACTACATCAACCGAGTCACCGGCTACAACACCGACTACCAGCCCACCGGAACCGAGACGGTGATCCCGGCCAACGCATCGACGGCTGGGGTCTCCGGCACGTACAGCTACGCGTACACCTACACCCCGACCGGAAACCCACTGTCGGTCACGCTGCCCGCGGTCGGCGGGCTGGCGAAGGAGAAGGTCGTCACCCGCTACAACAGCGACGGCCTCCCCGAGTCGACCTCGGGCCAGTCCTGGTACACGTCCGACGTGACCTACTCGCCGTACGGCGAGGCCTTGCGTACGGTCTCCGGTGCGCAGCCCAACCGGGTGTGGACGACGAACTTCGTCGACCCGCACACCGGCCGCCTCCAGCGCACGGTCACCGACCGTGAAACCGCCGACCCGCACCGCATCACGGACAGCTACTACTCGTATGACGCGTCCGGCATGATCACCTCCAACGCGCGTCAGCTGGGGGAGCCTTCGAGCGGGACGTGGGACAACCAGTGCTTCACGTACGACGTGATGGGCGAGCTGGTGAACGCCTGGACGTCGCAGGTCACGCCTGCCGGGAACGGCACCGGCTGTAAGTCTTCAGACGGAGCCACCTGGGGTCGCCGTACCGACTACGCGGCCTCGTCCGGCCCGGTGGCGGACGCACCGGACGCGTCGACCGATGTGTCGAGCCCGGACGCGTCACTGACGTCGACCCTGGCCGCGACTGCCCCGGAGCCGGCTACGGTCGCCACCGGCGCCACGGCCTACCGCCAGTCGTTCACCTTCGACTGGCTCGGCAACCGCGCCGCGATGACGGAGCACGACCCGGCGGACGCGACGAAGAAAGTCAGCTTCAACTACAACTACGGCACCACACAGCCGCACACCGTGGACTGGATCAGCTCCACCCCGTCCGGTAAGGGCAGCAGTTACACGTACGACGCGGTGGGCAACACCGAGGTCCGCGACCTGTCCACGACGACGCAGAACCTGACGTGGACGTCCGAGAACAAGCTCGACACGATCACCGACGACGGCAAGAAGACGACATACGTCTACGACGCCGCCGGCAACCGCATCGTGGAGAACTCACCGTCGGGCTCGACGCTCTACCTGGGCGAGACCGAGGTGACAACGGACGCCACCGGCGCGATCACCCAGGCCTCCCGCGCCTACAGCCAGGCCGGCGCCCCGACGGTCGTCCGCACGACGAGCAACGCCGCGACGACGGGCCACAAGCTCAGCGCCCTGATCGCCGACCAACTGGGCACGGCGAACACGTCGGTGGAACTGTCGACCGGCCAGCCGGTCACACGCCGCGCCTTCAAGCCGTACGGCGAAGTGCGAGGCGCGAAGCCGACGGCGTGGCCCAACAAGCGGAGCTACCTGGGCGTCGGCGTCGATGACGCGGCAACGGGCCTGACCCATATCGGTGCTCGCGAGTACGACCAGAGCACGGGCCGATTTCTGTCGGCTGACCCGGTCATCGACATTGCTGATCCGCTGCAGATGAACGGGTACGCGTACTCCAACAACAGCCCGATCTCCCATTCCGACCCGACCGGTCTCACAATCGACGGTGGCGGCGACTGCGGTGCCTTGGGGACCTGCAACGTCGGCAGCAAGCCTGAGCACATCAAAAACAATCCTGACGGTGTGGTGCGTAACACGCTTCTTACGCCGAAAATAGGGGTGGTAGTTCCTCCTGGAGCTCCCGCAGTAAAAAAGGTGGCTGAGAGAGCTATCCCAGGGATCCTCTCCAGGCTGTTTCGAGATCAGAAGATCAAGATTCGTTGGGACAAGCTTTTCGCAAAGCCTGATAAGCTGTCGAACGGGCAGTGGGATGAGGTTGTCGGTAACTGCGTGAGTTCCACGGGGCTTCGAGAGGGGCAGTGTAGAGAGTTGCCCGTATTTGTGGTAGATGGTAAGCGGACCCCAGAGATAGCGATTAACGATAGGTCTGCAATCGATAAGGGGCATCCGGTTCTGTTGCATTACCTAAAGAGTAAGGCGGAGAACGAGGAGAACCGGGAGTTCGCTGGCTGCAAAAGCGCCTGGTCTGGCCCTGGTAGCTGTGACGAGTACCCCTTCGCGTCCACTCGTGAAGGTGGGCTCAATGCTCAGACCAGGGGCGTGCCGAACTCGGAGCAGCAGAAGCAGGGTACGGATTTGTCAGCCTTCTACAGGTCTAATAAGATGCAGAGGAATGATCCGTTCCTTGTTGCCGTAATCAATGTTCGACAGCGAGAGGACGGGGTATACGTTGCAGGTTGATCAGGGAGGCTAAATGGCCAGTCACATGCTGTACTCGGAGGATATTTCGAACCAATTTGGGCTCGTGTCGATTAGGGACTTCGAAACGGAAGATCAGCCCAACGCGGAGTCTGGGGAAGAGGAGGTGATGGCCCTTCCCGGTCACCTCTTTGTGGCTACTCGAAGCGACACGGAAGGAGATGTGCGCGTCGAGGTTCATGTTGGCGAGTGTGACATCCCCGATGTGCGCGTCGTATTTGATGGCTCGATGGTGTTCCGATCGTCCTTCTTGTGTATCACCGGCGCGGTTGACCCGGATGAAGAGACATTTCCTCTGCCACGAACGGGAGAGTGGGGAATCAGAGTTTATGTGTACGATTCTCCGCGCCCGAGCCGGGTTTTTGTATTCCTTGATTCAGGCGAATGGCTGGCCTCTGGAGGAACTCTTCCGGATTGATCAGTGTCGTTGTCGGCGACTGGTCGTACGGTGCGGGCAGGATATTGGAGGGAGTACGGTTGGGGTTTTCCGATACGTGATCTTTGGCCGCAGTGAGCGTCCGTTGCTGGAGGCGCCGGTTTTCGGCAGCATCTATCAGGCGGCCAAAGGGCTCATCGCAGAAGAGGGTGTAGTCGGGGCCTGGAGCCGCCGGTGTCGAGCAGGCTGCGGGTGATGTAGTTGGTCAGGTTGCGGAAGCCCAGGGCGGTGCCGCGGAGGTGTTCGAGTCGGCCGTTGATGGCCTCGGTCGGGCCGTTGGCCGGGTCGGTCGAAGTAGGCCAGCACGTCAGCGGCGCGTTGTTTGAGTGTTCTGCCGAGTCGACTTAGCTCGGTCAGTCCGGCCGGGACGCCGTGGCTGATTGTTTTGATGATGGCGGCGAGGCCGGTCTTGCCGGCGCGGCGGTCAGGGTGTCGGTAGGCGGACACGATGCGCTGGTAGGTGCCCCAGGTTGCCTCAACCGCAGCGTGCTCATCAGCAGTGAATACGGCGGTGAGTCGGGCGTGTTGGCGGTCGGTGAGCAGGCCGACGCCGGTGCGCAGCACTCTGCGGATGCCGTAGAGCGGATCACCGACCTGGCCGCGGTGCCCGCAGGTGTCTTGCTGGACGCGTTGGCGGCATCAGTCCAGCGCATCGCCGGCCAGGGCGACAATGTGAAACGGGTCCATCACCGCGACTGCGTCGGGGATTTCATCCGCGGAAGACCTCGACCTCTGCCCCCGACGTACCAGACCGGTCTACGCGGTTAAATGCGAAGAGCCAATGAAAGTCGCCCGGATTCTTGCGCCTCGGGCGCAATCGCGGTCTTCGGGACCGGTGATCGTCCGGTGGCGTTGTGCGTATCAGGCGCGGTCGTGGAGAGTGACTTGGTAGCCGTCGGGGTCGGCGAAGGTGAATGTCCGGCCGAAGGGGCCGTCAATCGGTGCGGAGACGGTGGTGTGACCGTCGGCGACGAGAGCATCGTGGATGGCCTGGGCGTCGGTGGCGTGGAGCCAGATCCCGGCACCGACGCCGGGCCGGGCAACGGATGCGAGATCGGTGCCGGGAACGACGTCGCGGAGTGCGAACGCGATCGGCTTTGTCTCGATGACGACAGCGTGCGGAGGTCCGGCCTGCGAGCGGACGAGGCCGAGGTACTGCTCGTAGAACGCTTGCGAAGCGTCGAGGTCGCGCGCCTGGAGCGAGATGAAGTCGGGGCCGGTGGCGGGCATGGTGATGCTCCTTCTCGTCGTGTCAGATTTCTGACACATGCCAATGTGTGTCAGAATTCTGACATGAGTCAAAACGGTGTCGGCGTCGACCTCGACAAATCACTGGGCTACCTGCTGAAAGAGGCTTCGAGTGCCCTGCGCGCAGCCATGGAGGAGGTGCTGCGGCCACTCGGGATGAGCGTGACGCACTACTCCTGCCTCGAGCTGCTGGCTCAACGGCCGGGCTTGTCGAACTCCGAGCTCGCGCGTGGCGCGTTCGTGACACGGCAGACGATGAACGTGCTGCTCCAGGCCCTGGAACGAGAGGGCTACGTGACCAGGCCTACGGAGGCGCCCGTCGGGAAGGTTCTTCCCGCGCGGCTCACACCGCGCGGCCGACGGAGCCTGGAGAAGGCGACCGTAGCGGTCCGGTCCGTCGAGGTCAGAATGCTGGTCGGTATGACCGAGACCGAGCAGTCAGGCGCGTTCCGGATCCTGCAGAGCGTGATTCATTCCCTGCGCGATGGCAGCGACGGTGCATAGCCCGTTCCTCGGCGCACGTCTCGCCGAGCACTGACAGGAGTGCAGTCGAGCGTGGAAATCCGTGCAGGCGACCTCGAAAACCGACAGCCCCCGACTGCACCCTCTTCTGCGATGAGCCGCCAAAGGTGCGATACGTTCTTGGTGGCCCAGCCGGGCGGCTGGCAGGCGCTGCAATTCGACAACGGTCTGTTGGATGACCCGGATACAGTCCTTCTTGCGGTGGTTGAATGGAGCAGGGCTGCGTCCTGTTTCGTTTCTTTCTACGGCAGTGATGTCGCGCTGGTGACCGGGATGGGGCCGACGGGAAGAGTGTCTGAACCTCGAATTGGCGGCAGCGCTGTGGGTGGAGGAGCCTGAAGACGTTGACGACACGAGCTTGTGGGTGGGCACCTCCGAATTTGCCGAGGTGGTGAGTCCCAAGCGTGCGGAGGTGGAGGCCTCCGTGGAAGGTCCCCTGGCATTGGCTGCAAGTGCTGGGTTCAGGGAGGGAGCGTAGGCGACATTGATCGAGGAACTGCTGCGTTCTCATGTGGTCTTCGTGGAGGACTTGTTCACTGCGCTGCTCGACAGGTTGGGCTTCCCAGAGCCTCATAGCCCACAAACCCACCGTGATCAACGAGGTCAGGATGCCCGGCGATTACTCGGGATTCCTTTACGACGGACGGCTTTTCAATCAGTTGATCGAGACGGTCATGGAAGAACCGGAGAATGGGTCCTTCTTTTCTGAAGGTCCGGCGTTCGCATGGTCCGCTGCCGGATTGCACCTGGTCGCCTATGCCTTGGATGCTGGGAGCGGGTTCTCGCAAGCGATGCCTATGAGGTACTTCAGGCTGCGGGTTGGGAGGGTGAGTGTGACGGCGGGTTCGTCGGACTCGCGGAGGCGGATCGTTCCGTCAGAGGCGGTGGCCAGTTCGAGGCAGTTGTTTCCTTCGCTGCTGTAGGACGACTTCTGCCAGTGGAGGGTGGGCACTTCGGAGCCTTTCATAGGTCGTTGATGATCTCGCGGATCAGATCTCGGGAAGCGGACTCCTTAAGGGCCACCGCTTCGAAGTGGGTCATGAACGTGCGGTACTTCTCCAGCTGGAGGTCGGCGTGGAGGAATACGGACCCATGTTCGGCGTCGAGCTGCACGGTGTCCAGACGGGGGACGGGGCCCTCCGCGTACAGGACGGTCTGCCCAGCACCGGGGAAGATGCCCGCGTCGTAGGGGATGACGAGAACGGTCACATGGTCCCGCTCGCTCATCTCGACGATGTGCTTCAGCTGTTCGCGCGTGACGTCCCGGCCGCCGAAGCGCATGCGCAGGGCGGCCTCATGGATGACCGCCGTGTATGGGGTCGGGTTCTTCGCGAAGAGGACTCCCTGCCGCTTGATGCGGTGCGTGACGCGGTACTCGATCTCGGGCGGGGACAGCTTGGGGATGGACTGCCTGAAGACCAGACGTGCGTAGTCGACCGTGTGGAACAGCCCCGGAACGTGGGCGACTTGGGCTGTGCGAATCGCCCTGGCGTGGTGTTCCAGCTCCGCCAGGTCGACTAGTCCGGAGGGCAGGATCTCTCGGTACTCGTCCCACCAACTGCGTCCCCGTCCCGCGGTCATGGCCGCGAGCGCCTCGATGTACGGCTCGTCCGAGCAGCCGTAGCTGGTGGCGAACATACGGACTCGGTCCACGCTGACGCCGAAGCGTCCGGCTTCGATGGAGCTGATGCGCGCTGCGTTGACGCTGAGCAACTCGCCCGCCTCGCGAGAGTTGAGACCTGCCCGCTCCCTCAGTTTGCGCAGCTCGGCGCCGATGCGTTGCTGCCGTACGGTCGCTGCCGGCCTTGGCGGCAATCCGCCGTCCTCTCACTCTCAGGGTAATGGTTTGACGGAAATGGTAGTAACCCTACTCCGGCTCCCCTACCTTCAGTGTCACGCCAACTACCCACCGTGGCACCGGGATCCCCGGAAGCGCACCGCCCTGACCGCGCCAGTGCAACGCAACGGACTGCGACAGAGCCACCGCCCGCGTCACCCGACTCACCCATCCAACCTCCGTACCTCAACGAGGAGTTACGGCCATGACCGAACTGGCCCTGAAAGACTTCGCGTACTCCCCGCTCGACGCCGACTGGGAGTACGCCCTCCGGATCCCCCACTCGCCCCTCGGGCCAGGCATCGCCCGCGCCCACGTATGCGCCGTACTCACCCGGTACCGCGTACGCGACCTCGTCCTGGACAACGTCGAGCTCATCGCCTCCGAGCTGGTCACCAACTCCCTCGCCTGCACTACGGATCCCGTCGCCGTCAGGCTCGTGCGTGTCGGTGGGCGGTTACTGTTCAGCGTGTGGGACAGCAGCCCGTTTACGCCCTGCGAGGGCCCGGGGACGGACCTCGACGCAGAGAGCGGACGCGGGCTCCGGCTCCTGCGGGCGTGCGCCGACGAGTGGGGGCACTACCTTCTCGTCGACGGGCGTCGTGGGAGCGGCGGCAAGGAGGTGTGGGCGGAGTGGCGTGCCCCGTACGCCTAAGACCGCGCTTCCTATGGCACGTTCAGCGTCTCTGCTGCTTCCGGGAAGCCCAAGGCGTCAAGCAACGCGTCGAACAGTTCCTCCACGAAGAGCTCTTGGGACAGCAAAAGGTCTTCGATGGAGGCCAGCTCTGCGCTTCCCTCGAAGCCAACCGCTGAAGCCCAGGCCAACGCGCCCTGCGCTGACGTTGGCAACTCGAGTTCCAGCTCTGCATGCTTGCGTCGCACGGCCTCCCTGAAATCTGGCGTATCCACCCACAGGCTCACGTCATCGATGTCCTCGGGCTCCTCAGCCCAGAGTGCTGACGCCGACTCCAGGTTCAGACAGGCTTGCCACCGCGCTCCGTCGGTGCTCAGGCCGGTCACGAGTGCGACGTCACTGTCATAGACGGAAGCAACGCAAGCCCCCGTCCCTGTCCACTCGACCAGCGCAGGAAGGTCTGCCTCGCTCCACAGGCCGTAGTCGAGCTGTAGCGTCTGCCAGCCACCCGGCCGCGACCATATAGGTATGGTCGACTTGGCCTGTCGAGGGATGCTGCCGAAGATCGGTGCCTCCAGCAGCGGACGTTCGCTGCGGCCAAAGACCAAGTCTCCCGAAAACCCCATCCCATGCTCCTTCCACATTGTTGCTCGCACCATACGACCAGCCACCGACACCAGAAAGCCCTGACCGGCGGCCCAATCCTCTTCCTGGAATGCAGGGTTCGGTCAGCTCGTGAGTCGGGGGTTGGCGGACGAGGGGTGCGGTTACGCCGACGAAGGCGAGGAAGTGTTCCGGCTTCGGCTGCCAGGCCGCGCGGGGTTCCGGTTCCCGGGTCCTCGTAGTACGAAGGACGTGCCCATGTGCGTAACCGGGGAGCCGACTTCTCTCCCGGCCACCCCCTCCTGCAATATGACCGGCAGCCCTGTCCGGTCATTTGGCCTACAGGCCTGTCCAACGGCCCGCGCACGGAGATCAGGAGAGAACACCATGACCGAGCAGCCCCAGCAGCCGCAGCCGCCCTCGGACCAGCCGCCCGCCTACGGCTATCCGAACCCTGGCCCCGTCCCGCCCGGCGGTCCGGGCCCGTACGGGGCCGGTCCGGCGGGCGCGTATCAGCCGCCGCCGGGGGACTATCAGCAGCCGGGCGGATACCAGCAGCCCGGCCCGTACGGCTATCCGCAGCAGGGGTACCCGGGCCAGGGTTACCCGATGGGTGCCGTGCCGCCCGGCATGTACACGGGCGATCCCAACGCCCCGTACGGCTACGACCCTTACGGCCGCCCGTACTCCGACAAGTCGAAGATCATCGCGGGGGTTCTCCAGCTCACCCTCGGCACCCTCGGCATCGGGCGCTTCTACATCGGCAACGTCGGGATCGGGATCGCCCAGCTCCTCACCTGCGGTGGTCTGGGCATCTGGGCCCTGATCGACGGGATCCTCCTGCTCACGAGCAACACCAGCACGGACTCCCAAGGGCGGATCCTGCGTGGCTGAGTCCGGGGCCGGGCGAGCTGCCGGGCCGCCGGTGACCTTCCTGCGGCACCCGGCGACGGCACCCCTCGCGGTGTTCGTCGCCGGGGTCGCGGGCGCCGGTTATCTCTACGGCACGAATCCGCACGAGCCGGGGCATCTGCTGCCCCAGTGCCCGTTCCGCTACGTCACCGGGCTGCTCTGCCCGGCCTGCGGTGGCACCCGCATGGTGTACGACCTGATGCACGGCCAGTTCGCGGCGGCCTGGCACGACAACAGGGTGCTGCTGCTGGCCTCCCCCTTCGCGCTCGCGCTGTTGGGGCGCTGGTTCCTGGAAGGGGTGCGCGGGCGTCGGTGGCGGCCCACCCTGAGCCCCCGGGCTCAGGTGATGGTGCTGGTGGTGGCCGTGGCGTGGACCGCGGTCCGCAACATCGTCTGAGCCGGGCAAGGCGCCCCGGGGACAGCCGTGTCGGGGCCATAGCCTCCGCGACTGCCCGTCAGCCATGTCGAGGCCGTAACCCCCACGACTGCCCGTCAGCCACGGCCCCACACCCGAACTTGGCCTGATTTTGATCACGGATATGGAACGATCCCGGATCATCGACCGTTCTCCCTCCCACCTTCCCTCTTGATCTCTCTATGCTTCCCGGGTCACAGGGGGGATGGCGCAGAACGCTGTACGCCATCGCAGTACGCGTTTCTTGTCATGGGTTCCCTCCTGGATTCCCCCGGAGCACTCCGCTTCGGTTTCTCATCGGTCATCCCAGGAGCAACTTCCATGTCTGTCCCCACCCCTGAAGCACCGTTCGGCGTCGACCACCAGGGCCGCCCGCTGTCCGACAAGTCCAAGATCACCGCTGGCCTGCTCCAGCTGTTCCTCGGTGGCTTCGGCATCGGCCGCTTCTACGTCGGTTCCACGGGCGTGGCCATCGCCCAGCTCTTCACCTGCGGTGGCCTGGGCATATGGGCCCTGATCGACGCGATCCTCTTCTTCACGAGCAACGACCGCACCGACAAGCAGGGTCGCGTCCTGCGCGGCTGACCTCGGCCGGACGTACGACGAGAGCCCTGTCTCCAGCCTTGGGGGACGGGGCCCCGTACGTTCTGGGACCCAGGCCGCCCGCCCCGAACACTCAATCGCCCTTCGGCTGCCCGGCCTTGAGGATCTCCGCCACGTCGAGCGTGACCTTCGCGCCGATGGAGTCGGGGAGGGTGACGAGTTCGCCGGGGGCATGGATGCGGTGGGTCGCGTACTCGTCCTGGGCGGGGACGGCCCGTGCACGCCGCTTCACCCGATCGTGGCCCACAGCACGCGTGAGGGCCCCGCTTCCTCAGGAAACGGGGCCCTCAGCGACGTACGAAGGAAATCAGAAGAAATCAGAACCGCCGAGTGATCAGCGCCCTCTTGACCTCCTGGATCGCCTTCGTGACCTCGATACCCCGAGGGCAGGCGTCCGTGCAGTTGAACGTGGTGCGGCAGCGCCAGACGCCGTCCTTGTCGTTCAGGATTTCGAGGCGCTGCTCGCCCGCCTCGTCACGCGAGTCGAAGATGAAGCGGTGGGCGTTGACGATGGCGGCGGGGCCGAAGTACTGGCCGTCGTTCCAGAAGACCGGGCAGGACGACGTGCACGCCGCGCAGAGGATGCACTTCGTGGTGTCGTCGAAGCGCTCGCGGTCCTCCGCCGACTGAAGACGCTCGCGCGTCGGCTCGTTGGTGTCCTTCGTGATGAGGAAGGGCATCACGTCGCGGTACGCCTGGAAGAACGGGTCCATGTCGACGATCAGGTCCTTGAGGACCGTCAGGCCCTTGATGGGCTCGACCGTGATCGGCTTGGTGGGGTTCAGGTCCTTGATCAGCGTCTTGCAGGCAAGGCGGTTCTTGCCGTTGATCCGCATGGCGTCCGAGCCGCAGATGCCGTGCGCGCAGGAGCGACGGAAGGTGAGCGTTCCGTCCTGGTCCCACTTGATCTTGTGGAGGGCGTCCAGGACGCGCTCCTTCGGGTCGATCTCCAGCTGGAAGTCTTCCCAGACCGCCTCGGCCGAGACCTCGGAGTTGAAGCGGCGGATACGGAACGTGGCGGTGATGTACGGGGAGTCGGCGAAGCCTGCCTCAGGCTTGTCGGCCGCGTCCGCCTTGTCCAGGGTCGGGGTTGCCATCAGTACTTACGCTCCATCGGCTGGTAGCGGGTCTGGACGACCGGCTTGTAGTCGAGACGGATGGACTCGGTGCCGTCGTCGCCGACCTCGCGGTACGCCATGGTGTGGCGCATGAAGTTGACGTCGTCGCGGTTCGGGTAGTCCTCGCGGTAGTGACCGCCGCGGGACTCCTTTCGCGCCAGTGCGGACGTCGCCATGACCTCGGCCAGGTCGAGCAGGTTGCCCAGCTCGATGGCCTCCAGGAGGTCCGTGTTGAAGCGGCGGCCCTTGTCCTGGATCGAGACGTTCAGGTAGCGCTCGCGCAGCTCCGCGATCTTCTCGACCGCCGTCTTGATCGTCTGCTCGGTGCGGAACACCATCACGTTGGCGTCCATGCATTCCTGCAGCTCGTTGCGCAGGACCGCGACGCGCTCCGTGCCCGTGGAGTTGCGCAGGTGCTCGACCTGCGACACGACCTGGGCGGCCGGGTCCTCGGGCAGCTCGACGTAGTCGGCCTTCGCCGAGTACTCGGCGGCGGCGATACCCGCGCGCTTCCCGAACACGTTGATGTCGAGGAGCGAGTTCGTACCCAGGCGGTTCGCGCCGTGGACCGACACACACGCGACCTCGCCGGCCGCGTACAGGCCCGGGACGACCGTGGTGTTGTCGCTGAGCACCTCACCCTGGACGTTCGTCGGGATGCCGCCCATCGCGTAGTGCGCGGTGGGCTGGATCGGGATCGGGTCCGTGTACGGCTCGATTCCGAGGTATGTACGGGCGAACTCGGTGATGTCCGGGAGCTTGGCGTCCAGCTGCTCCGGCGGAAGGTGCGTGAGGTCCAGGTAGACGTGGTCGCCCGCGGGACCGCAGCCGCGGCCCTCACGGATCTCCGTGTAGATGGACCGGGACACGACGTCTCGCGACGCCAGGTCCTTCATCACCGGCGCGTACTTCTCCATGAAGCGCTCGCCGTCCTTGTTGCGGAGGATGCCGCCCTCACCACGGGCGCCCTCCGTCAGCAGGATGCCCATGCGCCAGATGCCGGTCGGGTGGAACTGGAAGAACTCCATGTCCTCCAGCGGCAGTCCGCGACGGTAGACCGCGGCCTGGCCGTCACCGGTCAGCGTGTGCGCGTTGGACGTCACCTTGAAGAACTTGCCGGTGCCGCCGGACGCGTAGATCACGGCCTTCGCCTGGAAGACGTGGATCTCACCGGTCGCCAGTTCGTACGCGACGACGCCCGCGGAACGCTTCACCCCGTCGATCTCGACGATCAGCTGGTCCAGGACGTAGAACTCGTTGTAGAACTCCACTCCCTCCTTGACGCAGTTCTGGTATAGCGTCTGGAGGATCATGTGACCGGTGCGGTCGGCGGCGTAGCAGGAGCGGCGCACCGGCGCCTCACCGTGGTTACGGCTGTGACCGCCGAAGCGGCGCTGGTCGATCGTCCCGTCGGGCGTCCGGTTGAAGGGAAGGCCCATCTTCTCCAGGTCGAGGACCGAGTCGATGGCCTCCTTCGCCAGGATCTCGGCGGCGTCCTGGTCGACCAGGTAGTCACCGCCCTTGACGGTGTCGAAGGTGTGCCACTCCCAGTTGTCCTCTTCCACGTTGGCGAGCGCGGCGGCCATACCGCCCTGCGCGGCGCCCGTGTGGGAGCGGGTGGGGTAGAGCTTGGTCAGCACGGCGGTGCGGCTGCGCTTCGTCGCCTCGATGGCGGCGCGCATGCCGGCGCCGCCGGCGCCGACGATGACGGTGTCGTACTTGTGGATCTTCATGAGTGGTTGCCTCAGCCCCGTGCCTAGCGGATGTTCGGGTCGAAGGTGAAGATCACCAGCGTGCCCAGCAGAATCGTGAACACCGTGGCGGTGTACAGCAGGCCCTTCAGCCACAGACGCGTGTTCGCGCGCTCCGCGTAGTCGTTGATGACCGTACGCAGGCCGTTGGAGCCGTGCAGCATCGCGAGCCACAGCATCGCGAGGTCCCAGGCCTGCCACCACGGGGACGCCCAGCGGCCGGCCACGAAGGCGAAGCCGATCTTGGAGACGCCGCCGTCGAGGACGAGCTGGATGAGCAGGTGGCCGAGGACCAGGACGACCAGGACGATGCCGGACAGGCGCATGAAGAGCCAGCCGTACATCTCGAAGTTGCCGCGGGTCGACTTCGGGGTCTTCTTGGTCCGCTGGCGCGGGGCCTCGATGAGCGGGGCCGGGTTGTCGACGCTGTACGCCGAGAACTCGTCCGCGCCTTCGACGGGGCCGATGCCGGATGCGGCGGTTTCGGTGGTGGACATCTGTGTCAGCTCCCGAAGACTTCGCGGAATGCGTGTCCGAGGACGGGGTAAAGGGCCCCCACCATCAGCACGACCCAGATACCGACGACGGACCAGAGCATCTGCTTCTGGTAGCGCGGGCCCTTCGACCAGAAGTCGACGGCGATGACACGCAGACCGTTGAGCGCGTGGAAGAGGATGGCGGCGACGAGGCCGTACTCCAGCAGCGCGACGAGCGGCGTCTTGTACGTGGCTACGACCTTGTCGTAGTCCTCGGGGGATACACGGACGAGAGCGGTGTCCAGCACGTGTACGAACAGGAAGAAGAAGATGAGGACGCCGGTGACTCGATGAGCCACCCAGGACCACATTCCTTCCCGGCCGCGGTACAGCGTTCCAGCCGGCACGGAAAAACCCTCCGGGAGCGGGGATTGGGGCCGCGCCGGCTTGGGTGTCGGACGGGCCCGGCCGGGTACGGTCCACCGGCCCCGGCCATCGTAGCGACGACTTGTCGGAACGCTTACAGCGGCCCCACTGGTGTGATCAAACAGGCAATCAAACAGGCTCGTACGGGCTATAGGGATGCCCGGAATCCCTGTATTTCGACGATTCCGCCCTCACCGGCTCCTTCGCTCCCCTCCCCGTCCGCCTTGAACGTGTCCACCAGACGGGCGAGCCGGCCCCGGGCGAGGCGTCTGAGCTCCTCGGCCGCGAGGACGCGCTCCTCCTCGGGGTCGTTGGCGAGGCGGGAGCGGATTCCGGCGAGCACCTGGTCGAGAGCCTCCTCCGGGGCGAGGTCGTCGAGGCAGATGACGAACACATGCCCGAACCGGCTCTCGTACGCGGCGTGCGCGGCGCTCAGTGCGGTGTGGGCGGCGGAGTACGCGCCGTCCGGGAGCAGCGTGAGCGACTCGCCGGCCAGCGCCTCGGCGAGGTCGGCGTGCGTCAGGTCGTACGCCGCCTCGTCGGCCGCGGCGAGCAGTGCGTCCAGGTCCGGGTAGGGCCGGTGCTCGGTGAGGCGGTGGGCCCAGCGCAGGCTGCGGCAGCACATGAGAAGGGCGCGCTCGACGGTCTCGGCGGGCGCGGAGTTGAACCCCTCCAGGCGGGCCGGGGACGGCGCCGCGCTCTTCTGCTCGGGGAGGCGTGGGAGACGGTGCGGCGGCAGCGTGGGTCCTCGGCGGTGGTGTTCGCGTGACGTCCGATGGAGATCGCGCGTGATTCGGCAGGGGAAGGAGTGAGAGTTGTGATGCTCACGCTATCGAGGAGTGTCAGGAGCTGTCCGACGGATGCCCGAATTTCACCCGGACGGGAGTGTTTCGGAACGTGTGGTGGACGGTGGGGGTGGGGAACGGGGCCCTAGGTTCACTGAGGGACGGATGTACGACCTGGATGTGCGACGTGGATGTACGACCTGACTGTGCGACCTCGGCGGCGAAGTGAGTGGCGTGATGCGGATCGTGATGTGGGACGTGGCGGGGGATGGGTGTGCGGGCGCGGGTGGAAGGGTTTCTCGCCCCCTCCGCCCCTGCCTGTCCCGTATCTGCCCGGAGAGGCTGGATTTTCAGCCCGTCCGGCGTTTGAGGACGAGCGCGTCCAGCGCGACAGGGGGGTCTGGGGGCAGCGCCCCCAGGTACGGGACGGGCAGGGGCGGAGGGGGCGAAAAACTCCCGGCCGTCACCGCGTGGAGCGTGGCGCCATGAGCACCGGCCGGCGCCGCGCGCCGGGGCGGCGGATGCAGTGGGCCGTTGTCGCGGGCGGCGGCGCCATCGTCGCCGGGGCCGCCGCGCTCACCGTCGCGTTCTGGCCCGCCGGAGACAGCGGCGAACCGGCGGGAGCACGGGTGCCGTCGAGCGGTACGCCGGTGACCGCGTCCAGCACCGCACCGACGCCCACCGGCGCCACGCTCTCACCGACCCGGACGTACCCCCTGTCCCAGACCCCCCGCACCATCCCCGCCGTACGCGAACACACCCCCGCCAGGGGCCCCGGCTGGCGCCCCGCCACCGGCGCCCGCGTGGTCGTCGCCGACAGTGAACTCGCCGACGAGGGGCGGCTGCTCGCCGGCGAGCTCAAGCTGTCGTACGCGGGGGAGACGGAACCCCGGTCCGGGGACGTCGAGTTGGGCCTCGACGACGGAACCGGGGGGCAGGAGTCGTACACCCTCACCATCAAGAGCAACAGCGTCACGATCACCGCTCCCGGCGACGCGGGCGTCTTCTACGGCACGCGCACGCTCAAACAGGCGGTGTACGGCGGCGGCACGGCGCCCGAGGGCGTCGTACGGGACCGGCCCGCGAAGCCGCAGCGCGGGCTCATGCTGGACATCGCGCGCAAGCACTTCACGGCGGACTGGATCGAGGACCGGGTCCGGGAGCTGGGCGACCTGAAGTTCAACCAGCTCGGCCTGCACTTCTCCGACGACCAGGGCTTCCGTATCGAGTCCGACACGCACCCCGAGATCGTGTCGAAGCAGCACCTCAGCAAGGCGCAGGTCCGCGAGATCCTCGACCTGGCCGCCAGCCGGCACATCACCGTCGTCCCCGAGATCGACTCACCCGGCCACCTGGGCGCGGTGCTCGCCGCGCACCCCGAACTCCAGTTGCGCAACGCGGAGGGCGTCGTCTCGCAGGGCTCGATCGACATCTCGCAGCAGGCGTCCGCGGACCTGGTCGACGAGCTGCTGAACGAGTACGCCGATCTCTTCCCCGGCGCCTACTGGCACCTCGGCGGCGACGAGTACCGCGCCCTGACGGTCGCCAACCCGGCAACCTCCTACCCGCAGTTGGCCACCGCCGCAGTGAACACCTACGGCGCGGGCGCGGGCATCGCCGACCTCGCGACCGGCTGGCTCAACGGCCGTGCCGAGGTGATGCGCGGCCACGACCGGACGCTGCGCGCCTGGAACGACGGGTTCTTCCCCGGGGGCCAGGTGCAGGCCGACAGTGATCTGCAGGTGGCGTACTGGACGGGCAAGGAGATCGGTGCGCGCAAACCCGCCGAATACCTCGACGCGGGGCGCCAGTTGATCAACTACAACGACGAGTACCTCTATTACGTCCTCGGCCAGCCGCAGACCTTCGTCTACCCGACCGGGCAGCGCATCTACGAGCAGTGGACCCCGCTCGTCGTACGTGGCACGACCGCGGTCCCCACGAAGTACGACGGGCAGATCCTCGGCGGGAGCCTCGCGGTGTGGTGCGATCTCGCGGACTCGCAGACGCAGGACCAGGTGGCGGCGGGGATCAGGATGCCGCTGCGCGCGACGGTCCAGAAGCTGTGGGATTCCGGTGACCCCGCGCTGTCCTGGACGGACTTCAGGAAGCTGGCGGACCGGCTGGGCTGAATCCGGCTGGACGTGCGGGCAGGTCGGACCGTATGTTCCGCATGCTTATTCGATGGCCGGGTGTGCCCTGGGGAGGGGCTCGCCCGGTTACTTGTGTCAGGAGCCGGCAGGGGTTGCCGTGCCGGTGATTCGGGGGACATCCATGTTCTGCAAGCAGTGTCAGCACTCCACCGCGTCGACGCCCGAGGGCCTCTGCGCCGACTGCGCCCAGCAGTCCTCACCCGCCAAGGTGTCCGCGTCCACGGGACCGTCCACGGATCCGTCCGCGGGCCTGCCCGTGGCACCGCCCCTGGCACCGCCCGTGTCCGCGGGGCCCACGCTGCTCCCGCACGGCCCCGCGTGGCTGCGTTCGCCGGTCGGCCTCGGCAAGGCCGTCGCGATACTGCTCGGCCTGGTCGTCGCCACGGACCTCTTCGCCGTCTATGCCGACATCGTCACGTACGACGTGACGGGCTCCCTTGCGGGCGGCGACTACAGCGACGCCGTACAGCGAGAGGCCGAACACGCCGACAGCCTCTACGCCTTCGGCGGCTACACGCAGATGGCCTCCCTCGTCGCGGCCGCCGTCGTCTACCTCGTCTGGTTCCTGCGCGTGCGGGTCAACGCCGAGGTGTTCAATCCCTTCGGGCACAGCAAGAAGCGTGCCTGGGCGGGCTGGAGCTGGTTCGTGCCGGTCGTGAACCTGTGGTTCCCGCGCCGGATCATGCTGGACATCTGGGACGCCAGCACCGCGGTGGGCTCACGCGGTTCGCACGGGCTCGTCAACGCCTGGTGGACGCTGTGGATCGTCTCGCTGTTCGCCGACCAGGCAGGGTCCCGCACCTACACCGCGGCCGGGACGCCCGAGGAGATCCAGAGCGCCGTCGGTCAGATCATGTTCGCCGACGTCACCGACATCGCGGCCGCCGTGCTCGCGATCCTCGTCGTGCTGCGGCTGACGCGGATGCAGGACGAGAAGGCGCGCCAGGGTCAGGGCCCCCTGCCGGTCGCCGTCTGAACCTGGGGCGGATTGCCCGATTAGGTAGCCAACTCCCTTACGCCTGTGGTGTATTCGGCGCGAGCCGAACCGAGAGACCGGGGGGACCGGAATGGGCTACTGGGGGTACTACGTCGTGGGCAGGAGCGAGCGGCCGCTCGCGGAGCTGGACGCGCTGGCGGCGGCGCCGGGCATGGTCCTGCAGGCCACGGCGCCCGACGGCTGGCAGGTGTGGGAGTACCCGAGCGGCGACGGGGACGTCGGGAGCATGAACACGCTCGCCCGGGAAACCGGGGCGCCCGCGCTGTTCGGGTACGTCATGGACAGCGACTGCGTGGTCGTCGAGGCGGCCGCGCCGGAGAGCGGCGCGTGGACGACCTGTCTCGCGCGGCCCGCGATGGCCAGATACCTGGGAGACAGTGAGGAGGGGCTCAGCGTCGACGACTATTTCCTGGAGCCGGCCGACGCCGCCGAACGCGCCGTCGCCTGGGCCGCCGAGGCCGGCCACACGGTGGTCGCGGAACCGCTGCTCCGCGTATTGACCGCAGAACCTGACCCGTTGGCCGAAAATCTGCTATTCCGGTTCCTGGACCGACTTGGCGTCGTCCCTTTGTGAGCTCCTGTGACACTCCCGGCCTGTCGCACGCAGTAAGGGGAAGTGCGGGCTCCGTGAGAAACAGGCGCCCTGTCGCGGTGTTCACGGAGTTCGAGTAGTTCGAGGGAGGCGCTATGAGCCTGGTGGAACTGATCGCTCAGGCCGATGAGCGTGGGCTGGCGGCGAGCGGGCTGGCTTGTTTGGATCGGTGCGTTCCCCTGCTGGGTGGCGACGACGATGTTCTGCGGCCCCTGTGGACGAGCCTGGTGGACGGGGACGGGTGGGGGGAGCGGGTCGCCAAGGCGCGGGCGGACTTGGGGGAGTTGGGCGAACCGGAGGGTTCGGAGGAACTCGACCTCGACCTCGGCCTCGGCTTCGGGGCGCGGGGCGGCTCCGGCTCCGGCACCGGCATCCGGGCAGGCACCGGCATCGGGGCAGGCACCGGCATCCGGGCAGGCACCGGCATCGGGGCAGGCATCGCGGCAGGCACCCGATCCGGCGCCTCGCCCGACGACCAAGCCGCCCTCCTCGCCCGCCACATGCTCGCCACCGTTCCGGTCGAGCACTCCGCCGATGCGCTCAGGACGTGGGCGGACGACTGTTCTGTGGCGGCCCTGCAGATCCACGACCTCCTCGACATCGCCGCCGGCGGCACGTCCTTGGCCGAGGCCCGGCGAGAGGGCCGTACGGAAGGCATGTCCCCGCTCGTCGCCGCTGAACTACGGCGCCAGATCGCCATCCTGGAACTGCTCGCGGACCGCGGCGCGGGCGGCCTCCGGCTGGTCCTGGGGCAGTCGACGGAGGGGCGGCGGGTGCTGCGGGCGGTGGTGTCGCGGCGGGCACGGGGGCGGGCGTAGGCAGTGCCGGTTCCTTGTCGGGTACGGTGCCGCCCGCCTCGCACGGCCGACAGCCCAACCGTCGACAGCCCGACCGCCAACACCCGACCGCCCAACCGCAGACAGTCCGCCGGTCGACAACCTCACCGCCAACGCGCCCAGCTCTCCGACCCCTTCGCGCCGTAAACCTCCGGCCTGCGAGAGTCTTGTGCTTGTCCTGCGGGCGCCGTGGGGCGATATCGGGCCGGTGTCGGGGAGCAGCCGGATCGGAGTGACGAATTCCGCGCGGAGGGCGCTCTTCCGAGTGTGGACGCAACTCGAGCAACCCGGCCCCAAGCTGCGACGAAGCCCATCCGGTGGGCGGCGGACGCAGTCGCGACGATGCGTGAGGGCGCCCGGCTGCGCCTGGACTACTCCGCGCAGAGTCTGTGGCGCGTCGACCGGCTGATCGAGGAGATACGGCAGGAGGGAGCGCCCTACGCCGCCGTCGAGACGGTGTTGCGCGGTTTCGGGGCGTACGCCGGTGAGGTCGTCGTCCGGAGCACGGGCGCGGAGTGGTGGGTGACGGGCGGCGACCACTGGATCCGTACGCCTGACGGGCGGTTGTGGGACCCGATGGACGAGGCCCGCCGCTGCTACGCGGGCGACGGTTCGCTGCGGTTGCTGTGCCGAGAAGCCACCCGGTGAGCTTCTGAACCGGCCCGGCCCGGCCCGGCCCGACTCCACCCGATCCGACCTGTCCCGACCCGGCTCCGCGATGTCCAGGGGGAGTGACAGGCCCCGCCCTCGCCGATGGCAACGGCCGGGGCCGCCACCCCCCACAGGAGAGGCCCCGGCCGTCGCGCGGCACGGGCCGCGCGGCGGCCCGTACTTTCTACTGCGCCGCCACTGCGTTTTGTGTCACACCTCGCACCGTTAGCGCGTAGTTGCGTGTTGTACGAACATGGACGGGGAGCGGTTTCACGCCGTAACGTGCCATTCGCGCCGAGGTGCGGAGAGCGGACGACCGTACCCGCGAGGGGCCTTGAGACCGCAGACATCAATTGGGCAACCACGACTGAGCAACCACGACGGCGAGTACCCGGCCCGCGAAAGCGGCGCCGGCTTAGGCGCAAAGAGGGGCGCGCGCGGTGCTGGGGGACGACGCGGAGCTGACTGCCGCGGTGCTTGCGGCACAGGACGGGGACGAGACCGCGTTCCGGACTGTGTACCGCGCGGTGCACCCGCGGCTGCTCGGATACATACGGACGCTGGTCGGCGACCCGGACGCGGAAGACGTCACGTCCGAGGCCTGGTTGCAGATCGCCCGTGACCTGGAGCGGTTCAGCGGGGACGCCGACCGCTTCCGCGGCTGGGCCGCCCGCATCGCTCGCAACCGCGCCCTCGACCACATACGGATGCGCGGGCGCCGCCCCGCGATAGGCGGCGACGAGACCGAACTGACCGGCAAGGCGGGCGAGTCCGACACCGCGGGCGAGGCCATCGAGTCCCTGGCCACCGACCGGACCCTCTCGCTCATCGCCCAGCTCCCCCAGGACCAGGCGGAGGCCGTCGTACTGCGCGTCGTCGTCGGCCTCGACGCCAAGACCGCGGCCGAGACCCTCGGCAAGCGCCCAGGCGCGGTGCGCACCGCGGCGCACCGCGGTCTGAAACGGCTCGCGGAGCTGCTCGGCGACGATCCGGAATCCGCCGGGGCACTCGGCGTCGTACCCCCACAAAGAGAACCGCACGTACGTGCGGTGACGTCCGCCGGTGTGACGCATACGCGTTCGCGGACGCAGAAGGACATGTGATGGCCGACGAGCGCTGTGTCTTCCCGGGGGAAAACCCGCGGCCCCCCGGCCGGTGGCTGGACCGCGAGGCCGCGGAGCGGCTGCTGCGCGGAGAACCCCTGGAAGCCGTCGACGCCCATGACCGGAACCAGGTGGCCGAACTCGCGCAGGCACTCGCCGCGCTGGTCCCGGGCCCTGCGCTCGGCGATGACGAACTTCCCGGCGAGGCATCCGCGTTGGCCGCCTTCCGCAAGGTGCGCGCGGACGCGGACGGTGCGGTGGAGCAGCAGGCCCCGCGCGGTCATATGCGCTCCGCCTCCCACATCACCGGCGGCTACTCCTCCGACGCCGGTCTCATACGTCTGGGACGTGCGGACCTCGGCGGTCGCCGGGTCCGCTGGGGCCGTCCCACGCGCCTCGGTCTTGCTGCGGCGCTGGCCGCCGGGATGATCGGCGGGGCCGCGGTCGCGGCCGGAACCGGAATGCTGCCGACTCCGTTCGGTGACGACCAACCCGGCCCCACCGCCTCGGTCACGGCCGCGGCGACACCGGAGCGGCCGCTCGTCCCGCCGTCGCCGGACGTCCCGGGCGACGGTGGTTCCCCGGCCGGGACACCTGACGGCGCCACAAGCGGTTCGTCCGTCGGCGGCTCCTCGAAGGAGGAGGCGGGCGGCCGTGCCCCGGACGGGCAGCAGGGCTCGGACGGCGCGGGGGAGCCGGGCCACACCAGCGACTGGTGGAGCCGGACCCGCTCGTCGTGCCGCGACGTCCTCGACGGCAAGGAACTGGACGCCGGCCGTGAGCGCGTTCTGGAGGACGCCGCGGGAGGCGCCGGCCAGGGCCGGCTGAAGAAGTACTGCACCGAAGTCCTGGACCGGGCGGGCACAGGCGCCGACGACAGCGGGAAGAACCCCGGGGACGGGGACACCAAGGCCTCGGACGGAAGTCCGGACGCGACCGGGGAAACCCGCTCGGACCAGGGCTTCGGTCAGGACTCGGACGAGGGCGCCGCCCCGGGGGACGGGGAGAGTGACGACGACGGCAACCACATACTCCCGCTGCTCCCGCTACCGCAGGGCGGCAATGGCGACGGCAGCAAGGACAAGGATGATGACGACGGCCGTGGCCACCATCACGGCAAGGACGAGGACGACCGCGGTAACGGCCACCGTGGCAACGATGTCCTCGGCACCGGCGTAATCGTCACCCCGACGCCCGCACCTTCCCCCTCGGCCCCGGTCCCGGATCTCGCCGAAACCTCCTGACCTGCGGGTTCGTTTTCCGCCGACTTTCCAGCGGCCCCAGGTGTGACATTTTCAGCCGCGGTGGCGCAGTAGTGAGTGAGCCGACTGGTCATCGGCCCTCGCACCGAGCCAGGGTTCCCCCCGTACCCATGGCTCGGTGCACCTCGGCGCGGGCGGGACACGTTCCCCCGGTCCCGCCCGCGCCGCCTCACTCTCCGTGCCCCACCCTCCGCACCGCGCGTCACCAGTAGACGACGACCTTGTCTCCGGTACGGACCTGGGCGAACAGCTCCGCGATCTTCCCCTCGTCCCGGACGTTGACGCAGCCGTGCGAGGCGCCGAAATAGCCGCGGCCCGCGAAGTCCGAGGAGAAGTGGACCGCCTGGCCGCCGCTGAAGAACATGGCGTACGGCATGGACGAGTCGTAGAGCGTCGACACGTGGTAGCGCGACTTGAAGTAGACGCTGAACACACCTTCGCGGGTCGGCGTGTACTCCGAGCCGAACCGCACCTCCATCGTCGACACCGTCCGGCCGTCGATCATCCAGCGCAGCGTGCGGCTCGTCTTGCTGATGCACAGCACGCGACCCGTCATACAGCGCGCGTCCGGTGCGGCGGCCGGCTGCCCGCCGAACGCGTACAGCTCCCACTTTCCGGGTTCGTGCGTCATTTTCTGCAGCCGCTGCCAGGTGACGGTGTCCAGCTCGCCGGTCCGCGGCAGACCGCGCTTGCCCTGGAAGCCCTTCACGGCGGTGGCGGTCAGATCGTCGTACGTCCCCGTCGGCCCGTCGAAGAGCCAGGCGACCTGCCGCAGCCGGGCCTGCACCTCGCGTACGTCGGTGCCCTTGTCACCTTTGGACCAGAGGACCGCGGGGGCCGGTGCCGGGGTCTTCGACGGGGTGGCGGTCGGCTTGGGGTCGTCGGGGGTGGCCGTGGGCCGGGTCGTGGGCCGTGCCGTGGGGGTGGAGCCGGCCGTGCCGTCGATCCTTATCAGGGGCGGCTGTTTCCCGTCCGCGTCCCCGGCCTGCGCCGTACAGCCGCTGACCGCGATCAGCGCCGCCAGTGCGGCCAGCGAGCGCTTCCCGTGTCTCGTCATCCGTGGTGCCGTACGCATCGGACCCCCGTCGTGCCGTCGTGTGTCACTTGAGATGCTCCCCGCGCGTGCCCCGTCGCGAACTACACCGCATGGTGGAGAGCGAGGCCCATCAACAGGTATGGGCCCCATCAAACAGGTATGGGTCACCAACTAGGTATGGGTCACCAACCAGGTATGGGTCATCAAACAGGTATGGGTCATCAAACAGGTATCGGCCGGCTTCGGCGGGAGACACAGCAATGGCGCGCGAATCCGAGTCGGGTCTGCCCATCGAGCCGGTCTACGGGCCGGAGGCTCTGGAGGGCTGGGATCCCGCCGAGAAACTGGGAGCGCCGGGTGAGTTCCCCTTCACGCGGGGTGTGTACCCCTCGATGTACACGGGGCGTCCGTGGACGATGCGCCAGTACGCCGGTTTCGGCACGGCCGTGGAGTCCAACGCGCGCTACCGGCAGCTGATCGCCAACGGCACGACGGGCCTGTCGGTCGCCTTCGATCTGCCGACCCAGATGGGCCACGACAGCGACGCCCCGATCGCGTCCGGCGAGGTCGGCAAAGTGGGCGTGGCGATCGACTCCATCGACGACATGCGGGTGCTGTTCGGCGGGATCCCGCTGGACAGGGTCTCCACGTCGATGACGATCAACGCCCCGGCCGCCCTCCTCCTGCTCATGTACCAGCTGGTCGGCGAGGAGCAGGGCGTGCAGGCCGCACAGCTGACGGGCACGATCCAGAACGACATCCTGAAGGAGTACATCGCGCGGGGCACGTACATCTTCCCGCCCAAGCCCTCCCTCCGGCTGGTCGCGGACATCTTCAAGTACTGCCGGACCGAGATCCCGAAGTGGAACACCATCTCCATCTCCGGCTATCACATGGCGGAGGCGGGTGCCTCGCCCGTGCAGGAGATCGCGTTCACGCTGGCGGACGGGATCGAGTACGTGCGGACGGCCGTGGCGGCGGGGATGGACGTGGACGACTTCGGCCCACGCCTGTCGTTCTTCTTCGTGGCGCGTACGACGATTCTCGAGGAGGTCGCCAAGTTCCGTGCCGCGCGCCGGATCTGGGCCCGGGTGATGCGCGAGGAGTTCGGTGCGCGGAACCCCAGGTCGCTGATGCTGCGCTTCCACACGCAGACCGCGGGCGTCCAGCTCACCGCTCAGCAGCCGGAGGTGAACCTGGTGCGCGTCGCGGTGCAGGGCCTGGGCGCGGTGCTCGGCGGTACGCAGTCCCTGCACACCAACTCCTTCGACGAGGCGATCGCGCTGCCGACGGACAAGAGCGCCCGGCTCGCCCTCCGTACGCAGCAGGTACTGGCGTACGAGACGGACGTCACCGCCACCGTCGACCCCTTCGCGGGCTCCTACGTCATGGAGAGGATGACCGACGACGTGGAGGCCGCGGCCGTCGAACTCATGGCCAGGGTCGAGGAGTTGGGCGGCTCCGTCAGCGCCATCGAGCACGGTTTCCAGAAGGGCGAGATCGAACGCTCCGCGTACCGCATCGCCCAGGAGACCGACTCCGGCGAGCGGGTCGTCGTCGGCGTCAACCGCTTCAAGCTGGACGAGGAGGAGCCCTACGAGCCGCTCCGCGTCGACCCGGCCATCGAGGCCCAGCAGGCGGCCCGCCTCGCGAGGCTCCGCGCGGAACGGGACCAGCCGGCGGTGGACGGTGCACTGGCCGCCCTGAAGAAGGCGGCGGAGGGTGCAGACAACGTCCTTTACCCGATGAAGGACGCCCTGCGAGCACGGGCGACGGTGGGCGAGGTGTGCGATGCGCTGAGGGGGGTTTGGGGGACTTATGTTCCTACGGATGTGTTCTGACCTGCGTGATTGCTTCGTACGGGTGATCGGGAGCGGAAACTGCCCGCCCCCGATTACTCTCGTGAAGTGTGAGCCCTGAAAAGGAGGATGCCGTGGCCGTACTGCAACACGAGCTGACGTTGAGCGAAGCCGCCGACCAGCTTTCCCGTGCACTGCCTGGGCACCGCGTGGAGATTCTCCAGGGGAGGCTCACTGTGACACCGCCGTCGGACGGCTCGCACGCGCTGTCGCTGACGAAAGCGTGCCGGGCGCTTGAACGAGCGGGCATCGATGGAAGCGGGGCTGAATGGGCTCAGGGCATCGGCCTCTGGCTGCCCACATTGCCCGAGGATTTCGCGATCCCGGATCTCTCCATCGTTGACGAGGACTTCCGCGACGCCCACGTCACGAAGAACTACTACGCCCCGAACGTCTTCCGTCTGGTCGTCGAGGTGACGTCGTCGAACTGGTCCGACGACCTCTATGTCAAGGTCGAGTGCTACGCCCAGGCAGGCATGCCCGCCTACCTCATCGCGGACCGCAAGCATGACGAGGTGCTCCTCTACACCGACCCGGTCGACGGCAAGTACGCAGACCCCCAACGCTTCAAGCGTGGCCAGAGCGTGCCTTTGCCAGAGTCCGTCGGAGTGCGCGTCGCGTTCGCCGTGGACACCCTCCTCGACGGCGACTGACCGACCCGCGATACCCGGAGGAAGTGTGTCGTACCCCCGTGCGACACTCGATCCATGCTCGGTGTCCTCGACCTCCCCACGTACCTCGCAGGCCTCGTCCTGATCGTCCTCCTCCCCGGCCCGAACTCGATCTACGTCCTGTCGGTCGCCGCTCGCAGCGGCATACGCACCGGTTACAAGGCGGCGGCGGGTGTCTGGTGTGGGGACACCGTCCTGATGACCCTGTCGGCGGCCGGAGTGGCCTCGCTGCTGCAGGGGAACGCGCTGCTGTTCGGGATCGTGAAGTACGCCGGTGCCGGGTATCTGACGTGGCTGGCGATCGGGATGCTGCGGTCCGCCTGGGGGATGTGGCGGACCCGGAAGGCGCGGGCCGAGGCCCCGGCCGTGGTGACACCCGCCGAGGAGCGGCCCTTCAAGCGGGCGCTGGTCATCAGTCTGTTCAACCCGAAGGCGATCCTGTTCTTCGTCGCCTTCTTCGTGCAGTTCGTGGACCCGGCGTATGCCTACCCGGCCCTGTCCTTCGTCGTCCTCGGCGCCTTCGCCCAGTTCGCGAGCTTCCTCTACCTCTCCGCACTGATCTTCAGCGGTACGAAGCTCGCGGTGGCCTTCCGCAGGCGCAGGCGGCTCTCGGCCGGGGCGACCACCGCCGCCGGCGCGCTCTTCCTCGGCTTCGCCGTGAAGCTGACACTCGCCAGCGCGTAGCCGAGCGGCACCGAAGTGCGTAGCCGAGCGGCACCGAAGTGCGTGGCCGAGCGGCACCGAAGTGCGTGGCCGAGCGGCACCGAAGCGCGTGGCCAAGCCGCGCCGAAATGCATAGCCAAGCCGCACCGAAGCGCGTAGCTAAGCGGCGCTCACAACGCTGGCGGCGCCCACAACGCTCGCGTACTCCGCCAGTCCCTCCGTCGTCACGCCCGCCCAGCCGACGTACCCGTCGGGCCGCACGAGGAAGATCCCCGTGCCGTACGCCTCGTACGCCGGAATCCGGACCGTGCGGACCCCGGCGAGCTCCGGCAGCTCCGTGTCCGTGCCAACCGCGAGCAGTGTCCAGTGCGGTCCGCGGAACGCGTCGAAGAGGTGTACGCCGCCACGGATGCCGTCCGGTGCGCGGTCGCCCGCGTGCAGCGCGTCCTCGGGCAGTTCCTGCCGGGTCTCCACGGAGAGTGAGCTGCCGCGGTAGCCGAGGCCGAGCTGCTGGGTGGCCTCGCCGCGCCTGACCTCGCCGCGGTGGACCTGGGTGCTCAGTCCGAGCATGTCCGCGGCGTTCGGCAGCCGCTCCTCCTCGTAGGAGTCGAGGAGAGCCGGGGCCGCCGCGCCACTCAGCACCGCGCCGAGCTTCCACCCCAGGTTGTAGGCGTCCTGGACACTGGTGTTGAGGCCCTGGCCGCCCGCCGGCGAGTGGACGTGCGCGGAGTCCCCGGCGAGGAACACCCGCCCCTCGCGGAAGCGGTCCGCCAGCGCGGCCCGCGGCCGGAAGTCCGAGGCCCAGCGCACCTCGGTCACGTCCTCGGGGGAGAGGTGCGAGCGGGTGGCGACGACCTTGCGGATGCCGTCGAGGGAGAGGTCGACGTCCGTGCCCTCCGGGAACTGTGCCGCCACCTGGAAGTCCGCCGTCCCCGCCAACGGGAAGATCACCATGAACCCGTCGCCGCCGGAAGGCGGGAACACATGGATGTTGTCGCGGTCCAGGCCCGTGATGCGGACGTCGGCGACCAGCATCGGGTTCGGGTCCATGGACATGCCGGGCGCGCCGGTCATGCCGATGCCGAGCGCGCGCCGCACGACGCTGCGGCCTCCGTCGGCGGCCACGGCGTAGCGGGCGCGGACGGGAGCGCCTGCCGCGAAGGAGGCCGTCACTCCGTCGGCGTCCTGTGTGATGCCCACCAGCTCGCGTCCGAAGGCGACTCCTCCGCCGAGCTCCGTCAGCCGGGCGAAGAGGATCTCCTGGGTCCGCCACTGCGGCAGCATCAACGGCTCGTGGTACGGCTCGCCCTCCGTCGCCTCGGTCTCGTCGGACATCCGGTGTTCGCCCACGCGCTCCCCGTCCTGCCAGATCACCCCGAGGGGGTAGGGGCCGCCCGCCGCGCGGACGGCGTCGAGTACGCCGAAGTCGTCGAAGACCTCCTGGGTGCGGGGCTGAAGACCCTTGCCGCGTGAGCCCGGGAAGAGCCCGTCGGTGCGCTCCACGACGAGGGAGCGCGCCCCACGCCGGGTGAGGTCGAGGGCGAGCGCGACCCCGGTGGGGCCGGCGCCGACGATGAGTACGTCTGTGTCGTAGGTGTTCGTGTCGTAGGTGTTCATGACTCTCTCCTTAACGCTGTTAAGTTCCTTGTGCCGAAGCATGCACTTAACGGCGTTAAACTGTCAAGCGTGGCTAGTCAGAGATCTCCCAAGCTGGACAAGAAGCAGGTCGTCGAGACCGCGCTGAGGCTCCTCAACGAGGTCGGTCTCGACGGGCTCACCCTCCGGGCGATTGCCAAGGAGCTGGACGTCCAGGCCCCCGCCCTCTACTGGCACTTCAAGAACAAGCAGGCCCTGCTCGACGAGATGGCGACGGAGATGTACCGGCGGATGATGGCGGGCGCGCGGCTGCCCCCGGACGCCACCTGGCAGGACCGGATCCTTGCGAGCCAGCGCGGCCTGCGCGCGGCGCTGCTCGGCTACCGCGACGGCGCCAAGGTCTTCAGCGGCACCCGCTTCACCGGCATCGAGCACGCGGTCGACATGGAGGCGAACCTCCGCGCCCTGGTCGAGGCGGGCTTCACCCTTCCCCAGGCGGTCCGCGCCATCGCCACGGCCCACTACTTCACCCTCGGCTTCGTCACCGAGGAGCAGGGCGTCTGGCCGGTGCCGGGGGAGCGCCGCGAGGGCTACGACGTAGAGGAGCGCGCCGCCCGCATGGCCGACTTCCCTCTCGCGGCGTCCGCGGGCACCGAGGTCTTCCAGAACTACGAGGAGGGTTTCGAGGAGGGGCTGCTCCTGCTGATCGCCGGGATCGGGGCGCGGTACGGGGTCGCGTGAGAGTGCCGCGCCGCTGCTGCCGGATCAGGCGGCAGCGGCGCGGAAACCCGCTCAGCGCCCCGTCGGCCAACTGGCGGCGCGGGCCCGGCGGATCGCCCGGGTGACGATCGGCGGCAGCACGTCCAGGGCGATGGCGCGGGCGACACCGCGGCCCGGGGCAGGCGTACGGCGGCCCTGCGAGGCCTGACGGGACTGCCGGGCCTGGTGAGACTGTGGCGCGGCGGCCGGGCTCGACGTCACCGGTTCCGGATCCGCCGGGAGCTCGGCGACGACAGGCTCGGGGCTCTCGGTCTGGTGCCGGGAGGGCGGGAAGTCCGGGGCCCGCATGCCCTTGGACTTGAGGCGGATGATGCGGTGCCCGGCCGCCTCCTGGACGCTGAGGTGGCAGTCGTCCCGCTCCCGGGCCATGGCAAGCAGCTCCTCCTGGACGGATGCGGGATCGTCCCAGGTTCCGTAGAGCTTCTGGGCGCTCAGGCAGACCGGGTGCAGACCCCTGCTGAGCACGGCCTCCCATGCGGCCACGGCGACGCCGGGCGTGTGCTCCGAGCGGAAGTCGTCCAGTACGACGATGCCGCCGGGCAGCAGTGCGTCGCGGGCCGCCGCGATGTCGCCGTACACGTGCTCGTACAGGTGCGAGGCGTCGATGTGGACGAACCGGCAGGAGCGGGGCTGGATCTCGGCCGGCACCAGCGAGCTGGGGCCCTGGAGGACGCGGGGCAGTTCGTCGTGGAAGGAGAGGTAGTTCTCCTCGAAGGCGCGCCGGGTGAGCGCGGCGTACGACTTCGTCGACTCCGCCTGATTGGCGTTGTCCGGGGCGTCCCCCTCGAAGAGATCGCAGACGGTGTAGCGCTCGCCCTCCTGGCGGTGGCGGCCCAGGAAGATCGCGCTCTTGCCCATGTACACACCGACTTCGAGCAGGTCGCCCCGCAGCCCCGCCGACTCCTGCCGGTCCAGGCACCAGTCGAAGAGCATCTGGTCGAGAACAGGGAACCAGCCGGGAACGTCGTCGAGCCGGCGGGGCGGGCGGATGGCGCCTTGTGTGGCAGTCATGAGGAGAGAAGCACTCCCTTGTGCGGCAGTCCCAGGAACTTGTGAGAAGCCTATGGGTCGGGCGAGAAGTGTTTCCGCGCCTGCCCGGAGAGAGAAATCCAAACTCGCGACAAGGTAAACGTGGGGTCAATATAGGCGGTGTCCGGCTATGTCGCCCGGTGGCGTGGTCAGGGCCGCGGCTCGGCCAGTGCGGAGCGCAGACGGGGTGTCAACGGCTTCTCCACGTGCCGGTTCAGCAGCCAGGCCAGCAGCAGCATGGTCGTGACCGTGAGGAGGAAGGCGGCGTAGGAGGGGATGTGCAGGGTCTGGTGGTAGGCCCTGATGGCCACCCAGCCCAGATGCTCGTGGATGAGGTAGAAGGGGTAGGTCAGGGCGCCGGCGACGGTCAGCCACTGCCAGTTCGCCCAGTTCAGCCAGCCGAGCGCGATCACGGTGACGGCGACGAAGCCGAGGGCGACGACGAGCACGATGCCGAACGTGGTGCGGTGGGCGAAGGCGTTCGGGTCCGCCGCGTTCCACAGTGAGCGCACCGCGAAGTGCTGCCCGATCAGGAAGCTGACGGCCACGATGCCCCAGGCGTAGACGTCGGTCCGGTCGCGGTGGACGAGGTAGAGGCCGACACCGCCGATGAAGAACGGCGCGTACTCAGGCATCAGCACGATGTCCAGCAGGGGCATCTGCGCGCCCTGTGCGATCGCGTACGCCAGTGTCCAGCCCGCGCAGAAGAAGATCACCCGCTGCCTGGTGGCCCCGGGCAGCACCACGAACAGGGCGAACAGCGCGTAGAACCGGATCTCCGCCCAGAGTGTCCAGCAGACGCCCAACACCCGGTCCACACCCAGGGGTTGCTGAAGCATCGTCATGTTGACGAGGGCGTCGCTAGGCGACACCGCGTGGTGGGCGACCACCGGCAGCGCGAACACCAGCGTCACGAGCGCGACCGCCGCCCAGTAGGCCGGCAGCAGCCGTGCGGCGCGGGAGGCGAAGAACGACTTCAGGGGCCGGCCCCAGCCGCTCATGCAGATCACGAACCCACTGATCACGAAGAAGACCTGGACGCCGAGGCAGCCGTACGTGAAGAGTGTGTGGAGCGTGGGGAACTGCTGCTGGGCCGAGCTGCCCCAGGCTTTGGTGACCTCACCACCCCGACCGCCGTAGTGGTACAGGGCTACCATCAGGGCGGCGACCAGTCTCAGCCCGTCCAGGGCGCGCAGCCGAGTCTCCCGAGGCGTCGCCCGCTCCGGCGGCGGCGGTGCGTCGGTCGCCGTTCGGGCGGTGATGGTCGTCACGGAAATCCCCTCGGCGGGCGGGTCTGCGGTTGGGTCGGCCAGCACGTTAGTCCGAATCACAGGCAAGACATGGCTGACAGGCCAATGATCTCTCTTCCGGTTCCGATGGGTTCACCTGGAAGTCATTGATCTTCCCGGATTTTCTCATCATTGCCCCCGGACAGGTAAGTGTGCGCAAGATCGTGCCAACGGCTTTTGGGCAGTGGTGAACACGGCATTTGCTCGGCAATAACAAGGAGTGTCATGACTAGGGTCCGGAACAGGTGGGCGCCTGCGCGTCGGAGGGGACTGGACGACTGTCTGCGCGCATGCGCGGCGCACGGCGAGAGGCTCGTCGGCGTCACCGACCGTCGGCGTGCCGAGCTCGCCGGGCGGCTGACGGAACTGCTGGTCGCAGCGGGCGCGTCCGCAGCCGTACCCGCCGACCGCTCGCCCACCCTGGCGGCCGGCGCCATCGCCCTGCTCAAGCGTGCCGTCAAGGGTACGGAAGCACCCTCCACCGGGATCGACGAAGCGCTGCTCGACGCCCTGCTCGCCGCCGCCGAAAAGGCACTTGAGTGCGGCGGCGACGAGTTGGACCTCGCCCTGGTGATCAGCAGCACGGTGCTGGCCGAGCGGAAGAACTCGCGCGCCGGCTGGCGGCTGCGCGCTCAGGTTCTCGATGCCCTCGGCCGTGAGGCCGAGGCGCTCGAAGCGTACGAGCGGTACCTCTCGCTCACCGACAAGGACAAGTTCGGCTTCGGCCCCCGCGTCGGCGTGCTGAGAACCGTGACCGCGCGGGAACAGGAACTGCTGGACCTGCTCGAACGCCAGGTCCCGCGAGCCCGGGAGTCCGCCGGGAGCCGCCCCGCCGACGAGCTGTGGGCCGCGGGCATCGCTCTGCACGCCGCCGGAGACTGGACGCGCGCCGAGCCGCTGCTGGTCGGCGCGATCCTCGCGTCGGCGGCCGACGGTACCCCGGCGAGCGACCGGCAGGATCTGCTCAGCCGGTACCTGGACCTGCGCACCGGCATCGTCGATGGTCTTCCGGCACTTCCCGTGCTCACCGACGCGTTCGCGCTCTACGCCGACCTGCGCCGGACCCGGATGCGCGCCCCGCTCGCCGATCCCACCATCGGCGGCGTGCGGTGGCTCAGCCTGGGTGAGTTCCGTAACCAGATCGCCGGCAAGTCCATCTGCGTGGTCTCCAACTCCGCCCGATCGGGCGAGAGTTCGATGGGCGCCGAGATCGACGCGTACGACCTCCGAGTGCGCCTCGACTCGTACAGGCTCGACCCGGAGCACACCGGCGTCCGTACCGACATCCATGTCACCGGCCACAACCACGGCCTCAACTGGGACGAGCCGGTGCTGACCCGGCTGGTCCTCGGCGGCAGCCCGAGCGACTGGAAGAGCTCGCTGCGCAGCCGGCTGGTATCCGGGGCGCAGGAGTGTCTGGGCGACGAGTCGTTGCGGTGGCCCGTGCGGAACATCGGCCGGATCGGCGCCGACCGCCTGCCGTCCGCCCCGACCAGTGGCTTCAACATCCTTTGGCTGCTGGACTTCCTGGACGTCAGCCCGACCATCGACCTGATCGGCTCCGACTATTACGAGAGCGGTGTCCGGCACGTTCCGGCAGCCATGGAACAGGGTGCCCCGCACGAGCCCGTCAGCGAGAAGGAATGGATCATGCGGCGGGCGCGGAGCGCGAACGCCATGCGGATATCCCTGCGGTGACCACTCCGTTTCCCTGGTGATTCCCTGTTGTTCGCCTGGGCGTCCTATTTCTTTCCCGCGCTTCCGCAGTCTTCTCCTCGGTCTCGGTGGTTACCTATCTTCTTCATAGGCGCAAGGAGGACTATGACGACGGCGGCGGGCGGTCGCTTCCTCGGGCTGAGCCGGAGAAGTGCTCGCGTGCCCGCTCCGTGCGCAGCGGAAAGCTCGTCAGCGGTCTCAGGAGCGAGGTGCCTGACGTGCTCCTCGCCGTCGGCGACGAGCCGACCACCACCCAAGGTGTGCGCATACGGCAGCGAGAAGGCGTGGGCCACGGAACGGGCCCACAGTGTCTCCGGCATGAGGAAATCCCTGAGATGACCACGAGTCCGATATCCGCCCCGGCGGCCCCCGCCGCCGACGGCTCCGCGCGCGTCCTGACAGGCAAGCGGCGCGTCGCCTTCGCGAGCTTCGTCGGCGAGGACGACCTGCCCGGCCTTCTCGTTCTGCTGCGCTCGCTGGCCCTGTCGAACCCGGGCGTCTGCGAGGACTTCATCGTCCTGCACGACGAGCTGAGCCCGGCCTCCTCGGCCGCGATACGTGCCCTGCACCCGCGCGTGGTCCTTCGCCGAGTCGACGCCGACCGCTACGACGAGTACGCCCAGGGCGCCGCGGACGAGCACCCGGTCCGCAACGCCTACTTCGCCCTCGACGTCTTCCGTGTCCGCGACTACGACACCGTGGTCGCCCTGGACCCAGGCATGGTGGTCCTCGGCCCCGTCACCGAACTCCTCGCCCTGCGCCACGGCCTCGCCGGAGTCGCGCAGGAAGCTGACGACGACGGGGAGCGGGTGCTCGGCAGCGGCCCGCTCGTCATTCAGAAGGAGTACCTCACCGACGCGTTCTGCGCGAAGATCGACGAGATCGGCCGGAGCGGCAAGTTCGAGCTCGGCCGACACGGCCGGGGCATCCTCAGCACGCTCCTCGCGGACGACTTCGTCGCCCTCGACCCGAAGTACAACGTCGTCGAGCAGAGCCTCTCCGGCGGCCTCCCGGTCCCCGAGGACACCGCGGTCCTGCACTTCGCCGACCGGGACAAGCCCTGGCGGAGCGGCGGGGCGGGGCACGGCCGGGCGCGCGAACGCCGGGCCGGATTCGACATCACCGACGCCGAACTGCACGCCGCCTACCTCAAGGCGCCCGGTCCCCACCACCACGACCTGCTCGTCCACTACGGCACCCCGCACGTCGAGCGCACCCGCGATGTCGCCACCGCCCGCCGGGTAGCCCTCGCGCACATGGGCGCCGGTGACTACCAGAGCGCCGTCGACGTCCTGGAGAGCGTGCACATCCCGGTCGACGAGGCCTGGCCCCACGAGGTGTTCGGGCACGCCCTGATGAGCATCTCCCGCTACGAGGAGGCCCGCGCCCAGCTCCTCCTGGCCACCGCGGACCCCAGCCGGGCGGCGCCCGCCTTCTCGCGGCTCGCGCAGATCGCCTGGGTGCACGGCGACGACGCCCAGGCCCAGAAGTACGCCCTGGCCGGGCTCGACATGGAACCCATGCACAAGGCCTGCCGCACCTGGTACCAACGCTCCGCCGAGGCCCCGGCCGGACAGGCCGGAATCGCCGAGGACCAGCTCGCACACGTCGCCTTCTACATGGACCGCCAGGGCAACGCGGGCGACAAGCTGCTCCCGGAGAGCGTCCGGCTCGCCTTCGGCCCCGACACCGGCTCCCGCCGCTGGCACCCCGTGCACGCCCACCGTCTCTTCGACGAGGCGGCCCTGGAGCGCGTCAACGCCCGCAGGGGCCTGGTCATCGGCGGCGGCGGTCTGTTCATCCCGGACACCATGCCCAACGGCAGCAGCGCCTGGCAGTGGAACGTCCCCGGCGAGCTGCTGAACCGCATCGACGTACCGATCGCTGTCTACGCGGTCGGCTACAACGCCTTCGACGGCCAGTCCTACCGGGCGGAGACGTTCCGGTCGGCGCTGCGCCAACTCGTCGACCGCTCCTCCTTCTTCGGGCTGCGCAACCACGGCTCGATCGAGAAGGTCCGCGCGTTGCTGCCGGCCCGCCTCCACGACAGGGTGCGCTTCCAGCCCTGTCCGACCACGGTCACCCGCCAGCTCGTCGCCGGCTGGCAGGACCCGGCCGAGCGCGAGGACACCATCCTCCTCAACGGCGCCTACGACCGCGCCGGCCTGCGCTTCGGCCACGACTACGGCTACTTCCTCGCGCAGCTGGCCAAGGCCGTCGAGGGCCTGGAAAAGCTCGGCCGGGTCAAGTGTGTCGCGCACTCCCTCGGCGACGAGAGGCTCGCCCTCGACCTGCGCCGCGAGCACGGGGTGTCGCTGCCCGTCATCCCCATGTACGACTTCGAGAACGACGAGATCCGTGACCAGTACGCCCGTACCAGGCTGGTCATCGGTATGCGCGGCCACGCCGGCATGATCCCGTTCGGCTGCGGCACACCCATCATCAGCCTCATCTCGCACCCGAAGATGGCCTACTTCCTGCGGGACATCGACCGGCCCGAGTGGGGTGTCTCCGTGCATGACCGCAACCTCGCCGACCTGCTCGTGGAGCGCTCCCGCGAGCTGCTGCACGACCACCCGAAGACAGTCGCCGACGTGCACGGCAGGCAGCAGGAGCTGTGGAGGATCACGCAGGAGAACGCGGCCGATCTGCGCGCCCTGCTGGGCGGCTGAATCATCGCGACGGGACTGCCCGATGTGCCGTCGGCATCAGCAACCGCCCCGACGCGACGACGCCCGCCCGGTGGGCGGGTGGATCAGCCGGTGATCCACCCGCCCGCCGGGCGCTGTCGTCCGGCGTCCGGGCTCAGCGGCGTACCGCCTTGCGCAGCGCACGCGCCTGCCGCACCACTCGACGCGCGGTGGAGTTGCGGGGCACGAACGCCAGTCGGTCCGGGAGGCCGCCGGGCAGCCCGAGCGAGGTCAGCCGGCGACGCCTGAAGTAGTGCTGGGTGCGCGGCCCGAAGTGCTGCGAAAGATAGCGCTCCGTCGCCGGGCGCAGCCGCGGGTTGATCTGCGGCTGCATGGTGAACCCGAGCGCGGTGACCAGACCGTCCAGCTGGCCGGCGGGGAGGACGGCGGTCCCGGCCGTGTCCTCCAGGTCCGGCAGCAGCGCGTCGGCCAGCGCGACCGGCACCCGGTTGCTGTTCTGGTAAGGCGTCAGGCGTTCCAGCATCAGGCCGGTACCGATGCGGGCGACCGGCAGGTCGTAGAACGCGGAGGCCGTGAACAGCGCGGTCGAGAAGCAGCCGACCACGAGTGCGGGCCGGGTCTTCTCGAACAGCACCTCGGCGAGCACGGGCGTGTCCAGCACCGTGAGCTCGACGCCGAGCTTGGCGGCCTCGGTCTCCAGGGCGCGGCTGTAGCGGGCCGGCGCGGTCGGGTGCGGCTTGAAGACGATGGCCCGGTGTCCGCGGCCGACGGCGCCGCGCATCATCCGCACATGCAGGTCCTCCTCCTCCTCGGGGGAGAGGATGTTCAGCGCGGACAGGTACTGACCGAGCAGCAGCGCCGCGTTGTCGGGCAGCGCGGGCAGCTCCGGTACGGCGCCGCCGAGCCCGTTCAGCACCTTCAGGAACGCGTCCGCCGGCACGACCTCCGCGGGTACGTCGAACTCGGTCAGCAGCAGCGGCGTCAGACCGGGCACCAGGTCCAGGTGCAGCAGCCGCCGCACCCGGGTGCCGACCAGCGGGTCGAGCTTGTTGCGGGTGGGGCCGTAGCTCATCAGGCCGTCGGCGTAGACGTCGATGCGTGCCCCGGTGAAGATCTGCGCCACCGTGAAGGCGGGGCTGACCTGGATGGACTCCAGGACCAGCTCCACCCGGTCGTCGCCGAGGTCCCACAGCAGCCGCAGATGGCGTTCGAAGAGCGGGATGTCGTCGTTGCGCGGCGACCATGCCCCGGGATGGAACGGACGAATGGTCTCGTTCCAGGACAGCAGGCCGTCGAAATGACCACTCAGCGACTCGAACCCCGGCATCTCGTCGACGCCGGGGGTGGTCTCCGGTGTCGCTGAGTTGTTGAACACAAGGAGCAGGCGGCGGTCGGCCTCCGCGAACTGGTCGGACTCGATCGCGGCGGCCAGGGTGGCGGCGCCGTACAGCGTCGAGACGCAGAAGATCTGGGTGGTACGGGACATCAGGCTGCCGCCTTCGCAGTGGTGATCCGGCGTCGCAGCCGCCGCAGTTTCGAGGAACGGCTCAGGTCCATGGTGTCGAGTACGTCACCGAGCATGTCCTGCGGCATGCGCTTTATGGCCGCCGCGCTCATCGACCGCAGCTGCCGGGCGACGGCCGGTTCGAACTTGTCGATCTCCGAGAGGTGGTGGGCGATGATCGCGCAGTACGTCCGCACCGCCTTGGGCAGCAGCCGGTCGGCGTCGGGGTCCGCGGCGGTCTCCTCGACGACCTGGTCGAAGGCCCGGATGAAGTCGAGCTGGCGGATATCACCGATTTGAGTGAGCGAGGAGGCGACTCCACGCCGGTAGAAGACACCCAGCAGACTCACCACGGCGAACGACTCCGCCTCGCGGTGCAGCTTCCAGATCCACGGCCGGTCCTCCGCCGTGCGCAGCCCGTCGGTGAAGTGCAGCAGCCCCCGGTCGAGCAGTCGGCGGTGGTAGGCGCCGGCCCAGGCGTACGCGTAGTCCACCGAGGTCGACCGGTCCGCGGGCAGGATCGCCTCGCGCGGGTTCATCACCTCGTCGCGCCGCCCGTGCGGGACCCGGTGCACCGTACGGCCGCGGTTGGCGGTCTGTACGTGGTCGGTGCGGATGAAGTCGCAGCCCAATCCCTCGATGGCCGAGACAAGTTCACCGAGATAACCCGGTGCGAGCCAGTCGTCACCGTCCAGGAAGGTCAGGTACTCGCCCCTCGACGCGTCGAGGCCGGTGTTGCGCGCGGTGGCGAGCCCGCCGTTCTTCTCATGCCGGACATAACGGACTTGGGCGACTTCTGTAAGTTCCTCGGCCGCCCGCTCCAGGATCGCAGGCGTTTCATCCTTCGAATGGTCGTCCACCAGCACGAACTCGAAGTCTTCCCGGGCGTTCAGGCGAAGGCTTCTGAGTGTGTCCGGGGCGTACTGCTGAACGTTGTAGAACGGCACGATGACGGAGAGCTTCGGCACACCGGGGGGCCTGTGCGGCATTCCGGATGCATAACTTTCCGGTACGGAAACTGTGGGTGAACTCAAGGGGTCGGAACGGTTCATTCCAGGTACTTCCTGGTCATCGGCGGGCCAGTTGGGCTGTCGGTAGACTTCTGTTAACTCTTTGTTGAGTTGAGGTTGGGTTATACCTAAGAAATGGTTCCTAGCGTCGTGGGTGTGCCACCTAGTGCAACGAGTACAACGAAGTCCCTACGGGTTGCGGTACTGGCGGACTCCGACACCCGCTGGAAGTGGGGTGCGCTGACCGCGGGTCGCATTGCTCCCGGTCCGTCCATCGAAGCCGGATCGCGCGCCGATGTGCAAGTCGGTCCCGCTCTGACCGGATTCCTCCTGCGGGGCCGGGCCACGCCCACGCCGCGTCAGCTGGCGGAGGTGGGCGTCAGCGCGGACTCCGTCCGAGAGGTCACGGCCGTGGAATTCCTGCGCGCCATGGAGCAGGAGTCGTACGACGTCGTGATCCTCGCCCTGGTCGGCGGCGCCGTCCAGGCGATGGTGCACGGCCTGCGGCGGATCTGGGACGGCCGAGCCAAGCGTCCCGTGGTCGTCACCGGCTATGTCGGCGTCGTCTACGAGAAGCTCGCCGACGGACTCCTGCTGCGGCACGGTGCGGACCTCGTCCTCGCCAACTCCCGCCAGGACGCGGACCGTTTCCGAGCTGTGTACGAAGGAGTAGGCGCCGACGCCTCGTCGGTCACGGAGGTCGCACTGCCCTTCCTCGGCGGAGCCCCCTACCGCAAGGGGAACGACCCGTACACGGTCGTCTTCGCCGCCCAGCCCTCCGTACCGGACAGCCGCAAGGACCGTACCTACCTGCTCAACCGGCTGATCCAGCACGCGAGACTGCACCCGGACCGCGAGGTGCTGCTTAAGCTGCGCTCCAAGCCGGGCGAACACACCACACACATCGAGGAGTTGCCCTACCAGAAGCTGGTCCAGAAACTGGACCCGCCGGCCAACTTCCGCCTCGTCTACGGGCACATGGGCGAGGTCCTCGACAGCACCGACCTGCTCATCACCATCAGCTCCACGGCCGCCCTGGAATCCCTGCACCGCCGTATCCCCACCGTCGTCCTCAGCGACCTCGGGGTGCGCGAGGCGCTCGGCAACCACCACTTCGTGGGCTCGGGATGCCTGGCATCATGGGACCAGCTCGACGACGGGTTCCAGCCCACACCCAACGCTGCCTGGGTGTCCCGGCAGGGGGTCGCCGCCGACGGGTCGTACGAGACGGCCTTCGACGTCGCCCGCTTCCGTATCAGCGAGCTCCTGGAGTCGTCGGCACTCCCGCCCCTTGCCCCTTACTACACACCCGTGAGCGCGCCCGGATATCTCCCAGGTATTCTCGCTCGGCACCACCTCGGCCCGGACGGCACCCCGCTGCCCGGAGCGCCCGCGGCGGACCGGGACCCCAGTCCCGTACGGCAGATAGTCCGCCGAGCCGCCCGTGGCGCCTACCGCCACGGTGTCCAGCGCGTGGCGCCGGTCATCCGGCGGATGGGCGAGCTGTGAGCGCCCGCCTCCCACGCGTCCCTCGTCAAGGAGAACAACGAATGTCCAACTCGGAAGCCGGTCAAGCGGGCCGGTCGGCGCCGGTGCGCCGGGTACTCGCGGTGATTCCCGCGCGCGGCGGCTCCAAGGGCGTCCCCGCGAAGAACCTCCTCCCGGTCGGAGGTGTGCCGCTGGTGGCCCGCGCCGTGCGCGAGTGCCGCGCCGCGCGCCTCGTCACGGACGTCGTGGTCTCCACCGACGACCAGGCGATCGCCGCCGCCGCCCGCCAGGCCGGCGCCGAGGTGGTCCTGCGCCCCGCCGCCATCGCCGGCGACACCGCGACCTCCGAGGCCGCCGTCCTGCACGCCATGGACGCCCACGAGGCCCTGCACGGCGCACCGGTCGACGTGGTCCTGCTCGTCCAGGCCACCAGCCCGTTCATCATCCGTGAGGACATCGACGGGGTCTCGGCCGCCGTCGTGGAGAACGGTGCGGACACCGCGGTCACCGTGGCCGCCTTCCACGGCTTCATCTGGCGCGACGCCGACGACGAGGCCACCGCTGTCGACACCGCCTCCACCGCGTCGGTGGGCGGACCGTCCGTGACTTCCATCACGACTGCCACGACCGGCGGCTACGGCGTCAACCACGACAAGGCCTTCCGCCCGCGCCGCCAGGACCGCCCCCAGGACCTCCTGGAGACCGGCGCCGCGTACGCGATGAACGCGGCCGGCTTCCGCGAGCACCAGCACCGCTTCTTCGGCCGTACGGAACTCGTGCGCACCGACCCCGCGCGGGTGCTGGAGATCGACGACCCGCACGACCTCGCCCGTGCCCGGGCGCTGGCGCCCCTCTTCGACGCCAACCGCCCCGGCACCCTCCCGACCGCCTCCGACATCGACGCGGTCGTCCTCGACTTCGACGGCACCCAGACCGACGACAGGGTGCTGATCGACTCCGACGGACGGGAGGTCGTCTCCGTGCACCGCGGCGACGGCCTCGGCATCGCGGCCCTCCGCAAGAGCGGCCTCTCGATGCTGATCCTGTCCACGGAACAGAACCCGGTCGTCGCCGCCCGGGCCCGGAAACTACAGATTCCGGTCCTCCACGGCATCGACCGGAAAGATCTCGCACTCAAGCAGTGGTGCGAGGAACAGGGCATCGCGCCCGAGCGCGTGCTCTACGTCGGCAACGACGTCAACGACCTCCCGTGCTTCGCCCTCGTGGGCTGGCCGGTTGCGGTCGCGAGCGCCCACGACGTCGTGCGCGCTGCCGCACGCGCGGTCACCACCGTCCCCGGCGGCGACGGCGCGATCCGAGAGATCGCCAGCTGGATCCTCGGCCCTTCTCTCGATTCCCTCGACAAGTAAGGAACCACACCCCCATGAACAACTCCCGTCTGCGCAACTTCGGTTCGAAGACCGCCGGCCCCGGCCACCCGGTCTACGTCGTCGGCGAGATCGGCATCAACCACAACGGCGAGCTGGAGAACGCGTTCAAGCTGATCGACGCCGCCGCCGAGGCCGGATGCGACGCCGTCAAGTTCCAGAAGCGCACCCCGGAGATCTGCACCCCGCGTGACCAGTGGGACATCGAGCGTGACACCCCCTGGGGTCGGATGACCTACATCGACTACCGCCACCGGGTGGAGTTCGGCGAGGACGACTACCGCAAGATCGACGAGTACGCCAAGAGCAAGAACATCGACTGGTTCGCCTCCCCGTGGGACACCGAGGCCGTCGCCTTCCTCGAGAAGTTCGACGTCCCGGCCCACAAGGTGGCGTCCGCGTCGCTGACCGACGACGAGCTCCTCCGCTCGCTCCGCGCCACCGGCCGTACGGTCATCCTCTCGACCGGTATGTCCACCCCGAAGCAGATCCGTCACGCGGTCGAGGTCCTCGGCTCGGACAACATCCTGCTCTGCCACGCGACGTCGACGTACCCGGCGCAGGCCGAGGAGCTCAACCTCCGCGTCATCAACACCCTCCAGGCCGAGTACCCGAACGTCCCGATCGGCTACTCCGGTCACGAGACGGGCCTGCAGACCACCCTCGCGGCGGTCGCCCTGGGTGCTACCTTCGTCGAGCGCCACATCACCCTGGACCGCGCGATGTGGGGCTCCGACCAGGCCGCCTCCGTCGAGCCGCAGGGCCTCGTCCGCCTTGTCCGCGACATCCGCACCATCGAGGCCTCCCTCGGTGACGGCGTCAAGAAGGTCTACGAGTCGGAGCTCGGCCCGATGAAGAAGCTGCGCCGCGTCACGGGCGTCGTGGCGGAGGCGGAGATCGCCGACGCCGCCGGTGAGCCGGTCTCGGTCTGAACCCCTTAAGACGGGACGGTCGTACGTCGATGAGCCCCCGCGCCGGGTCCACCGGCCCCCACACTCTCGCTTTCGTCGAGAGTCCGGTACAGCTCCTGAACGTGCTGGAGTGGGCGCACGCCCATGCCCTCCGGTCCGAGCAGGACAGTGCTCCGGCGCCCGGCGGGGCGCCGGCCGGGGGGACCGCCGGTCCCCCCGGCGCGGGGCTCATCCTCGTCGTCCTCTCACCCAACGACCCCATGACACGCGGCCAGTTGCGCCGTATGGCGGACCTGGCCCGCGACGAGGGTTACGAGGTCCGCTGGGAAGAAGCGCGCGGTGGCACCGCGGCTCCCTTCCAGACGATCGGCGGCCTCGCCCCGCTGCTGCGCAGGGCCCGCCGCATCGTCATGGGAGACCCGTTCTCCCGCTACGTACAGCTCCTGCTGACCATCACCCGGGCCCGTAACCTGGTGGTAGTAGACGACGGCACGGCGACGATGGAGTTCGTCGCCCAACTGGCCCGCGGTGAACGCCTGGTGCGCTGGCACCGGCGCGGCGGCCGCCCCGGCCCGCGGGACCTGATCTTCGCGCCGGTCTCGTCCTCGGCCCGGCGCCGCCTCACCCCCTCCGAGAGACGGTCGGTGGAGGTCTTCTCCTCGATGCCGATCGAATCGGTCCCGGAGGGCGTCCACCTCACCTCGAACGACTTCTCCTGGACCCGCGCCCGCTTCGGCCCGCCCCGCATCACCAAGGGCGCGGACCTGGTCGGCACGTCCTTGGTCGAAACCGGCGTCGTCGACCCGGACCACTACCTGGAAGCGGTCCGCACCCTCGCCAAGGCCCACGGCGCGACCCGCTACTTCGCCCACCGCCGGGAGAGCACCGAGAAGCTCCACCGGCTGGCCACGGAGATCGGGCTGGAGATCGTCCGCCCGGACCTCCCCCTCGAACTGATCGCCCGCCGGGGCCCCATCGGCCGTACGATCCTCAGCTTCCCGTCGACGGTCGTGCACACCCTGCCGCTGGCGCTGGTCGGCACCGAGGTGCGGGTCGCGGTGTGCGACATCGACCCGGCATGGCTCACGGACAGCGCCTCGCCCCGGGCGGAGGGGTTCCTGTCGGGGGTGACGGGGACGGCGCGGGACGTGACCCGCTTGTCCGCGGTGACGGTGACGCCGGTCTGACCCGGTCCCGCCCGGTCCTGTCCTATCGTTGCGGGCGGGACAGCCGGGCGGGGGAAGGGGAGTCGTGGCGACTCGGAGTGAGCGGTCGCGGATGGCGGCCACGGGGGACGAACACCGGGTGACACCGGCGGAGCTCTTCTTCGACCTGGTGTTCGTGTACGCGATCACTCAGGTCACCGCGCTGATGGCGGCGGATCCGACGGTCCTGCGGCTGCTCGGCGGGGCCGTGGTTCTCGCGCTGCTGTGGTGGTGCTGGTGCTGCTTCGCCTGGCTGGGCAATGTCGTACGGGCCGACTCCGGGCCGGTGTTCGCCGTGCTCATCGCCGTGATGGCGGTCGTCCTCGTCGTTTCGCTCACCGTGCCCGACGTCTACGCCGACGCGCCGGGCGGCCTGCCCACCCCCCTCGTGTTCGTGCTCTGCTACGGCACGGTCCGCATCCTGCACCTCGTCACGTACTGGCTCTCCGACCGCGAGGACCAGGCCCTGCACGCCACCCTCCGCCGGACCGCCCTGCTGTCGGTGGCACCGCCGTTCGCGCTGCTCCTGGTGGGCAGCGCCTTCACCGGGAGCACCCAGATCCTGATCTGGCTGGCCGCGGTGCTGATCGACTACCTCGGCATCTACGTCACCGGATCCTCGGGCTGGCGGGTGGCCTCGCCCGGTCACTTCTCCGAACGCCATGGACTGATCGTCATCATCGCCCTGGGCGAGTCGATCGTCGCCATCGGCGTCGGGGTCTCCGGACTGCCGGTGAACGCCCCGGTGCTCCTCGCGGCCCCCGCGGGCCTGCTGGTCGTCGCCGGGCTGTGGCGCCTGTACTTCCGCCGGATCAGCGAGCCCGCCGAGCACCGCCTCGCGGCCCTGGAAGGCGACGACCGCACCCGCTTCGCCCGCGACGTCTACACCTTCCTCCACCTGCCGCTGGTGGCCGGCGTCGTCCTCACCGCCCTCGGCATGAAGAAGACCCTCCAACAGGTCGCCGACACCCACCACTACGACCTGTCCGAGCCGCTCCACGGCGTGGTGGCCTGGGCCCTCACCGCGGGCGTCGGCCTCTTCGTCCTCGCCGCCGCCGCGATCCTCCTCCGGACCACCGGCCGGGCCTCCGCGGCCCTCATCGCCGGAGGGCTGGTCCTGCTCTGCGCGGGCCCGGCGGTCGCCCTCATCCCGGCGCTGCTCGCCCTCACGCTGCTGGCCGCGGCCGTCGCGGCCCTGGTGTTCCTCGACCGGCGGACGGCCGACGCCGGGGCTTGAACCGCGGGGGCCATCGGGTGCCTCGCGGTCCTACGGCAGCGTCTTCTCGTACGAGTTGTCCTGGTCGGGGTCGTAGACGAGCCCGCCGCCGTTCATGTGGGTCTGGTTGCCCGGGCGGCAGTCACGGTCCGTGTCCGAGGCCTCGCGTGGCGGTAACGGTTCCGGGATCACCGGGCCGGTTGTGAGACCGTGGGGAAGGAGTACGGGAATGGGCTCGGGTACCTCGGGCGTTTCCGCGAGGGCGTCCCCGGGTGATCCCCGGTGGGTCGGCTCAAGATCCAATCGCTCGGAAAGCCGGGCGAGTTTACCCATCCTCACCAATACCTATGCGTTGTGCGGCCAGATTTTCTTCCCCTAACAGGTTGAACTTTTGTTGATCGTGGGTCAGTTGGCCGCCCGATCGCCCTACCCTTCAGAGGGTGAACCAAGTGACGTCCCGAGAGTCCGAGGCCGACCTCCCCGGGGAAGCCGTGCTCCCCGGCGCGCTGCCCGAGGCACTGCGCGCCGAACTTGTCGCGTTCCGCCGCGACTTGCACATGCACCCCGAGCTCGGCAACCAGGAGTTCCGCACCACCGCGGCGCTCAAGGCCCGCCTGGAGCTGGCGGGCCTGCAGCCGCGCGTGCTCGACACCGGTACCGGACTCATCTGTGACATCGGCGACCGGGACGGCGCAGGCCCCATGCTCGCCCTGCGTGCCGACATCGACGCGCTGCCCATCCCGGACACGAAGACCGAGTGCGCCTACCGCTCGACCGTGCCCGACCGCGCGCACGCCTGCGGACACGACGTGCACACCTCCGTCGTGCTCGGCGCCGGTCTCGTCCTCGCCGAGCTGCACCGCGAGGGGCGGCTGCCGCGTCCGGTGCGGCTGATCTTCCAGCCCGCCGAGGAGGTGCTGCCCGGTGGCGCCCCCGACGCGATCGAGTCGGGCGTCCTCGAAGGCGTCGGGCGGATCATCGGCGTGCACTGCGACCCCCGGGTCGACGCGGGGCGCATCGGGTTGCGGCACGGCGCCATCACCTCCGCGTGCGACCGGCTCGAGGTCGCACTCGACGGCCCCGGCGGTCACACCGCGCGCCCCCACCTCACCACCGACCTCGTCACCGCCGCCGCGCGCGTCGCCACCGACGTCCCCGCCCTGGTCGCCCGCCGCACCGACGCGCGCAGCGGGCTCGCGGTGACCTGGGGGCGCATCGAATCCGGGCACGCCTGCAATGTGATCCCGAACCACGCCGAGCTCTCCGGGACCGTGCGCTGCCTGGACCTGGCCGCCTGGCGGGCCGCGCCCGACCTGGTGCATGCGGCGATCGACGAGATCGCCAACCTCTACCGGGCGAAGTCCGAGATCAACTACATCCGCGGTGTTCCGCCCGTCGTCAACGATCCGGCCGTCACCGACCTGCTGCGTGCCGCCATGACCGTCCGGCGGGGTGTGCACTCCATCGAGGACACCGAGCAGAGCCTGGGCGGTGAGGACTTCTCCTGGTATCTGGAGCACGTGCCCGGCGCGATGGCCCGGCTCGGGGTGCGCACCCCCGGCGAGCGCGTCCCGCGCGACCTGCACCAGGGCGACTTCGACGCCGACGAGTCGGCGATCACGGTGGGCGTGGAGCTCTTCACCGCGGCGGCCCTGCTCGACGGGGATCCTCTGCTCGGCACGGAGCCCCTTCTCGACACCGGTCTGTGAGGGAGAGGCGCGACCCCGTCCGTCTTGGTCCTCGGGGTCGCGCCCTCCGCCGGGTGCACACCGCCGTGCCCGGCGCCCGTATCGCCGCTCCGGTAGCGCCCCCCACCCCTGCGTCGTAGCGTGGTGTCCGGACACTCGTAACCGCTTGCCCAGTCACGCATGCCGCGCAACCCGCACACGGATCGTCACCGGCACAGCAGGTGCTCTGTCCCCAAGTGCACCTTTCGACCCCATAGTTCACAGGGACGTAACCGGCCATCGGCACGAATGGATAACGGCCAAGTGAAACCCCGTTCCCTGAACTGTCTACGCGCGTTAATGTGCGCCGAACTCAGCACCCACTGCGGGGCTTTGGAGAATGGGGAACCTTCAGATGCGTCGGATATCCAGCCTGACCCGTGTCGCGGTGGGGGTCGCGTCGCTCGCACTCGCGGCCACGGCCTGTGGCGGCACCAGTAACGATGCAGGCGGCAGCAGCAGCAGCGAGAGCAGCGGTGGCAAGGGTCTCGCCATCGCCTACGACATCGGTGGCAAGGGCGACCAGTCCTTCAACGACGCGGCGTACGCGGGCCTGGAGAAGGCGAAGGCCGAGTTCAAGTACGAGACCGCCGACATCGAGCCCACCGACGGTGAGACCGACGCCGACAAGGAGCAGCGGCTCGCCTCGCTCGCCAAGCAGGGTTACAACCCGGTCATCGGCATCGGCTTCGCCTACGGCCCCGCGCTGACGGCCGTCGCGAGCAAGTACCCCGACACCACCTTCGGCATCGTGGACTCGGAGGTCGAGGGTGCCAACGTGGCGTCCCTCGTCTTCGCCGAGCAGGAGTCCTCCTACCTCGCCGGTGTCGCCGCCGCCAAGGCCACCAAGACCAACACCGTCGGCTTCGTGGGCGGCGTGGACATCCCCCTGATCCACAAGTTCGAGGCGGGCTACAAGCAGGGCGTCGAGGACACGAACCCCAAGGTCACCGTCCTGTCGCAGTACCTGACGCAGACCGCCGAGGAGGGCGGCTTCTCCAGCCCCGACAAGGGCAAGGCCGCTGCCGAGGGCCAGCTCGAGAAGAACGCGGACGTCATCTACCAGGCCGCCGGCCTCTCCGGCCAGGGTGTGATCGAGGCCGCCGCCAAGGACAAGAAGTGGGCGATCGGCGTTGACTCGGACCAGTACAACCAGGAAGCCCTCGCCCCCTACAAGGACTACATCCTGACCTCCGCGCTCAAGGACGTCGGTGGCGCGGTGTACTCGCTCGCCAAGTCGGTGAAGGACGGCACGCCGCTCACCGGCACGAAGACCTTCGACCTGAAGGTGGACGGCGTCGGCCTCGCCGACAGCAACCCGAAGATGGCGGAGATCGCCGGCCTCACCGACGCCGTGGCCAAGGCCAAGGCGGGCATCATCGACGGCACGATCAAGGTCAAGACCGAGTAGCGAGCCGCCCGCAAGGGCGTACGCGAACAAAGTCACATCAAGCGGGCGGGTGCCGGAAGGCGCCCGCCCGTCGCCGTGCCCGCCGCAGGTCACCCACCGCCACCGCGCCTTTGCGGTCGGCAAGTCTCTACCCACCAAATGAGCGCCGTCGGGCACAGCCGCATAACAAGGTGGACAGAAGGGGTTTTCTAGTTGGTCTACGCGCGTTAATCTGCGGCGAAGCCAGCGCCGAAGTCGTTCCGTCAGGCGCTTGTACGACAGGAGCACAACTCATGCGCCGGGTTCCCCGCATCGCGCTCGCAGGCGCTGCGACCGCGTCTCTCGCCCTCGTTCTCTCCGCCTGTGGCGGCACCTCGACCTCCGCAGGATCGTCGGAGTCGAAGGGCGACCTGGGTCTCGCCATCGCCTACGACGTCGGCGGCAAGGGCGACCAGTCCTTCAACGACGCCGCGTACGCGGGCATGGAGCAGGCGCAGAAGGAGTTCGGCTACAAGACCGCCGACGTCGAGCCCACCGACGGTGAGACCGACGCCGACAAGACGCAGCGCCTGGTCTCGCTGGCCAAGCAGGGCTACAACCCCGTGATCGGTATCGGCTACGCCTACGCGCCGGCCATCAAGGAAGCCGCGGCGAAGTACCCCGACACCACCTTCGGCATCGTCGACGACTCCACGGTCGAGACGGCGAACGTCGCCGACCTGGTCTTCTCCGAGCAGGAGGCCTCCTACCTCGCCGGTGTCGCCGCCGCCAAGGCCACCAAGACCAACACCGTCGGCTTCGTGGGCGGCGTGGACGTACCGCTGATCCACAAGTTCGGTGCGGGCTTCGAGCAGGGCGTCAAGGACACGAACCCCAAGGTGACGGTCCTGTCGCAGTACCTGACGCAGACCGCGGAGGAGGGCGGCTTCTCCAGCCCCGACAAGGGCAAGACGGCCGCCGAGGGCCAGATCGAGAAGAAGGCCGACGTCGTCTACGCGGCGGCCGGTCTGTCCGGCCAGGGTGTCATCGAGGCCGCCTCCGCCAGCAAGGTGTGGGCGATCGGTGTCGACTCCGACCAGTACAAGCAGGAGGCTCTGAGCAAGTACAAGGCCTCCATCCTGACGTCCGCGACCAAGGACGTCGCCAAGGCGGTCTACAACCTCGCGAAGTCGGTCGAGGACGGCAAGCCCGAGACCGGTATCGTTCGGGGCGACCTGAAGTCCGGCGAGGTCGGCCTCGCCGATTCCAACCCGGCCTTCAAGGACAACACCGCTATCCAGGACGCCGTAGAGGCAGCCAAGGAGAAGATCATCAGCGGCGAGATCAAGGTCAAGACCAGCTGACGAGCCAGGGGGTGTCGTTTGGATCACCTCGGATCAGGCCGCGGCGCGTGGTGCGGTGCATCGCAAGGCGGAGCATGACCCGCGTACTGGGCGTACTCGGGTGATGCGACAACGCGGCGAGGTGCCGTGCCAGGCGTCGCGGACCCGAGGTGATCCGAACGACACCCCCTGGACCTCAGGAGCAGCCGAGCGGCTCCGGGGAAGTTCAGGAAGGTCCTCCGGGGCCGCCCGCTCTTCCCCGGAGCTGCTTGGTAACCGCGGGGTTACGTCCGCTCAACGGGATACGGGGAGTCTGGCTCTCCGTATCCCGTTCTCGCGGCGCGCCGCCCCTTAAGTTGCCGTAGGGGCGCTACGCGCGTAGACGACCCCCTTTCCCTCAGGAGATGCGCCATCAACGCGTCCAGCAGCCCTCCGGCCGGCGCGGTCAACGGTCAGGTGACCGCAGTCGAACTCGCCGGGATCACCAAGCGGTTCCCCGGCGTCGTGGCCAACCACGACATCCACCTCAGCGTCCGCAAGGGCACGGTCCACGCCCTCGTCGGTGAGAACGGCGCCGGCAAGTCGACACTGATGAAGATCCTCTACGGCATGCAGAAGCCGGACGAGGGCACCATCGCCGTCGAAGGCGAGCAGGTCACCTTCTCCTCGCCCGCCGACGCCATCGCGCGCGGCATCGGCATGGTCCACCAGCACTTCATGCTCGCCGACAACCTCACCGTCCTGGAGAACGTCGCCCTGGGCAGCGAGAAGCTGTACGGCATCGGAGGCAAGGCCCGCCGCAAGATCCTGGACCTCTCCAAGCGGTACGGCCTCGGGGTGCGCCCCGACGTCCTGGTCGAGGAACTCGGTGTCGCCGAACGGCAGCGCGTGGAGATCCTCAAGGTCCTCTACCGCGGCGCCCGCATCCTGATCCTGGACGAGCCCACCGCGGTCCTCGTCCCGCAGGAGGTCGAGGGGCTCTTCGCCAACCTGCGCGAGCTCAAGTCCGAGGGACTGTCGGTCATCTTCATCTCGCACAAGCTGGGCGAGGTCCTCTCCGTCGCCGACGACATCACGGTGATCCGCCGCGGGACCACGGTCGGTACGGCCGTCCCCTCCGAGACCACCTCGCGTCAGCTCGCCGAGCTGATGGTGGGCAGCGAACTGCCGACCCCGGAGACCGCCGAGTCCACGGTCACCGACCGGCCGGTCCTGACCGTCACCGACCTGCGCCTGGTCGCCCCCGGCGGCAAGGCCCTCCTCGACGACATCACCTTCACCATCCACGCGGGCGAGGTCCTCGGCCTCGCCGGTGTCGAGGGCAACGGCCAGACCGAGCTGATCGACGCGCTGATCGGCCTCAAGGCCGCCGACTCCGGCACGATCACGCTGGCCGAGGAGGAGATCACCACCTGGGCCACCCGTAAGCGCCGCGAGCAGGGCATCGGCTACATCCCCGAGGACCGGCACCGCCACGGCCTGCTCCTGGAGGCCCCCCTCTGGGAGAACCGCATCCTCGGCCACGTCACCGAGAAACCCAACGCGAAGGGCGTCTGGCTCGACATCAAGGGCGCCCAGGCCGACACCCGCCGGATCGTCGAGGAGTACGACGTCCGCACACCCGGCATCGACGTCACCGCGGCCTCCCTCTCCGGCGGCAACCAGCAGAAGCTGATCGTCGGCCGTGAGATGAGCGCCAAGCCGCGCTTCCTGATCGCCGCCCACCCCACCCGTGGTGTGGACGTCGGCGCGCAGGCCCAGATCTGGGACCAGATCCGGGAGGCCCGCCGCGAGGGACTCGCCGTACTGCTGATCTCCGCCGACCTGGACGAGCTGATCGGTCTGTCCGACACCCTCCGGGTGATCTACAACGGCAAGCTGGTCGCGGACGCCAACCCGGCCACCATCACCCCGGAGGAGCTCGGCACGGCGATGACCGGCGCCGCCACCGGACACCTGGAGAACGAGGAGCTCGCCGAGCAGGTGGAGCTCGAAGAGCAGGCCGGGCGGGCTGAGCAAGTCGAGCCCGAGCCGGCCGAGACCACGGCAGAGACCCCGGACGCCCCGGAAGACGAGGCCCGCTGATGAAGAAGTTCGACAAGGAGCGACTGCTCCTCGCGGTGGCCGGACCGGTCATCGCGCTCGTCGTGGCCGTGGCGCTGACCTCGGTCGTGCTGATCGCCTCGGGCAAGAACCCGATCGAGCCGTACACGCTCATGTTCGAGCAGGCCGGGTACTCCGACATCCAGGTCCTGATCATCAACCAGGCCTCGATGTACTACATCGCGGCGCTCGCGGTCGCCATCGGCTTCCGGATGAACCTGTTCAACATCGGTGTGGACGGCCAGTACCAGCTCGCCGCCATGATGGCCGCGGTCGTCGGCGCCCATGTCGCGCTGCCGGCCGTCCTCCAGGTCCCGCTGCTGATCCTGACCGCGGTCTGTACCGGCGCGTTCTGGGCCGGCATCGCGGGTGTCCTCAAGGTCACCCGCGGGGTCAGCGAGGTCGTCGCGACGATCATGCTCAACGCGATCGCTACCTCCGTCATCGCCTACCTATGGCTGCCCAGCGTCTTCGGCGTCAAGGTCGGCAACAACAACACCACCGGCGAGATGGACAAGTCCGGCTGGGTGCCCGGCTTCAACATGGGTGACGCCGGCGAGATCTACGGCCTCGTCGTCCTCGCGGCGCTGCTCGGCATCGGCTACTGGGTCGTCCTCAACCGGACCCGCTTCGGCTTCGACCTGCGCGCCTCAGGCGCCTCGGAGACCGCCGCCGCGGCCAGCGGTGTGAACCCCAAGCGCATGGTGCTCACCGCCATGCTGGTCTCCGGCGGCCTGGCCGGCCTCGCGGGCCTGCCGATCCTGCTCGGCGACTCCCACACGTACAGCCTGAACTTCCCGACCGGCATCGGCTTCCTGGGCATCGGCATCGCCCTCCTCGGCCGTAACAGCCCGACCGGCATCGCCTTCGCGGCTCTCCTCTGGGCCTGGCTGGACAAGGCGTCTCCCGAGCTCGACTACAACGGCTACGACAAGGAGATCGCGGTCATCATGCAGGGCCTGATCGTGCTCTCGGTCGTCGTCAGCTACGAGGCCGTGCGCGAGTGGGGGCTGCGCCGCCAGCAGCGTCGCGTCGGCGCGGAGCTTGCCGCGGGCCATGTCCTCGGCGCCTCCTCCGAAAACGACTCCAAGAAGGAGGTGGCGGGCCGATGACCACCGCAACCGACGTCAACCAGCCCTCGCTGGAAACCCCGCCCCGCAGCGGCCGCCGGCTGTCGCTCCCCGTCCTCCTGCTGGTCATCGCGGGCGGCCTGGCGCTGACCTCGATCGTCCGCATCATCACCGGCGCCGACGGCATCACCAACGTCAGCCAGATGTCCACCGCGCTCCAACTGGCCGTCCCGATCGGCCTCGCCGGTCTCGGCGGTCTGTGGGCCGAGCGCGCGGGCGTCGTCAACATCGGCCTCGAAGGCATGATGATCCTCGGCACCTGGTTCGGTGCCTGGGCCGGCTACCAGTGGGGCCCGTGGACCGGTGTCCTCGTCGGCATCATCGGCGGCTGCATCGGCGGTCTGCTGCACGCCATCGTCACGATCACCTTCAACGTCAACCACATCGTCTCCGGTGTGGCCATCAACATCCTGGCCCTCGGCGCCACCCGCTACCTCGCCCCGCTCGCCTTCGAGGGCGTCCAGGGCGGCTCGGCCAAGCAGTCCCCGCCGGTCGACTCGCTCGGCAGCTTCACGGTGCCAGGACTCTCCGACGGGCTCAGCACGCTCAACGAGAAGGGCTGGTTCTTCCTCTCGGACATCGCGGGCCTGCTCGGCGGGCTCGTCACCGATGTGTCCTGGCTGACCCTGATCGCCATCGCGCTGATCCCCGCCACCTGGTGGATCCTCTGGCGCACCCCCTTCGGCCTGCGCCTGCGGTCCTGCGGCGAGAACCCGATCGCGGCCGAGTCCCTCGGCGTCAACGTCTACAAGTACAAGTACATCGCCGTGATCATCTCCGGCGGTCTGGCCGGCCTCGGCGGCGTCTTCCTCTCCATCGTGGCCAACCCCTTCTACCTGGAGGGCCAGACCAGCGGACGCGGCTACATCGGACTCGCCGCGATGATCTTCGGCAACTGGATGCCGGGCGGACTCGCCATCGGCGCGGGCCTGTTCGGCTACACCGACAGCCTCAACCTGCGCGGCGGCTCCGAGAACGTCCACGCGCTGCTGCTGCTCGCCGCCATCCTGCTGCTCATCGGCGCGGTCTGGCTGGTCATCAGGAAGAAGTACGTGCCTGCCGTGATCACGCTGGTCATCGGCGTGCTGGTGTTCCTCTGGTACGCCCTCACCAACGAGGTCCCGAACCAGGTCGTCTCCGCCACGCCGTACGTCATCACACTGCTCGTGCTCGCGCTGTCGGCGCAGCGTCTGCGGATGCCGAAGGCGGACGGAATGCCGTACCGGAAGGGGCAGGGCAAGTGACCTCCGCCGACGAGGGTTCCGCTGCCGTCGAGGGTTCGGTCGCCGTGGACTGGGATGCGCTGCGCGAGGTGGCCCGCGTGGCCATGTCCCGTGCGTACGCCCCGTACTCGGGCTATCCGGTCGGTGTCGCCGCGCTCGTGGACGACGGCCGGATCATCTCCGGCTGCAACGTCGAGAACGCCTCGTACGGGGTCGGGCTGTGCGCCGAGTGCGGTCTGGTCTCCGAGCTGCAGAACACCGGCGGTGGCCGGCTGACGCACTTCACCTGCGTCGACGGGCGGGGCGATGTTCTCGTTCCGTGCGGGCGCTGCCGTCAGCTGCTGCACGAGTTCGGCGGGCCGGGTCTGATCATGGAGACCCCGGCCGGGATCCTGACGCTCTCCGAGATGCTGCCGCAGGCCTTCGGGCCGGAGTATCTCAACAAGTAACTCCGTGCGGCCCCTCCTGACCGACCGACTGGTCACCGGGTGGGGCCGCTCACCTTTCGGAAGGAAAGCCATGGCTGTGTTGTCGTCGTCGATGGACGCCGTCTCCGTCATCCGCACCAAGCGGGACCGCGGGGAGCTCAGCGACGAGCAGATCGACTGGGTCATCGACGCGTACACCCGCGGCGAGGTCGCCGACTACCAGATGGCCGCCCTCAACATGGCGATCCTGCTCAACGGCATGGACCGCCGGGAGATCGCCCGCTGGACCGCCGCGATGATCGCCTCCGGCGAGCGTATGGACTTCTCGTCGCTGTCCCGCCCGACCGCCGACAAGCACTCCACGGGCGGCGTCGGCGACAAGATCACGCTCCCGCTGGCACCCCTGGTGGCGGCCTGCGGCGCGGCGGTCCCACAGCTCTCGGGCCGCGGCCTCGGCCACACCGGCGGCACCCTCGACAAGCTGGAGTCGATCCCCGGCTGGCGCGCGCTGCTGTCGAACGAGGAGATGCTCGCCGTGCTGGACGGCGTCGGCGCGGTGATCTGCGCGGCGGGCGACGGTCTCGCCCCCGCCGACAAGAAGCTGTACGCGCTGCGCGATGTCACCGGCACGGTCGAGGCGATCCCGCTGATCGCCTCGTCCATCATGTCGAAGAAGATCGCCGAGGGTACGGGCTCCCTGGTCCTGGACGTGAAGGTCGGCACCGGCGCCTTCATGAAGACGATCGAGGACGCCCGTGAACTCGCCTCCACGATGGTCGGGTTGGGCACGGACCACGGAGTGAAGACGGTCGCGCTCCTGACGGACATGTCGACGCCACTGGGTCTGACGGCCGGCAACGCGCTCGAAGTACGGGAATCCGTCGAGGTGTTGGCGGGTGGTGGCCCCTCGGACGTCGTCGACCTCACCCTCGCCCTGGCCCGCGAGATGCTCGACGCGGCGGGTGTGAAGGACGCCGACCCGGCGAAGGCGCTGGCCGACGGCTCCGCGATGGACGTCTGGCGCCGCATGATCGCCGCGCAGGGCGGCGACCCGGACGCCGCGCTGCCCGTCGCACGCGAGCAGCATGTCGTCACGGCGCCCGAGTCGGGCGTGCTCACCCGCCTCGACGCCTACGACGTCGGCATCGCCGCCTGGCGCCTGGGCGCCGGACGCGCCCGCAAGGAGGACCCGGTGCAGGCGGGCGCGGGCGTCGAGCTGCACGCCAAGCCCGGCGACACCGTGACCGCGGGCCAGCCCCTCCTCACCCTCCACACGGACACCCCGGAGCGCTTCGAGTACGCGCTTCAGTCGGTCGAGGGCTCGTACGACATCGCTGCTGCGGGCACGGATTTCAAGGCCGCCCCGGTGGTGCGGGAACGTATCGCCTGACCTGGTGTTTCATCGCTGCGTCGGCGGGCGGTGCCTCCTGCGGGGGTGCCGCCCGCCGACGAAGAATCCGGGGACCGCGATGAGTTCTCCGCTCCCCGCCGGTCTACTGGGTGTGGATGCCACGACACCCGCCGTACTTGTGCTGCCAGGGCCCGTCGCCAAGGACGAGGTGCCCCGGCTCTGTGACGACGTGCGGGCGAGGCTGGAGACAACCGGCAGCGGGGTCGTGGTGTGCGATGTCGCGGGGCTCGGGCCGCCCGGTCTGGCCGCCGTGGACCTCCTGGCCAGGCTGGAACTCGCCGCGCGGCGAGCGGGGGGACGGATACGCCTGCGGAACCCGTCCCCGGCCCTGCGCGCGCTACTCGACCTGGTCGGACTCCGCTTCGACTCCGTGGATGCCGTGGCTCCCCCGGACGGCGTCGACGGCTTCGCTCCCTTGAGTCCCTTCGGGACCTTCGAGCCGGAGGGGCAGGCCGAAGAGCGGGAACCAGCGGGGGGTGTCCAGGAAGCAGTGGAACCCGGTGATCCGGCCCTTTGAGATCTCCAGCACCTGCACGGCCCAGGGCGAGAAACCGCCCTGCTCCGGATCCGGCTTGTAGTGCGCGAAGCCCGGGAGGCCATTGACCTCCACCGGCACCAGCCGGGAGTTCGCGCAGCCGGCGCCCAGCGTCGTCATGAAGCCCGTGATGTCCTCCGTGCCGACCAGCCACAGGTCGAACGGCGGCATCGTCATGATCGCGTCCTCGTGGAGCAGCGCCGTCAACGCCGTCATGTCGTACCCCTCGAAGGCGGCGACATAGCGCTCCAGGAGCTTCTGCTGCTCCTCGTCGAGCGGGTCGGCGGTGGCGGCGTCCGCCCCGGCTCCCTCGCTCTCCGCGAGGGTCGCGCGGGCCCGCTGGAGCGCGCTGTTGACCGACGCGACCGTCGTGCCGAGCAGCTCGGCGACCTCGCTCGCCTTCCAGGCGAGGACCTCGCGCAGGATCAGCACCGCGCGCTGCTTGGGCGGAAGCTGCTGCAAAGCGGCCATGAAGGCGAGCCGCACCGACTCCTTCGCCACCGCTGCCTCGGCCGGGTCGGTGACCTCGGGGAGGACGCGGGCGGTCGGCATCGGCTCCAGCCAGGTGTGGTCCGGGCGCGGGTTGAGTGCGGCCTGGGCGAGCGGTGAGGGAGCCGTCAGGTCCATGGGGCGCGCCCTTTTGTTGCCCGCGTTCAGCATGTCCAGGCATACGTTCGTCGCGATGCGGTACAGCCAGGAACGCATCGAGGAGCGGCCCTCGAACTTGTCGTAACTGCGCCAGGCGCGGACCATCGTGTCCTGCACCGCGTCCTCGGCCTCGAAGGAGGAGCCGAGCATCCGGTAGCAGTACCCGGTCAGCTCGACCCGGTGCTTCTCCAGCCGGACGTCCAGGTCTGTCGTCGTCGCCGTGCCGTCGCTCATAGCCAACCCACCCCTGTGGCCGTTTCCGCCGCGCCTTCGCGACGTACTTCGGAAGCTACCGCAGCCCACTGACAATGGCCTGGGGAGTGGGGAAACGTGCAGGTGGGAGGGGGGCGGGCGATTGGTTTTTCGCCCCCTCCGCCCCTGCTGCAGTCGTTTCAGCCCGTCCGGCGTTTGAGGACGAGCGCGTTCAGCGCGAAGCGGGGGTCTGGGGGCGGCAGCCCCCAGGAGCAAGGGACGGGCAGGGGCGGAGGGGGCGAGAAACCTCAGTGCGCCGGCACCGGCCCCCGTCGGGCCTGCATCCGCGCCGAGTGGGAGCCGAACACCGTGATGGCGACGACACCGAGTACGGCGAGCAGGCCGAGGGAGACCGTCCCCGCCCAGCCGCCGGCGTGGAAGGCGACGGCCCCCAGCGTGCTGCCGACGCTGGAGCCGATGTAGTACGCGGACTGGTAGAGCGCCGAGGCCTGGGCCCGCCCCCGGGTCGCCGTATGGCTCACCGACGACGACGCCACCGCGTGCCCCGCGAAGAACCCCGCGGTGATCAGCACAAGCCCGAGCAGGATGAGCGGCAGCGAGTCGGCCAGGGACACCAGCAGACCCGCGGTCGTCGTACCGCCCGCGAGGTACAGGGAGCCCCGCCGACCCAGGCGGGCGACCAGCTTCCCCGCCGTGGACGCCGACACCGTACCCACCAGGTACACCAGGAAGATCGAGCCGATGATGCCCTGGGGGAGGGAGAAGGGCGCCTCGGTGAGGCGGTATCCGATCACCGTGTACACCCCGCCGAACACCGTCATGAACAGCGCGCCGATCGCGTACAACCGGCACAGCAGCGGGTTGGCGAGATGGTCACGGACCGTGCGGACCAGCACCCGCGGCCGCAGTGAACCGGCCGTGAAGTGCCGAGGTGCGGGCAGTAGCAGGCGGAAAGCCACCGCGCACGCCACCGCGATCAGGCCGATCACACCGACGGCGACCCGCCAGCCCCACTCCTGCGCGACCCAGCCGGTGATCACCCGCCCGCTCATGCCGCCGACGCTGTTGCCCGCGACGAACAGACCGATCGCGGTGATGAGTGCCTTCGGCCGGACCTCCTCGGCCAGATACGCGGTCGCCGACGCCGGCAGCCCCGCGAGCGCCGCGCCCTGCACGGCGCGCAGTGCGATCAGCGCGCCGATCGAAGGGGCGAAGGGGACCAGCAGGCCGACCGTCACGGCCACCACCAGCGACGCCGTCATCAACGTACGGCGTCCGAACCGCTCCGACAGCGCGCTCATCGGGAGGACGAACAGCGCCAGGGCGCCCGTCGCGGCCGACACCGTCCAGCTCGCGTCACTCGCGCTGACGGCGAAGTCGTGCGAGATGAGGGGGAGGAGCGCCTGCGTGGAGTAGAGGAGCGCGAAGGTCGCGACGCCCGCGAGGAAGAGGGCGAGGCTCATCCGGCGGTAGCCGGGGCCGCCCGGGGCCATGCGCGAGTCGGCAGGGGCAGCAGGGACGGCTGGAGCGGGAGCGGTGGTCGCGGCGTCCACGGTGGTGGACGCCCCGGTACTGGCAGAAGGCATGCTTCGAAACTAAAGTCCCGCCACTCATCCGTCCAATGCATGGAAACGCCATAATCGTTCCTGTGATGCATGAGCAGAGGTCAGAAGCGCACCTGTCACCGTCCAGTGACACAGAAGACATCGTGGCGATGCTCGTCCCGCGCCTCGCGTACTTCGCGGGAGTGGCCCGCACCGAGCACGTCACGCGGGCCGCGCAGGAGATGGGGGTGCCGCAGTCGACGCTGTCGCGGGCCATGGTGCGGCTCGAACAGGACCTCGGCGTCGAGCTGTTCGCGAGAAGGGGACGGACGGTCTCGCTCACCTCGGCCGGCCGTACGTTCCTCGGTTCCGTCGAACGGGCCCTCGCCGAGATCGAACGCGCCGCCGACGAGGTGCGCGCGGACGCCGACCCGGCCACCGGCAAGGTCGCGTTCGGCTTCCTGCACACCATGGGCTCGGAGACGGTCCCCGAGCTCATCCGCGCCTTCCGCGCCGACCACCCCCGCGTCCGCTTCAGCCTCGTCCAGACCTACGGTGAGGCGATGCTGGAACGGCTGCGCTCCGGAGAGCTGGACCTGTGCCTCACCTCGCCCGTGCCGGACGCGCCCGACCTGGTGGGCCGCCGCCTCGACGAGCAGAAGCTCCGGCTGGTCGTCCCCGCCGACCACCGCCTCGCCGGCCGCAGACGCATCCGCCTCGCCGAAGCCGCCGACGAGACCTTCGTGACCCTGGAACCCGGCTACGGTCTGCGCCGCATCACCGACGCCGTCTGCCGGGAGGCGGGTTTCAAGCCGAGGGTCGCCTTCGAGGGCGAGGAGGCGGAGACGCTACGGGGTCTCGTCGCCGCCGGCCTCGGAGTGGCCCTGCTTCCGCCACCGGCCTTCGCCCGCCCGGGAGTTGTCGAGCTGACGGTCACCGCCCCGCGCGCGGTGCGCGAGATCGGCGTCGCCTGGCTCGACGGTCACCCGGACACCCCGCCCGTCGCCGCCTTCAAGAAGTTCCTGCTGTCGCGGCGGGGGCACCTGCTGCCGGAGTGAGCCGCTGCCGCAGGGCCCGCGTGAGCAGCCCGTGCCGCGGCGCCAGGAGCCAGGTGACGATGAAGACGCCGGTCAGCACGACGACCACCGAACCACCGGCCGCGAGGTCGTAGGCGTACGACACATAGAGCCCGGCCACACTGCCCGCGCAGCCGATCCCGGAGGCGAGCATGGTCATCGCCCACAACCGGTCCGTCAGCATCCGGGCCGTCGCCGCGGGCGTGATCAGCAGCGCCAGGACGAGTACGTTGCCGACGGCCTCCAGCGACATCACGATCGTCGCGGTGACGACGACGTACAGCGTCAGGTCGAGACGGAAGACCGGCAGGCCGGCCGCGCGGGCGGTCTCCCGGTCCAGGCTGACGGCGACCAGTTCCTTGCGCAGCGCGAGGACGACGACGACCAGCACCGCCCCGATCCCGGCCACCGTCCAGACGTCGGTCGCCGACACCGCGAGCACCTGCCCGAACAGGAACGACGACAGGTCCGTCGTCCAGCTGTCCCGCGTCGACACGAGGACGATCCCGAGCCCGAACGCGAAGGCGAAGAACACCCCGATGACGGTGTCCTCCTTCAGCCGCCGGTTCTGCGACACGAACGCGATCAGTACGGCGGTGGTGATCCCGGCGGCCGCCCCGCCGAGCAGCAGGTTCCCCTCGAAGGTGTAGGCCAGCGCCACACCGGGGAACGCCGAGTGCGCCACCGCGTCCCCGATGAACGCCATCCCGCGCAGCACGACGTACACCCCGACGACCCCGCAGACCAGCCCGACGACGGCCGCGACGGTGAACGCCCGCTGCATGAAGGGCAGTTCCCAGGGGTCGAGCAGAAAGTCGATCATGCCCTGGCCCCCGTCGGTCCCATCGCCCGGTCGAGGCCGAACGCCCGCAGCATCTGCTCCGGGTCCGCGAGCAGTTCCGGGCCGCCCTCCGCGACGACCGTGCCGTTGATCAGCACCACCCGGTCACAGGTGCGGGCGGCGGCCGCCAGGTCGTGGGTCGTCATCAGCAGCGCCTTGCCCTGTTCGCGGGTGAGTTGTCCGAAGAGGTCGTTCAGCAGGTGCTGGGTCGGTACGTCGACTCCGGTGAACGGCTCGTCCAGCAGCAGGAGTTCGGGTTCGGCGGCGAGGGCGCGCGCCACGAGCACGCGCTGGCGCTGCCCGCCCGACAGCTCGCCGATGGGCCGGCGGCGGAGCGCGGTGAGCCCGGTCAGCTCCAACGCCCGGTCGGCCGCCGCCCGATCGGCGGCGCGCGGCACCCGCAGCCAGCCGATCGACCGCGTACGTCCCGTCAGCACGGCCTCCGCCACATCGACGGGGAAGTCCCAGGCGAACTCGTGGCGTTGGGGCACGTAACCGATGGGCGACGTCTCGGCGCGCACCGCCCCCGAGGCGAGCGGGACAAGCCCGAGGACCGCCCTCAACAGGGTCGTCTTTCCCGCGCCGTTGGGACCGATGAGCCCCACCAGCTCGCCCCCGTCGACGCTCAGCGAGGCCCCCCGCAGGGCCGGGCGCCCGCCCAGGACGACGGACGCCGAGTCGACCGTGAGCAGAGTGCCGCTCACACCTCCTCACCCGTACGGCGGCGACGTACGGCCCAGACAGCGCCCGCGCCGGCCACCGCGAGACCGGCCGCCACGGAACCCAGCAGGACGGGGTCGTCCGCTCCGGTGTGGGCCATGGATCCGGAAGGGTCGCCACTCGCGGTGGTGTTGTCGTCTGTCGTCTCCGAACTCCCGGAGTCTCCCGCCGTGTCCGAGGGGGCACCCTCCCCGCCGGACACCTCCGAGGGATCCGTGTCGTCCCCGACCACGAAGGCCAGCGTCTCCGTGTCGCTCACCTTCGTCCCGTCCGTCAACTGCCCGGACATGGTGAACGTCAGCCGGTACGTCCCCTCCTTCTGGAAGGCCCAGCCGCCGTGCGCGTGGGTGTTCTGGGCGACATCGAAGGAGTCCGGTACGCCGTCCGCGCTGTTGAACAGCACGTCGGCGCCCGACAGCCCGTCGTACGTGTAGAGCGCAAAGTCGCCCGGTCCTGCGGCCTTGTCGAGCGAGAACCTCACCTCGCCCTTGGCGGCTCCCGACGCGATGTTCTCGGTCGACCAGCCGGGCCACAGCAGCCCGTCCTGCTGTATCTGGTCGAGCAGCCACACCGGGTCGCCGGCCTTGCCGAGGAATGCGAAGTCGTCGTTGTCCGGGATGGTCTTCTCGGCAGCCGGCTTGACGTGCAGCACGAGGGAAGAGGGTTCGCGCCAGGTGGTCTTCCCGGCGACGGTTCCGTCTTTGACGTGGATCTGCATCTTCCCGCCCACGACCCGGGCGGCGATGTCGATGTGCCCTTCGTCGAGGGTGGTCCTGGTGGAGACGACGGTCACGTTGTCCTCGGCGGCCGACTGGACTTCCTCCGCGGCGAGTTCGGTGGCCTGCCGGGAGTTCTGCGCGGTGAACACCGAAACGGCGGGAGCCTCGGTCACCTTGGTGACAGGAGTCGTGGCGGCTGCCGGAGGTGCGAGCGAATCCGCCTCCTCGGTACCCGCTTCCGCTTCCGCTTCCGCTTCCGCGATGACCGCGTCCCCGACGAGTACCTGATACCGCGCCTCGGCCGCCCCGTCCGTCCGGAAGACCAGCTCATACGCCCCCGCGGTCGCGAACACCCAACGGGCGTCGTCCTCTTGGCCCTCGGAGGTGACCGCCCCCGGCCCCTCGGCCCCGCTCAGTGACCAGCCGTCCCGGCCCCAGCCGGTCTCGTCGGCCGTCACCTCCCACACCCGGGAACCCGCGAAGTCCTCGCCGCCCTGGGAGACGACCACCCGGTGGGTGTCGTCCACCTTGACCACCGGCGCTTCGCCGCCGTCCGCCGCGAGGGCGACACCCCCGCCCACCGCCAGAGAGGCGGCCAGCGCCACCACCGTACAAACCCTGCCGCGCATCAACTCGCCTCTCCGTCAAGGCACTTCGCGAGCTCGGTCGCGTTGTGCCGCATCATCGCCACGTAGTCGTGGACCTGGTCGTCGAACGAGTCGCCGTAGATCGTGCAGACGCGCACGTCCTCGTCCTCGGCGACCCGGCGCAGCACGTCGGCGCGGGCGGCGAGGTTCGGTTCGAGGAAGACCGCCGGGACGTTCTTCTCCCGGATGGTGGTGCCGAGTTCCTCGACCTCGGCGGCGCTCGGCTCCTGGTTCGGTACGGGGACGACGAAGCCCGCGACCTCCATGCCGTAGGCGTTCGCTAGATAGCCGAAGGCGTCGTGCGTGGTGATGAGCTTGCGGTTCTGCTCGGGGATCGTCGCGAGCGTGTCCGCGACCTCCTGGTCGAGCGCGCCGAGTGTCTTGAGATAGGCGGAGGCGTTCGTCTCGTACGCCGCCTTGCCGGCCGGGTCCGCCTTGATCAACTCGGCCTCGATGCGCCGCACATACGCCTCCGCGTTGGCGACGTCCTCCCACGCGTGCGGGTCCAGATCGCCGTGCACGTGCTTGCCGATGACCGCCTGCGGCAACACCCACAGGTCGGCGCCGGGCGCGCCCAGGAAGCCGTACGCGCCCTCCTCGGGCACTTCCTCCCTCGCCCGGTCCGGCACGTTGAGCGTGACCTCGTCGGTGGCGTGGTAGGTCCGCTTCCCGGTGGCGGGATCGTCGGAGCGTACGGACACCTTGTGCTGTTCCGCGTCGAAGGCGACGTCCGCGTGCCCGTCGTCGAGCACCGCACCACCGCCCTTGGGGGCCGCACCGCCGACCGAGAAGGTCAGCGTGCCGCTCCCGGCGCCCGAGCCCTCGACGGTCAGCCGGTACGAACCCGGCTTCGTGAAGGCCCAGTTGACGTGCGTGTGCGCCTCGGCGGGCAGCTCGAAGGAGTCGCTCTCGTCGAATCCGTCAGTGGAGTCGACGTAGCTCTGGGGGTTGCCGAGAGTGTCGGTGAGATAGACGTGCAGGTCGCCCGGACCTTCCAAGTCCGTTGCCCTGATCCGCATTTGGGCGCCGGCGCCGCCGAGGTCGCCCTCGACCGCCCACCCCAGCCACAGCACGTCGAGCCCGAGGTCCTCCTCCAGCTTGATGACCGTGCCGCCGTACTCCTCCAGCTTCTCGCTGATCTCGACCTTGGGCGCGTCCTCGCGGGCGTTGCTGTGGACCATCTTGGTGATCCCGGGCTCTTCGAGCAGCAGGCCGTTGCTGAACACCAGGTCGGCCCGCGCGACCGTCGCCGCGTCGCCGGGGCTCGGTTCGTAGGAGTGCGGGTCGCCGTGCTGCGGCACGATCGAGGTGACGTCTACACGGTCACTGCCGACCTGGCGTACCAGGTCGGCGATGATCGCGGTGGTCGTGGAGACCTTCAACTCGCCGGTGTCGGAGCCCGTTCGGGACCCGGCGCACCCGGCGCACCCGGCGCACCCGGCGAGCAGCGCCGCCGCGAGAGCCGCTCCTATAGCGCTTCTTGTACGCCTGCTCACTGTTGGACTCGCCTTCTCCGTACGGCCCACACGGCGCCGCATCCGACGATCAGCGCGGCGACGGACGCGCCGAGCGGTGCGAGGACACCGGAGCCGGTGGAGGCGAGGGCGCCGGTGACTGTGGTGGACGTACCGCCGCTGGGGCGGACTGCCGGGGTGGACTCCGACGGTGAGGGGGAAGCTTCCGGGCTCGGACTCGCTGTCCCTGATGGCGATGCAGAGGCCGATGCACTGGCCGTCGGCGTCGCCGTGGCCTCGTCCCCCGCCCCGGGTTCGACCGTCGACGGGTCGACGTCGTCGCCGACCACCCACGCGATGGTCTCCGTGTCGCTGACCTTCGTCCCGTCGGCGAGGGTCGCGCTCACGGTGAACTTGGTGCGGTAGACGCCCTCTTGGGTGAAGGCCCAGTACGAGTGGGAGTGTGCGTCGACGCTGTGCTGGAAGCTGTCGGGCAGGCCGTCTCCGCTGTTGATCCAGAGGTCCCAGCCGCTGAGCGAGCCGCTCGAGAAGACGGCCATGGTGCCCGGGCCCTGCAAGGAGTCCACCTGGTAGGTGACCTTGCCGTCGAGCGCGGACGGTTCCCACTCCTCGGTGCTCCAGCCGGGCCAGAGGATGCCCGAGACCTGGGCGAGCGGCAGCCACCAGACCGGGTCGCCCTCGGCGCCGAGGAAGGCAGTGTCGCTCGTGATCTTCTTCTTCGCGGCCGGGACGACATGCAGCACGACCTCGTCGGGCTCGTACCACTCGTAGTCGTACGCCGTGCCCTCCTTGATCTGGAACTCCAGGCCGCCGCCCACGGGCCGGGCGGCGAGGTCCAGGTGTCCGTCGTCGATGACGTGGGCGCGGGGGGCGACTGTTTCCGTTGGGGGCGGGCTGCTCGTCGGTGGCGGCGTCGGTGGCGTCGGCGTCGATCCGTCGCCCGGCAGTACGGCCGTCGGGTCCACGTTCCCGACCGCGACCGCGAGGGTCTCGGTGTCGCTGGAGACGGTGCCGTCGGCGAGGGTCGTGCTCGCCGTGAGGGTGAGCCGGTAGATGCCTTCGGCGCCGAACCCCCAGGTGGGGACGGCGTGTTCGGTGTCCTCGCCGAGTGTGTAGGAGGTGTTCGCGGCGGGGTCGGAGGCGAGGTGGACGTCCGGCGGGATGTCGTTGTAGGAGTCGTCCTCCAGCCAGTCGTAGAGGGCGAAGCCGCCCGGGCCCTCGAAGCCGGTGAGCGTCACCTCGGTGTCGGCCCCGGCCTCCGTGCCGTTCCAGCCGGGTTCGAGGGCGAAGATCTGGTCCGCCTCCCAGCCGTTGAGGTACCAGGCGTCCATCAGGCTGCCCAACGGCCCCTGGAGCGGGCCCTCGACGAACGACTTCGCCTCGGGCACGACGTGCCAGACGACCTCGGAGGGCTCGCGGACCACCGCGGTTTCCGTTGTCCGGTCGTCGAGTTGGAGCTGGAGTTCGCCGTCGACCAGCCGGGGCGTGAGGTCGACCGCTCCCTCGTCGAGTACGACGGCGCCGGACGCGGCCCGGGCGGGCGGGGTGCCGCCCGCCACGATCCCGAGCGCGCCGGTGAGTACCGCCGCCGCGGCGATCACCGCGGCGGCGTAGGTGTGTCTTGTACTCATCGGTCCGGATCAGCCCGACACGACGAAGGTGAGGGTCTCCTGCTCGGAGGTGACCGTGCCGCCGCCGACCGTGCCGCTCACGGTGAAGGTGACCTGGTAGGTGCCCGCCTCCTCGAAGGCCCAGTTGGGGTGGTTGTGGGCGCCGACGGTGAACGACTCGGAGCTGTTGGCGGTGCTGCCGCTGTCGAAGTAGCGGTTCACCGAGCCCGAGGCGTCGCTGTAGACGCTGAAGTCCTCGGTGCTCGCGCCGTTCCGGGTCGCGCTCACCAGGGTGTAGGTGACGGTGTTACCGGTGAAGGTGCCGGTGGTGAGGTGCTCGGTGGAGACGCCGGCGAAGAGCACACCGGCCGCGGTGGCCTCGGCCTCCGTGTCGGGCAGCAGCCACACCTGGCCGCCGGTGCCGAGGAAGGCGTAGCCCGGGTTGGTGACCTTGGCGGCCGCCGGGACGGCCAGGGTCACATCGGCCGGCTCGTACTCGGTGTCGGTCACCTCGTCGTGCACGTGCAGGTGCAGGGCGCTGCCGTCCCACTCCGTGTCGAGTACGTCGACATGCCCGGACGACAGCGTTGTCGCGGCGAAGGCGGACGTGTTGAGGCCGGCCGCGGCGAGAGCGGCGGCGGCGATGCCGGAAACGGTCAGCAGGCGCTTGCGGGTACGCAAAAGAGACCCCCCTGAGTCATGTACATGCCCTCCATGGGCATGTAAAGACGATAATCATTTTCAGTAAAGAAACGCAAGGGGGTCTTGTGATGGGGGTGCCGAGGTTCGCGTGTGTCGGCTGTCCTGCGCGGCTACGCGGGCGGTTAGCGCCGCAGCGACTGCCCGAAGCCCGCCGCGAGCGGCATCCGCAGTCCCAGTGGCGGTGGTGCGGCGAAGGCGTCCTCGACCGGGCGGGAGAAGGAGCGGCCGAACAGCGCGCCCAGGACGAAGTCCTCGGCCAGGGCCATGACTTCGGTCCGGTGCTGTTGGAGCGCGTGCCCGTCGGAGTGGACCTCGAAGCGGCAGATGTCGCGGTTGGCCTTCTTCGCGCGGGCCGCGAGACGGAAGGACAACTCCGGGTCGGTGCGCTCGTCGTTCGTGCCGTGCACGATCAGTACGCGCCGGCCGGCAAGCTGCTTCACCGGTTCGGGTGGGGCCGCCACATCCTCCTCGGGCAGCCAAGGGGCAAGCGCGAGCACGGAGTTGACGGCGGTGTGACCGCCCGCGCGAAGCGCCGCCCGGCCGCCCATGTCGACGCCTACAAGGCACACCGGCACGTCTCCGTACCGGCGTACGACCTCGTCGGCGGCCCAGGACGCGTCGGCCGCCAATTCCGCCTCGCTGCCGTTCCAGCCCCGGACCCGGTAGTGCACGACATGCGTGGCCAGGCCCTCCGTGCGTCCCGCGCGGGTCAGGCGGCGCCCGAGTGTGTGGACGGAGGCGGTCGCCAGCATCGAGGACGGTCTGCGGGCGGAGGTCTCCTCGCCGCCCGGGAGCAGCAGGACGACCCCGCTGACCGCCGTCGGTTCCGAGCCGAGCGCCCTGCCCAGCCGGGCTCTGCGAACCGGCGTCGCTTGGTGTGCCATGACAGAACAGTCTCAGAAGCGGCGGTGTACGCCACCCGTCCGCGGGGTCACCGTTACGTATCGACGGATCTGCCCGGCGGGAGATCTACGCGCGTAGGGGCTAGAGTGCGGTAATGACGAGCCAGATCCGGAACACCCCGAGCTCGGAGCAGATCCGCCGGGCGCCCAAGGTCCTGCTGCACGATCATCTCGACGGGGGCCTGCGCCCCGGGACGATCGTCGAACTCGCCCGCGACACGGGCTATTCCGGCCTCCCCGAGACCGATCCCGACAAGCTCGGCACCTGGTTCCGCGAGGCCGCCGACTCCGGTTCCCTGGAGCGGTATCTGGAGACCTTCGCCCACACCTGCGCCGTCATGCAGACCCGTGAAGCGCTCGTCCGGGTCGCGGCCGAGTGCGCCGAGGACCTCGCCGAGGACGGCGTCGTGTACGCCGAGGTGCGTTACGCGCCCGAGCAGCACCTGGAGGGCGGGCTCAGCCTCGAAGAGGTCGTCGAGGCGGTCAACGAGGGCTTCCGGGAAGGTGAGCGGCTGGCCCGCGAGAACGGCCACCGGATCCGCGTCGGCGCCCTGCTCACGGCGATGCGGCACGCAGCCCGCGCCCTGGAGATCGCCGAACTCGCCAACCGGTACCGGGATCTGGGTGTCGTCGGCTTCGACATTGCCGGCGCCGAGGCCGGGTTCCCGCCCACCCGGCACCTCGACGCCTTCGAGTACCTCAAGCGCGAGAACAACCACTTCACCATCCACGCCGGCGAGGCCTTCGGGCTCCCCTCGATCTGGCAGGCGCTGCAGTGGTGCGGCGCCGACCGGCTCGGGCACGGCGTGCGGATCATCGACGACATCAAGGTCCACGAGGACGGCTCCGTGCAGCTCGGACGGCTCGCCTCGTACGTACGCGACAAGCGCATCCCCCTGGAGCTGTGCCCCAGCTCCAACCTCCAGACCGGTGCCGCCGACTCGTACGCCGCCCATCCGATCGGGCTGCTGCGGCGGCTGCATTTCCGCGCCACGGTGAATACCGATAATCGGCTCATGTCCGGTACCAGCATGAGTCGGGAATTCGAGCAACTTGTCGAGGCGTTCGGTTATTCGCTCGATGACATGCAGTGGTTCTCCGTCAATGCTATGAAGTCAGCATTCATTCCTTTCGATGAACGACTGGCCATGATCAATGACGTGATCAAGCCCGGTTATGCCGAGCTGAAGTCCGCCTGGCTGTTCCAGCAGACCGCTTCCACCAGCGGTTCTGTGGAGGGTGAGGGCTGATTGGACGGGGCGGGAAGCGGCCGCGTCTTCACTTTTTCTCCATGACTCGGCCGCTTTTCGATGTTTGCGGAAGGCTGCTGGAGGTGTTTACGGTCTTGGACCGCTCACATCCCCGTTTCACGGATCCAAGGACGCATTCAAAATGAAGCAGTCTGCTGCCAAGACCCTCGGTGTCGCCGCTCTCGGTGCCGCCTTCGCCGCCGCGGGCGCGGGTGCCGCGAATGCCGCGCCCGCCGTGCCGGACCTCTCCTCGGCGCTGGACACCGTCACCTCGACGCTGCCCGCGGAGAACGTGGCCAAGGCGCTCCCCGGTGCTGGCGAGGCGATCGCCCAGGGGCAGAGCGCGCTCGGCGCGGGTGTGGCCGCCGCGCAGCCGGCCGCCGCGCGCGTCCTCGCCGACGGTCCGACCGCGCCGGTGGCCGGGCTGCTCGGCGGTCTCCCGGTGGCGCAGGGCCTGCCCACCCACGGGCTGCCGGTGAACGGGCTGCCGCTCGGCTGAGGCTGCCTTGCACACGCAACGCCGGTGGGGCGCACCCTGATTGGGTGCGCCCCACCGGCGTTTTCGTGGCGCGGCGGCTGTCCTACCAGGAGGTGGCGCGGGCCTTGTCCTCCGAGGGGAACAGGAACCACAGCGCGATGTAGAGCAGGAACTGCGGGCCCGGAAGCAGGCACGACAGGACGAAGATCACGCGCATCGTGGTCGCGGAGGTGCCGAAGCGCTTTGCCAGCGCTGCGCACACTCCGCCGATCATGCGGCCGTTGGTCGGGCGGACAATGGCGCTCATCGGGGCTCCTTCGCGAACCGTGGGTCGGGCGACTTTTTCGCCCTCCTGGCTGTGTCTCCGTCACTCGGTGACTTCAGCGACTCTGTGCCTTCAAAGCTACGGAGACGAAGCGCGCGAAGCGTCGCTCTACGGTGCGATCCCGACCCTGGGAATCGTCGGGGTCCGCCCCTGAGCCATGTCCTCCCGGCGGAGTGCCGCGCGGCGCTGCCTCTCCGCCCGGCGGCGTAGTCCGGACCGGCCGGCGGGCACGATGGCGAGGTGCGCGAGGGCGACGCCGACCGTGTTCAGGAGCAGGGAGTCGACGTCCACCACCTGGCCGGGGACGCCGGTCTGAAGGAGTTCGATGCCCAGCGAGAGCAGGGCGCCGGCGGCGACCGTACGGACGAGGGAGCCGAGCGGGGAGACGGTGAGCTTGCCGCCCGCCGTCGGGAGCAGGACGCCCAGCGGGGCCAGCAGGATCAGGCCCTCGCCGATGCGGCGGGCGGCTTCCCGGGGGCCCAGTGCGAGATCCGCCCTGATACCGGCGAAGGGCCGCAGGTTCGCGGCGCTCACCCAGGGGACGTCGAGGGGGCGCAGGGTGATCCAGGCGACGAGGGCGAGGTGCGCGAGGAGGAGGACACCTCCTGCCACACGGATGCGGATCGCGGCACTGTCGCCGCCTGAGCCTTCACGCTGCACGTTGGCCAAGACGCGGGGTTCGGCGCGATCGGTTCCGGGTTGGTGGGGAGGTTGGGGCGAGGCGTACGCCACATGTGTGGCTGGGGTGGTTTATTCGCCCCCTCCGCCCCTACCCGTCCCTTGTTTCTGGGGGCTGCCGCCCCCAGACCCCCGCTGCCGGCCTGGACGGCCTCGTCCTCAAACGCCGGACGGGCTGAGAACGCCGCCCCCGTGGGTGGGTGGGGGATCGGGACGGCATCGCCTCGTCCTCCGGCGCCGGATGGGCTGAATGATCCCCGGCGCCGGATGGGGTGAAAGATCTCTTGCGCCGGACAGGCTGAAAGCACTCCGGCGCCGGATGGGCTGAAGACCTCAGTCGCCGACTCTTGTCGACGGTGGTGACTCCGTGCCCGGGCTGGTGCGGACCTCGGTGGTGCATTCGTAGCGGTTGAGGGGGGTGGCGTCCGGGCCGCCGAGGATGACCGTGCCGTCGTCCTGGGCTGCGGCGGAGTTGGCGAAGGTGCAGACGATCTGGGCGAGGGCGAAGCGGGTGATCTCGTCCGGTGGGGTGCTCAGGCGGAGGGTGTCCTCGGGGTCCTTGTTCTGGGGACCGCTCACCGTCATGCCGCCGCGTACGTCCGTGGCGTAGCCGGCCTGCAGCTCGGCCGTGGACGGGGTCTCGGCGAGTTCGTCGAGCAGCCCCTGGGCGACCAGCACGCGCCGCGCCCCCTCAGCCGTACCGGCAGGGATGCTGACGGACCGGTCGACCGCGACGAGTTGCGCGGAGCAGAGCAGGAAGACCTGGACCGGGACGCCCCCGGAGGTCTGCGTGGAGATGTCGCCCGACACGGCACACGGGGCCCGTGAGGGCGCGGGGCCGAAGTCCGTGGGGACCTGGGTGGAACGGATACCGCAGCCCGTGAGCAGCGCGGCCAGCAGGCCGAGGATCACCCAGGGGCGGAGGGAGCGGCCTCGCGGGGTCGTCGTCCGGCGCTTGCTTGCGTTGAGCGGCGTGGTCGGGAGGCCGAGGACTGCCCAGGGGCGGACTGACCGGCGTCGTACGGTCGTCGTCCGGCGCTTGCTTGCGTTGAGCGGTGCGGGTGGGAGGCCGAGGATCGCCCAGGGGCGGAGGGAGCGGCGGCGTGCGGTTGTCATCCGGTGGTCGCCTCCGTGCCGGTCCCGGGCTCTTCCTCGTCGCGTGGGTCGTCGGCGAGGAGTACCGGCGCGTCCTGCGGGAGGCGGAGGGTGAAGACCGCGCCGCCCTTGGGTGAGTTCGCCGCGGTGATCTCGCCGCCGTGGATGTGCGCGTTCTCCAGGGCGATGGACAGGCCGAGGCCGCTGCCCTCCGAGCGGGGGCGGGACGCGCTCGCCTTGTAGAAGCGGTCGAAGACGTGCGGGAGTACGTCCTCGGGGATGCCCGGACCGTGGTCCTGGACCTCGATCAGCAGGGCGTCGGCCTCCTTGCGCACCGAGACCCGTACCGGCGAGCCGCCGTGCTTGAGGGCGTTGCCGATCAGGTTCGCCAGGATCACGTCCAGGCGGCGCGGGTCCAGGCGCACCATGACGCCCCGCTCGGCGTCCAGATCCACCGCGTCCAGCCAGGCGCGCGCGTCGATGCACGCGGTGATCTGGTCGGCGATGTCCACGTCGTCCAGGACCAGCCGGGCGGTGCCCGCGTCGAAGCGGGTGACCTCCATCAGGTTCTCGACGAGGTCGTTCAGCCGGCGGGTCTCGCTGACGACGAGCCGTACGGCCGGTTCGATCATCGGGTCGACGCTGCCGGTCTCCGCGTCGAGTTCCTCTTCCAGGATCTCCGTCACGGCGGTGATCGCGGTGAGCGGCGTACGGAGTTCGTGGGACATGTCCGCCACGAAACGGCGGGAGGCCTCGTCGCGGGCGCTCATGTCGGCGACGCGTTTCTCCAGGGCCTCTGCCGTGTGGTTGAACGTGCGGGAGAGATCGGCGAGTTCGTCCGTGCCGGAGACCCGCAGGCGGGTGTCGAGCTTGCCCTCGCCCAGGCGGCGGGCCGCGATGCCCAGGCGGTGCACCGGCTTGAGGACCGTCGTCGCGGCGGCCTGGGCCAGCAGCGCCGAGCCGATCAGGGCCAGCCCGGTCGCGATACCCAGCGACCAGGCAAGGGAGTTGAGATCCTTCGCCTCGGGTTCGAGGGACTTGAGCATGTAGCCGGTCGTGGTGCCGCCGATCACCTTCGCCCCGCCCACGAGATACGGCTCGCCGTCCTCGGAGATGCGCTGCCAGTACAGGTGGTAGGCCGACTTGTTGTTCGAGGAAAGCGGCTGCTCCTTGTTCACCGCCTTCTGGAGGGACTTGGGTACGTCCTCCAGGGTGAAGGTGTCCAGATCGGAGTTACCGGTGATCTGCTTGCCGTCCGTGGCCTCGGCGACCAGGAGCACGCTGAAGCGCTGGCTGCTGGCCGACATCTGCCGTGCCGTGCGCTGGAGTTCGGCCTGCGCGGGGTTCACCGGCAGTGTGCTCGCGCGGTTGTTCATCTCCTGCTGGAAGTCGCGCAGTACCGCGTCCTGCGTACGCGTCAGCACGGCCTCGCGGTTGAGCCAGTACGCGATGCCCGACGCCGACACGGCGGCCGTGAGCGCGACGAGTCCGAACACCACGACCAGCCGCAGCCGCAGACTGGTGAAGCGCAGGCCGGACAGGATCGCCTTGCGCGCCGCGGCCCAGCCGCGGAGCTTGTCCTGCGGTTTGGTCACTGAGGATTGTCCAGCCGGTAGCCGACTCCCCGGACGGTACGGATGAGTGTGGGGGAGGAGGGCACGTCCTCGACCTTGGCGCGCAGGCGTTGCACGCACGCGTCGACGAGACGCGAGTCGCCGAGGTAGTCGTGCTCCCACACCAGGCGCAGCAACTGCTGGCGGGACAGCGCCTGTCCGGGCCTGCGGCTCAGCTCCAGGAGCAGCCGCAGCTCGGTGGGCGTCAGCTGCAGATCCTCGCCGTTCTTGGTGACCGTCATGGCGGCACGGTCGATGACGAGGGAGCCGAAGGACGCCGAGTCGTTCGCCTCGCGCTCACCGCGCCGCAGGACGGCACGGATCCGGGCGTCGAGCACCCGGCCCTGCACGGGTTTGACGACATAGTCGTCGGCGCCGGACTCCAGGCCCACCACGACGTCGATGTCGTCGCTGCGCGCGGTCAGCAGGATGATCGGGAGCTGGTCGGTACGCCGGATACGCCGGCACACCTCGAATCCGTCGATGCCCGGGAGCATCACGTCCAGCACGATCAGGTCCGGCCGTTGCTCACGCAGCAGCTTCAGACCGTCCTCGCCGGTGGCAGCGGTGGCCACACGGTGCCCCTGGCGCGTCAGCGACAGCTCCAGGGCCGTGCGAATGGCGTCGTCGTCTTCGATCAGCAGCAGGGAAGGCACGGACGTCATTCTGGCCCATCGAACGGTCGTGTATCGACCGTTGGAGCGCTCCCATCCATCTCCCGCACCCAGGGAGTCCTCAAGCAGGCCGCAGATCGGTCATCTGAGTAGCGCTACCGCTCTTCTCTGTGATCGTGCTGTGCCCCCGCCGTGACGCGCCTGCGGGCGACCCCTGTGACAGGTCTGTGACAGTCGGCGGACACCGTCATGAAGTGGCCCGGGCAAGCTTTTCCACATCAGCAAGACAGCAGGACAGCACGACGAACGAACCGAAGAACCGGGACTCCACGACGGGGGGCGCGAGATGAACACGCTGCACAGCACCAGCACTGGCGCAGTTGTCACGCGTCTGCACGACGTCACAGTCACCCGGAACACGGAGAAGTCCGGTGCCGTGAGCGGGCGGGGGTGCGTTCGCGGCGCCGGGCGTCAGCACACCGGGACGTACATGACGGTGGTTGACGCGGGGGGACAGGCTCACGGGGGAGCCGCGTACGGGGAGGTCACGGGGGAGCGGCGCTCGGTGTCGGAGGCGGAGTTCACCGCCTACGTCCAGGAGCGCCGCGCCTCCCTCTACGCAACCGCCTATCACCTGACCGGTGACCGCTTCGAGGCCGAGGACCTGCTGCAGAGCGCGCTGTTCTCGACGTACCGGGCATGGGACCGGATCAGTGACAAGGCCGCGGTCGGGGGCTACCTCCGCCGCACCATGACCAATCTGCACATCAGCGCGTGGCGCCGCCGCAAGCTGAACGAGTACCCGACCGAGGAACTGCCGGAGACCGCCGGTGACACGGACGCGATGCGCGGCACCGAGCTGCGCGCCGTGCTGTGGCAGGCGCTCGCCCGGCTGCCCGAACTCCAGCGCACCATGCTGGTCCTTCGTTACTACGAGGGCCGTACGGACCCGGAGATCGCGGAGATCCTCGACATCAGTGTCGGCACGGTGAAGTCGAGCATCTGGCGGTCGCTCCGCCGGATGCGTGAGGACGAGGTCCTCAGCTTCGGACGTGACGAGGAGGAGTCCTTCGGGGAGCTTGTCGCCTGAAGGTCTGGGGGGAAGCAAGGAAAAGGAAGGTAAGAGGGGGTAGTACGGGGGAGCGGTTCCGGGGGGAACCAAATGGGGGCGGGGAACCACGAGGTCGGGGGACCACGTGGTAGCACGGGGGAAACGAGAAAGGTCCAGGCGGACTGGGGGGTCCGCCTGGGCCTCTTTTCGTGTGTCCTCTGCTTCTGTGCGGCCTACGCCGTCGCCGGGCGCGGGCTCGTGCAACGGCCGGCGGCCGCCGCGGTCAGCCGGCCCAGGGCCTCGCCCTTGTCGCAGGGGTGCGCGCCCAGGGCGGTCTGGCGGGCCACGATCGAGCGCTCGGCGCGCATCAGGCGCCAGCCGCGGCGCAGCAGGAAGGGGACCGACTTGCGGCCCTCCCGCAGATCCCGCAGGAAGCGGCGCCGGAACGTCGTCACCGGGCCGCGGGACAGACACAGCGCGTCGGCCAGCACACCCAGCTCCTGGCAGCGCCCGACGATCTCGGCGGCGAAGACGCCCTCCGCGATGAACAGCGGAGTCCGCTCGATGTGCAGGGTCTCCGTGCCGGTACGGGCGCTCAGCGAGATGTCGTACACGGGGATGGTCGTACGACCCGTGCGGCACAGCTCCTCGATCGCGGTGACCGCGGCGCTCGCGTCCCACGACTGCGGGTGGTCCCAGTCGATGTCCGCGCTGCCCTCGACCTGGGGCAGCGTCGGATCCGTGCCCTCCTTGTAGAAGTCGTCGAGGCGGAGCACAGGGAGGCCGGAGGCGGCCGCGAGAAGGGACTTTCCAGAGCCGGAGGGGCCGCTGAGCAGCACCACGCGGGTGGGTATCGGGGGATGGGAACCCAATTCTCCGTACCTTCTGTGACTCGACCTGGCCTCGCTGCCTGCGGGCAACGTCCTGGACATTATCCCTGCCCAGGGATCCCCGCTCCGGCCGGTGCGACGAGGCTTCTGTCACGAGCGAACGAGCGAACGAGCGAACGGGCAGACGGGCAGACGGATAGACGGACGTGGGGGACAGGCGGACGCGGGGGGCAGGTTGCCGGTGGCAAATTGCCGGACGTGCGTGGTGGATTGGCGCTGATATGCCTGTTGGGCCGCACAGGCGAATCCTTTGCTCCAACCGCCCGTGGGAGCGGTCGGGTCAACTACTCTGCGTGCGAGTACAGTTGCTCTCCGCTCCCGAAGAGGAAACCTGATGGTGCGACACGCAGCCCAGCAGACCAATCTGGCCCGCACGACCGCGCGTATCGCGACCGCGGTCGGCGTGGTCGCTGCCGGTGCGGCCGGCGCCGCCCCGGCCGTCGCGAACACGGACCCCGTCGTGGACGTCGTGCGCACCCGGCCCACCTCGCTCGGCAGGATCGACCCGCAGGCGGGTCTGGGCGCCCTGACCGGCACGGTCGGGTACGTCACAGGGCCGGTCGCGGGGCTCAAGCCCAACCCCCTCGCCGGCACCGGGGTCGACCCTCTCGACAACGGGGTAGCCACACAGCTGGCCGACTTCAAGCCGCTGTCGTCGCAGGCTCTGACGGGGCCGCTGGCGCAGGCGCCGTCGGTGGGCAGCATCCCGGTGATCGGGCAGGTGGCAGGGCTGTTGCGCTGAGCGTGCGGCGTCGGGCACGCAAGAGAGCCGCGCTTCCCCTGGACGGAGGGGAGGCGCGGCTCTCTCGTGAGCGGGACCCCGGGGACACGGATCGGGGTCCCGAGTCGGCGGAGGGCGCCGAGATTCTCGTACGCCCTCGCTTCTAGTACGACGATCCGGAGGCGCCCAGTGCGCCCGTCGGGTGCCAGACCGTCTTGGTTTCCAGGAAGGCGGTGAGGCGCTCGATGCCGGGTGTCTCGGAGTAATCCACAGCCTGTGGACGGAGAACTCGCTTCAGGTTGTCCGCGGCCGCGATCTCCAGCTCCTTCGCCAGTACGTCGTCGGCGCCGGCGAGATCGATCGCGTTGACGTCCTGGTGCGCGGCCAGGGGTGTTGCGAGCTCGGCGGTCCTGCCCGAGAGGACGTTGACGACTCCGCCGGGCAGGTCGGAGGTGGCCAGGACCTCACCCAGGGACAGCGCCGGGAGCGGGGACTTCTCGCTCGCGATCACGATCACCGTGTTGCCGGTCGCGATCACCGGGGCGATCACCGAGACCAGGCCCAGGAACGAGGACTTTTGGGGCGCCAGGACGGTGACCACGCCCGTCGGCTCCGGGGTGGAGAGGTTGAAGTACGGGCCCGCGACCGGGTTGGCGCCGCCGACCACCTGGGCGATCTTGTCGGTCCAGCCCGCGTACCAGACCCAGCGGTCGATGGCCGCGTCCACGACGGTCGCGGCCTTGGACTTCGACAGCCCTTCCGCGTCCGCGACCTCGCGTACGAACTGGTCCTTGCGGCCCTCCAGCATCTCCGCGACGCGGTAGAGGATCTGGCCGCGGTTGTACGCCGTGGCCCCGGACCAGCCGCCGAACGCCTTGCGGGCGGCGACCACCGCGTCCCTCGCGTCCTTGCGGGAGGAGAGTGGGGCGTTGGCCAGCCAACTGCCCTTGGAGTCGGTCACCTCGTACACCCGGCCGCTCTCGCTGCGGGGGAACTTGCCCCCGACGTACAGCTTGTAGGTCTTGAAGACGCTCAGACGGGTCTGTTCCGAGGTCTCGGGCTTCCCGGATTTCTGTTCCGAGGTCTCGGACTTCCCGGCTTTCTCGTGCTTCTCGGGCTTCGTGGTCTTCTCGGGCTTGTCAGACATCGAGGTACGCCTCCAGGCCGTGGCGACCGCCCTCGCGGCCGAAGCCCGACTCCTTGTAGCCGCCGAACGGCGAGGTGGGGTCGAACTTGTTGAACGTGTTGGACCAGATGACGCCCGCGCGGAGCTTGCCCGCGACCGCGAGGATCCGGGAGCCCTTCTCCGTCCAGATGCCGGCGGAGAGGCCGTACTGCGAGTTGTTGGCCTTGGCCACCGCCTCGTCCGGGGTGCGGAAGCTGAGGACGGACAGGACCGGGCCGAAGATCTCGTCGCGGGCGATGGTGTGCGCCTGGGTGACGTTCGTGAAGAGCGTCGGGGCGAACCAGTAGCCGGAGGAGGGGAGTTCGCAGGGCGCGGACCAGCGCTCGGCGCCCTCCGCCTCGCCCTGTTCGACGAGCGTGGTGATGCGGGACAGCTGCTCGGCGGAGTTGATCGCACCGATGTCCGTGTTCTTGTCGAGGGGGTCGCCGAGGCGGAGCGTCGAGAGGCGGCGCTTGAGGGAGTCCAGCAACTCGTCCTCGACCGACTCCTGTACGAGGAGACGGCTGCCCGCGCAGCAGACCTGGCCCTGGTTGAAGAAGATGCCGGTGACGATGCCCTCGACGGCCTGGTCGATGGGGGCGTCGTCGAAGACGATGTTCGCGCCCTTGCCGCCGAGTTCGAGGGTGACCTTCTTGCTCGTGCCGGCCACCTGGCGGGCGATCGCCTTGCCGACGGCGGTGGAGCCCGTGAACGCCACCTTGTTCACGTCGGGGTGCGCGACGAGTGCGGCGCCCGTGTCGCCGTACCCGGGAAGGATGTTGACGACACCCCTGGGCAGGCCCGCCTGGCGGCAGATGTCCGCGAAGAACAGGGCGGACAGGGGGGTCGTCTCGGCGGGCTTGAGGACCACGGTGTTGCCCGTCGCCAGCGCCGGGGCGATCTTCCATGCCAGCATCAGGAGGGGGAAGTTCCAGGGGATGACCTGGCCCGCGACGCCAAGGGGGCGGGGGTTCGCACCGAAGCCCGCGTGGTCGAGCTTGTCCGCCCAGCCCGCGTAGTAGAAGAAGTGCGCGGCTACGAGGGGGAGGTCGGCGTCCCTTGTCTCCTTGATCGGCTTGCCGTTGTCGAGGGTCTCGAGGACGGCCAGCTCGCGGGAGCGCTCCTGGATGATCCGGGCGATGCGGAACAGGTACTTGGCGCGCTCGGAGCCGGGCAGTGCCGACCACTTCTCGAACGCCTTGCGGGCCGCCTGGACGGCGCGGTCGACGTCCGCCTCGCCCGCCTGGGCGATCTCGGCGAGGACCTCTTCAGTGGACGGGCTGACCGTCTTGAAGACCCTGCCGTCGGCGGCTTCGGTGAACTCGCCGTCGATGAACAGGCCGTAGGACGGGGCGATGTCCACGACGGAGCGGGACTCGGGCGCCGGTGCGTACTCGAATACGGGTGAGGGTGAGGATGAGGTTGCGGGTGCTTGTGCGGATGCCATGGTGATCAGTCCACCGTCACGTAGTCGGGGCCGGAGTAGCGGCCGGTGGCCAGCTTCTGACGCTGCATCAGCAGGTCGTTCAGGAGCGAGGACGCGCCGAAGCGGAACCAGTGGTTGTCCAGCCAGTCCTCGCCCGCGGTCTCGTTGACCAGGACGAGGAACTTGATCGCGTCCTTGGTCGTACGGATGCCGCCGGCCGGCTTCACGCCGATCTGCACGCCGGTCTGGGCGCGGAAGTCGCGTACGGCTTCCAGCATGAGCAGCGTGTTCGCGGGCGTGGCGTTGACCGCGACCTTGCCCGTGGACGTCTTGATGAAGTCCGCGCCGGCGAGCATGCCGAGCCAGCTCGCGCGGCGGATGTTGTCGTACGTCGACAGCTCGCCGGTCTCGAAGATGACCTTGAGGCGGGCGCTGGTCCCGCAGGTCTCCTTCACGGCGGTGATCTCGTCGTACACCTTCAGATACCTGCCCGCGAGGAACGCCCCGCGGTCGATGACCATGTCGATCTCGTCGGCGCCCGCGGCGATGGCGTCCCGTACGTCGGCCAGCTTGACGTCGAGGGCGGCGCGGCCTGCGGGGAAGGCGGTGGCGACGGAGGCGACCTTCACGCCGGAGCCGGCGACGGCGTCCTTGGCGGTGGCCACCATGTCCGGATAGACGCAGACGGCGGCCGTGGCGGGGGTCGTACGGTCGGTCGGGTCCGGGCGGACCGCCTTGGCGCCGAGCGCCCGGACCTTGCCCGGGGTGTCCGCTCCTTCCAGCGTCGTCAGGTCGACCATCGAGATGGCGAGGTCGATGGCGTACGCCTTGGCCGTGGTCTTGATCGAACGGGTGCCGAGCGAGGCGGCGCGCGCCTCCAGGCCGACCGCGTCTACGCCGGGGAGCCCGTGGAGGAAGCGGCGCAGCGTGCTGTCGGACGCGGTTACGTCGCCGAGTGCGTGTGCAGCAGCGGGTGCAGTGGTGGGCATGGTCACTAGCCGAGCATATCTACGCGCGTAGCGGCTGTACAGCCCCGAGGGTTCGTCTGGTGGCGGGTGGCGGGTGGCGGGTGGCGGGCGCGGGGGCCGGGTGCGCCCGGTGGGTGGGTCGGGGCCGGGGGCCGGTACATCCGCCCGTCGCCGCCGGATCCGACGTCGGGCAGTGGGGGTGGGGTGACGGTTCGCGGGCCTGAGCGAGCGGCAAATGTTGTGACCGCCA